>NZ_JBVJLC010000009.1:0-284040 GCF_055584925.1 Streptomyces sp. NPDC087906
GTCGGGCGGTGGTACATCCACGACAGCAGCCCCAGCGCGAACATGTTCTTGCTGCGCTCGGCCTCCTTGCGGGAGAGCCCGAAGTCCTTGAGCGCTTCGATCGTCAGCGTCGTCAGGGGCACGGGGTGGACCTGGTAGCCGTCGAGGGACCCGTCCTCCAGCGGTGAGACCGCGTAGCCGACCTTCGCCATCGGGCGTTTCGTGAACTCGTCCGTGTTGACGATGATCTCCGCGCCGCGCGGTACGTCGGCGATGTTCGCCTTGAGTGCGGCGGGGTTCATCGCGACCAGGACGTTCGGCGCGTCACCGGGGGTGAGGATGTCGTGGTCGGCGAAGTGGAGCTGGAACGAGGAGACACCCGGCAGGGTCCCGGCGGGCGCCCTGATCTCGGCAGGGAAGTTCGGCAGCGTCGACAGGTCGTTGCCGAACGACGCCGTCTCCGAGGTGAACCGGTCACCCGTCAGTTGCATACCGTCCCCCGAGTCACCCGCGAAACGGATGACCACCCGGTCCAGACGCTGTACGGGTTTGGTCTGAGCGCTCACGACAGACGGGCCCCTCTCGGTGTATCTGCGGCTGATCCGATCCTTCGGATCGGCGCCATTGGAGCCGCGGCTGCTTGCGGAGAGCTAAAGAGCCGCGGGGCCGCCCCGTCTCTACAGGCGCGCTTAAGGCCCGGTCTCTAGGTTCCGCACACATTGCAGGATCTTTCAGATTTCACCGCGCACGGGGGCATGAATGGGAAGCATGTCGACCGATTTGAGAACGGCGCCGCAGCCTGCCGACACAGTGGGCCGGGCGCTCGACCTGATCGGAGTACAGGGCAGACTCCAGGACCCGTCGAACCGGCTCATCACTCTCACCGGGCCGGGCGGAGTCGGCAAGAGCCGGCTCGCGTCCGACGCCGTACGTTCGGCTGCTGGGGAGTTCCCCGGCGGTATCCGTTTCGTCGACCTGCCCGCCGCCGCGTCGGACGAGGCGGCGGTACGGGACGCCGGCGCGCCGTGGGAGACCGTGCCCGACGGCAGGGCACTGCTGTTCCTGGACGGTGTGGACCACCTTGCCCGGCGGCTCGCTCCGGTGGTCGCGGGACAGCTCGCCGAGCTGCCGTGGCTGACCGTACTGGCCACCGGGCAGCAGGGCCTGCGCATCTACGGGGAGCGGGTGCTGCCCGTAGACCCGCTGCCGCCGCCCGGCCTGCTGCCGGAACCCGGCATCGCCGATGTCCAGGACAACCCGGCTGTGCGGCTGTTCGTCCGACGGGCCTACGAGGTCAACCCGGAGTTCGCACTGACGGCGGAGAACGTCGAGGAGGTGGTGGACATCTGCAACCTTCTGGAGGGCGTGCCACTGCTGCTGGAACTCGCAGCCCGCAGGCTGCGTCTCTTTCCGCTGCGCGAGCTGCGCGGCTGGCTGCACCGGGGCGGCGACAGCCACTTCTCGGGGCCGGTCGACGTGCCGGCCAGGCAGCGGTCGGTCCTCGCGATCGCCGCGTGGAGCTGCCGGAGCCTGGACGAGGGCCGGCGCGCCCTGCTGGCGGGACTCGCCGTCTTCGCCGGAGGTGCGACGCTCGCCACGGCGGAGAAGGTCTCCCCGCTGGCCGCCGGCGAGACGGCGGAGGCCATCGAGGAGCTGCTCGACCGGAATCTGCTGACCATCAGGGAGCAGCCGCGCGCCGACAGCAGACTGGTCATGTCGCGCACCATCAGGGCCTACGGGCTCTCCCTGCTCGAAGAGTCGGGGCAGACCACCGCCGCCCGCGACGCGCACGCCCGGCACTACCGCGAGCTGCTGCACACCGTCGAGGGGCGCTTCCAGGGGTCGGAGCAGCGCCGCTGGCTCCAGGTCGCGGGAAACGAACACGCCAATGTGATGGTCGCGCTGGACCATCTCCGGGTGACCGGCGCGGTCGTGGAGCGCGCGGCGCTGGTCGCCGCCTGTCTGCGGCCGTGGCTGGTGCGCGGAGAGCTGCGGGAGGGCCTGCGGCGCTTCGACGAGGCGCTGGAGGCGCTGCCCGGCGACGAGAGTGAGCCGGGGCTGCGCCTGCGGGCCCGGCTCTGCGCCGGCGCCGGGGTGCTCGCCGCCGCCCTGGGCGACCACGACCGCGCCTCGCATCTGCACCGCCGGTCGATCGCGCTCTACAAGCGGCTCAAGGACGGCCGGCGGGGCGCGCGCGCCTCGGCCCGGATGGGGCTCGCCCTCTTCCGCTGCGGCGACCGGGCCGTAGGACAGTCCCTGCTCACCGCGGCCCACACCCGGCTGGAGGCGCAGGGCGACACCACGGGCTCCGCCGAGGCGGCAGCCGGACTTGCCGAGGCGCTGGACGCGGCAGGGCGCACGGAGGAGGCACGTGAACTGCTCGACCGCAGTGTCCGTCTCCAGCGGCAGAACGGCGAGATACGCGATCTCGCGCACAGCCTGCTGGTCGGCGCCCGGCTGTCGCTGCGCGCCGGCGACGAGACGGCCGCGCACACCGCGCTGCGCGAGAGCCTGACGCTGTTCGACTCCATCGACGAGCGGACCGAACTCCCCGCCGCCCTGGAGATGTTCGCCCTGCTGATCCAGCACGGCGCCGGCCAGCCGCGGCGCGCCACCCGGCTGCTCGCCGCGGCCGACGCGCTGCGCAGGACCACCGGTGAGCGCCTGACGGAGGAGCGCGCCGGCCGGCTCGACGAGGCGGCCGCCGGGCTGCGCAAGCAGCTCGGCTGGACCGTCTTCGGCGCGGCCTGGCTCGAAGGGCTCAGACTGCCCGCCGAGGCGATGGCCGGCGAGGCGCTTGCCGCCGTGGAACCCGGCCGCGCCGAAGAGCGCAGCGAGGCAGCCGTTCTGACGCCGCGTCAACTCCAGGTGGCACTCCTGGTGGCCGAGGGGATGACGAACCGTCAGGTGGCGCACCAGCTCGGCATCGCCGAGTGGACCGTCGTCAATCACGTCCGGCACGTGATGCGCAAACTGCGGTGCGGCTCTCGTGTGCAGGTGGCCTGGGCCGTCGGCAGGAGGCAGTGATGAGGCGCGCCGGCACCGAGCGGGACACCGCCGAGGGACCGGCCGGCGGTGTCCCGCCGGCCGGGCCGCCCACGTGGACCCGGCCGCCCGCCGACATCGTCGAAAGCTTCGTCAGAAGCGGACGGTGGCGCCGGGAGACCCTGATCCACGACCTCCACCGGGGGTGCGCCGTACACCCGGGACGGATCGCGATCGTGGCGCACCGCGCCGCCGGCGGCGGAACCGTACGGCTCACGTACGCGCAACTCACCGCGTACGTCGAGCGGTTCGCGCACGGGCTGGTCGCGCTCGGCGTCCGGCCCGGCGACCCGGTCGCCTTCCAACTGCCCAACTGGTGGGAAGCGTGCGCCCTGTTCCTGGCCTGCCTGCGGATCGGCGCCGTCGCGGTGCCGGTCATGCCCGGCTACGGCACCAGGGACCTGGAGGCCGTGCTGGTCGCCGCGCAGCCCACGGTGTGCGTCGTACCCGACCTGTGGGAAGGAGCCGCCCCCGCCGAGGCACTGACCGAGCTGGCCCCGTCGCTGCCCTGGCTGCGCCACCGTGTGGTGTACGGGAACGCGGCCGCCACCGGCGCCGTCGACTTCGCCGGCCACTTCCTGCGTACCCCGCACGAGCGGTACCACAGGTCCGACTGGCTGCGGGCCGCGCCCGACGGCGCCGACCGGGTCTGCCTGGTGGTCAACTCCGTGGGGCTGCGCGACACCCACAGCATGTTCATGCACACCAGCAACACCCTGCACGCGGCGCTCACGGCGTCCGCCTCGCTCACCGGGGCGAGCTACTCCGCGCTGCCGCTGGCCAGCCTCCCCTCGCTGCTGCACGCGGTCGTCGGGCCGCTCACCCACGGCGGCACGGTGCTGCTCCAGGACGTGTGGGAACCGGAGGGCGCCCTCGACCTGATGGCCGAGTCCGGGGTGGACACGGTGCTCGCCTCACCGGCGCACTGGGCGGAGCTGGAGGCCGCGCAGCGGCTGCGGCCGAAGCGGGCGCCCGCGCTGCGCGGCGCGCTCTCCTCGGACCCGGACGGCACCACGACGCGGCTCGTCCAGCAGGTGCACGAGGTCTTCCGGGTCCCCCTGTACGCGGTGCCCGCCGAGAGCACGGGGGAGACCGTGCTGCCGGCGCCGGGCGGCCGGCGCACCCCGGGACCCGCTTCGTGCGTCGCCGTCTGGCGCAAGGAGGGCGGCGGGCTCCTGCCCACCTGGGGACGGGACGACGCGACCTTCCCCGGTGCGGCGGCCGGCCGCGACGACCAGACAGGGGCCGACGAGATCGGCGGTCTCTTCCTGCTGCCGCTCGCCGAACTGGAAGCGGCGCTGCTCGCCCACCCGCGCGTCACGGAGGCCGCCGTCGTCGCGTACACCGACCCCGTCCACGGCGAACTCGCCTGCGCGGTGGTGGTTCCTGCCGGGCCGCCGCCGAGCCTCCTCCAGGTGTGCGAGCACCTCGTCGCGCACGGCGTGACCCGGGCCCATCTGCCCGCGCGCATCGAGCTGATGGGCGGGCTGCCCCGCACCGAACGGGGCGAGGTGGACCGCCGCGAGCTGCGGGACTGGCTCGGCCGCCGGCTGACCCTGTCGGCGTAGGACAGCGACGGCCCGCCCGTCGCGCACCGGCCGCGCTCATGCCGTACCTGACGCCCCGCCCCCTCCACGGCCGGAGGGGGCGGGGCGTCAGGCACGCGGGGGAGCGGCAGGCGCCCCGGTCACAGCACCGCCACGCTCGGAGAGCCCGCACGGTCCGACTCGGGCATCGCCTCGACGAGTTTGAGAGCCTCCTCGATCAGTGTCTCCACGATCTTCGACTCGGGCACGGTCTTGACGGGGTTGCCCTTGATGAAGATCTGCCCCTTCCCGTTGCCCGAGGCCACTCCGAGGTCCGCCTCCCGCGCCTCGCCCGGCCCGTTCACGACGCAGCCCATCACCGCCACCCGCAGGGGCGCGTCCAGCCCTTCCAGGCCCGCCGTCACCTCGTCGGCGAGCTTCCACACATCCACCTGCGCCCGGCCGCAGCCGGGGCAGGACACGATCTCCAGTCCGCGCTGTTTGAGGTTCAGCGACTCCAGGATCTGCAGGCCGACCTTGACCTCCTCGACCGGCGGGGTGGACAGCGACACCCGCAGCGTGTCGCCGATGCCCTCGGCGAGCAGCGCCCCGAACGCGACCGCCGACTTGATGGTCCCCTGGAACGCCGGGCCCGCTTCGGTCACTCCCAGGTGCAGCGGGTAGTCGCACTGCGCAGCGAGCTGCCGGTACGCCTCGATCATCACGACCGGGTCGTTGTGCTTCACGGAGATCTTGATGTCGCGGAAGCCGTGCTCCTCGAAGAGCGAGCACTCCCACAGGGCCGACTCCACCAGCGCCTCCGGGGTCGCCTTGCCGTACTTCTTCATCAGCCGCTGGTCCAGGGACCCCGCGTTGACCCCGATCCTGATCGGGATGCCGGCGTCGGACGCCGCCTTCGCTATCTCCTTCACCTTGTCGTCGAACTGCCTGATGTTCCCCGGGTTGACGCGGACCGCGGCGCAGCCGGCGTCGATCGCGGCGAAGACGTACTTCGGCTGGAAGTGGATATCGGCGATCACCGGGATCTTCGACTTCTTCGCGATCAGCGGCAGCGCCTCGGCGTCGTCCTGCGACGGCACGGCCACCCGTACGATCTGGCAGCCGGCCGTCGTGAGCTGGGCGATCTGCTGGAGGGTCGCGTTCACGTCGGAGGTGAGCGTCGTCGTCATGGACTGTACGGAGACCGGGGCGTCACCGCCGACCGGCACGTCGCCGACCATGATCCGGCGGGAGACCCGGCGGACGGCGACGGGCTTGGGCGGCAGGGTCGGGGTGCTGAGCAGAACGGACATGACAAGAATTCCCTTCGGACGCGGCGGGCGGTGCGGTGGAGCGGGCGGTGCGGTGGAGCGCGCGGTGCGGTGAGGCGCGCGGGGCGGTGGCGCGCGCCGGACGGAGCCGGGGGCCGCGCCGGTACCGGGCGCGGACCCCGCCGGCCTCAGACCAGTTCCTCGACGTCCTCGACGGCGACCAGCGGCTCCTGGCGCTGGAGCGTCTCGGTGATCTCAGCCGCTATCGCGCCCGGCGTGAGACCCAGCGCACCGAGGATGTCGGCGCGCTTGGCGTGGTCAAGGAACTCCTGCGCGATGCCGAAGTCACGCACCGGGGTGTCCACACCGGCCGCGCGCAGCGCCTGCGCCACGGCTGAACCGACCCCGCCCACGACGCCGTTGTCCTCGACGGTGACCACCAGCCGGTGCCGGGCCGCCAGCGGGGCGAGCGCCGCGTTGACCGGCTTGACCCAGCGCGGGTCCACGACGGTCGCGCCGATACCGCCCGCCGTCAGCAGCGAGGCGGCGTCCAGGCAGATCCGCGCCATGCTGCCGACCGCGACCAGCAGGACGTCCTGGCGGCTGCCGCGGTGCAGGACGTCCAGCCCGCCGACGGTGTCGAGGGTGTCCATGTCGGCCTGCGCCGCCCCCTTCGGGTAGCGCACCGCCGTCGGGCCGTCCTCGTGCGCGATCGCCTCCCGGAACAGCTCGGCGAGCCGCCGGCCGTCCCGGGGCGCGGCGACCCGCATCCCCGGCACCACCTGGAGGATCGACATGTCCCACATCCCGTTGTGGCTGGCGCCGTCGTCCCCGGTGACCCCTGCCCTGTCGAGCATGAACGTCACCGGCAGGCGGTGCAGTGCCACATCCATCAGCGTCTGGTCGAAGGCCCGGTTCAGGAACGTCGCGTAGAGGGCCACCACCGGGTGCAGTCCGCCGATCGCCATACCGGCCGCCGAGGTGACCGCGTGCTGTTCGGCGATCCCCACGTCGAAGGTGCGCTCGGGGAAGGCCCGCGAGAAGTCCCCCAGCCCTGCGGGCTCCAGCATCGCCGCCGTGACCGCCACGATGTCCCGCCGCTCGTTGCCCGCCTTCAGCAGCTCGTCGGCGAAGACCGACGTCCAGGTCGGCGCGGGGGCCGCGGTCGACGAACTGCGGCCGGTGCGCGGGTCGAAGGCGCCGGTGGCGTGCAGCCGGTCCAGCTCGTGGTCCTCGGCCGGCGCGTAACCGGCGCCCTTGGTGGTGATGCAGTGGACCAGCACGGGCCCGCCGAAGTGCCGCGCCCTGCCCAGCGCCCGCTCCAGCGCCGCCGTGTCGTGCCCGTCGACGGGGCCGATGTACTTGAGGCCGAGACCGTCGAAGAGGTTCTGCGGGGTGATGGCGTCCTTCAGCCCCTTCTTGGCGGCGTGCAGCCCCTCGTACAGCCCCTCACCGACGAGCGGCGTCTGCTGGGAGACCTGCTTGCCCCAGCGGAGGAAGCGCTCGTAACGGTGCGAGGTGCGCAGTTTGTTGAGCTGCTCGGCGAGCCCGCCGATGGTCGGCGCGTACGAGCGGCCGTTGTCGTTCACCACGATGATCACCGGGCGGTCCTTGGCCGCGGCGATGTTGTTGATGGCTTCCCAGCACATCCCGCCGGTCAGCGCGCCGTCGCCGATCACCGCCACGACCGCCCTGTCCTCCTCGCCGTTGAGCTGGTGCGCCTTGGCGAAACCGTCGGCGTACGACAGCGCCGTGGACGCGTGCGAGTTCTCCACCAGGTCGTGCGGTGACTCCGCCCGCGAGGGGTAGCCGGACAGCCCGCCGGCCTGCCGCAGCGTGTCGAACAGGCCGGACCGCCCCGTGAGCATCTTGTGCACGTACGCCTGGTGGCCGGTGTCCCACACGATCCGGTCGCGCGGCGATTCGAAGACCCGGTGCAGCGCGATGGTCAGTTCCACGACCCCCAGGTTCGGGCCGAGGTGGCCGCCGGTCCTGGAGACCTTCTCCACCAGTGCGTCCCTGATCTCCCCTGCCAGCACCCCCAGGTCCTCGTAGCTCATGGTCCGGAGGTCGGCGGGGGAGCGCACACCGCGCAGCACAGGACCGAGGCCGTCGCCGTGCGCACGGTGCCCGGGGGCGGGGACGAACCTGATGTCGGCCGACGGCTCAAGGCCGAGTTCGGGGCCGCTCAGGGCGGGGCTGGCCGCGATGAGGATGTTGTAGTGGTTCGGGAAATGGCAGGCGTCGTAACCGAGCACGGTGCCGACCAGCCGGTCACCCGCCCAGACCTCGTCGCCCTTGTCCAGGACGCCGCCGCAGGACAGCTCCACGAAGCCGAGGAAGGCCACTTCGTCGACGGTCGTGCCAGGAAGGGCGTCCGTCTGTCCGGTCGCCACCAGTTCGTGGACCTCGCCCTGGCGCACACACCGGCTGGTGTAGGGCTCCAGGAGCATGCCGCGGTCGTCCCTGTGATGCTTGAGCACCTTGGTCAGGACGCCGTGGACGCTGTTCTTCCTGCCGTTCTCGGGATGTGCCATGACGGTTCAGCTCCTCAGCGGTTCAGGGTCGGGCCAGGCCCGGACAGATGCTCGGCGGGGACCGCGGCTCCGCGTTCGGCCTCGTAGACGTCGGTGACCAGTTCCAGCGCGCGCAGGCCGTCCGGCCATACGGTGCGCAGCCCACCCACCACCTCGGCGAACTCCGTCAGGACACCCGCGTACTCATGGGTCAGCGAGCCCTTGAACGCGGGATAGCCGGCCAGCATGTCGGCGTGCAGGACCCGTCCGTCCGCGAGCCGCGCCTCGACGTCCTTCACCTCTCCCTGCCCGTAGCCCCAGTCCAGGTCGACCACGGCCTCGGTGCCGTCACCGGTCCGCAGGGTGATCAGGGCCCGCTGGTCGACACCGGCCTCGTCGCGGGTGACCTGCGCCCGCTCCAGGGCGACGTCGCCGAGGATGAGCTGGACGACGTCGATCGCGTTGGGGCCGTTGTCGGCGACGCAGCCGCCGCCGCAGCGCTCGGGCGTCAGGTACCAGCGGTCCCTGCCGACGTGCTCCTCGATCTTCTCCCAGTAGCGCACGGTGAGACGTTCGACGGGGACGCCCTTCGGCAGCGCGCCGAGCAGGCCGAGGACATTGCGGTTGTAGCGGCGGTGGAAGGCGGTGAACAGCGGGAGGCCCCGGGCCGCCGCCAGGTCCCGCAGCGCGCGGCCGTCCTCGACGTCGATGGCGAGCGGCTTCTCGACACAGACGGCCTTGCCTGCGGTGAGCGCGTCCCGGACGACCGGGAAGTGCACGTCGTTGGGCACGTTCACCACGACGGCGTCGACGTCGGCGCGGGCCAGCAGCTCACGGTGGTCCCTGAAGGCGGGGACCCGGCCGTCGAACGGGGCGAGGACATCGGCGTTCAGGTCGCACACGGCGGCGAGTTCGAGCCCCGGCAGGGACGGGAGCGCCTCCAGGTAGAAGCGGGAGATCACCCCGAGTCCGACGATGCCGATCCTGACCTTGCTCATGCGCTGTCTCCCTGAGTGGCGGGCGGGTCGAGGGAGAGCTGGTCCGCGACCAGGACCAGCTCGGCGTGGAGCGCGGCGCTGAGCGGTACGCCCTCGGCGGCCGCCGCGCGCGCGTGTGCGGCCTCCGGCCAGCCGGGGTAGCGCACCGGCGCCGCCGGATCGACGGGCTCGGTCGCCAGGAGCGTGCCGAAGAGGTCCTGGGCGTCGCGCAGGAACTCCTCCTGCGGGCGCAGCTTGCCGGGCGCGATGGCCAGCGCGAAGAAGCCGATGTTGTCGTCCCGGCCGAGCGGCCCCGTACCGTCCTTCTCGGCCGCCGTGGGGCCGAGGTTGGCGCCGGGCAGCAGCGCGGCGAGGGTCTCCACGAGCAGACTCAGCCCGTACCCCTTGAACGCGCCCGTCTCCGGACGGCCGCCGAGCCACCCCAGGTGGGCCTCGCCCCGGTCGAAGGCGGCCGGGTCGGTGACCGGGTTGCCGAGGTCGTCGGTCAGCCAGCCCTCGGGGATCGGCCGGCCCTCCCGGGCCGCCGCGCGGATCCGGCCTGTGGGGACGACGGTGGTGCTCATGTCGAGGACGTACGGGGGGTGGTCACCGGCGGGCGCAGCGATGCTGAACGGATTCGTGCCGAGCAGCGGCCTGGCGGCGCCGGGCGGCCGGATGATGCGCTGACCGCCGCAGTTGCCGGCGAGCAGACCGATGGCGCCCGCCTCGGCGGCCCGTGCGGTGAAGTGGCCCGCACAGCCGAAGTGGGTGCCGTTGTAGAGGGAGACAAGACCGATGCCGTAGGTGTCCGCCCGCTCCATCGCCAGGTCCATCGCCGCGCCGGCCGACCACAGCCCCAGCGCCCGGTGCGCGTCGACGAGCAGGGCGGCGCCCCGGTCGGCCACAATTTCGAGATCGGCCTTCGGATCGGTGCGCCCGTCGTCGAAGAGCGGCAGGTAGAGCCGGGTGAGATTGGTGAGGCCGTGCGAGGTGACGCCGGTCAGGTCGCCGTGGACCAGGGCGCGCGCCGCGGCCGACGAGCGGTCCTCGGCGAGGCCCCGCCGGGTGAACACCTCGGTGGTGAACCGGATCAGTTCGGTGGCGGCGACGCGTACGGTCCGCGCCGTCCCGCCGGTGGCCGGCTCGGTGCCGGGAGGCTGGGTGAGAGTGGTCATGTCGTCCTCGTGGGATCGGATGAGGTGGCGAAGGCGGTGAGGAGCCGTGCGATGTCCCCGGCGAACAGGTCCAGTTCGGCGCGGTCGGCGAACTCCCCCTCCGCGTGGGCGTTGTTGAGTGCCAGGTCCCCGGGACCCAGCACAGCGGTGAAGGCGCCGGGCAGCCCGTGGGCCCAGATCGCGTCGCAGGTGAAGGCGGGCAGGCCGGCCGGCCAGGGTGCGATGCCCGCCTCTTCGGTCAGCGACCGGCCGCCCCAGGGGTCGGCGGATTCGAGTGCGGGCAGCCGGCGTTTGAGCCAGTCGAGCCGGACGATGCCGTCGGCGTCGCGCGCGGTACGGGCGAGCAGCGGGCTGTCGGCGA
This sequence comes from Streptomyces sp. NPDC087906, assembly GCF_055584925.1. NCBI lineage: Bacteria > Bacillati > Actinomycetota > Actinomycetes > Kitasatosporales > Streptomycetaceae > Streptomyces > Streptomyces sp. NPDC087906. The sequence goes on from NZ_JBVJLC010000009.1 coordinate 10,851, forward strand.
AGACGTGGCGGAAACCGGCGATCCCGGACCGCAGTTCGCGCTCCGTGGCCCGTTCCAGGCGGTCGCCGTCGGCCGCCGAGCCGTACGACAGGTTGAGCAGGAGTGTGCCCGAGCCGTACACCTTGTTGTGCAGCGGCCCCGTCTGGAGTCCGGCCACACAGACCTGGCCGCTCCTGGCCTCGGCGGGCAGGGTCCTCGCCAGATGCGTGGCGAGGTGCCCGAGCAGCACGGTGGCGTTGTGCCCGGCCGCCGGGGCGTCGTCGATGGCGTCCGTGCCGCGCACCCGCAGCCGGGCCGTCATCGACGCGGTCGAGCGGGTGAGCAGCCGCCTCCCGGTGGGCTCGCAGAAGATGTTCAGCCGGCCGGTGAAACCCGCCCGGATCAGCTTCCGGGTGCCGAAGACCCCCATGGCGCCGCCCTCTTCGCCGGCCACCGCCTGGATGAGGACACCGACGTCCCGCCCGAGGCGCGGCTCGGCCCGTACGGCGGCCCGGACGCCGGCCAGCAGAGCGACGGCCGGGCCCTTGGCGTCGATGGCGCCCCTGCCGTGGAAGCGGCCGTCCGCCAGCCGGACCGGCTGGTCACCCGCGACGGTGTCCAGATGCACGTTGAACATCACCGTGGCACGCCGGGGCAGCCGGGGCCCGAGCCGGAGCACCAGACTCGGCTGCGCCGAAAGGAAGTCCGGGTCGCCGGCGACGGCCTCCCGCACGGCGGTGGGCACCTGCTCGTCGGTCAGCTCGTCGGGAGCGGCGGCGCCGTGCCACGCGGTGGTGAAGCCGATGCCGGCGGCGGCCTCGGCGTAGGCGCGCTGGGCGTCCCACAGCCGGACGGCTCGGCTCGGCGTCCCTTCGAGGGGGCCGGCGGTGGGCAGTGCGAGCAGCTTCAGCAGCAGGCGCGCGTCGGCGTCGTCCAGCGCGGCGGCCCCCTGCCGCCCGAGCGTCGATGTGGTCACGGTGTTCCTCCTTCCGTCGGTCCTGCCACCTCGGTGGCGACGAGCTGTTCGAGCCGGCGTCCGTACTCGACGAACAGCACAGGTCCGTCCTCGCCGAGTTCGGTGCGGCTCTCGTGCGGCCGCAGACTCAGGTGCGGTTCGATGGACCACACCCCGGTGAAGCCGCGGTCGAGCAGCAGCCGCAGACAGTCGGCGACCCGGCTCTCCCCGGTCCCCGGCAGGGTGTACGCCGCCGAAGCGCCGGAGCCCACGGCATCCTTGATGTGCACGTGCGCCACGGCTTCCGGCTGCTGCCGCAGCAGTTCGCACAGCACGTCGTACGTCTCGTAGTGGTAGGCGGCGCCGTTCCCGGTGTCGAACAGCAGCCGCAGCGCCGGGCTGTCGATCTCGGCGAGCAGCCGCAGCATCCGCCGGGCGCTGCTGCCGGCCCAGCCGGCGCAGTTCTCGTGCAGCAGGACAAGGCCGTGGTCCGCGGCGCGCGCGGTGAGCAGCCGCATCCTGCGGATCACCTCGCGGCCCCAGTTCGCCTCGTCCCAGCCGTCGTTGGGGTACGACATGACGCGCACGTAGCGGGTGCCGAGCGCGGCGCACCGGCCGCCGAGCCGGTCGAGTTCCAGCAGATCCTGCTCGATCCCCTGGCTGATGGGGCGCGACCAGTCGGCGATCCGCGAGTCCACACAGGCGATACCGAGCCCGGCGGCGGACAGTTGCTCGATGCAGGAGTCGAAGGCGCGGTCGCCGAGATCGGACAGGGCGACCCCGCCGACGCTGCGCAGCTCGATCAACTGCCAGCCGAGGCCGGAGATCGCCGCGATCTGCTGCCCCAGCTCGCGGCCCGCCTCGTCGCCGATCCCCGCGAAGAGGACTCCGGGTACGGCCTCGCCCGGCGGCGGATGCCGGGGGCGGCCGACGGCGTCACGACGCATGCGGCAGTACCTCCTGCACGTCCGCGGCCAACTGCGCCTGCGCGCCCGGCGCCCGGTCCGCTGGGAGCGCCGCCCTGGTCGCCCGCGCGAGCTGCTTGGCCTCGGCGAGGACCGTGGTCACCCGGGTGTTGAGCGCGAAGTCGGGCTCCAGGTCGGCGCCCGAGGTGAACTCCCCGTACGCGTGCAGCAGGAAGCGGCCGAGGGAGTCGTCACGGAACACCTCGGCGCTGCCCCCGCTCCCGAGTGAGGTGTCGAGATGGGCGTAGTCGTCGCTCTCGCTGACCGGATAGTGACCGACCGCCCAGCCTTTGCCGAAGCCGAGTTTGATCACCCGCTCCCTGACCGGCGAGGCGAGATCGGAGAAGATCTCCGTCTGCACACCGCTCAGATGGTCGAGCAGCAGCCGCGCCGTGCCCATCTCGGGCACCACGGTCTCCCCTGCCCGCATGTCGCCCAGCTCGGCGCCCGCCACCTCGGCGTCCCCGGCCAGCCGCAGGGTCACCCCGACGGAGTGCGGGAGTTCGACGTCGAACGCGGTGGGATGGCCCTGTCTGCTGAGCGTGCGGCCCAGCCGCGGCTTGCGCTGGGCCACGTACACGGTGCGCAGCTCGCCGAGTTCGCCCTCCGCCACCAGACGTGCGAGCCGCTGGGTCAGCGCGCTGCGGAGCCAGTGGGCCACCACGGTCAGCCGCAGTCCGTAGGCGCGGCGCAGCTCCTCGACGGCGGGCAGATCCTCCGCCCGAGCGAGCAGCGGCTTCTCCACGAGGATGCTGCGGAAGCCGAGTTCGGCGAGTTCACGCAGGGGCTGCAGGCGGTGGGTGGGCGGTGTGCACAGATGGACGACCGTGTCGGCGGGGTCCAGCAGATCGCGGGCGGCGACGAGGCTGGGTGCCGCTATGACCTCGTGGTCCGCGAGCTGCGGGGTCGTGGGGTCGAAGTCGTGGACCACCGGCGGCAGGGGGGAGAGAAGGGCGGCGCCGGCCTCGTCGCGCCGCAGCCGTTTCAGCACGGACCAGTGCAGTCCGTGACCGGCCCGGCCGAATCCCACGATCAGTGTTCTGGGCATCGCTACTCATTCCTTGGGTGACGCCGGGTCAGCGGCTGCGGTAGGCGACCTGATCGGCCAGCCGGGAGAACTCCGCCACCCAGACCTGGTCGAGACCGGACGACTCGACGGAGGAGCAGGCCCGGTCGACCAGTGCGGCGATGGTGTCCTCCACGGCGGCCCGTACACCGGTGCGCTCCAGCGCGTCACGGATCATGTCGGCGTCCCACGCTGCGCCGTCCTTGCGGTCGAGCAGCGCGCGGATCCGCGGGTCGCGTTCGGCGGCGAGCGCGAGCAGGAGCGTCATCTTGTGCTCGGCGAAGTCCAGCCCGGTGGGCTTGCCGGCGTCCTCGGTACTGCCGAAGGCGTCGATGAGGTCGTCCCGGAGCTGGAACGCCTCGCCGAGCGCGAGTCCGTACGTCTCGAACGCGGAGGCCAGATCGGGCCGGCCGGCCAGCGTCGCGCCGAGCACCAGCGGCTGCTGGATCGTGTAGCGGCCGGACTTGCAGACCGCGATCCACCGGGACAGGCCGGGATCGACGACGGCCTCGGCCGCGACGGCGACATCAAGATGCTGGCCGATGATCATCTCGGCCTTGAGTTCGTCCCAGACCCGCCGGGCCGGTTCGGGGAAGTCCGTGGTCTGCCCGTCGGCGTAGGCGAGCGCGAGATCGCCCGCGAGCACCGCCACGCCCTCCCCGAACCGGCGGGCCTCGCCCTGCCAGCCGTGCGCCTTGTGCGCGGCGGCGTGCTGGACGTGCACGGTGGGCGAGCCCCTGCGCAGCGCCGAGTTGTCGACCACGTCGTCATGGATCAGCGCGAACGCCTGGAGCAGTTCCAGGGCGGCCGATGCGGCCACGACCGTCGTGTCGGCCGACGAGCCCCCCGCGGCCAGATATCCGCTCAGGCAGAAGACCGGCCGCAGCCGTTTTCCGCCGCTCGCCAGCAGGGCGCTGATGGCGTCGACGGGCTGGGCGGCGCGGGGGTCGAGGGCATGCCACCGGGCACGCTGCTCGGTGAGGAAGTACTGGAGGCGCTCCTCCACCAGATCGAGCAGCGCCGACCTGGTCTGATGGAGTTCGCTTGCGAGGACTCTCGGGGCGACAGTGGTCATGGCCGGCCTTCTCTTCGGTACGTGGACGCAGACGTTGACGGGGGGGACGGGGAGGGGACGGGGAGGGGACGGGGACGGGGGCACGGGCGGCTGACGGGGAGAGAGCGGTACGACGGGGCGTCAGACGGATTTCTCCGGCGATTTCCCGGGCGAGTTCTCCGTCAGGCTGGACGGAAGGCCGAACACGACGTTCTCCTCGGCGGACCGCTCGATTTCGAGATCCGCGTAGCCGAGTTCCGCCAGGCGGTCGAGTACTTGCGTGACGAGGATTTCCGGCGCGCTGGCCCCCGCGCTCACTCCCACGGTCCGCACGTCCTTGAGCCATTCGCCGCGCAGATGTCCCACATCGGGCACGAGATGGGCGGCCGTGCCGAGTTGACGTGCCACCTCGACCATGCGGATGGAGTTGCTGGAATTGGTGGACCCCACCACCAGGACGAGATCGCTGCGTTCCGCGATCGACTTCACCGCGTTCTGCCGATTCTGGCTCGCGTAGCAGATGTCGCCGCCGGCCGGCCCTTCCAGTTGCGGGAACTTGGCGTGCAGGGCGTCGACTATGTCCGACGTCTCGTCGAGAGACAGCGTGGTCTGGGACAGATAGCCGACGGAGGCGTCGGCCGGCAGGTCCAGGCTGTCGACAGCGGCCACGTCCTCGACGATCACCGTACGGTCCGGGGCCTCGCCGAAGGTGCCCTCCACCTCCTCGTGGTCACCGTGCCCGATGAGCAGGATGGTCTTGCCGTCCCGCGCGTAACGCCGCGCTTCCTGATGCACCTTGGACACCAGCGGGCAGGTCGCGTCGATCACGTCCAGCTCACGGACGGCCGCGTTGCCGCGTACCGCGGGTGAGACGCCGTGCGCCGAGAAGACGCAGACGGCGCCGTTCGGCACGTCCTCCTCGGAGTCGACGAAAACGGCGCCGCGCTGCTCCAGCGAGCGGACCACATAGTGGTTGTGCACGATTTCCTTGCGGACATATACCGGCCGCCCGTATTTGGTGAGTGCCTCCTCTACGATGGATATCGCGCGACGGACACCCGCACAGAATCCACGGGGCTCGGCCAGAATCACCTTTTTCGGCTGGCCGGCTCCCGCTCGGGGATTTGTGGTATCTGACATCGCTGGCGTCTCCCGCTTCCTTGGTCGAGTGCTCAGAGACTGCCGACCTCCCGGAAATGGCGTCAACGAACCCGCCGACCGCGACGCAACCACGGCACGCCCGGGACCTTTTCCTGCCCGTCTGCTGCCATGTCCGGGCGGCTGCCCCGGATTCTTGCCAGAGGCGCGGCAGCGCGGGCGCCGCGTATTGCCATGGAGCTGCTACCGGCCGGGTGCTTTAGCCGCCCCTTGGGACCGTGTGGCACTCCTGGTCGCATGACCTACATGCCGGAGTCCGAGGAAGGCCGCGGTCTGGTGGAGCGGCTGCAGGCCCAGCTTGCCGCGCTGCCCCGCGGCGAGGGGGCGCCCCAGGCGAGAGTCGAACAACTGGTCGCCTTCCTGCGCGGGCCCGGCGGAGCCCCCGGGCACCCCGACGGGCCCGGCGCGGCGGCGAGCGAGCCGTTGCTCATGGCGGCTCTGCTGTCGGTCGTGGAGGCGTTCGACGCCGTCCGGCCGCCGCCCGCCGACGGCGCGGACAAGGCGAGGCCCGACATGTGACCCACATCACATCCGCACATGTCACGAGAGCAGGCCCTCCCTTGTCCTATGGACCTCGACGATGCGGCCGGTGAACCTCCGGCCCGCCACTGACGGAGGACGACATGAGGGTTCTGCTCGCAGGCGGAAGCGGTGTTCTGGGCCGGCTCGCCGCCGACAGGATGACGACGGCCGGGCATCAGGTGACGCGGCTCGGCCGGGGCCAGGCCAACGACGTGCGCGCCGACCTCCTCGACCGCGACGCGCTGCTCCGGGCGGTCGACGGGCTCGGCTTCGACGTGGTGGTCCACGCGGCGACCGCGCTGTCCGGCAAGTCGATGACACAGCACAAGGACATGAACGGCACCGACGCGCTGCGGCTCACCGGCACCCCGAACCTGCTGGCCGCCGCGCGCGCCACCGGGGCGCGGCGCTTCGTGGCCGAGTCGATGATGTTCGGCTACGGGTACGGGGACCACGGCGACGAACCGGTCACCGAGGCGGGAACACCCTTCGGGCCGCACTCCGAGAACCGGCACCTGGAGCGGCACGTCGCCGCCATGCGCACCAAGGAGGAGCTGGTCCTCGGCGCCGACGGCCTCGACGGCGTCACGCTGCGGTTCGGCATGTTCTACGGCGCGGGCGTCACCGACACCACCATCCTGCCGATGGTCCGCAAACGGGCTCTGCCGGTGATCGCCGACGAGCACTACCAGCTCTCCTGGGTCGACGTCTCCGACGCCGCACGCGCTCTGGCGCTCGCCGTGACGGCCGGCCGCGCGGGCGAGGCGTACAACATCGCCGACGAGCAGCCGCTCGGCTTCGGTACGCACGTCAAGGAGGTCGCCAAGGCGTTCGGTGCGCCGCGGCCCCTCACCGTGCCGCGCTGGCTGCTGTACGCGGCGCCGCTGGCCCGCGCGATCATGCTGACCCGGATCCGGCTCGACAGTACGAAAGCCGTCGCGGAGCTGGGCTGGTCGCCGTCGCACAGGAATACGACGGCGGGCGTGCGGGCGGTTGCAGAGGGTGCCTCGCTGCTGACAACCTGACCGGGTGAGTGAATCTCCCAGCGGCCAGGGCACCGACGACGAGGACCCCTTCACCCGGCACCGGGGGCTGCTGTTCTCCACGGCGTACCAGATGCTGGGCAGCGTGGCGGACGCGGAGGACGTCCTCCAGGACGCCTGGCTGCGCTGGGCGGCGGTGGACCGCGGCACCGTCCGGCACCCCTCCGCCTACCTGGTGCGTACGGTCACCCGGCTCTCCCTGAACCGGCTCACCTCCGCGCGTGCCACCCGCGAGACCTACGTCGGACCGTGGCTGCCGGAGCCACTTCTGACCGGCCCCACGGGTCCGGACGGTGCCGAGGAGGCGGAGATGGCGGACTCCGTCTCCATGGCGATGCTCGTGATCCTGGAATCGCTCAGCCCGCTGGAGCGCGCGGTGTTCGTGCTGCGCGAGGTCTTCGGCTACGAGTACGCCGAGATCGCCCGCACCCTCGAACGCGAGGAAGCGGCCGTACGCCAGACCGCCCATCGCGCCCGCGCGCATGTGCAGGCCCGTCGCCCGCGCTACGACGCCGACGAAGCCGCCCGCAGGGAAGTCACCGAGAAGTTCCTGGCCGCCTGCGCGGGCGGCGATCTCAACGCCGTCATGGAACTGCTGGCCCCGGACGTCACCGCCTGGTCCGACGGCGGCGGCAAGGTCACAGCGGCCATCCGCCCCCTGCACCGCGCCGACCCGGTCGCCCGCTGGGTCCTCGGCGTCCTCGCCAAACCCGAACTCACCGGTCTGAGCGGCTCCCTCACCGCCATCAACGGCCACCCGGGCGTCCTGTTCACCCTCGAAGGCCACCCTGCCGGCGCCCTCACACTGGAAATCACCGACGGCCGCATCACCGAACTCCGCTTCCAGGTCAACCCCGACAAACTCCGCGGCCTCACCCGCTGACGCCGCTCCGCGCCCCCGATCGTGCCGGGCCGGGCTCCGAGGAGCGCACACTGAGGACATGAGCAACTACCAGGGGCCCGCGACACTCGTCGCCGGCGGCTCCGAGATGTCAGTCCACGCCACGCTGAGCGCGAGCCTTTCGGGTCAGGTCCAGCAGTGGGGCGGCAGCGTGCAGACCGACGACACGGCCGACGACTTCTTCCTGCACATGGAGGACGACGACGTGACGATCCGGCTCCCCGACGGGCGGGAGGGCGCCGTGGTCGCCACGCACACCGCCATCGGGAGCGGCCGACTCAGGGTCTCCGGGAGCGGGGCCACCCCGTTCTAGGCCGTGTCCGCGAAGTCTCGTCCGGCTCGCGGGCGGACGACGACACTTCGCGGACACTCCCTAGCCCCGGCCTTCTTCAGGTTCCACCCCGGAGAGCTTGTCGGGGTTGCTGATGTTGTAGATGTCGCTCACCTGCGCGCCGTCCTCCGTCAGATCGAGGACCATCACCGCGAACGGCGTATCGCCGTGGAACACCAGCGCCGACGGGTCACCGTTGACCTGCCGGTAGCTGACACGGGTGTTGTCCGCCGCCCTGCGGGCTCCCGCGAGCAGGACGCGGGCGACCTTGTCGCGGCCGTGGACGGGGCGCGGGCCGCCGGCCGAGGACTTGCCGCCGCCGTCGCTCCACAGCGTCACGTCGGGCGCCAGCATCTGCAGCAGCTCCTCCAGGTCGCCGCCGAAGGCCGCCGACACGAACCGCTCGGTCACCTGCTGCCGCAGCCGCGGATCGGCGCGGTAGCGGGGCCTGCGGGCCTGGACGTGCTCCCGCGCGCGGTGCGCGAGCTGCCGTACGGCGGCGGGCGTGCGGCCGAGGATCTCGGCGGTCTCCGCGTGCTGGTACCCGAACACCTCGTGCAGCACGAAGACCGCCCGCTCAAGCGGAGTGAGGGTCTCCAGAACCACCAGCAGCGCCAGCGACACCGACTCGGCGCGCTCGACGGCCTCCGCCGCGTCGCCCGCCTCCACCGGGTCCTTCGCCCCGGCGAGGGACGTGACGAGCGGCTCAGGCAGCCAGGGGCCCACATACGTCTCGCGGCGGCGCTTGATCGCCGCCTGTCTGGCAAGGGCTCCGTTCACCGCGATCCGCACCAGATAGGCGCGCGGATTCTCGATCGGCTCGGCGTCCGGCGCCGTCGATCTGGCGACCCACGCCAGCCACGCCTCCTGCAGGACGTCCTCGGTGTCGGCGACGCTGCTGAGCATGTTGTACACGAGCGAGAACAGCAGCTCCCGGTTGTCCACGAACACCGAGGTCGCCGCGTCCGCGGCACCTTCGTGGGTGTGGTGGTCCGCCGCTGGAGTCTCGGACATCGGGTCCCCCTTGTCGCCGTGGTCGCTTGACACCCCCTGAGAGTGTCCTGGAGCCGGGAGTGTGACATCCGCTCCCCACAAGGTTTCGGGCAGCCGTGCCTCCCGCGCCGGGGCCTCTTCGACGGCCCCGGCGCGGCAACGGCGTCACGTCCCTCTCAGCTCTCGACCGTGATGCGCGCGTGCAGCTCGCGCGTGTGGTCAACCCGCCGTACCGGCCCGCTCAGCAGCCAGCGTGCCGTGAGCCGTACGTCCGCACTCGACGCGCCGAGCCGCAGCTCCAACTCGCCCGGCTCGACGATCCGTTGACCGTCGCGCCCGGTGAAGGACGCGAGGTCGGCGGGGGCGCGTACGCCGATCCTGGCCGACTGTCCCGCGGCCAACTCGACGCGCGCGTAACCGATCAGCCGCTGGACCGGCTGGACCACCGACGCCACCGGGTCGTGCAGATAGAGCTGGACGACCTCGACACCCGTCCGCCCACCCGTGTTGCGCACCGTGAAGGACAACTCCAGCGCACCGTCCGTACCGGTCTCGCCCGATCCGACCTCCAGGTCCGACCAGGCGAACGAGGTGTACGTCAGCCCGTGCCCGAAGCCGAAGGCCGGTGTCGGGTCGATGTTGGAGACCCCGCTCGCGCGGCCCAGCGGCGCCGCGAGGTACGTCGACGGCTGGGCGCCCGCGAGGCGCGGAACGCTCACCGGCAGCCGGCCCGACGGGTTGATCCGGCCGCCGAGCACCCCGGCGACGGCGGGGGTGCCCTCCTGACCGGGGAAGAACGACTGGACGATCGCCGCCGCCTCGTCCGCCGCCCGGCCGAGCGCGTAGGGGCGTCCGGCCAGCAGCGTCACCACCACCGGCGTACCGGAGTCCAGCAGCGCGTTCAGCAACTGCTGCTGTACGCCCGGCAGTTCCAGGCTCTCGGCGTCGCAGCCCTCACCGCTGGTGCCCCGGCCGAAGAGCCCGGCCCTGTCGCCCAGGGCGGCGATGACCACATCGGCGTCCCGCGCCGCCTCGACGGCGGCGGCGAAACCGTCGGTCCCGGGGGTGTCGATCCCGGCGCCCCGCTCGGTCACGAGTTCGCTGCCGGGGAACTCGGCCGCCAGCGAGGCGCGCAGCGTGGGCAGTTCGATGCCGACCGGTGTTTCCGGGTGCTGCGAGCCGATGTGGACGGGGAAGGAGTAGCAGCCGAGCACCGCCGTCGGGACCTCGGCCTGCGGTCCCACCAGGGCGATCCTGGCGGGGCGGTCCAGCGGCAGCGTCCCGTCGTTGCGCAGCAGGATCACCGCCTGTTCGGCGAGGCGCCGGGCAATGTCCTGGTTCGCCGGGCTGTTGAGACTGACGGTGCCCCGCAGCCGCTCGGCCGCCTCCGTACGGTCCTGGTCGCCGGCGTCCCCCGTACCGCCGGCCGGCAGCCCCGCCCCGACATCTCCCAGCGCCGTCGGCACCGGGCTCCACTCCGGGTCCAGCAGCCCCAGTTGAGCCTTCTGCGTCAACACCCGCCGCAGCGCCCGGTCCACGAACTCCGCCTTGAGCCCGCCCGCCGCGATCGTGTCCCGCAGCGGCTGCCCGAAGGCGCTTACCGTCGGTAGTTCGACGTCGACGCCCGCCGTCAGCGCGGTGGCCGCCGCGTCGCCGAGGCCCGCCGCCACACCGTGCAGGCTGTGCAGGAAGGCGACGCCGAAGTAGTCGGCCACGACGGTGCCTTCGAAGCCCCAGGTGTCCCGGAGCAGCGTGGTCAGCAGTTCCTCGTCGGCCGCGCTCGGGATGCCGTCCGTGTCGCTGTACGCGTGCATGACGGACCGGACGCCGCTCTCCCGTACCGCCATCTCGAACGGCGGCAGGATGACGTCGGCCCGCTCCCGCGCGCCCATGCCGACCGGTGCGAGGTTGCGTCCCGCACGCGACGCCGAGTAGCCGGCGAAGTGCTTCAGCGTGGCCACGATCCCGGCGGACTCCAGGCCCTGGACGTACGCGGTGGCCGTCGTGCCGACCAGGTACGGGTCCTCGCCGATCGTCTCCTCGACCCGGCCCCAGCGCGCGTCGCGTACGACGTCGAGCACCGGTGCCAGGCCCTGGTGGACGCCGACCGACCGCATGTCCGTGCCGATCGCCGCCGCCATCTCCCTGACCAGCGCGGGGTCGAAAGCGGCCCCCCAGGACAGCGGTACGGGGTAGGCGGTGGCCCCCCAGGCGGCGAAGCCGGCGAGGCATTCGTCGTGGGCCAGCGCCGGGATGCCGAAACGATTCCGTGCGGCGATCAGCGTCTGGGTACGCAGCAGCGACAGCGCGCCGAGCGCCGGGTCGACGGGCAGGGTGCCGAACGGCCTGGTGAGCTGTCCGAGCCCGGTCGGCAGCAGTTCCTCAAGGGTGGGCGGCTCGTCCATGGTGTCGTGCTGGTGCGGGGCGACCTCGGCGCCGTCGCCGGAGGCGCCCGCCCACAGCCCGTACAACTGCGCCAGCTTTTCCTCCAGTGTCATGGCGGCGATCAGCTCCTCGACTCGCGCTGCCCGGCGCGCGGCGACGGAGTCGGAGGGGGTGCGGCGGATGTCGGTGGTCACGTTGTCGTTCACTTTCCTCCGACGCCCATCAGCCCCTGGACCAGGGCCCGTCGGGCGAAAAGGTAGACGAGCAGGACCGGCAGGGTGGACAGCACCACAGCGGCCAGCAGCCCGGGGATGTCGATGCCGTACTGGGTCTGGAAGTTGTAGAGCCCCAGGGTGAGCACCTTGGTGTTCTCCGACTGGGTCAGCACGAGCGGGAAGAGGAAGCCGTTCCACGCCTGGAGCGCGGCGAACACGACGATCGTCGCGAGCCCGCTCTTCGACAGCGGGACGACCAACTCGAAGAAGACGCGCCGGGTGGTGGCCCCGTCGATGGCCATGGCCTCGAAGAGTTCACCGGTGATGTCGCGCATCACGCCCGTGAGGATGAGCGCGCAGATCGGCATGCAGAAGGCGGCGGTCGGCAGGATGACGCCGATGAGGTTGTCGTAGAGGCCGACCTTGCTGATCACGTAGAACATCGGGACGATCACGGCCTGCGCGGGGATGGCCAGGCCCAGCAGGAAGAGCCGGAAGACCCGCGAGGTGGCCACGCCCCTGTTGCGGACGATCGCGAACGCCAGCGGCGGTACGAGCAGCAGCACGATCGCCACGACACTGGCCGTCACGATCGCCGTGTTGAGGAAGTACCGGCCGAAGCCGCTGGTGAAGTCGTCCGCGTAGTTGGACAGGGTGACGTGCTTCGGGAAGGCGAAGGCGCCGTTCGCGCTGTAGTCGGGGCGGGTCTGGACGGTGGCGCCGAGCATCACGTAGATCGGCAGACCGACCACGCAGAGCCAGAGCAACGCGCCGAAGCCCGCGGCGTAGTTGGGGCGGCTCAGCGAGCCGCGGCGGCCTCGGGTCACAGCCCCTCCTGGGTGCCGGCCATTTTGTCGTAGCCCGAAATCCGCACCACGATCAGCGAGATGACCGTGGCGACGACGACCAGCAGCAGGGCGATGGCGGCGCCCGCGCCGAAGTCGAAGCTCTTGAAGGCCTTTTGGTACATGTAGAAGGCGCTGATGGTGGTGTCGGTGCCCGGACCGCCCTGGGTGAGGATCAGCACGGTGTCGAAGGTGGTGAGCCCGCCGACGATCATCAGGATCACCGACGTGAGGATGGAGTTGCGGAGCTGCGGCAGCGTGATGTGGAAGAACTGCCGTACGGTGCCGGCCCCGTCGATCGCCGCCGCCTGGTAGAGCACCTGCGGGACGGCCTTGGTGGCGCCCTGGTAGATCAGCGTGTGCAGCGGTGTGAACTGCCAGGCGCCCACCAGCACCAGCACCCCGATGGCGCCGGTGCGCGACCCCAGCAGATTGCCGTCCCCGAACAGCCACTCGGCCTGCGCCGGCACCCCGAAGTTGGGGTCGAGCAGCGCCCGCCACAGTACGGAGACGGCGGTGGCCGACAGCAGCAGCGGTACGAAGAAGATCGCGGCCAGCACCGCGCGGTTGCGCTGCGGCCCGGCGGCCCACACGCCGAGCAGCAGACTGAGCGGCGTCTGTACGGCGGCGCCGAGCACGGTGAGCAGCACACTGAGCCACAGACTCTTGATCATCACCGGGTCGTGGAAGAGCGTGACCCAGTTGTCGAAACCCGCGAACTCCGGTGCGCCCAGGCCGTTCCAGCGGGCGAAGGACAGCACGGCGACCAGCACCAGCGGGACGATCGCGAACAGTCCGAAGAACAGTACGGCGGGCAGCGCCCAGCCGAGCCCGGGGCGGGCCGTCCGGTCGGTCATTTCGGTAGCCTCACGTCGCTCGCCCCGCGCTCAGCCGCTGGTCTTCAGGGCCTGCATGGCCTTGATGAAGCCGCCCGCGTCCAGCCGCCCGTTCACGAACTGCTGCACGGCCTGGTGCAGCGGCGTGCTGTTGTCCTGGGTGTACGCCTGGTCCCAGGAGAGCTGGAACGCCGGTGCCTTGCCCACGAGATCGAGCTGGTACTTCAGATAGTCCGGGTCGCCGCCGGTGCCGAGGAACTTGTCGGTGTCGGTGGTGGTCGGCAGGTTGCCGACGGCCAACTGCGCCTTGACGAACTCGTCCGAGTACATGAGCTTGAGGAACTTCGCGATGTCGTCGGCGTGCTTGGTCTTCTTCAGCACCGAGTAGAAGTTGTTCGTGTTGCCGACGAGGTCGGCCGCGTCGCCCTTGCCGCCCGGCACGCTCGGGAAGTTGCTGTATCCCAGGTCGTTCTTGGCGAAGTCAGGAGCCGCGTTCTGCTGGGTCGAGTACTCCCACGAGCCCATCAGCTCGAAGCCCGCCTTGCCGCTCGCCAGCAGCGCAGGCGACCCGCCGTCGGTGAACTTCACCGAGTCGTAGTTGGTGCCGAAGGCGCCCGCGTCGACCAGCTCCTTGAGCATGCCGAGCGCCTTCTTGCTGTCGGCGCTGTCCCAGACGCTCTTGTCGCCGGACAGGGCCTTTTCGATCAGCCCGGGTCCTGCTGTCCGGTCGTAGAGGTACTCGAACCACATCAGCGTCGGCCACTGGTCGCCGCCGCCGAGGGCGATCGGGGTGACCCCCTTCGCCTTGAGCTTCTTGACCGCCGCGAGCAACTCGTCCCACGTCTGCGGCGGTTGGACCCCGGCGTCGGCGAGCACCTTCTTGTTGTTGAACAGCAGGACGGGCTGGGTGCCGCGCATGGGCACGCCGTACGCCTTGCCGTCGATCGCCGCGCTGTTGAACACCGACGGCAGGAAGTTGGCCTTGAGCGCCGGGTCCTGCTTGATCATGTCGTCCAGCGGGAGCAGCAGGTCCGCCTTGACGAACGGCTGGATGCTGCCGCCGCCCCAGTTGAAGAAGACGTCGGGGGCCTGCGGGGTGTTGATGATCGTTTGCAGCTTCTGCTGGTAGTCGGCGCCGGGGATGGTGTCCAGCACCGCCTTGACCTTGGAGGTCTTGTTGAAGGTGGCGACGATCTGCTTTTCCACCTTGTTGCCCGCGTCGCCGTAGACGAGTACGTGGAACTCGTCCTTGCCGCCGGCGGAGCCGCTGCCCCCGCCGCACGCCGCCAGGCTCAGTGCCAGCGCCAGGACGGCGCCGCTCGCGACAGTCCGAGAAAACCGTGTCTTCATCGATCGACCCCTCGAAAGTATCGGCCTCTTTGCCGAAAGTCTTCTTGGCGAGTGACCGTAAGGTCCGGCCGTGGATGGGTCAACAGCCTTGTTCCTGTGCGATCAAACCGTTACAGGGCTCGGTGCCTTATCCTTCAGCCCATGCGTGAAGACAGGAGTGCAGGTCGAGTCACCCTCGCCCAGGTGGCTTCTCAGGCCGGGGTTTCGCTTTCGACAGTTTCGAAAGTGCTCAACGGGCGGGCCGATGTGTCGGCACCGACCCGGGTCAAGGTCGAGGAGCTGCTCGACGAGCACGGCTACCGGCGCTCGGCGCCCACGCCCCCCGAGGCTCCGCTGATCGAGATCGTCTTCCACGAGCTGGACAGCACCTGGTCCATGCAGCTCATCAGGGGTGTGCAGAACGTGGCGCAGGCCAACGGCATGAGCGTCGTGCTCACCGAGACCGGCACCCGCCACTCGCCGGGCGCCGACTGGGTCGAAGGGGTGCTGCGGCGCCGGCCGCTCGGCGTGATCCTGGTCTTCTCCACGCTCCCCGACGAGCAGAAGAAGAAGCTGTGGTCCCGGGCCATCCCGTTCGTCATCGTCGACCCGGCGGGCGACCCCGAGCCCGACGTACCGTCCGTCGGCTCGGCGAACTGGGCCGGCGGCCTCGCCGCGACCCGGCATCTCATCGAGCTGGGCCACCGCAGGATCGCCGTCATCACCGGGCCCGAGGACATGCTCTGCTCCCTCGCGCGGCTCGACGGGTTCCGCTCGGCGATGAGCATGGCGGGACTTGAGACCGACCCCGCGCTCGTCAGATTCGGCGACTTCCACGTACGCGCCGGACACGACCACGCGCTCGAACTACTGCGGGGTCCCGACCGGCCGACCGCGATTTTCGCGGGCAGCGACCTCCAGGCACTGGGGGTGCTGGAGGCGGCCCGGGTGCGCGGGCTCCAGGTCCCGGAAGATCTGTCGGTCGTCGGGTACGACGACATTCCGCCCGCGCGGTGGTCGAGCCCCGCGCTGACGACCGTCGACCAGCCGCTCGTCGCGATGGCGGAGGAGGCGGTACGGATGCTGCTGCGGCTGCGCAGCTCCGAACACACCGAGTCCAGCATCGAGTTCGGCACGCGGCTGGTGGTACGGGACAGCACGGCGCCCCCGGCGGAGGTCACGGCGCCGGGAAAGTGAGCCGACCGACGGCCGGACGCGCTCCGGACGCGTTCCGGCATCCGTTCCCGACGTGCTCCGGACGCGTTCCGGAGCGGCCATGACAGGGGCGGCGCACGCGCGGCACACTGGACGTATGTGCCGCAGCATCAAGACCCTCCGCCCGCCCGTACTCCCCGAAGAGGCCACCGAGGAGGAGATTCAGGCCGCCGCCCTGCAGTACGTACGCAAGGTCTCCGGCTTCCGCGCGCCCGCCGCGCACAACCGCGAGGTGTTCGACCAGGCCGTCGAGGAGATCGCGGCGGCGACGCAGCGGCTGCTCGCCGGGATCGAGGTACGGGGCGCGACGGCGAAAGCCGCGTCGTAGCAGCGCAGCCCACCCAGGCCGGGCCGGGCCGGGCTCTAGACGACCGGCGCCGTCGTCGGCGCCGTCGCGAGTTCGGTACGTTGCGCGTGCGCCGCCTGTGCCGCTCGCGCCGCCGGGCGCCGCATGACCAGGCCCGCGATCGTTCCCGCCGCGAACAGCGCCAGTACGGAGATGGCCGTACCGACCCAGCTCGCTCCCAGCCACTGGCCGCCGAAGTAGCCGAGCCCCACGCTGTACGCGGTCCAGGCCACCCCCGCCAGCACCGACCAGGGCAGGAACTCCCGCACCTTGCGGTGCGCCGCACCGGCCCCGAGGGACACCACGGAGCGGCCCGCGGGGGCGAACCGGGCTATCACGACCAGCAGACCGCCGCCCGCGCTGAGCGCAGCGCCGAGACGTGCCTGCGCGCTGGTCAGCCGGCGGGAGCGGGCGATGGCCCGGTCGAGCCGGTCACCGCCGATCCGCGCGAGCCGGAACGCCACCAGATCGCCCAGCACGGACGCACTGACCGCGCACAGCACGAGTATCAGCAGCGACGGCACCTCGTGCGGCACCCGCGCCACGTGCGAGACCTTGTCGGCGGCCACGGCGACGGTGTCGGAGCCCGCGGCGGCGGCCGTGGCCGCCGTCACCACCAGGACACCGCTGGGTAGTACGGGCACGAACACATCGAGGAGTACGGAGACGGCGACGACCGCGTAGATCCATGGGCTGCCCGTCAACGGCCCCAAACTGTCCAGCACTTTCCGTCTCCCCGATCCCGTCACAGTGCCGCGATGTCGCAGGAGCGGCAGGGACGGCTTACCAGCCATACAGCGTACGCCTGTGTGAATAAGCCGAGATCACCCGGTGGGATGATGTTGTCCACCTCACAGGACTTTCACACGGCGGCGCGCTGCACGGCGGGCGCGCGTTCGGGGAGCTATGACCTGGTTCAGGAGTCCTGAGTGAGAGACCTCTCGTCCACGGTGACGAGTTCGGCGCTGCCGCCGGTGCCGTCGCTGTCCTTCCCGCCGTCGTGGCCGCGGGCCTGGTCGAGCCGCAGCCCGGCCGAACGGCCGCTCAGCGTCAGGGTCATGAGCTGGTTGCCGAACCAAGGGCCGCCCGTCTTGCGCCAGTTCACCGACGGGTCAGGGACGCGGCCGTGCCGCTTGAACAGCCGTCCCAGCCGCCTGCCGAACCCGCTCCAGCCGAACCGGAAACCGAACTTCATATAGCTGGGTACGGAGTTGTGCACCGGCGAACACGTGAGCTGTACGACGTGCGCGTCCGGCTGGCCGCCCGGCCACTTCGGCTCGGCGATGTACGCGTGGTGCACGTCGCCCGACAGCACGGACACCGTCGCCGGCGCTTCGGGTCCGCTGCCCACCTCGGCGATCAGCGCGGCCAGTTCCTCGAACGAGCGCGGGAAGGCCGCCCAGTGCTCCAGATCGCCCGTCCTGCGCATCCATTCGCCGATCCGCGCCCACCGCGCGCCCCGCTCGCCGCCGGTCAGCGCCGTCGCCCAGCTCTCCACGTCGTGGATGGCGGGCGGCAGCAGCCACGGCAGCGACGTACCGAGCAGCAGGTGGTCGTACGAACCGCGCGCCTCCAGCGCCTGCTCCCGTACCCAGCGCGACTCGCCGTTGTCGAGCATCGCGCGGTCCTCTTCGGCCAGGACGCGCGCGGCGCGCGAGTCCACCATCAGCAGCCGGGTGCGCCCGAAGTCGCGCCGGTAGCTCCAGCGCACGCCCTCCGGGTCCCGGTCCGCCTCGGAGGCGAACTCCCGCAGCAGATCGGTGCCGTCGGGCGCCGCCCGCACGGCCGCGTACAGCTCGTCCGCCGCCAGTTCGTCCGGTGAGAGGTTGCCCAGGTGCTGGTAGACCCAGTACGACATGAGGCCGCTCAGCAGCCGCTCCTGCCACCAGGCCGTCTCGCGCATCTCGGCGAGCCAGGAGGCGCTGGTGTTCCAGTCGTCGATCACGTCGTGGTCGTCGAAGATCATGCAACTGGGCACGGTCGACAGCAGCCAGCGCACCTCGGGGTCGCACCAGGACTCGTCGTACAGATGCGTGTACTCCTGGTAGTCGGCCACCTCGGCACCCGGCGGCTCGTCCAGGTCGCGGCGCTTGGCCATCCACTCCTGGGTGTGCTGCGACGTCTCGTCCGCGTAGACCTGGTCGCCGACGAGCAGCAGCACATCGGGCCGTCGCGCCTCGGGATCGGCGGCCAGCTTCGACGCGAGGGTGTCCAGCGCGTCGGGTCCCACGGGGTCGTGCGCGCCCTCGGCGGGCGCCGCCCACCGGCAGGAGCCGAAGGAGACGCGCAGCTCGGCTGCGGGCACCTCGGGCGTACGTATGGTGCTCGGCGGGAACGGCGAGTCCGGTGGCGGCCAGACGGGCTGCTCGTCCAGCAGCACCTCGTAGGGCGTGGTGGTGCCCGGCGTGAGGCCGGTCACCGGGATCAGCGCGTAGTGGTGGCCGCCGATCTGGAACGTACGGGACGACCCGCCGGCGCCGTCGGCGCAGCGCACTTCGGCCGTGCACGGCCGCTCGGCCTCGATCCATACGGTCGCCGTGCCCGCGGCGTTCCAGTCGACGTATCGCAGCAGTGGTCCCAGGCGTAGCCCGGTCATAGGTGGCCCTCCTCCGTCGCACGAAGCAACGTACGGCACCGTACGGTACGAAGGAGGGCCCCCGGGAGGGCCCCCGGACGGGCGGCGGTCGCCCGGATCGGCGGCCCCGGGTGAGCGGCCGGGGTCGGCGACCGGAATCAGCGACCGGAATCAGCGGCCGGAATCAGCGGCCCCGGTGAGCGGCCGGGATCAGCAGCCGTTGAGGACCGACTGCAGCGCGCTCTTCTCGGCCGAGTCGACCGTCATGGCGTAGTAGTGCTTCACCTGCACCCACATCCGGACGTACGTGCACCGGTAGGCGGTGCGGGACGGCAGCCAGCTCGCCGGGTCCTGGTCGCCCTTCGATTGGTTCACGTTGTCGGTGACCGCGATGAGCTGCGGCCGGGTGAGGTCGTTGGCGAGGGCCTGGCGCTGCGCCGTGGTCCAGCCGCTGGCCCCCGACTTCCACGCCTCGGAGAGCGGTATGACGTGGTCGATGTCCACGTCGGAGGCGGCGGACCAGGTGGCGCCGTCGTACTCGGAGTACCAACTGCCGCTGGTGGCGGTACAACTGGAGTTCTGCGCGACGTTGGTGCCGTCGCGCTTGAGGACCACCTCGCGGGTGTCGCAGGCGCCGGACTGGGTGATCCAGTGCGGGAACTTGTCGCGGCTGTAACCGCTGGACGAGCCTTCGGCCTGCACGGTGAGCTGGCCGAGATAGGTGCGGGCTGTCGAAGCGGCGATGGGGGTGGGGGGCGAGGCCTGCGCCGAGGGGGCGGCGAGCAGGGTGGCCGAAGCGGCGAGGGCGGCGGAGGCGGCGAGGACGGCGGTGCGGGGTATGCGACGTGTTCCATGAGCTTCACTGACTCGACGCGCGTAGACACCGAACATGCGAACTCCCTTGGCGTGGGGGCGATGTGGGGGGAATCTGTCCGTTCAGGGGCAAGCGTGGCGCCACCGGGTTTCCGTGAGGTGGGCGCCAGGTAACAGCGTGACGACATGGACACGTCAGTTCAAGAGGGCGGACATGCCGTAAGCTGTTCAGCGCAGAAGGGGAGTAGCTCTTCGCCGGAACCGTCGACATACTGCTGGGCCTCGCGCCCGGCCGGCGCCCGGAGGCGACCGCGACAGCGGTTCGCCAGCGAGACCTTCGGCCAGCAGTGTCCGTTTGACGACGCTGCCGTGCCGAAGCGACCCCTTTTTTCACGGTCAGTCTCTCGGTGCGGCACGCCCGACCGATAGAGGAATCGACCAGTGATCAGCTTCACTGTCATGGCAATTGTCTTCGGCGTCGTGTTTCTTGCCGAGCTACCCGACAAGACCGCGCTCGCCGCCCTGATGCTGGGGACCCGCTACCGCGCGTCCTACGTCTTCGCCGGCATCGCCGCCGCCTTCGTCGTACACGTCGCGCTCGCCATCGCGGCCGGCAGCGTACTGACCCTGCTGCCGCACCGGTTGGTGGAGGCGGTGGTGGGGGTGCTCTTCGTGGCGGGCGCCGCCGTCCTGCTGTTCAAGAAGGAGGACGACGAGGAGGAGAAGATCAAGGCCCCTGCCGACCAGTCGTTCTGGAAGGTTTCGGGGGCGGGCTTCATGCTGATCCTCGTCGCCGAGTTCGGCGATCTGACCCAGATCATGACGGCCAACTTGGCCGCCCGCTACGACAATCCGGTCTCGGTGGGGATCGGCGCCGTACTGGCCCTGTGGTCGGTGGCGGCGCTCGGCATCCTGGGCGGCAGGGCGCTGATGAAGCGCGTTCCGCTGCGGCTGATCACGAAGATCGCGGCGGCCGTGATGCTGGCGCTGGCGGGGTTCAGCATCTTCGAGGCGATCACGGGCTGAGCGGGCGCGGGGTGAGCGGCGCGGGCCGTTCGTCCCCTGCGGAGTCACGTTCCGCGGCCTGGCCGGCCAGGCCGGCCAGGAGAAGGTTCACCAGGCGCCGGGTCGAGGCCGCCGCCTTCTCCGGCCGCGGGGCGCGGAACGTGGCGATGGCCGTCAGGCCGACCCGTACGTCCTCGACCGAAAGCCCCGCGCGGACGGCGCCCGCGCGCCGCGCCCGGTCGACCAACTGCTCCAGGCCGCGTGCGTGCGCGCGGCGGTCCTCGGCGAACGCGGCAGCCGCTTCGTGCCAGCCGAACAGCGCCTCGTTCAACCCCCGGTCCCGTACCTGGCGTTGCGCGAAGCGGTTGATCGTTCTGCTCAACGCCCGCCAGGCGTCGGGCTCGTCGAGCGCGGCCCGCATGTCGGCGCGGCAGGCGGCCACATGCTCGGTGAGCGCGGCGGTGACGAGATCCGCGCGGGTGGGGAAGTGCCGGGAGAACGTCGCGATGCCAAGCCCCGCCCGTCGGGCGATCTCCCGCATCGGCAGGTCGAGGCCCTCGTCGGCGAACGCCGCGCGGGCGACAGAGGCAATGTGCCGACGGTTGCGTTCCGCGTCCGTACGGGGATTCCGAGTCATTGTCGTCCGCGCGCCTCTCACTTCGCCGTCATCCGGAACAGCCGCTCCGTATCCATGCCTACCGCGCGGACTTCACGGGCCCCGGGCGCGGCGTACGCCTCTCGCGCGGCCGGTACGCCGGAGAGCCGGACAGCCGGCACGGCCTGGCCTTGGCCGCGGCCCTGTCCGCGCAGGGGCGCTTCCGGGTGCCGGTACAGGACGTCTTCCCGGCGACACGGGCGGCCGACGCCCATGCTGCCGCCGCTCGGGGGCCACGGCGGGGGAAGATCGTGCTCGACCTCGCCGGGTTGTCGTAACCGCGGCTCGCGTTGTCGTAACCGCGGTTCGCGCGAACGACATGCCGGCCGATGTCACAGCCGGCGGGGCTGTCTCGTCCCAGGTGCTGGAGGCGATCCTGACAGCAGGAAGGTGACGGCCATGCGACTGGGGGCCACGACGTGACGCGAACGGGAACGGACCCTGGGTGGGGCATGGCCGCGTGTGCGGGGGCGGCCAAGCTCGTACGGAAGCGGCGGTTGCCGCCGGTGCGGCGGGGATTCCGGGAGGTGGCGGCGTGAGCGGGGCGCGGGCCGAGGAGTTCGAGGAGCTGCGGCCGTTGCTGTTCTCCATCGCCTACCGGGTGCTCGGCAGCGTCAGCGAGGCCGAGGACGCCGTGCAGGAGACCTGGCTGCGCTACGAGGCGGCCCCGACCCCGCCCCGGTCGACCAGGGCCTTCCTCTCGGCCGTCGTGACCCGGATCTCGATCGACGTACTGCGCTCCGCGCGCGTACGGCGGGAGGAGTACGTCGGGGAGTGGTTCCCCGAGCCGCTGCTCACCGACCCGTACGAGGATCCCGAGCGCGCGGCGGAACTGGCCGACTCGGTCTCGATGGCGGCCCTGTTGCTGCTGGAGCGGCTGAGCCCGCTGGAGCGGGCGGTCTTCGTACTGCGGGAGGTGTTCGGGTTCGGCTTCCCCGAAATCGCCCCGGCGGTGGGCCGATCGGAGTCGGCGTGCCGCCAACTCGCGGTACGGGCGAGGCGCCACATGGACGCGGGACGCCCCCGTTTCGAGGCGGACCGCACCGAGCGCGCGGAGCTGGCGGCGCGCTTCTTCGACGCGCTGCGCGAAGGTGACGTCGAGAGCCTGCGGGAACTGCTCGCCGCCGACGTCCATCTGGTCGGCGACGGCGGCGGCAAGGTCCCGCAGTGGAGCGCCGGCGTCTTCGGCGCCGACAAGGTGGCCCGGGTGCTCGCGGCCACCTTCCCGTGGCTCTTCCAGATCGGGGTGGAGATGGAGCCGCACGAACTGAACGGCCACCCGGGCGTGATCCTCCGCGACCGGGACGACAAGGTGCTCAACACGATGTCGTTCGAGGTGCTGGACGGGCAGATCCAGACGATCCGCTCGGTGATGAACCCCGACAAGCTCGGGCATGTGGGTCCGGTGGCGGACGCGTGGGCGGTGCTGCGCGAGGTGAACGAGGCACGCCGGCCGCCGAATTGAGCGGGGCTACGGGTGCTCGGGCCCCGGTCGCCCGGGGCCGGGGACCCGGGCGGAGCGAGTCATGATCCCGGGCCGGGGGAGACGTGATCCCGGGCCGAGGGAGACGTGATCCCGGGCCGGGGGAGTCGTGATCCCGGGCCGGTCAGACGGCGGGCCGCCGGGCCAGCCAGGCGGGCCGCTCGGTGCGTACGGTCAGGTCGCCGCGGCGCGTGACGCTGTCCGGGCCCTCACCGTCGAGGAGCGTGTCCAGCACGGACCGGTCGTCCGTGCCCAGCCGCTCGGCGAGAGCGCCGCGCAGGCGTCGTAGCATCGCCTGCGCGTAACGGCCGGTGGCGGCCGGGAGCGGCGGCAGCAGATCCACGGCGAAGCGCCGCTCGGCCGCGACGGCGAACCCGGCCGCGGCGAGGCGCGGTCCCCAGTCGGCGCCGAGGTGGGGGACCCGCTCGGCGTGCTCGTGGGCGGTCAGCTCGTGCAGACGGGTCTCAAGGCCCGGCTCGCCGATGCCGAGATCGTCGGGCAGGAAGCGCGGGAAGCCCTCCATCTCGACGACGGCGAGCAGCCCGCCGGGCCGCAGCGCGGCGAACACCTCGCGCAGGGCGCTGTCGGGGTCGGCCATGTGGTGCAGGGCAGCCGATGTCCAGACCAGGTCCACGGCGCCGAAGTCGGGCCAGGCCTCGTCCAGATCGGCCTGGACGGTACGTACCCGCCCTGCCACGCCCCGCGCCTCGGCCTTGTCCCGCAGCCGGTGCAGCAGAGGGCCTGAGGCGTCCACGGCGACCGCCTCGGCGTCCGCGAACCGCTGGAGCAGGGCGAGGGTGCCGGTACCCGTGCCGCTGCCCAGGTCGAGCAGCCGGCGTACGGGCATGTCCCCGGCGGCCTCGGCCAGCCAGGCGGTCACGTCGGCGAGATGCGCGTGCAGGACCTCGGCGTCGAGGTCGAGCAGCTCGGCCATGCCGGGTTCGTCGAAGCCGCCGTCGTTGCCGTGGTGCTCGTGCTGGTGCTGGTGCGGGTGATGCTCGGGTGAGAGGGATGTCATGCCTTGAACGTACAAGGCTCTTGCGGCAGTGGCATAAGGTCTTGCGTATGACGCAAGAAGATGGGGATCTCGACGTTCTGGTGCGCAAGCGCATCAGAGGGCTGCGGGTGGCCATGGGCTGGTCGCTCGACGATCTGGCCGCCCGCTGCTACCTGAGCCCGTCGACGCTGAGCCGCATCGAGACGGGCCACCGGCGTATCAGCCTGGACCAACTGACCGTGATCGCACGGGCCTTGGGCACCACGCTGGACCAACTGGTCGACTCGGCGGACGAGAACGTGGTCATCAGGCCGCACCACGACGCCGCGCGCGGGCGCACCACCTGGATGCTGAAGGGGGAGGCCGGGGTGAGCGTGGCCAAGATACGGTTCACCAAACCGGCCCCAACAGACGCTTCGGCGCTGAAGGTTCATCCCGGCACCGACTGGTTCACCGTCCTGTCAGGGACGCTCGTACTGCTCCTCGGCGACCGCAAGATCCTGGTGAAGACGGGCGAGGCGGCGGAGTTCTCCACCATGGTCCCGCACGCCTTCGGCGCACACGGCGGCCGGCCGGCGGAGGCGCTGGGCATCTTCGACCACGACGCCCGGCACACCCGCGGGTCCGCCGCGCTCAGGCGATGACGTGGAGGAGGAACTCACCGGTCCCGGTGGGCGCGACGGTCACCTGGGTGAGGTCCTGCACGTGGGCGTCCGTGCCGAGCGCGGCGGCGCGGGGACCGATGCCCAGCACCTTGGCGCCGGCCGCGCGGGCGGCGGTGACACCGGCGTCGGAGTCCTCAAGGGCCAGACACTCCGAAGCGGCGAACCCCAACTCGGCGGCGCCCTTCAGGAAGCCCTCCGGATCGGGCTTGCTCGCGGACACGTCCTCCGACGTGACGCGAACCTGCGGCATCGGCAGCCCGGCCGCCCCCATCCGCGCCTCGGCCAGCGCGACATCCGCCGAGGTGACCAGTGCGTGCGGAAGCGCCGCCACGGCGGCCAGAAAGGCGGGCGCGCCATGGACGGGCACGATGCCGTCCGTGTCGGCCGTCTCCTCCGCCAGCAGAAGCCGGTTGTCGGCGTAGTTCTGCTCCATCGGCCGCTCAGGAAGCAGCACAGCCATCGTCGCGTGCCCCTGCCGCCCGTGCACGACCTTCAACACCTCGGCAGGATCCAACCCCTGCCCCACGGCCCACCGCCGCCAGCAGCGCTCCACAACAGCGTCGGAATTGACCAGGGTCCCGTCCATGTCCAGCAGGAGGGCCTTGAAGGGGCCAAGCGTCATCGGGCTGGGCAAGACTGCCGTCCTTAGTCGTGAGCGGGCGTCGCAACTGGCGACCGATTTGTTCACCCACGATACAAAGCCCCACCCCATCTGGCCAATCCCTCCCCACCGCCGCCCCCGGCTGTGTCA
Organism: Streptomyces sp. NPDC087906; assembly: GCF_055584925.1. NCBI lineage: Bacteria > Bacillati > Actinomycetota > Actinomycetes > Kitasatosporales > Streptomycetaceae > Streptomyces > Streptomyces sp. NPDC087906. Next base: position 35,933 of record NZ_JBVJLC010000009.1, read on the forward strand.
GCGAAGCACTCGGGCGACCCGCTGCCTCAGCTTCTCGTCGGCGAGGCTCTCTACCGTGCCCACGCGGCGTCGGTGACTTCTTCGGTGTGAAGTTCGCCGATGTCGGCGGTGGTACGGAAGAGGAAGCGGAAGTCGACGTGCTGGTGGGCGGGTTCGTTCTTGGCGGGGTTGGCGTCGATGGGGTGGATGTCGATGTGGAGGGGGATCTCGCTGTGCGGAGTGACGACATGGGACGGGATGCCGGTCTCCTCGGCGAGTTCACGGCCGGCGGCTTGCAGGAGCGTGTTGTTGGACGGCTCGATGTGGCCGCCGGGTGAAGCGCGCAGGTTCCCAGATTCCTGAACGCTGGCAGGCCGGAACCTGCGTGTCAGTTGATGGCTGTGGCGGTCCCGCGCACGGGTTCCGGCGAAGCTGACGGGCTCTGATTTTCCGAGCGTCTGCCGTGCCGCGTCTGACTGGCTAACCGGTAGGCCAATGTGGGTTCGGCGTGCCGTCATCGCTCATGTGCGCCCGTTGCCAGATTTCGTTCCAGTTGAACGGGGTCTCCGGCACGAACCGGTGCCGCTGCCCGCACGGACATGGCGCCAGCGCCCGCGCGCACCCACCGCACAGTTCGACCCAACCGTGCCCGGTCGAGCTCAGCACTCGTGGTCCCTCATCCCCGCAAGCCGGGCAGCCAGGCGGCTCGGCACCATCCAAAATCGCGTTCTGCCGCTGGACGTACTCGGTCAGGCGCAGCGACGGGTGGCGAAACGGGTCTTCGTACCAGGCGCGGTCGGGGCTTTCCCACCAGTTCCGCAGCCACCACGGCCGAGGGTTCGGTACAGTCCGCCGCCCAGCCTGCTTCTCCGCCCGGCGCTGTGCGGCGTACTCGTCTGCCCGCACGAGCCACAGGACCCGCGCCTCGTGCAGTTCTTCCACCGCCCTCGCCAGCGCATCCGAGTCCGCCTCCAGCCGCCGGGGGATCGCGGCGCTGAGCGTGAGGTGGTGGTATGTCGCGCGCAAGCCGTAAGGAGCAAAAACGGTGAGGCAAGTGCGCAAGGCGCTGTGCCGCCGGTGGAGGGGGAGCCGGGCGTCGTGCACGTGCGCTCGGTGGGTCAGGAAGCTGGTCATTGTGCAGGCGCCAGGTCCAGTGCCCGTGTCAGGGCGGCAGTGACGGCGGCGGCGTGTGTTGGCAGGTGTTGTTCAGCCCAGGTTTCGGCAAGGCTGAGGAAGTCCTGCAAATCCTGCTGGGCGCCGGTGACGAGCGTCCGTATCTGGTCTACTGACAGCTCGATCACCGGGCTGCTGTCCGTCCCGTGAGCGTCGAGCGTCAGCCGGACGATGTCGCCAAGACGTTCGGCCATAGAGGACGGATCGTGGCCGAAGGAGGAGCAGCCGGTGCCGTTAAGCACCTCCAGCCAGTCGCGCCAGGTCTCCAGGCCGTTGCAGCAGCCCGGCTCGACGAAGACGGTGTCGGTGGCGTTGTCGGTCACTCGGAAGCCGCCGGCGGCGAACAGATCAGGCATGGTGAGCAGCCCGTGCAGGAAAGTGCCGAGCGGGTCGGTCGGGCACGGTCCGTGCTCCTCCTCCGGCTCGAAGTCGTTGCATTCGGCGATCTGCATAACCGCCGTGCCGATCTCCGCCGTTGTCAGCTCCCCGTTCAGCACGAGGTAGCCATATGGCTCGTGCTCTCCCACCGGCCAGAGCACGAAGTCGTCGGCAGCGGAGATCTCCAGAACGGGTTGCATCACAATCACATGGGGATGATGCCGGACCCACTGCTACACCGCCACGGGCTTTCATCTGGCATCGGGCTCGGAGCGGGCCCGCTACATGGGCGGTTTCGCGGTGCGCTCCGGGCAGGCGTGGACTGGTCCGGTCTCCGCGGCGGTCTGCCGGCTGACGAGCAGGTGCGGATTGCGGATTGCGGGTTGCGGGCCGGCGACGGTATCGCTCGCGATGCCACAGGTCGAGGAGGCTGACGGTGACCTCGTCGAGGTGGCCCTGCACTTCATCGACATCGCCCGCAGCAGCGGGACCGTCGACTCCCCGATGCAGCGTGTACGGCTGGACGCCGCCCACGGCCACATCCTGCCTCCGACGCGGCGACCCGGGATGATGGTCTCCTCGTCCTTGATCAGGCCACCCGTACGGCCGCGCAGTACGGGCTCGTGCACCAACTGCGCAGTGTCGAGGGCATCAAGGCCAAGCTCTGGCCCGACGTCGAGATCCTCTGCGCGTCGGAGCCGTTGGAGTTCGACGACTACGCGAAGTCCATCGGCGACGAGAAGCTCGTCCTGGACATGCTCGTCGGCGATCTCCAGCGGGTCATCGAGTATCCGAAGCTCGGATTCGCCATCGAGCAGGAGGTCCCGGAGGACGTGCATGGAGCGTACGCATCCCTCATCCATGACGGCTTCACCAGCCGTCTCATCGCTTCCTGACCTGCCGGAGCCGGGCGGACTGTGCGCGATTCATCAGCCCAACCTGTTCCCGAGACTGACCACACTGGCCAAGCTGTTCGCGGCGGACTGCTGGATCGTCCTGGACGACGTTCAGTAGATCCGCGAGTGCGATTGGGGCGCCCGCGCGCTTCACTGTGGGTTCCTCGGCGCTCGTCCGACGTGGCCAGTCTGCCTTTGAGTCCTTCGAGTTCGACGTGGCTCCAGCGGGTTGCGGCGGTTTGTGCGTTGATCAGGTCCCTGGCGAGTCCGCGGTCGGCAAGCGCGCGCACCTTGGTTCCGACGACGTCTTCGAGGGCTAGCACCTGTCCGTGCTCGGTGTGTACGGGAGGCTTCCAGAGGGCCTCCTTGAGGATGTCGACCTCACACTCCTCATAGCTCGCTGGCGGACCGGTCGACGAGGCCGTGCCCGGACCGCGTATCCGCCGGTCAGGGCCAGCGGATACGCACCGCCTACGGCGAGCACATCTGCCGGCAGGCGGCGGTGCAGGGCTGTGAGGTTCACGCAGCGGTCCGGGTGTCGGGAGCCAGTTCCTGAAAGGCGCGCTCCCAGACCTCGCGCATATCGCGACTGATCAGCGTGCGCAGTACGGGCCACATGTCCGTGAGCAGGTCGCGGTTGAGGTGGCGGACCAGGTCGTCGTGCTGGCCTTCGGCCAGGACGATTCGGTAATAGCTCATCCGCAGTCGGGGCTGATCGAGGTCGAACGTGGTCAGCCCGGACCACGCCAGGTGCAGCGGCAGGCTCACCGTGCCCTGCACGGGACCGGCAAGCTCGGAGAGTGCTGCGGGCGCGCGTCGCGCGAACCTGGAACGACGAAGTTCGGAAGCGCTGGGCTGTGACGCCATGCGGTCGATTATCGCGGAGACGACTCCGCTGAGCTGACCGATTCGCGCTACGGAGGTCGGGCCTTCATGTGGGCTCTGCCCAAGTTCTCTCGCGCGCCGCTCCAGCCACTCGATGCGGGACTTGGAGAAGCTCGCCCTGCGCACCGGCGGGGTCGTGCGTGAGCGCGGGCGGTCGGGAGGACAAGAGTGGCCCCGTCCGCTGGTCAGGGAGTGCGGACGGGGCCACTTTGTTTCTGTACTGTACAAACTGGGAGAGGCTTGCGCCAGTTCTCAGGATTTTGTGAGGCCGATCGCGCACGCCGTCAGGGAGCGGTTGAGGCGTGGGGCGAAGTCGAGGGCTGCGTGGGCCCAGCGTGGTTCCTGTGCGTACAGCTCCGCCAGTGTGGGTGTCGGGTGGGAGACCTGCCAGAAGCCGGCGGCCAGGGTGATCGCCACCGCCAGGAGGTTGCCGAGCTGGTCGATCGTCATGGTGCTCGCGCGGTCCAGTGCGGCGGCGATCTCGTCGTGGGCGGCGAAGGCGTTGGTCTTGTAGCGGCGGGCCCGTTCGATGTCGACGTCGCCTTCGAGGTTCAGCGGGACGTGCGTCAGCAGGTCGCAGAAGACCGGCAGCGCCACCAGCGTCTCGCCCACCACCGCCGCCGTCTGCGCGGGTCCCAGGCCGGTGCGCCCGGCGGCCTCGGCCTTGATCGCGTCGCGCCACTGGCCCCAGCCCCGCTCGGCCAGTTCGAGGAGCAGCTCCTCCTTGCCGGCGTAGTAGCGGCGTACGCCGGTGCGGTGCAGTCCGGCCCGTTCGGTGACCGGTGCCAGCGTGACGTACCGGACGCCGCCCAGTTCGAGTGCGAGCGCCTCCGCCGCGTCCAGGAGGTCTTCCGAGCGGCGGGTCTTGTCCTCGGTCGACCGGGCTCTCTGGCGCATAACCGGAATCATAACGCACCCTGAGATGCGTTACGGCGATGCGTGGTGTTAGGGTCGAGTTAGCGCATCATGGGGTGCGTTATGAATAGAGGGGGATCGCTATGAAGGCCGTACACGTCACTCAGTTCGGCGCGCCGGACGTGCTCGCGCTCACCGAGCTGCCGGATCCGGAGCCCGGCCCCGGCCGGATCGCGATCGACGTCACGCACGCCGCCGTCGGGCTCATCGACGTCTACATCCGGCAGGGGCTGTTCAAGGACGCCGAAGGGGTCCCGCAGCCGCCGTACGTCCCCGGGCTCGAAGTCGCCGGTACGGTACGCGCGCTCGGTGCGGGGGTCACCGGGTTCGCCGTCGGCGAGAAGGTGGTGGCGCTGCCCGGCAACGCGTCGGGCGGATACGCGTCGGTGTACGTCAGCGACCAGGCGCGCGTCGTGTCCACCGAGCGTCACGGCATCGATCCCGCCCTCGCCGCCGCCGTCGTGCCCAACGCGATCATGGCGCATGTCGCGCTCACCCGGGCCATCCACCTGTCGGCGGGCGAGAGCGTGCTCGTCCACGGCGCGCTGGGCGCGTTCGCCGCCACCTTCCCCGGCGTCGCGCGCCAACTCGGCGCCTCACGCGTGGTCGGTACGGTCCGCACGGAGCGGCTGGCGGCCGCCGCCGCCACCAAGCTGCCGTACGACGCCGTCGTCGACTCCGCCCACCTGCCCGACGTCCTCGACGGCGAGAAGTTCGACGTCATCGTCGACCCGGTGGGCGGCACCGTCCGCGCCCAGAGCCTGGACCTGCTCGCGCCGTCCGGCCGGCTCCTGCTGGTCGGCAACGCCGGCGGCGACTGGGATGCGGCAGGTATCGACGGCAACCAGATCTGGCTCCGCAACGCCACCGTCGCCGGATTCAACGCCGGCGCCTACCTGCCGGCCCACCCCGAGGCGATCCGGCCCGCCGCCGAGGTCGCGCTGAAGGCGGTCGCCGAAGGACTCGTCGACACCGAGGTCGAGATCCTTCCCCTGGCGGAAGCGGCGACCGCGCACGAACGGCTGGAGAGCCACACGGCCGGCGGGCGCATCGTCCTCACCCCGTAAATCGTCCGCACTCTGTATGCGGTCAGCGCCGGTGGCCGCCTCGGCCCGGGAACCCGTTGTGACCACCCGGGCCGCCCGCCGTCGGTGCCTGCTCCGCCTCCAGCGCACGCTGCGTGTACGGGCCGTAGACGCCCTGCGGGTCGCCGTCGATGTGCCGGTACATCTGGTAGATGCGGACAGAACTCGCCACGCCCTGGTCGTACTGGCCGTCCGCCGCGCCCTGGTAGAGATAGATCGACTCCAGGCGCTGCTGCAACGCCACGACCTCGGGACCGCTGTCCCCCTGACGCAGCCCCACCCCGCTGCGCACCTGCGCCACCGGGGTCTGCGCCTCGCGGGACGGGGGCGCCGGGGCCTTGGGCGTGGCGCGCGGTGCCTTCGGGACCGCGCGCGGGGTGGTCGCCGAAGCCGACGGGGGAGTCGTCGGCGACACGGAAGTCGCCACGGGAGGTGACACCGAAGTCGACGGGGATGCCGAGGGTGTGGCCGCGGCGGGCCGGGTGTCCAGGTCGTCCGGCAGGCCCGTGCTCGTACTGTCCGCCAGCGTCGCGTCCGGATCGTCGTCACCCGAGAACAGCCCGCCCGCGAACGCGGCCGTGCCCAGCACCGCCACCGCGGTGAGGCCGATCGCGACCGCCTTCAGCGGCCTGCGCTGCGGGCGCCGCTCGTCGGGGAAAGGGACCGCGGGCGGCGGTACGAGCGGGCGGCGCGCGCCGCCCGACGTCTCGGGCGCCAGCGGCGGCAGCGGGCCCGCCGTACGGAAGGCGCCCGGCGGGGCGTCCCGGGAGTCGAGTTCCACGTACGGCCGTATCCGCAGCGGGTCGAAATCCTCGGCGCGGGCGATCTCCATCGTCCGTTCCACCGAGCGCTCCGCCTGCACCGCCTGTACGGCGCGCGCCGCGCAGCCGCAGCCCGGTCCGGCGGCCGACGCCCACGGCGTACCGCAGTGCGCGCATATCTGTCCGTTCAACGTGGATCCCCTCCCCTTGAACTGTCAGTGATTATGCAGCCCCACCGCGCCCGGCGTACGCCCGCCCGGCCCCTTCGCGGCACATCGGCGCGCTCCGGTACGCGTTCGGCGCGCGTCCGGCGTGCATTCGGCAGGCCATAACCGGACATTGCGGCCAGGATGGGGCCCTGAGGAGAGGTCACGAGGAGCAGTCGCGAGGAGAACTCCATGGCGCAGGAAGTCGACGCCCCGGCCGTGGAACCCGTGCCGGGCCAGGGGCAGCAGCAGCGGACCGTGGTCGTCGCGATCGGCGCGCTGCTGCTCGGTCTGCTGCTCGCCGCACTCGACCAGACCATCGTGTCCACCGCGCTGCCGACCATCGTCAGCGACCTCGGCGGGCTCGACCATCTCTCCTGGGTCGTCACCGCGTATCTGCTGGCGTCGACGGCCGCCACCCCGCTGTGGGGCAAGCTCGGCGACCAGTACGGCCGCAAGAAGCTCTTCCAGACCGCCATCGTCATCTTCCTCATCGGCTCGGCGCTCTGCGGCATCGCCCAGAACATGCCGCAGCTCATCGGCTTCCGTGCGCTCCAGGGGCTCGGCGGCGGCGGGCTCATCGTGCTGTCGATGGCGATCGTCGGCGACATCGTCCCGCCGCGTGAGCGCGGCAAGTACCAGGGTCTCTTCGGGGCGGTCTTCGGCGCGACGAGCGTGCTCGGGCCGCTGCTCGGCGGGCTGTTCACCCAGCATCTGAGCTGGCGCTGGGTCTTCTACATCAACCTGCCGATCGGTGTCGTCGCGCTGCTCGTCATCTCCGCCGTGCTGCACATCCCCGTGCGCTCGACGAAACACACCATCGACTATCTCGGCACCCTGCTGATCGCCACCGTCGCCACCTGCCTGGTGCTGGTCGCCTCGCTCGGCGGCACCACCTGGGCCTGGGGCTCGGCGCAGATCATCGGGCTCGCCGTCATCGGCCTGGTCCTGCTGGCGGTGTTCGTACGGGTCGAACGCGGCGCCGCCGAACCCGTCCTGCCGCTGCGGCTGTTCCGCGTGCGGACGTTCACACTCGTCGCGCTGATCAGCTTCATCGTGGGCTTCGCGATGTTCGGCGCGATGACCTACCTGCCGACGTTCCTGCAGATCGTGCAGGGCATCAGCCCCACCCTGTCCGGAGTGCACATGCTGCCGATGGTGGCGGGGCTGCTGATCGCCTCGACCACCTCCGGGCAGATCATCAGCCGCACCGGGCGGTGGAAGGTCTTCCCCATCGCCGGTACGGGCATCACGGCCGTCGGCCTCTTCCTGCTGCACCAGCTCACGGAGACCAGCGGCGTCTGGGAGATGAGCGTCTACTTCTTCGTCTTCGGCGCGGGGCTCGGTCTCGTCATGCAGGTGCTCGTCCTGGTCGTGCAGAACGCCGTCGGCTACCAGGATCTCGGGGTCGCCACCTCGGGCGCGACCTTCTTCCGCTCCATCGGCGCCTCCTTCGGTGTGGCGATCTTCGGCACGATCTTCACCAGCAGGCTCGACGACAAACTCGCCGGAGCGCTCGCCGGCAAGCAACTGCCGCCCGGCGTCAGCGCGGGACGGCTGGCCGCCGATCCGCGCGCGGCCGGCCGGCTGCCGGACTCGGTGCGGCCCGGCGTGCTGCACGCGTTCTCCTCGTCCATCACGGACGTCTTCCTGTACGCGGTGCCGGTGGTGCTGCTCGCCTTCGCCGTCGCGTGGTTCCTGAAGGAGGACAAGCTGCGCGGCTCGGTCACGGCCCCGGAAGCCACCGAGACGCTGGCGTCCAATCCCGTCGAGCGTTCGTCGTACGACGAGTGCGCACGCGCGCTGTCCGTGCTCGGCACCCGCGAGGGCCGCAGGGAGATCTACGAGACGATCACGGCGAAGGCCGGGTACGACCTGCTCCCAGCGGCCAGTTGGCTGCTGCTGCGGATCAGGCGCCACGGCCTGGTCGAGCCGTCCGAGCTGGCCGAGACCGTGCCCGTACCGCTCGGCGTCATCGTCGAGGCGGCCCGGCAGGTGGAGGGGCGCGGTCTTGCCCGCAGGGTCGGCGTCGAGCTGGTGCTCACGGACGCGGGCGTCGAAGCGGCGCAGGTGCTGGCAGCGGCGCGCGAGGAGTCGCTGGCCGAACTGCTCGGCGACTGGTGGGGCCCGGAGCGGCCGACCGACCTGGTGCGGCTGGTCGAGGAGCTGTGCGCCGAACTGGGCGGCTCGGACGGCGAACGCCCGCACACACCCGAGACGCACCGGGACCACACGGCCCCGGACAGGCACGGAGCCTGACGGGCACGTGCCGGGCGAAGCCTGAGAGCAGGGCCCTCTGACCCGCGCCCTCTAGACCCGCGCCGCTGACCCGCGCCGCTGACCCGCGCCCCCGACCCGGGCGCGTCGCTACCGGTCGGTACCGCTCATGGACTCCCCGTCCGTGGGCGGTACCGCCGCGTCATGGTCATCCCGCTCGCCTGCTCCGCAGCCGTTTGACCCGGCGAATACGGGCAACCCGGCGGGGAGAACGACCCGTTACGAGCAGTACCGGTTACGAGCAGTACCGGACGAGCCAAGAACCAGGAAGGTAACCATGTCCACAGTCCTGATCGTCATCGGTCTGATCGTGGTGTTCGTGATCATTGTCGCTGCCGTGCTCTACGCGGGACCTGGCCGGGGAGGCGAGCGGACCGGGCTGAAGCGGCGGTTCGGGCCTGAGTACGACCGGGCGCTCGCCCGGCACGACGGTGACGCGAAGGCAGCCAAGCGCGAGCTGGGCGAGCGCGTCAAGCGCCACGGCGACCTGCGTACCAAGCCCCTGTCCGACGAGGCCAGGGAACAGTACGTCGCCCGGTGGGCCGGACTGCAGGAGCAGTTCGTGGACTCACCGAAGCAGGCGGTCGCCGACGCCGACCAGTTGGTCGCGCAGCTCGCCGCCGAGCGTGGTTACCCCGAGGCCGGCCGGTACGACGAACAGCTTGACGCCCTGTCGGTCCACCACGCGCACCAGGTGGACGGTTACCGCAGGGTGCACCACGCGGCATCGGACGAGGGCCGCGGTACGAACACGGAAGAGCTGCGCGAGGCCATGGTCGGCGCGCGGGAACTCTTCGAGCAACTGATCCTCGCTCGTCCGGACGGTGGCGGCAAGGGCCGCACCCGTGGTGCGGGTCGCGAACAGAACGTCTCACTGCGGCCGAAGGGAAGTGACGTGTGATGAAGAACGACGAAGCAGCGCGTGACCAGCAGGGCACGAACGACGAGAGCGTGACGAAGGACCCGGCGGGTACGACGCCCGAGGTCCCGCCGTCCGCCGCGCGCGAGGCCCAGGACGCGCACGAGAAGCGCGAGAAGCCGGGGCTGTTCAGCGACCGGGAGCGTGCCGTGCGGAGCGAGGACGAGAAAGAGGCCCAGGCGGACGAGCGGGCGGCGGACGACACCGCCTGGCCGCAGAAGCAGGTCGGCCGGACGGACTCGCGTTCCGAGACGGGCGCGGTGACCGGCGCGGAGACCGGCGTTGACACCGGTACGGACACGGGCACGGGCGCGACGAAGACCGGTGCGCTCACCGGCGGTACGAAGACCGGGTCTGCGACCCGCGAGACGGCCAACCCGGACCGCACAGCGCTGGGCGACGACAAGACGCGTACGGACATAGGCAGGACCAGCGTCGACACGACGACCGGTACCGCTACCAGCACGGGTACGGGTACGGCTGCGGGTACGGACAAGACCGCCACCGACCGCACCGCGACCAGCACCGACCGCACCGCCTCCGAGCGGACCGCTGTCGACCACAAGGCCCCTGTCGACCACAAGGCCCCTGTCGACCACAAGGCCGGCTCGACCACCGGCTCGACGACGGGCTCGACCACCGGGTCGACAGCCGACTCGACGACGGGCAGCTCGACGGCCGACACCCGCCTGCTCCCGCAGGAGGAGAGCGACAAGCTGGCCCACCGTCTCCAGGAAGCCCTCGGCGGCTTCGTGGACGGGCCCCGGCGCTCGGTCGAGGAAGCGGCCGGTGTGCTGGAGGAGGCCACCGAGCACATCACGCGCGTGCTCGAAGAGCGCCGCCGCTCGATGCGGGCCGGCTGGGACGGCAAGGCGGGCAAGGACGGCAAGACGGGCACGGACGCCTCGGCGGACGGCTCGGACACCGAGGACCTGCGGCTGGCCCTGCGGAACTACCGCGAGGTCACGGAGCGCCTGCTGAAGATCTGACAGCGGCAGCACAGCACGGCGGCGGCAGACCGGAGACGGTCCGCCGCCGCCGGCGCGTGCGGGCGTTCTCCGCACGGCGTCCGACGTCCGCCGTCCGACGTCCGCCGTCCGACGTCCGCCGTCCGACGTCCGCCGTCCGACGTTCGCCGTCCAACGCCCGACGTCCGCCGTCCGCCGTCCGACGGCTCAGGACACCACGCGCGCCAGCGCGAAACCGTCGTACCCCTTGCTGCCGACCGTCTGGATCGCCGTCGCCGACAGCCGGGGCTCCTCGGACATCAGCTCGATCATGCGCCGGGTGCCGATCACCTTCGGGTCGCCGTCACCCGTCGGGTCGGCCACGGCGCCACCGCGTACGACGTTGTCGCAGACGATGACGCTGCCGGGGCGCGTCAACTTCAGCGCCCACTCCAGATAGCCCGGGTTGTTGGGCTTGTCGGCGTCGATGAAGACGAAGTCGAAGGGGCCGGCGCCCTCCTCGACGAGCACGGGCAGGGACTCCAGCGCCTGGCCCGTCCGTACCTCGGCGATCTCGTCGAGTCCCGCCCGCGCCAGGTTCGCCCGCGCCACGTCCGCGTGGGCCGGGTCGTACTCCAGCGAGATCAGCCTGCCGCCGGCCGGCAGGGCGCGGGCCAGCCAGATGGTGCTGTAGCCGCCCAGCGTGCCGATTTCGAGAATGCTCCGTGCCCCCTGGATACCCACCAGCAGATGCAGCAGCTTCCCCTGGTTGGGTGCCACATTGATGTCGGGCAGACCGGCCGCGTCACTGGCGGTGAGTGCCGCCGACAGAGCATCGTCGGCGGGTACGAGCTGATCGGTGAAGTAGCGGTCGACCGCGTCCCACAGCTCGTGCTCTTGTCGTTGGGACATGAAAGCCTCTTCCCTGGATCATCAGTATCTGGATCATCGGCATTGAGACAAAACAAGCAAACAAGCAAAACAAGGATGACAGTCAGGCGAAGAGGGGGTTGCCTGAGTCTCCTGAATGGGGCAGTGCGAGGCTCATGGCCCCAGGTACGGCGGTTTCGGACGGAGGGTCGGCGCGGCGTGGCGAATGCAGATCACAGCGTGCGCGGCGGAGCGGCGGCAGGAGGCGCGGGCACCGGTTTCGGTACAGCCCGTGCGGTCCTGTGGCTGGTCGCGGCGGTGCTCGCGGTAAGACAGGCGGCAGCGGTGCTCAGGCAGCCCCCCGGGCGCCGGCTCACCGACCTGGAGACCTGGACCGGCGACAACGGAGTGCTCCATGTCGCCGGTTCGCTCTACTCGACGGGAAAATTCACGGGTACGCCGTTCGCGGGGCTCGTACTCAAACCGTTGACCCGCTCGGCCGAGGAGAGCCTCGGTATCGTCTGGACGTTCGCCACGCTGCTGCTCGTCGTCGCTCTCGGCGTCGTGGCCGCGCGCGCCCTGCCGGGGCCCGTGTCGCGCCGTACCCGCATCCTCGCAGCCCCCGTCGCGGTCAGTCTGCTCATGCTGTCCCTGCCGGTGCGCAACAGCTTCTACCTCGGGCAGACCAGCATCCTGCCGGTCCTGCTGGTGCTCGTCGGCTGCTTCGTGGTGCGCGGGCCGCGGGCCCGGCAGGCGGCGGGCGTGCTGATCGGTCTCGGCGCAGCGCTCCAGCCGGGTGTGGTGCTGTTCGCGCCGCTGCTGTGGTTCACCGGCCGCAAGAAGGCGGCGGCGACCACGGTCGGCACCTTCGCCGTGTGCACGGCCCTCGCCTGGGCGGCGCTGCCGAAGGACTCGTGGACGTACTGGGTGCACCACATCGCGGGTGCGGGCCTCGGTGACAGCCCCGACAGCCTCGCCAACCAGTCCCTGCACGGCGCGCTCCTGCGGATCGGGCTGTCGGGGCCGCTGGAGATCGCGGTGTTCGTTCTCCTCGCCGCTGCCGTCGTCTACGTCGGTCTGCGGCGCGCCGTGCGGTACGCGCGGGACGGGCAACTGCTGCTCGCCGTCGCCGTGACCGGCTGCGTCAGCGTCGCCGTCTCGCCGACGGCCTGGCAGCACCAACTGCTGTGGATACTGCTGGCGCTGGTCGGCCGGGTCGGCAAGCGCGCCAAGGACCGGCTGGTGTGGCCCGCCGTCGTGGTGCTGGTGATGACCCTGCCGGGCACGATGCTGCTGCCCAACATGGCGATGCTCTACCCGCTGCGGGAGAACGTGCCGCTGTTCGCCGCGCTCGCCGCCGCCTGCGCCGTACCGTTCCTGCCGAGGGCTTCGGCGTACTTCGACAGACCCGTGCCGACGGACTACGCGCAGTCCGTACCGTCACGCTGGAGCCGGGTACCGCTCGCGGCGCCCGTCTGGCGGCGGCTGCTGAGCCGCCCCAACCTCGTGCTCGAACTGCTCGTGATCCGGGTCGGCTACTCCGCCTACTCGCACATCAGGCTCGCCGCGACGGGCGGCAGGATCGAGGCCGAGGCGCACGGCCGCCAGGTGATCTCGATCGAGCGGGCGCTCGGCATCGACATCGAGGAGTGGGTCAACCACACCGTCGTCCATCTGGGCTGGGCCGAGAAGTTCTTCGACTTCTACTACGAGACGTTCCACTTCATCCTGCCGCTGACGGTCCTCGCCGTGCTGTACGTCCGCCGCCCCGCCGACTACCGCTGGGCCCGCTCCTCGCTCGGCTTCGCCACGATCCTCGCGCTGATCGGCTTCTGGTTCTACCCGCTGGCCCCGCCCCGGCTGATGCCGGGCCTCAGCTTCATCGACACCGTGCACGGCCCGCAGGACCTGGCCAATCCGAGCTACGGCGCGATGACGGCGCTCACCAACCAGTACGCGGCCATGCCCTCGCTGCACTTCGGCTGGTCGCTGTGGTGCGGCCTGGTCATCGTCGTACTGGCGCCGAAGCTGTGGATGAAGCTACTGGCGCTGCTGCACCCGCTGTTCACGGTCTGCGCGATCGTCGCGACCGCCAACCACTGGGTGCTGGACGCGGTCGGCGGCGCCGCCGTGGTCGGTGCGGGCTTCGGTCTGACGTATCTGCTGGCGGGCCCGCGCAGGCTCGTGGAGCCCGCCCCGAAGGAGCCGGCCGACGCCGGCCGCGACCCGTTCCCGCAGGGCGGCAACGGGGGCCAGGGCGGCAACGGCGGCAAGGGCGGAAACGGTGACAAGGACGACGCGGGACCGGCGGGCGCCTCCGTCCCGGCCGGCGGGCCTGCCGGGTAGCGGGGAAGCCGGTCCCGCAGGCGGGGCTCAGGACCGTACGGACCTGCGGCGGCGGCTGACGTAGACGACGGCCCCGACGCACACCACCAGACCGACGGCGATGACCCACAGCGCCGCCTGCGCCTTGCCGACGCTGGCTTCCCTTACGGCGGCGGCCTGTGCGCTGGCGGGGACGGTCGACGAGGGGGAGAGGGCGGGCACCGGCGTGGGGGCCGGGCCCGTCGCGTTGAGCCGCCGCACCAGGTCCACACCGCCGAAGTCGTGCGGGTCGACGCCCGCCGTGTGGGCGGCGAAGATGAGCTGGGCCCAGGCCGCCGGACCGTTCGCGGTGGCCCAGGACGCGGCGTTCTTCTTCAGCCAGTCGAGCGCGCCCGTCGCCTTGTCCCCGTAACCCGCAGCGCCCAGCGCCACGACCGCGTCGGCGGTGTTGCCGGGGTCGGGCCGGGAGGGTCCGGCAGCGGCGCCCGGCAGGGCCGGCTGGTCGAGGTGCCCGCTCGTGGCGAGTATCCGCGCGAGGTAGGCGGCGCCGTTGCGCGCCGTGAACTCCGGTGTCGGAGAAGCTGACTTGTGGCAGGTGGGGGCGGGGCCCGGCGGTACGGGGGCGGCGACCATCCGCTTGCCGATGCCGCCGAGCACGGCTGCGGCCGTGGCGTCGTTGTCGGCGACGAGCTTGCCCGCAGCGTCGGGCCGGTGGGCGAAGGCGCCCGCGCCGGTGGCGGCGTCGCACGGGATGGCGAGGCCGATCAGCGCGTCGTAGCCGTTCTTGCCGTCCAGCGACCGCATGGAGCCGGGGTGCGCGCCCGCCGTGGTCAGTGAACCGATCACGAGCCCGGTCGAGTTGGCGTCGGTGGGGGCGCCGTTGGTCCGGCCCCAGCCGCCGTCCTTGTTCTGCGCGAGCCGCAGCCAGCCGACCGCCTTCTGCATGAACTCCCGCTGCCCGCCGACGCTGGCGAGCGCCTGGAGCGCCGCTGCGGTGGAGTTGACGTCCGTCGCGGTGTTCAGGTCGCAGGGCACGGCAGGGTTGGGGCGGTACGCGGGGAACGAACCGTCCGCGCACTGCTGGCTCTTGAGCCAGAGGATGGCGGAGTTGGCGGGCCGCAGCCCGGCCGCGTACTGCCCGAGCATCGCCAGCGACTGCCGCCACACACCGTCGTGGGTGGGGTCGTTCGTGCCGTACAGCCCTGCGGGGAGCCGGGCGGGCGCGCCTGCGGCGGGGGAGGGCGAGGGCGAGGCGGCGGCGGGGGAAGGCGAGGCGGCGGCGGGGGAAGGCGAGGTGGCGACCGGGGAGGGCGAGGCGGTGCCGGCCGTCGTGTCGTCGGCTGCGGCTGCCGGGGCCAGAGCCACACACAGCGCGGCGGATGCGGCGAGCGCTGTGGCGCTGCGGCGGACGGTGGTCATGGCGGGCGGTGCCTCTCCTGCGGGAGCCGGGCTCAGGCACACTCAGGCACCAGGCTCCGGCCCCGTGAACCTCGACGGTGCCGGGCCACCGGCGGATTCCGGTGGCACGAGCCGGTCATGACCGCCAACGGGGCACTCCGGCCCGCCACCGGCAAGGGCGGCTCACGGCTGCGGGTCGGCGGCCGGTTTTGCACCGGCTTTTCCCCGTACGGGCATGATGACGACCCGCCCACTGTACCGGCCGTCGCACGCGCGTCCCCTGCCGGACCGCGAGCGCGTCGCGCACGCCCGGTGCGGGGCGCGTACGGGCGGCGCAGACTGGACCGGGACGACGACGCGGTGGACCGGGGGAGCGCACATGGCCGGGGGAATCGGATGGCTCCTGGAGCCGTACGTGGTCGACTGCGTGACGTTCGCGCGCGGTATCGGCCCCGTCGATCTCGTACTGCGGCTGGGCGCGCGCGGCGGCCCGCCCGCACGGTCGGCGACGGCCGAGGAGGCGATGGATCTGCTCACGTCACCCGGCGTCGACAGCGTCGCCCGGGTCGGTACGGCGGGCGAGTGGTCGTACGCCGTCGAGTACGGGGACGCGGTCGGCTGGACCCGCGCCGGGCTGGCGGAGGCGTCGCGCGACGGGGCCGAGGCGGTGAACTTCCTGCTGACGCCGTGGCATCCGCCGTCGCTGTTCAACTACTACCGGGACGGGGTGCGGGTCTGCTCCTTCGGCATCGGCGAGGAGGCCCACCGGTGGGGACAGGACCGCGATCTGCTGCTGCCCGCGCTGTCCCGCGCCGGTGTGCTGCCCGGCCACCGCGCCCGGACGGGGGCGGACCGCGAACGCGGCCGCCGGCTCAGTGTGCTGGCCGTCGGGGAGCACTTCGGTCTCCAACTGCCCAGGGAGGACGTCGTGGAGGGCCGGCTGCCGCTGTATCTCGTACGGGAGCGCTGAGATTCGCTCGCTGAGGTTCGCGCGCTGAGATGCGCACGGGAGACTCGGGCGGCCGCGCGGACTCAGCTCCTGGCCAGGCCCAGCGTGGACGCCAGCTCGCGCCAGGCGTCCAGCGGCAGATCGGTGCGCGGGTTGTCCGAGACCACCTGGAGCGCGAGGTGGTCGGCGCCCGCTTCGAGGAATTCCGCCGCCCTGCGGGCGACCGTGCCGGCGTCGCCGAGGGCGAACACCGCGTCCAGCAGCCGGTCGCTGCCGCCGTCGCGGTAGTCGGCGTCGTCGAAGCCCATCCTGGTGAAGTTCTTGGTGTAGTTGGGCATCTTGAGATAGCCGCTCAGATACGCGCGCGCGGTGGCACGGGCGCTGTCGACGTCCGGGTCGAGCACGACCTTGAACTCCGGTGCGAGCAGCGCGTCGGGGCCGAGGACGGCGCGCGCCTTCGCGGTGTGTTCGGGGGTGACGAGATACGGGTGCGCGCCTGCCGCGCGGTCCCGGGACAGCTCCAGCATCTTCGGGCCGAGCGCGGCCAGGACGCGCGCGCCCGCCGGTACGGGGGCGGGGGCCGCGTCGAGCGCGGTCAGATACTCGCGCATCGCCGAGTACGGCCGGGCGTACCGCTCGGTGAGCAGGCTGTGGCTCACCCCGATGCCCAGCAGGAAGCGGCCCGGATGCGCCCGCTCCACGACGGCGCGGTCCGCCGCGACGTCCGCCGCCTCGTGGTCCCAGATGGACAGGATGCCCGTCGCGACGACGATCGTGGACGTGGCGTCCAGCAGCGGCGCCGCCTGCGTCACGGCCGGACTGCCGCCGATCCACAGCGCGCCGTAGCCGAGCGCCTCCAGCTCGGCCGAGGCGGCGGCGACCGCCTCGTCGTGCGCGGGGTCGCCGTTGCCGGTGCGCAGCGCGCTGCTCCAGACACCGATCCGGCCGAGGGCGGTGCGGTCAGTGCTCCTGGCATCACTCGTGGCATCAGTACTCATGCAGTCGCCAACAACGGATTGGATCTTGTTATTCCGTGGCACGAATCACCTGCTCGGGAGGTTCGTGCGAGGCTACCTGCCGGTAGATTCAGAGGCTGCCGACGATCAGGGAGACAGGGGGCCGAGAGTGACCGCTGAGGCCATAGCGGCGGACACCGGTGCGGGGGCCCGCGAGAAGGCGGGGGCACGCGAGAGCGCGGGGGCCCGCGCGGTACCCGGCGGCGCGGACGGGCGGCCGTTGCGCATCGCCCTCCTCAGCTACAAGGGGAATCCGTTCTGCGGAGGCCAGGGCGTCTACGTCCGGCATCTCTCGCGCGAGCTGGCGCGGCTCGGACACAGCGTCGAGGTGATCGGCGCCCAGCCCTATCCCGTGCTCGACGACGGCGTACGCCTCACCGAACTGCCCAGCCTCGACCTCTACCGGCACCCCGATCCGTTCCGGACGCCGCGGCCCGGAGAGTACCGCGACTGGATCGACTCGCTGGAGGTCGCCACGATGTGGACGGGCGGCTTTCCCGAACCGCTGACCTTCTCGCTCCGGGCGAGGCGCCATCTGGCCGCCCGCGCGGGGGAGTTCGACGTCGTGCACGACAACCAGACGCTCGGCTACGGTCTGCTGGGCGAGCTGGGCGCGCCCCTGGTCACCACCATCCACCACCCGATCACCGTCGACCGGCAGCTCGACCTGGCGGCGGCGCCCAACTGGCGGCGGCGCGCCTCCGTCCGGCGCTGGTACGGCTTCACCCGGATGCAGAAGCGGGTCGCGCGCAGGATGCCGTCCGTGCTGACCGTGTCCGGCACCTCGAAACAGGAGATCACCGAACACCTCGGAGTGCGGCCCGACCGGATCGAGGTCGTCCATATCGGCGCCGACACCGAGCTGTTCTCGCCCGATCCCGCCGTGCCCGAGATCCCCGGCCGGATCGTGACCACCTCCAGCGCCGACGTACCGCTGAAGGGGCTCGTCCATCTCGTGGAGGCCCTGGCAAAGCTCCGCGCCGACCATCCGCGGGCGCATCTCGTCGTCGTCGGGAAGCGCGCGGAGGACGGCCCGGTGGCGCAGGCCATCGAGCGCTACGGGCTCGGCGGCGCCGTCGAGTTCGTCAAGGGCATCTCCGACGCCGAACTCGTCGACCTGGTACGCGGGGCGCAGGCCGCCTGCGTACCGTCCCTGTACGAGGGGTTCTCGCTGCCCGCAGCCGAGGCCATGGCCACCGGCACCCCGCTGGTCGCCACCACCGGCGGCGCCATCCCCGAAGTCGCCGGCCGCGACGGTGAGACGTGTCTCGCCGTACCGCCCGGCGATCCGGCGGCGCTGGCCGCGGCGCTCGGCCTGCTGCTCGGCGACGCGCGGCTGCGCGCCCGGCTCGGCGCCGCGGGGCGCGAGCGGGTGCTGTCCCGGTTCACCTGGGCCAGAGCCGCGCAGGGTACGGCCGAGCTGTACCGCGCTGCGATCGACCGGCAGGGGCGTACGGCGCTCCCGCGCGGCGCCGGCTGACCCGCGACCGGCGCAGGGCGCCGCCGGCGGTTTCCGCCGGCGGCGGCGAGGCTCCGGCCGCCGCCCCGTGCGCCCGTACCGGCGACCCCGCGCCCTCCGTAAACTTTCCCGCCATGAGCCGCCGTTCCACCGACCGTTCCGACCGCGAAAGCAGGACCCTGTGCTGACCGTGGACTTCACCCGCTTCCCGCTGGCCGCGGGCGACCGCGTACTCGACCTGGGCTGCGGCGCCGGCCGGCACGCCTTCGAGTGCTACCGGCGCGGCGCCCAGGTGGTGGCGCTGGACCGCGACGGCGAGGAGATCCGCGAGGTGGCGAACTGGTTCGCCGCGATGAAGGAGGAGGGGGAGGCGCCCGCGGGTGCCACCGCCACCGCCATGGAGGGCGACGCGCTCAACTTGCCTTTCCCCGACGAGTCGTTCGACGTCGTCATCATCTCCGAGGTGATGGAGCACATCCCCGACGACAAGGCCGTGCTCGCCGAGATGGTCCGGGTGCTGCGGCCCGGCGGCCGGATCGCGGTGACCGTGCCGCGCTACGGCCCGGAGAAGGTGTGCTGGGCGCTGTCCGACGCGTACCACGAGGTCGAGGGCGGCCATATCCGTATCTACAAGGCCGACCAACTGCTGGGCAGGATGCGGGAAGCCGGGCTCAAGCCGTACGGCAGCCACCACGCGCACGCGCTGCACGCGCCGTACTGGTGGCTCAAGTGCGCGTTCGGCGTGGACAACGACCGTGCGCTGCCCGTCCGGGCGTACCACAAGCTGCTGGTCTGGGACATCATGAAGAAGCCCTTCGCGACGAGGGCGGCCGAACAGCTCCTCAACCCGGTCCTGGGCAAGAGCTTCGTGGCCTACGCGACGAAGCCGCACCTGCCGGCCGTGGCCGCCAAGTGACCTTCTCCGGGCCGGGACCCGGCCGTACGGAACATCTCGTGCTGCCCGGCGTGCTCACCGCCGAGCAGGCCGCGCTGACCGTCGCCGGCATCCTCGCCGTCCAGCGCCCCGACGGCGCGATCCCGTGGTTCCGCGGGCACCATCTCGACCCCTGGGACCATGTCGAGGCCGCGATGGCGCTGGACGCCGCGGGTGAACACGAGGCGGCTGCCGCCGCGTACGCGTGGCTGGCCCGCGCGCAGAACGAGGACGGGTCCTGGTACGCGTCGTACCGGGACTCCTACACCGACGGCGAGGCCAGCGTCCCCGACGACCTGGACCGCGAGACCAACTTCTGCGCCTACGCGGCCGTCGGCGTCTGGCACCACTATCTCGCCACCGGCGACGACGGGTTCCTCGACGCGATGTGGCCCGTCGTGCACGCCGCGATCGAATTCGTCCTGGCACTGCAGCAGCCGGGCGGCCAGATCGGCTGGAAGCGTAAGGCGGCGGGCGAGCCCGTCAACGACGCTCTGCTGACCGGAAGTTCATCCGTCTACCAGGCGCTGCGCTGCGCTCTCGCCATCGCCGAGGAACGCGAAGAGCCGCAGCCGGACTGGGAGTTGGCGGCCGGTGCGCTCGGCCATGCGATCCGCAGCCACCCGGAGCGGTTCCTGGACAAGGGCCACTACTCGATGGACTGGTACTACCCGGTCCTCGGCGGCGCGTTGACCGGCGAGCGGGCGACGGCCCGGCTGGCGGCGGGCTGGGAGCGGTTCGTGGTCCCCGGGCTCGGGGTGCGCTGCGTGCTGCCCAACCCGTGGGTGACCGGCGGCGAGAGCTGTGAACTCGCCCTGGCGCTCTGGGTGATGGGGGAGTCCGACCGGGCCCTGGAGATCCTGCAGTCGGTCCAGCATCTGCGCGCTGACGGCGGGATGTACTGGACGGGCTACGTCTTCGAGGGCAACCGGGCCTTCTGGCCGCAGGAGTTGACGACCTGGACGGCGGGTTCCCTGCTGTTGGCGGTGGCCGCGCTCGGGGGGGACGAGGCGACCACCGCCGTGTTCAGCGGCGAACGACTGCCGCGGGGACTGGAGCCGGACTGCTGCCGGCCGGACCGGTGAAAGACTGGGGATCAGTAACGGCGCAGCCGGTTGGCCAGGCCGTGCCCGATGAAGAGGTACACGACGGCGGCGAGGCCGTAACCGCAGACAACGCGGGCCCATGCCTCGTCGAAGGTGAACAGGTCGTAGGACCAGCCGGCCAGCCAGCGGGCCGCGTCCTGGATGAAGTCCACCAGGTCGTTGGCGCGGTTGGCGTCCAGCAGGTACATGAGGATCCACAGGCCCAGGATGAAGGCCATGATGTCCGCGATGATGACGATGATCGTTGCCGCGGAGCCGCTTCCACTGCGAGTACGTGAGGACATGCCGACCGTGTTGCCGTTTGTGCGCGCGTGAAACTCTTTGGCGTGGGCTTGGTGAAAAGCTTACAGTGCGGCGCATGAAAGCGATGAGTTTCGACCGGTATTGCGCCGAAATCGTACGCCAGACCGATCAGTTGCGCGCCCTGCTCGACGGCGCCGAGCTGACGGCGACCGTACCGAGCTGCCCCGACTGGACGCTGGGGGAACTGGCCCGGCACGTCGGCGGCGCACACCGCTGGGCCGCCGAACTCGTCCGCACCCGGGCGCGCGACGACATCCCCGAGGAGGCCGTGCCGGACCACGCGGGCCCCGGCGACGGCGAACCTGCGGCGCTGGACGCGTGGCTCGCGGACGGCGCGGGGCTGCTCGCCGCCGAGCTGCGCGCCGCGGGTTCCGGCGCCGAGGTGTGGAGTTGGGGCTGGGAGCGCACCGCTGACTTCTGGGCGCGCCGGATGACACACGAGACGGTGGTCCACCGGGCGGACGCGGCACTCGCCGTACGCGTACCGGACGGGCGCGAGCCGTACGAGGTCGAGCCCGCCGTCGCCGCCGACGCGATCGACGAGTGGCTGCGCATCGTGGAGTTCGCCGCCGCCGACGGTGACGCCGAGGCGCTGGAGCTGCGCGGCGCGGGACGCAGCATCCATCTGCATGCCACGGACCCGCCGGAGGTGCTCGGCGGCGTCGAGGCCGAGTGGCTCGTCGAGTTCACCGACGACGGCTTCAACTGGCGCCGCGGGCACGGGAAGGCGACGGTGGCGCTGCGCGGCGGACTCACCGATCTGCTGCTGGTCTTCTACCGGCGGCTGCCCGCGGACAGCGACCGGGTGGCGCTGCTGGGGGACGCGCGACTGCTCGACTTCTGGCTGGAGCGGGCGAGTTTCGGCTGACCGGCGCCGAAACCCGGCCCGACGAGGGAGCGGATACGGCAGTGGCCCCCGCCGTCCTGGCGGGGGCCACTGCCGTACCTGTCGCGACCTGTCACCACAGGCCGTGCTGATCAGCCGCGCTGAATGCCCGTGGTGTCCTGCAGCACGCCACGACGGCCGTCCTGCGTCTGGGCCACCAGGCCTTGACCGCGCTGCTCGACTGCCAAGTACCAGGTACCCGGGGCGAGTTCGGCGATCGGGGACGGCGAGCCGTCCTCCCCGTACAGCGGACGGGCGACCGGCACCGCGAACCAGAACGGTGCGAACTCCCCGCCCTGCGCTGCGCCACTCTGCGCGGAGCCGCCCTGCGGGGCCGCCTGCGGGGCGCCCTGCTGCGGCTGCCCGCCGAACGACTGCGGCTGGCCGGACTGCGGCTGCCCGGGAGCGCCGCCGCCGAACTGCGGCTGGCCCGGCTGCGCGCCGTACGGCTGCTGGCCGCCGCCCGGGTAGCCGTAGCCCTGCCCGGCACCGCCGGGGCCACCGGGCTGGACACCGTACGGAGGCTGCTGAGTCGGCGGCTTCGGGGCGCCCACGAGGGCGACCTTCAGGGCCGGCACGAGCGGCGTCGCGACCGCGGCGGCGGCGAGGATCAGCGCGGCGATGAAGCCGAGGATCAGGCCGCTGCCCGCGTCGAGGCCGTCGAGGCCGAGCAGGCTCCACAGCGCCGTCCAGGCCGCGAAGATGGACAGCGCGACACCGAACTGGCCGAGGTCGAGCCCCACGATGACGCGCGGCGCCGGCAGCGCGTGCGAGACGACGATCAGCGCCGCCGCGATGACTCCGGCCAGATAGATGCTCATCACGATGCCCAGTGAGTCCCAGGCGTTCGGAGAGTCGATGGACCCGAGGCCGCTGGAGCTGTACAGAGAGAGGAACGAGGCGATGAACAGCAACACCGCTGCTCCGATCACCACGCCGTCGCCTCTAGAGAGGGAGCGGATGTTCACGTGAAAAGTCCTTCGTCAGTCGTCTCGTCGGGGCGGTCGTCGCTGCCGCGGGTACGGCGGTGCGGGGTGCGAAGCTCGGGGGCGGCTCCCTATCGTACGGATGAATGTATCGCCTGCCCGATCGCCCCGTCTGCCCGGTATCCGCCCTCGGTCCGACTCCTTTTCCCGTTTGCTTTCCGTTACTTCGCCAGAAAGCCGCTGACGCCTTCGGCGAGACCCTGGGCGGCTTTCTGCCGCCAGGCCGCGCTCTTCACCAGCGCCGCGTCCTTCGCGTCACGCATGTTGCCGCATTCGACCATGACCTTGGGGACGGTTGACAGGGTCAGTCCGCCGAGGTCCTTGCGCACGTCCAACCCCGTTCCCTCGCCGATGTAGTTGGAGGGCTTGGTTCCGGTTGCGTCTGCGAACGTGCCGACGATCAGTTCGCCCAGCGCGCGGGACGGCGCGACGATCGCTGAGGTATCCGCGCCACCCCCCTTGACCAGGGCGGGAAGGATGACGTGGAAGCCGCGGTCGCCCTCGGGAGCGCCGTCGGCGTGGATGGAGAGAGCCGCGTCCGCCCTCGCCTTGTTGCCGATCTCGGCGCGCTCGTCCACGCACGGGCCCCACGGGCGGTCGTCGTCCTGCGTGAACAGCACCGTGGCGCCCTGCTTCTCCAGCAACGCCCTGACGCGGTGCGCCACATCGAGGGTGAACCGGGCTTCCGCGTAACCGTCGTTGGTCGAAGTGCCGGTGGTGTCGCACTCCTTGGTGCTGTTGCCGTACTTCACCGGCTTGTCGATCTCGGCGGTGTGCTCGGCGTTGCGCGGATTGTGACCGGGGTCGATGACGACGAGCTTCCCTGCGAGCGGCTTCGCCGGGTCGCGGTCGCCCGGGGAGTCGTCGTCCCGACCGCGACCGCCGGACGGTGAGGAGGAGGGGGACGAGCCGCCGCCGGCGCCGTGCGGGGACATCGCGGCCGGCGGCCCGCCGCTGTCGGATCCGTCGGTGCCCCGCCAGACCAGCCACCCGGCCAGGCCGCCCGCCACGAGCGCGGCGAGTGTGACGGTGACGGTGGACCGGGTGAGGGGCCGGCGTGCGGGCGCTTGGCTTTCGTCGTACGACACCCGGCGATGCTAGTGCCCCGCCCCGCACACTCCGCCCCTCTTCCCGGCTCCGGTGCCGCGCGTCACACGTGTGCGTCACACCGGCGCGTCACGCGTGCACGTCACACGCCGGGCCCGGTGCGGCGCAGCACGCGCAGCGAGTCCGTGGCGGAGACCTCGGTGAAGGCGCCGGAGGCCAGCGCGCGGCGGTAGATGCCGTACGGGGGCCGGCCGCCGTCGGCCGGGTCGGGGAACACGTCGTGGATCACCAGCAGACCGCCGTCGGCCAGCAGCGGCGCCCAGCCCTCGTAGTCGCCGTTCGCATGCTCTTCCGTGTGCCCGCCGTCGATGAAGACCAGCCCGAGCGGACCGCCCCACACCGCGGCGACCTGCGGGGAGCGGCCGACGACTGCGATCACGTACTCCTCGAGACCCGCCGCGCGCAGGGTGCGGCGGAAGGTGGGGAGCGTGTCCAGCACACCGGCCTCCGGGTCGACCAGCGCCGGGTCGTGGTACTCCCAGCCGGGCTGCTGCTCCTCGCTGCCCCGGTGGTGGTCGACGGTGACGGCGACCGTACCCGCGCCCCGGGCGGCGTCGGCGAGCAGCAGGGTCGAGCGCCCGCAGTACGTGCCGACTTCGAGGAGCGGCAGCCCGAGCGCCGCCGCATCGGCCGCCGCCGCGTACAGGGCGAGCCCTTCGTGGGACGGCATGAACCCCTTGGCCGCCTCGAAGGCGTCGAGCGTCCCCGGTGCGGGCGCGGGCGCGGCCATGCGTTCTCCTCTTGATTCTTGATCTGGGTACGGACGTGGTGATCGCGGTACGGGCGTGGCCGCCCATCGTGCCAAGCCGCCCCCGGCGCGACGGCGCCGGGGGCGGAGGTGGAGGCGGGAGGTGGTGGCGGAGGTGCGGACGCTGCTGTGTTCCGTACGGTCAGGTCGTGACCGCGCCGCTGCGCTCGCCCGCCGCCTGCGGCAGCACCAGGTCGACCTCGACGGCGACGCCGTCACCCGCGTACGACACCGGGTGCGCGTGCGGCGCGTGGCCGGTCGCGGAACCCGCCAGTACGTACGCGCCGCCGGACGGCGGGAGCAGGGTGTAGCGGCCGTCGTCGCCCGCGACCGTGAGCCCGGCCTGCCGGCCGTGCCGGTCGATGAGCGTCACGTTGGCCCGCGCGACGGGCTCGCCGTCGACCGTCAGCACCCGGCCGCGGAAGCCGCCGGACCCGGCGACCAGCGTCAAGGACAGCGCGCCCTCGTCGGCGCCGCCCGTGACGGCCTTCGGTCCCGCCGGCCGCTGCGACGGCAGGAACGCGGCGAGCGCGAGACCGCCGAGCACGGCGCCGGTGGCGATCATGAACGAGATGCGGAAGCCGCTCATCGTCGGTACGGCGAACCCGCCGACCTGGACCGAGGTCTTCGCGAGGACCATGCCGATGACCGCGCTCGACACGGACGTACCGATCGACCGCATCAGCGTGTTCAGGCCGGTGGCGGCGCCGGTCTCGGACGGATCGACGGCGCCGATGATCAGGGCGGGCAGCGAGGAGTACGCCAGGCCGATGCCGGCACCGATGACGACCGAGATGACGATGGTCTGCCAGGCGGCGCCCATCAGGCCGATGCCGGCGCCGTACCCGATCGCTATGACGACCATGCCGATCATCAGCGAGACCTTGGGGCCGCGCCGGGCCGCGATCTTGGCGTAGAGCGGGGCCGTGAGCATCATCGTCAGGCCGAGCGGCGCCACGCACAGACCCGCGACGACCATCGACTGGCCCAGGCCGTAGCCGTTGGACTTGGGGAGCTGGAGGAGCTGCGGCAGGACCAGCGAGATCGCGTAGAAGGCGACCCCGACCATGATCGAGGCGAGGTTGGTGAGCAGCACCTCGCGCCGGGCGGTGGTGCGCAGATCGACCAGCGGCGCCGAGCTGCGCAGCTCCATGACGCCCCACAGGAGCAGGACGGCGACGGCGACGCCGAACAGGCCGAGCGTGGTGCCCGAACCCCAGCCCCAGTCGCTGCCCTTGGTGATGGGCAGCAGCAGGGCGACGAGTCCTGCGGAGAGCCCGATCGCGCCGCGCCAGTCGAAGGTGCCGACGGCGCGTACGGTGGACTCGGGTACGACGAGGACGGTGAGCAGCATCGACAGCACGCCGAGCCCGGCCGAGGCGAAGAACAGCGCGTGCCAGTCGGCGTTCTGCGCGATCAGCGCGGCGACGGGCAGGGCGAGTCCGCCGCCCACGCCGATGGACGAACTCATCAGCGCCATCGCCGAGCCGAGCTTCTCGCGCGGCAGCTCGTCCCGCATGATGCCGATGCCGAGCGGGATCGCGCCCATCGCGAAGCCCTGGAGCGCCCTGCCGACGATCATCGTCAGCAGGTCGTCGGTGAAGCCGCAGATGAGCGAGCCGACCACCATGACGGCGAGGCTGGCGAGCAGCATCCGCCGCTTGCCGAAGAGGTCGCCGAGCCGCCCCATGATCGGGGTGGATATCGCGCCCGCGAGCAGGGTGGCGGTCATCACCCAGGTCGCGTTGGACGGTGATGTCCGCAGCAGGGCGGGCAGGTCCTTGATGACCGGTACGAGCAGGGTCTGCATCACGGCGACCGTGATGCCCGCGAAGGCGAGGACGGGTACGACTCCGGCGGTTCTGCGCTCCCGTGGATCCGGGAGTGCCCCGGAGGGCTGTTCGGTCGTCGTCAGCGGCATACGTGCGCCCTCCGGGCAGGAAGAAATCAGGACAGAACGGTCGAATGCTCATCAAAAGAGCCCAGGGCGGGCCCCGTTGACCGCCGATGGATGTCATGTGAACGCTTTCTCGTCGGCGGGCTATTCCGGCTCGCGGCACTCGGTCGGCATCGGTTCGTAACGAGTGAATATCGGTCGGACACGGTCACACGTGGACCCGGTCGTAGGACCGGGGACCCGCTGCCGCTCCGCCGGAAAACCGATGTATGGACCGCGCACCGGCTGCGACCATGACACGCATGGTCAGAGCCGCAGCAGGAACCGGAACCGATTCGATACCCGGCCCTCCAGCCGGCCCCGCGTCCACCGGGGCACGCCACGGGCGCACCTGGGCGGTGGTCCTCGCCGCCTGCGCCGGACAGTTCCTCGTCGTCCTCGACGTGTCCGTGGTGAATGTCGCCCTGCCGTCGATGCGCGCGGACCTCGGGATGTCCGCCCTCGGACTCCAGTGGGTGCTCAACGCCTACTCGATCGCCTTCGCCGGCTTCATGCTGCTCGGCGGGCGCGCGGCGGACCTCTTCGGCCGCAAGAGGATGTTCCTCGTCGGACTCGCGGTCTTCACCTTCGCCTCCCTCGCCGGCGGTCTCGCCCAGGCGGACTGGCAACTGCTCGCCGCCCGCGCCGTGCAGGGCCTCGGCGCCGCCGTGCTCGCCCCCGCCACGCTGACGATCCTCACCTCTGCCGTACCGCCGGGGCCCGCGAGGACCCGCGCGATCGGCACCTGGGCGGCGGTCGGCGCGGGCGGCGGCGCGGCGGGCGGGCTCGTCGGCGGGGTCCTCACGGATCTGCTGTCCTGGCGCTGGGTGCTGCTGATCAATGTGCCGATCGGGCTGCTCGTCATCGCGGGCGCCGCCGTGTGGGTCAGCGAGAGCAGGAACGACCGGCGGCGCCGACTCGACCTGCCGGGCGCCCTGTTGGCCACGGTCGGGCTCGCCGTCCTCGCGTACGGCATCGTCTCGACGGAGGAGAAGGGCTGGGGCGCAGCCGCGACGCTGGTGCCGCTGATCGGCGGACTGCTGCTGCTCGGCGCGTTCGTCGCCGTCGAGGCGCGTACGGCCTCGCCGCTCGTACCGCTCAAGGTGTTCAGGAGCCGGGCGGTCTCGGCGGCCAACGCGGGGATGTTCGTGTCGGGCGCGACCTCGTTCGCCGTGTGGTTCTTCATGACGGTCTACGCCCAGAACGTGCTGCACTACTCGCCGTTGAAGGCCGGGCTCGCGCTCGTGCCCAGCTCGCTGAGCATCGTCGTCGGCTCGAAACTGGCGCCCCGGCTGATGCCGAGGGTCGGTGCCCGCAACCTCTCGGTGCTCGGCACGCTGATCGCGGTGGCCGGGTTCTGGTGGCAGTCGATGATGACCGCCGACGGTACGTTCGTGACGTCGCTCCTCGGCCCCGGCATCCTCATGATGACCGGCCTCGGCCTCGCCTCCACCCCGCTCGCCGCCCTCGCCACGTCGGGCGCGGCGCCCGGCGACGCGGGCCTGGTCTCCGGGCTGATCAACACCTCCCGGACGATGGGCGGCGCGCTCGGCCTCGCCGTACTCTCCACGGCCGCCGCGGCCCGTACGGCGGGCGGCACGGACCCCGAGGCGCTGACGGCCGGCTACGCGCTGTCGTTCCGCATCGGCTGTCTGACCCTGGTCTTCGCCGCGCTGCTGATGCTCGTGTGGCTGCCGCACCGGCGCGCCGAGACATGACCTCGGCCGCTGCCCGGTCGACGCTGCCCGGTCGACGCTGCCCGATCGGCGCTGCCCGATCGACGCCGCCCGATCGGCGCCGGTCGGCCGGGCTCGCGGCCTACTCTTTGCCCGTGGACAACGAGATGCCGCAGGACCACAGGCCGGCCGCTTCGGTACGCGTCCTGCTCGCCGAGGACCAGGGCATGATGCGGGGCGCGCTCGCGCTGCTGCTCGGTATGGAGGCGGACATCGAGGTGGTCGCGCAGGTGGCGACCGGCGACGCCATCGTGGGTGCGGCGCTCAGCTCGCGGCCCGATGTGGCTCTGCTCGACATCGAACTGCCCGGCCTCAGCGGTCTCGACGCGGCAGCGCTGCTGCGCGACGAGGTGCCGGACTGCCGGGTGCTGATCCTGACGACGTTCGGCAGGCCCGGCTATCTGCGCCGGGCCATGGAGGCGGGGGCCGCCGGGTTCCTCGTCAAGGACGGCCCGGTGGAGGAACTGGCGGCGGCGATCCGGCGGGTGCTCGCGGGTGAGACGGTCATCGACCCGGCGCTCGCGGCAGCCGCGCTGAGCGCGGGACCCAGTCCGCTGACGGCGCGTGAGCGGGATGTGCTGAACGCGTCCGTGGACGGCGCGACGGTCGCGGACATCGCGGCGAAGCTGCACCTGTCCGAGTCGACCGTACGCAACTACCTGTCGTCCGCGATCGGCAAGACCGGCACCCGCAACCGCATGGAGGCCGTACGCGCGGCCCGCCGCCAGGGCTGGCTGTAACGCGTCGGTACGAGGGGATCGCCTGCCGCGGGGACGCCGTTCGCGACGCGCGGAGGACACGCACCCCGGCCCTCGCCCGGCCCGCATGCTCGCGGCGTTGCTGGGCTCGTACACGTACGTCCAGTACGAGGACGACCCGCGGCCTCGCGATCGCACGCGCCAGCCGCCGCAAGCCAGCCGGGATCCGCCGGACAGGCCCTGGTGCGCCTCCCGGCACCCTTTGCCCTGTCACGGGGTCCGGCACGCACGCTCGCCGCCTGGCCGAAAGCCCAAGTAGCTCCGCTACAAGCGCGCTCCCGGCCGCCTCGCGACCACACCCACCGGCGCCCGCTCCCTCGCGGGCACACCCTGCCGGTCACGGCACTACCCGCCCCCGGGCAGCGGCAAGCGCGCCGTCAGGCGGAAGCCGTCTCCTGTCGCGCCCGCCTCCAGTGAGCCGCCCGCCGCCGCCAGGCGTTCCGTCAGGCCCTTCAGGCCGTTGCCGGGCGGTGAGTCGACCAGGTCGGGGTGGGCTCCTATGCCGTTGTCGGTCACGGTCAGGGCGGCCCGTTCCGCCGAGTTGTCCACCACGATCTCGCAGCGCGTCGCCCCGCTGTGCCGTACGACGTTGGTGACGGCTTCCCGTACCACCCAGCCGAACAGCGCCTCCGTCTGCGGGTCCAGCGGGCGCCCCGACTGCCGTACGACCGGCTCGACGCCGGCGCCGCTGAGCGCCGAGCGGGCGCGGTCCAGGTCGCCCGCGAGGCTGCCCTCGCGGTAGCCGGTGACGGCCTCGCGGATCTCGGTCAGCGCCTGCCTGCCGACCGACTCGATGTCGCTGATCTGGCCCAGCGCCGAGTCCAACTGGCGCGGTGCCAGCCTGCGCGCCGCCTCCGCCTTCACCACGATCACGGAGAGCGTGTGGCCGAGCAGGTCGTGCAGGTCGCGGGAGAACCGCAGCCGCTCACGCTCCACCGCCGAGCGCGCCAACTCCTGGCGGGTCGCGCCCAGTTCGACCACCGTCTCGGCCAGCGTGAGGATCACGGCCGTGACCATCGTGGACAGGAACGTGCCGTACGCGACGGTCACCGCGTCCCAGCCCTCCTGGTACCCGCCGATCGTCCCCGCCGACACACTCAGCGCGAGCCCCACCGCCCCCACGGCCCGGCCGCGCAGCACACTGCCGCACGCCAGACCCAGCAGCGGGAAGAACAGCAGCCAGCTTCCGCCGTACCCGATGCCGAGGCCGAAGGTCACAGCGCCCATCGCGACCAGCGCCCAGCGGGTGGCCGCGCTGTCCCGTGCCCTCGGTACGAAAGCGCGGAACACCACAGCCACGTACAGCGAGTTGAAGACGAGCAGGCCGACGGCGCCGATCCACGGGTTGGGCGTCTTGCCCTGGACGAGGTTGGAGAACGCGCCGAGCAGCATCAGCAGCCACGGCAGCAGGGCGTACCCGCTGGGCGGCCCCGGCCGGCGCTCGCCTTCCTCGGCGCAGGCGGCGGAGCGCCTGAAGGGCAGTGCCAGCAGCCGGGTCCTCAGTGCGGGTGTCATACCGTCCTCCCTGACCTGCGGTAGGAGACAACAGCGTACGAACCGAACAGCGTCAGCCAGCCCAGCATTACCACGACGGTGAGCAGTCCGGGAGCGTTGCCCGCCGTCGTCGACCAGCCCAGATCAGCGAACCGGTTGGCGGGGGTGAAGCGGGCGACCGAGCGCAGCCAGCCGGGGAACAGCTCCAGCGGGAACCACAGCCCGCCGATGACGGAGAAGCCCATCAGCGTGGCGACATTGACCACGCCCGTGGTCTGGGCGGTGAGCCGGTAGCCGTTGCCGATGCCGAGCAGGGTGAACGGCAGCGCGCCCGCCCACAGCACCACGACCAGCACCGGCCACTGCCACGCGGCCATCCGTACGCCGTTCACCAGCGCACCGGCCAGCAGTACGGCGCACAGCGCGGGCAGGACCGTCACGGATCCGGTGACCGCCCGGCCGAGCACCACCTGGCGCGGCAGCATCGGTGTGACGCGCAACTGGCGCAGCCAGCCGAGGGACTTGTCCTCGGCGATACCGGTGCCGGTGCTGACGGCGGCGCCGAGCGCCCCGTACGCCGCCATGCCGACCATGGAGGCCGTGCGCCACTCGGCGGAGTCGGGGCCGCTGCTCGCGCCGATGTTGGTGAACAGCAGATACATCAGGACGGGCATCCCCGCGCCGAAGACGAGGAACCCGGGATCGCGCAGCGCCCGCCGGACCTCCAGCTTGACGTACTGGAACATCACGCCATCTCCTTCGCGAGGTAAGGGCCTTGGGCCTCGGTCTGCCGGTGTCCGCCGGTCAGGGCCAGGAACGCGTCCTCCAGCGTCGCCGGAGTCACTTCCAGCCGGTGGATGCGCTGCGCCGCCGCGAGTGCGACGACGGTCGCGTCCGAGTCGTCCGTACGGAGCCTGGCCCGGTCGCCGCGCACCTCGACCGAGACCACACCGGGCAGCAGGGCGAGCCCTTCCGAGCCGCGCCCCCGCAGGTCGAAGCTGACGAGATGGCCGCCGACCGTCGCCTTGACGCGGTCGCCCGCGCCGTCGGCGACGATCCGGCCGTGGTCGATGACGACGATCCGGTCCGCGTACTCGTCGGCCTCCTCCAGATAATGCGTCGAGAACAGCACGGTGTTGCCGCGCCGCGCGTACGCCCGCATGGACGCCCAGAAGGCGCGCCTGGCCTCCACGTCGAGCGCGGCGGTCGGCTCGTCGAGTACGAGCAGTTCCGGCGCTCCGGCCAGCGCGACCGCGAACCTGACCCGCTGGAGCTGGCCGCCGGAGAGCTTGTCGACGCGCCGGTCGCCGAGTTCGCCGAGACCCGCGAGCGCCAGTGCCTCGGGGACCGGCAGCGGGGCGGGGAAGGTGCTCGCCACGAACGCGACCAACTCCCTTACCGTCACCCGCCTGATGGGCCGGCCGTCCTGGAGCATCGCGCCGACCCGGCCCGCGGCCACGGCACGCGACGGCGGGCCGCCGAAGAGCCGCACCGTCCCGGTGTCCGGCTCGTCGAGACCGAGCAGCAGCCCGATGGCGGTCGACTTGCCCGCGCCGTTGCGGCCGAGCAGGGCCACGGTCTCGCCGCGCGGAATGCTCAGATCGGCGGCCACGACGGCGCGTACGGCGCCGAACGACTTGCCGACCCCGGTGAAACACACCGCCGTCGCGGCGGCTGGTTCTGCTGTCTGCGTCATACCGACGACGCTACGGAGCGGGGCGGCCCCTGCGGCAGATGCGCATGTACGGACCCGGGCAGTACAAATGTCACAAGGGGCCGCCACCGGCGGCCCCTTGTGATCCTCGCAGTGGTCCTTCTGCTGTGATCCCTCTGCTGTGATCCCTCTGCTGTACGGTCCGCCGGTCAGGCGGCCTTGGTCTGTTCTCCGTGGCGTCGGTGCCTGCCGTAGGCCGGAGACGTCGAGTCCTCCGTCGATGCGGCACCCCCGCGGTGCTTTCCGTAGCCTCCGGCTTCGTCCCTGGCGGCGTCCGCGGTCTGCGGACGGTCCTGAGCCGTGTCGGTTCGGGCCTCAGACATGTCGTGAAGTCACTCCGTCGTACTGTCGCTGTCGTGGTCGCCTTCGCTGCGCCAAACCACCCTATCCAGCCGTTCCACGGCCGGTGAGAGGTGCCTGCGGACCGGTGAGCGGCGCCTGTTGAAGGGGAACCGGTCTGCACAACACAGGAGTCTGCGGAGCGCCGGACGGTTCCAGCCCCGACGGATCGTTTTGCGCGGTCCCGTCCGGGAGCGGGGTGTCCGCCGGGGCGGCGAGCCGCGCCACCCCGCACGGCACCGCGCTCGTCGCGTACGGCAGACGCAGCTCACCGTCCCGCGTCCACAGCCCGGAGCCGGCCAGCCACCCCTCCGGCGCGGGCAGTTGATGCAACTGGCGGCCGGCGGGGCGCCACACACCGAGCCAACTGCCCCCGGCCACGCCGTCAGCGCCGTCCTGCGCGATGTCGATCCGCAGCGCGACCGCGCAGTTCTCGGGCATCAGCATCTGCCCCGGCTGCACCGCGAACGGCGTGACCACGCAGTCGGCGGGGCGCAGGCATTCGGGGAAGCGCACCGGCCGCCTGCTGCCGAGCACCCCCCAGCCGATCCTGCCGTGCCCCGGCGCGTCGGAACAGATCAGCAGCAGCCCGCTGTCGGGGTCGGCGAGCAGCAGCCGGTCGTTGCTCTCCTCCGTGATCTGGAGCAACGGCATTACCTCACCGCCGCGTTCGAGATCGACGGCGACGGCCTTGACGACCCCGTCCAACTCCCGGTCCACCGCGAGCATCCGCCCCGTACGGTCCAGCCAGCCGCCGCCCGAGCAGCGGCCCGGCACCTCGGCGACCAGCTCGGGCCCGAAGGCGCCGCCCGCCACCAGCCAGACAGCGGTGGACCGTTGGCCGGGCGCGAGGGCGTACGCGCTCCGGCCGTCGGGCGCGGGCGGCAGCAGCGTCAGCTCCGCGCACTCGACAGCGCCGACGGGCAGCTCGCCCGTGCCGCGGCCCGCCGGGTAGAGCAGCGAGAGCCCGAACCGGTCGGCGATCCTGCGGACGATGAGCACCCGCCCGTCGGACAGCGGCAGCACCTGGGTGCCGGGCTCCTCCGGCTGGTCGAGCGGGAGCGGTACGGCGTAGGGCTCATGGCCGTCGAGCGTCCACCGCTCGGGGAACCAGGCATCGCTGTCCGGCGTCGCGCGCGTCAGCCGCGCCGCGTACGTACCGTCCGCCGTGATCGCGAATCCGGTGTGCCGCACAGCGCCGCCCGCCGCGGCCGTCCCCATGGCGCGGACCGTCATTCGGTGTCACCTCCGGCCATGAAAGTAGTTTTCGTACTTCCAGCCGAACAACATGAGAGCCCCCACTTCACACATAAGAGTGTCACTGAGGTGATTCGCCGGGAATGGCGGGGGTGGTTGTGCTGGTCAGCGCGGCGGTGGTTTAGGTTAGGTACGCCTAAGTAGGTACGACCGAGTCGGTATCCCCGCGTGGGCATGTCGACGGAACAGAGCTGGAGCGAGTACCCATGTCCATACGACGCCGCTGCGCCGTCACCGCGGTCGCCCTCTCGGCGGCCCTTTCCCTCGCGGCCTGCGGCGGTGGCTCCGACAGCGGTTCCGCCTCGTCGGACACGGCCGCCAAGAAGGCCGACGTCGCCACCGGCGGCAAGGACTTCGGCGACGCCGCCGAGAAGACGGCGGCCTTCGGCACCGACGCCGAGCCCGGCCAGTTCCCCCGCACGCTCACGCACGCCATGGGCAAGACCGTCGAGAAGAAGCGCCCCGAGCGGGTCGTCGTCCTCGACGTGGGCGAGTTCGACAACGTTGTCTCGCTGGGCGTCAAGCCCGTCGGCTACGCCCCCACCGAGGGCGACGAGGGCATCCCCAGCTATCTGAAGAAGGACGCGGGCACCCCGGAGAACGTCGGCACGATCAACAACCTCAACCTTGAGGCGATCGCCAAGCTCAAGCCCGACCTGATCCTCGGCAGCCAGCTCCGCGCGGCGGACAAGTACAAGGAACTGGCCCAGATCGCTCCGACGGTCTTCTCCATCAGGCCCGGCTTCACCTGGAAGCAGAACTACCTCCTGAACGCCAAGGCGCTGGACCGGCTCGACCAGGCAGAGGCGAAGCTCGCCACGTACGAGGAGAAGGCCAAGGCGCTCGGCACGGCCGTCGGACCGGACAAGCCGACGATCTCCATGGTCCGCTACATGCCGGGCAAGCTGCGCCTCTACGGCCAGGACTCGTTCATCGGCACGATCCTTGAGGACGCCGGCCTGCCCAGGCCGCAGAACCAGCAGATCGACGACCTGGCCGTGGAGATCAGCCCCGAGAAGATCGACGAGGCGGACGCCGACTGGATCTTCACGGGCGTGTACGGCGACGCGAAGAAGACCGACCGCGACACCGCGCGCGGCAACCCGCTGTGGAAGAACCTGACGGCGGTCAAGGGCGGCAGGGCCAAGGACGTCAAGGACGAGACGTGGTACCTCGGGCTCGGTGTGACGGCGGCGTACCAGGTGCTGGACGACCTGAACGGCTACCTCGCGAAGTAGGCGCGGGTACGGGGCGGGCGCCTGCGGCCCGGTCCGTGGCGCCGTGCTCGTAACGCGTGCCCGTGCCAACCGGGCAACGGCGGGACCGTACGGCGGCGCCGCACCCCGGCGACGGCGTGTCGCGGGACCTCACGCGGTGTACCCCGGGACCTCACGCGGTGTGCCGCCGGATCTCACGCGGTGTGCCGCCGGATCTCACGCGGTGTGCCGCCGGAAAAGCGGCTGCCCAAGCCATGGGCGACGGGGTACGCGGGACAGGTAGCCTTTCCCCGTGCCCCGTCTGTCCGAAGTCCTCGCCGCGCTCGACGCCCTCTGGCCGCCCGAGCGGGCCGAACAGTGGGATGCCGTCGGCACGGTCTGCGGCGATCCCGACGCCACCGTCACCCGCGTCCTGCTCGCCGTCGACCCGGTGCACGACATCGCCGAGGAGGCCGTGAAACTCGGCGCCGAGCTGATCGTCACCCACCACCCGCTCTATCTGCGCGGGACGACGACGGTCGCCGCCGACACCTTCAAGGGCCGGGTCGTCCACACACTGATCAAGAACGACATCGCCCTGCACGTCGCGCACACCAACGCCGACAGCGCCGATCCCGGAGTCTCCGACGCCCTCGCCGGCGCGCTCGACCTGCGGATCGTACGGCCGCTCGTGCCCGACCCCACCGACCCGGCGGGACGGCGCGGCCTCGGCCGGATCTGCGAGCTGGACCGCCCCGCCGCCCTCCGCGACTTCGCCGCGCGCGTCGCGCACCGGCTGCCGGCCACCGCGCAGGGCATCCGCGTGGCGGGCGACCCGGCCGCCCTCATCCGTACGGTCGCCGTCAGCGGCGGCTCGGGCGACAGCCTGTTCGACGAGGTCAGGGCGGCGGGCGTGGACGCCTTCGTCACCGCCGACCTGCGCCACCACCCGGTCTCCGAAGCCACCCAGCACAGCGCGCTCGCGCTGATCGACGCCGCGCACTGGGCCACCGAATGGCCCTGGTGCGAGCAGGCCGCCGCCCAGCTCGACGAGATTTCCGACCGCCATGGCTGGGACCTGCGGGTCCACGTCTCGAAGACGGTCACCGACCCCTGGTCCTCCCATCACTCTTCAGGAGCCCCCAACTGAACGCCGCGCCCGCCGACCAGATCCGACTCCTCGACGTCCAGGCCCTCGACGTACGACTGTCGCAGCTCGACCACAAGCGAGACTCGCTGCCCGAGCACGCCGAGATCGAATCGCTCACCGCCGACCTCGCCCAGTTGCGCAGCCTCCTCGTTGCGGCGCAGACCGAGGAGAGCGACACCGCCCGCGAACAGACCAAGGCCGAGCAGGACGTCGACCAGGTCCGCCAGCGCGCCGCACGCGACCAGCAGCGCCTCGACTCCGGCGCCGTCTCCTCGCCCAAGGACCTGGAGAGCATCCAGCGCGAGATCGTCTCGCTCGCCAAGCGCCAGGGTGATCTGGAGGACGTCGTCCTTGAGGTCATGGAGCGCCGCGAGTCCGCGCAGGAGCGGGTCGCCGAGCTGACCGAGCGCGTCTCCTCCGTGCAGACGAAGAACGACGACGCCGCCGTACGGCGCGACGCGTCCACCAAGGACCTCGACGCCGAGATCGCCTCCGTCACCAAGGAGCGCGAGGTCGTCGCCGGGTCCGTACCGGCCGATCTGCTGAAGCTGTACGAGAAGCTGCGCACCCAGCACGGCGGGGTGGGCGCGGCCCGGCTCTTCCGGCGCAAGTGCGAGGGCTGCCAGCTTGAGCTGAACATCACCGAGGTCAACGAGGTCAAGGCGGCGAGCCCGGACACCGTCCTGCGGTGCGAGAACTGCCGCCGCATCCTCGTCCGCACCTCCGACTCGGGCCTGTAGGCGGTAGCGATGCCCAGGCAGACCCCGAAGTTCGTGGTGGAGGCGGACGGCGGCTCCCGTGGCAACCCGGGCCCTGCGGGCTACGGTTCGGTCGTCCTCGACCCGAAGACCGGCGAGGCGCTGGCCGAGGCCGCCGAGTACATCGGCGTCGCCACCAACAACGTCGCCGAGTACAAGGGCCTGATCGCCGGGCTCAAAGCGGCGAAGGCGCTGGACCCCGCGGCCGTCGTGCATGTCCGGATGGACTCCAAACTCGTCGTCGAGCAGATGTCGGGACGCTGGAAGATCAAGCACCCGGACATGAAGCCGCTGGCGGCTGAGGCAGCCCGGATCTTCCCGACCGGGCAGGTCAGTTACGAGTGGATCCCGCGCGAGAAGAACAAGCACGCGGACCGGCTGGCCAACGAGGCGATGGACGCGGGCAAGAAGGGCAAGCAGTGGGAGCAGTCCGCCTCCACCGCCGAACTGGACGCGCGCGCTGCCCGTACGGCCGCGGTGACCCAGGCGCAGGTTCCCGGTGACGCGGCGGCCGGTGCGGCGAAGGCGCGGGCGGCGCTGGCGGGGCGAGGCGCGGCGGTGACAGGGCACGTCCAGACGGGCCTTGACTTCGCTTCCGACACCGCCGCCGCCTCGGACGAGAGCGAAGAGGCCCCGGCCGTCGGCTGGGGCGCCGCCGATCTCGGGACGCCCGCCACCTTCGTCCTGCTGCGGCACGGCGAGACGCACCTCACCCCCGACAAGCGGTTCTCGGGCAGCGGCGGCACCGACCCCGAGCTGTCGGCGGTCGGCCGCCGCCAGGCCGAGGCGGCAGCCGCCGCCTTCGCGGCGCGCGGCACGATCCAGGACATCGTGTCGTCGCCGCTCAGGCGCTGCCGCGAGACGGCGGAAGCCGTGGCGGCCCGGCTCGGACTCGACGTCCGGATCGAAGAAGGGCTGCGCGAGGCGGACTTCGGCGCCTGGGAAGGGCTGAGCTTCGCCGAGGTGCGCGACCGGTACCCCGACGACCTGACGGCCTGGCTCGGCTCGACCTCCGTCGCACCGACGGGCGGCGGCGAGAGCTTCGACACGGTCGGCCGCCGGGTCGAGGCGGCCCGCGACCGGCTGCTGGAGCGGTACCAGGGCCGTACGGTGCTGGTCGTCACGCATGTCACCCCGGTGAAGACGCTGGTACGACTGGCGCTGGGCGCACCGCCCGAGTCGCTGTTCCGGATGGAACTCTCGGCGGCCTCGGTGTCGGTCGTGGCGCACTACACGGACGGCAACGCGTCGCTGCGGCTGCTGAACGACACGTCGCACCTGCGCTGAGGCGCAGGCGTCAATACGGTTGCGGCGGCCTGTTGTCGGCCGGGATCATGAGCCATGACCTGGCAACTGACCTCGGACGCCGAGGAGTTCCGCCGCGCCGCCGACGAGCATCTGGCCGCCGACGCGGCGCGGCACTCCGTACTGCTCACCGTCAGCGAGTCGCTGCGCCGCGAACGGGGGGCGTCCTCGGCGCAGTTCGGCTGGTGGCGCGAGCGGCCGGACGCGCCGGTCACCGGCGCGTTCTTCCGTACGCCGCCGCTGCCGCCTTTCCTCGGGCCGCTGCCGGCCCGTGCGGTGACCGAACTGGTGGGCGTGCTGCGCGCCGACGGCTTGGTGCCGGTGACCGGGGTGCGGGGGACGGCCGAGACCGCAGCGGCCTTCGCGCGGGCGTGGACGGGGCGCGACGGCGGCTGGACAGCGGCCAAGGAGATGCGGCTCTACCGGCTCGGCGAGCCGACGCCCCAACTCCCGGCGCCCCGGGGACGGGTACGGCCGGCGGCCGCGGACGACGTACCGCTGGTGGCGCGGTGGCTGAGCGCGTTCGCCGCCGAGGCGGGGGAGCCGCGCCGGACGGAGCCGCGCCGGACGGAGCCGCGCGCCGCAGCCGAACAGCGGGCCGCCGAAGGCCGGTTGTTCCTGTGGGAGGTCGACGGCAGTCCGGTGTCCATGGCCGGTGTTTCCCCGCTCGTCGCCGGACAGATCCGGATCGCACCCGTCTACACCCCTGCCGGACTGCGCGGACGCGGCTACGCGGGAGCGGTGACGGCGGCGGCCGGTGAGGCGGCGCGGCGTGCGGGCGCCCAACAGGTCGTCCTCTTCACGGACCTGGCGAACCCGACGAGCAACGCGCTCTACCAGCGGCTCGGTTACCGCCCGGTGGCGGACTTCGCCTCGCTGTCGTTCGAGCCGTAGGCCAGGCCCCCCGTAGCTCAGGCCCGGCGACTGAGCCGCAGTGTGGACGCCTCGCGCGCCAGCGCCTCCACCCGGTCCCAGTCCTTCGCCGCGACGGCGTCCGCCGGGAGCATCCATGTGCCGCCCACGCAGCGGACGTTCGGCAGCGCGAGGTACGACGGCGCCGACTCGGCCGTGATGCCGCCGGTCGGGCAGAAGGTGGCCTGGGGGAGCGGGCTCGACAGGGACGTGAGATAGGCCGTGCCGCCCGCGGCCTCCGCGGGGAAGAACTTCATCTCCGTCACCCCGCGCTCCAGCAGCGCCACCACCTCGGAGGTCGTGGAGACCCCCGGCAGGAACGGCACCCCTGACCCTCGCATTGCCGTCAGCAGGGTGTCCGTCCACCCCGGGCTGACCAGGAACCGGGCCCCCGCCGCCACGGAATCGGTCACGGCGGCGGGCGTCAGCACCGTACCGGCGCCGACCACCGCGTCCGGCACACCGTCGACGATCGCGCGGATCGCGTCCAGCGCGGCGGGCGTGCGGAGCGTCACCTCGATCGCGGGCAGGCCGCCGGCGACCAGGGCGCGGGCCAGCGGTACGGCGTCGGCGGCGTCGTCGAGGACGACGACCGGTATCACGGGGGCGAGGTCGAGCACGGAGGTCATGGGGGTCATCCTGCCGCGCGCGTCCCACCGTCCGCAATGCCCGTTGCGCAGGATGCAACGGACGGTCATGACAGCATGACGGCTGGATGACGCCCAAGCGGATCAGTGGATCTCGGAGACCACCACATCCAGCTCCCACGTCTTCCCCGCACGCGCCGGGGGCGTCGCCTCGACCACGTACCCCAGCTCCCGCAGCGCCTCCACCAGCCGCGCGGGATCCTTCGGCCGGGCGCCCGCCGTCAGCAGGTCCCGGACGATCCGGCCCTTCGTGGCCTTGTTGAAGTGGCTGACCACGGACCGCTTCTCGGCGCCGGTCGCCGGGTCGATCTGCGCGTGCAGCACCCGTACCGTCGCCGTACGGCCCGCCAGTTCACCCTCGGCGCGCCAGGCGCCCGCGTACGCCGACGACCGCAGGTCCAGGACGACACCGCCGCCCGCCGCCTCGGCGGCCGACGGCAGGACGGCCGCCATGGGAGCGCGCCAGTGCGCGGCGAGCGCGCCGATGCCGGGCAGCTTCACGCCCATCGCGCAGCGGTAGGGCGGGATGCGGTCACCGATGTGCACGGCGCCCCACAGCCCGGAGAAGACCAGCAGCGACTTCGCGGCCCGCCGCCGCGCCGCAGCGTCCAGCGTGGCCAGGTCCAGCGCGTCGTACAGCACGCCGGTGTAGAGCTGCCCGGCCGGCCGGGTCCCCGCCGTCCGCAGCAGTACGTTCTTGGCGACCTCGCCGCGCAACCCCTCGGTCAGCCCGAGCACCTCGCGCGCCTTCTCCTCGTCGGCGGCGCACAGCTCGACCAGCTCGTCCAGCACGGCCTCCCGCGCCCCGGCGAGTCCCGGCAGGGACAGCGACTCGGGCTTCAGCGGGGCACCGCGCCCGGACGCGGCCTTTCCCTCCGACGGCGGCAGCAGCACGAGCACGGTGGTTCTCCTTCGGGGGATCAACTGACGGGGTGCGCGGCCCCCGGGCGCCAGGGTAGGCGAACAGCCGCCGAGGCGTTCCGCACCCCTCCGGCCGGGTAACATGAGCCCCACGGCAGACGAGCCGGGCGGGCGGCCGCGTCAAGATCTCCGATCTTGCCGAGGAACGTCCGGGCTCCACACAGCAGGGTGGTGGGTAACGCCCACCCGGGGTGACCCGCGGGACAGTGCCACAGAAAACAGACCGCCCGGCGCTTCGGTGCCGGGTAAGGGTGAAACGGTGGTGTAAGAGACCACCAGCGCCCGAGGTGACTCGGGCGGCTAGGTAAACCCCACCCGGAGCAAGGTCAAGAGGGGCCGTCGGTTGACGGCCCTGCGCGGACGTCCGAGGGCTGCTCGCCCGAGTCCGCGGGTAGACCGCACGAGGCCGGCGGCAACGCCGGCCCTAGATGGATGGCCGCCTCCCCGGCCGCCGCGAGGCGACCGGGCGACAGAACCCGGCGTACAGCCCGACTCGTCTGCCGCCCACCACGGACGGCGTCCCGGACCTCCCACGTCACCTGCGGTGGCCGCCTCGTGAGGGGGCGTCATCCGGCGGATTCCGGGCTGCGGTTGCTCGGCGCGCGTCTCGGTGGGCGTCCGCCGTCGCGCCCTCCCGGACATCCCTAGAGCCTCGTCGAACTCATTGACAGCGGACTGTGGCCCCTGTCACTGTCTCGTCTGACAGCGGCGGTTCTCGGAGAATTCCGAGGGGTCCGCCGCTCGACCCTCCCCCCACCTGCGTTCCCCCGCGGCTGAGTCATCGCCAAGGTGGGAGCGCTCCCAGAGAGGTTTGCGCTCATGAGAAAAATGATGCGTACGCTCGCCGCGACGGCATTCGCGTGTCTGGTCCTGCCCCTCGGCGTCGGGCAGGCCGCCGCCGGCGTGCAGGCCGAGGCCGGCGTGCAGGCGGATCCGATCGGTATGACCAGCGGGTTCTACGTGGACCCGAACTCGAATCCGGCCGCCTGGGTCGCGGCGAACCCCGGTGACGGGCGGGCGGCGGCGATCCGGGACAACATCGCCTCGCGGCCCATGGCCCGCTGGTTCGGTGCCTGGAGCGGTGACATCGGGGCGGCGGTGGGCTCGTACGTGGGAGCCGCCGACGCCGCCGACAAGCTTCCCCTCCTGGTCGCCTACAACATCCCCGGCCGCGACGCCTGCGGCGGGCACTCCGGCGGCGGTGCCGGTTCTCCGGACGCGTACCGCTCCTGGATCTCCTCCTTCGCCTCGGCCATCGGCGGCCGACCGGCGCTCGTGGTGATCGAGCCCGACTCCCTCGGCGACTTCAGTTGCATGTCCCAGCAGGCGATAGACGAGCGCAACGGCATGCTCAAGGACGCCGTGGCGCAGTTCTCGGCGCAGGCGCCCAACACCTGGACGTACCTGGACGCCGGTAATCCCGGCTGGATCGACGCGGGTGCCATGGCGCGGGCTCTCGACGGCGCGGGGATCCGCGACGCGCACGGCTTCGCTTCGAACATCTCGAACTACTACAGCAACGACCGGAACATCGGCTACGGCAACTCCGTCAACTCGGCGCTGTCGTCGTCCTTCGGCTACACGAAGCCGTTCGTCATCGACACCAGCCGCAACGGCAACGACTCCAACGGCGAGTGGTGCAACCCCGCCGGGCGGAAGACCGGCGCCGCCAGCCAGACGGGCGGCGGGGCGGAGATGCTGCTGTGGCTGAAGACCCCCGGTGACTCCGACGGCGACTGCGGAGTCGGCGCGGGCTCGGCGGCCGGCCAGTTCCTCCCGGAGATCGCGTACAAGCTGATCTACGGATACTGAGCCCCCCCGACGCGTCACTGCGGGCCGCGCCCTCCGGGGTGCGGCCCGCAGTCATCGGTCCCGCAGTCATCGGTCCCGTTCGGCGCTGACCGGGATGCGGGGCGGCGGCGGGAGTTGCTGGATCGCCAGGACCGCCACGTCGTCCGAGAGCCGGCCTTCCGTGTGTGCCGTCATGTCCTGGAGCAGGTGGTGGAGCAGTTCCTCCGGGCCGGTCAGCGGGAAGGCCGCCGCGCGCTCGGCCAAGGGGTAGAACGCGCCCTGGGGCGAGCGGGCTTCGATCACGCCGTCCGTGTAGAGCAGCAGCGTGTCGCCCTCGGCGAAGGTGAAGGTGTCGGTGTGCAGGCCGGGGGCCGCCAGGCTGCCGAGGCCCAGTGGGGGTGCGGGGTCGCTCGACTCCAGGACCGTGATGTGGCCGTCGCGCAGCAGCAGGGGCGGCGGGTGGCCGCAGTTGATCATCGTGCCCTGTCCGGTGGCGTCCGGCAGGTCCAGGACGAGGGCCGTCACGAAGTGCTCACCGGGGTCCTGTTCGATGTCTCCCGCGTCCTCGATGTCCGCGCTGACGCTGTCCTCCATCGCCTGTACGAGCGCGGCCAGCGTCTCGCAGTGCCTGGCCCCCTCGCGGAACGCGCCCAGGACGACGGACGCCTCGCCGATGGCGGCCAGGCCCTTGCCCCGTACGTCGCCGATGACGACCCGGCTGCGGGTCCTGTCGGGGCGTACGACGGCGAACAGGTCACCGCCGATCTGCGCGTCGGCGTCGGCCGTCAGATACCGCCAGGCCACCCCCAGCGGTCCCAGGCGTTCGGGGGGCGGCCGCAGCAGGACGCGCTGGGCGGTCTCCGCCACCACCCGTACCCGGCTCAACTGCTGGCTGTGCGCCTCGCGCAGGTAGCAGAAGAAGACCACCACCGCCGACAGCAGTACCAGCGCGGCGAACTGCCACTCGTGGTTCGTGGTGCCGACCCCGCCGTCCAGCGCCGTGATCACAACCTGCGCCACCACCGCTGCCGCCGCGATGATGGCGGTGCGCCAGGGCCCGGCGAACGACGCGGTCAGCGCCGGTGCGATCACCAGCAGCGGGCTGAGATAGACATCGCTCGGCGACACCAGGGCCGCCGTGATGATCACAATAATCAGCGCAATGGGAACGATCAGCAGCCGTCCTGCGGCGCGGCCTGGAAAATCATGCAACCGCCGGATATCCATCTGCCCATTCTTGTTGCCCGACGCACCGAATGCGGTGAAGGCGGCGGCGCGTCACCGCATCCTCGGTGCGCGAAAAACCTAAAATTCACGCACTTCGCATAAACAGAGGTGCAAGGTGTTCAGACCGTCCGACGTGGCCCGGCACCTCCTGGCGCTGCCCGCAGAGCCCGCCCAACTCCTCCCGGCCCGGGAGCAGATGGCCTTCACCCTCGGCTTCCACATCATCCTGGTGCCCTTCGGCGTCGCCCTGACCACGCTGATGCTCATCGCCCACCACCGCGGCCTGCGCACCGGCGACAGCCAGGCACTGCTGCTGGCGCGGCGGTGGTCGAAGGTGGCGGCCGTGCTGTTCGCCGTCGGAGCCATCACGGGGACCGTGCTCTCCTTCGAACTGGGCATTCTGTGGCCCGGATTGATGAGGAAATACGGCCCCGCCTTCGGATTCCCCTTCGCCGTCGAAGGGCTCTTCTTCTTTCTTGAGGCCATCTTCGTCTCCATCTACATCTACGGATGGGGCCGAATGCGGCCCTGGGCGCATTTCTGGTCCGGTGTGCCCGTCGCGCTGTCGAGCATCGGCGGCACCGCCTCGGTCATCGCGGCGAACTCCTGGATGAACGAGCCCGGCGGTATCACCGTCCGGCACGGCACGGTCGTCGGCGTACGGCCCGCCGAGGTGTTCTTCAACAAGGCCTTCTGGTGGGAGTTCCTGCACATGCTCCTCGCCGCGTACATCGTCGCCGGCTTCGCCGTCGCCGGGGTGTACGCGTGGGGCATGCTCAAGGGCCGCAGGAGCGCCTACCACCGGCTGGGCTTCACGATCGGCTTCACCGTCGCCGCCTGCGTACTGCCGTTCCAGATGCTGGTCGGTGACACCATCGCCCGGCAGGTCTTCAACGACCAGCCGAACAAGTTCGCCGCCATCGAACTGCTTCCCAAGACCGACAGCCATGTCTCCGAGACGCTGGGCGGTGTGCTGATCGACGGCAAGGCCCGCTACGGGCTGCCCGTCCCCGACGTGGCCTCCCTGCTGGCCGGCTTCTCCCCGTCGACCACCATCAAGGGCATCGACGCCATCCCCGCCGGCGTACGGCCCACGGACCGGCAGGTCAACATCGTCCACTGGG
Organism: Streptomyces sp. NPDC087906; assembly: GCF_055584925.1. NCBI lineage: Bacteria > Bacillati > Actinomycetota > Actinomycetes > Kitasatosporales > Streptomycetaceae > Streptomyces > Streptomyces sp. NPDC087906. Next base: position 80,706 of record NZ_JBVJLC010000009.1, read on the forward strand.
CGTTCGACATCATGGTCGGCACCGCGAGCCTCCTGCTGCTCCTCGCGCTCTGGTACGCCTGGCTGTGGTGGCGCCGCCGCGAACGTATCGCCGTCAGCCGCCCGTTCCTGTGGGCCGCCTCCGTCAGCGGCCTCGTCGCCATCCTGTGCCTGGAGAGCGGCTGGGTGGTCACCGAGGTCGGCCGCCAGCCCTGGACCGTGGACGGGCTGCTGCTCACCCGCGACGCCGTGACCACCCGGGGCAACCTGTGGGCGCTGTTCGGCTGCGTCCTCGCCCTCTACCTCGCCGTCGGCGCCGGGGCGCTGTGGGTGCTGCGGTCCATGCGGTCCCGCTGGCGGCAGCACGGCGACGAGACCGTCGACGTACCGTACGGTCCCGAGTCGGGCGACGGGCCCCCTGGCCCACCGCCCGCCGCGCAAGCCGGGCACTCCCAGGGAAAGGTGTCCTAGCGTGCCCGACGCGGTGGCGGTATTCCTCTTCATCGGCGTCATCGCCTACTGCCTGCTCGGCGGCGCCGACTTCGGAGCCGGCTTCTGGGACCTGGTCGCCGGCGGCGCGCGCCGAGGGCGCGCGCCACGCGCGGCGATCGACGCCTCGCTCGCCCCGGTGTGGGAGGCCAACCACACCTGGCTGATCTACTGCCTCGTCATCCTGTGGAGCGGATTCCCCACCGCGTTCACCGCCATCACCACCACCCTCTACCTGCCACTGGTCCTCGCCGCGCTCGGCATCGTGCTGCGCGGCGCCGGGTTCGCGTTCCGCAAGACCGCCATCCGCACCCGCGAACAGCGCCTGTACGGAGCCGCGTTCGCGCTCTCGTCGGTGCTGACGCCGTACTGCTTCGGCTCCGTCGCCGGGGCCCTCGCCTCGGGCCGGGTGCCGACCCGGGGCAACGGCGACGCCGTCACCAGTTGGCTCAACCCCACCAGCGCCCTCGGCGGCGTGCTCGCGGTGCTCGTCTGCGCGTACCTCGCCGCCACCTATCTGATGGTGGCCACGCACCGCGCCGGCGACCGGGGGATGTACCGCTACTTCCGCGACCGGAGCCTGGCCGTGGGCGCGGTGACCGGCGCCGTCAGCATCGGCGGCATCTTCGTCCTCCGGTCGGACGCGCCCCGCCTCTTCCACAACCTCAGCCACCGGGCGCTGCCCCTGGTGGTCCTGGCCGCGCTCGGCGGTGTGCTCGGCCTGCTCGGGCTGTGGGCGGGCCGGACCCGCGGCCAGCGCGTGATCGCGGCGGGGGCCGTCGCGCTCGTGGTGTGCGGCTGGGGTGTGTCGCAGTACCCGTACCTGCTGGGTACGCACCTCTCGCTGCACGACGCCGCGTCCCCCGACGCCACCCTCGATGTGCTCGTGGGCGTCGCGTGCGTGGCGGTGGTGCTGATCCTGCCCTCGGTGGTCCTGCTCCTGCGGCTGGCGGGGCGCGGCGCCATCGGCGCTGACCACCCAGCGGATGAGGGTCCCGGCGACCCGGCGTAGCCTGAGGTGATGTCCGGAATCACACGATAATTCGTGCGACGAGGAGATCCTCATGTCGAACACGCCCCGCAGGGTTCCCGGGGACGACCTGGGCCGGGGAGCGCCCGGCGTCGCGGCGCGCGGGCGCGGCCCGAACCGCCCGGGGGAGGCCCCGTCCCAGCAGGACGACACGGCGCCGTCGGCGGGCTGGGGCGCCGCCCGCAGTGTGCTGAAGGTCCTGGCCAGGACGCACGAGCCGGCGAACGGTCCGAAGGCCGTCATGAAGATGAACCACGAGAACGGCGGGTTCGACTGCCCGGGGTGCGCCTGGCCCGACGACATCAAGGGCCTGCATCTGGACGTGTGTGAGAACGGCATCAAGCACGTCACGTGGGAGATGACGCACAAGAAGGCGGGCCGTGATTTCTTCGCCGCGCACACCGTCACGGAACTGTCCGGCTGGAGCGACTTCGCGCTGGAGGACCAGGGGCGGCTGGCCGAGCCGATGGTCTACGACCCGGCCACCGACAAGTACGTGCCCATCGGCTGGCAGGACGCGTTCGACCTGGTCGGTACGGCGCTCCGCGGACTGGACAGCCCGGACGAGGCCGCGTTCTACACCTCAGGGCGGCTGAGCAACGAGGCGACGTTCCTCTACCAGTTGTGGGCGCGCGAATTCGGCACCAACAACCTGCCCGACTGCTCGAACATGTGCCACGAGGCCTCCGGGCGCGCGTTGCAGGCGTCCCTCGGCACCGGCAAAGGCACCTGCGACCTCAAGGACTGGGAAGAAGCAGACCTGTTGATCGTCATGGGGGTCAACGCGGCCACCAACGCCCCCCGGATGCTGACCGCGTTGGCGGAGGCGTACCGGCGGGGCGTGCAGATCGTGCACGTCAATCCGCTGGTCGAGGCCGCCTCGCGGCGCACGATCGTGCCGCACGAATTCGGCGCGATGGCCACCTTCCACCCCACCGACACCGGCACCATGGATGTGCAGGTGCGCATCGGCGGCGACCTGGCGCTGCTGCGCGGCGTGGCCAAAGCCGTACTCGAAGCCGCCGAGGACGATCCGGCCGTACTCGACCGCGAGTTCGTCGAAGGACACACGGCGGGCTTCGACGCGTACCGCGAGCTGGTACGGCGTACGGAGTGGGCGGACCTGGTCCGCCAGTCCGCGATCGACGAGCAGCAGATCAGGAAACTGGCCCAGGCGTACCTCCGTTCGGACCGCACGGTCATCTCGTGGTGCCTCGGCCTCACGCAGCAGGAGCACGGGGTCGACACGGTCCGCGAGATCGTAAACCTGCTGATGCTGCGGGGCAACATCGGCCGGGAGGGCGCCGGGCCTTCGCCGGTGCGCGGGCACAGCAACGTGCAGGGCAACAGGACGTGCGGTATCGACCACCGTCCGACGCCCCGGTTCCTCGACGTGCTGGACGAGGTCTGCGGGATCAACGCGCCGCGTGCGCACGGCCTGGACACCGTCCACACGATCAAGGCCATGGGCGAGGGGAAGGTGAAGGTGTTCGTCGCGCTCGGCGGCAACTTCGCGCTGGCCACGCCCGACACCGATGCCACCGACGCCGGGCTGCGCACCACCGAACTGACGGTCCAGGTCAGCACCAAACTCAACCGCAGCCACCTCGCGCACGGCAGGCGGGCGCTGATCCTGCCGTGCCTCGGGCGCACCGAACACGACATGCAGGCCGCGGGGGAGCAGGGCGTGAGCGTCGAGGACGGGATGAGCATGGTGCACATCTCGTACGGCATGCGGCATCCTGTGTCGCCCCACCTGAAGTCGGAGTGCGCGATCCTGGCCGGGATGGCCCGCGCGACGCTGCCGGCGTCGCACACCCCGTGGGAGTCGTACACCGCCGACTACGACCGGATCCGCGACACCATGGCACGCGTGCTCCCGGGTTTCGAGGACTTCAACCGCCGGGTGCGCGAGCCCCTCGGCTTCCGTATCGCCCAGCCCGCCCGCGACCGCGTCTTCCTCACGGCCTCCGGCAGCGCCGAGTTCCACGACTCGCCCCTGCCGGACGTGGTGCCGCCGGACGGGCGGCTCGTCCTGTCGACGATGCGCTCGCACGACCAGTTCAACACCACGATCTACTCGGACGACGACCGCTACCGCGGGGTGAAGAACCTGCGCACCCTGCTCTTCATGAACCGCGAGGACATGGCGGCACGCGGGCTTGGCGAGCTGGACCTGATCGACATCACCAGCCACGCCCGCGACGGCAGCACCCGCTCGGTGTACGGATACCACGTCGTCGCCTACGACATCCCGCGCGGCAACGTGGCCGGGTACATGCCGGAGCTGAACATCCTCTGCGGGCTCGGCGATTACAGCCCGCAGAGTGATCAGCCGCTGATGAAGCACCAGTTGGTGAGCGTGGCGGCCTCCGGTCAGCCGGAGGCCGCCTCGGGGTGATCAGGGCTGGCCTCGGGGTGACCGCCTCGGGGTGACCAGGGCTGAGAGGCGAGCGGCCCCCGCTCAGGACATGGTCAGCACCATGCGGAACCTGGCGTCACCGGACATCATCCGCTGGTAGGCCTCGCCCGCCGCGTCCAGCGGCACGGTCTCGACCATCGGACGGACCCCGCTGCGCACGCTGAACGCGTAGGTGTCCTCGACGTCCTGGGACGTGCCGGACGGGTGGCCTTGCACGACCCTGCCAGGGATGACCAGTTGGGTGGGGGCGATGTCCAGGGACGCCGTGTCAGCGCCCACCGCGATGAGTTCGCCGCGCGGCAGCAGGCCGTCCACAACGGCCGAGATGGCCCGCGAGTTGGCGGCGGTCGCCAGGACCGCCCGAGCGCCGCCCAGGGCTTGGAGCGCTTCGGCGACCGAGGTGCCGGCCGTGCTGTCGATGTAGTGGTGCGCGCCGAGCTGCTTGGCCAGGTCGGCCTTGTCGGCGCCACGGGCGATCGCCACGGTCTCGAACCCCATCGCCACCGCGTACTGGACGCCGAGATGCCCCAGTCCGCCGATGCCCAGGACGGCGACCAGGTCACCGGCGCGGGCGGAGCTGCGCCGCATGCTGTTGTACACGGTCACCCCCGCGCAGCCGAGCGGCGCCGCCTCGGCGGCCGAGAGGCCGTCGGGGATCCGGGCCAGGGCGTCCTGCGGCACGATCACCGTCTCGGCGAAGCCGCCGTCGTAACTCCAGCCGGGCACCTTGAGGTTCTCGCAGACGATGAAGTCGCCCCGCCGGCAGGGCGTGCAGTGGCCGCAACTGCCGCCGAACCAGCCGACGCCGACGCGGTCGCCCGCACGCCAGCCCTCGTAGACGCTCTCACCGACCTCCTCGATACGTCCCGCGATCTCGTGCCCCGAGACGAGGGGGAAGGTCACACCGGGCAGTCCGCCGCTGACGAAGAAGGCGTCGCTGTGACAGACGCCGCAGGCTTCGACCCGTACCCGTACGTGCCCCGGGCCGGGGACGGGTACCTCGCGCTCGGTGATCGTGAACGGACCGTTGGCGACGTCGACTTGTGCGACTCGATAGGTGCTCATCGGATCTCCCGCATCCATGCTGAGACGGCCCCCGTACCAGCGAACCAGGTCAGGCAGGATCACGCATGCCGAGACGACGGTAGGTGCCGGTGTGTGCACAGTCCGTGTGTGCGCAGTCCGTGTGTGTAAAGCGCATGTGTTCACAGCGCCGGCGGTCCCGCGACCGGGCGGCCCTTCTTGTCGTACGGCCACGCGTTGGCGACGCAGCCGTGCAGGCCCTTGATCTGCTGCATCATGACGGGGGCCAACCGCCCCGGGCCCGGACAGGACTCGTGCTGGTGGCCCAGGAAGTGCCCCATCTCGTGGTTGATGATCAGCGCCCGGTAGTCGTGGATCGGTCCTTCGAACGTGGGCGAGCCCTTGGTCCAGCGCTTCAGGTTCACCACCACCCCGTTGGGGACCTCGCAGTTGTACTCGCCTCCGGTGTCCTGGTGGATGCCCGCCCAGCACAGGCGGTCGGCCGTATGCGCAGTCGCGATCCGCACCCGGAGGTCGTACGCCTGCCCGGGGCCCACCAGTTGGAACGAGGAGACGCCGTCGTCGGTCCAGCCGCGGGGAGCGCCCAGTATGTCGGCGATCTCGTCGGCCGCGGCGACGGGCGACAGGCCCGTACCGTCCTCGACCTCCACCCGGTAGCGGAGCGGATCGGTGCCGTGACCGACCGTGGTGCCGGTGGCGCCCTTGGTGCGGGCGGTGGCGAACGTACCGGGGCCCGACGCGGGGAGCTTGGTCGCGCCGGGGGCGGACGGCGACGGTGTCGGCTCGGGGGTGGGGGCGAGGCTGGGGGAGGGGGCGGCGGGGGTCGGCCTGACGTACACCACGCGCGGCGCCCGCGAAGGGGCGCTCGACACGTCACCGCGCTCGCCGCCGAGGAAGAACGCCGCCGAACCGAGCAGTCCGACGGTGACGAGGGCGCCGAGCAGTACCGCGCGTCGGCGGCGGCGGACGCGGCGGCGGACACTGCCGCGCGTACGGCCACGCGTACGGCCGCGCCGGTGGGCGGCGGCGGTGCTGTCGGTGTGAGGTGCGGGTTCTTGCTGTCGTACGGAGGGCATGGCAGCGCAGACTGCTCACGCCACATGATGGACGTTGGTCCGGATGGTCACGAAACCATAACGAACGGCTCGGTGGGCGGCACGCGGGCCGGTGGGGCGCTCCTGCCGCGATGAGTTTCGGCCCGGTCGCGGGTCTGTTCGGGTGAGCGTCGTAGTACGCCGTACGACGCCGCCCGGTACGAGACGCCACGGAGGCACCATGACCACCACGCCGAACGATCCGACCAGCGCGCCGAACGACCAGACCAGCACACCGGCCGCCGCCCGTCCGCCCGTCGTCGACCTGGCCACCTGGCAGGCCGCCCGCGACGAGCTGCTGGTCCGCGAGAAGGCCCACACCCGGGAGGGGGACGCCATCGCCGCTGCCAGGCGGCGGCTGCCGATGGTGGAGTTCGACGGGAAGGCCGAGGTCGTCGGGGCCGAGGGCGCCGTCCCGTTCCTGGACCTCTTCCAGGGCCGCGACGAGCTGGTCGTCTACAAGCACATGTGGCACGACGGCGCGCCGCACCAGGGGCAGTGCGAGGGCTGCACCACCTCGGCCTGGCACCTGTGGGACGCCACGTACCTCAACGCCGGCGGCGTCTCGTACGCCGTCCTGACCACGGGCCGCTGGGACGAGGTCGCCCCCTACGTCGCGTTCATGGGCTACACCCAGCCCTGGTACTCGGTGCGCGACGCGGACGCGCCGATCGGCGACAGCATGGGCTCCCTCACCAGCTACCTGCGCGACGGCGACCGGGTCTTCCTGACGTACGCCACAACGGGCCGCGGCGTCGAGCGGGTCAACGGCTCCATCGGGCTGTTCGACATGACGCCCTACGGCCGCCGCGAGGCGTGGGAGGACACCCCCGAAGGCTGGCCCGAGGGCCGCGACGCGTGCTGGTCCTGGCGCGCGGACGCGGACGGCACCCCCACCTGGGGGCCGACCAGCCGCCCCGTACCGCAGTGGACCCGTCCGGGCGCCACCCCGGTGGAAACCCTCGGCCGGCAGGGCCACCACCACTGACGCCTTCCGGATGTGGCTTGACCAGTTCAGGCGCCGTGGTCCGGGCCCGGGATGCGGGCCGAGAGCGCCTGCTCCTGGCCGCCGGAGGATTCTTCGGCTTCCGCGAAGGTGTCGTCCGCGTCGGCGGGTGCCGCCGTCAGGTGGTCGAGGGTGCCGGTGATCGACAGCAGCCGGTTCAGGCCCGGTGAGCGGTCGTCCAGGTGGAGGCGTACGTTCGCGTCGTCGGCGCGGCGGCGGATCATCAGCAGCGTCGCCAGGCCCATGGAGTCGGTGGTGCCGAGACCCGCGCAGTGCAGGTGCAGGTCGCGCAGGTGCGGGTTGTCCATGAGTTTGCCGGTGACGGCCGTCAGGAGCTGGTCGGCGTTGTCGAAGTCCAGGTCGCCGTGCAGCTCTATGCGGACCGTCGTCTCGGTGTCGACGGCCGTCAGGCGCAGGTGGCTGGGGGGCAATGTGGTCATGCGGTGCTCCCGGCGGTGATGAGGGAGGACAAGGTCAGGCGCTCGGCGCCGAGTTGGACGATCCTTGTCGCGCGAGGGAAGTCCTTCAGCTCGGCGGCCAGGAAGCGCAGTGCGGGGGGCAGACTGTGGGCGGGCACGTCGCGGGCGGTGAGGATCGCGGCGGTCCAGGTGAGGAAGTCGGTGAAGAGGTCGGCGTCGCCCGTGTAGAGGGCGACGCCGAGGAACTCCACGATGTGCGCGAGGTCTTCGGCGGTGTGTTCACGCTGCGGTTCGCTGTAGTCGCGCATGGCGGGGAAGGCCGTCTCCAGCTTGCTGAAGACCGCGCGCACCAGGGCCCGGCCGCTGCGGGCGACCATGGTGTACTCCTGGTCGGCCAGATGGGGCAGGTCGTCGATGGCCTGGTGGTGGGGGTGCGGGCGCGACAGCGGGGTGCGGACGAGGAGGTCGGCGGCGGCGCGGGCGTCGGGAGCCCAGGCGTCGGCGCCGAGGAGGCGGGCGTAGCGGCCGTCCGTACCGAAGGCGGCTCCGCCGACGAGGACCGGCACCCCCACCGCCTGGCAGGCGGTGATCGCCGCGTGTGCGCCGGGCAGCCGGGTGGCGACCGAGCTGGAAAGCGCGACCGCGTCGCAGTTCGCGCGGTGCAGATGCGTGATGAGATGGGGCGTGGGCACCTGGGCGCCGAGGTAGTCGACCTGCCAGCCGCGCAGCTTCAGCACCTCGGCCAGGATCCGGGCGGGCAGGGCGTGCCATTCGCCATCGACGCAGGCGACCGTGATCCTGCCCGGCCGCTCAACGGCCTTACAGGCCAGGGGATGCAGCGAAAGCGCCGCCACGGCCCGGTCGTTGATGGCCGTGGCAGCGTGCTCCTGCGCGACACTCAGCCGGTTGGCCGCCCACTCCTCGCCGACCCTGCCCTGCACGGGCGCGATCAAGTCGAGCAACACGCCTTCCGGGTCCAGGGTCTGCTCCAGCGCGTGCACCACCACAGCCGTCGCGGTGTACTCGTCGGCGCGTGCGACGGCCTGCCACAGCTCGTCCGCCCACCGCCCGGCCCCGTGCGGGGCCGAGGCGGCGGGGAAAGCTGAGGTGCTCGGGCTCACGCGGTGTACCTGCCCCGAGTGCGGCCGTTCACCGCACTGAGGTGGTGGGTACGCGGAGCGGAGATCACCACGACGGCCATGTCGTCGTGGCGGCCGTCGCCGACCCACTCGGAGGCGAGCATCTGCACCCGCTCCACGATCCCTTCCGCCGGCATGCCGGCGCACTCCGACAGCGTGCGGCGCAACCGCTTCTCGCCGAACAGGGTTTCGCCCAGCGGGCCGCCGCGCGCCTCCGTGATCCCGTCCGTGTACAGCACGCACGTCTCGCCCGGTGCGAGGGTGAGCGCCGTGGTGTGCGAGCGGGCGTCGGGGATCGCGCCGACCAGCGTGCCGTGCGTGTCGGCCTCCTCGACCTCACCGCCGGCCCGCAGGATCAGCGGGGCGAGATGGCCGGCGCTGGTCAGCCGCAACCGCACCTCGTGCCCCTGGCGGAGCGCCGAAGCCAGGACCAGCGTCGCGAACCGGGTGTGGTGGGAGTTCAGCAGCGCCGTGTTGAGCAGGCTGAGCATCTGCTGGTGGTCGTCGGCCATGGGCAGCAAGGCGTGCAGGGTGTTGCGGATCTTGCCCGTCAGCACGGCTGCTTCCAGCCCCTTGCCGCAGACATCTCCGAGCACGGCCAGCGACGCCTCACCCTCCGTGGCCGACGGGTGTACGTCGTAGAAGTCCCCGCCGATCCGCTCGTGGTCCCCGGACGGCCGGTAGCCACCGGCGAAGTCGACCCCGCCGACCTGGTGCAGGGCGGGCGGCAGCAGTTCGCGCATCAGGACTTCCGAGATCGCCGACTGCTCCGCGTACAGCCGCGCCGCCGACATCGCGGCGCCCGCACGCGCGGCGAACAGCCGGGCGAAGACTTCCTCGCGCTCCGTGAACGCGGGCGTGTCCGGACGTCTCAGCAGGACCAGGGCCCCGGCCGGCATCCCGTGGCCGGGCAGCGGGGTGATCACGATCGAGCCGACCGTGCCGAACCCCTCGGGCACCAGCCACTTCGGCGCGAGGACAGGGTCCAGCCAGCGCGACGGCACCGGCGGGAAGCCCTGCAACGCCTCGCTGAGGCCCGGCACTTCGTCCGGATCCACGGTCGGGTGGGACAGGGAAGGGGTGCCGTCGCGCAGACAGGTCACCACCGGCAGCCGGCCGCCTCGCGGGGTGGCGATGACCAGCGCCGCGTCGGCGAGATGGGCTGCCGCCATCTGCGCTGTCACGTCCATGCAGCGTTCCAGGTTGAGAGAGGAGAGCAACAAGTTGGAGGAGCGGGCGAGAAGTTCGGTGTGTGAGCGCTCCATGCGCAGCGCTTCGCGCGCCAGCCGCTGATCCGTGTCCTCGACCAGCCACCATGCCACGGTGCGCTCGCCCGGGGCCGCTTGGGCCGCCAGGGACGCCGGGCCTGTCTGGACGGTCGGATGGGCCTCGAAACTGCGCTCGCCCACAGTGCCCCGGACAACGTCCGTTGTCGGGGTTTCCTGGGATGTGCCCAGGGATGTGCCCAGGGATGCGTCCGGGAGAGACGGCTGGAACGTCTCGTGCGCCAAGGACAGCCAGTCCGGCGCCACATCGTCCAGCGCGGCGCCCGCTCGGGCCCGCGGCAGAAGCGCACCCGCCGCTTCGTTCACAAAGACAAGAGTCCCGCGGGTGTCAGCCACCAGCACCGGGTACGGGGCACCGCGCCACGACACGCTCGTCGATGAGCCCGCATCCGATTCCGTCCGGGTTGAAATCACCATGCGTTGAGGACCCGCTGTGCGAATCCCTCACCTCCCCGATCCGAAGAACCTTGCCTCCCAGCAACGATCTCTCAAGCGCTGTCGGTATCGCAACCACGCTGGTTCCCCGAACGCGGCGGATCAGTCCTCCACCGTTCCTGCCCTGGCCTTCCGGGTTCCGGTGCCGGAGCCGGCGATCCGGTGCGGCGGGCTTTCCCGGTGCGGGTGAAACGTGTTCGGACCCGACCGAACAAAGCGGGAGCCGCCCCACTCACGCCTCCCAGCACAACGAACGGTTGTGGCTGCTCGGTTGGTCGGTTGTTTGATCTGGCCGTCTTCCTCGCGTTTTGATGCCGGTGGTCAGCGGACGGCTGTTCGTGCAGGTCGGGGAGGGGTGCGTGCGGAATGGCGGCGACGGTGGGCGGGCAGGCGCTGGGGCGGCGGTTCGGCTGGCTGTGGGCGGCGTTCGCGGTCAGTTCGTACGGCACGGGGTTCGGGTTCGGCGCGTTCCCGCTGATCGCCGTCGTCGTGCTGCACTCGGGGCCGACGCAGGTGGCGGCGCTGGCCGCCGCGGGGCGTGCGGTGGGGGCCGTGGTCGCCGTGCCGCTCGGCCCGTGGGTCGAGTTCCGCCGTAAACGGCCGGTCATGATCGCGATGGACCTGACCCGGTTCGCCGCGATGATCAGCATCCCCGCCGCCTACGCGATCGGCCGGCTCAGCTTCGGCCAGCTCCTTGTCGTCGCCGTGCTCGTCGCGGCCGCCGACATCGCCTTCAAGTCGGCAAGCGGGCCGTATCTGAAGGCGCTCGTGCCGCCGGAGCACCTGCTCGTCGCCAACGGCCGCTTCGAGTCGACGACATGGTCGGCGACGGTGGTCGGACCGCCGCTCGGGGGCGCCGCCATCGGGCTGTTCGGGCCGGTGACGACGGTGCTGGCCGACGCCGTCAGCTATCTGCTCTCGGCGCTCGGCATCCGCGCCATCGGCGGCGGCGAACCGTACCCCGCGCGGAAAGGTACGGCGGCGCGGATGCGGGCCGGCGATCTGCTCGACGGGTGGCGCTCCATCCTCACCCATCGCGTACTGCGCCCGTTCTTCCTCAACTCGATCCTGGTCAACGGCCTGATCATGGCCTCCGAGCCGCTGCTCGCCGTACTCCTGCTGGGCCGGCTCGGGTTCACGCCGTGGCAGTACGGTCTCGCGTTCGCCGCCCCCTGCGTCGGCGGGCTCGTCGGCTCCCGCGTCGCACACCGGCTGGTTGCGCGGTTCGGGCGGCGCACGGTGCTGCTCGTCTCCGGTACGGCGCGCGCCTGCTGGCCCGTCGGTCTCGCGTTCGTCCAGCCGGGGCTCCCCGGCATCGTCCTCGTCATCGTGGTCCAGCTCGGCCTGGTGACCTGCATCGGAGTCTTCAACCCCGTGCTGGCCACCTACCGGCTCGACCACACCGCGCACGGCCGGGCCGCCCGCACCCTGTCCGCCTGGTCGGTCAGCAGCAGCCTCTCTATCGCGGCCCTGACCGCCGTATGGGGTCTGTTGGCCGCAATCACCGGCCCCCGTACGGCGATCGCACTCGCCGGGGTGCTGCTGCTCGCCACCCCGCTGCTGCTGCCGCGCCGCGAGGAGGCACTGCGGGACGCGGAAGCGGATACGGGCGCGGAGGCGGATACGGGCGCGGAGGCGGATACGGGCGCGGAGGCGGATACGAGCGCGGAAGCGGGTACGACGGCGGAAGCGGGTACGACGGCGGACACAGGTACGGCGGCGGACACGAGCGCGGATTCGCCTCTTACGCGTCGGCCCGCCTGACCGCTTCCGCCACCTCGGCGGGCGACGCGTGCGAGGGCGCGCCGTGGCCGGGCAGCACCCAGGACGCCGGCAGTTGGGCGAGCCGGTCGAGCGACGCGCGCGACGCGGCCGGATCGTCGGTGAAGGGGGCGGGCTGCGGGCCCGTACGTCCCGTCAGCACGTGCCGCGTCGTCAGCGCGTCCCCCACGAACACGGCGTCGGCGACCGGCACATGCACGGCGACGCTGCCCGGCGAGTGCCCCGGCATCCCGACGATGACCGGGCTGCCCGGCAGGTCCAGTACGTCGCCGTCGGCGACCTCGACCACCTCGCTGACGTAGGCGGTGCGCAGACCGTTCTTGCGCAGGGTGTACGAGAAGAAGCCGAGCGTGGCACCGGCCTTCATCGTGCCGAGCGGCGTCTTGGGCTTCTCGCCCGTGCGCGCCCGGTCGGCGTCGGCGGCGTGCACGTAGACCGGTACGCCGTGTTCGCGGCGCAGCCGTTCGGCGAAGCCGATGTGGTCGGAGTCCCCGTGCGTCAGCACGAGGCCCCGGATGTCGTCGGCGGTCTTGCCCAGCGAGCGCAACTCGCTCTGCAGGTCGTGCCAGTGGCCGGGGAGGCCCGCATCGACGAGCGTGATGCCGTCGTCGGTGTCGATCAGATAGCACGACACGACATCGTTGCCGAGGCGGTGGAGGTGCGGAGCGAGCTTCATGACTGGCCTTTCGGGGACTGCTGGATCGCCGGTCGAGAATTACGGTCGGCTACGATGGCTACGATACATAGCCTTGATGGCTATGAGCAATAGCTTTCGCTGTGGAAGGGTGATCAATGCCGACTCCTGAGAAGACCTCGCGGAGCGCGATCGTGGCGGCGGGCCGGGACATCCTGGAGTCGGCCGGTCAGGACGGGCTGACGATGCAGAGCGTCGCCAAGCGCGTCGGGGTCCGCGCCCCGTCCCTCTACAAGCACGTACGCGACCGCGCGGCGCTGCTCGTCGCCGTCGGCGAGGCCACGATCGACGAGCTGATGGTCCGGATCGAGGTGACCGACGGCTCGCTCGAAGAGGTGGTGCGCACGTACCGCGGGTTCGCCAAGGAGCGTCCCGAGGCCTTTCGGCTGACGATGGGTTCCACGCTCACGCCGAAGGAGGCCCTGGAGCGGGCGGCGGCCCCGATTCTGCACGCGTCCCGGCAACTCGCGGGGGAGAGGAACGCACTTGACGCCGCGCGGCTGGTGACCGCCTGGGCCACCGGCTTCATCCAGATGGAGCTGGCCGGCGCCTTCCGGCTCGGCGGAGACGTCGAGCAGGCGTTCGAGTACGGCCTCGTCCGGATGCGCCGCGCGCTCACGGACGACTGACGGTGACCGGCGCCGGGCGGCGCGACGTCAGTTGGGGACGTGGGCGACGCCGACGTAGAAGCCGTCCACGCCGCTGCCCTCCTCCGGTGCCGGCGTGTCCTTGTACCAGCGGCGAGGCGTGACGATGCCCGGCTCGACCAGGTCAAGTCCCTCGAAGAAGCGGGCGACTTCCGCGTACGTGCGCGGCCGGAGCCCGATCCCGCTCGACCGGTACTCCTCGACCTTGTTCTGCTCCTTCGGCAGGGCGTCGGCCGTGAAGTGCGACAGGATGAGGTAACTGCCCGGCGCGAGCGCGCCGACGAGGGTGCGGACGATCCCGTACGCGTCGTCCTCGTCCGGTACGAAGTGCATGAGCGCGACGAGCGACAGCGCGACGGGCCGGTCGAAGTCCAGTACGGTGCGGGCGCGTTCGAGGATCTTCCCCGGCTCGCGCGCGTCGGCCTCGGTGTAGTCGGTCGCGCCCTCCGGCGTGCTGACGAGCAGCGCCTCGGCGTGCCGCAGCACGATGGGATCGTTGTCCGTGTAGACGACGCGGGCCTTCGGATTGACGCCCTGGGCGATCTGGTGGAGGTTCGGCTCGGTGGGAATGCCGGTGCCGATGTCGAGGAACTGGTCGATGCCGCCCCGGGCCACCCAGCCGATGGCACGGTGCATGAAGGCCCGGTTCGCCTGCACGCCCTCCCTGGCCGCGTCCGGCATCTGCCGGCCGACCTGCTGGTCCACGGGGTAGTTGTCCTTGCCGCCCAGGAGATAGTCGTACACCCGCGCCGAGTTGGGCTTGCTGGTGTCGACCTGCGGCTTCGGCTTGCCTACCGTCATGGCGGTGCTCCCGGGATGGCTGCTCGGTGGATGTCGGGTCGGCGGTCCTGCCTGCGCCGTCGCCCACGCGCCGCATCCTGCCACAGCGGCTCCCGAGACGCCCCGCGGCTGCCGGGTGCTCTACAGTCCGGCTGTGAAATTCACCCACGCCGAGTTGGCGGCCTTTCGCGGCGGCACGTTGCCCGACCTGCTGGGGCCCGAGGTGCGGCTGCTCTTCGTCGGCATCAACCCGGGGCTGCGGACGGTCGCGGTGCAGGCGCACTTCGGCCGCAGGGGCAACCGCTTCTATCCGGCCCTGTACCGGGCGGGCATCCTGGACCGGGAGATCGACGCGTCCGAGGGGTTCGACCCGGCCGACCGGGCGCATCTGGAGGCGCGCGGTGTCGGGATCACCAGCCTCGTGCCCGGTGCGACGGCCCGTGCCGACGAGCTGTCGCGCGACGAACTGACCGAGGGCGCACGGTCCTTGGCGCTGCGGGTCCCCCGTATCGGCCCCAACGCCGTGGCGATGCTGGGCATCACGGCCTACCGGATCGCCTTCGGCCGCCCGAAGGCCGTCGTGGGCCGCCAGCCGGAGGACATCGGCGGTGCGCACCTGTGGGTCGTCCCGAATCCGAGCGGTCTGAACGCCCACGCCACGGCGGCGGGCCTCGGCGAGGCGTACCGCGAAGTGGCGGTCGCGGCGGGCATCGACGTCTTCGCGCCACCCGTGCCCCCCGCGTAACCCACCCGCTTAACCCGCACCACCCGGGCAGGTGTGCGGAGTTCGCGTCAACGCAGCGGCAGGGCCACGCGGATGGTCTTTCCCGTCGTGGTGACGGTGATGGCGACCGCGTCCGCCAGGCGGCGCACGATGGGCCAGCCGAAGCCGCCCGGGGTGCTGTCGTGGCGCCGTAAGCGGGCGTGCGGGAGCCGAGTGCTGCGGTCGGCGACCGTCACCACGCACGCGTCGTCCAGCACCGCAACGGAGAACCCGGTCAGACCTCCGCCGTGCCTGATGGCGTTCGTCACCAGCTCCGACGTCACCAACAAGGCGTTCTCCAGGCACTCTTCGTCCGTGCGCACTGCCGGGCCGCGCAGGGCGTCATGTACCCGGCGGCGCGCTTCCGCCGGCAGCACCGGCGGGTTTTCCTCGCCTGGCTTTTCCTCGCCCAGGATCTCGGGCGGGATCATTCCTTCGGCCTCCGGCGCTGCTTTCGGGGCAGCACAAACGTACCCCTTCGTCGGACAAGCTGTTTTCGCAGGGGCTGCCCACCGCCTTTCTTTCGGTCTGCCATCGGCTATTCGGTGCCGGGCGCCCGGCGGATGGGTCCCGAATTGCGGATTCCGTCAAGATCACTCTTGACTTCCGCCCCGAGCCGGGGCTTGACTTCGGCCCGGCGCCGGTGTCGCCGGGCGCCCCTACGCCCGGCGGCGCCGGTCCACGCCTTTTTGAACCCCGACCAATCCGCTGCGCGTGCGGCTCCGAATACCTGTTGGCAGCCAGCAGAAGGAGCGCAGATCTGGATCTTGTGAACGGGTGACGAGCACACCGCACTCCCGCCGGAGAATTCCATTCCCGGCCAGGAGTCGATGCGGTGTGTCTTTCGGCGTTTCCTTTTCGGTCCGCCGCTGACTGCTCCTTATGAACATTGAGCGACAAGTATTGCTACACGCGATCGTTTGTGTTGATATGCAGACCCGTCCTGTCCTTTCTTAGCGAATGTGCGATGCCACAGAATCTCTCCGAAGCCCGGCGTCCGCCCGAACCGTCGTGGGCGCGCATCTACTGGAACACCCTCCGGTCCTTCGCGCGCAGGAACTTCGGCCGCCGGCAGCGGCGTTGGCCGTACGTCGCGGCGGCCGTCGTGGTCGTCGCCGCGCTGGTGACCGGATCGGTCCTGCTGGTGGACGGGGAGACGGGGCGGGACCACCCGCAGGACTCCGCCGACGCCAAGAGCGGTCCGGGCAGCGGCCCTTCGCCCGAGGTCCGGATCGAGGCGGCCCGGTGGATTGCCACCCATGTCGGCGCGGGACAGGTGGTGGCCTGCGACGCCGCCGTGTGCGGATCGCTCGCCGCCGTCGGCTTTCCCGTCGCCTCGACCGTCCGCGTCGGCGACAGCGCCGAGGACCTGCAGAGCGCCGATGTGGTGGCCGTGACCTCGACGTTGCGGCGCCGGCTCGGCGCGGGCATCGACAACGTGATCGCGCCGGACGCGCTCGCCGTCTTCGGAACCGGCGACCGGGCCACCGCCCTGTACCCCGTCGCACACGCCGGCCGCACCGCGTACGTCGTACAGGCCTCGGACGAGGCGGCGGCGCGGCGCGCGGCGGGCAAGGCGCTGCTCGGCAACGACCGGCTGACCTTCACGGGGGCCGCCCGCCAACTGCTCGGCGCGGGAAAGGTGGACATGCGCGTGTGCGCGCTGCTCGCCGCACTGGGCGGCCAACACACCGTCACCGTCACGTCGTTCGGCCCTGCCGCGCCCGGCGCCGCGGTGGGCGTACCGCGCAGCGCGCTGGAGATCTCGACCGTCGACCGGGTGTCGGCGGCGGGCCACGCCGCGGCGGCCGTCGTCCTGCGCGAGCTGGTCACCGCCCAACGCGCGCCCTACCTGCCGCTGGAGACCGCCGTACGGGCGGCGCGCGGCCGGGAGCCGGGCGTGCTGAGCCTGCGCTACTCCCAGCCCGCGCCTCTCGATCTGCTCGCCGCGCCCACCGCCGAGTCGGCCGCGTCAGCGGCTTCCTGACCTCCTCCCCGTACCAGAGAAAGGCCCGACGCATGAGATCCACCGCTCCGCCCGCCGCCACCCGCAGGCCCCAGGTCCGTGCGGTCCGGGTGTGCGCTGCCGTGCTGCTGTCCGCCGCCCTCGGCACCGGTGTGCTCGCCGGTCCCGCCGCCGCCTCCGGCAGCGACGCCTGGTCGGGCGGCTGGGTGCGGCTGGCGCACTTCTCGCCCGGCGCGCCGCCCGTCGACGTCTACCTCTACCCGTTCGGCGGCGCCAAGGCCGCGATGGTCCTGCGGAACGTGTCGTACGGTGACGCGTCCCCGTACGAGTCGGTCGCCACCGGCCAGTACACCGTGGCGATGCGCGCGGCGGGCGCCGCCGCCTCGGCCACGCCCGTCATCAGCTCGACCGTCCAGGTCAAGAAGGGCAAGGCGTACACCGTCGCGGGGCTCGGTCCCGGCTCGGCGCTCCAACTGCGCACCCTGCCCGACCAGATATCCGCCGGCGCCGACCGGGCCGGACTGCGCATCATCCAGGCGTCGTTGAACCAGCCGTCGGTCACCGTCAACGTCGCCGGCGGCGACCGCGGCACCCTGCGCTTCCCGACCTCCACGCCGTACGCCTCGGTGCCGGCCGGCGCGACGGCCGTCCAGGTCAGCAGCGGCGGCGCGACCAGCTCGCGGACGCTGGACCTCGCGGGCCGCAGCACCCACACCCTGGTCGTGCTGTCGTCGTCCGGCGCCGCCCCGAAGCTCCTCGACCTGACGGACTCGGACGGCGCCTCCATCGAGCCGCAGGGCGGCGTCGAGGCCGGCTTCGGCGGGCTGAGCGGTACGAAGTCCACCGCGTCCGATGTGCCCACCGCGTCCAACGCGTCCGCCGCTGACGGTGCTTCGTCCGGCGTCGGTGCGACAGCCGGGTGGGCGGCGGCGCTCCTCGCGGGAGTCGCGCTGGCCTTCTTCGGCGTACGACGGCTGCGCAGGTCCTGACACCCGTGGGCCGCCACGCCAGACGCCGCTCTCCGCGCCGCGCCGTGCTCGGTTCGCTCACGCTGCTCGGCGCGGCCTCGGCGGCGGGCGGCGCGGTGGGCCTCGGGCTGCAACTGGCCCACGCGGGGCCCTTCGCCGCCGGAGGGACGGGACTTATCGACCCGGCGAGGACGGCGGCGACGGCGCCCGACACCGAGGCGGCCGGTACGCGGGGCGGTGACCAAGGCCCCAACGTCGCGCACCCGCAGGGCGCGGTCGTCGCGCAACCCTCCATCGCCGCACCGGAGTCAGGCGCACGGCCGACCACGGTCTCCATCCCCGCGCTCCAGGTGCGCAGTTCGCTTCAGACGCTCGGCCTCGGCTCCGGCGGCACGCTCAACTCGCCCACCGATCCCCAGCAGGCGGGCTGGTTCGACGGGGGCGCGCTGCCGGGACAGCCGGGACCCGCCGTGCTGGTCGGCCATGTGGACTCGCTCGACGGCCCCGCCGTCTTCGCCGATCTGTCGCTGCTGCGCCAGGGCGACACCATCACCGTCTCGCTCAGTGACGGCGGTTACGTACGCTTCCAGGTCACGTCGGTCCGGCGGTACGCGAAGGACGCCTTCCCCACGGAGGCCGTGTACGGCGCGCGGCCGGACCCCCAACTGCGGCTGATCACCTGCGGCGGTACGTTCGACGGGAACCGCTACCCGGACAACGTGGTGGTGTTCGCCCGCCTCCAACCGGCTACGCGCTAGCGCGGTAGCCGCAGCCCCGCGATGAGCAGCCCGACCAGCCGCCGTGCGTCGTAGCGCGGATCGCTGTCGGCGCCGACGCAGAGGTTCCCTACGCCGTGCATCAGCTCCAACGGGTCCATGTCGGGGCGGATCTCACCGGCGGCGGCAGCGGCTTCGAGCAGCTCGCCGCAGACCGGTACGAGCCGGTCGCGGAAGTAGCTGAGCAGCGACTGCAGGCCCGCGTCGTCGGACTGGAGCGCGGCGGCGAGGCCGTGCTTGGTGACGAGGAAGTCGACGAAGAGGTCGATCCACTGTGCCAGCGCCGCGTGCGGGGTGGCGCTGCTCGCCAGCAGGGCGGGCCCGGCCTCGGCGCACGCCTCGACCTGGTGCCGGTAGACGGCGATGATCAGGTCCGCCCGGGTCGGGAAGTGGCGGTAGATCGTGCCCGTGCCGACACCGGCCTTGGCCGCGATGTCACGGACCGGCGCTTCCACACCGGCGGTGACGAAGATCGCGGCGGCGGCGTCGAGCAGTGTTTCCTTGTTGCGCCGGGCGTCGGCCCGCTGGGGCCGGGCGGCCGGCCCCGCGCCCGAGCCCCCGGCGGCGTCGCTGTCGCTCACTGGGCCGTCCTCTCTGCGCGTCACTCCGGCACTGGTACACCACGGCGTCCGACGTTCCGTACCGTTATCGGAGCAAGGTTCCGGTTACCCGATGATGCCAGAGCGGCGAGCGGCCGGCCAAGCCCCGCCCCTATCGGGCGCGCTGCTCGTACCCCACGAGCCGGACGCAGACCGTGAGGCCCAGCATCGCCTGTTCCAGCTCGGCGAGGCTCGGGTAGGTGGGCGCCACGCGGATCACCGCGTCGCGCGGGTCGTCACCGTACGGGTGGGTGGCACCGGCCGGGGTCAGGACGATGCCCGCCTCGCCCGCTCGGCGTACGACCTCCTTGGCGCAGCCGTCCGGCACCTCCAGGGTCACGAAGTAACCGCCCTTGGGCGACGTCCACCTCGCGAGTCCCGTCCCGCCGAGTTCCGCTTCCAGGATCCGCGCCACCGTGTCGAACTTCGGCTGCAGCAGCGCGCGTTGGCGCTCCATGTGGGTCCGTACGCCGTCGGCGTCCCGCAGGAACATCACGTGCCGGAGCTGGTTGACCTTGTCGGGTCCTATCGACCGCTTGGCGTTGTTCGCCAGCAGCCACTTCACGTTGGCGGGGGAAGCGCCGAAGAAGGCGACGCCGGCGCCGGCCGTCGTGATCTTCGACGTCGAGCCGAAGACGAACACCCGGTCGGCGTTGCCCGCTTCGGCGCAGGCGCCGAGCAGATCGGCGATCTCGGCGGGCTCGTCGGTGAGATGGTGCGCCGCGTAGGCGTTGTCCCAGAAGATCCGGAAGTCGGGCGCCGCCGTGGTCATCGCCGCGAGCCGCGCCACGGTCGTGTCGCTGTACGAAACGCCGCTCGGGTTGCTGTACTTCGGCACGCACCAGATGCCCTTGACCGCCGGGTCCTCGGCGACCAGCCGCTCCACGGCGTCCATGTCGGGGCCGTCCTCGGTCATCGGCACCGGGATCATGTCGATGCCGAACCGCTCGCACAGCGCGAAGTGCCGGTCGTAGCCGGGCACCGGGCACAGGAACGCGATCCGCTCCTGGTCGACCCAGCGCGACTCGGCGCCCGGCAGCACGCTCAACAGGGCGTGCACCAGGCTGTCGTGCATCAGCTCAAGGCTGGAGTTGCCCGCGGCGAGCAACTGCGCGGCGGGCACCTGGAGCAGCCCGGCGAAGATCTCGCGAAGCTCGGGAAGCCCTTGCAGGCCGCCGTAGTTGCGTACGTCCGTGCCGTCGGCGGCGGTGTGCGGACCGCCGGGCAGGCTCAACAGCGCGTCGGAGAGGTCGAGTTGCTCGGCAGCGGGCTTGCCACGGGTGAGATCGAGCGAGAGCCCGCGGCCCGCGAGGTCCTGGTAGTCCTGGCGGGCCCGGTCGAGGAGCCGCGTCAGGGCGTCTGGGCTCAGCTCGGTGGTCATGGTGTTTCCTCTCGCGGTACTGCTTCGACAGGTGCTGCCGCCGAGAATACAAACCGGCGCGCCCGCTTC
This sequence comes from Streptomyces sp. NPDC087906, assembly GCF_055584925.1. NCBI lineage: Bacteria > Bacillati > Actinomycetota > Actinomycetes > Kitasatosporales > Streptomycetaceae > Streptomyces > Streptomyces sp. NPDC087906. The sequence continues at coordinate 101,473 of NZ_JBVJLC010000009.1, forward strand.
CTTTCCGCGGGTCTTCTCCGCAGGTCTTCTCCTCGGGTCTTGTCGGCAGGGTTAATCGGTTGCGGAGCTTCGGGACGGCGTGTCTGATCCCGGCTATGACGATTGCGCTGGGCACACCGACCGCCGACGGGGTACGCGAGGCCATGGCCGCGCTGCGGGAGTGGCAGGACGACGCGGCGCCGATGCAGTTGCACTCCGGGGACATCGGCTGGAACTACCGCTTCGGAACGGCCGAGACGGCCGCGGCGGTCAGGACCTGGCGCCGGGACGGGCGGATTCTCGCGGTCGGGATGCTCGACTCGCCGACACTGGTACGGATGACAGTCGCTCCGGACGCCTTCCAGGACGCGGAGTTGGCGCGGCGGCTCGTCGCGGACCTCTCGCTGCCCGAGCGCGGTGTGCTGCCGGAAGGAGCGGTCTCCGTCGAGGCCCCGCTGGGCCTGCTGCTCCACGACCTGCTGAGCGAGGAGGGCTGGGGCGTCGACACACCGTGGACGCCGCTCTTCCGCGACCTCACCGAGCCGGTGGAGGACCCCGGCGTGCGGATCACGTCGATCGGCCCGGCGCAGGCGCAGGACTTCGCCGACGTCCTGCGGTCGGCGTTCAACACCTCGCGGCCCACGGCCGATTACTGGCACGGGATGTCGGCGGGACCGTTCTACGCCGACGCCCGCTGCCTGGGCGCCTATGACGACCAGGGCAGGGTGGCCGGGGTGGTGACGGTGTGGTCGGCAGGACCGGGGAAGCCGGGGCTGGTCGAGCCGATGGGCGTCCACGAGGACCACCGCGGCCGCGGCTACGGCCGGGCGATCACCGTGGCCGGGGCGGCCGCGCTGCGGGAGATGGGCTCGTCGAGCGTGCGCGTGTGCACGTCGAGTGCCAATGCCGGCGGCGTCGCCACGTACAAGGCGGCCGGGTTCGAGGCGCGGCCCGAGGTGCGGGACCGGATCCGGCCGGCCTGACGCCGGGGCTGCTCGGCGAGGCGGCAGGCGGCAGGCGGCAGGCGGCAGTCCGGGCCGGTCAACAGCGGCTTGGCCCTGTCCGGCCTAGCCGCTGGTCACTTCGGCGCGCCAGGCCGGGTCGCGGCCCAGCAGCGACAGCACGCGGTCCATGGCGGACGCGTCCGCCCCGTACGGCCGTACCGGTGCGAAGGCCGCGCCCGGTCGCAGGCGGTCGGTGCCCGTCGATACCTTCTCCGCGATCGTCAGGGCCGCCTCGACCACGTCGGACTCGTACGACGCCTCGACGCCGAGCGCGGCCGCGACGTCCCAGCCGTGCGCCACGTAGTCGACGAGGTGGAATCCGATCGCGAAGCGGCCGGGGAACGGGCCGCCGTCGCGGACCTCGGGCAGCCAGAAGGGTCGGTCGAGCACGCCGTCGGCCGCGAACGCGGCCGTCACCCGCACGGCCGCCGACCGGTACTCCCAGGAGGGTTCGGCGCCGACGGCCGACGGCGCCCAGTCCGCCCGTTCGGAGACGGCGCCCTCGGCGGCCGCCGCGAACCCGTGGTGCTGGGCGGTCATATGGCCGAGCAGGTCGCGCAGCGTCCAGCCCGCGCACGGTGTCGGCCGGTCCAGCGACGCGCCGTCCACACCGTCGACGATCTCGGCGCTGCGCTCGACCGCGCGGCGGTCCAGCTCGATGAGGTCAGCCATCGGAGCCTCCAAAAAATAGTAAGCGTATATAGATAGTCTATCTCTGCTTATCATCTGTCAAGGGTAGAATTCCGCAGATGGAGCGGCAGGACCTAGGAGCACTCTTCGCGCGGATCACCCGTCGCCTCATCGACGCCGAGAAGCCGCTGCTCGCGGCGCGCGGCCTGGCGATGTGGGACTACATCGTCCTGGCCCAGCTCGCCCGCGGCACCGCACCGACCCAGCTCGCGCTCGCGCAGGCCGTCGACTACGACAAGACGCGGCTGATCAAGCTCCTCGACGAGCTGGAGCGCCGTGGCCTGCTCACCCGTGAGCCCGACCCCGCCGACCGCAGGGCCAGGATCGTACGGCTCACACCGGCCGGCGAGCGGCTGCTGGCCGAGGCGCGGGGGGACATCCGCGTGATGGAGGAAGACCTGCTCGGGCAGCTCGACGGCGCCGAGCGCGACGTGCTGCTCGCGGTCCTGCCGCGACTGGCCGAAAAGGGCTGACGGCGGTCGCGGATCGCGCGGCCGGCTGTCCCACAGGTGGCGGCCGACAACGGGTGCCGCGCCGCGTACCGGTGTAGGGATGAGGGCGTGGTGACCTCGCACCGCACGCACCCCCCCGTACGTCCGCTTCCCGAAGGAGCTCCCCGTGCCCATCTCCGTCGACAAGCTCACCGACCCGGCGGTCCGCGCCTTCGTCGGCGCCCTCAACAAGGGCGATCGCGACGCCTTCCGGCAGGCGCTCGCACCCGGCGCCACCATGTCCGACGACGGCAGCGAGCGCGATCTCGCCGACTGGACCGACCGGGAGATCTTCTCCTCGCGCGGGCGCATGGACGTCGAGTCGCAGGCGGACGGCGGGCGCGCGCTGATCGCGACGTACCGCAACGACACCTACGGCGAGATGCGGACCGCGTGGCGGTTCACGGTCGAGGGCGGCAAGATCGGCCGCTTCGAGACGGGCCAGGCGTGACGGGCCGCGCCCGACCGTCGTACCTGACCCCTCTCGCCTGACCGTCCGCGAACGCCGTTCCCCGCGGGGCGGGCCCATGATCCGGGCCCGCCCCGCGGTGCGTCGCGATACGCGCGTACGAGCGGGGTTCTGACGGCTGGTCATTTCCGCCTGCTCCGGAGAGCGCTCTCCGGCGGCCCCGCGACGATCCTCGCAACCTCCCGGAAGCAAGTTCCGGCACGAGTCTTGACGTGCAGTGAGCCGAGGGTGAGCATCTTGAGCGTCGGAGAGCGCTCTCCCACTTCCGTCCTCGCTGTGACGGAATCCCCCTCCCAGGAGGACCGACATGCTCGTCGCATCCCGTGGCACCCCCGCCCGGCACAGACCCTCGCTCGTCCGCTTCAAGGCCGTCGCCGCACTCTGCGCCGCCGCGCTGATCGGCGCGCTGCTGATGCTGCTGCCCGCAACCAGCGCCCAGGCGGCGGCGGTTCCGCTGTCCCAGGGCAAGACCGCGACCGCGTCCAGCGTCGAGAACGGCGGTACGCCTGCCGCCAACGCCTTCGACGGCGACGCCAACACCCGCTGGTCCAGCGCGAACAGCGATCCCCAGTGGATCCAGGTCGACCTCGGTTCGGCGCAGCCCGTCAGCCAGGTCGTGCTGAAGTGGGAGTCGGCGTACGGCAAGGCGTACCAGATCCAGCTTTCGACGGACGGTTCGAACTGGACGACGGCGTACTCGACCACCACGGGCGCCGGTGGTACGGAGACGCTGAACGTGTCCGGCACGGCGCGTTACGTGCGGTTGAACGGTACGGCCCGCGCGACCGGATACGGCTACTCCCTCTGGGAGTTCCAGGTGTTCGGCGGCTCGGGCGGCACCGGCGGCACCTGCGGCACCACCAACGTGGCCAAGGGCCACAGCGCCACCGCCTCCAGCATCGAGGGCGCGGGTACGCCCGCATCGGGTGCCTTCGACGGGGACGCCACCAACACCCGCTGGTCCAGCGTGAACAGCGATCCCCAGTGGATCCAGGTCGACCTCGGTTCGGCGCAGCCCGTCTGCCAGGTGGTCCTGACCTGGGAGTCGGCGTACGGCAAGGCGTACCAGATCCAGCTTTCGACGGACGGTTCGAACTGGACGACGGCGTACTCGACCACCACGGGCGCCGGTGGTACGGAGACGCTGAACGTGTCCGGCACTGCGCGCTACGTGCGGCTGTACGGTACGGCCCGCGCGACCGGATACGGCTACTCCCTCTGGGAGTTCCAGGTCCGCACCACCGGTGCCGGACCCACCGACCCGCCCACCGACCCCCCGACGGATCCGCCCACCGACCCGCCGGGCAACTGGTCCACGGTGTGGAACGACGACTTCACCGGCGCGGCGGGCAGCGGCCCCTCCAACGACTGGAAGGTGGTCACCGGCACCTCGTACCCGGGCGGCGCGGCGAACTGGGGCACCGGCGAGGTGGAGACCGCGACCAATGCCCCCGCCAACGTCTCCCTCGACGGCAACGGCCATCTCAACCTCACCGCCGTGAAGAACGGCACCAGTTGGACATCGGGCCGGATCGAGTCGCAGAGCACCGAGTACGCGGCCCCGGCCGGCGGCCAGTTGCAGGTCTCGGCGACCGTCAAGCAGCCCAACCCGGCCAACGGGCTCGGCTATTGGCCGTCCTTCCGCATGATGGGCGCCGCCTACCGGGGTGACACCGCGTCCTGGCCGAAGAGCGGCGAGATCGACATCCTGGAGAACGTCAACGCCCGCAACCAGCTCTCCGCCACCCTGCACTGCGGCACGGCACCCGGCGGCAACTGCAACGAGTACAACGGCATGACCAGCGGACTGGCCTCCTGCACCGGCTGCCAGACCGGTTACCACACCTACTCCACGATCATCGACCGCACGGTGTCCGACGAGCAGATCCGCTGGTATCTCGACGGCCGGCAGATCTGGCAGGTCAACGAGTCGCAGGTCGGCGTCTCCACCTGGGACGCGGCCATACACCACGGCTTCCTGCTGACGTTCAACCTCGGCATCGGCGGCTCGTACCCGGACGCCACCTGCGGCTGCACCACGCCGAGCGCGGCGACCAGTTCGGGCGGCGCGCTGAGCATCGACAAGGTCACCGTCTCCAAGACCACGGGCAACGCGCCCGCGCCGCTGACCGACCCGGCCGTGCCCACCGGCGGCTCCACCGTCAAGGTGACCGGCAGCCAGGGCAATTGGGCGCTGACCGTCAACGGCCAGCCGTACCAGGTGAAGGGCATCACCTGGGGCCCGGCCAACAACACGGCCGAAGCCCACATCCGCGAGCTGAAGTCCATGGGCGTCAACACCCTGCGTACCTGGGGCACCGACGCCGGTTCCAAACCGCTGCTGGACACGGCAGCCGCGCACGGTCTCAAGGTGGTCAACGGCTTCTGGCTCAACCAGGGCGCCGACTACGTCAAGGACACGGCGTACATGGACAGCACCCTTGACCAGATCAAACAGTGGGTGACCACCTACAAGAACCACCCCGGCGTACTGATGTGGGACGTCGGCAACGAGGTCATCCTCACCACCCAGGACCACACGTACGACGGCTCGACCGTCGAGCAGGAGCGGGTCGCCTACGCCAAGTACGTGGAGCGGGTCACACAGGCGATCCACGCCATCGACCCCAACCACCCGGTCACCTCGACCGACGCCTGGACGGGCGCCTGGCCGTACTACAAGACGTACACCCCCAGCCTGGACCTGCTCGCCGTGAACTCCTACGGCTCGCTCTGCACCGTCAAGGGCGACTGGACCAGCGGCGGTTACAACAAGCCCTACATCATCACCGAGGCCGGCGAGCCCGGTGAGTGGGAGGTGCCGGACGACGCCAACGGGGTGCCGACCGAGCCCTCCGACATCCAGAAGCGCGACGCCTACCTGACCAACTGGGGCTGCATCACCGGGCACGCCGGGGTCGCGCTCGGCGCCACCGTCTTCCACTACGGCACCGAGAACGACTTCGGCGGTGTCTGGTACAACACCGTCCCGGCCGGCTGGAAGCGGCTCAGCTTCTACTCGGTCGCCAAGGACTACGGCGGCAGCGCCGCGGCGGCCGGTGCCAACACCCCGCCGGTGATCAGCGACATGTCACTCAGCAACACCAAGACGGTCCCGGCGGGCGGTACGTTCGACATCACCGCCAAGGCCACCGATCCCAACGGCGACCTGGTCCGCTACCAGCTCCTCTACTGCGGCAAGTACGTCAACAACGGAACCGGCTTCAGCCAGGTCGACTTCAAGGAGACAGCCGACGGCAAGTTCACCGTGACGGCGCCCAAGACCCTGGGCGTGTGGAAGGTCTACGTCTACGCCTACGACGGCCACGGCAACGTCGGCATCGAGACCAAGTCCTTCAACGTGGTGGCGCCGCCGGTCAGCGGCACCAACGTCGCCCTCGGCAAACCCACCACGGCGTCCACCTTCCAGGCCGACGGCGACGGCGCTCCGTACCCCGCGTCCAACGCCACCGACGGCAAGTGGACCACCCGTTGGGCCAGTGCCTGGGCGGATCCGCAGTGGGTGCGGGTCGACCTCGGCGCTGTGACGGCGATCAAACACATCCAACTGGGCTGGGAGGGCGCCTACGGCAAGGCGTACCAGATCCAGACCTCGAACGACGGTGACAACTGGACCACCGTCTACTCCACCACCACGGGCACGGGCGGCGTCGATGACTTCGGCGTCACCGGCAGCGGCCGGTACGTACGGATCAACATCACGCAGCGCGGCACCGCGTACGGCGACTCGCTGTACGAGTTCGGGGTCTACTCCTGACCGGTGTGGTGAGCGGCTTGATCCGCGCCGGCCACTGAAGGGAAGCGGAATTCGGTCCGGCTCGTGTACCTGGCATCGGGGCGCAGCACCGTTGTCGGGTACGCGGGCCGGTTCGGCGAGTCGGGAAAGTGCTGGGTCTCCAGACACACCGCGCCGTGCCGTTCGTACGGTTTCGCGGCGGCGTTACCGCCGTGCGGACCGTCGAGTGAACCGGCGAGCGAACCGGCGAGTGAACCGTCCAGCTCGTTGCCGGTGTACACCTGGATACCGGGCTCGGTGGTCCACACCTCCAGCCGCCGTCCGCTCTCCGGATGGGCGAGCCGCGCCGCGCGCCGCAGTGCGCCGGGGACGGCCGGCGGGGTGAGGATCCAGCAGTGGTCATAGCCGCCGGCGTCGCGCAACTGCGCGTCGTCGGCGGCTATGTCGTCGCCGATCGCATGCGGCTCGGCGAAGTCGAAAGGAGTGCCGGACGTCGCGACGGCCGGTCCGAGCGGAACACCGCTGGCGGTGACCGGGAGATAGTGGTCGGCGTCCAGGGCGAGGGTGTGGCCGAGGACGGTACCGATGCCGGCGCCCGCGAGATTGAAGTAGGCGTGATTGGTGAGGGAGACGACCGTCGGCAGTCCGGTACGTGCCGTGTAGTCGACGGCGAGCGTGCCCGCACTGTCCAGCGTGTACGTGACGGTGACGTCCAGCGCGCCGGGAAAGCCCATGTCGCCGTCGGGGCTGTGCAGGCTCAACTCCAGCGCCACGGACGGGAGATCGGACCCGGAGGCGGCAGCGGGTCCGGTGCTGCCCGGCCGTGCCGTCCACACCCGCCGGTCGAAGCCGTCCGTACCGCCGTGCAGGGCGTGGCCGCGGTCGTTGACGGGGATCTGGTGCGCACGGCCGTCGAGCGTGAACCGCCCGCTGTCGATGCGGTTGGCGTACCGGCCGATCAGGGCGCCGAAGTACGGGCTGCGGGCCGCGTATTCGCTCACCGACGGCAGGTTGAGCACCACGCACGCGGCGACGCCCGAGCTGTCCGGCACCCACAACTGGTGCAGGATCCCGCCGTACGTCAGCACCTCGGCGCGCACACCGCCGCCGGAGTCCAGCGTCCACCGGTCGACGGCCGCGCCGGACGGCGCCGTACCGAAGGGAGCACTGGCCAGGGAGGGACGGGACATGGGGGTCCTTCGGAGGGTGCGGGCACGGGAGTGCGACCGGGGGAGGGGCGTGGGGTGTGGGGTGTACGGCGACGTGGGGTGTACGGCGACGTGGGGTGTACGGCGACGCGGCGGCGGGGCGCCGTCGTCTCAGCGTCTGCGGACCGTCGTCGACTCGCGCACCACGAGTTCGTAGCCCGGCCGGATACGCCGTGGCGAGGGCGGCTCCTGCCCACCGCCCGCGCCCGACTGGCTGGTTGCGCCCCCACCGATGCGCTCCACCAGGCAGTCGACGGCGAGTTGGGCGATCGTGGACTTGTCGGGAGCGACCGTCGTCAGCGACACAGCGCCGTAGCGGCCCTCCTCGATGTCGTCGAAACCGACCACGGCGATGTCGTCCGGCACCCGCACGCCCCGCTCCGCCAGCACGCGCAGCGCGCCGAGCGCCACCAGGTCGTTGTACGCGAACACCGCGTCCGGCCGCTGCCCGCGGTCCAGCAGCGCGGCCATCGCCGCCGCGCCGTCCCGCCGGTCGTAGCCGCCGGTGACCACCACCATGGACTGCTCGGGGGTCCCCCCGGAGGCGGTGATCTCCTCGCGCCAGCCCTGCAACCGCAGATGCGCCGGCTGCCGGGCGCTCTCCTGCTGGGCGCCGAGGAACGCGATACGCCGGCGGCCCAGGTCGAGCAGATGCCGTACGGCCGCCCTGGCGGCGGCAACGTTGTCGATGGCGATGTGGTCGTACGGCGCGTCGTACTCGCGCTCGCCCAGCAGCACCATCGGCGGCCCCGCGACGCGTGCGAGCAGGTCCTGTGCCTCCAGCCGGATCGGGCTGAGGATGAGCCCGTCGATGACATGGGACCGGAAACCCTGCGAGACCAGCACCTCTTTGTCGCGTCGCCCGGCCGTGTGGTCGAGCAGGACGGTCTGGTCATGGCGCGCCGCGGCGTCGATGACGGCGCCCGCCAACTCGGCGAAGTACGGGTTCGCCAACTCCGGTACGGCCAGGGTGATGATGCCCGTACGGCCCTTGCGCAGATGACGGGCCGTCAAGTTCGGCCGGTAGCCCAGCTCGTCGATCACGCGCTGGACGCGTTCGCGGGTCGCCGGTGTGACATGGGGAAAGTTGTTCACCACGTTCGAGACGGTCTTCACCGACACCCCGGCGCGCAGCGCCACATCCTTCAGGCTGACGCCCACAGGACCCCCACTCTCTCGTCTCGCCCCGTTCGTTCGGCTGGTTCGGCTCGTCGGGCACGCGCTTCCGTATCGTCGCCACGCGCTCCCGCTGGTCCGCTACGCCAGTTGCTGGGTACGGCTGAGCAGCGTCTGCAACAGGACCACCACGGCGAGGAAGCCGCCGTTGACCGCGTCGGTGAAGGCCGAGCCGTACTGCGAGAAGTAGTGGTCGATCAGGTTGTGGATCACCGCGAGCAGCAGCACCCCACTGACCGTTCCCGCCACTGACCCGCTGCCACCGGTGAGCAGTGTGCCGCCGATGACGACGGCCGCGATGGCGGTGAGTTCGTAGCCGATCCCGATGGTGGTGACGCCGGAGCCGAGCCGCGCACTGCCGAGTGCGCCCGCGGCGGCCGCCAGGGTGCCGGACAGCAGATACACCAGCACTTTCGTGCGTACGACAGGCAGCCCCATCAACTCGGCCGCGTTCTCGTTGCCGCCCATGGCCGTCAGCACACCGCCGAAGCGGGTACGGGTCAGCAGCAGCGCGCCGAGGCCGAAGAACACGGCGACGATGATGACCGGCGTCCACACTCCCTGGCCGAGATGGCGGAACGCCGACCCCGCGGGGACGAGGTTGGTGGTGGCGCCTTCGTCGGTGATGGCCTGCAGCAGACCGCGCGCCCCGAGCAGCCCCGCCAACGTGACGATGAAGGGCGCCATCCCCGCGCGGGCGATCAGCAGCCCCTGCACCAGACCCCAGGTCGCGCCGACGGCGAGCGGCAGCACGATCGCGAGCCACGTCCCGCCCGTATGGGCGCCGTACGCGCCGAGGACACCGCCGAGCGCGTACATCGAACCGACGGACAGATCGATGCCGCCGGTGATGATGACGAAGGTCATGCCCAGCGCCAGCAGCCAGATGAAGGCGTTGCTGCCGAGGATGCCACTGATGTTGGACCAGGTGGGGAACGTGTCGGAGGTGGCCGAGGCGATGACGACGACCAGTACGAGCACGGCGAGCGCGCCGCGCCGCTGCACCTGGGACGCCAGCCGCTCGCGCAGCGCGGGGGCGGTGGCGGCGGCCGGGGCCGCGGGACTGAGAGCGGTGGTGCTCATCGGGTACCTCGCTCCTGGGAGGCGTACACGGCGAAGCAGATGATGACCGCCTCGACGATCTGGGTGTAGGACGTGTGCACGTTGTGCTGGGTCAGGACGGCCGTGATGAGCTGCATGAACAGCGCGCCGGCGACCGTGCCGAGCACGCGTACCCGGCCGCCGGAGAGCGCCGTGCCACCGACGACGACCGCGGTGATCGCGTTCAGCTCCATGTTGAGCCCCTGGTTCGCGGGGTCGGCCTCGGCGCCGTGACCGACGATCATCACACCCGCGAGGGCCGACAGCACACCGGAGATCACATACACACTGATCAGGACGCGGCGCACCGGCAGCCCCGACAACCCACTGGCCTGCCGGTTGTCGCCGATGGCGACGAGCTGGCGGCCGAAGGTCGTACGGCGGACCACGAGGCCGGTGAGCAGGGCGCAGCCGCCGGCGATCCAGGCCATCACGGGAATGCCGAGGACGTTGTCCGAGCCGAGCGTCAACAGGCCGGGCTGGACTACGGACTTGGCGGAGTTGCCGTTGACGATCTCGGCGAGTCCGCGCACCCCGATCATCAGGGAGAGGGTGGCGACGATCGGCTGGATACGGGCGACGGCCACCATCGCACCGCTCACGGCCCCGGATGCGGCGCCGAGGAGCAGGGCGACCAGCAGGACCATCGGCAGGCCGTACCCCACGTACAGGGGGACGACGGAGGCGGCGAGCGCGATGGTGGCACCGACGGAGAGGTCGATGCCCTCGGTGCCGATGACCAGCGCCATGCCGAGGGCCACCAGCAGGGTGGGGGCCACTTGGAAGAGCTGGATGCGGACGTTGGAGACGGACAGGAAGGAGGTGTCGAGCCCGACGGCCACGATGAAGAGGACGGCCAGGGCGGCGTAGACGCCGTACTGCTGGAGCAGCCGCAGGAGCCGGGCGCGGTCGAGGGAGGGGCGGTCCGCCCAGGTGGTGGAGGTCATCGGCGCTCCTCGTTGGGGGCGGGGGCGGGTTCGGCGGCGGAGGTGGGTTCGGGGGCGGAGGTGGGTTCGGGGCTGGGTTCGGATGCGTCGTGCGGTGCTTGAGCGGTGTCGGTCCCGGTCCCGGTGTCGGTCCCGGTCTCCGATTCGCCTTCGGTTTCGCCCGGTGTGGCCAGCGCCGTCAACAGGGCTTCCTCCGTGACGTCCTGGCCCTCCAGATGGCCGACGACACCGCCGTCCTTGAGGACCACGACCCGGTCCGATCCCTCGACCAGTTCCTCCAGTTCGGAGGAGATGAGCAGCACCCCGAGCCCGTCGCCCGCCAGTTCGTCGATCAGGGCCTGAACCTCGGCCTTGGCACCCACGTCGATGCCGCGCGTCGGTTCGTCCAGCAGCAGCACCTTGGGGTTGAGGCAGAGCCAGCGGGCCAGCAGCACCTTCTGCTGGTTGCCGCCGGACAGATCGCTGACCCGCTGGTCGGGCCCGGTCGCCTTGATCCGCAGCCGGTCCATGAAGAAGCGCACGATCTCGTCCTGCTTGGCCTGCGAGACCACCCCCGCCCTGGAGAGCGTCGGCAGGGCGGCGAGCGAGATGTTCTCCCGTACGGACAGGCTGGGGATGATGCCCTCGACCTTGCGGTCCTCCGGCAGCATCACCACACCCGCCTTGATGGCGGCCGCCGGTGTGCGGCGGTGCAGGATCTTGCCCGCGATCTCGACCGAGCCGCCGTCCGTGGGCAGCGCCCCGACGATGGCCTTCGCCGTCTCGCTGCGCCCCGCGCCGAGCAGACCGCCGAGCCCGACCACCTCGCCGGGGTGGATGTCGAGGGACACGCCGTGCAACCGGTGGCGGGCCGTCAGATCCGTTACGCGGAGGGCCGGTTGGCCGTCCTTGCGGTCGTGGCGGTCGGCGTCGAACGCGGTGGCGCCCTTGTCACGTACGGCCGACATCTCGCGGCCGAGCATCAGCGAGATGAGCTTGAGCCGCTCCAGGCCCGCCATCTCGCCGGTGTGTACGATCGCGCCGTCCCGCATGACGGTGACGCGGTCGCATATCTCGTACAGCTCGTCCAGCCGGTGGCTGACGTAGACCACGGCGATGCCCTGGTCCCTCAGCCCCCGGATCACGGAGAAGAGGGTGTCGACCTCGCGGGGTTCCAGGGACGAGGTCGGCTCGTCCATGATCACCACGCGCGCGTCGATCTGCACGGCGCGCGCGAGGGCCACCATCTGCTGGGCGCCGAGGCCCAGGGTGCGCAGCGGGCGGGTGACGTCCACGTGCACGCCGTACCGTGCCAGCACCTCGGTGGCCTGGCGGTTCATCCGCCGGACGTCGATCAGGCCGAACCGGCGCGGCTCGCGGCCCAGATGGAGATTGCGGGCCACCGACATCAGCGGGACGAGATTGACCTCCTGGTAGATGGTCGAGATCCCGGCCGCCTGGGCTTCCAGCGGGTTGCGGAAGTCCCTGTCCTGCCCGGCGAACCGCACCCGCCCCTCGTCCGGGTGGTACACACCGGTCATCACCTTGATCAGGGTCGACTTCCCCGCGCCGTTCTCCCCGATGAGCGCGTGCACTTCGCCGGCCCGCAGGCCGAAGTCCACGTCACGCAGGGCGTGTACACCGGCGAAGCTCTTGTTGACCCCGGTGACTTCGAGGACGTGCCCACTCCGGGGGTCGGGGTCCTGCTGGACCACGGTCTTCCTCCTTGCTGCCGTTGCCGGTTCTGCCGCTGCCGGTTGTTCTGCCACTGCCGTGACGGGGAGTCCGCGATCAGTACACAAGGCCCTTGGCGAGGGCGTCCTTGGCGTTGTCGCTGGTGAAGTGGCCGTCCTTGATGATGACGTTGGGCTGGACGCCGTCCGTGCCGTAGAAGTCCTGGAGCGCCTTGAAGGCCAGCGGTCCGAACCGGGGGTTGGTCTCGATGTCCGCGACGACCAGGCCCGACGCGACGTTCTGCACGACCTGCTGGATACCGTCGATCGAGACGAGCTTGATGTCCTTGCCCGGGGTCTTGCCCGCGGACTTGATCGCCTGGAGCGCGCCGAGCGCCATCTCGTCGTTCTCGGTGTAGACCGCGTTGATGTCGGGGTGCGCCTGGAGGAGCTGCTCCATGACCTTCTGCCCGTCCGTCTGGGCGAAGTTGGCGGTCTGCGAGGCGACGATCTTCACATTCGGGTACTTCTCCTTGACCCGGTCCTGGAAGCCCTTGGTCCGGTCGGTGGAGACGTTGTTGCCGGGGGTCCCCGTCAGGATGGCGACCTGCGCCTTGCTGCCGGTCGCCGTCGCGAGGTCGTCGGCGGCGATCTGGGCCTGGCCGTAGAAGTCCGAGCCGATGAAGGCGATGAAGTCGCCGCAGGCCTTGCCGCCGACGGTGCGGTCGATGGTGAGCACCGGGATCTTCTTGGCCTTCGCCTGGGCGAGGGCGGGGCCGAGCCCGTCGGAGTTCTCCGGCGCCACGATGAGGGCCTTCGCGCCCTGCGCGATCATGTCCTCGATCTGCGAATTCTGCGCGTTCACATCGGCGTTGGCGTTGCGCTGGATGAGCTTGACGCCCAGCCGCTTGGCCTCGTTCTCGATGCTCTTGGTCTCGGTGGCGCGGAACGGGTTGCTGGTCGACTCGGACTGCGAGAACCCGACCACCGTCTTGCCGTCGGTGATGTCCAGCTTCGGCGCACCGCCGCCGTACGACTGGTACGTGCAGCCGGGGCCCGCGGCGGACGCGGAGGGCGAGGCGACCTGCTGCGCCGCGGCGGTGTTGTCGGCCGCGGGCGAGGAGCTGTCCGAATCGTCCGACGAGGAACCGGAGTTGGTGCACGCGGTGGCGGCCAGGCACAGGCCGGCGGCGAGCACAGCGGCGGAGTACGACTTGGCCCGGTTGGACTTGGCCCGGATGGAGGTGTTCATGCGCCGATCACATCCTCATTGATGCCGAAGGGGCGGGTTGGGGGGAGGCGTTGGGGGAGCGCGTTGGGGGGAGGCGGACCGGGCCGGGACGGGTGCGGCCCGGACGGTCATTCCAACGTTGTACAGGACCATGGAGCATGGCGGTCAGCACTGTCAAGAGTCCGGACTTCATGCCTTTCGGCGGCTCGTCAACTCGCCCTCGAACGGAGGGATATGGGGGGTTTGGTGCCGTTGTTCGTGTCATTACAACGTTGTTATGGTGGGGCGGCTTGTCTTCGTGTGGACTTCAACTCCTAGCGTTTGCGGCATGGAATCAACAGGAACCGCGGCAGGACCCACAACAGGAACCACAGGAACCACAGGAACCACAGGAGCAGCGGGAGCCGGTGCAAGGACGCTGGGGCGCAGCGGGATCGAGGTGAGTGCCCTTGGGTTCGGCTGCTGGGCGATCGGCGGTGAGTGGAGCGACGGGGAAGGCAACCCGCAGGGCTGGGGCAAGGTCGACGACGACGAGTCCGTCGCCGCGATCCACCGCGCGCTCGACCTCGGGGTCACGTTCTTCGACACGGCCGATGTGTACGGGGCCGGTCACAGCGAACGTGTCCTCGGCAGAGCGCTGAGGGGGCGGCGGGACGAGGTGGTCATCGCCACCAAGTGGGGCAATGTCTTCGACGAGTCGGCCAAGGTCCGTACGGACGCGGATGCGACGCCGGGGTATGTCAGGCGCGCGCTGACCGCGTCGCTGAGCAGGCTCGGCACCGACCATGTCGATCTCTATCAGCTCCACCTGTCGAACGCGCCGCTGGATCAGGCCGCCGAACTGCGCGACACCTGCGAGGAGTTGGTGGCGGAGGGGCTGGTGCGCGCGTACGCGTGGAGCACGGACGACCCGGAGCGCGCGGCGCTGTTCGCGGAGGGGGCGAACTGCGCGGCGGTGCAGCACACCTGCAACGTCCTTGAGGACGCGCCGGAGATGCTCGCGCTCTGCGACCGGCTCGACCTCGCGAGCATCAACCGGGGCCCGCTCGCGATGGGCCTGCTGACCGGCAAGCAGGGCTCCCGCAGCCGGGGCGCCACCGGCGACATCCGCGCCGTGCCGCCGGCCTGGCTGCGCTGGTTCGGCGAGGGCGGCGTACCGGCCCCGGAGTGGGCGGCGCGCGTCGAGGCGGTACGAGACATCCTGACGAGCGACGGCCGCACCCTCACCCAGGGCGCCCTGGCCTGGCTCTGGGCCCGCAGCCCCCACACGATCCCGATCCCGGGCTTCCGCTCGGTGACCCAGGCGGAGGAGAACGCGGGGGCGATGAAGTACGGCCCGCTGAGGCCGGAGCAGTTGACGGAAATCGGCAAGGCGCTGGCGTAGGGGGGTGGCCGGGGGGTGCCCCTATGTCTTTGGTCGAGGTGGACGGGTGCTGGTTCGGGCGTCTGGAACGATGTGCCTGTGCATGCTGATGATCAGGTTGGCGAGGGTGTCTCCGCGGAACTCGCGGCGTTTCTGCGGAATGCTGACGACGTCCGTCCGGTGAAGATCGTTCCTTCGGTCTGCGGGGGGTGTGGTGGGCGCGTCTTCTTCGTGCTCGTTGACGATGTCGAGGGCGCAGCCGAGCGGGTGTGCGCTGGTTGCGGCGACCGTGCGTTCATCGCGGACAGCGAGGAGTTCTGGGAGGACGCGGATCCGGGCGAGGCCGGCTGCCCTTGCGGGAGCGAGGAGTTCGAGACGGCAGTCGCGTTCTCGCTCGGCGACGACGGATTGGTCCGCTGGGTGACGGTTGGGCTGCGGTGCCAGAAGGACGGCGCCGTTGGGGTCTATGCCGACTGGAAGATCGACTACGGCCCCACGGACCACCTCCTGACCATGGTCTAGGTCTGCGGAGCGACGGGCCGAACGGGAGCTTGGGTTCGGTGTTGGTCAGGCGCTTGTCGAAGGCTTTCTTCCCGGCCGGGGTGACCACGGGCGGGTTGGGTTCGTGGTGGCGGGTGCTTGTCCGGGTGCGGGTGCCGCGCGGTGGTTGCGTGGGGGGACTCGGCTGGCTAAGCGTCCGCCCCGGCCGGTGGTCGGTCGGGAGGCATGCCCCCCTGGTCACTCTCGGATGTCGGGTGCGGGTGAGTGCGCATGGGCCGGGGGTTGGGTGGGCCGGGGGGATTAGCCGCCCGTGGGGCCGCCCCCTGGGGTTTGAGTGTCGCGGTTGCGGTCCGGGCGTCAAGGGCGCTCCTTCGTCGCGTCGCTTCGCGATGGGCTGCGCCCACCCTTGACTCCCGGACCTCCACCGCAAGTACCTCTTTTTTGGGGGGGCGGCCGGGGGGACCACGGGCGAGCTGGGCTCGTGGTGGCGGGTGCTTGCCCGGGTGCGGGTGCCACGCGTCAGTTGCATGGGGCGACTCGGCCCGTCTCGGCGTCCACCCCCACCGGGTAGTAGCTGAGACTCATGCCCCGCTGGTTACTCGGGGTTGGTGGGTGCGGGTGAGTGCGCATGGGCCGGGTCCTGTGTGGGCCGGAGGGGTTAGCCGCCCGTGGGGCCGCCCCCTGGGGTTTGAGTGTCGCGGTTGCGGTCCGGGCGTCAAGGGCGCTCCTTCGTCGCGTCGCTTCGCGATGGGCTGCGCCCACCCTTGACCCCCGAACCTCCACCGCAAGTACCTCTTTTTTTGGGGGGGCGGCCGGGGGGACCACGGGCAAGCTGGGATCGCGGTGACGAGTGCTTGCCCGGGTGCGGGTGCCACGCGTCAGTTGCATGGGGCGACTCGGCCCGTCTCGGCGTCCACCCCCACCGGGTAGTAGCTGAGACACATGCCCCGCTGGTCACTCGGGGTGGGTGGTGTGACAGGTGGGATGAGGGATGGCTAGTGGGGCAGCCGTCGGGTGCCTTTTGCGTGGGGAGTTGCGTTCAGCGCGCCATCAGGTGCATCCGGCCGGTGGGAGCACCCGGTGGGTGGGACGGGTGTGACTGAGGTGACGGGGGATGGCTTCTGGGGCGGCCATCTGGAGCCTTATGCGTGGGTGGTTGCGTTGAGCGCGCGTCGGGGCGCATCAGGGCGGTGGAGTGTCCGAGCGGTGGGGCGGGTGTGACCTGTGTGCCCCGGGGGGCGCCCGACAGGGGCTGCGAGTGCCCGCCCGCGCAACAGGCCCCGGCGGCCGTCCACTTCCACCCCGCCGTCAGGCCCATCTGTGGCCTGGGTGCCCTCGACAGCGCACCTAACGCAACGCCCCACGCATAAGGCGCCCGACGGCTGCCCCACATGCCATCCCGCGTCCCTCCTGTCACACCCCCCGGCCGGGTGCGCCCTGAGGTGCGTCTAACGCAACCACCCACGCAAAAGGCGCCCGATCGCCGCCCCAGGAGCTATTCCCCGTCACCCCAGTCACACCCGTCCCACCCACCGGCCCGCTACCCCGGCCCCGTACCCCCACCAGGGCATCCTCCGGTCCCCCACCCAACCCCAGTGACCAGCGGGGCATGAGTCTCAGCCGTTGCCCGGTGGGGGTGGACGCTTAGCCAGCCCGAGTCGCCCCATACAACTGCCGCGTAGCACCCGCACCCGGGCAAGCACCCGCCACCGCGAACCCAGCTCGCCCGTGGTCCCCCCGGCCGCCCCCCCCAAAAAGAGGTACTTGCGGTGGAGGGCCGGGGGTCAAGGGTGACCGCAGGTCATCGCGAAGCGACGCGACGTAGGAGCGCCCTTGACGCCCGGACCGGAGCCGCGATACTCAAAGCTCAGGGGGCGGCCCTACGGGCGGCTAATCCCTCCGGTCCGCACAGCTTCGGGCTCATGCGCACTCACCCGCACCCGGCCACTCTGAGTGACCAGCGGGGCATGTGTCTCAGCCGATACCCGGCCCGGGTGGACGCTTAGCAAGGCCGAGTCCCCCCATGCAACTGGTGCGTAGCACCCGCAGTCGGGCAAGCAGCCGTCACCGCGATCCCAGCTTGCCCGTGGTCCTCCCGGCCGCCCCCCCAAAAAAGTGCACTTGCGGTGGAGGTTCGGGGGTCAAGGGTGACCGCAGGTCATCGGCGTAGCCGACGCGACGTAGGAGCGCCCTTGACGGCCGGGCCGGAGCCGCGATACTCAAAGCTCAGGGGGCGGCCCTCGGGCGGCTAATCCTTCCGGCCCACACAGTCCCCGGCCCATGCGCATTCACCCGCACCCCGCCACGCACCCGTCACCACCGGCCCGTTGGCCTCGCGGCCCTGTCCCGCGTTCGTCGCATTGGTCGTCCTTCCCCGGGCACTCGCAACCCGACCGCGCAGCAGTGGTGTTACGGACCAGGGGGTGGCGTTGTGGACGAGGCGACGGATTCGCAGGGGAGCGGGCGAGGGAAGCAGGCGCGGCGGGATCGGTGGTGGGTTCTTGCCAGTGCCGCGTTGGTGCTCTGGGTGGGGTTGCGGTTGGCTTTCTCCGGGCTTGATGCCTGGCCCGGCGCCGTGCTCGGTGGGGTCGTCTACGCCGGGTGGATGTCGTGGTGGATCGTCAGGCGGCGGCGCCACGACGCCGGGTCCGTCGGGGTCGACTCGGCCGCCGTGCCCGCGCTCGACCGGCGCATCATGAAGGGGGACATCCCCGACGATCCCGCCGAGCGGCAGGCCATGGCCCGGCTCGCCCGGCGGCGGCGGGAGAAGCTGACGCGGGCGCGGGGGTGGGCGTTTCCGCTGCTCGCCGTGATGTTCTTCGGCGGGTCCGCGTTCTGGTTCATCCTCGGTGAGTACGTACGCGGCGGTGTGATGGCGGCCTTCAGCGTCCTGTTCCTCGGCTGGATGGTGTGGATGAACCGCCGCGCCCTGCGCCGCATCGACCGCGTCGAGCAGCGCCTCGGAACCGTTACGCCTTGATCGCCGTACCCGCCCCGCCCACCCGTACCCGGGCGTCCCCCGAGCGCAGTTCGACCGTCAGAACCCCCGGCCGGCCCATGTCCTCGCCCTGGTGCAGGGTGAGGACCGCGTCGGCCGGTACGGCGCCCAGTTCGCGGGCGTACGCGCCGAACGCCGCCGCGGCCGCGCCCGTCGCCGGGTCCTCGACCACGCCGCCGACCGGGAAGGGGTCGCGGACGTGGAACACCGACTCCGAGGCGCGCCAGACGAGTTGGACCGTCGTCAGGTCCCGCCGGTGCATCAGCGCCGCCAGCCGGTCGAAGTCGTACGAGAGGTCCGCCAGCCGTGCGCGGGTCGCCGCCGCCAGCACCAGGTGGCGGGCTCCCGCGAAGGCGATACGGGGCGGCAGGTCCGGATCGAGGTCCGTGGCGGGCCAGTTGAGCGCGGCCAGGGCTTCCCGTACGTCCTCGTCGGGCGCGGCCTCGACCCGCGGCTCCACACTGGTGAGCGTCGCGCGCAGGACGCCGTCGGACTCCGTGACCGTCACCGGTACGGTCCCCGCCCGCGTCGCGAACACCAGGTCGCCGGGGCCCGTCCGCTCCGCCAGGGCGACGGCAGTGGCGACCGTCGCGTGGCCGCAGAAGGGCACCTCCGCCTTCGGGCTGAAGTACCGGATGGTGAACGCCCGGCCGGGCTCACCGAGACCCGCCGGGGGCGGTGTCAGGAACGCCGACTCGCTGTAGCCCAGCTCGGCTGCGATCGCCAGCATCCGTCCGTCGTCAAGACCGGCGGCGTCGAGGACGACGCCCGCCGGGTTGCCGCCCTCCGGGGTGCTGGAGAAGGCGGTGTAGCGAAGGATCTCGGGGCCGTCGGTCGCGGTCGGGTCACTCGCGTCCCGCACGTCACTCGCGTCGCTCACGTCGGCTGCTGGCTGTTCCGTCATGTGTCGGGCAACTGTCATGGGCGAGGATCCATTCCCGTCCCCCTCAGCCCCGCCCCACATACGGCATCGTCGTCGCCAGCACCGTCGCGAACTGGATGTTCGCCTCCAGCGGCAGCTCCGCCATGTGCAGCACCGTCCGCGCCACGTCCGCCGCGTCCATCACCGGCTCCACCGCCAGCTCGCCGTTGGCCTGCGGCACACCGCGCTGCATCTGCGCCGTCATGTCCGTCGCCGCGTTGCCGATGTCGATCTGGCCGCAGGCGATCCGGTACGGGCGGCCGTCCAGCGACAGGGACTTCGTCAGCCCGGTCATGCCGTGTTTGGTCGCCGTGTACGCCACCGAGTTCGGCCGGGGCGTGTGGGCCGAGATCGAGCCGTTGTTGATGATCCGGCCGCCCTGCGGGTCCTGCGCCTTCATTAGCCGGAACGCGCCCTGCGCGCACAGGAAAGCGCCGGTCAGATTCGTGTTCACGACCTTCTGCCAGGCCGTGAAGGGCAGTTCGTCCAGGGCGTAGCCGGCCGGGCCGAACGTACCCGCGTTGTTGAACAGCAGGTCCAGCCGCCCGTATCGCTCACGCACCGCCGCGAACAGCGCGTCCACGTCCTCCGGGAGCGACACGTCCGTGCGTACGGTCAGCACGTCGGCGGCGGACCCGGCGGCGGACCCGGCGCCGGACTCAGCGGCGGCACCGGCGGCGGACCCCGCGGCAGCCCCGACGGCCGCCGCCGTCTCCTCCAGCGTCTCGATGTGCCGTCCCGCCAGCACCACCGACCAGCCCGCGCCGCTCAGCACCGGCGCCACCGCCCGTCCGATGCCCGAGCCCGCTCCCGTCACCACTGCGATCTTCTGCTTGGCGTTCATGGCCCCGCAGCGTACGGGACCGGGGCACACCCGACCGGGGATACGGGACGACCCCCGGCTACGCGTCCACCGGGAAGCGCACCCCCACCAGCTCCCGCACCCGGTCCAGCGTCCGCATCACCGCGAGCGTCCCCGCCTGCGGGATCAGCGGCGAATCCGTCTCGCCCGCCCGCAGGCAGCGCATCACCTCCGCGGCCTCGTGCTGCATTCCTTCCAGCTCCGAAGCCTCGTCCGCCGCCGGGTACTCCACCGGCTCCGCACCCTCCCGCCGCAGCACCAGCCGCTCCGGGTTGAAGAACGCCGAAGCGACCTCGATCCGGCCCTCCGTGCCCGTCACCGTCGCCGTCGTCGGCGTCGCGCCCGTCACCGAGCAGCTCAGCAGCGCCGTCGCGCCCGAGTCCCAGCCCAGCAGCATCCCGGTGTTGAGGTCCACGCCCTCCGGGGAGAGCAGCGCCTCCGCCTGCACCCGGTGCGGTTCGCCGAGCAGCAACTGCGCGAAGGACACCGGGTAGACGCCCAGGTCGAGGAGGGCGCCGCCGCCCAAGTCCGGGTTGCGCAAGCGGTGATCGGGGGCGAACGGGCCCTGCAGGCCGAAGTCGGCCTGGACCGTGCGGATGTCGCCGATCGCGCCGTCCCGTACCAGCCGCACCATCCGGCGGATCACCGGGTTGCAGTACATCCACATGGCTTCCATCAGGAACAGACCGCGCTCGCCCGCGAGCGCCACCAGCTCCTGCGCCTCACGGGCGTTGATGGTGAACGCCTTCTCGCACAGCACCGGTTTGCCGGCCGCCAGCGCGGCGCCGGCCGCCTCGCGGTGGGCGGAGTGCGGGGTGGCGACGTAGACGACATCCACCTCGTCGTCGGCGAACAGCTCCGCCCACGCCCCGTACGCGCGAGGGATCCCGAACCGGCCGGCGAACTCCTTCGCCGGGGCCTCGCTGCGCGACGCCACCGCGACCACCTCGGCGTCCGGCAGTGCCTGGACGTCCTCGGTGAACCGCGCGGCGATACCACCGGTGGCCACAACACCCCAGCGCACCTTTTGTTCGTGTCCCGCTCGTACCGCTGTCATCAACGCCTCATTAACTGGTTCTGACCGGCCCCGCCGCTCTGAGAGCATAGATAGTCGATTCAACTACATGGAGACGCGGATGCCGGACGGCGGCCAAACCACTCGTAAACGACAAGGGCAGATACCGCGCCAGCGGCAGCAGGAATCCATCCAAACAGCCACCAGTACCCCCGCAACCCGCCGCGTCGGTCTGCTGGTCACCCTCGTACTCGGAGGGCTCACGGCACTGCCGCCGCTCTCCATGGACATGTACCTCCCGGCGCTGCCCGCGGTCACCCGCTCGCTGGGCGCGCCCGCCGCGACCGTGCAGATCACCCTCACCGCGTGCCTCGCGGGCATGGCGCTCGGCCAGATCGTCATCGGGCCGATGAGCGACCGGTGGGGGCGGCGCAAGCCGCTGCTGCTCGGGATGGTCGTCTACATCTTCGCCACCGCCATCTGCGCCCTCGCTCCCAACACCGAACTCCTCATCAGCTTCCGGCTGTTGCAGGGACTCGCCGGCTCTGCCGGCATCGTCATCGCCCGCGCCGTGGTGCGCGACCTGTATGACGGCATCGAGATGGCGCGGTTCTTCTCCACCCTGATGCTGATCTCCGGTGTCGCGCCGGTCATCGCGCCCGTGCTCGGCGGCCAGGTGCTGCGGATCACCGACTGGCGCGGGGTGTTCGTGGTGCTGACCGTCGTCGGCATCCTGCTCACGCTGGTCGTGTGGAAGTCCCTGCACGAGACGCTGCCGCCGGAGCGCCGGCACAGCGGGGGAGTGGGGACCGCCCTGCGCACCATGCGGTCGCTGCTGGCCGACCGGGTCTTCAGCGGCTATCTGCTGTCGGGCGGGCTCGCCTTCGCCGCGCTGTTCGCGTACGTGTCCGCCTCGCCGTTCGTGGTGCAGGAGATCTACGGGGCTTCGCCGCAGATGTTCAGCCTGCTGTTCGGCGTGAACTCCGTCGGCCTGATGATCGTCGGGCAGATCAACGGCAAGATCCTGGTCGGCCGCGTCAGCATGGACAAGGCGCTCACCTTCGGGCTCGGTGTGGTCGTCGTCGCGGCGGTGTCGCTGCTGCTGATGACGTCCGGGGTGTTCGGGGACGTGGGCCTGTTCCCCGTGGCCGCCGCGCTGTTCGTCCTGATGTCGGCGATGGGGCTCGCGATGCCCAACACCAACACGCAGGCGCTGATGCGCACCCCGCACGCCGCGGGTTCGGCCTCCGCCCTCATCGGCACGTCCTCGTTCCTCATCGGGGCCGTGGCCTCGCCCCTCGTCGGGATCGCGGGCGAGCACACGGCCGTCCCGATGGCCGTGGTCCAGGTGGTCTGCGCGGTCGGGTCCGTCGCGTGCTTCTTCGGTCTGGTACGGCCCTGGCAGCGCAACCGGCCACCGGTCAAGGGCCATTGAGCAGCCGCGCCTGCCACGTGGGTAAGGCCACTGAGCAGCCGCGCCCGCCACGTAGGTAAGGCCACTGAGCAGCGGCGCCCGCCGCGTAGGTAAGGCCACTGCGCAGCCGTCCCCGCCGGGTAGGGAGGGGCCCGGTAGTCAGCCGCGCTCCGGGTACCCCGTCAGATGCGGTACGTCCCGGGCGTCCGTCCAGCGGAACAGGCCGACCCCCGCCGCCTCTCCCACCGGCAGCCGCACATTGGCCGCCAGCGCCTCGGGGGTACCGGCCGCCAGGTCGACGGAGAAGGGGATGCCACCGCCGGCCGCCGCTTCCGGCACGCTCAGCGCGTTCTTCGCGCCGTACGCCGTGCCGTAGTCCGTCACCGACGTCAGGGTCAGCGGCTCGGTGCCGTCGGGCTCCTCGAAGCAGCGGCCCGTCTTCGCGTCCAGGTCGAAGGCGAGCCGCCCCGCGATCAGGAAGTGCCCGCCGGGCGACGCCAGGAGGCGCGGGTCCTCGCCGGGCTCGATCGCCGGTTTGCGGCAGCCGGCCCTGGCGACGGCCTTGCCGGTCGACGCGTCGTGCACGGCCCAGATCTCGTGCGTCGCCGCGTCCTTGGCGCTCTTGGGACGCTGCCACTTCGCGAGTACGTAACCGGCGGCCGCCGAAGCGGCCTTGCCCGTCGCCGGGTCGGCGCCCGCCGGTGCGACCGTACGGCTGGACCAGCCGCCGCGCACCCAGAACCCGCCCTCCCCGCCCACCAACAGGCCCTTGTCCGTGACGCCTTGCACCTCGGTGAGGCTGCGGCAGCCGGGGCAGTCCTTCGGATAACCGAGCGACTTCTGCGGGACCTTGGTCACGTGGCCGTCCGCCGGGTCCATGACGGCGCTCGTCGCCCGGCCGTCGGTGATCAGGATGCCCGGTCCGTCGGCGGAGACCGTCGGGTCCCCGGACCACGGCACTTCGACATGGTGCCGGGAGCCGTCGGCCGCGTCGTACACGTCGAGGGACACGACGGAGTCCGGCGGAGCGGGCCCGCGCGGGGCGAGCTTGCCGTACGACCAGGTCGCGAAGTACTCGCGGGCGCCCTTCGTGACGGACAGCAGCCCGGGGTAGCGGTCGGGATAGCGGTCGGCGGCGAACAGCGGTCGCCACGGCGCACCGGTCCAACGGGGTGTGCCCGTCGCGTAGTCGAGCGTCCGCAGCCGGAACCGGTCGGCGCCGGACCGCTCCAGTGAGGCGATGGTGCCGGTCGTCGCCGCCGTCGCGTAGTCGGGGGAGACGGCCGCGATGTCCCAGCCGCGCCCGGTGTCGTACGAGGGCGGCACGGTCAGCCGTGTGCCGGGCCCCGCACCCGGCGCGGCGTGCGAAGCGGATGTCGGACCGCCCGAGCCGCCGGAGCGGCCCGACCCACCCGGGCCGTCGCTCTTCCCGCCACCAACGCCACCACCGCCGCCACCGCACATGGCGAGCAGGAGCAGCATCGCCAGCGCCGTCACCCCGGCCACGAGAGTCAGACGTACGACGCGCTGTCTCATCGTCCCTCGGTCCCCCTGTGGTCCCCCGTGCCGGTCAGACTAGCAACTTCCTCACTGTCCGCAGCAGTTCGATTCTTTACCGTTACGTCCGCGCCGTCGCGCCCCGGCGGCCCGTCCCGTACCCCCTACGATTCGGTGGTGAACGACACGACCCTCTCCACCGCGGAAGCCCTGCGTGCCGCGCTCGCGGGACTGCTCGACGGGCTGCCGCCCAGCCAGGCCGGGCAGGCCGTCGACCGGCTGATCGCCAACTACCGGGGCACCACTCCGACCGACGCGCCCCTGCTGCGCGACCGGTCGGACGTCGCCGCCTACGCCGCGTACCGGATGCCGGCGACGTTCGAAGCCGTACGCGCGGCGCTCGAAGCGCTGGCGGACGCGGCCCCGTACTGGGAGCCGGCGAGCCAGCTCGACGTCGGCGGCGGCACGGGTGCGGCGGTGTGGGCCGCCGAAGCGGTCTGGGAGCAGCGGCCCGAGACGCCCCCGGGCGGCGGCGGGGCCGGCGAGGGCGGTACGCCCCGGACGACCACCGTGCTGGACTGGGCCGCCCCCGCGCTCGACCTGGGCAAGGAGCTGGCGGCGGGGTCGCACGCCGTGGGGCCGCGCACCGCCGAGTGGCGGCGGGCGAGGATCGGCGGTGCGCTGAAGCTTCCCGAGGCCGATCTGGTGACCGTCTCGTACGTGCTGAAGGAGCTGACCGAACGGGACCGGGCCGCGCTGGTCGACGAGACGGCGCGGGCGGGACAGGCCGTGGTGATCGTCGAACCCGGCACCCCCGACGGCTATCTGCGGATCATCGAGGCCCGCGACCAACTGATCGCCGCCGGGCTGCGGATCGTCGCGCCCTGTCCGCACAGTGGCCGCTGCCCGATCGAACAGGGCACGGACTGGTGCCACTTCGCCGCCCGGGTCAGCAGGTCGTCGCTGCACCGGCAGGTGAAGGGCGGCTCACTGCCGTACGAGGACGAGAAGTTCAGCTACGTGGCGGCGGTACGTTTCGACGAACCGCAGGTCGACGAACCGAAGGTCGACGAACTACAGGTCGACGAACTACAGGTCGACGAACCGAAGGGGGACGCGGTGCCGGTCGCCGCGCCGCTTTCCGACGCGGTTCCCGTACCGGCGCGGGTGGTCCGCAAGCCGCAGATCCGCAAGGGGCAGGTACTGCTCGACCTGTGCACCGTGGACGACGGGCTGCTCCGGACGATCGTCGCCAAGCGGCAGGGGCCGCTGTACCGGGCCGCGCGTGACACGGCCTGGGGCGACGCCTGGCCGCCGGACACCGACTGAGACAGATGCCCTGCGACCGCCCGTGCGGCCCCTGGCGGGACTATGCTTCGGGAGACGCCCGAGACCCCGGCGGCCGGTGGTAGGGCGTTGCGAGACGCAGCCGCCGGAGCACGCCCGACCGGACGTACGTCGGAAGGATCGGAAGCCCGGTCCGTCCGCGACAGCCGACCGGCGGGTCTTCCGAACCGAGGCGTCATGCCGCAACCCCAACTGACTGTCCGCCGACACGACAGTACGGACCGGACGTTGCTCACTCTGTCCGGCGAAATCGATCTGGACATGGCCTCGTTGATCAGCGAGTCGGTCCAGGGATGCCTGAACGACGGCGTGCTGACCGTCGACATCGATCTGTCCGCCGTCACCTTCTGCGACTGCAGCGGGCTCAACTCGTTCCTGCTCGCCTCCCTCGACGTCACAAAGGCCGGCGGTGTCCTGACACTTCGTCGTCCACAGCCGCTGACGCACCGCGTCATCGAGCTGACGGGCTGCGAATTCCTGCTCGGCGGGCTGCCGTTCGCCCGGCCCGTCGCGCATGTGCCGGCACCCCGCGACCCGGCCCGGCACGCCTCAGCGGGCTGCTGAGACGTGCCGGCCCCGGGTCAGCCCGCAGTTCCCGCGTCGCGCAGCTCCTGCGTGCAGCACTTCACGCTGCCGCCGCCCTTGAGCAGTTCACCGAGATCGATGCCGACCGGCTCGAAGCCCCGTTCCCGCAGCGGCTCGTACAGTCCGACGGCCGCCTGCGGCAGCAGTACGTGACGTCCGTCACTGACCGCGTTCAGACCGAGCGCAGCGGCGTCCTCCTCGTCGGCGATCAGCGCGTCGGGGAAGAGCCGGGCGAGTACGGCCCTGCTGCCCGGTGAGAAGGCGCCGGGGTAGTACATGATCTCGTCCGCCGCCTCGTCCAGCACGCACAGCGCGGTGTCCAGGTGGTAGTAGCGCGGATCTACGAGATCGAGCCCGATCACCGGGCGCCCGAAGAACTCCTGGGCCTCGCTGTGCGACAGCGGGCTCGACCGGAAGCCCCGCCCCGCCAGCACATATGAACCGGTGACGGCGAAGTCGCCCTCGCCCTCGTTGATGTGCGCCGGTTCGAGCACGTCGGTGTAGCCGCGGGAGCGGAACCACTCCAGATGGATCTCGGCCTCCCGTACGCGCTCCTCGTAGGCGAAGCGGGCACCGAGCACGCGCCCGTCGATGACGGTGGCGCCGTTCGCCGCGAACACCATGTCGGGCAGTTCGGGGCGCGGCTCCAGCAGGGACACGCGGTGGCCGAGGGCCAGATAGCGGTCGCGCAGGTCCTCCCACTGGGCGAGGGCGAGCGGCAGGTCCACCGGCTTGGCCGGATCCATCCACGGGTTGATCGAATACGTCACCCTGAAGTGGACCGGCGGGCACATCAGGTACCGGCGGGGCGAGGCTTCACGAGGCAATGTGGGCTCCTCACGAGCGATGGTGCGCACGACATTGTGCGTGAGAGCCATGGTCCGCCCCGAGCGGCCGGACCGCTGTGATCCGATCGGGTGGTTCGTACCCCCCGGCCGCCCGTACCGGTACCGCATATCAGTACATAGTCCGTGATGAACCCCCGCCCGGCACCTCGGCCCGCGCCCCCGGTTGGGGAGAGCGGCCCGGCGGGTAGCAGGATGGTGCGACCATGGCAGAGTCCGCAGGGGCGAGCGCGAGGGTTGTGAGGGGATACATGGGCGACGATTTCGGCCGTTATCGCGGCACGGACGGCAGGATTCCCCAGTGGCTGCGACGCCGCCCCAAGAAGGCCGCGGCGGACTCCGCCCGCGAGGGCGAAGCGGCGGCCAGGGAAGGTCTGCTGCTCGCCGTCGCCGAGGCCGGTATGCCCATAGCCCCGGCGGCGCATCCCGTCGGCTACCGGTGTTCGTGCGACCGGATCGGCTGTCCCACCCCGGCCAGGCACCCCATCTCGTTCGCCTGGCAGACGCAGTCGACCACCGACCGCGCGCAGATCGAGCGCTGGGCGCGCAACCAGCCCCTGGCGAACTTCATCACGGCGACCGGCACGGTCCACGACGTGCTGGACGTACCGCTCGAAGCGGGCAGCAGGGCGCTGGAGCGGCTGCTGGACGCCGGTGTCGAGGTCGGGCCCGTCGCCGATTCGGGCGGCGACCGGATGCTGTTCTTCACCGCCACCCGCGGCACTCCCGAGGAGGAGGACGAGTGGTGGCCCTGCGAGCTGGACTGCCACCCCGAGACGATGGACGAGCACCCGGGGCTGCGCTGGCACTGCCGGGGCAGCTACGTGCTCGTACCGCCCGCCCGGCTGCCCGGCGAGCTGTCCGTGGGATGGCTGCGCGGCCCCGAGCATCCGCTGCCCGATCCGCTGTCGCTGCTGGAGACGCTGACCGACGCCTGTGCCCGGTACGCGGGGGAGAACGGCGAGCTGGACCCGCACGCGGTGGCCTGGCCGCTCGGCCGCTGAGCGCCGCCGGCTACGAGCCCTTACGACCCTTACGAGCCCTTACGAGCCCTTCGCTCCGGCGTGACGAGCCTTTCGTTCCAGCGTGGTGATCCCCGGCGCCGCGGCCTTACGAGCCCGTCCGCCGCGGCGTCACGAGCCCTTCGCTCCCGTGATGCCCTGGAGCCGGCCCGCCACGACCACCTGCGACGGGTCGGCGCCGCGCTTCGGCACGTACACGGCCGCGCTCGACACCGACTCCTGGGTGATGGTGTTCGTCACGTCGCCCGTCATCAGCGCCTCCACATCGGCGCTCACCTTCGGCCGGTAGCCCTTCGCCGCCGTCTGCCGCTCGAAGAACCGCGTCGTGAAGAACACCAGCGCGCCGCCGTCCTCCGTGGCGAGCCCCAGCGGCGCGAAGTCCCCGCCGGCCACCGGCTGGTCGATGTACTGCGTGCTGAGCCCCGGCAGCTTGGCGTCCTTCGCGCGGTCGGCGCGCCACCCGTCGGTGTGCGGGCCCGGCGCGAAGTTGGCGGGCCGCCCGCTCCGCAGATACGAGGCGTACTGGCCGCTCAGCTCCTTGGGCCGCACCGCCGTCGCGGTGCTGGCTGCCGGCACCGGCTGCGCCCAACCGTCCTTGTCCGTCTTGAACTCGGGGATCTCGTCGGGGGACAGGATCGTCAAGTACGCCGCCTGCCACGGTTCGCTGACACTGTGCCGCAGGAACACCAGCACCCAACTGTTGTCCCCGGGACCGCTGTCCGCGTCGCGGTTGCTGTCGGCGACGGCGAGGAACCACCGAGGCCAGCCCGCCTTCTTGGGGATGGTGAAGACCGGGTCGGTCAGTTCGAGGTCCTGGTGCCCGGCGTTGCCTTCGGGGCTCGTGATGCTCCGCGCCTTGAGCCCCGCCTGGTTGATCGCGCCGAGCGCGCCGGTCACCCGGTTCGCGTCGAGCGCCGGATCGTACGCCTTGTCGGCCGCGTTGTACGCGTCGGTGAACCGCGCCAGGGCCTTGGCGGCCTCACCGCGCTGGACCGCCGGAAGAACCGCCAGCTCCCCGTGCACCGTCACGCACCCGCTCGCCGCCAACGACAGCGCCGCCGCCGTCGCGAGCCCCGCCGCTGCCCGAATCGGCCTTCTCATCGGTCGCCTTCTGCTCCTTGACCCCGCCCCGCGCTGACCGTCCGAACCCTACCGGGGCGAGGAACAGGCCGAGCGTCGGGATCAGGTACACCAGCCACACCGCGGCCTGAAGGACCGTCGGATCGGGCTGGAAGTTGAAGACGCCCTTCAACAGCGTGCCGTACCAACTGTCCGGCGGGATCGTGTCGCTGATGTCGAAGGCCGTGTTCGTCAGCCCCCCGAGGATGTCGGCCTCCTGGAGGTCGTGCACACCGTACGCGACGACGCCGGCGGCGACGATCACCAGCATGCCGCCGGTCCAGGTGAAGAACTTGGCCAGATTGATCCGGATCGCGCCCCGGTAGAAGAGGTACCCGAGTACGACGGCGGTCGCGATGCCGAGCACCACACCGAGCAGCGGCCCGTGGGTGCCGTCCTGCGAAGCGCGCACCGACGCCCACACGAACAGCGCCGTCTCCAGGCCCTCCCGGCCGACGGCGAGGAACGCGGTGGCGACCAGCGCCCCGGTGCCCATCTGGAGCGCGGTGTCGAGCTTGCCGTGCAGCTCCGACTTCAAGTGCCGCGCCGTGCGCCGCATCCAGAAGACCATCCACGTCACCAGACCGACGGCGACGATCGACAGCGAACCGCCGAGCGCCTCCTGCGCCTCGAACGTCATCTCCTGCGAGCCGTATTCGAGCCCGAAGCCGAAACCGAGCGCGATGACGATCGCGACGGCCACCCCGATCCAGATCGGGCGCAGCGCGTCACGCCGGCCCGTCTTCACCAGATAGGCCACCAGGATGCAGACGACGAGACTGGCCTCAAGACCCTCGCGCAGACCGATGAGATAGTTGCCGAACACGGCGGGACCCTTCTGCTCAGGAGATCAGTTGCTCAGGAGACCAGGGCCCGGCCCCACCAGTCGTCCTTGTCGCGGACGCCCGGCGGGATCGCGAAGACCGCTGAACCCACGTGCTGGATGTACTCGTTGAGCGCGTCGGTGCGCGCGAGGCGCGTCTGTACGGGGATGAAGGCGTCGCGGATGTCGCGCTGGTACGCGAGGAAGAACAGCCCCGCGTCGAGCCGGCCGAGTCCGTCGGTGCCGTCGGTGAAGGAGTAGCCGCGGCGCAGCAGCCTGGCCCCGTTGTTGGTGTCGGGGTGGGCCAGGCGTACGTGCGAAGTCGGCGGCAGCGCCTTGAGGTTGGGCTTGTCACGCTCGTGCGCCTTGCCGTAGGCGGCGCCTTCGCCCTTGTCGCGGCCGAAGACGTCCTCCTGCTCCTTGAGCCCGGTGCGGTCCCAGATCTCGATGCGCATCGAGATCCGGCGGGCCACGAGGTAGGAGCCGCCGGTCATCCAGCCGGGCCCGTCCTTCTCCGGCACCCAGACATGCTCGTCGAGCGTCTTGGTGTCGGTGCCCGAGATGTTGACCGTGCCGTCCTTGAACCCGAAGAGGTTGCGCGGCGTCTGGGCGTCGGGGGTGGTGGACGAGGTCTTGCCGAAGCCCAGTTGGGACCAGCGGACGGCGACCTTGCCGAAGCCGATCCGCGCCAGGTTGCGGATCGCGTGCACCGCGACCTGCGGGTCGTCGGCGCAGGCCTGGACGCACAGATCGCCGCCGCTGCGCGCCGGGTCGAGGTTGTCGCCGGGGAACTTCGGCAGGTCGGCCAGGGCCGGCGGGCGCTGTCCTTCGAGCCCGAACCGGCCCTTGGCGAACAGGCCTGGGCCGAAGCCCACGGTCAGGGTGAGCCGGGACGGGCGAAGCCCGACCGCCTCGCCCGTGTCGTCCGGCGGCGCCTCGTCGATACCGCCGAAGGCGCCTTCGCCGATGGTGCTGCCCGCGGTCAGCCGCTCGGCGGCCCGCGTCCAGTCCTTCAGCAACTGGACCAGTTCCGCGCGGTCTTCCGTCGTCACGTCGAACGAGGCGAAGTGCAGCCGGTCCTGTACCGCGGTCGCGATCCCGGCCTGGTGCGGGCCGTGGAAGGCCACGGCGGCGCCCGTATCGGCGGCGGGCGCCGCCGAGTCACCGCCCCCGTCCCGCAGGGCCGCGACCGTACCGCCGGCCGCGGCGGCGCCGAGCGCGAGCCCGGCGCCGCCCCAGCCCAGCAGCGAACGGCGCGACGGGGAAGACGAGTTGGTCGCCTCGTCCATCGTGGGCTCTCCCCTCATCTCGGTCTTGCTCGGCCTCATCCCGGGCTTACTTGGTGACGGCGGCAGCGAGCTTCGAGAGCGGCTCGGCGAGCGCGTTCACGCCGTTCGAAAGCTCCTTGCGCTGCTCCTTGGTGACCTTGTCGTACGAGACGAAGCCGTCGGGGCTCGACGTGCTGCGGTACTTGTCGAGCAGCGCGCCGATCGCGGTGAACTGCTTGTCCAGCTCGGTGGTGAGCGCCGCGTCGTTCTTCGACGCGATGGGCTTGAGGAGTTCGTACGCCTGCTGGGCGCCCTCGACGTTCGCCTTGAAGTCGGACAGGTCGGTGTGGCTGTAGCGGTCCTCCTCGCCCGTGACCTTCCCCGAAGCGACCTCGTCCAGCAGCTCCTTGGCGCCGTTGGCCATGGAGGTCGGGGTGATCTCGGCCTTGCCCACGCGCTGCTGCCAGTCGGCGAGGTCCTTGTCCAACAGGTCGGCGAGCGGCGCCGCGTCGGAGCCGAGCTTCTTGTCCTGCCAGAGCTGCTTCTCCAGCGCGTGCCAGCCGGTCCACTTCTGGCCCGCCTCCAGGCCGTCGGCGCGGGTGTCCGTCTTCGGGTCGATGTCGCCGAAGGACTCGGCCACCGGCTCGGTGCGCTCCCAGCCCACGCGGGAGAGCGCGAAGGCGTTCTTGGCGGCCTCCAGGTCACCCGCGCGCACGGCGTCGGTGAACACCTTCACCTTCGGCAGCGTCGCGTCGGCCTGCTCCTGCGCGTACTTGCGGTAGCCGGCGACGGCCGCGTCCATCTCCGGGCTGCGCTTGGCGGCGGTACCGCCGGTGACGGTGACCTTCTGGCGTATGCCGTCGCCCTTCATGCCGGGGATGCAGGCGATCTCGTACGAACCGGCCTTCACCTCGGCGGTGATCTTCGCGCTGGTGCTGGGGCCGAGGTTCTCGCGCTCGGTGACGATCCGGTCGTCGGGGAAGAGCAGTTCGACCTCGGTGACTCTGGAACCCTTGTTCTCCACGGCCAGTTCGACATGGCCCGAGGGGAACGACTTCTTCGAGACGGTGCAGGAGTCGTCCTTGGCGGTGACCTGGATGGAGCCGCTGCCGCCGCTGGAGGCTTTGGAGTCGCTCTTGTCGGCGCAGCCGGTGACGGCGGTCAGAGCGGCCAGTGCGGTGGCCGCGGTGACGACGGAGAGACGGACGGGGCGCATGCGGGGCTCCACAATGGCTGGAAGAGGTAGGTGGCACGAGCAGGTGAGGCAGACCTAACTTAACGAAGGCTTACCTGGCCGATGGGCGTCCGTCCAGTGATACGTATCTCACTCTTCGGTCACTTTCAGGTCCGGGACACAGTGCGGTCACGGTCTGCTGCGGGTCGTCCCACGATCAGGTAAAGCGCAGGTCAAGAAGGCGGTTTCGGTGCTCGCTCGGGGATCACGAGCGGCACCCCCGTCCGCGGGTGCGGAAACACCTCGACGGGCTGCCGGTAGACCCGGCTGAGCAGTTCGGCGTCCAGGGTCTCGGCGGGCGGTCCCTCGGCGGCGATCACGCCGTCGTGCAGTACGGCGACGCGGTCGGCGTGCGCTGCGGCGAGCCCCAGATCGTGCAGGACGACCACGACGGCGTCCCCGGCGGCCGCCCGCTCCCGGCAGATCCGCAACACCAGTTCCTGGTGGCGCAGATCGAGCGCGGCCGTCGGCTCGTCGAGCAGCAGCAGCGGGGTCCGCTGGGCGAGCACCCTCGCCAGCGCGACCCGGGCCCGTTCGCCGCCGGAGAGCGCGGAGAAGGGCCGGCCGGCGAACGCGCCGACCTCGGTGGCCGCCATCGCCTCCGCGACGGCCGCCTCGTCCTCGTCGGCCCGCTCCGTGCCCGCCCAGGGCGCCCGGCCCATCCGTATGACATCCCCGACCGGGAACGGGAACGAGAGGGTGGCGGCCTGGGGCAGCACGGAGCGGCGCAGGGCGAGTTCGGCGGCCGACCAGTCGGCGGCGGGACGGCCGCAGAGCCGTATCCCGCCGTCCGTGGGCGGCAGATCGCCCGCGAGCGCGGCGAGCAGCGTGGACTTGCCGGCGCCGTTGGGTCCGACGAGCGCGAGCACGTCACCGGCGCGCACCCGCAGATCGATCCCGGCGAGCACGTCCCTACCGGGCGTGTCCTTGGTGGGCACGGAGCGCGCGCCGAGCCGGACATGGAGTCCGGTGGCTTCGGCGACGGGCGCGCCGGGGGAGGGGCGTTCGGGCAGCGCGAGTCCGCGCGCGTCACCGAAGAGACGGTTGATGATCATGCCCAGCCACCTTGTCCGCGCCGGGTCCTGCGGAGCAGCCAGAAGAAGAACGGGCTGCCGAACAGGGCCGTCAGCACCCCCAGCGGAAGCTCGGCGGGCGCGGCGACCGTACGGGCCGCCAGATCGCCCGCCACCAGCACCAGCGCGCCGCCCAGTGCGCTGCCCGGCACCAAGAACCGGTGTCCGGGCCCGTGCGCCATCCGCAGCAGGTGCGGTACGAGCAGTCCGACGAACGTGATGATTCCGGCCACGGCGACGGCGGCCGCCGTGAGCAGCGCCACCACCAGGACCAGCACCACCCGCAGCCGCTCCACATCGACGCCGAGATGGCGGGCGGGCCGCTCACCGAGCGCGAGCAGATCCAACTTGCCTGCGGAGAACGGCGCCACGGCGAGGCCCGCCAGCGCGCACGGCAGCACGGCGAGCACCTTCGGCCAGGTCGCCTGCGCCAGCGAGCCGAGCTGCCAGAAGGTGATCTGGCTGATCTGCGCGCTGTCGGCGAAGAAGATGAACAGACCGATCAGCGCCCCGGCGAACGCGTTCACCGCGATGCCGGTGAGGATCAGGGTCACCACTTCCGTACGGCCGCCGGAGCGGGACAGCGCGTACACCAGCAGGACGGTCACCAGCCCGGCGGCGAACGCGCAGACGGTCACCGTCCAGTTGCCGAAGAAGGTCAGCCCCAGCGCGATCGAGGCGACGGCGCCCACGGCGGCCCCGGACGAGATCCCGATGACGCCGGGTTCGGCGAGCGGATTGCCGAACACCCCCTGCATCAGGGCCCCGGCGCAGCCCAGCGACGAGCCGACGAGCAGCGCGAGCACCACGCGCGGCAGCCGTACGTTCCACAGGACGCTCTCGCCGACCCGGTCGAGCGGGGTACCGCCGAGCCCCAACCGGTGCTGTACGGAGGCCAGTACGTCGCCGAAGGGGATGTGGTACGCGCCGATGCCGGCGGAGAGCAGCGCGAGGAGCAGCAGCGCGGCGAGCATCCCGCCGGTCAGCAGCGCGGTGTTACCGGGCAGCCGTACGCGCGGCGCGGCGGACGTACGTGACGCCGGGGACGGCGTCGGTCCGGACGTCGGTCGTGACGTCGATGTCACGGCCCGTCACTTCCCGTCCGGGTAGAGCTGGTCGACGACCGACTTCAGCACCTCGTCGGTGCGCGGGCCGTAGTTCAGCAGGACCCCGTCGTCGACCGAGACGATCCTGCGGTCCATCCCCGCCGGGGTCTCCGCGACGCCCGGGATCTTCACCAGCCCTTCGGGGCCGCCCACGGACTCAAGTCCCTTGGTCATGACGAGGATCGCGTCGGGCGCCGCCTTCGCCAGCGCCTCGCTGGTGATGGCCGTGAAGTCCTTCCGCAGCCCGGACGCCTTGCCCGCGTCGACGGCTCCGGCCGCTTCGAGCAGCGAACTCGCCCCGGACCCGGCGCCGCCGAGCAGATACACCGAGGCCGAACCGCGCAGATAGAGGAAGGCGACCCGGGGCCCGCCGCCCTTCCCGTGCGCCGGAATGTCCTTCCGTACGGCGGCGATCCGCTGCTCCGTACGCTCCTTGAGCGCGGTGCCCGCCGCCTTGACGCCGAGG
This sequence comes from Streptomyces sp. NPDC087906, assembly GCF_055584925.1. NCBI lineage: Bacteria > Bacillati > Actinomycetota > Actinomycetes > Kitasatosporales > Streptomycetaceae > Streptomyces > Streptomyces sp. NPDC087906. Next base: position 136,638 of record NZ_JBVJLC010000009.1, read on the forward strand.
GCCGCGGCCACCGTGTCGATCCGGGGGCCCACATCGGCGAGCGACTTCGCCGGCTTCACGACGAGCAGCGGCACACCGGCGGCGCGTATCTGGTCGACGGCCTCGGCGGGTCCCGTGGTCGTGTCGGCGATGACGAGCGTGGGGCGCAGGGAGAGCACGCTCTCCGCCGAGACGTCGTGCGCCCGTGTCACCACGGGCAGTTGGGCCGCCTGCGCGAAGGTGGCGGTGATGTCGCGCGCCACGACGTGCTTGCCGAGGCCCAGGGTGAAGACGATCTCGCTCAGCGAGCCGGTGAGCGGCACGATCCGGTCGGTCGAGGTGACGGTGGTCCTGCCGCCGTCGGCGGAGTCGACGGTGACGGGCAGCCGGGGTACGGGGGTTGTCGCCAGCGGCTCGACGCGGTCGACCGGGCGTGCGGCGGTGCCGGTGCTGCTCGCGCTGGTGCCACCGTCGGCGCCGCAGCCGGTCGCGGTCATGGCGAGGGCGAGCACCGAGACGAGTGCACCCGCCAGGCGTGATCTGTGCACGGAGTGCACCGTCCTGTTCCTGTGGTGGCGGAGGGTTCCGCTCTGGCTTGAATGTAGCTTAGGTTAGCCTTACCTTCCTAGCGAGTCCCGTATCTCCCACGCCCTCCAGGAGTCCCGCTATGCTGCCCTTCAGACCCGTGCGCGTACTTGCCGCCGCACTGCTCGTCGCCCTGCCGGGAGCGCTGCTCCCCGCAGGCGGCGCGCAGGCGGCGGACCGTACGGTGCGGGGCGGCAGACTCGTCTGGGGCATCAAGTCCTCGTTCCAGAGCTATGTCACCGGGCCCATCGCGAACGGGAGTTGGCGCCTCACCGGAGGCGCGGCGACCGTCGGCGGCAGCCAGTTCCAGTTCCACTCGGCCACCGGCTCCTACGACCCGGACAGCGGCGCGCTGCGGGCCGGCTTCTCGGGCGGCGTGCACTTCCTCGGCCACCGCAAGACGGACGGCTCGTACGAACTCGACCTCACCATCAGCCGGCCGACGGTGCGGATCTCCGGCGGCGCGGGCACCCTCTACGCGGACATGACCAGCAAGGCCAAGGGGTCCGGCAGGGTCAGTACGGCAGCCCAGGTCCCGCTCGCCACCCTCGGCCTGTCCGGCATCTCCATGCGCGGCGGCTCGACCCCCGTCACCCTCAACAACCTCCCTGCCAGGCTCACCGCGCAGGGCGCCACCGCCTTCGCCGGGTACTACACGGCCGGTACCGCGCTCGACCCGGTCAGCCTCTCGGTCGACACACTGACCCCCGCCGAGCCGGCCCCGGCGACGACGTCCGCGTCGAAACCGGGCACACCGAAATCCCGCACACCGAAGAAACACACCGCCGGCGCCTTCCGGACGGCGGCCGTCGACTGGGGCGTCCGCCGCACCTACCGCGAGTACGTCACCGGCCCCATCGCCCAGGGGAAGTGGACGCTGAGCGGCGGCGCGCAGGACGGCGGCGCGCTGTTCCGCTTCCCGCGCGGGAAGGGCAGCTACGACCCCGCCCACCGCACACTGGACGCGGCCTTCGACGGCAGTGTCCGCTTCCAGGGCACCGGACTCGACCTGACACTGACCAAGGTCACCGTGCGGGTGAAGGACGGCACCGGCACGCTGTCCGCGAACGCCGTGCCCCTGGTGACGTTCCCCGCGCAGGACCTCACCGCCAAGAAGGGGCTGGTACGGGTCAACGAGGCTCCCACCAAGCTCACTTCGCGGGGCGCCAAGGTCTTCGGCTCCCTCTACGGGGCGGGCACGGCGATGGACCCCCTCTCGCTCGCCGTCGCCGTCGACACGAAGGCCCAACTGCCCGCCCTGCCCGACCTCGGCAGCGACACCGCCCTGGCCGCGTCGGCGGCGCCGTCCGCGCCGCCGCGCGCCACCACCGACCCCACCGAGCAGCCCGCCGAAGCCGCTTCGTCCGCGCCGTCCACCGGCGCCGGGACCTACGCGGCGATCGGCGCCGGTGTGCTCGTCCTCGCGGCACTCGGCGTGTACGTCGCCCTCAGGCGACGCACCGCGCGCTGAGCCCGCTCGCACCACCCCCTCACGCAGCACGACACACCACCTCAGAGGAGACCTCCGAACCATGGCAACCACCGCCCGTCCCATAGCACTCGCCGCCGCCGTAGCGACGGTGACCGCCCTGGGAGCGACGGCCTTCGCGCTCCCGGCGTTCGCCGCCGGCAGACCCGCCGCGGCGCAGGCGGCGCCCGCCGCCGCACCGAAGCTCGCGCTGACCGACTCCACCCTGGACTGGGGCCTCAAGCAGTCCTTCCGCTCCTACGTGACCGGTATCGCCGCCGGCACCGTCACCCCGTCCGACGGCGCCACCCAGGCGGCCGGCAACGGCGCCTTCACCTTCGGCAACGGCACCGGCTCCTACGACCCGGCCACCCACAACGTCAGCACGGACTTCGACGGCGCCGTGCGCTTCTCGTCGGCCGCCCACGGCTTCGACATCAAGGTCGCCGACGTCAAGCTCGTCACCGAGGGCACCACAGGCGCCATCCAGGCGGACGTCACCCTCAACGGCGCCACCCAGGACGACATCGACCTCGCCTCGATCGACCTGGCGGGCGTCCGCCCGGAGACGGCCGACGGCGCGATGGTCTTCAAGGACATCCCGGCCAAGCTGACCGCCGACGGCGCCAAGGCGTTCAACGGCATGTACGCGGAAGGCACGGCGCTCGACCCGGCCACGCTCGCCGTCCACTACGCGACCCCGGAGCCCGACCCCTCGCCGACCGTCACCGACCCCGGCACAGACCCGGAGCCCACCCCCACCGAGACCGCGCCCACCGACCCGCCCGCGACCACGAAGCCCACCCCGACGCCCACCGGCTCGACCCCGGTCCCGCCCTCCGCCTCCCAGCCGGCCGCCGTGGACGGCGCGATCGTGGACGGCAACCTCGACTGGGGCGTCAAGGAGTCCTTCCGTACGTACATCACGGGCCCGATCGCGGCCGGCAAGGTCGAACTCGCCGCGGGCGCCACCCAGTCGGGCGCCGCGTACCGCTTCCCCAAGGGCACCGGCACCTTCGACGCCGACGCGCAGAGCCTGGCCGCGTCCTTCGGCGGCAGCGTCCGCTTCCTCGGCCACCAGGAGGCAGGCGAGTACGTCCTCGACCTCACCCTCAGCGGCTTCCAGGTCGCGGTGAAGGACGGCAAGGGCACGCTCGTCGCCGATGTGGCCACCAAGGACCGCGAGACGCGCAAGGTCTCGACGTACCAGGACCTGACCTTCGCCACGCTCGACCTCCCGGCCGGTGAACTCGCCGCCAAGGACGGCGTGCTGACCCTGAGCGCCGTCCCCGCGACCCTCACCGCCGACGGCACCAAGGCGTTCGGCGGGATGTACCCGGCGGGCACGGCCCTCGACACGCTCACACTCGCGGTCTCCCTGGACGCGGACGCCGACCTCCCCGGCGGCATCGGCGGCAACGGCGGTACGGGTGGCACGGACAGCCCGTCCGGCAGCACGGGCGGCTCCGGCACCGGCGGCACCACGGGCGGCGGTTCCGTCGGCGGCAGCGGTCTGACGACCGACACCGGCGCCCTCGCCTCCACCGGCTCCGACCTGCCCACCGGCGCCCTCCTCGGCGCCGCCGGCGCCATCGCTGCGGCGGGCGCAGCCGTCGTCTTCGCCGCGCGCCGCCGCCGTACGGCACCGCACGCCGGCTGACCCGACAGCGCACGCGCACGGCCGCACCGCCCGAGAACCGGCGGTGCGGCCGTGCGCGCCGTGGTGCTTCAATGCCGGGGTGACTGACATCGACGTGCTCCGCGTCTTCTGCGCCGCCGACGGCCGGCACGGCAACATGCTCGGCGTCGTGCGCGAGGGCGGAAACCATCCCGACCAGGCGTCCCGGCAGGCCATCGCCGCCGAACTCGGCTACAGCGAGACGGTGTTCGTCGACGACCCGGAGCGCGGCGTGGTGGACATCTACACACCGGGGCTGCGGCTGCCGTTCGCGGGACACCCGCTGGTGGGGGTCGCCTGGCTGCTCGACGTGGAAGCGGTCAACCCGCCGGCGGGCGAGGTGTGGGTGCGCCAGGACGGCGAGTTCACCTGGATCACCGCACGGCCCGAATGGGCGCCGCCGCGCGAGCTGCGGCAGTACGGCTCCGTCGCCGAGGTCGACGCGCTGCCCGCGCCGCCGCCCGGCGAGGGCTGGCTCTACGCCTGGGCCTGGCAGGACGAGGCGGCGGGCCGGGTCAGGGCCCGCGCCTTTCCGCGCCGGGACGACGGCATCGACGAGGACGAGGCCACGGGCGCAGCGGCGCTGCTGCTCACGGACCGGCTCGGCCGCGCCCTGAACATCACCCAGGGCCGCGGCTCCCAGCTCATCACGGCGCCCGCCCCGGACGGCGAGATCGAACTCGGCGGCCGGGTGCGGTTGTTGGGGCCTGCGGGCGACGACCCCGCCTAGGGAGCGTCCGGCCCCGGTACGGTCACGCGGTGCGTGAGAAGGACGCGGTCAGCTCGGCGAACACGGCGCCGTTGAAGTCGAAAGCGCGCTTGCACTCCTCGACCATGCGGCGCTTCTCCAGCTCGTCGGCCGCCACCGTGTCGAGCATCTCGCGGTAACTCCGCTTGAAGGCCGCCGGGTTGGCGATCGACTCGAAGACGTAGAACCGCACCCCGTCGCCCTTGCGGGCGAAGCCCCAGGTCTTCTCCGCCGTGTCGCGGACGATCTGGCCGCCGGACAGGTCGCCGAGGTAGCGCGTGTAGTGGTGGGCGACGTAACCGCCCGGCCAGGTGCGGGCGCACTCCTCTATTCGCGCCGCGTATGTGGCCGTCGCCGGCAGCGGCTCCAGCCCGGTGCGCCAGTCGGCGCCCTTCAGATACGCGAGATCGCGCTCCAGCTCGGGCGTGCGGGCCAGCTCCGTCCGGACGAAGGGGCCGGCCACCGGATCGTCCGCCAGCAGGTCGGTGGCGCGTTCCAGCGCCCCGTAGACGAACCACAGTTGCTCGGTGTACCGGGTGTAGGCGTCCACGCCGAGCCCGCCGTCGAGCATGTCGGTCATGAAGGTGGAGGTGTTCGTCCGGGTGTGCTCCTCGTGCGTGGCCTCGCGCAGGAGGGTGGAGAACGGGGTGGCGGTGGCGGTTGCGTCCAAGGCTGGCCTCCGGGGCCGAGAGGTGCGGGAGCAGGCGAACGCGCCTGCGCCGGCGGCACAGCGCGCCGCCAGCACCGATCCTCTAACTTAGGCTTACCTAAGTCAACAGTTTCCCGACGTGCTGTCGGTAAGACTTCGCCACCCCGGCGTCCGCCACCCGGCTCATGGCTCCCGCCACCCGGCGCCCGGCTCAGGGCAGCGTGAGGATCTCGGCCCCCGTCGCCGTCACCACCAGCGTGTGCTCGAACTGCGCCGTCCGCCTGCGGTCCTTCGTCACGACCGTCCAGCCGTCGTCCCACATGTCGTAGTCGTGTCCGCCGAGGGTCAGCATCGGCTCGATGGTGAACGTCATGCCCTGCTTGATCACGGTCGTGGCCTGCGGGCTGTCGTAGTGCGGGATCACCAGACCCGAGTGGAACGAGGTATTGATGCCGTGCCCGGTGAAGTCCCTGACCACGCCGTAGCCGAAGCGCTTCGCGTACGACTCGATGACGCGCCCGATGACATTGATCTGCCGGCCCGGCCTGACGGCCTTGATCGCGCGGTTCAGCGACTCGCGGGTCCGCTCGACGAGCAGCCGCGACTCCTCGTCCACATCGCCGCAGAGATACGTGGCGTTGGTGTCGCCGTGCACACCGTGGATGTAGGCGGTGACGTCCAGATTCACGATGTCGCCGTCCCGCAGCACGGTCGAGTCCGGGATCCCGTGGCAGATCACCTCGTTGACCGAGGTGCACAGCGACTTGGGGAAGCCCCGGTAGCCGAGCGTCGAGGGGTAGGCGCCGTGGTCGCACATGTACGCGTGGGCCACCCGGTCCAGCTCGTCCGTGGTCACCCCGGGCGCGATGTGCTTCGCCGCCTCCTCCCGCGCGTCGGCCGCGATCCGGCCCGCGATCCGCATCCGCTCGATGATCTCGTCGGTCTGCGCCTCAGGCCCGGTGTACCGCGCCGGCATCGGTTTCCCGACGTACTCGGGGCGCCGGATGTTTCCGGGGACGGAGCGTGCGGGAGAGAGCTCCCCTGGTACGAGCAGCGACTGGCCAGACATAACAAAGAGTCTATCCAGCGTTCGAACGCCCCTCATGGGGCAGCATGGCGTCGAGGGAAGGAATGAAGATGGCCCTGTTCAAGAAGCGCACAGCCGGCAAACCCGGCGAGTGGTACTACTGCCTGCAGCACAAGAAGGTCGAGGAGGGCCCCGACTGCCCGGCCAAGGACCGGATGGGGCCCTACGCCTCCCGCCAGGAGGCCGAGCACGCGATGGAGACGGCGCGCGAGCGCAACGAGGAGTGGGAGAACGACCCCCACTGGCACGACGCGAACCGCGGCGACGGCCCGACCTCCTGAGCCCGATCTCCTGAGCCCGATCTCCTGAGGGTGCGCGGTGCAACCGCGTTTCGTACGGTGCGCTCCCGCGCCGCGCCCCCTACCAGCGGGCCGGGGGCGGCGCCGTCAGCCGGTCGGCGAACCGGGAGAGCCGGTCCCTGAAGCGCCGCCGGCCGCGCGGTCCCGGCACGCTGTTCTCCCCGGCCGCCGCGCTGACCAGATGCTGCACTGTGTCGAAGTCCACACCCGGCACCGCGTCGGACTCCAGCACCGTCAGCGCCTCGTGGGCGAGGCCGTGCACCTCCGGGTCGCCGCTGTCGAGCGCCAGCACCGTCGCACCGGCCCTGCGCGCGTCGTGCACCCGCTCCAGCAGCCCCTCGCCCGGTCGGTCGGGCGCCACCACGAGCAGCGTCGAGCCCCGGCCCGCCCCGGCGAGCCGGCCGAGCCCGACGGCGAGATGAGCCGGTTCGCCCGGCCGCACCTGGTGCCGTACCAGCGTGGGGGCCAGCTCGGGCTGCCCCGACCAGGCCGCCTCGTCGACCAGATGCGCCGCCAGATGCCACGGCTCGTACTCCTCCGTGCCGACCAGCAGCAGCCCACCGCCCTGCGGGACGACGGAGGAGCGCAGCGTCCCGGCGAACCGCCGGGTCGCCGACGGCCAGCGCGTACCGGCCAGAACTTCCCGCAGCAGGGCGACACGTACGGCATCCATGGCGCCGCATCCTGCCGCAGCCCGCCCCGCCCACACCCGCCGATCGGCCGCGCCTCACCCGAACGGGGAGCGCCGACGCGATCCGCCGACGCGAACTAATGTCAGTGGCATGACTTCTACTGACGACGGCAGCGCCGCGCCCAAGCCCCCCGCCAAGGACCCCTGGGACCTTCCCGATGTGTCAGGTCTCGTGGTCGGCGTGCTCGGCGGCACCGGCGACCAGGGCCGCGGTCTCGCCTACCGGCTGGCCAGGGCGGGACAGAAAGTGATCATCGGCTCGCGCGCCGCCGAGCGCGCCGAGGCGGCGGCGGCCGAACTCGGCCACGGCGTCGAGGGCGCGGCCAACGCCGACTGCGCGAGCCGCAGCGACGTGATCATCGTCGCCGTGCCGTGGGACGGCCATGCCAAGACCCTGGAGTCCCTCAAGGCCGAACTGGCGGGCAAGCTCGTCATCGACTGCGTCAACCCGCTCGGCTTCGACAAGAAGGGCGCCTACGCCCTCACCCCCGAGGAGGGCAGCGCGGCCGAACAGGCCGCCGCGCTCCTGCCGGACTCCCGGGTGACCGCCGCCTTCCACCACCTCTCGGCGGTGCTGCTCCAGGACCCGGAGATCGAGCTGATCGACACCGATGTGATGGTGCTCGGTGAGGTACGGGCCGACACGGACCTCGTCCAGGCGCTCGCCGCCCGGATCCCCGGCATGCGGGGCGTCTTCGCGGGCCGGCTGCGCAACGCCCACCAGGTCGAGTCGCTGGTCGCCAACCTGATCTCGATGAACCGCCGTTACAAGGCCCACGCGGGCCTGCGCGCCACGGACGTCTGACCGGCGTCCGCCGGGCGGCGGGCATGGGGGACACTGGACGGCGTACGACCGCAGTCCGGAAGCCGCCGACAGGAGCCGACCCCCATGCCCCGCCTCGCCGTGTACGCCACCGTCGTCTGCGTCCTCGCCGTCGCAGCCGCCGTCATCTCCTTCGTCCAGGGCAATCTGCTCGGCATCGTATGGGTGCTGATCGCGGGACTCTCGTCCAACATGTCCTGGTACTACCTGCGCAGGGCGAAGGCGGAGCGCGCGGCCCGTACGACGACCGTCACCGGCTGAAGCCGAGCCCGGCGCCCGCCTTGCAGTACGGGTCGGTGCTCGTCCAGAACTGGTAGAGGTTCTGCCCGCAGTAGGCCGCGTTCGGGTTGCTGACGCCCAGCCACCGCAGCACCGCGTCGACCGCGTCGAAGAAGCCCTCGTTCACGCTGCCGATGTACAGGATGACGAACACCGCGATCAGCCCGAACGGTGCGAACGGCTCGACCTGGCGGCGGATCCTGTACGAGAGCCAGGGCTCGATCACTCCGTAGCCGTCGAGCCCCGGCACCGGCAGGAAGTTCAGGATCGCGCCGGTGACCTGGAGCAGCGCGAGGAACGCCAGCGCGTACTGGAACTCCATCGGTACCCCGTCGAGCCCGCCCAGCCAGAACGGCGCCGTGCAGACGACGGCGAACAGCGCGTTGGTCAGCGGGCCCGCCGCCGAGATGAGGCTGTGCTTCCAGCGGCCCTGGATGCGGCCCCGTTCGATGAAGACCGCACCGCCGGGCAGCCCGATCCCGCCGAGGATCACGAAGACCACCGGCAGCACGATGCTCAGCAGCGCGTGCGTGTACTTGAGCGGGTTGAGCGTCAGATAGCCCTTGCCGGGGATGGAGATGTCACCGCTGTGCAGGGCGCTGCGGGCGTGCGCGTACTCGTGCAGGCAGAGCGAGACGATCCAGCCGCCCGTGACGAACAGGAAGACGGCGAAACCGGCGCTGGCCGCGTACCTCTCCCACACGGCCCAGCCTGCCACCGCGGTGACGGCGACGATCCCGACGAAGACGGGACTGATCCGCCGGTCGCTGTTGCGGTTGATGGCGGTGGTCATGGGTGGTTCTCCCGTTGGTCGGCGGCTGTGCGGATCGACCGTACTGGTGACGCGGGGGAAACGACCCGACGGGGCACCTGGTTCCCCCGGTCCCGTCGGCGTCCGGGTGGTCGCCCGGGTGGTCGCCCGGCACAGCGCCGGAAGCGTGCGGACGGTGTGAGCTGCCGGGCGCGTACAGGGACAATGGGGCCATGCGTATCTCCGTCCTCGGCACGACCCGGGCATTGCACGACGACGGCACCCCCGTCGCCATCGGCGGGGCGCGGCTGCGTGCCCTGCTGACGGCCCTCGCGCTGCGGCCCGGCCGTACCGTGCCCGTCGCCGTGCTCGTGGCCGAGGTGTGGGACGGCGATCCGCCCGCCGACGCGGTGGGCGCCGTGCAGGCCCTGGTGGGCCGGTTGCGGCGGGCGCTCGGCTCCGGCGCCGTCGCCTCGTACGAAGGGGGCTACCAGCTCGGCGTCGACGCGGAGGACGTGGATCTGCACCGCTTCGGCCGGCTCGCCGACGAGGGCGCCAGGGCGCTGCGGGCGGGCGACCCGGCCAAGGCGGCGGGGCTGCTCGACGACGCGCTCGGGCTCTGGCACGGGCCTGCCCTGACCGACCTCCCGGAGCGCGCGCCCGAGGCGGTCCGCTGGGAGACCCGGCGGACCGGCGCCCGCAAGGCCCGGCTGGCCGCCGCTGTCGCGCTGGGCGCCGCCGAGGAGTCCCTACCCGAACTGGCCGCCCTCTGCGACGAGTTCCCGCTGGACGAACCACTCCAGGCGCTGCGCATCCGCGCCCTGCGCGACGCGTCACGCCCGGCGGAGGCGCTTGCCGCGTACGAGCACGTCAGACACGCGCTCGCCGACCGGCTCGGCGCCGACCCGGGGCCCGAACTGGCCGCGCTGCACCAGGAACTGCTCCACGAAGGGCACGAGCCGCCGCCCCCGGCGCCCCCGCAGCTCCGGGGCGCCCGTCCCGCGCCCGCCGGGGCCCCCGCGAGGGCGCGCGGCAACCTCCGGGCCAGGCTCACCAGCTTCGTCGGCCGCGAGAGCGACATCGACACCCTCCGTGACGACCTCGGCCGGGCCAGGCTCGTCACCCTGCTCGGCCCCGGCGGCGCGGGCAAGACCCGGCTGTCGCAGGAGGCGGCGGAAGCGATGGCCGAGCGGTGGCCGGACGGCGTGTGGCTCGCCGAACTCGCCCCCCTCGACGACCCCAAGGGCGTCCCGGAGGCCGTACTGACCGCCCTCGGCGCCCGCGAGACCGTGCTGCGCGGCGCGGGCGCCGAAGAACTGCGCGCCGTGGAACGGCATTCCGGCGATCCGCTCGCCCGGCTGGCCGAGCACTGCGCGCGCCGCCGGATGCTGCTGATCCTCGACAACTGCGAGCATGTGATCGGCGCTGCCGCCACCCTCGCCGAGGAACTCCTGGCACACTGCCCCGAGTTGACCGTCCTGGCCACCAGCAGGGAACCGCTCGGGGTGCCCGGCGAGGCCCTGCGGCCCGTGGAGCCGCTGCCGCGCGACCCGGCGCACCAACTGTTCGCGGAGCGGGCGCGGGCGGTGCGGCCGGAGTTCGATCCGGCGGACGATCCCGCCGCTGTCGCGGAGATCTGCCGCCGGCTCGACGGGCTGCCGCTGGCGATCGAACTGGCCGCCGCCCGGCTGCGGTTGCTCACGCCGCGCCAGATCGCCGACCGGCTCGACGACCGGTTCCGGCTGCTGACCAGCGGCAGCAGGACCGTACTGCCGCGCCAGCAGACCCTGCGGGCCGTGGTCGACTGGTCCTGGGACCTGCTGGCCCTGCCCGAACGCGCCGTCCTGCGCGGGCTGTCGGTCTTCTCCGGCGGCTGCGACCTGACGGCCGCCGAGTCCGTGTGCGCGGGACCCGGCGTACCGGCCCGCGAGGTCGCCGGGCTGCTCGGCTCGCTCATCGACAAGTCCCTTGTCGTCGCGGCCCCTTCGGAGAACGGCGGCATGCGCTACCGGCTGCTGGAGACCGTCGCCGAGTACACCGCCGAGCGGCTGGACGAGGCCGGCGACCGGCAGGCCACCGAACGGCGCCATCTGACCTACTACCGCGAGCTGGCCAGGACCAGCGACCCCGAACTGCGCGGCGGCGGACAGCGCGCGGCGCTCGCCCGGCTGGAGCTGGAGAACGAGAACGTACGCACCGCGCTGCGCAGGGCCGTCGCCGCAGAGGACGAGCAGGAAGTGCTCTGCCTCGTGCTGTCACTCGCCTGGTACTGGCAGATGCGCGACCTGCGCTTCGACGCCATGCAGTGGGCGAGCGCGGGAGCGGCGCTCGGCCCCGATCCGTTCGCCCCGCCCCTGGAGCCCGCCGAGCCGGTCCACGAGCGGTGCACGGACGCGCCGCCGCCCATGAGCCCCGAGGTGCTGCTGGAGGCGCGCCGCGAGGTCCGGCTGATCGAGCTGGTCAGCATGGATCACTCGGACCGCGACTGGACCATGAACGAACGCGTCGAATGGCTCGGCTCCGTGAGCGAGGTCTACCGCGCGGGACTGCCGCAGACCTGCCGGTTCCCCGGCACGATGTGGTTCTTCTCGATGCTCTTCACCGGCCAGGGGGAACGGCTGCTGGCGGCTCTCGACGCGACGGTCGACGCCTGCGAGGACTTCGGCTTCGACTGGGAGCTGGCAGCCGCGCTCCAGACACGCGCCAACCTCCTCGCCAACCGGGGCATTTCGGCCGAGGACGCGGCCAGGGACGCCGACCGGGCCCGGGAGATCTACGAGCGGCTCGGTGACGACTGGGGCGCCGCCGAGGCGCTGTCGGCGCACGGCGAGGCCAGGGAGCGGGCCGGCGACTTCGACGGCGCCGTCGAGGACTTCACCGCGGCCATCCGCTACGCCGAAGGTCTCGGCGCCCGCGGCCATGTGACGCTGCTGCGCTGCCGGTTGGCGGGCAATCTGCTGGAGGCGGACCACGCGGAGGAGGGCGAGCGGATCCTGCGCGCGGCGCTGGCCGAGGGCGAGGAGGCGGCGGACGACCGGGCCGACCGCGAACCGGTGCCGATCGCCCGGCTGTTCCTGGCGATGTGGCTCGGCCGCAGCGGGCGCAGGGACGAGGCCAGGGAGCAACTGGAGCTGCTGCGGCCCGCGCTCACCAGCGACTCGCTGGCAGTCTTCGAGGGGTTCGCGAAGGGCGCCTTCGCCTGGCTGGACTGCGCGGACGGCGACTTCGCGCGGGCGCGCGTGCTGGCGCGGGAGGCCGCGATACAGGCGAACGAACCGCTGTCGCGGATGATCGCCCCCGAGATGGCCGCCCTGCATCTGCTGACGGCCGCCTGGGCGCTCGGCGGTCTCGGCGGGGAACGGGCGGACGACGCGGCCCGGCTGATCGGCGCGTACGAGGCCCTGCTGCCCGCGGGCCACTTCCGCGTCGCCACCGAGCGGACGATCATGCGGGGGGCGTACGAGGCCGTGCTGGCGTCGCTCGGCGGTGACACGGCCCGCTACGAGGCGGCACGCGCCGAGGGCGGCGGCCTCACGATGGAGGAGGCCGTCGCCCTCGTCTGAGCCCGGGAGCACCGGGTCGTCGGCTCAGGACTTCTTGCGGAACCTGGCCACCGCGAGCGGCGCCGTCACCAGCGTGATCCCCGCCGCCCAGGCCAGCGTGATCCACACGGAGTGGGCCACCGGGCCGCCGTTCAGCAGATTGCGCGCCGCGTCGGCGAGATTCGACAGCGGGTTGTAGTCGGTGAAGTTCTGCAGCCAGCCGGGCATCGTCGACGGCGGTGCGAAGATCGACGAGCCGAACTGCAGCGGCATCAGGACCAGCATGGCCACCCCCTGGACGGCCTGCGCCGTCTTCATGGTGAGACCCAGCAGGATGAAGACCCACATCAGGGACGCGCCGAAGACCAGCGATAGACCGACGGCGGCGAGCAGTTCCAGGACGGAGGTCCCGACGCTCATGCCGAGCAGGAAGCCCATGCCGAGCAGGATCGCCGTGGCGACCAGCATCCGGCCGATCTCGACCACGATCTTCGCGATCAGCACCGACGACCTGGCGATCGGCATCGTACGGAACCGGTCCATGACGCCCTTGCGGAAGTCGTCGTTGACTCCCGTGCCGACCGCCATCGCGATGTTCATGCCCATCATCGCCATCAGACCGGGCACCACATAGTTCACATAGGCCTCACGGCCGCCGCCGATGCTCGCGCCGACGGAGCCGCCGAAGACGTACACGAACAGCAGCGTGAAGATGATCGGCATCAGCAGGACGTCGAACATCGACTCCGGGTCCTGCTTGATCTGCAGGACGTTGCGCCGGGCCAGCGCGCCGATGTGGCGCACATTGGCGCGCAGCCCGATCCGCCCCTCGTCGACCGGCTTGCGGGCCGGTACGCCCGTCTGCTCGGGTGCGGATGCGGGAAGCGTGGTGGTGCTCATACGGCGACCTCCTCGGGCGCGGAGCCGGCGTCGGCCCCGGTGTCGGAATCGGAGGTCAGCTTCTCGCCGGTGATGGCCAGGAACACCTCGTCCAGGCTGGGCAGATGGGTGCCGATATGGGCGACGGAGAAGCCGCGCTCGGCCAGCAGTCCGATGACCGCCGTCAGTTGGCTGTCGCTGAGGATCGGAACGTACAGCAGGCCCTCGTCGGGCACCACGGACGTACCGGACACCCCGTCAAGACCCGCCTCGGTCAGCGCCCGTGCCATCGCGGGCAGTTGGGCCGGGTCCGTGGGCCTGATCTGCAGCGTGCGGCCGCCGACCTTCGCCTTCAGCTCGTCCACGGCGCCGCTGGCGACGATCTTGCCCTTGTCGATGACCGTCAGCTCGCTCGCGAGCTGCTCGGCCTCTTCCATGTACTGCGTGGTCAGCAGGACCGTCGCGCCTTCGGCGACCATCCGCTGCACCTCGTCCCAGACCTCGTTGCGGGTCCTGGGGTCGAGGCCCGTCGTCGGCTCGTCCAGGTAGAGCACGGCGGGCTGCCCGATCATCGAGGCGGCCAGGTCGAGCCTGCGCCGCATACCGCCGGAGTACTGCATCACGGGCCGCTTGGCGGAGTCCGTGAGCGAGAAGCGCTCCAGCAGCTCGTCGGCACGGCGGCGCGCGTCCTTGCGGGACAGGTCGAGCAGCCTGCCGATCATGTAGAGGTTCTCCCGGCCGGACAGCTTCTCGTCCACCGAGGCGTACTGGCCGGTGAGGCCTATGGTGCGGCGCAACTGCCTGGGCTGGCGCAGCACGTCGTAGCCCGCGACCACCGCCGTGCCCGCGTCGGGCTGGACCAGTGTGGAGAGGATCCGTACGAGAGTTGTCTTACCGGCGCCGTTGGGCCCGAGGACACCGAGGACGGTGCCTTCGCGCACGTCCAGGTCGATGCCGTCGAGCGCCTTGGTCGCGCCGTAGTGCTTGACCAGCCCCCGCACCTCGACGGCGATGCCCGTGCGGCTGCCGCTGGGGTTCTTGTCGATTCGCGTCATGGGTACATAGCACCAGACGCCACCGACAATCCACCGACAGGCCGCCGACAGGCCGCCGACACCGCCGACAACGCCCCGACACCGGGCGGGCGGCGGCCATGCGGCGGCCATGCGGCGACCGGACGACGACGTGCGACAGCCCGCCGACGGGGGATGATCGGCGGGCTGTCGGATGTGCGAGGAGTGGTCAGTGGGAGGCGCTTCGGTGCACGACGCGCGTCAGTGGAACGTGTGCTCCTCCTGCGGGAACGTTCCGCCTACGACGTCCTCGGCGAACGCCCGCGCCGCGTCGCCCATCGTCTGCCGCAGATTCGCGTACTGCTTGGTGAAGCGCGGCACCTTGCCGCCCGTGAGGCCGACCATGTCGGTGTACACGAGCACCTGCGCGTCGGTCTCGGGACCCGCGCCGATCCCGACCGTCGGAATGTGCAGGATCCGGGTCACCTCGGCGGCCAGCTCGGCCGGTACCAGCTCCAGCACGACGGCGAAGGCACCGGCGTCCTGCACGGCCTTGGCGTCGCGCAGCATCTGCTGCGCCGCCTCCTCGCCGCGCCCCTGCACCCGGTAGCCCATCGAGTTGACCGACTGCGGGGTGAGCCCGATGTGCCCCATCACCGGGATACCGGACTGCACCAGCAGCTCTATCTGGCTGTGCGAGCGCTCGCCGCCCTCCAGCTTCACCGCGCCCACGCCGGCGTCCTTCACCAGCCGCGTGGCGCTGCGCAGGGCCTGTACGGGCCCTTCCTGGTACGTGCCGAACGGCAGGTCGCCGACGATCAGCGCGCGCTTGGTGCCGCGCACGACGGCGGCGGCCAGCATCGTCATCTCGTCGAGGGTGACCGGCACGGTGGTCTCGTAGCCCAGATGACAGTTGCCCATCGAGTCGCCGACGAGCATCACGGGGATGCCGGACTCGTCGAAGACGGACGCCGTCATCGCGTCGTACGCGGTGAGCATGGGCCACTTCTCGCCGCGGTCTTTCGCCGCGGTGATGTCATGGACGGTGATGCGCCGGGAACTCTTGCCGCCGTACAGCGCCTTGCCGCTGTCGGAGTGGCTGCCCGCGGGCGGGTTCTGCGCAGAGTGGAGCGTCATGGCCGACGGCCCTTTCGTCATCTCGAGGCGCCCTGACGGCGTCCCCGGACCACACCCATGGTGGCACTCCGCGGGGCTGACGGGAAGTGGGGGTGGGGCAGGCGGGTCTCGCCGGGCCCGCGAGGAGACCCGAAAAGGGCAAAGAGTTTCCAATACGAGACGGTCTCGTATCGAAATTGCCCTACGCTGTTCGCCATGTCCATACCGTCCGGCGGCCCCGCCGCCGCGCCACGCATACCCGAAACCGTCCACCGCAGGCGCTGGGCCATCCTGGCCGTCCTGATGTTCAGCCTGCTCATCGTCGTGCTGGACAACTCGATCCTGAACGTGGCCGTCAAGACCATCGCCGCGCCGAAGCCCACCGGCATCGGCGCCACCCAGAGCCAGCTCGAATGGGCCATCAACGCCTACACGCTCGTCTTCGCCGGACTGCTCTTCACCGCGGGACTGCTCGGCGACCGCATCGGCCGCAAGAAGGTGCTGCTCTTCGGCATCGTCGTCTTCGGCGTCGGCTCGGCGCTCGCCTCGATGTCCGGCTCGCCCGCCGAACTCATCGCGTACCGCGCCCTGATGGGCTTCGGCGCCGCCTTTGTGATGCCGGCCACGCTGGCCGTGCTGATGAACGTCTTCGAGCGCGACGAGCAGCCCAAGGCCATCGGTATCTGGGCGGGCGGTGTGGGCCTCGGCATCGCGATCGGGCCCATCACCGGCGGACTGCTGCTCGAGCACTTCTGGTGGGGCTCCATCTTCCTGGTGAACGTGCCGGTCGCGGCCGTCGCGCTGATCGCCATGGTGCTGCTGGTGCCGGACTCCAGGGACCCCAGGCCGGGGAAGCTCGACCCGCTGGGCGTGCTGCTGTCCATCGTCGGACTCGTCCTGCTGGTGTACGGGATCATCCGCGGCGGCGAGCTGGCCGACTTCACCGCGGCCTCCTCGCTCGGCCCGCTGCTGGGCGGGGTGGCCGTGCTGGCCGGCTTCGTCTGGCACGAGAAGCGCAGCAGCCATCCGGCCATCGACGTCGGGTACTTCAAGAAGCCGGCCTTCGCCGCCGCTGTCGCCGCCATCGCGCTGGTGTTCTTCGCGCTGATGGGCGTGACCTTCTTCTCCGCCTTCTACCTGCAGAGCGTGCGCGGCTACAGCGCGCTCCAGTCCGGGCTGCTGATCCTGCCGCTGGCCGCCGCCCAGATGGTCTTCGCGCCGCGGGCCCGGCTCGTCGTCGACCGGTTCGGCGCGCGCGCCGTCTGCACGGCGGGCATGGTGCTCGTCGCCGCGGGACTCGCGATGTTCGCCTTCTTCGACGCCAGCACGCCCGTCTGGGTGCTGTGCGTCGTCTTCTTCGTCCAGGGCACCGGAATGGCGCACATCATGCCGCCGGTGACCGTCTCGATCATGCAGGCGCTGCCCCGGGAGAAGGCCGGCTCTGGCTCGGCCGTCAACAACACCTTCCGGCAGGTCGGCGGCGCGCTCGGGATCGCCGTACTCGGCTCGGTGCTGTCGGCGACGTACCGCAGCGGCATCGAGGGGCACCTCGGCGCCGTACCGGCCGGGGCCAGGGACGCGGCGGGGGAGTCGATCGAGGCGACCATCGGCATCGCGGAGAAGCTCGGCCCCGCGGGCAGGCCGCTGATCACCTCCGCGCACGACGCCTTCCTGCACGCCATGCACATCACGGCCATCGGCTCGGCCGCCGTGGCGCTGATCGGCGCCCTCGTGGTCGTCCTCTTCCTGCCGGGCCGCCCGGCGGCCGACGGGTCCGGCGAGGCGCCGAACGGCGGCGACGAGAAGCGGGAACCGGCCACGGAACCGGCCGCCCGGCGCTGACGGTCCCGGCCCCCGCCGTGCGGGAGAATCGACAAGGCGGGGGCCCGGGGGACGGCGAGAGGCGGAGTACGTGCAGGCGCGCGATCAGGGTCACGCACCGGAGCAGCGGCGCGGCAGGCCACGCAGTGAAGCGGTCGAGCGGTCGATCCTGGCCGCCGTCGTGACCCTGCTGGAGGAGGGCGTCCCGCTCGGCGCCCTCTCCATCGAGCGCATCGCCCGCACGGCAGGCGTCGGCAAGGCCACCATCTACCGGCGCTGGCGCGGCAAGGAAGAGCTGTTCGTCGACGTCCTGCGCGAGGTCGAACCGCCCGAGCCCGCCCTGCCCGGCACCTCGGCCCTGGACGACCTGGTGGTCATCCTGGAGGCGATGCGGGTACGCGGCCTCGCCCAGCGCTCCTCGGCGATGCTGCACAACGTCTTCGTCGAGATGAAGAGCCACCCCAGGCTGTGGGACGAGTACCACGACACCGTCATCGCACCGCGCCGCGCCGCCGTCTTCGAGGTGATCCTGCGCGCGGTCGCCGCGGGCGAGCTGCGCGACGACGTCGATCCGCAGCTCATGAACGACCTGCTGACGGGCCCCATGCTGATGCGCTCGGTGCACCGCCCGTACGGCGAACTCCCCGACGGCCTGGCCGAGCAGATCGTCCGTACGGTGCTGGAGGGGCTGCGCCCCCGGGGCGAGGACCACTGACGCGCCCGGCGTATGCGGGGCGATGCGGGGCGGACGAGCGCCACATGCGCGTTCTGTCACAGCCGCCGCCCATTCGTCCACGACCGGAACCCCGTGGCCCGTCCGTTACGTCCTCGTGTCCGTACAGCCGTCGCGGGACGGCAACGAAACCGCCTCTCGAATCCCCTAGGGTCATGGGCGGGCGTGCACCACGGCAAGGCAGTGAGGGCGGCGGACATGACGCAGGAGTACACGGCGGAGTCGGTGACGGCCGGCTCGCACCACGAGCGCACGGGGGTCCGACGAGTGCTGAACCCGGTCGACCGCTGGCGGGGCGACCGGAACGTCTGGCGGCGCGGCGTCGTCCTCGCCGTCCTCGCCGTGCTGGTGGCGCTGCTGATGAGCCTGCACTCGAAGATCCCCAACAAGATCGGCAACCTGGGCAGCCTCATCGAGACGTTCCTGCCCTGGTTCGGCCTGCTCGTGCCGGTGATCCTGGTGCTCGCCCTGGTACGCCGCTCGGCGACCGCGCTGATCGCCCTGCTGTTCCCGGCCGTCGTCTGGATCAACCTCTTCGGCGGGCTGCTCCTGGAGAGGGGGGTCAGCGGCGGTGACCTGACCGTCGCCACGCACAACGTCAACGCGGAGAACCCCGACCCGACCGGCACCGCCCGCGACCTCGTCAAGTCGGGCGCCGACGTCGTCGCGCTGGAGGAACTGACGGCGGGCGACGTGCCGACGTACGTCAAGGGCCTTGCGGCGGCGTACAAGTACCACTCCGTGCAGGGCACGGTCGGGCTGTGGAGCAAGTACCCGATGACCGGCACCGAGCCCGTCGACACGAAGATGGGCTGGACCCGGGCCCTGCGCTCGACCGTCACCACGCCCGAGGGCAAGGTCGCGGTCTACGTGGCGCACCTGCCGTCCGTACGGGTCAAGCTGCACGCCGGATTCACCGCCAACCAGCGCGACAACAGCGCCGACGCGCTCGGCGAGGCCATCGCCGACGAACCGCTGGACCGGGTCATCCTGCTCGGCGACCTCAACGGCACGATGAACGACCGCTCGCTGAACTCGGTCACCTCGCAGATGCGCTCCACCCAGGGCGCCGCGGGGGACGGCTACGGGTTCAGTTGGCCCGCCGCCTTCCCGATGGCGCGCATCGACCAGATCATGGTGCGCGGCGTCGAGCCGACCTCGTCCTGGACGCTCCCGAGGACCGGCAGCGACCATCTGCCGATCGCGGCGCGCGTCGAACTCTGAGCCTGCCTGCCCGGGTGGCCGCCTGTCAGGTGGCCGCCTGTCAGTTGGCGGTCTTCTCCCGCCAGCGGTTGGTGATCGGCAGCCTGCGGTCCTTGCCGAAGCCCTTCGCCGAGATCTTCGTGCCCGGCGGGTACTGCCGCCGCTTGTACTCCGCGACATCCACCATCCGCAGGGTCCTCGTCACCATGGCCTCGTCGAAGCCGGCGGCCACGATCGCGTCCTTGCCCTGGTCGCGGTCGACGTACAGCTCCAGGATCCGGTCCAGCACGTCGTAGTCCGGCAGCGAGTCCGTGTCGACCTGCCCCGGGCGCAGTTCGGCGCTCGGCGGCTTGGAGATGGAGTTCTCCGGGATCGGCGGGGTCTGGCCGCGCTCCTCGGCCGCGCGGTTGCGCCACCGGGCGAGCCGGAACACCGCCGTCTTGTAGACGTCCTTGATCGGGCCGTACGCGCCGACCGCGTCCCCGTACAGCGTCGAATAGCCCACCGCCAGCTCGGACTTGTTGCCCGGCGCGAGCACGATCTGGCCCTCTTGGTTGGACAGTGCCATCAGCAGCGTGCCGCGCAGCCGCGCCTGGAGGTTCTCCTCGGCGAGCCCGGTCAGAGCGAGCGAGCCCATGTACGCGTCGAACATCGGCTCGATCGGGACGGTACGGAAGTTGAGCCCGGTCCGCTCGGCGAGATCGGCCGCGTCGCCCTTCGAGTGCTCCGACGAGTACTTGGACGGCATCGAGATCCCGTACACGTTCGGCGCGCCGAGCGCGTCGCAGGCGACGGCGGCGACGAGCGCGGAGTCGATCCCGCCCGACAGTCCGATGAGTACGGAGCTGAAGCCGTTCTTCGCCGCGTACGCGCGCAGCCCCACGACCAGGGCGGAGTAGATCTCCTCGTCCGCGTCGAGCCGGTCGGCGTAACCGCCGGTCAGCTCGGGCTCGTAGGCCGGGAGCGGCTTCTCCGACAGGACGACGCGGTCGATGCGCAGCCCGTCGTCCACGACACCGGTCGGCGGTTCGGGGGCGGCGGCCGGCAGATCGAGATCCAGGATGACGCTGCCCTCGGAGAACTGCGGTGCGCGCGCCACGACTTCACCGTGCTCGTCCACGACGATCGAGTCGCCGTCGAAGACCAGCTCGTCCTGGCCGCCGATCATCGCGAGGTAGGCCGTGGTGCAGCCGGCCTCCCTGGCGCGCCTGCGCACCAGCTCCAGCCGGGTGTCGTCCTTCTCGCGCTCGTACGGTGACGCGTTGATCGACACCAGCAGCCCGGCACCCGCCGACCTGGCGGCCGGCACCCGGCCGCCGTCCTGCCACAGGTCCTCGCAGATCGCCAGCGCGATGTCGACGCCGTGGACCCGTACGACGGGCATCGTGTCGCCGGGGACGAAGTAGCGGAACTCGTCGAACACGCCGTAATTCGGCAGGTGGTGCTTGGCGAACGTCAGCACGACGGAACCGCCGTGCAGCACGGCGGCGGCGTTCTGCGGGGCCCCCGCGGGCTGTCCGTAGCGCGCCTGGGCGTGCTCGGAGCGGTCCAGATAGCCGACGATCACCGGCAGCTCGCCGAAGCCCTCGTCGGCGAGGCGCGCGGCGAGCGCGCGCAGCGCCGTGCGGGACGCCTCGACGAAGGACGACCGCAGGGCCAGGTCCTCGACGGGGTAGCCGGTCAGCACCATCTCGGGGAACGCGACGACATGCGCGCCCTGCTCGGCGGCGTGCCGGGTCCAGTGGACGATCGCCTCGGAGTTCGCGGCGAGGTCGCCGACCGTCGAGTCGATCTGATTCAGGGCGAGACGTAGTTGAGGCACGCGGCCCAGTGTAATCGTCTCTCTGACGCGATGCCGGGCGCGGCCGGGGACATGCACCCCGGCCGCGCCCGGCGATCGCGCACCGCGACCCTTCGCCGACCGCTGCCCGCTGCTCGCTTACGGGCGGGGCTTCGCGCCCCGCTCCTTGAGCATGTCCGCCATCAGCTTGATCTCGGACTGCTGCGACAGGGTCATGCCCTGCGCGAGATCCCGCTCGGTGCCCGGCGCGCACAGCTTCACGCACGCCTCGGCCATGGAGATCCCGCCCTTGTGATGGTCGGTCATGAGCTGGAGGTACAGCACCTCGGCCTGCTTGCCGCGCGCCGTGCGGAGCTGGTCCAGCTCGGTGTTGGTGGCCATGCCCGGCATCAGCGAGCCGTCGTGGGCCTGGTGCATCGCGTGCCCCGGACCCATCTGCAGGTCCATCGGCATCCACGACATCGGCGCCTGGTCGGCCGCCGTCTTCGGCAGCCCCCACAGGTCGAGCCAGCCCATCAGCATCCCGCGCTGGTTGGCCTGGGTGTTGGCGATGTCGTACGCCAGCCGGCGCACGTCCTCGTCGTCCGTGTCGTCGCGCACGATGAAGGACATCTCGACGGCCTGCTGGTGGTGGATCGCCATGTCACGGGCGAAGCCCGCGTCGGCCGACTGCGTCGTCGGGGTGGACGGCCCGCTCGGCCCGTCGTCGTTCCCCGCGGCGATCACACTGGCCGTACCTGCGAACAGCAGCGCCAGCACGACGGCGGTGATCGCCGCCCAGTTGGTGCGGCTCACTTGGGGCCGTCCAGCCCGCCCGTGCAGGCGGCGCCGGGCTCGGGCGTCTGCGCGCCCTGCACGTACTTGGTGAAGAAGGCGTTGACCCGCGGGTCGCTCGCGCTGTCCACCGTGACCTGCTTGCCCCACGCGGTCAGCATGATCGCGCCGGCCTGGCCCTGGTACGGGCTCATCAGCGAGTACGGGGTCTTCGAGACCTTGTCGTCGAGCGCCTTCACGTCGTCGGCCGACGCCTTGTCGGTGTACGTGACCCACACGGCGCCGTGCTCCAGCGCGTGGACGGCGTTGACGTCAGGGATGGCCTTCTTGTAGACCTCCCCGTCGCAGTTGATCCACACCGGGTTGTGGTCGCCGCCCACCGGCGGCTTCATCGGGTAGCTGACGGCCTTCTCGACGTGGTTGCGGGTCAGCTTCTTGGCGTCCCAGGACTTCTCACCCTTGATGGGCGCCTTGGCCGCGGCCTGCTGCTCGTCCTTCTCGTCGGACTTCTTGTTGAGTACGAAGGCACCGAACCCGACGAGCGCCAGCACCACCACGGCGCTGATGGAGATCGTGAGGATGCGGTTGCGCCGCTCGCGCGCGTGCTCGGCGCGGCGCATCTCCTCTATTCGGGCCTTGCGCTCGGCGGACTGGGACTTGGAAGCCATGATGGTGTGTCCTTATGGGGGTGACTGGGGGACGGAGGGGGGTTCCTGACCGGAACCCTGGGCCGGGGAAACCGGCTCCGTCAGGTGCGCAGCACTTGAAGGACATGGAGGTCGGGCGGGCGGGCCCGCGCCCCGCCGGACCGCAGCGACCGGCCGTCGGGACGGGGCAGTTCGAGACGTACGGGCTGCACGTCGGCGCCGAGCGGCGCGGCCGGCGGCGGCACGGTGAGTACGGCGGGGCTCAGATGCGGGAAGAGGCTGCACCCCGTGGGGTCGTACGGGCAGACGAAGGCGGCCTCGGCGGGACGGCCGGGCCCGGCGCCGGTGACGAGGGTCATGCCGGTCGCGGCCGTCGTAACCGTCGTAGCCGTCGTGTCCGCCCCGTCCGTCATGCCGGGGTGGTCGGCGGAGCCGGCGCAGATGAGGAGTGCGGCGAACAGCGTCGCCACGACACCCACCAGCGCCGTGGGACGCGTGACCCGTATTCGCTGACGGTGCCGCGGTCCCCCCATGGGCGCAGATCGTAGTGCGTACGACCCTCGGTAGGGCACAGCGCGGTACGGGAGCGGGGTCCGACGCGGTACAAAGAGCCATGACCGAGCCCGCAGAGCCGCCCTCACCGGACGAATCGGACAGCGTCGGCGAGCCGAGCGCCGCCCCGGACGCTCCGAACGCGTCCGCCGCCCCGGACGCCGAACCGAGCGTCGACGACGTGACCGCCGCGGTGCTGGCGGCGTCCCGGCTGCTGATCGCCGTGTCCGCCCGCTCCCTCGCCGCCGTCACCGACGCGGTCACCCTGCCGCAGTTCCGGCTGCTGATGGTGCTCGCGGCACACGGCGACGCCAAGCTCGTGCGGCTCGCCGAGCGGCTCGCGGTGAATCCGTCCACGGCCATGCGGATGCTGGACCGGCTGATCGCCGCGGGCCTCGCCGACCGGCAGAGCAACCCCGACAACCGGCGCGAGACGATGCTGCGGCTGACCCCCGAGGGGCGCAGGCTGGTCGCCGAGGTGAAGGCGGCGCGCCACCGCGAGGTCGCGGTGATCGTCCAGCGGCTCAGCCCCGGCCAGCGGTCGGCCCTGGTCACCGCGCTGGCCGCGTTCACCGAGGCGGGCGGGGAGCCGGCGATTCCCGGCGACACGGCGGAGGCGTATCCCCCCGGCTGGTCGGACACCCACCCGCGACACGCCTCCTGACCCCTTTCTTTCCCTCCTCTTACCTCCCGTTTTGCTCCCCCTTGCGGCGCCGATTGCGGTCCGCTGTTAGCCGCACGCCGTCTGGGCAGGCACTATGGGCAGCGGGGACGCACTTCCACCCCGTCGCGAGGCCCCGTACAGAACCTCGCAACGTGCTGGAAATCGTGCGGTGGGATGCTCGTGTGCCGATGCGTGCCCCCAGGAGCCCCCCACGTGCCCTCGGCATCGGAGCGGATGGCCTGACCAGCAAAGATGGGTAGGACAGCAAACATGGATAAGCAGCAGGAATTCGTGCTCCGGACGCTGGAGGAGCGCGACATCCGCTTCGTGCGTCTGTGGTTCACCGATGTACTCGGTTTCCTGAAGTCGGTCGCCGTCGCGCCCGCCGAGCTGGAGCAGGCATTCGACGAGGGCATGGGCTTCGACGGCTCGGCGATCGAGGGCTTCGCCCGCGTCTACGAGTCCGACATGATCGCCAAGCCCGACCCGGCGACCTTCCAGATCCTGCCCTGGCGCGCCGAGGCGCCCGGCACGGCCCGGATGTTCTGCGACATCCTGATGCCCGACGGCTCGCCGTCCTTCGCCGACCCGCGCTACGTGCTGAAGCGGATGCTGGCCAAGACCTCCGACCTGGGCTTCACCTTCTACACCCACCCCGAGATCGAGTTCTTCCTGCTGAAGGACAAGCCGGTCGACGGCACCCGCCCCACCCCCGCCGACAGCTCCGGCTACTTCGACCACACCCCGCAGAACGTGGGCATGGACTTCCGCCGCCAGGCGATCACGATGCTCGAATCCATGGGCATCTCGGTGGAGTTCAGCCACCACGAGGGCGCCCCGGGCCAGCAGGAGATCGACCTGCGCTACGCGGACGCGCTGTCCACGGCCGACAACGTGATGACGTTCCGGCTGGTCATGAAGCAGGTCGCGCTGGAGCAGGGCGTGCAGGCCACCTTCATGCCGAAGCCGTTCTCGGAGTACCCGGGCTCGGGCATGCACACCCACCTTTCCCTCTTCGAGGGCGACCGCAACGCGTTCTACGAGTCGGGCGCCGAGTACCAGCTCTCGAAGGTCGGCCGCTCCTTCATCGCCGGCCTGCTGAAGCACGCCGCCGAGATCTCCGCCGTCACCAACCAGTGGGTCAACTCGTACAAGCGCATCTGGGGCGGCTCCAGCCGCACGGCCGGCTCGGGCGGCGAGGCCCCCTCGTACATCTGCTGGGGCCACAACAACCGCTCGGCCCTGATCCGCGTCCCGATGTACAAGCCGGGCAAGACGGGCTCGGCCCGCGTGGAGGTCCGCTCCATCGACTCGGGCGCCAACCCCTACCTCACCTACGCGGTCCTGGTCGCAGCGGGCCTGAAGGGCATCGAAGAGGGCTACGAACTCCCGGCGGGCGCGGACGACGACGTCTGGGCCCTCTCCGACGCGGAACGCCGAGCGATGGGCATCGAGCCCCTCCCGCAGAACCTGGGCGAGGCCATCGCCCTGATGGAACGCAGCGAACTGGTCGCGGAGACCCTGGGCGAGCACGTCTTCGACTTCTTCCTGCGCAACAAGAAGCAGGAGTGGGAGGAGTACCGGAGCGAGGTAACGGCCTTCGAACTCCGCAAGAGCCTACCGGTGCTGTAGGGGCAGGTCAGAGGGTTAACGAACACTTCGCGGGCGGTTCGCTCAGTCAAGTTGAGACGACCCGCCCGCGACCATGATCAGCCCTGGGCCCTCTGTGGGCCGGCAGGCTGAGAAAGGCGGTCCTGGTACAACGCGGTTCATGGCGAGACGGGCCCGCCCTTCGCTGCTGGGGAGCAGGTGCGTGTACGTCCGCAGAGTAAACCCGGGATCTGTGTGCCCGAGGTACGTGCTCAGAGCCTTGATGTTCTCTCCCGCGTCAAGGCACCCGGCTGCGCTCCGCTCCGCCGGGCGCGCTTCCCGGCTCTGGCTGCGCCCGCGCTCCTGCCTTCGGCCCGCTCGGCGCTGCCGCCGCCGACACACGCCCGCAGTGGATAGGCCCGGAGGGGCATGAGACGAGACCAAGCCCGCGGCTTCAAGACATGCCTCCGGCGGGGGCGCTCAGACTCCGGGATGGGAGGGCCGCCGTTCGCGAGTGCCGGCCGGAGCGTGGCGAGCGTCGTGGGGCTCCCATCCCGACCACCTTCGACCCAGGCGGAGCCGAGCAGTCGCGGCCCAGGGCGTCAAGGTCGTTCGTACAGTGGCGCGCTCCACCTTGACGCCCTGAACCACGCCCGCTCCACGGTGTGTGGGTCGAAGGCGAACGGGATGGGAGTCGGGTGGATCGTGGAGGCGGGAGCCGGTGGAGGGTAAAGCCCAAGGAAAGAGGGTGGCGTCCGCTTGATCCGACTGCTACGCTCCGTGATCGAAGATCAGCGTAGCGACGGAGCGTAGCAGTCGGATCAAGTGGACGCTGGTGGGCAGCCGCGTCTACGGCGTGGCTCGCAAGCCAGATGTCACGCCATGCGGGCGGCGAGCTCGTCCAGGCCCAGGAAGTAGCGAGCGTGAGTCTTCAGAAGGTCGTTACGGTTCTTGGCCCCCAGGACCACAACCTCGACGTTCGAACACCCCTTGAACTCCCTCTCCGTGGCGAAGCGCGCACGTAGGGCATCCTGGCGGCGGTCATACTGCTCTTCGCGCAGCAGTCGACCAGCGGAGCGGTCGTACACCACAAGGACATTCGTCATGCCTCTACCGTACCAAGCTGCTCCATGGTTGGCACAGGGGTCATGTCGCCCATGCGGGTTCTGAAATCGGCTAGGTCATTTTGCACGTACTGCCACAACTTCCGCATTTCTGGATGATCTGGATCTGTGCCAGCCGCTTCCTCTTGCTCCAGCGCCTCGATAAGCTCTGCCATCGCCAGTGCCGACCTGACCATGGCTTCGTGCACGGCGAAGGACGTGTCGTGTAGCTCCCGCAGGCTGGCCAGCCTTTCTGGCGACGCATGCCCATGTGCGGCCATGATCACGTCCCACCACTCGATGGGTGGCTCGCCGTATCGGATACCGCGGCCGACCAGGTCTGCCAGCTTCTCGAAGACGTCCGCCCACTCGTGCTGCCACCGGGTGCGCACCTGCACCTCGACGGCCACTCCCTCGGGGTAGATGACCACATGCACGGCGCGATAGCCGGCGCTTGGGTTCTTCCGGCGGTCAATGAGTTTGGGCTCCCGAGGGCAGCTCTTCGCGAAGAGGTCCATGATCAGCGCCGTAACGGCATCCTGTTCGACCCGTCCGGTTGCCAGTACAACGCGCATGCCCGCTAGATCCTGGATGCTCTTGAGCCATGAGCCCCCATGGCGGTGAAGCTTCTCCAGGATCGTTCCAGTGTTCTTGATCCGCCCCGTCGGGTTGAATCCCAGTTCTCGAACGTCATCCATGGCCGATGCCAAGATTTCGTCGTAGGCAACGAGAAGCTCGTTGAGTAGAGAGAGATCCTCTTCCGCAGGATCCCCTTGGGTGATCAATCGCTTGCCCAGGCGCTCGATCTGGGACTTGCTGCACGGCAAGGTCATAGGACAGTTCTAGCAGTGCTTGACCGCCTGCCGATCGCAACAGGGGGCGATGACAGGGGCCTGGCGGGCTTGGTGCACGACGAGCGCTGGACGCACCCCCTTAGGGGCGCGCTTCGGCGTAGCCCACAGGATCCGCGCTGGGCCGTCTCGGGGCCGTGGAAGGTCACTCAACGGTGACTATCGTTGACAACCATTGACAGCTCGGCACCTGGTCACAGCGATGATCAGTGCATGACCGCAGTTCGGAGGGGCCTCACATCACTTCCTGCGCAACAAGAAGCAGGAGTGGGAGGAGTACCGGAGCGAGGTAACGGCCTTCGAACTCCGCAAGAGCCTCCCGGTGCTCTGACTCCGGACGGAACACCACGCGGGGCCGACGGTCACTGACCGTCGGCCCCGCTGTCTTTGGCGCCGGCAGCGGCGTCGGCACCGTGCCTGTGGGCATGGAAACGCGCCTTCTTCTGACGGTTCCCGCACGTGTTCATGTCGCACCATCTGCGGGTGCGGCTCTGGCTGGTGTCGAAGAAGGCCGCTTGGCAGGTCGGCGAGGCGCACAAGGCCAGTTTTCCGTCTCGCTCGCCGGTGATGATGCTGATCGCGTCAGCCGCGATGACTCCCAGGGCGTCTTCCACGGAGGACGTCGAGCTGAGCCGCCAGCGCCGATTGCCCTCGGGCGTCAGGACGGCCGCGGCCCGCCCGCAGACCATCGGCTACTCGCTCGTCGACTCACCGGTCGGGCTGCTCGCCTGGATCCTCGACAAGTTCGCCGAGTGGACCGACACCGAGGACAGCCCGTTCGAGACCATCTCCAGGGACCGGCTCCTCGACAACGTCACCCTGTACTGGCTGACCAGGACCGGTGCGTCATCGGCCCGTATCTACTACGAAAGCCACGCCTCGCTCGACCCTGAACTCCGGGTCGACGTCCCGGCGGCGATCAGCACGTATCCCCGCGACATCGAGAAGTACCCGCGCCCCTGGGCGCAGGAGCGGTACCGCCAGATCGTCCGGTGGGAGTCGCCCGAAGCCGGAGGGCACTTCCCGTCGTTGGAGGTCCCCGAGTATTTCGTCAAGGATCTACAGGACGGCCTCGCGGCGGTGCTGGCCGCTCATGCCGGACCGCGGGGGTGAGGGGATCAGCCCAGGACTCTGGCGGTGAAGGCGGCCAGTTGGGCGCGCATTCGCTCGCGCGGTACCCGCTCCTTTTCGGCCAGGTGCTCGATGAGGTCGGCGCGGGTGGCGGCGAGGAGGGCGTGGGCGGTGAAGTCGGTGTCGGTGAGGTCCGGGATCTGGTCCAGTACGTCGCGGAGCAGACGGTGCCAGCGCTCGTAATGCCCGGCCTGGTAAGGGCTGTTGCTCCCGACCTCCTCCAGGGCCAGCGCGAGGCGGCGGTTGTCGAGTTTGAAGCAGAGGACGGCGTCGAGCAGGGCCGGCAGGCGGTCGCGGGGTGGCGCGGCGGGGCCCAGGGGTGGGGGGCCGGTCTCGATCGCCTCTCTGAGCGGTTCGAGTCGCGTCTCGTACAGCGCGCGGAGCAGCCCGGGACGGTCGCCGAAGGCGCGGAAGAGCGTGCCCTTGCCGACGCCGGCCGCCGCCGCGATGTCGGCCATGGTGATCTCTTCGGGGCTCTCGCTGCGGGCGAAGAGCGCGTCGGCTGCCGCGAGGACGGCTTCGCGGTTGCGGGCGGCGTCCTTGCGGGGCTTGCGCTCGGTCATGGTGCTCCTCCATTTGCGAAACGGACCCCGGGTCCGTATCGTCGATATCAATCCGGACCCGAGGTCCGGATTGTATGAGAGGGAGGATACTCATGTCCGCACCGACTTCCCCGGCGGATCTCTACCGCCACAGTCTGCGACTGCTGCTGGACAAGGACATGTCCGGCTGGGTCGGCCTCTGGGCCGAGGGCGGCGTCATGGAATTCCCCTTCGCCCCCGACGGCTGGCCCGCGCGGCTGGACGGCAGGGCGGCCGTCGCCGACTACATGCGGCACTACCCGGACCACATCGATCTGCACGACTTCCCCGCCCTGCGGATCCACGAGACCGCCGATCCGGAGGTCATCGTGGTCGAGATGCGCGGCGTCGGCCGCCGGGTGGAGACCGACAGCCCGTTCGACATGACGTACATCGCTGTCGTCACCGTCCAGGACGGCCGCTTCACCTCGTACCGCGACTACTGGAACCCCCTCGCCGTGCTCGAACCCGGCACCGACTTCGCGGGAAGCAACCGATGACCGCCGCAGCCGCCACACTGGTCATCGGCGCGACCGGCACCACCGGCAGCCGCACCGCCGCGCAACTCACGGCCGCAGGCCACCGGGTCCGGGCCGCCAGCCGGCGCGCCACTCCCGTCCCGGGCGCCGAGCCGGTGGGTTTCGACTGGTACGCCCCAGACACCCACGCCGCCGCCCTCGACGGGGTCGACCGCGTCTATCTCATCCCGCCGCTGGGCGACTCCGACCCCGCGGCCGTCATGCTGCCGTTCCTCCGCCAGGCCCGTACGGTCGGCGTGCGCCGCGCGGTGCTGCTCAGCTCCTCGGCCATCCCCGAGGGCGGGCCCGCGGTGGGCGCGGTGCACCAGGCGCTGCCCGGTCTGTTCGACGAGTGGGCGGTGCTGCGGCCCTCCTGGTTCATGCAGAACTTCACCGGCGCGCACGCACACGCCGTGAGCATCCGCGACGAGGGCATCATCCGGTCCGCGACCGGAAGCGGCCGCGTCGGCTTCGTCGACGCCGAAGACATCGCGGCCGTCGCCGTCAGCGCCCTCACCGACGCGCACGCCCCCGACGCCGATCTCGTCCTCACCGGACCCGAGGCGCTCAGCTACGACGACATCGCCGCGATCACCACCGAGGTCACCGGCCGCCCGGTGACCCACCGCCCGCTGTCGTACGAACAGCTCCGCGACCACCTCGCGGCGCAGATCCCGGCGGAGTTCGCCGCGATGCTGGCCGCCATGGACCAGGCCATCGCCGAGGGCTCCGAGGACCGCGTCACCGACACCATCCAACGCCTCACGGGCCGCCCCGCACGCACCTTCCGCGCCCTTCTCGAAAGCGAGCTGCGATCAGGCAGTTGACGTTCCACCGCGACCGGCGGGCGCCCGCCTCATTCGCCAAGTCGCCTGCGCACCTTGGCGATACGTACGCGCGCACGCCGACCGTCTTCGGTTCCGGTGCGGACTCGGCGTTCCAGGCCCCCGACAACCACCTCTCCGAGCGGCGCATCCGGAACCTTCTTCCACGACTTGGGCCGCCGCCGCGACACGGCCCGTTCGACGGGGTCGGTGTCGGCGACCGGGGAGTTGGTCAGGCGGGCCAGGGTGAGTTGCATCCGTCGGCGGTTGGCGCTGTTGGTGGCCCGCTTGTGGTGCCGGATGCTCTTGCGTGAACGCTTGTCGTTCTCGCCGTACTTGTTGCGCCGGTCCTTGAGATAGCTCAGTTGCTTCTTCTCCTGAGGGCTCCTCCGCCTGGCGGTCATGGGCGTCAGGCGATCAGGGTCGTTTTGGGGCGGATCACGCAGAATTCGTTCCCCTCCGGGTCCGCGAGAACCGTCCAGGACTCCGTTCCCGACTGGCCCACGTCCACCCGGGTCGCGCCCAGGGCGAGGACGCGGGCGGTTTCGGCGTCGCGGTCCTCGGGGGACGGGGTCAGGTCCAGGTGGAGGCGGTTCTTGGTGGTCTTGTCGTCCGGGGACGGCATGAAGCAGATTCCCACCGGGGCGGTCTCGGACGGGCCGATCACCACCTCGCGGGCGCGTTCGGAGAGGATCCGCCAGTCCAGCACCTGGGACCAGAAGCGGGCCAGGGCGGGCAGGTCGTGGGTGTCGATGACGATGTGGTGGAGCGATAGCGGCATGCGCCGTCCCTACGTGATCGGTTCATGGTGCGGTCGGGTCGAGTTTGCACGGGGGAGCGGGCAGGGCGGGAGTGTTCTCGGCGGCGGGCCGAAGCAGTTCGCGTCAGGCGCTGGTCCGGTCACTGCCGCCGGACCCGCATCCTTCATGGAGGACACCATGCTCGCCAGAACGAAGATCCTCACCGGAGCCGTCGCCTCGATCGCCACTGGAGCGCTGCTGGGGTTCGGGCTGCCCGCGCAGGCCGCCGGGCCGGTACAGGCAGCGAACAGCGTGCAGGCGCCCGTCAAGGCCCCCGCCGCCGCGCCCGCGCCGCCCGTGCTCACCGCGACGCTCGCCAGGTCGTACGACACCTTCGACGCCAACCAGGGCGTCGCCGTCGACAAGAAGTACTTCTACGCGGTCAACAACAGCACCATCACCAAGCACGACAGGGCCACCGGCAAGCCGCTGCTCCAGTTCGTCGGTGCCGCGGGCGGGCCCATCACGCACATGGACAGTGCCACCGTCGTCGGCGGCAAGCTCTACGCCGCGACGTCCAACTACAGCACGTACCCCGAGAAGAGCTCGGTCGAGGTCTTCGACACCCGCACCATGCGGCACATCGACACGTACAGCTTCGGCGTCTACCGCGGCTCGCTGACCTGGCTCGACCGCCACGACGGCGCCTGGTGGGCCGGGTTCGCCAACTACGACATCGTCGGGTCCGGGCAGACCGAGCCGTATGGCAGGACGGACAACACCCAGATCGTGAAGCTGAACGACAAGTTCGCCGTCGAGCAGTCCTGGACGCTCCCGCAGGCGATCCTCGACCGGGTGCGGCCCATGAGCAACTCCGGTGGCTCCTGGGGCCCCGACGGCCGGCTCTGGCTCACCGGGCACGACCTCGGCGAGGCGTACGTGATGAGCATCCCGGCGGAGAGTTCGGACCTGACGTGGGACGCGACCGTCACCCTGCCGGACGTCGAGGGCCAGGCCATCGCCTGGGACCGGTCCGCCAAGCGGCCCACGCTGTGGGCGATCAAGCGCACCACCAAGCAGGTGCTGGACTTCGCCGTCCCCTACCCGGCCGTCAGGACCCCGCACACCGAGCAGTGGAAAGTCGTGGGACCCGGCCACTTCCAGCAGTGATACTGGGGATCGCCGCCGCAGCCCGCGCTGCGGCCCCGCCGCGATCCCCCCCGCTGATGACGGAGATGCTGTGCCGATACGTGTCGTCCCGCTCGTCGATCCCGACCGCGGTGCCACCAGCCACCGGCTCGTGTGGCTCGCCATCGGCGTCGACGGAAGTCCCGTCGGTACGGCGTTCCTGCGGATGTTCACCGGGGCCGGTCAGGAACACCTCGCCGAACTCGACCTGCGGGTGCATCCGGCCGAGTGGCGGGCCGGGGTCGGGTCCGCGCTGCTGGACGCCGCCGTCGCCGCCGCCCGCGCCGACGGGCGGCGTACCGTCATCGCGCAGCCGGACCCGGGCTCGGCGGGGGAGGAGTTCCTGCCGGCCCGGGGCTTCCGGAAGGTATTGGCGCTGACGCACACCCGGCTGCCGCTCGTCGCCGCCGACACCGCCGCGCTCACCGCCCTCGTCGAGCGCCCGCACCCCGGGTACCGGCTGACAGCCTGGGACGGCACCGTGCCCGACGAGCTGCTCGACACCTTCACCGCGTCCCGCCGGGCCATGGACGACATGCCGCTGGACGACGCCGACCACGGCCGGCAGGTCTGGGACGCCGACCGGGTCAAGGGCGCGGCGCGCGCCGTCGAGGTCCGGGGCGACATCCTGCACACCGTCGCCGCCGTGGCCGAGTCGGACGGCTCGATCGCCGGGTTCACCGAGTTGGTCGTTCCCGGCACGGGGACGGGCGACGGCCAGCACTACGGCACCGCCGTGCTGCCGCAGCACCGCGGGCACGGCCTCGGGCGCTGGATGAAGGCCGAGTCGATCCGGCAGGCGCGCGAACAACACCCGGAGCTGGAAGGTCTGTTGACCGATACGGCTGAGACCAATCAGCCCATGCGGAGCATCAACGACGCGCTCGGGTACGTCCCCACGCACACCTCGCTGGAGTTCCAGCTCGACCTGTGAGTACGGGGAGAAGCGCTCAGCGCGCCGGTTCCGCCTCCAGGAACGTACCCACGCGGCGGAAGCCGAGCCTGCCGTAGATACGGGCCACCGTCTCGTCCGTCGCGCCCAGGAACACCGTCCGCGCGCCGAGTTCACGTGCCTCGGCCACCAGCCGCGCCGTGACCGCCGTGGCAAGTCCGCGCCGCCGCGCGGCAGGCAGGGTACCGACCGCGCTGATCTCGGTGCAGCCGTCGACCACGCCGGGCAGCATCCCGGAGCTGAGCGCGCCTCCTGCCCTGCCGCCCGCCGCCAGCTCCACCGCCGCGACGACGGTCATCGTACCCGCCCGGATCTGCTCGGCCGTCCGCGCGGTCTCGCGGGCGTACGCCCGTACGGCGAAGGCCAGTTCGGCGGCGCCCGCCGTACCGACGTGCGTGCCCAGCTCGGCGAAGGCGAGATGCGCGACGGCGACCGCGCTCGCCAGCCTGGGGTCGTCGGCCGCGACGGTACGTACCGAGATCCCGGCCGGTACGGCGTCCGCCGCAGCGAGAGGTGCCGGTACGTCGTCGGGGAAGACCAGCAACGGCCTTTCCAGGACGGTCAGTCCGGCGTCCTCCGCCGCCTCGCGCAGCTCGGGCGCCGACTCGGCGACCCACTCGAAGACCTCGGGAACGCCCAGCGCCCGCTGCCGGTCGCGTACCCGCTCGACATCCGCCGCCCGCACCGCCCGCCGTGCGGCGGCGCCGCCGGGCGACGGGCGGGCGTGCAGCGGGCCGCCGCCGTCGCGCCGTACGAATAGCGTCAACGGCCCGAAGTCCTCCGCCCGCCCGGCCCTGCGGGGGAGCGCGTCCTGATAGCGGTCGATCCGGGCCAGCACGTCCGGGGCCCGGGTCGGCGATTCCTTGTCCGAAGTCACACAGCAAGCCAACCACCGGTGACAGACTGCGAACGTCGTGG
Organism: Streptomyces sp. NPDC087906; assembly: GCF_055584925.1. Taxonomy (NCBI): domain Bacteria; kingdom Bacillati; phylum Actinomycetota; class Actinomycetes; order Kitasatosporales; family Streptomycetaceae; genus Streptomyces; species Streptomyces sp. NPDC087906. The sequence continues at coordinate 170,816 of NZ_JBVJLC010000009.1, forward strand.
AAGAGGGGGAGATGCCGCGTGGAAGGCACACTGCTGGCCGGTCGCTACCGGATCGGCGCGCGCATCGGCTCGGGCGGTATGGGCACGGTGTGGCACGCCACGGACGAGCGGCTGCGCCGCCCGGTCGCGGTGAAGACGCTCAACGCGCAGGCGGGGCTGGGTGATGAGGCCGAGCGGGTGTCGGCGGAGCGGTTCGAACGCGAGGCGATGGCGGCGGCCCGGCTCAACAGCCCGCACATCGTCACCGTCCACGACTCGGGTACGGAGGAACTGCCCACCGGCACCGTGCTGTTCCTGGTGATGGAGGAGCTGCCCGGCCGCTCCCTCGACCGCCTGCTGAACGGTACGCGGACGGATCTCGCCCAAATCAAGGCATGGGCGCGGGACATCTGCCGGGCCCTGGAGGTCGCCCACAAGGCGGACATCGTGCACCGCGACCTCAAACCGGCGAACGTGATGTTCAACGAGGACGGACGCGCTGTCGTCCTCGACTTCGGTCTCGCCCGGTTCACCGGCACCACCGACCTCACCACGCTCACCGCGTCCGGCGGCATGATGGGCACGCCCGCCTACATGTCACCGGAACAGGCGCGCGGCGACCGCGCGCTCGACGCGCGCAGCGACCTCTACTCGCTCGGCTGTGTGCTGTACGTACTGCTGACCGGCAGTACGCCGTTCCCCGCGAGCGCGTGGCACGTGGTGCTGCGCAAACACCTGGACGAGCCGCCGACTCCGCCCAGCGCCCACCGGCCGGGGCTCGGGCCCGAGTGGGACGCGCTGGTGCTCGACCTGCTCGCCAAGGACCCGGACCTGCGCCCGGCCGACGCCCGCACGGTGGCGGACCGGATCGGCGCGCTCCCGGACGGAGCGCAGGCGCAGGCCGCGCCGCCGCGCGTGAGCGCGCCGCCGGTGCCTCCGCCGGTGCGCGTGGCTGACGCCTTCGCGCCGACGGCCACGGCCCCGGTCCCGGCTCCGGCGAAGCCGCCGGTGGTCAACTCGCCCGTGGCGGCGCCGGTCGTTGAGGAGCCGGCAGCGGTCAGCCCGGCGCCGGCTGCCAAGACCAAACCCGCCGTGCCGGACCGGCTGTCGCGCCGGACGACCAGACGGGTCGTCGTACTGGGCGGCGCCGCCGTCAACGTCGGGTTGATCGCGACCACTCCGAAGACGGAGTTGTGGTGGGCCCCGGCGATCGCGCTGGCCGTCGCGCTGGTGTTGAACGTGCTGTGGAGCAAGACCAGGCCCGACATGGAAAGCGCGCTTCTCGGCTGCTCGATCATCGGCGTGCCTTTGGCCTGCGCCGTCGGCGGGCTCGTGGTCGATTTCTCCTGGTGGATGCTGCTCGTCGGAATTCTGGAACTACCACTCTCCCTGCTGGTGGCCGGTGCCGTCTCGGCGATGGGGGAGGGGGTTTCCGGGCTTCCCTCGGGTTCCGGTGAACTGCTCTCGTTCGTCTCCCTGGTGTCGGCGTCCTGCTATCTCGTCATCCAAGGTCTTGAGGAAGGCGATTGGATCATCCGTGCGCTCTGGGCGCTGCTGGTGTGGCTGGGCGTCGGCCTGGGGCTGACCATTGTGCTGGCCGTGTCGCGGCGCTCGCCCACAGCGGCCCCGGTCGACCGGGCCGCCCCCTGACACCTCACCCGAACTCCCACCGCGTCTGGCTGTACGGCGCCTTCCCGAAGCCGAACGCCGTGCGCGGCGCCACCTCGAAGACGTACGCCACATTGCCCTGCTCGCCGGTGAACGCGCCGTCCCGTACGTCGAAGTGCCAGTCAGCGCCGTACTTGCCCTCCCACGCCGTGGCGAGCGCGGTCAGCCGGGCGTCGTCCGTCACCCGTACCGCCCGGCCCTCGACGACCAGGTCGCAGCCGCCGTGCAGGGCGTTCGTGCCGGTGGTCAGCACCACCTCCGGGTTGTCGGCGAGATTGCGCGCCTTGCGCTCCCGCGCCCCCGTGCAGAAGTACAGCGCGCCGTCCGACCACACCGCCAGCAGCGGGGTGACGTGCGGGCGGCCCTCCGGACGTACCGTCGTCAGCCAGAACACCTCCGCCTCCGTCAGCAGTGCCACCGCCCGCCCCCACTCCGTCGCGGTGGCCTGCGGTTCGCCGTAACGGGCGTCCAGCTCGGTACGCGGTGTCTGCTGCGCCATGACGCGGTCCTCTCGGTCGTTCGCTCCGTACGTTGGCTCCTGCCCTACGCAGAATGCAGACCGTGCGCGCGGTCGAGACTCATCGCTGGGCTGCGGCTACTCTCGGATCCGGACCTTGATCCGAGAGGTCCGGCAGGTCCGAGAGGCCCGGCAGGCCCGGGACCCCCGTGGTCCGGGGGCGGTGCGACAGGAGAGAGAGACCCAGATGACGTCGTTGCCGGGGCGCAGGAGCAGTACGTTCACCCGTCTGCTGCGGCACGGCTTCACCGACCCCTCCACCGCCGAGCGGTTCCTCGACGCCCCCGAGATGTCCGGCATACGGTCCGACCCGCTGCTCCTCGACGCGCTCGGCGCCACCGCCGATCCCGATCTGGCCCTGCGCGGCCTCGTCCGGCTGGCCGAGGCGCAGGAGCCGAAGGAGCGCAGCGTCCTGCTGGACACACTGGTCACGGCGAAGCCGCTGCGGGACCGGCTGCTCGGGGTGCTCGGGGCCTCCGAGGCGCTCGGCGACCATCTGGCCAGGCACCCGGCGGACTGGCAGGTCCTGGTCACCTACGAGTCCGCCGACCTGCACCCCGGTGTCGCCGAGTTCGAGCGCGGCCTGGCCGGCGCCACCGACCCCGTGTCGCTGCGGGTCGCCTACCGCCGCTGCCTGCTCGCCATCGCCGCCAGGGACGTGTGCGGTACGACGGACGTGGCGCAGGCGGCGGCCGAGCTGGCCGACCTCGCCACCGCCACCCTGCGCGCGGCGCTGAAGATGGCCTGCGCCGCCGCGCCCGAGGACGCGGCGGCCTGCCGGCTCGCCGTCATCGCCATGGGCAAGTGCGGCGGCCATGAGCTGAACTACGTCTCCGACGTGGACGTGATCTTCGTCGGCGACCTCCCCGAGGACGCGCCCGACGACGCCGACGAGGGCAGGGCCGTCCAGGCGGCCACCCGGCTCGCCTCGCACCTCATGCGGATCTGCTCCGAGACGAACGCCGAGGGGACCATCTGGCCCGTCGACGCGAATCTGCGGCCCGAGGGCCGCAACGGGCCGCTCGTCCGCACGCTCAGCAGCCATCTCGCCTACTACCAGCGCTGGGCCAAGACCTGGGAGTTCCAGGCGCTGCTCAAGGCACGTCCGGTGGCGGGGGACGCGGCGCTCGGCGCCGAGTACATCGATGCGCTCGCCCCCCTGGTCTGGCAGGCGGCCGAGCGCGACCACTTCGTGCCCGACGTGCAGCAGATGCGCCGCAGGGTCGTCGACAACATCCCGGCCGGGCAGGTCGAGCGCGAGCTGAAGCTCGGGCCCGGCGGCCTGCGGGACGTCGAATTCGCCGTGCAGCTCCTGCAGTTGGTGCACGGCCGCAACGACTCGTCGCTGCGGCGCAGTTCGACGCTCGAAGCGCTGGCCGCCCTCGCGGCCGGCGGCTACGTCGGCAGGGCGGACGCCGCCCAACTGGACGAGGCGTACCGCTTCTTGCGCACCATGGAGCACCGCATCCAGCTCTTCCGGCTGCGCCGCACCCATCTCGTGCCCGAGGGCGAGGCGGATCTGCGCAGGCTCGGCCGCTCCCTCGGCCTGCGCGGCGATCCGGTCGCCGAGCTGAACAAGGCGTGGAAGCGGCACGCCTCGGTGGTGCGCCGGCTGCACGAGAAGCTGTTCTACCGGCCGCTGCTCGACGCCGTCGCCCAGCTCGCCCCCGGGGAGATCCGGCTCAGCGCGAAGGCGGCTGGGCAGCGGCTCGAAGCGCTCGGCTACGCCGACCCGGTGGCAGCGCTGCGGCATCTGGAGGCGCTGTCGTCGGGCGTGAGCCGCAAGGCGGCCATCCAGCGGACGCTGCTGCCGGTGCTGCTCGGCTGGTTCGCCGACTCCGCCGACCCGGACGCCGGGCTGCTGGGCTTCCGCAAGGTCTCCGACGCCCTCGGCAAGACGCCTTGGTATCTGCGGCTGCTGCGGGACGAGGGCGCGGCCGCCGAAAATCTGGCGCGTGTCCTGTCGGCCGGGCGACTCGCCCCCGACCTGCTGCTGCGGGCGCCCGAGGCGGTCGCCATCCTCGGCGACCCGCACGGTCTTGAGCCGCGCGCCCGCGCGGGCCTTGAGCAGGAGGTCATCGCCGCCGTCGGCAGGGCCGACACCGCAGAGGGCGCCGTCGCTTCGGCGCGCGGCGTGCGCAGGCGGGAGCTGTTCCGTACCGCCGCCGCCGACCTCATCGGCTCGTACGGTACGGAGGACAGCCCGGCGGAGGAGGATCCCGGCGCACTGGTCGACCGGGTCGGCAACGCCCTCACCGACCTCAACGCCGCCACCCTGGCGGGCGCCCTGCGCGCCGCCGTGCGGGCGGAGTGGGGCGACACCCTGCCCACCCGCTTCACCGTCATCGGCATGGGCCGCTTCGGCGGCCACGAACTGGCGTACGGCTCCGACGCCGACGTGCTCTTCGTGCACGAGCCGCGGGAAGGCGTGGACGAGCCGGAGGCGGCCCGCGCCGCCAACACCGTCGTCGCCGAGATGCGCAGGCTGCTGCAGATCCCCACGGCCGACCCGCCGCTGATGATCGACGCCGATCTGCGCCCCGAGGGCAAGAGCGGCCCGCTGGTCCGCACGCTCGCCTCCTACGCCGCGTACTACCGCCGCTGGTCGCTGGGCTGGGAGAGCCAGGCCCTGCTGCGCGCCGAGCCGATGGCGGGCGACGCTGACCTGGGCCGCCGGTTCATCGAGCTGATCGACCCGCTGCGCTACCCCGTCGAGGGCCTCGGCGAGGACGCGGTACGGGAGATCCGCCGGCTCAAGGCGCGGATGGAGACGGAGCGGATGCCGCGCGGCGCCGACCCGACCCTGCACACCAAACTGGGCCGCGGCGGGCTCTCCGACGTCGAGTGGACGGTCCAGCTCATCCAGATGCGGCACGCGTGGGCGGAGCCGGGGCTGCGCACCACCCGCACCCGCGCCGCGCTCGCCGCCGCGCGGGACGCGGGTCTGCTCGGCGAGGAGGAGGCGCGGACGCTGGACGAGGCGTGGGTCCTGGCGACGCGGGTACGCAACGGCGTGATGCTGGTGCGGGGCAGGCCCGGCGACACGTTCCCCTCCGACGGCCGGGAGTTGGGCGCGATGGGCCGCTACCTCGGCTACGGACCCGGCCACATCGGCGACATGCTGGAGGACTACCGCCGTACGACGCGCAGGGCGCGCGCCGTGATGGAGGAGCTGTTCTACGACGCGACGTAGCGCGCGCCGCGTGACCGGGCGCCCCGGACAGCGGGCCGCTCAGGAGCCGACGGACGCCCGCTGCTTCTCGTCTGCCGCCGGGAGTCTGGGCAGTTGGTACGGCAGCCGCCGGTACCACGCGTACGACACGCCGTACCCGAAGGCCAGGCAGAGCGCCCCGCCGACCGCGTCCAGCACGAAGTGGTTGGCGGTGGAGACGATGACCAGCAGCGTGACACACGGGTAGAGCAGGCCCAGGATCCGCGCCCAGGGCGCCTTGGCCAGCGCGAAGATGGTGATCCCGCACCACAGGGACCAGCCGATGTGCATCGACGGCATGGCCGCGTACTGGTTCGACACCTGCTTGAGGCTGCCCGCCGACATCGAGCCCCAGGTCTGGTGCACGGCGACCGTGTCGATGAAGTGGGTGTGCGTCATCAGCCGCGGCGGCGCCAGCGGATACAGGTAGTAACCGAGCAGGGCCACCACGGTGGTCGCGAAAAGGGCGAGCCGGGCGGCGGCATAACGGCCCGGATGGCGGCGGTACAACCAGATGAGCACACCGATGGTGACAATGAAGTGCAGAGTTGCGTAGTAGTAGTTCATGCTTACAATAAGCCAGGTCACAGAATTCAAGGCGTGATTGACCGTTTGTTCGAACGCGATTCCCAAAGTGTGTTCGGTATGCCAAATCCAGTTCGCATTGTGCAAGGCTTTGACGCGCTGTTCGGGGACCGCGTTCCGGATCAGCGAATATACCCAGTAACTGACGCCGATCAGCAGGATCTCGAACCAGATCCGTGGGTGGCGGGGCGTCCTCGCCCGCTGGATCCAGCTCCGGCGGGCTGCCGTGGCCTGCGGTTCTGTCACTTCTGACGCCTCGGCTTCCTCGTCCTTCGTGGGTGACGTGGCAGCCGGTCGGCCTTCCTGCGATTGCACGGTCGTTTCACCCATAGTGAGAGAGTTTGCCAGATACCCACCATCCGACCGATCATCCCCCGGCGGCGGGGGGCCCGCATTCGCGGGCAGTCGCGAACAGGGCCGCGAATTCCGGCATCAAGCCACATCAAGCGACAACAAGACACTTCAGGGACATCATGACCCAGCACATCGCCGCGACCGCCGTCGGCGCCTCCGGGCGCCGCGCACCGGTGCCCAGCTCCGGCTGGTGGCGGGACGCGGTGATCTACCAGGTCTACCCGCGCAGCTTCGCCGACGCCAACGGCGACGGCATGGGCGATCTCACCGGGGTGCGCGGCCGGCTGCCGCACCTCAGGGACCTCGGCGTCGACGCGGTGTGGCTGAGCCCCTTCTACGCGTCCCCGCAGGCCGACGCCGGGTACGACGTCGCCGACTACCGCGCCGTCGACCCGATGTTCGGCACGCTCGACGACGCGCGGGCGCTGATCCGCGACGCCCACGTGCTCGGTCTGCGCGTCATCTTCGATCTCGTGCCCAACCACTCGTCCAGCGACCACCCGTGGTTCCGGCAGGCCCTGCGGGACGGCCCCGGATCCGCGCTGCGCGCCCGCTACCACTTCCGTCCGGGCAAGGGCCCCGACGGCGAACTGCCGCCCAACGACTGGCCCTCGGTCTTCGGCGGCCCCGCCTGGACCCGCACCACCGACCCCGACGGCGCGCCCGGCGACTGGTATCTGCATCTCTTCGCACCCGAGCAGCCCGACTTCAACTGGGACCACCCGGCGGTCGCCGACGAGTTCCGCTCGATCCTGCGCTTCTGGCTCGACGCGGGCGTCGACGGCTTCCGGATCGACGTCGCCCACGGCCTCGTCAAGGCGCCCGGCATGCCCGACATCGGCGACGGCGGCACGGTCCGGCTGCTCGCCGACGGCATCCTGCCGTTCTTCGACCAGGACGGCGTGCACGAGATCTACCGCGACTGGCGCGTCCTGCTGGACAGTTACCCCGGCGAGCGGATCGCCGTCGCCGAGGCCTGGACCCCGACCGTCGACCGTACGGCGAACTACGTCCGCCCGGACGAACTCCACCAGGCGTTCAACTTCCAGTATCTGAGCGCCGCCTGGCGGGCCGACGAGCTGCGCCAGGTCATCGACCTCTCGCTCGCCGCGATGCGCCCCGTCGGCGCGCCCACCACCTGGGTGCTCTCCAACCACGACGTGACGCGGCACGCCACCCGCTTCGCCGGTCCGCCGGGCGCGGGCATCCAGACCCGGCAGCCCGGCGACCGCGAACTGGGGCTGCGCAGGGCCCGCGCGGCGACGCTGCTGATGCTGGCGCTGCCCGGCTCCGCCTACCTCTACCAGGGCGAGGAGTTGGGGCTGCCCGATGTCACCGACCTGCCCGACGAGGTGCGGCAGGACCCGTCGTTCTTCCGCGCGGCCGGCCAGGACGGCTTCCGCGACGGCTGCCGGGTGCCGATCCCCTGGACCAGGGACGGCGGCTCGTACGGCTTCGGCGCGGGCGGCAGTTGGCTGCCGCAGCCCGAGAGCTGGGCCGGGCTGAGCGTCGAGGCGCAGACCGGCGACCCCGGTTCCACCCTGGAGATGTACCGCGCGGCGCTCGCCGCACGGAAGGACCACCCCGGCCTCGGCGCGGGGGCCGAGGTGGAATGGCTCGAAGCACCGGACGGCGTACTCGTCTTCGGCCGCCCGGGTTTCGTCTGCGCCGTCAACACGACGGACAGCCCCGTACGCCTCGCCGGGTACGGCAGCGTGCTGCTCGCCAGCGGACCGCTGGCCGCCGACAAGACCGTACTGCCCGCCGACACCACGGTCTGGTGGTCCGCGCACCCGGCGGAAACCGGCCAATGACGTCAACGGGTTTGTGACAGATCCCGCCACGGGTGCCGACAGCGAGCCGCAACTGCGCCAAACTGTGTCCCGTGGTGGGAAACCTTCCGCGTGAGACGACCAGCTTCGTGGGGCGCAGGACCGAACTGGCCGTCCTGGAAGCATCGATCGAGAAGCACCGGCTGATCACCCTGATCGGCAGCGGTGGTGTCGGCAAGAGCCGGCTCGCCCTGCGCGCTGCCCGTACGGCGGTCGAGCGCCGCCCCGACGGAGTCGCCTGGGTCGACCTCTCGCCGCTGTACGACGAGCGGCTGCTGCTCTCCACCGTCTCCGAAGCCGTCGGACTCCTCGACCACACCACGCGCAGCCCCGTCGAAGCGCTCTGCGAATGGCTCGCGAACAGGAAGCTGCTGCTCGTCCTCGACTGCTGCGAACGGCTCGTGGACGCCTGCCGCCACCTCGTCGGCGAACTCCTCACTGCGGCGCCCGGCCTCACCGTCCTCGCCACCAGCCGGCATCCGCTCGGCGCGACGGACGAACACCGCATCGACGTCACCCCGCTGCCGCTCGACGGGGAAGAGGACGCCCTCCAGCTCTTCCGCGACCGCGCCGCCCGTATCGCACCGCACCTGAGCCTCGACGACCCGCGCACCGCCGTCGCCGCGGCCGAGATCTGCCGCAGGCTCGAAGGCATCCCGCTCGCCGTCGAACTCGCCTGCGCCCGGCTCGGCGACAGCAGCGTCGAACAGATCGCGGCCCGCCTCACCTCCCGGTTCGACATCCTCACCGACAAGAGCGTCTGGCCGCAGCGCCACCGCGCCCTGCGCACGGCCATCGGCTGGAGCCACGAACTCTGCGCACCGCTCGAACGTCTGCTGTGGGCCAGACTCTCCGTCTTCCGGGGCCAGATCGACGCCGAGGACGCCGTCGCCGTCTGCACGGGCGGTCCGCTCGCCGCCGCCGACATCCCGGCGGCGCTCGCCGGACTCACCGCCCAGTCCGTGCTCCGCCAGGACGGCAGCCGCTACCGGATGCTGGACACCCTGCGCGAGTACGGCGCCATGTGGCTCGCCGAACTCGGCGAGGAGCAGCTCATCGCCGACCGGCACGCCGCGCACTTCGCCGAGCTGACCCGGCAGGCGTACGCGGGCTGGCTGGGCCCGCGCCAGGTCGCCTGGTACCGCCGGGTCGCCGACACGCACGCCGATCTGTGCGCCGCCATCGAGCACCTGCTGCGCACCGACCCGGCGACCGCCGTCGAAATGGCCGGCCGCGCCGGGCTGTTCTGGAGCTGCTGCGGCCATCTGCACGAGGCCCGCAACTTCCTGGAGCGCGCCGTCGACGCCCACGACGCGCCGGGCCCCGACCACACCCGCGCCCTGTGGGCGCTCGGCATCGTCCTCGCGCTCCAGGGCGACCACGAAGCCGCGTACCGCTACGGCGAGGAGTGCGGCATCTCCGCCTGGCACGACAAGGACCCCGAGTCCCGGCTGCTGGCCGCGCACACCCTCGGCTTCACCTCGCTGCTGATGGGCAGGCCCCAGGCCGCCTACACGCTCTGCGACCGGGCCGTGCGCACCCTGTCGGGCGACCCGGTCAAGACCCCCTCGCAACTGCGCTGCATGGTCATACGGGTCTTCGCCCTCTCCGCCCTCGGCCGGCTCGACGAGGCGGGCGAGGAGGCCACCGCCGTCCAGCGGCTGAGCCTGCGCTACGGCGAACGGTGGTCCAGGGCCTACGCCGACCACCAACTCGCCCTGGTCCAGCTCATGAAGGGCAAACCGCGCGAGGCGGAGGGCCACGCGCGGGCGATGCTGCTGGGCAAGTTCGAGCTGCGCGACAGCTTCGGCATCGCGCTGGGCCTCGATCTGCTCGCGGGTGCGATGGCCGCCCAGGGCAACGGCGTCGGTGCCGCGCACGCGTACGGCGCGGGGCTCGCCCACTGGCACATGATCGGCCACCCGGAGGGCGGCAGCCCCGAACTCGCCGCTGTACGCGCCGAGTGGGAGCGCCAGGCCCGGGAAGCCGTCGGGGGTCCGGCGTACGACAACGCGTTCAACGAAGGTCTTGAGGACGACAGGGAGAAGGGGCTTGTCCGGGTGCTCCAGGGGCATGTGTCCGGTGACGAGGGCTTCTAGCAGGCCCCGAACGGCCTCCAACGGATAACGAAGAACCCGGGCCCGTAACGAACGGCACCGGCCGGTAACGAAGCGCGCCGGTTCCGGTTGAACTGGCGCGTACGGGCAACCAGTTAGGCATGACGTCCACCGACGTGAAACCGGACAACCGCCGGCCCGAGACGCGCACGTCGCGTCTGTCCTGGTGGGCCAAGCTGCCCATCGCCCTGGTCGTCGTGCTCGCGCTGCTCTTCTTCGGCAGCCGGCTCGACCTGATCCCCGGCTTCGACGACTTCTTCGGTAGCGAGACCCACGACCGCACCGGGCCGACCCTCCTCCAGTCCATCCAGGACCTGGACCGTTACGAGGCGGCCTCCGGCAATTTCCAGGTCGTGGTCGACCTGGAGAAGGACGCGAAGTTCCTGCCGGACGCGATCCGAGGTACCCGCACCCTGTATGTCGGCGCCGGGACTGTGAGTTCGTACGTCGACTTCAGCCACATCGGCGAGAACAGCGTCAAGACGAACAAGGACCGCACCACGGCGACGCTGCGTCTCCCGCACGCGACGCTCGGCAAGGCGGCCCTCGACCCGGACCGCTCGTACACGGTCGACAAGCAGCGCGGCCTGCTCGACCGGCTCGGCGATCTGTTCTCCGACAACCCCGGCAGCGAGAAGGCGGTCAACCAGCTCGCGGCCAAGCACATCAGCGAGGCGGCCAAGGAGAGCGAGCTGAACGCGCGCGCCGAGAAGAACACCACCAGCATGCTCCAGGGCCTGCTGCACTCCCTCGGCTTCACCCAGGTAAGCGTGACTTACGCCTGAGCGAGCAGCCCGGCGAGCCGGCCGGCCAGGACCCCGAAGGGTCCGTCGGCCGGCTCGACCGCGACGATGCGCAGCAGCAGCCCGGCCATCTCGTCGTCCTGAGCGGCGCTCACCGCCGCCAGGGCGGCGAAGTCATGTACGAGCTGCAACTCCAGCTCGGCGCGCGGTATTCGCTTGCCGTCCAGCCACAGCAGCGCGGTGGCCTCGGCCAGCGACACCCAGGAGCGCACCACGAGTTCGAGCCGCGCCGGCGGGTCGGACACCTCCAGATGCGACAGGATCTGCTCGTAGGCCGCCTGCCGCACCTCGTCGATCATCGCGTTGGCCCGCCGTACCGAACCGGCCGCGGGGCCGCCGCGCATCAGCGCGGAGAAGCCGGGCCCGTGCTCCTCGACGAAGTCGAAGAACCGTCCCATCACCCGCAGCAGCCGCTCCCCGAGCGGCCCTTCGCGCGGCTCGCGGAAGCGGGCCGCCAGTTCGTCGGCCGCGCGCCGCAGCGCCGCCTCGTAGAGGCTCTGCTTGCCGGGGAAGTAGTGGTACACCAACGGCCGGGAGATACCGGCCGCGACGGCGATCTCGTCGATCGAGACGTCTTCGGGCGAGCGGTTGCTGAACAGCTCCAGCGCCACACCGATGAGCTGCTGCTTCCGTTCTTCGACGCCCATCCTTCGGCGCACCCCGGTCGTCATATGAACAGCCTAACGGGCGGAGGCGGCGAGGTGTCCGTTACGCTCCCCGTTCATGAGCTCATCCGACCAGGAGCAGGACCAGGCACACGACCAGGAGCTGGACCAGGAACGGGACCAGGAGCTGGACCCGGACGAGGCCGTCGACCTACCGGCGGACCCCGAGCCCGGCCTGACACCCCGTCAAGCCCGGCGTATCCGCGTCGCGTTGGCCTCGGTGGTGCTCGCCGTGATGGCGGGGCTGCTCGCGATGCGACTGGCGGAGCGCACGTCGCTGCTGGTGGTCGGGGTGTACGGACTCGCGATGATCCTGTGCGGTGTGGTGATCGAGCTGAGCAGACACGGCCGCACCCGGCTCGGTACGTGGCTGCTGGGCGTCGGCCTCATCGCGGCCCTCGGCGCGGACTGGCTGCTGCTGCCTTAGGTCGCGCCCGCCCTGTCTCGTCCGGCCCGCGACGGCCGTCCGGCCCGTGACGGCCGTTCGGCCCGCGAGGTCCGTCCGGCCCGCGACGGTCGGTCGGTGGTGGCCGGCCGCGCACTCCCGGCCGTGCCGAACTGCCCGCCTGCGCTCGCCACACGTCAACTCCGGCGCCGCGCGCTGCCCCGTGCAGGCGCGGCGCGAGCCCCGCCCCGAGGGCGGCGGCCGCGCCACGCCGTGCCGTTACGGTCCGCTCAGCGCAGCGCGCCCGTCTCCGAGCCGTCCGCCAGTTGCCCGTCCAGCGACGCCCGCGCGCCCTCCTTGGCCGGTACGGCGAGCAGCCGCCCGTCCGACGTGCCCGTCACACCGCCGGACGCCGACAGGGACCGGAACTGCGAACTGCCCGCCGCCAGCAGGAACCAGTTGCCGCCGCGCGACTTCCACAGCACACCGGCCAGCACCTGCCCGGCGCGCGTCCCGCACGCGGGGGAGTCCTCCGCCTGCGCCGCCACCGCCCCCGTCGCCGACGTGTTCAGCGACGGCGCCTGGAACTGCGCCAGTTCCCTGCTGCCCGCGCCGCGCCAGGTGTCGCCGCGCGTGCACACCCACCGTGCCGTGCCGTTCGACTCGGGCAGCTCCTGGCTCGCGTACTGCCAGGAGTTGACCGACCGCACGCCGTGCGAGCGCATCGTGGACAGCAGGCACGCCGACCGCGCCCAGGACGCCCGCGCCGCCTCGCCGGTGGGGTCCTTCGGGTCGGTGGGGGACCCGTACGTCAGCCGGGCGGGGGCCAGTTCGCCCAGATCCGTGAGCAGCCGGTGCGCCGAGCCGTCCCGTACGTCCCGCACGTCCCGCACGTCCAGCGTGTCCCACGACGTGCAGGTGCCCGCGGGGGTGGGGCTCGACATCGGGTCGGTCACCCCGTCCGCGTTCCGGTGCAGCGGCCGCGCGGCGACGGCCGGGGTCAGCAGGTCGCGCACGGAGGCGGACCCGACCCAAGGCGCCGTCAGATAGCGGACGTTGCCGTCGGAGCGGCCCACCACCAGCGCGTCGGACGAGGCGCCGTCAGCGCCGTCGACCCGGGCGAAGTCGAGCGCCGCGCCCGTCTCGCCCCCGGCCGACTCGGCGTACCGCACGACCCGCAGCCCGTCGTGCAGCAGCACGACACGCGCCCCGTTCACCACGCCCGCGTACAGCAGTTGCGGTGAGCCCATCGGCGGCCCCGACGGCGTGCCGGGGGTCGCCGAGACATGGACGGTGGGGCCCGGCCGCGCCCAGACCGCCAGCGCGCGCCGCAGCAGCCCGGTGTCGTGGGTCAGCCCGCCGCGCGCGGGCCAGACCGTGAAGTCGGTGCGCGGGGCGCTCTCCCAGGCGGTCGGCGCGATCCGCACCACCTTCGCCGGATCCAGCGCCGACTCGGCCGCCGGGTTGAGGGCGTACGAGGGCGCGGCTGCGCCGTCAGGGGCCCAGCCGTCGCCGGGGATGCCCAGCAGCGCCCCGCACACCAGCAGGGCCGCTGCGGCGGCCAGGGCGGCCTTGCCGTGCTGGCGGCGGCGCATCAGGTCGGTGGGGCGCGCCTGGAGCGAGCACGGGTCGAACTCGGGCGACAGCAGCAGCTCCGCCGCCCCCGCCGCCGGCCCGGAGCGCGCCGCGCTGTCCACCTCGGCGAGCGCGGCTGCGGGAGCCGCCGTCCCCGCGGCGCTCAGCACCCGCCGTACGTCGGGGTCGGCCAGCCGCTCCAGCGCGCGCAGCACGAAAGCGGCGCGGGCCGGCCCGGAGAGCGCCGACAGCCACTGGTCCAGGGCGAGTTCGTCGGCGCCGCCGGAACGCGGGAACAGCCGCAGCCCCCACACGTGCGGCAGCAGCGGCGGGAGTTGGGCCCGCTTGGGCCAGGAGAGCCTGCGCAGCGGCAGCCCCGCGTCGAGCGCCTGGCGCAGCACCCGGCCGCGTACGAACACGTAACCGGCGTCCTGCGCGGGCGAACCCGCTTCGGTGGAGCGCGGGGCGGGAATGCCCGTCCCGTCGGCGGCCCGTACCTTCCCGCGCGGCAGGGCGCGCTGCGCCAGCGCGTGCGCGGTGAGCACCCGCCGGTTGCGGCCGAGCGACGGCGGCAGGACGAGATACGCGATGCGTACGAGACGGGGGTAGTGCTCGACGAGGGACGCCTCGGCCTGGTCGACGCCGACGGAGGCGGCGGAACCGGGGGCGGGGGCTGCGGTGGTGACGGCATCGGTGGGGCGCACGTACCGCAGAACGATCGAATGGTGCGATGGTCACTCCGCCCGGTGCGAGATCGGGCAAACGCGCCATCCCGCCGTTCCCCCGCGCGACGCCGTACGCGGGGGGCACGATGACCGCATGCGTACCGAACGACGAACGGCACCTGCGATCGCGGCCCTGGCCCTGGTCCTGCTCGCGGGCTGCGGCGCGAACGACGACGAGGCCCCCGAGGTGCCGAAGACGGCGACCGGGAGCCTCGAACAGATCGCATCGAAGGCGAAGTGCGATCCCAACCTGCAGACCGACGCGAGCGAGCTGCGGCAGGCCAACTGCACGACCGGGGACGGGAAGTACGTGCTCGCCACGTTCGCGACCGACCGCGGCCAGCGCGAGTGGATCAACGAGGCGAAGGATTACGGCGGTTCGTACCTCGTGGGCCGCAAGTGGGTTGCCGTGGGCACCCCGACGGTCGTCGCCGCGCTGCGCGGCCGGCTCGGCGGGACGGTGGAGACGGGAGCGTCCCACCAGCCGGGGACGGACATGAGCGGGATGCCGGGGATGGACATGAGCGGGATGCCCGGGATGGAGGGCACGGGCTGACACCGCGAGACCCGCCGCCCGGCTCCTCCCCGGAACCGGACGGCGGGCGGCAGGTGGCGGGTGGCAGCGGCGGGACCGGTGCCGGCAGTGCCTCAGCGGCAGCTTCGCCCGCTGTTGATGCAGCTCACCAGGCGGTTCATCAGGGCCTCGTCGAAGACGTTGATGAAGTCACCGTGGTCGGTGATGGGCTTGTGCAACTGCTCGGGGAACGAGTCGAGCGCGAAGCCGGGGCCCGGCGGCACGTCGTACACGATGCGCTGCTGGAGCTGCGGGATCGCCTTGAACCCGGCCGCGCAGCGGCCGTTCTGGTCGGCGAACGCCACGTGCGTGCGGTGGTTGGCGCTGTCGGTGTTCTGACCGTCCCAGCAGCTCTGGAACTTGAAGGTGCGGACCACCTTGCTGCCCTGCGGGCAGATCGGGTATTTGTCCTTGAGCTGGCGGTTCTCGAATCCGGTGCAGCTCCACGACGCGTTGGCGTTGGCGTCACCGTTGGTGAACGCCTTGGCGTCACCGGTGATGATGCGCAGGAATCGCGGCATCGCCGTCACCTTGGCGACCGGGCTGCCGACGAACTTGATGGTCGCCTGGGCCGGGGTCTGAATCTCTCCGGCATTTCCTTCCTTGCCGCCGCCGTCCGCGTTGGCGTCGTCCTCGGCCTTGCCGTTCTGCAGCCGGACCACCGGCCAGTAATAAGTCGACTTGTCACCGGGGTTGCTGCATGTGGTCTCACCCGCGGCGAAAGCGTCGTCGCTGGCGAATGCGTCATTGGCCTTGTTTCCCACGTAATCGTGCACGTGGTGCGCGCCATTGCTCACGCCGGGAGCGACAATGACGTTGTCCGAATTGTGCTTGCCCTCCTCATTACGTCCGCAATTGCTGGTGAAACTGCCCTTCGAGCCGCCGCGCGCCTGGCGCGGGGTGCGGACGTTCGGCCGGACGCTCTTGATGTCGACGAAGTCGGACGCCTCGGGGCCGTTGCCGCCCTGGCCCGCCTGGCCGCCGCCCGTACCGGGGTCGCCGCTCGGGGCGGCGCTCGGGTCGGCACCGGGATCGGCGCTCGGGTTGGTGCCCGCGTCCTGGCTCGGGGAAGCGCTCGGATCGCCCTGGCCACCGCCGTTGTCGTCACCCTGCATCGAGCAGGGCGCCAGGTCGTCCAGCCGGTGCGGCCGGTGGCCGGCGCGGCGCAGCGCCTCGTAGATCCGGTTCAGTCCGGTGAGGCGCTGGGCCTTCAGCGGGTCGAGGACCGCGCTCTTGGCGACGGCCGGATCCTGGTCGATCTGGGTCCGCCGGTCGGCGAACCGCTTGTAGGCATCGGTTATCTGGCTGTCGATCGCCGCCAGTTGCTGGTCCACCTGGGGGCGGGCCGCCGGGGGGACGTCCGTCAACTGGTTGGAGACATCGGGACAGTGGATGGTCGACACGTGATGCCCGGCGAAACGGGTGTGCTGCTGCTGGGACTTGCCGGCGTGGCCTTCTCCGGCGGATGCGTAGACATTGACCGCTACCAGCCCACCCCCGCCCAGCAGCAAGGCAGCCGCAGCGGCAATCGCCCGGTTCGCCAGTGTCGAGCGTTTTCTTGTTGCGCGTCGCATGGAACTCCTCAAGCTTCGTTGCCGGTTACAGGGAAATCTGCGGCAGGGGGAGAAGCGCTCCGTTCCATACGGACCGTATTCGCGGCCTGTTCAGACGCTCAGTGAATTCATAGAAATCTCCGACACCAAACCGGGCGGATACCGCTCATTCCTGACCGTGGTCGAGATAGGCGATCACGGCGAGGACCCGCCGGTTGTCGTCGTCCGACACGGGCAGCCCGAGCTTTCCGAAGATGTTCGACGTGTGTTTCGCCACCGCCCGCTCCGTGACGACGAGTTGGGCGGCGATGGCGGCGTTCGACCGGCCCTGCGCCATCAGTTCCATCACCTCGCGCTCACGCGGGGTGAGCCGGCCGATGGGCTTGTCCTGGGCCCGCCGCGACAGCAGTTGCTGGATCACCTGCGGGTCCATCGCCGTGCCGCCCCCGGCCACCCGGCGCACCGCGTCGATGAACTGGTCGGCGTCGAAGACCCGGTCCTTGAGCAGATAGCCGATCCCGCCTGTCCCGTCGGCCAACAGCTCCCGGGCGTAGAGCTGTTCGACATGCTGGGACAGGACGAGCACCGGCAGACCCGGCCGCGCGCGGCGGGCGGCGAGCGCGCACTGCAGCCCCTCGTCCGTGTGGGACGGCGGAAGCCGGACGTCGACGACGGCGACGTCCGGCTCCAACTCGGCGAACGCTCTGGTCAGTTCTGGTCCCGTCTCGACGGCGGCCAGGATCTCGAAGTCGTACGCTTCGAGCATCCGGACCAGACCGTCGCGCAGCAGGAAGAGATCTTCGGCTAGGACAACTCGCAAGGGATCTCCATGGTCACCATGGTGGGGCCGCCGGACGGGCTGCTGACGGCCAGGATGCCGTCGAATGTACCGAGCCTGCGCTCAAGTCCGCTCAGCCCCGTCCCGCCGTCGGTCCGCGCGCCGCCCTTCCCGTCGTCGGTGACCGCGACGCGCAGCATGCCGCCGCCGTACGAGACGTCGACCCAGACCCGGCTCGCGTCGGCGTGCTTGACCGCGTTGGTGAGCGTCTCGGAGACCGCGAAGTACGCCGCCGACTCGACCGGCGCGTCCGCCCGGCCCGGCAGGTCCACGGCCACCTCGGTCGGCACCGGCAGCCGCAGCGCGAGGGCCCGCACCGCGTCCCCGAGGCCGCGCTCGGCGAGTACCGGCGGGTGGATGCCGCGCACCAGGTCGCGCAGCTCCGTGAGGGCCTCCGCCGACGACTGGCGGGCCTTGCCGATGAGTTCCTTGGCCTTGGCCGGGTTCTTCTCGATCAGCGCCTCGATCGTGCCGAGGTCCATGCCCACCGCGACCAGCCTGGCCTGCGCGCCGTCGTGCAGATCCCGCTCGATTCGGCGCAGCTCGGCGGCCGAGGTGTCCAGGGCGTCGTGCCGGGACTCGGTGAGCCGGGCGATCCGCAGCGCCTGCTCCTGCTCGTGGTCGGGGGCGATCATCGAACGGGTCAGGGTGAAGTGCCCCTTGAGCAGGGCGGCGCAGTAGCGCTCTCCCGCGACCAGGAAACCCGCGCCCAGTACGGCGGCCAGGACGCCGGTGAGCTGGCTGTCGACCGGGATGAAGGCGAACCAGTAGGGGTCGTGCCGGAACGCCCGCCACAGCCCGAGCGCCAGCACGAACCCCATGGCTCCGTAGAGGAACAGGGACGCGCTCAGGATCAGGACGGCGAAGCCGGCCGTCATGTCGACGAGCAGCCACCGCAGATCACGCCAGGTCGCCCTGTCGTTGATCATCAGCGTGGTGCGCTCGACGCGTCCGGTGATCCCGCTCCTGACGTCCTTCGGGAACGGCCGGTACGGCGAGTCGATCCGGACGTCCGACCACGCGGCGGCGAGCTGCCGCCGCTGGCCGGCGTAGTTCCTGACCGCCGTCAGGACGACGGGAGTCGTGAAGAAGCCGACTCCGGCCAGGACGAGCGAGATCGAGACCACCGACAGGACGAAGAGCACGATCGAAGCGGTCAGGGCGTAGATCCCGAGGCCCAGCGATCGGGCGGCCGCGATCAGCGCCTGTCGGGTCTTGGTCCCGTTCATCACGGTCACTCCCTCTCACGGCCGGTCCGGCCTCCGTCGGCCCGACCTCCGGGCTTCGGGTACCAGCCTGACCGGGCCGTGCGCGGCACGGCAGCCGCTTCCGCCCCCGTCCTCGGGTGGTGCTAGCACCACCGTCGGGCAGGGACAGGCCGGGGTCTCAGGGAGCGTATTTGTAGCCGACCCGGCGCACGGTCTGGATGGTGTGGCGGTGCTCGGCGCCCAGCTTGCGGCGCAGCCGCGCCACATGCACGTCCACCGTCCGCCCGTCGCCCACGTGCCCGTACCCCCACACCGTGGTGACGAGCTGGTCCCGGGTGTGCACCCGGTGCGGATGCGCGACCAGATGGGCGAGGAGTTCGAACTCCAGGTAGGTCAGGTCGAGTTGCTTGCCGTCGACCAGGGCGGTCCGCTCGGCGCCGTCGATCTGTACGGGACCGGCGGCGGCCCCGGCCTGGCCCTGCTGCTGGGGCGCGACGGCCCGCACGGCGCCGCGCGGGTCGAGATCGGCCGGTACGAGTACCAGGTAGCCGATCATCGGCGGCTGTCCCGGCAGGGTGGGCAGCGTGTGCGGCGGCGCGGGCAGCCAGGTCGCCCCCGGCGGCAGGAAGTCCACCACCTGGGCGGTGGGCCCCTCCTGGTCGATGTCGGACTGCTCGACGGCGCGCAGTCTCGCGGGTTGCGGGTGCAGCGGGGTAGGTGCGTTGCTCGCGGCGGTGGCCACGGAGAAAGAACGGGAGTTCGCCATGAGGGGTCAGCTCTTTCGCGCGAAGGAGTCGCCTGGGAGGCGGGACGGACGTGGGTGACACGGACGTACGTCGTGCGCGGCGGCCGAAGACCTGGGGAGGCTTTAGAGGGCCGACGCGTTCCTTGCGCGGCAACACACCCGGTCGAAGTCGTGATGCTGCCGGGACGGCCAGAACGGCTCCAGGTCGGTGCGACCCGTCGCGGTGTGCTGGAAGCTGGCCATGCCCCCATTGAAGCAGATTCCGGGGCGCCGGACAGCGGGACCGATGCCAGGAGTACGCAAAGGAGACGGCCGCCACAGCGCCGGCCGTCCCCCGCGTACCCGTATCGGAGCCGCCGGGCGGGGATCCGGCCCTGATCCGGCCCTGCCGTCCTGCGCGTCCCTGTCCGTCCTGCTCGGACAGAGAGGGACGAGGGTGGAGTCACCCGCCCAGCTCGGGCCGTCCCTTCAGGAAACGCCCGAAACCGGCCGCACGGATCCGCCGCACCAGCTCCGCCGCATCCGTGCCGAGCGCGGCTGCCGTCGACTCCAGACGCCAGTCGTGCGCGGCCAGACTGCTCAGCAGATGGCCGCGCCTGATCTGGGCGCCGGAGAGCCGGAACGTCTTCAGATACGCCGTACGCCCCGCACCGTCCACGATCAGCTCGCCGATGTGCTGCTCCGCCTCGTCGCGGGCGAACGGCGGGAGGAATCTGCGCAGCTCGAAGCCGCCCATCCGGTACACCCGCTCGAACGAGTACGACGTGGTCAGCAGCGCACGCGCCAGCACCGCGTCGTGGTTTTCCGACCACTCCCGCTCCTGCGCGCCGGCCGCCGCCCGCAGATCCGCGAGCGTCGCCAGCTCCCGGGTGTCCCGGATCCGCGCGGTGAACTCCGCCACCGGGCCGCCGAAGAACGCGTACTGGTACAGCAGTTCGCCGTACATGTCCTGCACCAGCGTCGGGTGCAGGGCGCGGTAGTCGGCCGGGTGCGGTACGACGAAGGCGGCGGCGAGCGCGTCGGCCGCGTAGACCATGACACCGCACTGACCGGGGTGGATCTCGAAGATCCGCAGCGCGTCGGCGAGCCCGCGCACGTCGAGCCCGAGGAAGGTGTCCTCCTCGCGCGGTGTGAGCCCCTGCCGTACCGCCTGCTGGGACCATTCGTCCCAGGCGATGGACGGGCCGCCGAAATGCAGCGAGAGATAGCCCTCCAGGGCGAGATGCAGCGGCAGGAAGCGGGCGCGGGCGGTCGGCTTGCGGTGCTTCACCATGCGGTGGTGGCGGCGCACCGGGACGGTGTGCGGCCGGCCGGCGCCGAGCTGCGTGCCGTACGCGGCGCCCTCGCCGCGCGCCTGCTCGTCGTTCTCCGCACCCGACCAGTCGGCGACGAAGCCGTGCGGGATGTACGAGACGTACGCGGTGCGCCGGTCCAGTTCGACGACACCGAAGCTGTCGTAGACCTCGCGGTGCAGCCGCAGGCCCGCGACCGGCTCGTCCCGGACGAGCGGCACCAGCCGGATGCCGCCCCACACCTGCGCGGGCCGGGCGGTGAGCCCGGTCAGATCGAGCGGGGCCGGTTCGAGGCGGGCGGAATCGAGCGGGGCTGCCGGTTCGAGGCGGGCCCCTTCGGGGCGGGTCATCGTGGCTCCTCGGGGGTCGCGCCGGGAACGGCGTCCGGGACGTCGCCGGGAAACGCGCAGCACCGGTCGTCGGCCACGAACAGCCGTACCCGCAGGTCCAGATAGGTCCGCAGCTCGGCCAGTCCCGTACGGCCCTCGGCGAACCGGGCGATCTGCACCAGCGCCTGGAGATCCTCCGCGTCCCTGATGCCGGCGGTCGGCACGGACGGCGCCAGCCGCCGTACGTCGAAGACATCCGCGTTGTACACCGGGTTGAGATGCACGACGCTCGTCCGGCGCTCCGGGTCGAGCCGGGTCCGCCACACCCGCAGCACCTCGGCGGCCAGCCCGGGAGGCGCGTTGTCCCAGCCGTCCGAGACGATCACCAGCCGGTCCGGCGTACGCTCCAGCGCGTCGACGATCCGCATCCCGAGCGGGGTGGGGCCGAGCGGACGCGCCAGCAGCGGATCGGTGGCACCCGACGTCCACAACGGGGTGTAGCCACCGGGCTCCGCCAGCTCGGCCAGCAGGAAGTGGCAGGCCAGCGCGACCGCGAGCGGACGGCGCCGCTTCTCGCCCGAGCCCGCCGAGGAGTAACTGTCGTCCAGCACGGCGGCCACCCGCCCCCAGGTGTTCCGGTACGGCCCCGCCGTGCGCCGGGCGGCGGCGCGCAGCGCCCCGGTCAGCTCCTCGCGGCGCGCGGCCCGCTCGGCGGGGGCGAACGACAGCGCGTACAGGGCGAGTCGGGTCAGCGGCATGACCGACAGGTCGGCCCGCCGGACGGATCCGTCCTCGGCGCCGCGCTGCGTCCGCAGCCGCTCGAAGCGGGTCATCCGGGGCGCGGCCCGCTCCAGCAGGGCGGCGCGGTCCACCCCGTGCTTGGCCGCGAAGCCCTCGGCGACCGTGAACGGCAGTTCGTACAGGGCGCCTTGCTCGAAGTGCGCGCGGCGGTACGCGTCGAGCAGCGCGTGGTCGTAGCGCTTGCGGCGGGCGGGGGCGAACAGGAAGTCCCCGACCTCGGCGTGCCCTTGGTCCGCCAGCGGCAGATGGAAGTGGCGCGCGGCCGTCTTCAGGCCGTGCCGGTACTTCACCGCGTCATGGCCCAGATCGGGCCGGGCCGCCAGCCAGTCCCGCAGGATGGCGCGGGTACGGCGGTTGGTGACCCCGGCGGCGCGCAGCCGGCCGAACAGCCGGTAGACGCGCTGCGGCGGCAGGACGGCGAGCCGCGCGGCGATCAGTTGACCCTCGGCCCGCTTCTCCGCAGGGTCCGCGTCGCGCGCGGTGCGCAGCAACTGCTCGATGATCAGCGCCGCGTTGTGGTCGTTGATGTCGAGCGCGAGGGCGGCGGCGTACACCGGGCGGTAGTTGACGCGCACGTACTCGTGCAGGAAGGCCAGTGAGAGGCGTTGGGTGCGCGCGGTGGAGCGGAACTCCCGCTGCCCGGTCGCCGTCACGGCGGCGTTGACGAAGAGCAGCACGTCCTCGGCCGCGACCAGATCGGCGAAGGTCTCCGTGGTTCCGGTGGTCTCCGTGCTTGCTGTTGTTGCCGTGTTTTCTGTGGTCCCCGTGGTTTCCGCGGTCGTGGTGTGTTCCGTGCTCCCCGTCATGGCGTCCCCCCGGTGCAGGCGTCGGAGAGCCGGCCGGGGCATGGGGGCGTGAGCAGCGAAATGATTGCTGTAAAGGCAAGTCCCGGAAGTCACACCGAAGGCCCGCGGCCGGCGCCGTGAACTCTACGCGGGTAGGGCCGCCGACCTCGCGTGCTTTTACCTCCCGGCCTCTCACACTTTCCACGGAACCGGCACACTGAGCGGTATGAGCAAGCCACGCATCGGACTCCTCGGCACCGGCCCCTGGGCGCAGCGCACCCACGCCCCCGCCCTCGCCGACCATCCCGGCCTCGACCTGAGCGGCGTCTGGGGCCGCCGTCCCGAGGCCGCGGCGGCGCTGGCCGCCAACCATGACGTACCGGCGCATTCCGGCGACAGCGGCCTCGACGCGCTGTTCGAGACGAGCGACGCCGTCGCCTTCGCGCTGCCGCCCGACATCCAGGCCCCGCTCGCCGCGCGTGCGGCGGCGGCCGGCTGCCACCTGATCATGGACAAGCCGGTCGCCACCACCGTGGCGGGCGCCCGCGAGGTGGCGGACGCCGCCGAGGCCGCCGGTGTGCAGTCGGTCGTCTTCTGCACGGCCCGCTTCGCCCCCGGCACGGCGCGCTGGATCGACGAACAGGCCGCGAAGGGCGACTGGTTCACCGCTCACGCGCACTGGCTCGGCGCGCTGTACGGCCCCGGCGCCGACAGCCCGTACGCCGACTCGCCCTGGCGGCGCGAGAAGGGCGGCCTGTGGGACGTCGGCCCGCACGCGCTGTCCGTCCTCATCCCGCTGCTCGGCGATGTGACGGACGTGACGGCCGTACGCACCGAGCCCGACCTGACCCATCTGGTGCTGCGGCACACCTCGGGCGCCGCCAGCTCGGCGGCGCTGAGCCTGAGCGCCCCGCAGGCGGGCGCCAGCACGGGCATCGAGATCAGCGGCCTGCACGGCACGGCGTCACTGCCGAAGGAGTGGGGCGACCCGGTCACCTCGTTCGAGGCGGCGATCGACGCGCTGCTGGAGGCCGTGCGCACGGGACGGCCGCACGACTGCGACGTACGGTTCGGGCTGCGGCTGACGGAGATCCTGGTCCAGGCGGAGGAGAGCGCGGGGTCGGGAGCCAAGCCTTAAGGCGTGTCCGCGAGGTCTCGTCCGGCCCAGGGCATCGGCGCCCGCGGGGGCCGGGGCGGGGCAAGCGGGACCGGCAGCGGGGCGAAGGCGATGGTGTCGCTGTACGTGCGCGCCCCCGTCTCGTACAGCAGCCCCGTCCGCGCGGTCCCGCCGGTCCTGCCACCCGCCCGGAAGCGCACCAGGTCCGAGTAGCCGGCCGGGGCGTCGGACACCGTCCACAGCGGACGCCACGACGCCCCGCCGTCACGGCTCGCCCACACCCGCATCCGGCGGCGGCCCGCGGGGTCGGCGGGGCCCGAGTACAGCAGGGGCCCCGTCCCCGCCGGGCCGCTCCGCAGCACACTGGCCTGCACCACGGGCCCGGTGAGCTGCGGCTGCGGCCGGAACGCCGACGACAGGGTCAGCCCGCCGTCACCGCTGTAGGCCGCGGCGCGGTTGCTGCCCGAAGTGGCGTCATGGGCGCGGGCGTTGACGTAGATCCGGCCGCCTGGCAGCTCCGCCAGGGTGGTCTCGCTGAGCGCCAGCGCCTCGTCCGCCGCACCGCTGCGATAGCCGATCCGCCAGCTCAGCCCGCCGTCGTCGCTGTACAGGGCGTGTGCGCCGCCCTTCCCCGTGACGGCCGAGCTGTTGTTCGCGGGCGCCAGCAGCCGGCCGCGCCGGGGGCCGTGGCGCAGTGCCACGCCGTGGCCGGGGCCCGTCGCGTACCAGCGCCAGTCGGCGGGCTTGACCGTGTCGGTGATGTCCCGCTGCGGCGTCCAGCTCGCACCGCCGTCCGCGCTGCGCTGGAGGAAGACCCGCCGGACGTACGCGGGGACGGCGCCTGACCGCACCTGCCGCTCGGTCGCGCCGCCGAGCGTACGGCAGGACAGCAGCACCACGTCCCCGCTGCGCGGGTCGACCACCGGCACGGGATTGCCGACGGTGTCGGCCCCGGCGTCGGCGACCACCTGGAGCGGCTGCCAGGTGCAGCCGCCGTCGAAGGAGCGGCGCAGCACCAGATCGATGTTCCCGTCGTCCGCCGCCGAGTCGCGCCTGCCCTCGGCGAAGGCCAGCAGCGCACCCCCGGGTACCTGGAGCGCGGCCGGGATACGGAACGTGTGGTAGCCGGCGGTCCCCGACCGGTAAGGGACGGACGGCGGGCAGGGCGCGGGCGCGGCGCCTGCGGCCGGGGTGGTGCCCGCAGCCGGGGTGGCGCCTGCGGCCGGGGTGGTGCCCGCAGCCGGAGTGGCACTCAGGCTCGGAGTGAGGGCCGTGGCAACGCACAAGGCCAGCGGAAACAAGGCGCGTCGACAGATTCTCATATCGAAAGGGAAGATAGCCGGACAAAACGATCACCGGGTGAACGCCACGCGCGAAGCCCGCCCCCGGGGTCACAGCCGTACCGTGCGTCCCCTGCCAAACACCCTCTGGCCAGGGGTGATTGTCAGTGGGGGGCGGTAAAATGGAGGGAGTTCGTGAGGGTTCCAACCACCGTGCCGGGAGGTCGCCGAATGGCTGTTGCCACGATCACGACAACCACCACCAAAACCTTCGAAATCCTGCCGCCCCTCAAGCGCAAGCCACTGCCCGCCGGGCAGCCCCGTGAGTGGTATGTGACCCACAACCGACGGCTCAAGGCCATGCGTCTGGCCATCGCCCTGCTCGACACGGGTGTCTACCACCCGGCCAATGCCGACAACCGACGGATACGCGCGACAGCGGACCGGGTCGGGATCCACCGTCCGTCCGACACGACCTGCCGGATGGTCCGCGCCCTGATCCGCTGACCGCGCCGATCCCTGACCTGACCGATCGACCCGACCCGCCCCGATCCGCTGGTGTCGCTCCGCTCCGTTCAGCGGCGCCAGCGGATCTCGCCGTCGTGCCATTCACCGGTGGGCGCAAGACCGGCCGCCGCCGCGACCGCCGCGGACGCGGTGTGGTCCGGGTGGATGTGCGCGACGCACCTGCGCACGCCCTGACTGCCGAGGCGGTCCACCAGCGCCCTGACGGCCTCGGTCGCGATGCCCCGGCCCTGCCAGGGCGTCCCCACCACCCAGGCGATCTCGGCGACGGGACCCGCCCCGCCGCCCGGCTCCGGTTCCTGCTCCGGCTCCGTAACCGTGGCCTGGACCGTCCCCACCAGCCGTCCGCCGTCCGCCTCGATCACCCAGTTGCACCAAGACACCCGAGGGTCGGGGGAGCCGGCCGTCTGGCGCTCGTACCGCGCGCGCAGCTCGGCCTCGGTCGCCGGCGTCCCGCCGATGAAGGCGTGCAGCGCCGGATCGGACAGCACGACGGCCATCTCCTCGGCATGCCCGACACGGAGCGGCAGCAGGGTCAGCCGCTCCGTGCCGATCGGGCCGGTGTGGATCACTTGGTCCATTCCAAGGTGGCGTACGACTCGCCAGGACCCGGCGGCCTGATCCAGTCCCGCGACTCGACGGCATGCAGCCGCCCATGCTGGATCGCGAACGACGGCAACGAGAGCCCGAACTCGTCCGCTATCGCGGCCAGCGCCTCGAACTCGTCGTCCACGTCCAGCTCGGGGACGCCCGCACCCGGCAGCAGCACCTCGGGATCGAGGCTGTCGGGCAGCGGCCCCCACTGCTCGGTCTTCCCGCCGTGCACGGTGAATCCGTGCACGCCCCTGCCGTCCTCCGCGTACGCGAAGTGGAACGTGCCCGGCGTGCTCCCCGACGCGTTGCCGCCCCTGACCCACACCACGACCGACCGGGTGCCCGCCGACGCCTCGTCCGCCGGGCCCTCGACCCGCCCCGGCTGGTACGGACCGGTCATCGTCTCGAAGGCGAAGCTCCAGCCGCCTCCGCCCGCTCCCACCCGGGCGACCCCCTTATTGTCACCCTCGGACCGGATCCGCCGGACGTCCCTCTCGTCGCACGGCGGCAGCAGCGGCCCGCTGCCTATTCGGGTCGCCAGCTCCTGCGGCGAGACGCCGTGCACACACACGAAGCGGTAGGCGCGGCCGTACTGCTCGGAGCCCGCGAGCCAGTCGAGCCCGTCCTCCGCCGAGGAGGCGGCCGTGTGGGGGGCGGTCGCTTCCGTTCGGTCGGTGGCGCCGTGTCCGGCGCGCGGCGTCTCCAGGATGTACCTGCCCCGCTCCGGGGTGATCACAGGCCCGAGGACCGGGTCAGCGAGCAGCCGGACGGGGGCGATCTCGCCGGCGCCGCCCGGCTCCCAGTCCGGCACGGCGGCGGCCACCGTCTGCCACGCGGCCTCCGTCTCGCCCCAGCGCGCCTGCTCACGGGCGGCGGTCACGGCCCGTCCGAAGGCCCCCGGCGCCTGGTACTCCTGGCCGCTCACGCGCTGTTCGGCGAGCATCGACCGCACCTGCCTCTCCAGCTCGGCCGCCGCGCCCCTGCCGTGCGCCGCCGCGTCGGACAGCAGCTCCAACTGCTCGTCGACATCCGCCCCCGCCAGACACGCGAGCCGCGCCTCCTCCACGGCCGCGTCCAGCTCGCGCGCCGTCTCGTTGACCGCGGCGCCGCCGTTCTCGATGCGCCGGTGGAAGTCGCGGAACAGATGCTGCATGACGTCCATGAACGACTCGTAGCGGTCAGGGAACTCCCCTGACCAGCCGCAATAGAGATATACGGCCCACTCCCCGTCGGCGTTCACATCGCCGGGGTCGAGCAGGACGTCGATCATGTCCGAGTCCACGGACAACTGGAGGGCGCGGTCCCACATGCCCGCCATCAGCACCTCCTCCTCCGACGGATGCGCGCCGAGCCGCGCCTCGTACTCCTCCCGCGTTTCGGTACGGCCGAGCCAGTGGACACCCTCCGCCGTGCCCAGCAGGTGGACCGAGGTGCCGGCCGGCCGCCAGCCGTCGGTGGTCGCGAGGAACGACCGGTACGTCGGCGGCAGCCGCGTACCGAGCCGCTCTTCGAGCGCGGCGATGCGCTCCTCGCTCACGGGCTCGAACCCCAGCCAGCGGGTCCGCAGGGTCTCCTCGTCCGCACAGTCCCGCCCGAGAGCACCGGGGGAGTCGGCCCAGTCCGCGCTCCACCGCTCAAGGAAGGGACGCCAGTTGTAGATCTTCATGGACTCATGGTGCCAGGACCCACTGACAATGAGCAGACCGTTGTGCACCTCTCCGCCACCCCTCACCGCGAGACCCCGCGAGACCCCGCGAGGCTCCGGAGGTGACCCCCGCGATGCTCCGGAGGCGCCCCCCCCGAGGTGCCCCCCGCAGGCCGGGCCCCCTGTCAGATGTCAGCATGGACGTATGGAGCTGATCATCAGACGGGCCACCGCGCGGGACGCCAAGCGGCTCAGCCGGATCGTGCAGCGCTCCAGGGCGTACGAAGGCCCCTACGCGGCGATGACCGACGGTTTCCGGGTGGGCCCCGACTACATCGAGACCCACCGGGTCTTCGCCGCCGTGGCCGGAGAGGGACGGCTGCTCGGCTTCTACTCGCTCGTGCTCAGCCCGCCCGAACTCGACCTGATGTTCGTCGCCGACGACGTCCAGGGGCAGGGCATCGGCCGCCGTCTCGTCGCGCACATGAAGGGCGAGGCGCGCGCGGCCGGACTCGACCGGGTGCGGGTCGTCGCGCACCCGCCGGCCGAGGGTTTCTACCGCAGTGTGGGGGCGGTACGCACCGGCACACTGGCCGCGAACCCGCCTGCCGTGCAGTGGGACCGCCCCGACATGGTCATCCAGGTCACCACGTGACCCTCAACCCTTGAGCCCGGTAAGCCAGTTGACCAGCAGCTCGGTCAGCTCGTCCGGCCGCTCCTGCTGCACCCAGTGCCCGCAGTCCGGCAGGATGTGCGAGCCGGTCAGGCCGGGGAGTGTCGTCGGATACGCCGCGATGGCGTCGGACATCCAGCGGGTCGACGCGTCGAGCGCGCCTCCGACGAACAGGGACGGCTGGGTGATCGGCGCGCCGTCCCAGGCCGCGAGATCCGCCCAGTCCCGGTCGGCGTTGCGGTAGCGGTTGAGTGCCCCCGTCAGTCCGGTACGTTCGAACTCGCCCGCGTAGTGGTCGAGTTCGTCTTCGGTGAGCCAGGAGGGCAGCGGCCCTCCGGTGAACCGGTCGGACATCTTCCCGCCGGGGGCGATGAAGTAGATCCTGTTGCCGTCGGCCGCCATCGTCTCGCCCGAGAGCCCGGAGTAGACCCCGGCCAGCCAGCCGCGTACATCGGGTTCGATCTCCGCCTCGGCCCGGCCCGGCTGCTGGAAGTAGCTGACGTAGAACTCGTCGTCCCCGCCGATCCGCGCGAAGGCCTCGGTCGGCCGGGGGCCGCCGCGAGGCGCGTAGGGCACGCTGAGCAGCCCCACCGCCGTGAAGACATCGGGCCTGAGCAGCGCCGAGTTGGCCGCGATGGGGGAGCCCCAGTCGTGGCCCACGATCGTCGCCGTCTCCTCGCCCAGGGCCCGTACGACACCGGCGTTGTCGGAGACATGCGCCAGCATCCGGTAGTCCTCGACCGCCGCGGGTTTCGACGACCGCCCGTAACCGCGTACGTCGATGGCGACAGCGCGATAGCCGGCCGCCGCGATGGCGGGGATCTGGTGGCGCCACGAATACCAGGACTCGGGAAAGCCGTGGACCAGCAGGACGAGCGGGCCTGTGCCCTCCTCGACCAGATGGATACGGCCGCCCGGGACGTCGACCGATCGGTGCTGCATATGTCCTCCTGCGCGACGGTGCGAACGGTGCGGACGGACGCTGCTGATGCCCGCGGGTCCCAGCCTTCGCTCCCGGCGGCGGGGAAGGCAAGGAGACTTGCCGTTCTGGCAAGACGGCGGGGGGAGGGACCGGCGGCCGGTCCCTCCCCCCGCGCTTTCTCAGTGCGGCAGTGGCATCAGGTGAGCTTCACCTGCTTGTGCGCCGACGTGCTCGACGTGAAGTTGGCGTCCCCGCCGTAACTGGCGGTGACGGACGCCGTGCCCTTCTTCTTCGGCAGTGTGATCGAGAAGCTGAGCTTGCCCTTGGCACCGGCCTTCAGCGTGACCTTGTGGGTGGTGGTGGTCCCGCCGACCTTCGCCGTGACGGTGACCGTGCCCGTCGGGTACGCGGCGGCGCTGTGCCCGCCGACCGTCACCTTGACGGTCTCGGACTTGCCCCGCGCCAGCTTGGTCTTGGACAGGGTCAGGGTGACGGACGACTTCGCCTTGGCGACGGTGAGTTTCTGCGAAGCCGTACCGCTCGGGTCGACGGAGTCGCTTCCGTCGTACCGTACGGACACCGTGTGCGCCCCCACCGACAAGGTGGCCGGGAGGGTGAACTTGCCCGCGCCCGAGGCGCCGAGCTTCGCCGACAGCTTGCCGGTGCCGTAGTTCACGGTCACCGTGCCGCCGCTCGCGCCGGCCACCGAGAACACCCCGGAGACCGCGTGTCCGTACGAGGCGGACTTCGCCGACAGGGCCATGGCGATGGAACTCTGACCCTTCGTCAGCACAAGCTGCACCGTGTCGGAGACGGACGCGTCCGTGGTGGGCGTCGCCGCCAGGGCCGCGGTGAAGGCGTGCGTACCGGCCTTGAAGCCGGCCGGCACCTTCAAGGACGCCGTACCACCGCTGAGCTTCGCGGTGCCGAGCGCCGTCGTCCCGTCGGAGAAGGTCACCACCGTACCGTCGACACCGCCCGTGACAGCGGCCTTCAGTGTGACGCTCTGGCCGATCTTCGGAGCGGCCGGTTCGAGGGTCAGTGTGGTGGCCGTCGTCGCGAGTACGGCGATGCCGGCGGACTCGGTGAAGCCGGAGCCCGCGCCGACCGCGCTGATCGTGGCGGCCCCGAAGGGCTGGTCCGCCGGGATCACGGCCGGGAACGAGACCGTCCCGTCGGGCCCGGCTATCGCGCTGCCGAGCACGGTGGAACCGATGCCGAACGCCACACTCTCGCCGTCGCGGTAGCCCGCGCCGCCGAGCGTGACCGTACCGCCGGGCGCCGGCTTCGTGTCGTCCGCCGTCAGTGTGCCGGGGTGCGCCAGCGCCTCGTGCTCGGCGCAGACGTCGCCCTGCACACCGACGGGCGGTGCGACGGTCGCCGTGCCGGTCACCCCGTCGTCCTCGCGCACCGTCATGGTGCCGAAGTCATGGCTGCCCAGCACCGCTTCGGTGGAGTTCGAGACGCCGAGCTTGTACGCGGTGCTCGCCGTCGTACCCGCCGTGGTGTCACCGCTCACCGGGATGTCGAGGACCTGGCAGGTCGTCCCCGGGTCGAAGGTGACCTTCTGCATGGCGAGTCCGACCTTGCCGGTCGCCGACCCGATCGCGGTGAAGTACGCCGAGACGGGCGTGGTGCTGGGCTTCGAGAGATAGACGGCGACCTCGTCGGCGCCCGGCCCGTTGCCCTCCTCGGCCGTGCTCGGAGCGACGTTGACCGTGGGCCGCGTGTGCACACTCGCCGTGCCGAGGCCCTTGCTGTCGAAGCCGAGGTCCGACAGATACACACCGCCGGTCGGTACACCGTCCACACCGACGGCCGCAGTGAAGCTGACGTTGGTGACATGCTTCAGATCGAGACCCGCCGCCGCCAGCGTCGCCGTGGGCACCGACACCTGCTGGAGCACGATCTTGCCCAGGTTGGTCGACGTACCGCTGGCGGGCATCCTGGTCACGCCCCACTTGTTCAACTCGGAGACGAGGCCGGTCCACTTGTGCCCCGCCGAGTCGGTGACGCCCAGCGTCATGTCCGTACCGGCGGTGACGCTCTCGTCCGGCGACATGGACACCGTCAGCTCGCTGTACGCCGACACGTTCTGCTTGGCGGCCGGCAGCGTCACACCGAGTGCGCCGGTCGCCGCCGTCCAGGTCAGGTGGGTCATCACGTTGAGCGGGACGTTCGGCGCGAAGGACGCCGGAGTCCAGTGCGGCACCTGCTGATTGCTCAGCGTGGAGCCCGGGTTGGTGCAGTACGGGTACGGCTCGGGCACCGTACGCCCGTACTTGTTGGCGCAGACCGTGGCCGTGGCCCCTGACGTGGTCCCGATCAGCGGGCTGGTGGTCTTGAACGAGGTGATGTCGGAGCGCTTCGAGGCGGGCTGCTGCGCGACCGTCCGCACATCGGCGAAGTCGGCGACGGACGGCGGCAGTTCCTGCGAACCGTCGAACATGCCGTCGAACTGGCTCCGGCCGCCCAGCGTCGACTCGAAGAAGCCGGAGATGTAGGCCGCGCCGACCTGGTACTCCTGCGCCGCCGTGAGCCGGATGTTCTTGCCGGACGCCAGCGCCTTGGCGCTCGTGCCGCACACCGCGTCGTCGGCCGCCGACCAGTCGTCCGAGGCGGCCGGGGAGGGCGGGGTCCAGGCGGAGTTGAAGAAGTTGTGGTCCGTGCCCATGACCCAGAGGTTGGAGCGCAGGACGTTGTCGGAGAAGGCGTCGCGCGAGTCGGCGAAGAAGTGCTGGCCCTGCTGGTCGGAGACGTCGCCGTCGCAGTACGGCAGCAGCGTCGTCGTCATGACGTCCGGCAGGGTCGTACGGGTGAAGTCGATGGGGGCGAGCGGGAAGACCGACTTGATGTTCCACGGCTCGGGCAGCGCCTCGTTGAGGGTGCCCGCTGTGACGACACCCTCGCCGCCGCGTGAGTGGCCCATCAGCCCGATCTTGCTGAAGTCCATGGTGCCGGCGAGCGAGGTGGCGCTCAACGTGCCCGCCGGGTAGGTCGACTGACCGGCCGTCAGGGCCTGGTCGAAGGTGACGTCCTGGTCGGTCGCGGCGTCGTGGTAGCTCACCGGCTCCCCGGCGTTGACCTTCTTGAGCATGGTCAGCGTGTCCAGGACGAGCTGGCCGCGGGTGATCGCGCCGTCGTCGGGGGAGAGCTGGTTGTCGTTGGCGTTGATCGCGTTGGCGGAGACCGAGACGACGGTGTAGCCGTCGGCGGCCAGGGCCTCGGCGGCGGCGTCGTAACCGGCGTAACTCAGGATCGGCGTGGTGCCGGCCGGGCAGGGCCAGCCGCTCGCGCCCCTGAGCGTCGTGGTGTTGTAGCAGGAGCTGTGCCGGCCGTGCAGGAAGACCACCAGCGGGTGCGGCTTCTTGTCGGTCGGTACGTAGACGCGGCCTTCGAGTTCGCCGCGGATGCCGCCGATGTCGGCGAGCGGAACGGACTGGGCGCCGAAGTTGTAGTCGGCGATGGTGTATCCGCCGGTGCCGATGGTGGTCGGGTCGTCGGACGTCGTGCCCGAGCCGCCGATCTCGTTGGGCACGGCCTGCGAGGTGAGCTTGCGCTGCGCCTTGGCCTGCGCGCTCGCCGAGGGCAGCGTGGTCGGCCCGACGGCTGTGCTCGAACCGCCGCTAGACCACTGCCAGGTGATCTTCTTGGCGGTCGCCACGGAGGTGTCGGGGGTCGCGATCGTCAGCGTACGGCCGTCCGCCGACTCGGCGGCGGGGCCGAGATCGGTCCCGTCGGCGAAGAGTTCGGGTACGTCGTCCTTGACGGGCAACGGGGCTTCCAGCGTGAGCGATACGAGATAGCCGCCCGCGCCCTGGGTGACGGTCCACCCGTCACCCGAGGCGACGACGGACGAGTCGGCGGCGGACGTCGTCGCTGCGGATGCGGCGGATGCAGCGGATGCGGCGAATGCTGCCGGGGCCGACGCGATCGACAGCGCGCCCACCGTCAGCAGTCCGGCTATGCAGCCGGCGAACGGACGCAGAAGCGTCCTGGTTGGTCTGGATATCTTCACTTGTGCTTGACCTCACTCCCAAGCGCCGAGCGGCGCGGAGACAGCGATCGGTTCGACAGCCGGGAGAAAGGTTGACACCGCAACTAGGTGAAATCGATCAGGAAATCGAAACGTTCCAGCCAATTGATCACGACGTAACGCTATAAAGGACAAGTTGGCTTATTTCACTACACCCGCACCCACCCGCACCGAGGTGTCGCCGTGCAGCCGTCGTCCTTCCTGTACGTCCTGAGGAGCCTGCTGGCGAGCGCGCACGGCCGGCGCCTGCACGTCCGAGCCGCGCTCTGGGCGGCCGGATTCACGGTCCTGCTCCTGCTCGTGGGCTCGTGGGTGATCGTCCCGATCGAGGAGTCGGCGCCGCACGCCACGATCACCAGCTTCCCCCGGGCGCTGTGGTGGTCGATCGAGACGGCCACCACGGTCGGCTACGGCGACTTCTATCCCGTCACCGCCTGGGGGCGAGTTATCGCCACTTTGGTGATGCTCGTGGGGATCGCGGCGTTCAGCATCGTGACGGCGGCCATCGCGACCTGGTTCGTCGGCTCGGCGGCGCGCCGGGTGCGCGCGATGGTCGCGGACGCGGGCCATCTGGAACAGCGGGGGAAGGCGGACGCGAGTGAGGAGATCCGCGCGCTGCATGAGCGTTTCGATCGCCTGGAGCAACTGATCAGGGATCCGCGTACGTGAGGGGAGAACTGCGTACGTAAGCGGAGAACCGCGTCCCGCACCCGTCGGGAATACAGTGGATGGAAGCGTTGCGAAAGGCGGTACCTGCCGTGGAATCTGAACGTGCCAGTCGATTGGTCGCCGCGCTGCGCGACCGCGGGGTGATGGCGCATGTGGCCGAGACGGGGGTCTACGAGTTCGGAATCCGGGTGGTCCTGGATCTGAATGTGGAAGCCCTGTGGGACATGGGCGGCGGCTCCGGTCTCGAAGCTGAGGTGCTGAGCGAGGGCGGCCTCGTCGGATTCGTACCGCATATCCCCGGCTCGGAGGATTTCACCGATCAGGAGTTGATCGACGCCATCGCGGCGACGGACTATTCGACGGAGGGGCTGCACCCGCCGACGGACGGCGGTGCGGGCGATGCCTCGCCCGCGCCGACGGCTCCTACCAGCAAGGATGCGAAGGCGGGCAGGCACAGAAGGCGCCCGTGGCACCGCTGAGAGACCCTGATGTCGTCACAGCCCGGGAGCACCCCAGACGGGAAACCAGCGGGCGAGATCAGGCTCGATCCGCAGATCGGCGCCGAGCGCCGCCCGCACCTGGAGTTCGAGCTGGCTGTCGCGTTTCTCCGTACTGCCGGGCAGTGGAGCGAAAGGGAAGAAAGCGCCTCGCTTGTAGAGATAGACGAGCGCGAGAGGCTGTTCGCCGGTACCGTCCGCGTCATTGCGGAAACCGAGCAGAGAACAGAGGAGCTGCGGCCCGAAGCCCGCTGCTTCGAGTGACGTGTTGACCGCGTGCAGATCGGTCACCAGAGCCGAGATGTCATCGGGCGCGCGCTGGGCGAGAAGCCAGTTGTAGCCGTACGAGTCGCGGCTGAACCGTACCGGGGAATCGTCGGCGGACGTGTCGACGTCGAGCAATTCCCCGATGTCCTGCCGAATGCGCGCGAATTCACCGCCCTCGACACCGGCGAAACACACCGAGCCCGCCCCGGTGGGCCGGAATCCGGTGCCGGCCTCAAGAGTGAGCGCGGCGGACGGCAGGGCGAAGAGCTGGTCAAGGTTCGGCTGGACCGGCTTGCTGCGGCCGAGGATGGTGTCGAGAAGGCCCACGGGTACGGACTCCTGCCTGGTGATGGTCTTGGGTCCTGCACGGTTCACGCGCGGCCGAGGTCGTCCGAGATACGGGCGAGCTGGTCGAGGCGCTGCTCAAGGGTCGGGTGCGAGGAGAACAGCCGGCCCAGGCTCTCCTTCGACGAGAACGCGGGGATGAAGTACAGCGCGTTGTACGGCTCGGCCTTCCGCAGGTCCTCCGTAGGAATCCGCGCCATCTGGCCACTGACCTTCGTCAGCGCCGAGGCCAGCGCCGAAGGCCGGCCGGTGAGCAGGGCTGCCGCCCGGTCGGCGGACAGTTCGCGGTAGCGCGACAGCAGCCGGGTCAGCAGAAAACCGATCACATACACCACCGCGCTGACCAGCGGAATCAGCAGCAGCGCCAGGCCGAGGGGACTGGAGTCGCGGTTGCCGCCGCGGGCCAGCCCGCTCCAGAGCGCGACCCGGGCGATGAGTCCGGCGAGGACCCCGAGGAACGACGCGATGGTCATGACCGCGACATCGCGATGGGCGACATGCGACATCTCGTGCGCCAGCACGCCCTCAAGCTCGGCGGGCTCCAGCCTGCGCAGCAGCCCCGTCGTTGCACACACCAGCGCCGTACGCTCGCTGCGCCCGGTCGCGAAGGCGTTCGGGAGGTCACTCCGCGCTATGGCAACGCGCGGTTTCGGCATGTCGGCGAGCGCGCAGATCCGGTCGACGGCTCCATGCAGCTCGGGCGCCTCTTCGGGGGTGACCTCGTGGGCCCCCATACTCAGCGCGGCGATCTTGTCACTGAAGAAGAACTGCGCCGCGAACAGCGCGCCCGCGACAACCACGATGATCAACCAGGCACCCTGCAACACGGCGAGCAGGACACCGACAAGCACCACGTACAGCAGACCGATCAGAAACATGGTGGTCACCATGCGCGTGGTCAGGCCGCGGTCCGGGGTGTAGCGACTCCGCGTCATCATCATCTCCTGTGCGATTACCCCCGCACGGTCAATTCTCCTCCTTCTGTCACTTTCCTGACCAAAAAGCTGTGAACGGGTCGGCGACGGACTGGCGCGTCCGGTGTCCGAAACGCCCCTACGAACGATCGACGAGGGGCCGGGGAGACCTACTCCGCCGAAGAGACCTCACCGCCGATGCCCGTCTCGTTGCCGTCGGCGTCATGGAAGACCCACTTGCACACCGCGCCGTGCTTCTCCATCTCCACCGGCAGCAACCCCCGCTCGGCGATCCGCGCGACCTCGGCATCAGGCTCGTCCATCCAGATCAGACTCACCGCGCCACCGGCACGCTTGGTGTCCTGGACGATGTACACGTACCGGTTCTCGGCAAGCTGCCAGACCGCTTCGATGTCGTTGGGGTAGAAGCTCGGCTCCGCTCCCAGCAACTGCTTGTACCACTCCAGCGCGCTCGCGTAGTCACGCACCGCGATCCCCGCGAAAATCCCTACGGCCATGGCCGACTCCCACTCTCGAAACACTCCTGTACGAACACCAGACTCCCGCACCCCCCAGGACTCATCGGTCAGCCGTACCCCCAGCAGCCTGACCTCGGTATGGCGGACAGAACCTGTCCGCAAGGGGTGAAACCGTGTCGTCCACACCACAGCCCACACCGCCCCCACCCAGAACGGAGCCCCCCGATGAGCCGCCACATCCAGGTCACCTTCGACGCCCACGACCCCAAGGCCCTGTCGACCTTCTGGCGCGAAGCCCTGGGCTACATCCACCCGGCCCCACCCGGAGTGGACCTCCCCGAGGGCGCGGACCCCCTGGCCGCCTGGGACGACTTCCTGGCACAACTCGGCGTCCCGGAGGCGGAACGCAACACCAGGTCAGCCATCGAGGACCCGGAGGGTCACGGCCCCCGCGTGTTCTTCCAGCAGGTCCCGGAGGACAAGGTGGCCAAAAACCGGGTCCACCTGGACGTCCGAGCCGCCCCCGGCCTCCAGGGCGAGGCCCGCATGGCAGCCCTGGAATCCGAATGCACCCGCCTGGTCTCCCTAGGAGCCACCCGCCTCCACCGCAGCGACCCAGAACCCCCACTGAACGCGGGCTTCATCGTCATGACAGACCCGGAAGGCAACGAATTCTGCCTGGACTGACCTACGCGACCGCGACCCGTACGCCGAGGTCAGCCGCCGTACGGATCGACCAGAGTCATAGGCGTGTGCGCCACGTCCAGGGCCTGCTGCGGGAAGCGGGGGCCGGCCGTGTAGTAACGGGCCCGGGTACGTCCGACGGGCACCAGGATCTGGGCGGTGACGAGATCGCGTAGGTCGCGTTGCGCCTGTTGCAGACTGAGGCCTTCAGCATGCTCGTAGCGAGAGCGACGGATGCGCCCGGCCATGGCCACGTCGTGCAGAGCGGTCACAGCTCGCTCATCCAGGTGGGTCGATTCGGCGAAAGCCGCGAGCTCGCCCCAGACCCGCCCCGAGCGATCGAGGCGACTCTGCACGGTCTGCGCCTGCTGGTGGTACGCGGTGAGGTTGAAGCGAACCCAACTGGAGACATCCTGGTCGGGTAGGTACACGGTGCCGCGGCTGTTGAGCTCGCGGTAGTACTCCCATGTGTTGCCCGGGCGCCCGAGCCAGCCCTCGATGGAGGAGAACTCCGGGGCGAGAACACCCTCACGAGCGATCATGAGTGTCTGCAGGGACCGGGACATCCTGCCGTTGCCGTCGGCCCAGGGGTGGACCGACACCAGATGCAGGTGCGCCATGGCGGCCCGTACGAGCGGGTGGGAGCCGTCGTCGTCATTGAGCCAGTCGACAAGTTCGCCCATGAGCGCGGGGACATCCCCGGCGTCGGGTGCGGTGTACGTGGCGATGCTCGGATCGCGGGTGTCGGTGACGTACACCGGGC
The DNA here is from genome assembly GCF_055584925.1 of Streptomyces sp. NPDC087906. Lineage (NCBI taxonomy): Bacteria > Bacillati > Actinomycetota > Actinomycetes > Kitasatosporales > Streptomycetaceae > Streptomyces > Streptomyces sp. NPDC087906. The sequence continues at coordinate 208,767 of NZ_JBVJLC010000009.1, forward strand.
CTCGACGCCACTGGCCGGCGGGTTTGCGCGGGCTGTGGCGATGCCCCTGGAGCATCCAATGGAGGGCGTTGAGAAGGCCTTTGCCGTAACTGAAGTCCGCGACGTCGTGCAGCGTCTGCACATACGTCATCATCCGCTGATAGGCGAGGGTCTCCTCGCGGTTCTCCTCGGAGACTTCGACGTCGCGCTCACCCTCTATCAGGTCCTCGACGTCGACGGTGGCGACCTTGAAGCCCTCGATGGAGTTGGATGCAGCCACGGCGTCGGCAGTGAGAAACTTCCGCAACCCCGCGGTCCACTTCGCAGGCGTTACCCGCACTTGGTGCCGCAGGACCTCGCGCATCTGCCCGATGGCGTCGAGGACGCGCTCGTCATCAGAAGTAAGAGCGGGAGTCGGGTAGAGCATGCACCAACGATAGATTGACGTAATCACCACGTCGAATGATCGTCCGTGCCTGTGCCGACGACTGGGCGGTGATATAAGCAGAACCCAAGCTGGGGGGCTGCTCGGTCCTTCGGTGATCGGCTGCCGTACCCGTGGGGGGTTCTCTCAGTCATGTCGCGCACGCCTGCCTTCAAACCGCCGCGCAATCTGTACGTAAGACCGCGGTTGAAGCCGACCAAGGGGCTGTCCCTCGCCGTCACCGCGTTGCTCGCGCTGTGCGCCGCGACGGACGTGTTCTCGATCGTCGCGCACGTCAACATGTACAGCCTGCTGGGCGGCGTCTCGGACGGCGGGTTCGCCTGGTACACCGTGGAGGACGGGGAACGGGCCGACCGGCTGGTCGGCCTCGCCTCCAGCTTTTACGTGTCGGCGCTGAGCGCGACCGCCGTCGTGTTCATCATCTGGTTCCACCGGTCCCGCAAGAACGCCGAGGTCTTCGTCCAGGACATCCGGGGCCGGTCCGCCGGCTGGGCGATCGGCGGCTGGTTCATCCCCCTCGGGCAACTCTGGATACCGCACGGCATCGCCTCCGCGTCCTGGGACGCCAGCACCCCGACCAGGCCCGACGGATACCGGAGCGCGGTACCGCGGACGCCGCTGACCGCGTGGTGGGCCACGTGGATCCTCTCGCTGGTCCTCGCCAGACTCGGCTCGGCACTGGGCAGGTCGGACAACCTCGACACGTACCGGCAGTCGGTGGGCCTCATACTCGCCGCCGACGCCGCCGACATCGCGGCCGCCGCCCTCGCGATCCTCTTCGTACGGAAGCTGACGCACATGCAGCACACCAAGGCGGCAGAGGGACCGTACGCGACCGTCTGAACCACAAAGGTCGTTAACGCCGGGGCGAAGGCGCCGAGTTCACACCCCGGCTCGCACCGCACCCTCCGGCCACACCACATCGACCGGGACGCCGGCGGCGCGGGCGTCCACGACCACGTCGGCCGTGCCGCCGCCCTTGCCGCCCGGCGGTCGGCCGTTCCAGACCGCGACCAAGCGATCGGCGCGCTCCAGGGGTACGCGGTTGGCCGCCTCGTACGCCTCTCTGCCGGCCATATCGAAAGGCATGGTCAGTACCTCGTCGGCGGCATCTTCCTCCGTCACCCATGACGGGACCGGGGCGGGGCGACTGGCGCCCCGGAGTCGACAGCCTCCGCGGTGTCACCGCGGACCTGTGGCGCCGACTGCCCCCAGCGGACTGGCACGCTTCCTCGCCGAGGACTGGTGGAGCTGTCGGACGGCCGCTCGCTGGAGGTGGGGGCCATGGTCAACTGCGTAGGCGCGAACACGGACTTCCGGTGCTCGGGACAGCGGGCCGCTCAGCAACCGGTATCGCCGTCAGGGGTCGGGGCGTTCTGCTGGCGGAGTCGGTGCTGTTCCAGGACGTCGTCGAGTGCGTCGCGCATCCGGGCGAGTTCGTCGATCTTGCCGGCGATGCCGTCCCGGTGCTCCCGGACGCGTGCCCACGCGTGGTCGGAGTGGTCCGCGCTGGGCGTGTCGACGCACGGCAGGATCTCCGTGATGGCGCTGCTGGCGATGCCGACCGCGTAGAGGGACTGGCGGAGTTCCACTCGATAAAGGTCCGTCTCGACGTAGACCCGCGTTTCGCCGTCGAAGCGGTCGCGGCCACCGCGGACGCCGTCGGGGGCGCGCGTGTCGGCATCCGACTCTCGCCGGGCGCGGGCCTGTGGGATGCCGTCGACGAGGACATCCCGGAGCTGCACGGCGCGCTGCTCACCGCACTGGCACCCTTGAACCTGGCCTACGTCCACCTCACCGCCTCCACGGACCAGCAGACGCTCCTGGGGCTCCGCTGCGTCTGGCCGGGCGCGCTCGTCGTCAGTCCGGTGCACCCGGCGGACCCGGTGGCGGCCGACCGCGCGGCTGCCGAGCGCTGGCGCGGCCTCGGCGCCGACCTGATCCGCTTCGCCCGCGCCTACCTCGCCAACGCCGACCTGGTCGATCGGTTCCGCTCGCACCTGCCTCTGCGCAAAGGCGACAACGGCTACCTCACCTACGCGTCGTACGAGCACTGAGCTTGCTGCCTACCTCGTGGTGGCAGAACCGGGGATCAGAGGCAGGTACTGAGGACGGTGCACAACCCCGCCGCGCCCCTGAAGTGGTGGGCCACCATGCCGAATTCCCTGACGACTTCGACGTTCTCGCCGGTGTCGTCGACGAACAGGCAATCGATGGGCTGCGCGTCGACGCGCTCCGTGGCGGTCAGCAGCACTTGCAGATCGGGTTTGACCAGACTGATTCGGGCCGAGTAGCCCTTGTCCGCGACGAAGCGGCCGGACCGGGTCCGGGGCCGTCCGGGCCCGGACCCGATCCGGCCCAAGAGGTTAAGTTCATCGGTCAGCCCGTTGCGCGAGCGTCCGAGTGCGTGTTCCTTGAGCCTCCTTTGGCCGCAGTGTGCTGGTGGGCTCGCACCATGGTGAAGACGATCGCGACCAGCCAGTACGCCTCCGCCTGCCACTGGGCTGCGGCCGGGAGGTGGTCCCAAATGCCGTCGGCCCAGCGGGCGAAGCTCCCGTGAACGGTCTGTCACAGGCCGAATTGCTCAGGCCAGGCCCCTGGAAGGCCAGCCCGTCCGGCGCCACCGACCACGAAGCCGCCCCACAGGTGGCAGCAGGGGCTTGAGAAACGCCCAGGCGCTGTCAGTAATCTCCCCAGGCTCGCATCCGATGATCAATAGCGCGCCCCGGTGATCTGCGGGGTTCAATGTCCGGTCAAGTGGCCTAAAGGTTTAGTCCTGTTCGTTGTTCGTCTTGGGCACGCAGCGCGTGGCCCTGCCCCGCGCGCCGACAGATCTCGCCCCAGCGGGTGTCGCAGACAAAGGCCGACGGGGTGCCGGCGAAGACTCTCCGAGAGGTCTCAATTGCTGATGGGTGAGGAAACTCCAAAGGTGGACTGGGCAGTTGGTGACGATGACGGCCATCAGGTGATCTTGTCAACGTAGTTGCGGCCCGATCCGCTGTGACGGTCCGCGTCCTACTGGAGGGTCACCTGACCCTGCGAACCTGATGTCGAACGACCGAGCGGGTATTCACTTTTCCGTGGAATGATTGTGCGAGATTTGAATATCTTTTCGAAAAGGCTTCTTTGGTCATTCTGAGAGTATTGTGTTCGCAAGGTGGCGAGGTTCCTATAAGTCATGCTTCAATAGTATTAGAAGGGTGTAATCGGGTCTAATGACAGCAGCAATGGTAACGGCTTGCGCCAGCATCCTAATTGCCGTCGTGGCCTACTGGCTGAACCACCAAGGAGAGGCTCGTAGATCTCTTCAACAGGCACGAATCGACAGGGTTAGCAGTCAACTAAAAGACCTTTACGGCCCACTTCTCGTTCTCGCGGAAACAAACGAGAAGGCGTGGAATGAATACCGGAGAAGATACATCGAGCCAGTTGGCGTAATTTCAGTCGGAAGTCCGTTCCCGGAAGTGGAAGAGATGCGATGGCGTACGTGGATTAAATCGGTGTTCGCGCCGATCGCCCAACAAATAAGAGAGATTATCACGGCACAGGGGGATTTGATCATCGGGATCGAAATGCCTCCGGTGGTTCTAGAATTTTGTGCTCACACGGCGACCTATCAGGCCCTTATGGAGGATTGGGAGGGCGCGGGTCACGATAAGTCCACTTTGATTCGCCATCCTGGGTCCAATTTTCTGTTTTATGTCCGAGACTCGTACGCCGCGCTGAAGGCGGAACAGGCGCTCCTGCTTAGGGCGGCGCGTGAGTCCGGCTGATTCGAGTCTGACGATGAATCCACCACCCAGAAGGGCATCGCTATGAAAGTATTTCTGAGTTGGTCAGGGGAGCGTTCAAAGAAGACTGCTGAAGCCCTGTGGTCCTGGTTGCCAGACGTACTTCAGTATGTTAATCCCTGGCTCTCTAGTCTGGACATCTCCGCAGGGAGTAGAGGGGTTCGAGAGATTACTGATGAGCTTTCCGAAACGAACTTCGGGATCATCTGTGTAACACCAGAGAATCAAAATTCGACTTGGATCAACTTTGAGGCTGGAGCTCTCTCTAAGCAGGTTGACGGGGGCTATGTAATTCCGTTCCTAGTGGGTATGAGGATGACCGATCTAATCAGCCCTCTTAGTCAGTTCCAGGCTATCAACGGTGGCAGCATGGAAGACGCACAGAAATTTCTGTTCGACATCAACGATACTGCAGGAAATTTGGCAATCTCCCGTGAAAGGCTAGAGCGAGCATTCCAGAGAAGCTGGCCGGATTTCGAGAGCATTGTAAGAAACATCAAGGAAACAGATGGTCTATTGGATTCCGTGCGACGCTCCGAAGCTGATATGACGGAGGAGATCCTTCTCATTTCTCGCCAACTTGACCACCGGATGGCCGAGATCGAGAGGTGCGAACTACGAGCGGACGGCACATCGAGGCGACCGCCTCGAGAAATTCGCCGTATCAGCGAAGAGAAGTTCATTTCGTTGTCATTCGCTAAGATTGGCTGGGAGGCTCTCAGTTCCTCTTGGGAGGGTGAGAATGTGACTATTGTGGTGCAAAGCTCAGGCCGGCCTTCGCAGTCGATTTCGCGTGACTTTATCGAACGACTCGCAAAATCTCTTGGCCGGGAAGTAATCGTATTCGGGGAGTCCGGGAAGGTCATCGTTCGCAGCAGTCGCGCCTGAATCCTTCCTGGCGGAAGGCTTCGTGAATGTCGCCCCATGTTTTGGCGGAACGAGCTGGATGGCGTCCTTGCGGTTGTCAGCGGTAGGGGATGATCACGTGCGATGTGCCGTGTTGTCGGTGGTCAGGTGGCGCCAGGAGCCGACCCGTCCCAGTCAACTCACTAAGTCCCTGTTCGGAGCCCCTTTGCACCGCTGGTGCTAGGTTCGCGGACGTCGCCAGTACGAGATGCCCAGGAAGAGTCGACTCCTGGCAGGTGTTACCACTAAATGTGGTACGCAGCGGAAACAGCATCCTGCACGCTATTGTCGGTCCAGATTGGGTTTGCAGCCCGGATATCCGGCACGATCCACGGCGGAGCTGCCATAACCGGGATAACGATCAACCCGCCGACTGGACATGGCCGTTAAGAACCGTCCGCTTCCTTATATTCGGAACTCTTTTGTGACCTGTTTCGTTGAATAGTATTTGGACAACGATGTGGTCAACCTGCGAGTGCAATGAAAATACTCATCCCTGATGAAAGTCGGAGTCCTATATTTTAGACAAATAGAGATTTACCGATTTGGCTCTGGATCAAGTTACTTGAACTCAAATGGCAATTTGATTGGCATAGGCATTTTCTCCGTTTTCTTCAGTCGATGAAGGCGCAGTTCTCCGGCCTTCTCGGGATCGACCCAGGCATTCCATGCTTTGATGTAGATCGCCACCTGGTCGCGCATGTTCATCCTGCGCTTGGAACCCCGCTTCTGGATGTCTTTCGCCACTTCACGTAGTGCGAGCCTCGCATCGTGGGGATCCAGGCTCGCACCTGACTTAAGGCCGGAGATCCATGATTCGATCTCTCCGGCGGGCGCCGCCTCAGTGGTTAAGAAAACCCCCGTTGACACTGCGGGCCAACTCGCGAACAGGTGCTTTGAAAGCTCGCGACCGATGGTGACCGATTCTCTGTAACCTTCCGGATCCTCGTTGTATTCCGCCAGGATCTGGTCATTCGAAACACGAGCCTGGGCGCCTCTCCAGGGGACATTAGGCATCGTCTTGAAGAGAATTACATGGCGGACGGTAGAGGAAAGCTGGGGCAAGTACTTCTCGCCGGTCGAGAAGAGAGTATCGGCCGCACTTCGACGCTTTCCAGTGTCAAGAACTGAGAAGACTTCTTTTGATAGTCCCTCAAAAATGATCATCTCTACTGTGGTTTTTGCCTCCATGATTGCATGGAGACGGTGCTGACCGTCGAGAAGTGCCCCATCGCTATCGAAGGCAATTCCCTGGTGAGTTAGCTTCCATTCTCCTCGGAGAATGGTTTCCGCCAGAACTCTGACCTGACTCGTGTTCAGGCGTCTGTTCACCGCAGCCTTAGTCAGGAAAAATTCGGCGAGTTCAGGGGTTACCTTGACGATTCGTGAGACGAGTTCTTCGTTTGGCTCCTCCGGCTCTGCATTATCGATAGTCATTCACTGATTATATGTTGTCAGCGACGAGGTTCCTCACCTTTGATCACAGATGATCAATATTGCGCTATCTGTATCCTCAGGTGATCTCTTTTATGGGGGTTCTGGTCGTATCCTGCCGCATCGACAGAACTTCCCGACTGAGTGACACAAAAACGAGCCCTGGCCGTAGTGTCTACTTGAGGTGCGGCCCGGCGCCCAACGCATGAATATCGTCCAGTGGTCCTTCACGCCGGGCATCCTCGACCAGACCGACCGCTGCCACGTTCAACCCTCGGACTGTGCCACGGAGGCGGGCGGTTCTGGTTTCTCTGCAACCCAGGTGTACGCGGACTCCAGTGAGACCAGAGGCCAGGCGACGCGTAGTGCCTAGATGTCGCCGCCTCGGGCCAACTTGGCCACTGTCGCCGTTGCCTCTTGCGCGCTCCTGAGCCTGGCGAGATGGCGTTCATGTGCCGGCGCCCAGGTCGAGAACTCCGCTGGAGCCTGCTGGGCCTCCTGGATCCGGGCGGCGTCGTGGTTCGTCGCGCCTGGGTGATTAGCCGGGTCAGACACGGGCGGCAACCCAAGAGCCTGGACGTCGGTGTCGGCCGAGCGGTATGGCGGCGAGGTCCTTGCCGAAAGACTTGCCGCACACGCAACAATCCAGGCCGCTGACAGGTGCACACCGGGAGTTGGCCGAGGCGCCGCAGGAACTGCACCGCGCGGCCGGACGGTTGAGCTTCCGGAAGGTGAGCACGCTCATCCGCAGCCGCGAAGATCAGTTGTCAGATGCCGGCCACGAGACCGTGCGCTCTGCCGTCGGCGGGATCCGGGTACCGCGCTGGAAAATAGTTCACCATATCGTCGTAGTGCTGGCCGGACTGTGCAGCTCACCTCGCGGCGAGGAGTCCGAGGCGGCCAGGTTCCTGTCCCTGTGGGGCGTGATCACCGAAAGAGAGTCGGGCGGGCTGAAATCGTTTCAGTGATTGTCAGTAGCGAGGAGGAGGGTACGCCGTAAGACCGCCACAAACCCGACCGGGAGGCCATAGAGGCGTACGCGGCCTTCGGGCACGGCTGCCAGGAGGTGCTTCGGCGATTGGGCCCCGAGTCGTTCCATGCCATGCGCGCCGACGAGACGATGGATCGCGATGACCGGGCGGAGATGCTGGAGAACGAGTCCGACCTGAGCTTGATGCCCGAAGTGATGATCGTGGCTCCGGCACCTGGGATGAGGTGTCTGAGGAGGCGCATCGTATTGCATTCGGTTACCTGATCAAGCAGATCGGTCCGGTGGGTCCGTCCGGACTTCCCGATGCCGAGCGATTCCAGATCGTCTGGCGTATCCCTAAGCCCTCTGAGGGGCAATCGGCGTGAAGGCGGCTCAATAGCGTCCTCAGCTTGCCGGAGGAGGTCACCCGGAGCCCGGATGGGTCGGCCTGGGAAGACGAAACAAGCGTTAGCCCCAGGGTCCGGCGGGGCTAACGCTCGTTGCGATCGGCTGTTGCTTATCGAGTTCGAGCTCCGCGGTTTAGATGTCGAAGTACAGCTCGAACTCGTGCGGGTGCGGGCGGAGTTGGATCGGGGCGATTTCCTTGGTGCGCTTGTAGTCGATCCACGTCTCGATCAGGTCCGCCGTGAACACGCCGCCCGCCTGGAGGTACTCGTTGTCCGCCTCCAGGGCGTCGAGGACCGCCGGGAGGGACGTCGGGACCTGGGCTACGCTGGCGTGCTCTTCCGGGGCCAGTTCGTAGAGGTCCTTGTCGATCGGCTCCGGGGGCTCGATCTTGTTCTTGACGCCGTCGAGGCCGGCCAGCAGCAGGGCCGAGAAGGCCAGGTACGGGTTGGACGACGGGTCCGGGGCGCGGAACTCGACGCGCTTGGCCTTCGGGTTCGAGCCGGTGATCGGGATACGCATCGCCGCCGAGCGGTTGCGCTGCGAGTAGACCATGTTGACCGGGGCCTCGAAGCCGGGGACCAGGCGGTGGTACGAGTTGACCGTCGGGTTGGTGAACGCCAGCAGCGACGGGGCGTGCTTCAGGATGCCGCCGATGTAGTAGCGCGCCATGTCCGACAGGCCGGCGTAGCCCTGCTCGTCGTAGAAGAGCGGCGTGCCGCCCTGCCACAGGGACTGGTGGACGTGCATGCCGGAGCCGTTGTCACCGAAGATCGGCTTGGGCATGAACGTCGCGGTCTTGTTGTTGCGCCAGGCCACGTTCTTCACGATGTACTTGAAGAGCATCAGGTCGTCGGCCGCAGCGAGCAGCGTGTTGAACTTGTAGTTGATCTCCGCCTGGCCGGCCGTGCCGACCTCGTGGTGCTGGCGCTCGACCTGGAGGCCGGAAGCCTCAAGCTCCAGGGAGATCTCGGCGCGCAGGTCGGCGAAGTGGTCGACCGGCGGGGCCGGGAAGTAACCGCCCTTGTAGCGCACCTTGTAGCCGCGGTTGTCGGCCGTGGAGCCGGTGTTCCAGGCGGCTGCCTCGGAGTCGATGTGGTAGAAGCTCTCGTTCGCCGTCGTGTTGAAGCGCACGTTGTCGAAGACGTAGAACTCGGCCTCGGGGCCGAAGTACGCGGTGTCGGCGAAACCGGTGGAGGCGAGGTACGCCTCGGCCTTCTTGGCGATGTTGCGCGGGTCGCGGCTGTACTGCTCACCCGTGATCGGGTCATGGATGAAGAAGTTGATGTTCACCGTCTTGTCGCGGCGGAACGGGTCGACCCGGGCCGTCGACAGGTCGGCGCGCAGCGCCATGTCCGACTCGTGGATCGCCTGGAAGCCGCGGATCGACGAACCGTCGAAGGCCAGCTCCTCGGACGGGTCGAACGAGCCGACCGGGATCGTGAAGTGCTGCATCACGCCAGGCAGGTCGCAGAATCGGACGTCGACGAATTTGACGTCCTCGTCCGCGATGAACTTCTTGGCCTCGTCGGCGTTCTGGAACATCCAGCTCCTCCTCCTCCCGACCCGGGGAGGGGCGGGGGCTTATCGCTTGGTCGTGCGGCCGATGTGGGGGCACACGCTGGAGCCGACCATAGGTTTCCGGCATTTCTCCAGCATGACCCGGTTGTTTCACCCAAGTTAACCGCCCTGGGTGCGCGGTGTTGACCTTGGGATTCGCGTACCCCGTCCGGACGGTGCGGAACCGGTCGCAGTACCGTGTGGGGGTGGACAACAGGCAAGCAATCGGATCGTGGCTCTCGGGACCGCGCGCGGCCGCCGAGGACATGGGTGTTGATTTCGGTTACCGCGGTGAGCGGCTCGGGCTGCCGGAACAGGGCCCCGGCTCCGTCGCCCCGCTCGGCCGCCGGTTCGGCGCCATCTTCGTCGACTGGGTGCTCTGCCTGGTCATCTCGTACGGGCTGCTCGCCGGCGGCGAGATGCACCGCGCCGGGAACTGGGCGCTGCTCGTCCTCCTCGTACTGAGCCTCCTGACCGTCGGAACGGTCGGCTCGACCCCCGGCAAGCGGCTCTTCGGGCTGCGCGTCGTCAGGCTGACCGGCGGCCGGCTCGGCATCGGCCGGGTCCTCGTCCGCAGCGTGCTGCTCTGCCTCGCCGTCCCCGCGCTGATCTGGGACCGCGACGGACGCGGACTGCACGACCGCGCCTCCGGCGCCGTTCAGGTTCGGATCTGACGCTTACACGTAAAGGACGCTTACACGTAAAGGAGGGCGGTCCGGGTCTCCCCGGGCCGCCCTCCGACGTTCGTGACGCCGCGCGTCAGCGCGCCTTTCCGCCCCTCGGCATCCGCATGCCCTTCGGCATCGGACCCTTCGGCAGCGGCATGTTGCTCATCAGGTCGCCCAGCGCCCGCAGCCGGTCGTTCGTCGCCGTCACCTTCGGCCCGTCGAGCACCCTCGGCAGCTTCAGCAGCGTCGTACGGACCTTCTTCAGCGGCACCTGGCCCTCGCCGTCACCGACGATGATGTCGTGCACCGGCACGTCCATCACGATGCGCGCCATCCGCTTCTTCTCGGCGGCCAGCAGGCCCTTCAGCCGGTTCGGGTTGCCCTCCGCCACCAGCACGATGCCCGCCTTGCCGACCGCGCGGTGCACGACGTCCTGGTTGCGGTTCATCGCGACGGCGGGCGTCGTCGTCCAGCCGCGTCCCACGTTCTCCAGGACGGCGGCGGCGGCGCCGGGCTGTCCCTCCATCTGTCCGAAGGCGGCACGCTCGGCACGGCGGCCGAAGATGATCGCCATCGCGAGGAACGCCAGGATGAAACCCAGAATGCCCAGATAGAGGGGGTGGTTGATCAGAAAACCGACCGCGAGGAGGACACCGAAGGTGACGATTCCGACGCCGCCGACGACAAGACCGACCTTCGGGTCGACCCGCCTGGTCATCTTGTAGGTCTGAGCGATCTGCTTCAGTCGCCCCTGGTTCGCAGCAGAGTCTGCGTTTTCCTTCCTCGCCATGTACGGGAGTTTACGTGGCTTGGGAAGCGGTGTTCGACACGGCCTCCAGAACGTGCTGCGCCTCCACCCGGTCCTTGGCCCTGCGGCGGTCTTCGAGGACGGAAGTCCACGCGTTGCGGCGGGCTGTCCGCTGTCCGCCGCTCATCAGCAGCGACTCGACGGCGCGCAGGGCGCTGGAGACGGTTTCGGTGACGGGTCGTACAGGCGCTGCCTGCATGATGTCGGTCCCCTTCGGAGCTGTGGTCGCGAGTGAGCGCGGTGAGTACGTCCAGCGTTACCGACAGGTGTTACCAGGGCGTGACCAAGCGGTCAAACGCGAATGAAACCTTGACGGAGGGGCCCTCTCACGCCGATGCGGCCCGTACGCGCCCCCGACCTGCGGGGAACGTGCGGACCGCGGCACGCCCGGCCTCTACTGGCAAGTAGCCGCTTGTGCCCAGCTTCACACAGTCGGCGTCACACGGCCTGTCCGACGCCCTGTCCGACGGTCTGTCCGGCGGCCTGTCCCACGCTCTGCGCGACGCCCTGCCCGTCGACCGGCGCGCCACGGCGCTCCATCGCCTGCCGGTACAGCCGGCCCGCGCGGTACGACGAACGCACCAGCGGTCCCGACATCACACCGGAGAAGCCGATCTGCTCGGCCTCCTGCTGCAGCTCGACGAACTCGTGCGGCTTCACCCAGCGCTCCACCGGGTGGTGGCGCACCGAAGGGCGCAGGTACTGCGTGATCGTGATCAGCTCGCAGCCCGCCTCGTGCAGATGGCGCAGCGCGTCACTGACCTCGGCGCGCTCCTCGCCCATGCCCAGGATCAGGTTGGACTTGGTGACCAGACCGGCCTCGCGGGCGCGCGTGATCACTTCGAGGGACCGCTCGTACCGGAAGCCGGGGCGGATCCGCTTGAAGATCCGGGGCACCGTCTCCACATTGTGCGCGAGCACCTCGGGCCGGGACGAGAAGACCTCGGCCAACTGCTCGGGAACCGCGTTGAAGTCGGGGATCAGCAGCTCGACCTTGGTACGGCCGTCGGCGCGCTCCGCCGTCATCCCGTGGATCTGGCGCACCGTCTCCGCGTACAGCCACGCGCCGCCGTCCGCCAGGTCGTCGCGGGCGACGCCGGTGATCGTGGCGTAGTTCAGGTCCATCGTGACGACCGACTCACCCACCCGGCGCGGCTCGTCACGGTCCAGCGGCTCGGGCTTGCCCGTGTCGATCTGGCAGAAGTCGCAGCGCCTGGTGCACTGGTCGCCGCCGATGAGGAAGGTCGCCTCGCGGTCCTCCCAGCATTCGTAGATGTTGGGACAGCCCGCCTCCTGGCAGACCGTGTGCAGCCCCTCGGACTTCACCAGGGCCTGCATCTTGGTGTACTCGGGGCCCATCTTCGCCCGGGTCTTGATCCATTCGGGCTTGCGCTCGATGGGGGTCTGGCTGTTCCGGACCTCCAGACGCAGCATCTTGCGTCCGTCGGGTGCGACAGCGGACACGTCCGGCACCTCTCTCTGCTGGCGCGGCATTCGATTCTTCGGCGAATACCAGGTTACGCCCGTTGTTTGCGTGGCATTACGTCTGGCCAACCCCCCGCCAGAAGGCCGCATTCCCCCCGGCCCCGGCGGCCCCTACGGCCGGCGGCCCTGGCGCCGCCTCACGCGCTGGCGCGCTCGACCTCGCGCGGCGCCGGTTCGGCGTTCTCCAGCACGTCCCGCAGATGCCCCTCGACGACGGGGAGCACCTCGGCGATCGTCACGTCATGACCCAGCTCGTACGCGAGCGACGTCACCCCCGCGTCCCGGATCCCGCAGGGCACGATCCGGTCGTACTCCTTGTTGTCCGGGTTCACGTTCAGCGAGAAGCCGTGCATCGTGACGCCCTTGGCCACGCGGATACCGATCGCGGCGAGCTTGCGGTCCTCCCGGCGCTGGCCCGCGTTGGACGGGGCGTACTCCGGGCCGTTCAGCCGGGGGTCGAACTCGTCGTCCTTCAGTCTCGGGTCGAAGTCCAGCGACAGGCCCGAAGGCCGCTTCTCCACCGGGTCGCCCAGCACCCACACCCCGCTGCGGCCCTCCACCCGGGTGGTCGCCACACCGAAGTCGGTCGCGGTACGGATCAGCGCCTCCTCCAGCCGGCGGACATGCGCGATCACATCCACCGGGCGCGGCAGCCGCACGATCGGATAGCCGACCAACTGCCCGGGGCCGTGCCAGGTGATCTTCCCGCCGCGGTCCACGTCGACCACCGGGGTGCCGTCCAGCGGGCGCTCGCTGTCCTCCGTGCGCCGCCCGGCCGTGTACACCGACAGGTGCTCCAGCAGCAGGCAGGTGTCGGGCACCTCGTCGGCGAAGCGCGCCGAGTGCACCCGGCGCTGCTCCTGCCACGCCTCCCGGTACTCGACGGCCTGCTCGCCGAACCCCAGATGAACGAACCGCAGCTCACTCACGGCAGTGCCTCCTTCAGACCCGCTCCGTGCACATGTCGCGCTCCCGCAACTGTACGGCGGCACTCCGACAAGCAGCCCGGCAGGTGTGCGTCAGCTATGCCCAGAATCCTCACACGATCGGATGAATCCAGGTCGAACATCCCGGTGAGGGCGGCCACTGCCGCTAAATTCGCGCCGTTCCATGAGGGCTGCTCTTGGGCCCGGAAGGCAGGAGACCGTAGAGCTGATGTCGGAACGACCTCCGCAGCGCATTCCCAACCGCCAGCTCGCCGCACTCATCGCGGAAGCCGGATTCTCCAACGCGGGCCTCGCCCGCCGGGTGGACCAACTCGGCCTGGAACACGGCCTCGATCTGCGGTACGACAAAACGTCCGTGACGCGCTGGCTGCGCGGGCAGCAACCCCGCGGCACCACCCCCGCACTGATCGCTGAGGTCTTCACCCGCAGACTCGGCCGCCGGCTCGCCGCGCAGGACCTGGGGCTCGACGCCTGTGCCCCCGTCTACGCGGGCCTCGAATTCGCCGCCACCCCGGAGGAGGCCGTCGACATCGTGGCCGGCCTCTGGCGCAAGGACTCCGGCAGCCACACGGAACTCCGCAAGATCGCCTTCACCCCGGCCGGACTCGTCGTGCCGAGCCGCGACTGGCTGATCGGCCGGGCGGACGACCGGGTCGGCCGGCCGGAAGCGGCTCACGCCCCGAACGGCCGGGTACCGGGCCCGGCCCGGCCCGCACCGGCCCTCCCCGCCGCACCGGGCGTCCCGGGCGTCCCTGCCGTGCCCGGCGTCCCCGGCGTGCCACGGCAGCGCACCGAGCGCGCGGCGGGGCAGCGGGTCACCTCCGGCGACATCGAGGCGCTGCGCTCCGTCGGCGAGCTGTTCCGCACCCTCGACCAGACGTACGGCGGCGGCCACGCCCGGCAGGCGCTCGTCCGCTATCTCGAACACGAGACCGAGCCGATGCTGCGCGGCTCGTACGGCGAGAGCACCGGACGCAGGCTGTTCGGCGCCGCGGCCGAGCTGACCCGGCTCGCCGGCTGGACGTCGTACGACATCGCGGCCCACGGCCTCGCCCAGCGCTACTTCGTCCAGGCGCTCCGGCTCTCCCAGGCAGCCGCCGACCGGGCGTACGGCTCGTACGTGCTGATCACGATGAGCCGGCAGGCCGTCTACCTCGGCCACGGCCGCGAAGCAGTCCAGCTCGCGCGCGTCGCCCAGCAGGGCGTCGGCTCGGCGGCGCCGCCCGTCGTCCAGGCCCTGCTGCACGCCGTCGAGGCGCGCGGCCACGGCGTGCTCGGCGAGGCCAGGACGGCCGCCGCCTCGCTCGTACGGGCCGAACGCGCCCTGGAGAGCGCCAGACCCGGCGACGACGTGCCCCACTGGGCGCGCCACTTCGACGAGGCGCAGCTCGCCGACGACTTCGGCCACTGCCACCGCGACCTCCAGCAGTACCGCACGGCCGCGCAGCACGCCGAGCGCTCCCTCCAGCTCCGCGCCCCCGCGCTGGCCCGCAGCCGGCTGTTCTGCCGCGTCGTCCTCGCCACGGCCCGGTTGGGCCTCGGCGAGCTGGACCAGGCGTGCCTGCTGGGCGCCGAGGCGGCCCAGCAGGCGACGGAGATGCGGTCGGCCCGCGCGGTGGAGTACGTGCGCGAGTTCGAACGGCGGCTGGAGCCGTACCGGGACGCGATGGCGGTACGCACGTACCGGGACCGGGTCGCGGCGCTGGGCTGAGCGGCGTTACGCGGCGGCCGTCAGCGGAGTCACCACCGTCCCGCGAACCGGCCTGGCGCCGATGTCCCGCAGCACCGCCCGCGCCGCCCTGCGGCCCGAAGACAGCGCGCCCTGGACGGTGTTGGTGTCCCGGTGGTCACCGCACACGTACAGGCCGGCCAGCAGCCGCACGGCGCGGACCGGGTCGTACGGCGGCGGCATGGCCGGCACCGCCTCCGGGTCGTGGTGCACGCCGAGCAACTCCCAGTCGCCGGTGGGGCATCCGTACATCCGGGCGAGCTGCGCCCGGACCGTACGGTCCAACTCGCCGGCGGCGGGCGGGACGCCGAGCACGGTGGACGAGATGAGCGCCCGGCCGGCCGGGGCGCGGCTCGGATCCACCGCGCTCATCACGGCGGTGTGCGCGACGGGGCCGTCCTGGTCGCCGTCCAGCAGCAGCGCGGTTTCCGTCAACGGCGCTTGCGGCGCCGTGTGGTGAAGGACCGTCACCGGATGGAACGCCGGCACCCGCAGCCCCGGCAGCAGCTCGGCCGCCGCCCGCGCGCCGGTCGCCACGAGCAGTGACCGGCAGGCGAACTCGCCGTGCTCCTTGGTCCGTACGCGGTCGATCGACGCCTCGGTGACCGACACCTCCGTACGCACCGACCCGGCCGGGAGCGCTCCCGCAAGCGCCTCGGCGAGCACGGCGGCGCCGCCCTGCGGTACGTACAGTCCGCCCATCGCGAAGTCCCGCAGCGCGAGTTCGGCGCGGCGGCCCGAGGTGGCGAGTTCCGGGTCGCGCAGCAGCGCGGCGAGCGGGGCGCGTTCCGGTGCGTCCGCGTAGACGTCCCGTGCGGCGCGGTCCTGGTGGGGCGCAGGCGCCGAGATGCTTGCGTGCGCGCCCCATGCGCCCTGCGCGCGCCGTACGCCGCCGCGATGCACGAGCACTTGGGGGGCGAACGCCCGCAGCGCGACGGCGTCGAGCCCTGGCGTCCGGTGCAACTCGTCGTACGAGCCGCTGAGCAACTGCCCCAGGCGGTCGAGCCGGAAGCCGTCCACGTCGTCGGTGGCCATCCGCCCGCCGACATAGGGCGCGGCCTCCAGAACGGTGACGTCGAGACCGGCATCGCGCAGATGACGGGCCGCGGCGAGGCCGGCGATACCGGCACCGATGACGACGACGTCGGTGTGGTGCGTGGTGTTGGTGCTGCTGTTGAACACGTGTCCCTCCCAACAGGCCCTGGCTATAGGCGAGTTCGGAGTTGAGCGTAGGTAAGGGGGCGGTCGGGGACGTCCGCGCGTGCGCGGGTGCACGGTGGCACGCGTCTTGACGCGGTGCGCTGTCGCCGTCCGGCGCGGTTTTTGGTTGCCGGGTCTGGGTTGCGGTCCGTTCGGCTGGTTCCGGTGTCCGGGCCTCCGGAGGGGGGTGTCCGGACTGCGGTGTCGCCGTCCGGCGGGGGCGGCCGGGTGTGGTGGTTGCGGTCTGCTTGTTCGGTTCCGGGTTCCGGGGCGACCGGAGGGGGGTGTCCGGACTGCGGTGTCGCCGTCCGGCGGGGGCGGCCGGGTGTGGTGGTTGCGGTGCGCTTGTTCGGTTCCGGGTTCCGGGGCCTCCGGAGGGGGGTGTCCGGACTGCTCGATCGCTAGAACTCCTACGCTTTACGTCCGGACACCCCCCTCCTGCGACCCCGGCCCCCTCCCGTGGGTGAGTCCCAGCCCCAGCGCCCACGCGGGCGCGGCATGTGGGTGCGTGCGGGCCGGGGCCGCGTCCCAGGCGTAGACGCCCGGTCACCTTCCCCCGGTGGCCGGGTACGGATGTCCCGGACGGCGGGGCTGAAGGGGGTCGTGCAGGGGTGGTGTCCGGAGCGTAAAGCGTGATTTGCGGCGCATGTCCGGGTGCACCGCGTGTGGGACGAGTACGCGCCGTAAATCGTGCAGCGCAGGAGGCCACCCCGGAACGGCCCCCGGCGACCACCGCAACCCAGACCGGTCACCCCGGCCGCCCCCGCCGGACGGCGACACCCCGCCGGACGGCGGCACCGCGCCGGACGGCGACGCCCCGCCGGACGGCGGCACCGCAACCCCGACGCGTCAACCGAGCCGGACGGCTACGCCGCGCCAATCGCGTCCGCGATCGTCGGGAAGCCGAACGTGAAACCCGACTCCAGCAGCTTCGTCGGGATCACCCGTTGGCTGCCCAGCACGTCGCTCGACATCTCGCCCAGTGCCACCCGCAGCGCCGCCGCCGGTACCGGGAACGGGGTCGGGCGGTGCAGGGCCTGGCCCATCGCCGTTGTGACCTCGCGGTTCGTGACCGGTTCCGGGGCCGTCAGGTTCAGCGGGCCCTCCAGCGTCGGCGTGTCGATCGCGTGCCGCAGCGCCGCCACGTGGTCGTGGAGCGCGATGAAGCTCCAGTACTGCTTGCCGTCGCCCAGCCGGCCGCCCAAGCCCGCGCGGAACAGCGGGAAGAGCCGGCCCCACGCGCCGCCGTCGCGTGAGACGACCAGGCCCGTGCGGGCGAGGACCGTGCGGACGCCCGCTTCCACCGCCGCCGCCGTGGCCTCTTCCCACTCCACGCAGACCGACGGCAGGAAGCCGTCGCCGGGCGGCGCGTTCTCGTCGACCACCCGGTCGCCGGTGTCACCGTAGAAGCCGATCGCCGAGCCGGAGACGAGCACCCGGGGCGGGCCGTCCAGGACCGCGCACGCCTCCGCGATGGCCGCCGTACCGAGGACGCGGCTGTCGCGGATCTCCTTCTTGTACTCGTCGGTCCAGCGGTGGTCGCCCACCCCCGCGCCCGCCAGGTGCACGATCGCCTCGCAGCCGTTCAGGCCGCGTACGTCGACGTGCTGGCGCGCGGGGTCCCACTCGACCTCGTCGCCCGCGTCGGAGGGCCGCCGGACCAGTCGCACCACCTCGTGCCCGTCCGCGCGCAGGGAGCGTACGAGTGCTGTACCGATGAGCCCGGTGGAACCGGTGACCGCGATCCTCATGAAACCCATCCTGCCCCGGGAACCCCCGGTGGCACAGTTGCGCCATGGCTGATCTGAAGATACGTCCCGCATTCCGCTCGGACGAGCAGGAGCTGGCCGATCTCGACCGCGAGATGTGGTCGCCGCTGCACGCGGTGACGCCCAGGCCGCAGGCGTACGCGCCGTTCTTCGACGACCGGCATCCGCCGGAGAACTTCCTGGTCGCCGAGGTGGACGGCCGGCTCGCCGGGTACGTCGCCGTGGCGCCCGCCACCGCGCTGGCCGCCACCGCGCACGTCCGGCAGATCAGGGGCCTGGTCGTGGACGGCCGGGAGCGCGGCCAGGGCGTGGGGCGGGCGCTGGTGCGGGCGGCGGCCGGGCGGGCGCGGGCGCAGGGCGCGCGGCGGCTGACGCTGCGGGTCCTGGGGCACAACGCGCCGGCCAGGCGGCTGTACGAGGCGGCGGGCTTCGTGGTGGAGGGGGTGCTGCCGGGGGAGTTCTTCCTGGACGGCCGGTACGTGGACGACGTCCTGATGGGGCTCACGCTGTAGCCAGGAGCGCCCGGGAAGGCTTAGCCGAACCGCTCCGTCAAGCGCGGGAAGCGCTCCGCCAGCGCCTCCGCGTCCTCGAAGTCGACCGGTGTCCCCTCCGGCTCCGCCGCCTGCGCCGCGATGCCGAGGGCCGGTGCCACCACTCCGGTGAGCTGCTCGTACGCCTCGTCCGCCGCGAAGCCCAGTTCCTCGCCGTCGCCGTCGATCTCCTCGTCGAACCCGTCCAGCAGGTCGGCGAGGCTGTCCGGGTCGTGCAGCGCCCCCTCGAAGACCTCGCGGCCCTGGCCGATGAGCCAGCAGCGGAAGTAGTCGAAGGCGTCGTCGCTCGCGCCGTCCAGCAGGACGGCGGCCGCGCCCCACAGGTCCCAGTGGTACGCGCGGTTGTAGCGGGCCTCGAAGTGCCGGGCGAAGTCCAGGACCGACTCGGGGTCGAGCTGCAGCAGCCGCTCGACCAGCAGGTCGGCCTGGTCCTCGGGGTCGCCTTCGGCGGCCTCGCGGGTGCTGTCGACGATCTCCCAGAACTCCGTCTCGTCCATCACGGGTCCAGCATCGTGCTTGCGGGGGTACGGCGCACGTGGAGTGGCCGAATTTCACACCTTTCCTATGCGGACAGAAGATGTCTGCTTTCTGTGTGAGGGTCGCCGCATGGACCACGAAAAGACACTGACAGGAAGAATCGCCCTGGTCGCGGGGGCCACCCGGGGCGCGGGGCGGGCCATCGCCGTACAGCTCGGTGCGGCGGGCGCGACGGTGTACGCCACCGGGCGGACCACCCGCGAGCGGGTGAGCGAGGTCGGGCGGGCGTCGGAGACCATCGAGGAGACGGCCGAGCTGGTGACGGCCGCGGGCGGCGTCGGGATCGCCGTACAGGCCGACCATCTGGACCCCGCGCAGGTGCGCGCGGTGGTCGAGCGGATCGACCGGGAGCAGGGCCGGCTTGATGTGCTCGTCAACGACGTGTGGGGTGGCGAGCATCTGATCGACTTCGACACGAAGCTGTGGGAGATCGGGCTCGACCGGGGGCTGCGGATGCTGGAGCTGGGGGTGAAGACCCATCTGATCACCAGCAGCTTGGCGCTGCCGCTGCTCGTACGGCGCCCCGGCGGGCTCGTGGTGGAGATCACCGACGGCACCGCGGAGGCGAACAAGGCGTACCGGGGGAACCTCTTCTACGACCTCACCAAGAACGCGCCCATCCGGATGGCGTACGGGCTGGGGGAGGAGCTGAAGGAGTTCGGCGGTACGGCCGTCGCGCTGACGCCCGGCTTTCTGCGCTCCGAGCAGATGCTGGACCACTTCGGGGTGACGGAGGAGACCTGGCGCGACGCCGTCGCGCAGGAGCCGCATTTCGCGATCTCCGAGACGCCCGTTCTGGTGGGCAGGGCGGTCGCCGCGCTCGCCGGTGATCCGCGGCGGGAGCGCTGGAACGGCCGGTCGCTGTCGAGCGGGCGGCTGGCGCGGGAGTACGGCTTCACCGACGCGGACGGCAGCAGCCCCGACTCCGAGGCGTACTTCGCGGAGGTCGTCGCCGGCGGCAAGGACGCGACGGCCGAGGACTACCGCTAGGTCCGGACAGGGCCTAGGTCCTAGTCCAGTTGCAGCGGCTGCGCCACTTCGTTCCAGCGGGTGTCGAACCAGAGCTTGACCTGGTCGAATCTGGCTTGTTCCGATGCGTCGGCGCCGTCCAGTGTCGAGCGGAACAGATCGCCGCTGCGCAGTTCGATGACGTCCAGCGAGGCGCCGTCCGGGTTGTTCTGCATCTGGCCGTGTTCCAGCCAGTAGTACGCGGTCAGCATCTCCGTGCCGTTGATCAGGTAGCGCTTCTCGCCCGGGATGGTGGGCAGCCCCCTGATCGCGACGGAGACCTGTTCGACCAGCCCCCGTTCCGCCAGCCGGGTCAGTGAGTGCTCCAGCGCTCCCGCGTAGGTCCGGATGACATGCCGCAGCCGCAGCAGCGGGCGGGGGTCGGCCGGGTCGTCGGCGTGGCGGGGGTACGGGTGGCTGGTCGTCAGGTCGGGGAGCAGGACCCGGACGGTGATGGTCAGCGGGGGGCTGCGGCGGCCCTCCAGGATCGCCTCGACCTCGTTGCGCACCGCCTGGCTGAGCTGTTCCGTGGTCAGCGACCAGACGTCCAGGACGACATGCCGGGCGGTGAACGCCTGGGCGATGTGGTAGGCCAATGGCCGGAGGTTGGTCGTCCGATTGGCAACCCGCGCGGCCCTGCCGGGCGCCCCGTCCTCCAGCAGTCCCTCGTCGCGCAGCATCTGCTGGGCGCTCTGGATGGTGCCTCTGCCCACCTGGTAGTGGCGCTGCAACTGCTGCTGCTTGGGCAGTGCCTCGCCCGCCGGGAGCCGCCCGTCCAGGATCCTGCTGCGCAGATCATCCGCGACGGAGCGGTAGCGGGGAAGGTCCTCGGCGTCACCCCGGTCGGTGGGCATCACCCTGCTGAGGCTACAACTCGGCTGCGGCGTCCGACAGATGGCTGCAGCAACCGGTCAACTCGATTGGCTGCCCGGCAACTTGACCGGTTGTTCGGTCAGGCCGGGCCCGCTGCAGCTCAATGGCAGCCATTACGGATGGGTATCAAGGAGAGAACCGATACCCGACCATTGGCCTTGACTCCGCAGAAACTCATCTGCCAAAGGGTGCCAACCGCAGGGTGTCCCGCGAACGCAGAGGTGAACCGGAGGAGATGCCATGGGGGCGCTGTCACGAACGGACATGATCATCGAGGTGATCGGGGCCTGCGGGCCCCAGGGAGCCCTGCTCGGGCTGCTGTGCGCGCTGCTCGTACGGGCGCTGCGCGAGGAGAAGGGGTCCGGCGGCGATCTGCTGTGCGCCGCGACCGTCCTGCTGGTTCTGCTGCTGGTCGGATCAGCCTGAGTCCCACGGGACGGCGACGGTGTTCCACAGGGAGTCGAACCACTTCTGGGTCTGTTCCACGTACGCCGCTGTGACCTGGTCCTCGTCGACCGCCGCGTGCCGGAACAGCATCCCTTCGACGCCGAGCATGTCGTAGATCTCGATCGGTTCGTCCCGGTCGAGGTCCACCGTGCGCGTCTGCACCTGGTAGTGCCCGGCCAGCACCTCCTCGCCGTTGAGGATGTACACCTTCTGCGTCGGCGATATGGAGACCTTCCTGGCCTCCACCCGCACCTCCGGCACCAGCCCCCTGACCTTCAGCATGCGCAGCGAGTGGCGCAGCGAGCCGTAGATGTGCCCGGTGGTCTCCCGCAGCCGCTCGCGCGGCCGGGTGTTGTGCGGCTCCCCGACGACCTGCGGCAGCGCCAGCGGGTCCTCCGCGTTCGGCAGCAGGATCCGTACGGCGATCCGCTCCGGGGTCGGTACGCCGGCGGTGCCGAGGGCGACGAGCGGTCCCGCGAGCGCCGAGGCGAGGGTCTCGCCGTTGAGGCAGTACGCGTCGATCGTCACGTGCGGCTGCTGGAAGCAGAGCGCGACCCGCTCGCCCAGGAACACCCCCGCGGGGCGCGGCGGATGGCCGCGGGGCGTCGGCACGTCGTTGGCGGTCGGTCCGGGCAGCAGCCGGGACGTGCCGCTCGGCGCGGTCCGTGCGACGGTCGGCGGAGTGCCCTGCTGGGCCCGCTTGATCAGGCCCTCGTTCTCCAGGACTTCGAGCGCCCTGCGGACCGCGCCGCGCGGTGCCTCGTAGCGCCGGCTCAACTCGGCCTGGGTGGGGATATGGTCGCCGACGCGCAGCTCTCCTGACGAGATGTGGTCGCGCAACGCGTCCGCCACCACATCCCGCGGACGCCGTTGTCCGTCGGTCAAGGCGCTGTCTCCAGGCACAGCCGAACTCTACAACAGCCTGCCAATGGGCGAGAGTTATCTGCGCGGTCTTCCCAACTGCTGCCAAGCGGCTGCCATTGGGTCAGGCCGGCGGGTCGTAGAGCGCGTGCAGCCGCGCCGCCGCCTCGGCGAACCGGTCGCGCAGCGAGGCCGGCTCAAGGATTTCGGCGTCCGGGCCGAGACCCAGGAGCTGGGCGTACGCCACCTCCTCCGACTCGACCGGCAGGGTGACCGTGAGCAGCCCGTCGGCGTCCGGCTCCCCGGCCGCCGCGATGGCCTCGCCGGCGGCGACGCGGTCACCCGCGTACGGCAGCCTGCGCACCCCGTCGGGGGAGAGCCGTACGACCACCTCGCTCCGCAGGATCGACCGGGCGAACTCGGCGGAGCGCTGCTCCCAGAAGCTCGGCAGATCAAAGGACTCATCTCGGGAGAAACGTTCCTTCAGGGGCTCGGCGGCGGTGAACCGGTCGATCCGGTAGACCCGGAAGGCGCCCTTCGCGTCGGCGCACAAGTACCAGACCCCGGCCTTGAGCACGAGGCCGTACGGCGCCAGCTCCCGCTCCACCTCGGCGTCCTCGCGCCGGTAGCGCGCCGACAGCAGTTGGTCGCCCCAGACCGCCTCGGCGACCACCTGGAGCAGCTCGGGCGTCTGCGGCTCGTGGTACCAGCCGGGGGCGTCCAAGTGGAAGCGCCGGGCTGCCGAGTCGGGGGCGTCCCGCAGCGAAGGCAGCAGCGCGGCCGACACCTTGAGCCGGGCGGCCGAGGCGACGTCGTCCAGGCCCATCTCCCGCAGCGCGCCCGGCACCCCGGACAGGAACAGCGCCTCGGCCTCGCTGCGGGCAAGACCGGTCAGACCGGTGCGGTAGCCGCCGACGAGCCGGTAGCCGCCGGTCCTGCCGCGGTTCGCATACACCGGCACCCCGGCCTCGGAGAGTGCCTGGGCGTCGCGGGTGATGGTCCGCTCGGAGACCTCCAGTTCCCTGGCCAGCTCGGCCGCGGTCATGGACGGCCTCGACTGGAGCAGGAGCACCATCTTGATCAGTCGGGCTGCGCGCATGGCACCCATCATGCAGCCAGAGCGGCATCGCATACAGAGGAACCCCCGTCGCGAACTGCTCAAGGCGACGGGGGTTCCCGCGGAAACGGGCAGGAAACGGGCTCGGAACGGGCTCAGAGGCCGTAGCGCTGACGGGCCTCCACGACGGTCTCCGGCTTGACCTCGCCGCGCCGGGCGAGCTGCGCGAGCGCGGCCACCACGACCGACTGCGCGTCGACGCCGAAGTGCCTGCGCGCCGCCTCCCGGGTGTCGGAGAGACCGAAGCCGTCCGTGCCGAGCGAGGACCAGTCCTGCTCGACCCACTGGCTGATCTGGTCCGGCACCTGCCGCATCCAGTCGCTGACCGCGAGCACCGGGCCCGGCGCCCCCGACAGCGCACGGGTCACGTACGGGATCCGCTCCTCACCGCGGAGCAGCGCCTCGTCCGCCTCCAGGGCGTCCCTGCGCAGCTCCGTCCAGGACGGCGCCGACCACACGTCGGCTGCGACACCCCAGTCGGCTGCGAGCAGTTGCTGCGCCTCCAGCACCCAGTGGATCGCCGTGCCGGAAGCGAGGAGCTGGAGCCTGGGGGCGTCGGCGGCGGCGGGCGCCGCCTCTTGGTAGCGGTACAGACCGCGCAGGATGCCCTCCTCCACGCCCGCGGGCATGGCCGGCTGCACCTTGGTCTCGTTGTAGACCGTCAGGTAGTAGAAGATGTCCTCGGCGTCCGGGCCGTACATCCGGCGCAGCCCGTCCTTGACGATGACGGCGACCTCGTAGGCGAACGCCGGGTCGTAGCTGACCACCGCCGGGTTGGTCGAGGCGATCAGATGCGAATGGCCGTCCGCGTGCTGGAGGCCCTCGCCCGTCATGGTCGTACGGCCTGCCGTCGCGCCGATGACGAAGCCCCGGCCGAGCTGGTCGGCGAGCGCCCAGAACTGGTCGGCGGTGCGCTGGAAGCCGAACATCGAGTAGAAGATGTAGAACGGGATCATCGGCTCGCCGTGCGTCGCGTACGACGTGGCGGCTGCGGTGAAGTCGGCCAGCGAACCGGCCTCCGTGATGCCCTCGTTCAGGATCTGACCGTCCTTGGCCTCCTTGTAGTACAGGAGCTGGTCGCGGTCGACCGGGTCGTACGTCTGGCCCTTCGGCGAGTACAGCCCTGCCGTCGGGAACAGCGACTCCATACCGAAGGTGCGGGCCTCGTCGGGGACGATCGGGACCCAGCGCTTGCCGGTCTCCTTGTCCCGCATCAGGTCCTTGGCCAGCCGGACGAACGCCATGGTGGTGGCGATCTCCTGGCTGCCCGACCCCTTCTTGAGCGCGTCGAACGCCTTGTCCGCCGGCTGCGGAAGCGGTTTCGCGACGACCTTGCGGGCCGGCGCGGGGCCGCCGAGCGCCGCGCGGCGCTCACGCAGGTACCGGACCTCGGGCGAGTTCTCGCCGGGGTGCCAGTACGGCACGACGGCGTCGTCCAGCGCGCTGTCGGGGATGGGCAGTTCGAGCAGGTCGCGCATGGCGCGGAACTGCTTCCCGGTCAGCTTCTTCATCTGGTGGTTCGCGTTGCGCGACTCGAAGTCGGGGCCCAGCGTGTGGCCCTTCACGGTCTGCGCGAGGATCACCGTCGGCGCGCCCTTGTGTTCCATGGCCGCGCGGTAGGCCGCGTATACCTTGCGGGGCTCGTGTCCCGCACGGGACGTCTGGAACAGCTCCAGCAGCTTGGCGTCGGTGAGGCCCTGCGCGATACGGCGCAGCGAAGGGTCGGTGAAGAAGTGCTCGCGGATGTACGCGGCGTCGCGCGTCGCGTACGTCTGGAACTGGGCGTCCGGCACCTCGCGCAGCCGCCGCAGCAGCGCGCCGTCGGTGTCCTGCGCGATGACGGAGTCCCAGGCGTGGCCCCACAGGGACTTGACGACGTTCCAGCCGGCGCCCCTGAACTGGGCCTCCAGCTCCTGCACGATCTTGAAGTTGGGCCGGACGGGGCCGTCGAGCCGCTGCAGGTTGCAGTTGATGACGAAGGTCAGATTGTCCAGGCCCTCACGCGCCGCGAGGGCGAGGGAGGCCGTCGACTCGGGCTCGTCCATCTCGCCGTCGCCGAGGAACGCCCAGACGTGCGAGTGGGAGGTGTCCTTGATGCCGCGGTTCTCCAGGTAGCGGTTGAAGCGCGCCTGGTAGATCGCGGAGATCGGGCCTATGCCCATGGAGACGGTGGGGAACTCCCACAGCCAGGGCAGCCGGCGCGGGTGCGGGTACGACGGCAGTCCGTCGCCGCCCGCCTCCTGGCGGAAGCGGTCGAGCTGGTCGGCGGAGAGCCGGCCGTCGAGGAAGGCGCGGGCGTAGATGCCGGGGGAGGCGTGGCCCTGGAGATAGAGCTGGTCGCCGGAGCCGTCGGCCTCCTTCCCGCGGAAGAAGTGCTCGAAGCCCGTCTCGTAGAGCCAGGCCACCGAGGCGTACGTGGCGATGTGGCCGCCGAGGCCGAGCCGGGAGCCGCGGGTCACCATGGCGGCCGCGTTCCAGCGGTTCCATGCGGTGATCCGGGCCTCCAGCGCCTCGTCGCCCGGGTAGGCGGGCTCGGCGGCCGTCGGGATGGTGTTGACGTAGTCGCTCTCCAGCAGCGCGGGCAGCGCGACCCCGGCGGAACCGGCGTGCTGGAGGGTGCGCCGCATCAGGTACGCGGCGCGGTGCGGTCCTGCGTTCTCGGTGACGGCGTCCAGGGAGGCCGCCCATTCGGCGGTCTCCTCGGTGTCACGGTCCGGGAGCTGGTCGAGCTCGCTCGGAAGCTTGCCTACGGGGTCGGTCATGGTCGCCGCCTTCCGGACAGGAGGGGGGTGGAGAAAGGCCCTTGTCTGGCAGGACAGGGCGACGGGCTGGGTGCAGCCCGCTGTCCACTGTAAGTCGCTGATCGATGATCGATCAAAGGGTAACCAGGTAAAAGTTCATGATCTGAAGAAATTGGCATCCCGTGCCAGCTCAGGCGGCACGCGGTGACCCTTGATCGTTCGTGTGTGCGACGCTTCGGTCGGAGGCTGATCAGGCGCGCGGCGCGCAGCCCAGTACATGAGTCTTGACCAGCGGGCCGATCGCGGGATCGCGCCGCTTGAACGCCTCGACCAGGGCCTGGTGCTCCTCCGCGTACGACTTCTGCACCGTGCCCAGCCAGCGGATCGACAGCGCGGTGAACACCTCGATACCGAGCCCTTCCCAGGTGTGCAGCAGCACGCTGTTGCCGGCCGCCCGCACCAGCTCCCGGTGGAAGGCGACGGTGTGCAGCACCTGCGCCGTACCGTCGTCCCTGCGGTCGGCCTCGTAGAGCCCCGCCACATGCGGCTCCAGCGCCGAGCAGTCCAGGGCCAGCTTCCCGGCGGCCAGTTCGGCCGCGATCTGCTCAAGCCCTGCCCGGACGGGATAGCTCTCCTCCAGGTCGGCCGCGGTCAGATTGCGCACCCGTACGCCCTTGTTGGGCGCCGACTCGATGAGCCGCAGACTCTCCAGCTCGCGCAGCGCCTCCCGGACCGGCGTCTGGCTCACCTGGAGTTCGGTGGCGATCCTGCGCTCCACGATCCGCTCGCCCGGCTTCCACCGGCCGCTGACGATCCCCTCCACGATGTGCTCGCGGATCTGTTCGCGCAGCGAGTGGACGACGGGCGGGGTCATGGGCGGCACTCCTCGGGGACATCGGCCTTTGGATAGACGATACGGCGGCGCCCCCGCCCGGAGAGTCCGGACAGGGGCGCCGTTGCCGTACGGATTCCTGCTAGAGGCCGAGTTCGACCTCGAACTCCCCGGCTTCCAGGATCGCCTTGACGGCCGTCAGGTAGCGGGCCGCGTCGGCGCCGTCCACCAGGCGGTGGTCGTAGGAGAGCGCGACGAACGTCATGTCGCGGACCGCGATGGTCTCACCCAGGTCGGGGTGGTTGATGACCACCGGGCGGCGGACCGTGGCACCGATGCCCAGGATCGCCGCCTGGTTCGGGGGCACGATGATCGTGTCGAACAGCGCACCGCGCGAACCGGTGTTGGAGATGGTGAAGGTCGCACCGGCCAGATCGTCCGGCGTGATCTTGCTGGCGCGCACGGCGCCCGCCAGCTCGGCGGTCTTCTTGGAGATACCGGCGATGTTCAGATCGCCCGCACCCTTGATGACCGGCGTCATCAGACCGCGCTCGGAGTCCACCGCGATACCGATGTTCTCGGTGTCGAAGTAGGTGATCGTGCCGTCCTCGGCGTTGATCCGGGCGTTGATGACCGGGTGGGCCTTCAGCGCCTGGGCGGCGGCCTTGACGAAGAACGGCATCGGGGAGAGCTTGACGCCCTCGCGGGCCGCGAAGGCGTCCTTGGCCTGGGCGCGCAGCCGCATCAGCTTGGTGATGTCGACCTCGACCACGGAGGTGAGCTGCGCCTGGTCGTGCAGCGCCTTCATCATGTTGTCGCCGATGACCTTGCGCATCCGGGTCATCTTGACGGTCTGGCCGCGCAGCGGGGACGCCTCAAGCTTGGGCGCCTTCGCAGCGGCGGCGGGAGCGGCTGCGGCCGGGGCCGACGCCTGCGCCGCCTTGGCCGCCTCGGCGGCCGCGACGACGTCCTGCTTGCGGATCCGGCCACCGACGCCGGTGCCCTTGACCGAGCCCAGGTCGACGCCGTTCTCGGCGGCGAGCTTGCGGACCAGCGGGGTCACGTACGCGCCGTCGTCACTGGCCGTGGCGGCGGGCTGCTTCGGCGCTGCCTGCTTCGGAGCGGCCTGCGCGGGGGCGGGCTGCGCAGGCGCGGGGGCCGGTGCAGGTGCAGGGGCCGGTGCGGGCGCGGCCTTCGGGGCCGGTGCCTGCTGCTGCGGCGCGGGCGCGGGCGCGGGCGTGGGCTCGGGCTCGGGCGCCGGTGCGGGCGTCGGGGCCGGTGCCTGCTGCTGCGGGGCCGGTGCCGGAGCCGGGGCCGCGGGGGCCTCGGCCTTGGCGGGCGCTGCGCCCGGAGCACCGATGACGGCGAGCTTCGCGCCGACCTCGGCGGTCTCGTCCTCGCCGACCACGATCTCCAGCAGCACACCGGCGGCGGGCGCGGGGATCTCGGTGTCGACCTTGTCGGTGGACACCTCGAGCAGCGGCTCGTCCTCCTCGACCGACTCGCCGACCTCCTTCAGCCAGCGGGTGACGGTGCCCTCGGTGACGCTCTCGCCGAGCGCCGGAAGGACCACGTCGGTGCCCTCGGCGCTGCCGCCGCCGGACGCCGCTTCGGCGCTCGGCGCGGGCGCCGCGGCCTGCGACTCGGTGGACGGTGCCGCGGCCGCGGGCTCGGGCGCGGCCTGCGGCGCCGGTGCCTGCTGCTGCGGTGCCTCCTGGGCCGGCGCCTGCTCGGCGGCCGGTGCGGACGCCTCGGCGGCCGCGCCCGAACCGTCGTCGATGAGGGCCAGCTCGGCGCCGACCTCCACCGTCTCGTCCTCGGCGACCTTGATGGACGCCAGCACGCCGGAGACGGGGGCGGGGATCTCGGTGTCGACCTTGTCGGTGGACACCTCAAGCAGTGGCTCGTCGGCCTCGACGCGCTCGCCCTCGGCCTTCAGCCAGCGGGTGACAGTGCCCTCGGTGACGCTCTCGCCGAGCGCCGGCAGGGTTACGGAAACCGCCATGGTTTCAGTTGCTCCTAACGAATGTGCGGTAGTGGTCGTCGCGCTCGGGGTCAGTCGTGGGAGTGGAGCGGCTTGCCTGCCAGGGCGAGATGGGCCTCGCCGAGCGCCTCGCTCTGGGTCGGGTGCGCGTGGATGAGCTGCGCGACCTCGGCCGGCAGAGCTTCCCAGTTGTAGATGAGCTGAGCCTCGCCGACCTGCTCGCCCATCCGGTCACCGACCATGTGGACGCCGACCACGGCACCGTCCTTGACCTGGACGAGCTTGACCTCGCCCGAGGTCTTGAGGATCTTGCTGCGGCCGTTGCCCGCGAGGTTGTACTTCAGCGCGACGACCTTGTCGGCGCCGTAGATCTCCTTGGCCTTGGCCTCGGTGATACCGACGGAGGCGACCTCGGGGTGGCAGTACGTCACCCGGGGCACACCGTCGTAGTCGATCGGGACCGTGTTCAGCCCGGCGAGCCGCTCGGCGACGAGGATGCCCTCGGCGAAGCCGACGTGCGCGAGCTGGAGGGTCGGGACGAGGTCGCCGACGGCGGAGATCGTCTCCACGTTCGTCCGCATGTACTCGTCGACGAGGACGAAGCCGCGGTCCATGGCGACGCCCTGCTCCTCGTAACCGAGGCCCTGCGACACGGGGCCGCGGCCGATCGCGACCAGCAGCACCTCCGCCTCGAAGGTCTTGCCGTCGGCCAGGGTCACCCGGACACCGTCGTCGGTGTACTCGGCCTTGTCGAAGAACGTGCCGAGGTTGAACTTGATACCGCGCTTGCGGAAGGCGCGCTCCAGGAGCTTGGAGCTGTTCTCGTCCTCCAGCGGTGCGAGGTGCTTCAGACCCTCGACGATCGTCACGTCCGTGCCGAAGGACTTCCACGCCGAGGCGAACTCGACGCCGATGACACCGCCGCCCAGGATGATCGCGGACTGCGGGACGCGGTCCAGCTTCAGCGCGTGGTCGGACGAGATGATCCGGTTGCCGTCGATCTCCAGGCCGGGCAGCGACCTCGGGACCGAGCCGGTCGCGAGCAGGACGTGGCGGCCCTGGATCCGCTGGCCGTTCACATCGACGGAGGTGGGCGAGGACAGCCGGCCCTCACCCTCGATGTAGTGCACCTTGCGGGAGGCGACAAGCCCCTGCAGGCCCTTGTAGAGGCCGGCGATGACCTCGTCCTTGTACTTGTGCACCGCGGCCATGTCGATGCCCTCGAAAGTGGCCTTGACACCGAACTGCTCGGACTCGCGTGCCTGGTCGGCGATCTCGCCGGCATGCAGCAGGGCCTTGGTGGGAATGCAGCCGTTGTGCAGGCAGGTGCCGCCGACCTTGCCCTTCTCGATCAGGGCGACGTCCAGGCCTAGCTGCGCTCCGCGCAGCGCCGCGGCGTACCCGCCGCTACCGCCGCCGAGGATCACTAGGTCGAAAACGGTGCTGGCGTCGTTCGCCACGTCACGTCCTCCATGCATGTGCGCCGGTCGCCGGTCTCGCATGACCGGGCGGCGGCTGGTGTTCGGCCGCTTTTGTTCGGCCCTGTGGTGGGGGCCCTGTCCTGCCGAAGACCCATCTTCGCACTTGTCGACGGGCGACGGGACGCGGGGCCGGGGTCCGGTACGGCCGGAGGTCCGCGACACGGGCTCCGCACCGCGTACTGGCGTGCGGACCGGCGTACGGATTTCTTCCAGGGCGAAATCGTGCCCCGCGACGGCCGTTACGGTCCCAGCCTGTGCAGCCCAGGACCGTAACGGTTTATTCCGGGCGCTGTCACCCCCCGGAGCGCGGACCTCGGTCCGTACGGGCCGAAGCGCCCTGCGGGCCTCAGCCCAGGTCGCCGTCGGCCGTCCGCTCGGCCAGCCTGACCAGCGTGCGGATCCCGGAGCCCGTGCCGCCCTTGGGGGTGTAGCCGTACGGCGCGCCCTCGTGGAAGGCGGGTCCCGCGATGTCCAGGTGGGCCCAGGTGATGCCCTCGCCCACGAACTCCTGCAGGAAGAGCCCGGCGACCAGGCCGCCGCCCATCCGCTCACCCATGTTGGCGATGTCGGCGGTGGGGGAGTCCATGCCCTTGCGCAGGTCGGCGGGGAGCGGCATCGGCCAGGCGGCCTCGCCGACGTCGCCCGCCACGTCGTGGATGGCGGTACGGAACGCGTCGTCGTTCGCCATGATGCCGAAGGTGCGGTTGCCGAGCGCCAGCACCATCGCACCGGTCAGCGTCGCCACGTCGATGATCGCGTCCGGCTTCTCCTCCGAGGCGCGGGTGATCGCGTCGGCCAGCACGAGCCGGCCCTCGGCGTCGGTGTTCAGCACCTCGACGGTCTTGCCGCTGTACATGCGCAGGACGTCACCCGGGCGGGTGGCGGAGCCCGACGGCATGTTCTCGGCGAGGGCGAGCCAGCCCGTCACGTTGACGCGCAGGCCGAGCCGGGCCGCCGTGATGACGGCGGCGAACACGGCCGCCGCGCCGCTCATGTCGCACTTCATCGTCTCGTTGTGGCCCGGCGGCTTGAGCGAGATGCCGCCCGAGTCGTACGTGATGCCCTTCCCGACGAGGGCGAGGGTCTTGTCCGCCTTGGAGTGCGTGTACGCGAGGCGCACCAGGCGCGGCGGGTTGACCGAGCCCTGGCCGACGCCGATGAGGCCGCCGTAGCCGCCCTTGGCGAGCGCCTTCTCGTCGAGCACCTCGACCTTGACGCCGTGCTCCTTGCCCGCCGCCGTCGCGACGGCGGCGAAGGACTCGGGAGTGAGGTCGTTCGACGGGGTGTTGATCAGGTCGCGGGCGCGGTTGATCTCCGCCGCCAGCGCGACCGCGCGCTCCGCCGCCGCCTTGTGCGCCTTGTCGCGCGGCTTGCCGCCGAGGACCGTGACGTCGGCGAGCGGCTGCTTCGGGCCGCTGCCCGCGCTCTTCGCCGACTTCGCCTGCTCGCCGCCCTGGTACGTGGTGAAGGCGTACGCCCCGAGGAGCGCGCCCTCGGCGACGGCCGCGACATCCCCGGCCGACTCGACGGGCAGCGCGAACGCGGCCTTGGCGGTGCCCTTCAGGGCGCGGGCCGCGGTACCGGCGGCGCGCCTGAGCTGCTCGGAGCCGTACGGCTCGCCCTTCTCCGGTACGGGGCCCAGCCCGACGGCGAGCACGAGCGGCGCCTTGAGCCCGGCGGGCGCGGGCAGCTTGGTCACCTCGTCCTCGGCGCCCGAGGCACCGAGGGTCTGCAGTACGGCGGCGAGCTTTCCGTCGAACGCCTTGTCCACGGCCTCGGCGCCGGGAGCGACGGTGGGGCCCTTGGCGCCCTTCGCGACGCCGACGACTAGCGCGTCGGTGCGGAGCGTCGCCGCTCCGTCGGGCTTCAGAGTGAGAGCAGTCACGGTGGTGAAATCTCGCTTCCGTTGAGTTCGTTGGCGGTCGAGGGGTGGGCCGACCGGGCCCGCCGCATCGTATTCCGGCCCGAGAGCGCCGAGAATGAGCCTACGCTCAGTGATGAGGTCCCCTCACGCCCCGTCCCTTTCCGCCCCTTCTGGCCGTGTGTTCCGGCCGGGTCGGTCCAGGATCAGCCCAGGGTCAGTACGACGAGTGCGGTAGTGGCGGCGGTCTCGGCGAGCGCGCCGAAGACATCGCCCGTGACCCCGCCGAACCGCCGCACGCAGTGCCGCAGCAGCAGATGGGCCGCCGCCACGGCCGCGAGTACGGCGAGACCGTGGCGCAGGGCGCCGGCCGGCCCGAAGAGCGCGCCGACCGCCGCGCAGCAGAGCGTCACCAGCACGGCGACGGCGACGGCCGTACGTACCGGCACGACCCCGGCGACCGCCGCCCCGAGCCCTTCCGGCCGGGCGGCCGGCACGCCCGTACGGGACGCCAGGGTGAGCGCCAGCCGGGCGGCGACGGCGGCGACGACGGACGCCACGGCGCCCTGCACCCAACCGGCGCCGTACAGCCCGGCCGAGGCGGCGAGCTGCGCCGCCAGCACGAGGAGCAGCGTGATCACCCCGAACGGGCCGATGTCCGACTGCTTCATGATCCGCAGCGCGTCCTCGGCGGGCTTGCCGCTGCCCAGCCCGTCGGCGGTGTCCGCGAGCCCGTCGAGATGCAGGCCCCGGGTGAGCACGGCCGGTACGGCGACGGAGGCCACGGCGGCGAGCGGCGCACCGGCCCCGGCGAGCAGCGCGAGCCCGCCGGCCGCCGCCGCGCACAGCCCCACGACGAGCCCGGCGAGCGGCGCGCACAGCATCCCGGCGCGGGCCGCCGCGCGGTCCCAGCGGGACACGGCGACCGGCAGCGCGGTGAGGGTGCCGAAGGCGAAACGTATGCCGTCGGCGGCGGAGGCGCGGGAGGTGTCGTCCGTGGGGGTCACCGGCCGAAGGGTAGCCAAGAGCGCCGACGCGGCTCGCAGCCGGGTAACTTACGCATAATCCGCCATACCCGGTAATTGACGGCAATTCAGGAGCGCGCTGCATGGGCCACTGGTTCCACCAGAACATCGTCGAGCCGGGCAAGCTGCCCATGCTGCTCGCCCTCGCGTCCTTCGTGGTGTGCTTCCTGCTGACCCGGACGATCACCCGGCTGATCCGGGCGGGGAAGGGCCCGTTCCGCAACGTCTCGCCCGGCGGCATGCACATCCACCATGTGGTGCCGGGCGTGGTGCTCACCGTGGTCGGCGGCTTCGGCGCCGCGGGCAGCGGCACCCACGGCGTCACGGCGGCGGTGTTCTCGGTGATCTTCGGCTTCGGCGCCGGGCTCGTCCTGGACGAGTTCGCGCTGATCCTGCACCTGGACGACGTCTACTGGTCGGAGCAGGGCCGCCAGAGCGTCGAAGTCGTGGTGCTGGCAGCGGCGATGGCGTTCCTGGTGATCGGCGGCTTCGCCCCGCTCGGCGTCAACTCCCTGTCGGACAGCCAGCAGGACGGCCGGGGCACGGTGATCGCGACGATCGTGGTCGACTTCCTCCTCGCGCTGATCACGGCGGTGAAGGGAAAGCTGCGGATGGCCCTGATCGGCACGCTGGTGCCGTTCGTCGCGCTGGTGGGCGCGATCAGGCTGGCCCGCCCGGTCTCCCCGTGGGCGAAACGCTTCTACCGCCACCGCCCGAAGAGGCGAGCCAGGGCGATACGGCGCGCGTACCGCCACGACATCCGCTGGTCGGGCCCGAGCCGCCGCTTCCAGGACCTGATCGGCGGAGCCCCCGACAAACCGGCACTGCCACCGGGCCCGGGGCGGTGACGGGCCCGAGGCGTCACGCGCCTGCGGGCTGAGGGGGCGTCAAGGGTCCGCGTCCGGGCCCGGACGCGGGCGGTGCGTCCGGCACCCGCCGGTGACCGGGCAGAGGCGTGCGCCTGGCCGCGCGCCCTGCGGGCGGACGGTGCCGCTTCGCGGAGTCACTGGCTGACAGCCCGTCAGGTGTCCGCGTCTTCGCGGGCGGTGAGCCCGGTGAACCGGCGCCGCGTCGGCCCCCGGCGGTCTTTCGCGCGCATCCGATGCCTGCGCGTAGGCCGACGGACCGAGCGCCCGCACCGGTTACCCCGTGAGCACCGCGCCCGGCGTGGCCGTCAGGCGGTCGGGTCCGCTTCCGGGGCCGCGTCCGGACGCTCCGGCAGTTCCGCCGCCAGTGCTGCCGCCGCCTGGACCAGGGGGAGTGCCAGCAGCGCGCCCGTGCCGCCGCCCGCCCTTACGCCGTGGTCCAGTACCGGGGTCATCGCCATCCGGTCCAGCGCCTTCGCCTGGGCCGGTTCTCCGCTCACCTGGCCCGCCAGCCACCAGTCCGGTGCGCGGAACGCCGCCCGCTGGCCGACCAGGGCGCAGGCCGCCGAGACCACGCCGTCCAGGATCACCGGCATTCTCCGTACCGCGCTCTGCAGCAGGAAGCCGGTGGTCGCCGCCAGGTCGGCGCCGCCTACCGCCGCCAGCAGCTCCAACTGGTCGCCGAGTACCGGGCGGGCCCTGCGCAGGGCGTCCCGTACGGCCGCGCACTTGCGCATCCAGGCCAGGTCGTCGATGCCGGCGCCGCCGCGTCCCGTGACCACGCTGGCGTCCGTGCCGCACAGCGCGGCGATCAGGGTGGCCGCAGGCGTGGTGCCGCCGACGCTCAGGTCGCCCAGGACGATCAGATCGGTGCCGGAGTCCGCCTCCTCGTCGGCGATCGCCATGCCGAGCCGTACGGCCTGCTCGGCCTCCTCGGCCGTCAGGGCGTCCTCGACGTCGATCCGACCGCTGCCGCGCCGCACCCGGTGGCGTACCACCTCGGCGGGCAGCAGCCCGGGGTCGCAGTCGAGCCCCGCGTCCACGATCCGTACCGGCACCGCGGCGCGGCGCGCCAGTACGGCGGCCGGGCTCGCGCCCTCCAGGGCGTCCCGTACCAGCAGATGCGCGCTGCCCGCAGGGCGTCCCGACACGTCGAGCGCGGCGACCCCGTGATCGCCCGCGAAGACCACCACGCGGGGCTGGGTGACGGCCTTGACGGGGACGGAGTGCTGCGCGGCCGACAGCCACTCGCCCAACTCGTCCAGGCGCCCGAGCGCACCGGGCGGAACGGTGAGCCGCGCCCGCCGTTCCTCGGCCTCGCGCCGCATGTTGCCGTCGGGGCGCTCGATCAGGTCGGAGAAGTCATCGAGATTCAGCGAGCTCATTCGCCGAACAGTACCGGCAGACTTCCGGGCGGCTCCGCTCAGTCCTGTCCTGCTCGCGGCTAGGTCCTGTCTGACACATCCCGCCTGGCTTGCGACGCCTGGCACGCACGCTCGCCGCGTTGTCGGCTCGGCGGGCTCGGCGGGCTCGGCGGGCTTGTCGGGCTTGTCGGCGGGTGTCCAGTACGAGGACGAACCTCCGCCTTGCGATCGCACGCACCAGACGCCGCAAGCCCCGCCCTGCGGGCGGACGGCGCTATGTGTCGGCCAGGCCCTGGCCGCGCAGCGGCAGCGCCTGGCCGGCCACCACCAGCAGGACGTGTTCGCACTCCGCCGCGAACGCGGCGTTCAGCCTGCCCAGTTCGTCGCGGAAGCGGCGCCCCGACGCCGTCGCGGGCACCACGCCCGAGCCTGCCTCGTTCGTCACCGCCACCACCGTGCGTCTGGTCTCCCGTACCGCTGCGGTCAGTTCGGCCGTGCGCTCGCGCAGTCTCTTCTCGCCGTCCGTCGCCCACGCCGCGTCGTCCCAGGCGTTCACCCGGTCCATGGCGTCCGTCAGCCACAGCGACAGGCAGTCGATCAGCAGCGGCGGGCCGTCGTCGGCGAGGAGCGGTACGAGGTCGCAGGTCTCGGTCGTACGCCAGGAGGCGGGGCGGCGCTCGCGGTGGGTCCTGACCCGTTCGGCCCACTCCGCGTCCCCCGCCCGGGTGCCGCCCGTCGCGACGTACAGCACGCCGGGGAACGCGGCCAGCCGCCGCTCGGCCTCCCAGGACTTGCCGGACCGCGCCCCGCCGGTGACCAGCGTGCGGCGCGGTACGTCAGGGACGGCCTGGTAGGCGCCGACGGTCAGCGTCGTACCGTCCGGCACGGCCCGCGCGCCCGCCGCGGCGAGCCGCCGCGCCAGTTCGGCGCCGGGCGGTACGTCGTGGTCCAGATGGACGGCCAGCACATCGGTGGCCCGGCCGATCGCCCCGGACTCCCGCAGCCGCGCCACGGCCTCGGGCCGCCCCACGACATCGGCGGCCACCAGGTCGTACGTGACGTTCCTGTCCTGCCCTGCCAGCAGCCCGGCGGGCGCGCCGCCCGGCGGCAGGTAGAGCAGTTGCTCGCCGCCGGGCGCCGTCACCTCGTACCCGGTGCCCGGCGCGTCCATCGCCACCGCCCGCACCCGGTGCCCGCTGAGCAGCGTCAGCACCCGGCCGTCCGCCACCCGCCCGGCGGGCGGCAGCCCCGCGGGCAGTTCCACCGGTGGGCCGTCGTGCGGATGGGTGAGCAGGACCTGCCGTACGCCGGTCAGCGTGTGCCCGGCGCGCGCCGCTGCGAACGCCGCTCCCGGGGTGAGGTCCAGCAGCAGGACGCCGTCCACCAGCAGCGAGGTCGCGGCGCGCGCGGCGGCGCCACGGGCCGCGGCGCAAGCGGCGCAGGGGCAGTCGGGGCGGGGGAGTCCTTCGGGGGCTCCGGTGCCGAGCAGAGTGAGTTCCACGGGATGATCCTCCCGTGTCCGCGCTCACGGTGCGCGCCCGGCTACGCTGCGGGCAGGAAACTGATCAGCTCGCGGGACCCGGGAGGCGCACATGGCGTGGACGTGGCGGTTCGAGAAGTCCGACGGGACGGAGGTGCCGCCGGCCGTCGAGCCGGAGGAGTTCACCACGCAGGGGGACGCCGAGTCCTGGATCGGCGAGGCGTGGAAGGAACTCAAGGAGGGCGGCGCCGACCAGGTGCAGCTCTTCGAGGACAGCAAGAAGATCTACGGCCCGATGAGCCTGCACGCCGAGCAGAGCTGACCCCCGGTACGTGCGCGCGGCCCGCAGCCCTCCGGGGCCGCGGGCCGCGCCGTACGCCGCTCGGCTACATGTCCCCGAGCGTCACCTGGACGGTCTTCACCGAGCCGCCCCGCACGTAGCTGACCTGGACCTTCTGGCCCGGCTTGTCGGACGCGAGCATCTCCGACAGCGAGTCGATCGTCGTCACGCTCCGGCCGCCGAGCTTGGTGATGATGTCCCCCGACTTGATCCCGGCGTTGGCCGCGGCCCCGCCCTTCACCGCCGTCACGACGGCGACCCCCTCGGGCTGGAAGTCGTCGCCGAGCACGGTCCGCCCGGTGATGCCGAGCGCGGCCCGGCCCGAGTTGGTGACCTTGCCGTTCTTGATGATCTGGTCCGCGACGGTCTTCACCATCGAGACGGGGATCGCGAAGCCGATGCCGGGCGCCGCGCTGTTGCCCATCTGCGGGTCGCTCGCCGCGAGCGTCGGGATGCCGATGACCTCGCTGTTGAGATTGACCAGCGCGCCCCCGCTGTTGCCGGGGTTGATCGCGGCCGACGTCTGCACCATGTTGGCGATCGTGGCGCCCGTACCGCCGCCCGAGTCGCTCTCGCTGACGGTCCGTCCGACCGCCGACACGATGCCCTGCGTGACGCTGCTGGAAAGCCCGAGCGGCGAGCCCATCGCGAGGACGATCTGCCCGACGGCGACCTTCGACGAGTCGCCGAACGTGGCGGCCTTCAGCCCGCTGGGCGGGTTCTCCAGCTCGATCACGGCGAGGTCCTGCTGCGGGAAGCTGGAGACCAGCCGGGCCTGGAGCGGCTGCTCCTGGGTGGCGACGGTGACCTTGAAGGTCTTGCCCTTGCCCACCACATGGGCGTTGGTGACGATATGGCCCTTGCCGTCGTAGACGATGCCCGAGCCCAGCGCGTCCCCGGCGTCGATCTGCACGACCGAAGGCAGCGCGTTCTTGATCACGCTCTCGTAGTCGCTCTGCAGGTTGTCGCCGTCCGCGCGCTGCACGGCGGCGGCCTGCGTCGTCGTGTCCGCTTCGGACTCGGCGGAGCCCGCGGCCGGTGCACCGGGGCCGGAGCAGCCGCCGGCCAGCGCCACGGCGCAGACGCCTGCGGTCAGGGGGAGCAGCAGCCGGCGCGTGCGGCCACGGAGAAGAGATACGTCCATGTCCGGAGTATCCCTTTTGCCCATCGGGGTCGGCCTGCGGTGCGCCGCCGATCAGGGGGTACCGAAGATCATCAGAGGGCGCCGGAGATCAAGGAACGGCGGCAAGGGGAGTGGCGGCAAGGGGAGCGGCGGCCCGACACGCGGACCGGCCGGACAGCTCAGCCCCGGACCCCGCACACATGCAGCAGCGCCGCGATCCTGCGGAACGGCTCCGTGCGCCCCGCGCGGTCCTCGGCGGCGAGGAGCTGGCGCAGCTCCTCGCCCTCCGGCGCCGCCGCGTCCCCCGCGCCGTCCGTGAAGACCCGCACCCCGTACCAGGCGTGCAGCGGGGCCGCGATACCGGCGAGCGTCGCCGTCACGTCGTCGAGCCGGTCGGCGCGCACCCGCGCGCCCAGCCGGTCGGTGTACAGATGCGCGTCGAAGGCGGCGAGCGTCGTCGGCCAGTCGCCCGCGAAGCCGGGCCGCAGCGGCAGCGCGTCCGCGTTCCGTACGAGCAGCGACAGCATGCCGCCGGGGGCCAGCATCCTGGCGAGCCCCGCGATCATCGCGTCGGGCTCCTCGACGTACATCAGCACCCCGTGGCACAGCACCACGTCGAAACCGCCGGGCAGGAAGTGCACACCGGTCTCAAGTCCGTCGCCCTCCAGCAGCCGGACCCGCTCACGTATGCCCTCGGGCTCGACCGACAGGGCCGTACGCGCCGTCGACAGCGACTCGGAGTCCGACTCCAGGCCCGTCACCGTGTGTCCCGCACGGGCCAGCCGGAGCGCCTGGACGCCCCGTCCCATCCCGACGTCGAGGATCCGCAGCCGCTGTCCGACCGGGAACCGCCCGGCGATCTGCTCATCGAGCTGCCGGGCGACCAGCTCTTGACGCACGACGTCCCGCAGCTTCCCTGGGAAGCCGGGGACGTCCGCGGTCAGGGTCGCTCTCCGCGCTTGACCTGCGGCTTCGGCAGCCGGAGCCGGCGGACCTGGAGCGTGCGCATCAGGCCGTACGGCACGGCGCCGCGCTTCGGGGTGTCGGGGAAGCGGATCGCGAGCTGCTTCTTCAGCCGGAACCACAGCCCGATCGAGTCGACGACGATCACCACGATCACCACGAGCCACATCAGCAGCGCGATGTTCTGCAGCGAGCCGATCCGCACCATGCTCAGGACGAGGATCACGACCGCGAGCGGCAGGAAGAACTCGGCGGCCGAGTAGCGCGAGTCGACGTAGTCGCGGACGAACTTGCGCACCGGGCCCTTGTCGCGGGCCGGCAGATAGCGCTCGTCGCCGTTGGCGAGAGCCTGCCGCTGCCTGGCCATGTCGGCACGCCGCGCCTCGCGCTGCTGCTTGGTGGCCGTCTTGCGGTCGGTCGGCGCCGTCGAGGCGCGTCGGCGCTGCGACTGCGCCTGGGCGCGCTTGGGGGTCGGGCGGCCCTTCGGGGCCTGCGGGTCACGGGTCTGCTTGGAGAGGTCGATCGACACCTTCGTGCCGGGGACCTTCTCTTCCTTGGCGCGGCTACGGAACACAAAGCCCAAGGGTACGGGGTGCCGTGCATGGACCCCACCCCCGAGGGGAACGATCCCGCAACGGCCTGCGTCCTCAATGACGGAAACAGTCGGAATCAGCCGGAACGGACCGGACACAGGGGGCACGGCGGGGACTTTGCCTCCGCTTCCCCTGACGGTCACCTACTCCCTGCGCCGGACGGCCGGGGGGCCCAGTCGTCCTTGGGGAGGAGCGCATCCGCGCTCGAACAGTGCGGTAATGGATGCAGGCCCCGTACTGTGGGTTCTGTAGGAGTGCTGGAGCTGGAGTCCGTCAGAAGGGGGCGCGCGAAGCCCATGAGCGGTGTCATGAAGCGTATGGGGATGATCTTCCGCGCGAAGGCAAACAAGGCCCTTGACCGGGCCGAGGATCCGCGCGAGACCCTCGATTACTCGTACCAGAAGCAGCTTGAGCTGCTTCAGAAGGTACGCCGCGGCGTCGCCGATGTGGCGACCTCGCGCAAGCGGCTTGAGCTGCAGCTCAACCAGTTGCAGGGGCAGTCGACCAAGCTGGAGGACCAGGGTCGCAAGGCCCTCGCCCTCGGCCGGGAGGACCTGGCGCGCGAGGCGCTGTCCCGCCGCGCCGCGCTCCAGCAGCAGGTGAGTGATCTGGAGACGCAGCACACCACGCTGCAAGGCGAGGAGGAGAAGCTCACCCTCGCGGCGCAGCGCCTCCAGGCCAAGGTCGACGCCTTCCGTACGAAGAAGGAGACGATCAAGGCCACGTACACGGCGGCGCAGGCGCAGACCCGGATCGCCGAATCGTTCTCGGGAATCTCCGAGGAGATGGGCGACGTCGGTCTGGCGATCCAGCGGGCCGAGGACAAGACCGCGCAACTGCAGGCCAGGGCAGGCGCGATCGACGAACTGCTCGCTTCGGGCGCCCTCGACGACCAGTCGGGGCTCGCGAAGGACGACATCGCCACCGAGCTGGACCGGATCTCCGGCGGTTCGGACGTCGAGCTCGAACTTCAGCGGATGAAGGCCGAGCTGGCCGGCGGGTCGCCGCAGCAGGCGATCGAAGGAGGCGCCGCAGGCGCGGCCGGTGAGAAGGACGCGCCGCCGTCCCAGTCGAAGTTCGACAAGAGTTAAGGATTCGTCATGATCGTTCGGATCATGGGGGAGGGCCAGCGGCGGCTGGCGGACAGCCATGTCGCCGAGCTGGACAAGCTCGACGACCTGCTGCTCGCCGAGGTCAGGAACGGCGACGGGGACGGCTTCCGCCGCACCTTCCACGCCCTCCTCGACAAGGTGCGCGAGCTGGGCGAGCCGCTGCCCGACGACTCGCTGGAGCCGTCGGAGCTGATCCTCCCCGCACCGGGCGCGACCCTCGAAGAGGTACGCGAGCTGCTCAGCGACGAAGGGCTGATCCCCTCCGTCTGACGGCGCCCCACTCCTGCACCTCCCGGCATATGACGGCGCCCCGCCCCAGGCGGGGCGCCGTCGTGTTCCCGAGCTGCCGGGTGTTCCCGCCCTGCCGCGTGAGCCGAGCCGCCGGGTGTGCCGGAGCGCACCCCGCCGTTTTCCCGGGTGCGCGAAGCCGACCCCGTACCGTGCATAGATGTGACCTCCCTCGGCATCGCGTACGGAACCGCCTTCGCGCGCACCCGGCACTGGCTGCGCGCGCATCCGCTCGCGCCCGACGGCGCGCTCGCGGTCACCGTGCTCGTCTCCATGGTGATCGGGTCGTTCGCGAACCCGCACCGAGGGCAGGGCGGCCCCACCTTCAGCACGGAGCCGCCCAGCGCGCTCAGCCTGCTGCTGATGGCCGTCGCCGCCGCCGCGCTCGTCCTGCGGCGGCGCGCGCCCCGGCCCGTCCTGCTGTGCACCAGCGCGGTGACGGTGCTGGAACTGGTGACCGGCGATCCGCCCGCGCCCGTCGTGTTCAGCGCCGTCATCGCCCTCTACACCGTCGCCGCGCGCACCGACCGCCCCACCACCTGGCGCATCGGCTTCGCCACCATGGCCGTCCTCACCGCCGTCGCGATGGTCTTCAGCACCGGCCCCTGGTACTCCCAGGAGAATCTGGCGATCTTCGCCTGGACCGGCATGGCGAGCGCGGCGGGCGACGCCGTACGCAGCCGCCGCGCGTTCATCGACGCCATACGGGAACGGGCCGAGCGCGCCGAGCGCACCCGTGAGGAGGAGGCCAGGCGCCGGGTCGCCGAGGAGCGGCTGCGGATCGCCCGCGATCTGCACGACGTCGTCGCCCACCACATCGCCCTGGTCAACGTCCAGGCCGGGGTCGCCGCCCATGTCATGGACAAGCGGCCCGACCAGGCGAAGGAGGCCCTGGCCCACGTACGGGAGGCCAGCAGGTCGGCGCTGAACGAACTGCGCGCCACCGTCGGGCTGCTGCGCCAGTCCGGCGACCCGGAGGCGCCCACCGAACCGGCCCCGGGCCTCGCCCACCTCGAAGGGCTGCTCGACACGTTCCGCAACGCGGGGCTGCCCGTCGAGTACGTGACCGACGGCGACGTGGAGCTGCCCGCCGCCGTCGACCTCGCCGCGTACCGCATCATCCAGGAGGCCCTGACCAACTCGCAGAAGCACGCGGGCCCCGGCGCCAGGGCCGAGGTGAGCGTCGTACGGGTCGGCCCCACCGTGGAGATCACGGTCCTCGACGACGGGGCGGGGACGGCGGAGCCGACCGACGGCGGCGGCCACGGCCTGCTCGGCATGCGCGAGCGCGTCACCGCGCTCGGCGGATCGCTCACCGCGGGACCCCGCTACGGAGGCGGCTTCCGTACGCAGGCGATACTGCCCGTGAAGGCGGAGGGGAAGCCGCGCGCGACAGCCGAGGCGCGGCCCGCCACGGGCACCGGCGGCTGCCGGGCAGGGGAGACCGTATGACGATCAGAGTCCTGCTGGCCGACGACCAGACCCTGCTGCGCAGCGCCTTCCGGGTGCTGGTCGACTCCGAACCCGACATGGAGGTCGTCGGCGAGGCGGCCGACGGCGCCCAGGCCGTCGAACTGGCCCGGTCCGCCGCGCCCGACGTCGTACTGATGGACATCCGGATGCCCGGTACGGACGGTCTTGCGGCGACCCGCATGATCAGCGCCGACCCCGCGCTCGCCGGGGTGCATGTCGTCATGCTGACCACCTTCGAGGTCGACGAGTACGTCGTGCAGTCGCTGCGCGCGGGTGCCTCCGGCTTCCTCGGCAAGGGCGCGGAGCCCGTCGAACTGCTCAACGCCATCCGGATCGCCGCCGCCGGCGACGCCCTGCTGTCGCCCGTCGCGACGAAGGGCCTCATCGCCACCTTCCTCGCACAGGGCGGCACCGACTCGGAGGGGCCTGCCCCGGCCGAGTACACCAAGCGGCTCGCCGCGCTGACCGTGCGCGAGCGCGAGGTGCTGGTGCAGGTGGCGGGCGGCCACTCCAACGACGAGATCGCCGAGCGGCTGCGCGTCAGCCCGCTCACTGTCAAGACCCATGTGAACCGGGCGATGGCAAAGCTTGGCGCCCGAGACCGGGCCCAATTGGTGGTAATCGCCTACGAATCGGGCCTCGTGCGGGCCAGGGTGGAGTAGCACCCCACCCTCCGCGTACTCCATGCGCGGTACTCGCCGCCCCAGGAAATGCGTCTGGCGGGCGACGGATCCGCCGCACCGAATGGCTGATCGTATGTAGGGGGCGACAGGCCCCGCCGACGATCAACCACGAACCACCCGGGCCGCGCCCCACGGCCGTGCCCCACTGCCGCGTACACCACAGAAGAGAGACCCCATGTCCTGGCTGTCCAGATTCAGCCTCGCGCAACGGGCCCTGATCGGGCTGATGTCGATCATCGCGCTCGTCTTCGGCGCGATAGCGATCCCCCAGCTCAAGCAGCAACTGCTGCCCACCATCGATCTGCCCGTGGTCTCGGTGCTCGCCCCGTACCAGGGCGCCTCCCCGGATGTGGTCGAGAAGCAGGTCGTCGAGCCGCTGGAGAACAACCTCAAGGCCGTCGACGGCATCAGCAGCATCACCTCGACGGCCAGCGAGGGCAACGCCGTCGTCATGGCCAGCTTCGACTTCGGCGACGACGGTACGAAGCAGCTCGTCGCCGATGTGCAGCAGGCGGTGAACCGCGCGGGCAACCAGATGCCGGAAGGCGTCGACCCGCAGGTCATCGCGGGCTCCACGGACGACATCCCGACCGTCGTGCTCGCCGTCACCTCCGACAAGGACCAGCAGGCGCTCGCCGACCAGCTCGACCGCTCGGTCGTCCCGGCGCTCCAGGACATCGACGGCGTCGGCCAGGTCACCGTGGACGGTGTGCGCGACCTGCAGATCTCCGTCACGCCCGACGCGAAGAAGCTCGCGCAGGCGGGGCTGAACACCGCGTCGCTCTCGGCCGCCCTCAAGGCCGGCGGTGTGCCCGTCCCCGCCGGTTCGTTCGCCGAGGAAGGCACCAGCCGGACCGTCCAGGTCGGCGGCAGCTACACCTCGCTCCAGCAGATCGAGGACCTGCGGATCCCGCCGCCGGCCGGCCCCGGCGGCGGAGCGGACGCGGGCGGTGCGGCCAAGCCCGTACGGGTCGGCGACATCGCCACCGTCAAGCAGCAGCCGGCCGCAGCGACCTCGCTGACCCGCACCGACGGCAAGCCCAGCCTCGCCGTCAACGTGACGATGGACAACGACGGCAGCGCCGTCGCCATCTCGGACGCGGTCAACGACAAGCTGTCCGACATGCGCAAGGACCTCGGTCCGGGCTCGGAGATCACGGTCGCCAGCGACCAGGGTCCCGCCGTCTCCAAGTCCATCTCGGGGCTGACCACCGAAGGCGCTCTCGGGC
Organism: Streptomyces sp. NPDC087906; assembly: GCF_055584925.1. Lineage (NCBI taxonomy): Bacteria > Bacillati > Actinomycetota > Actinomycetes > Kitasatosporales > Streptomycetaceae > Streptomyces > Streptomyces sp. NPDC087906. Next base: position 253,695 of record NZ_JBVJLC010000009.1, read on the forward strand.
TGCTCTTCGCCGTGATCATCATCCTGCTGTTCCTCGCGTCGATCCGCTCGACGCTGGTCACGGCGATCTCCATCCCGCTCTCCGTGGTCCTCGCGCTGATCGTGCTCTGGACCCAGGGCATGTCGCTGAACGTGCTGACGCTCGGCGCGCTGACCATCGCCATCGGCCGGGTCGTGGACGACTCGATCGTGGTGCTGGAGAACATCAAGCGCCATCTGAGCTACGGCGAGGAACGGCACAGCGCCATCATCACCGCGGTCAAGGAGGTGGCGGGCGCCGTCACCTCGTCGACCCTCACCACCGTCGCGGTGTTCCTGCCGATCGGACTCGTCGGCGGCATCGTCGGCGAACTCTTCGGTTCGTTCTCGCTGACCGTGACGGCGGCGCTGCTCGCCTCACTGCTGGTGTCGCTGACCGTCGTGCCCGTCTTCTCGTACTGGTTCCTGCGCCCGCCGAAGTCGGCGCTCGGCGTCAGCCCCGAGGAGGCCCGCAGGGTCGCCGAGGAGAAGGAGTCCCGCGGCCGGCTCCAGCGGATCTACGTACCGGTGCTGCGCTGGGCCACCCGGCGCAGGCTCACCAGCGTGATCATCGCCGTGGTCATCCTGATCGGCACGTTCGGCATCTCGGGTCTCATCAAGACCAACTTCTTCGACCAGAGCGACCAGGACGTCCTGTCGGTCACGCAGAAGCTGCCCGCCGGTACCGACCTGGCGTCGGCCGACGCGGCGGCGAAGAAGGTCGAGAAGGTCCTCGCGGGCCTGGACGAGGTCAAGGACTACCAGGTCACCGTCGGTTCCTCCGGGATCATGGCGGCCTTCGGCGGCGGCACGGGCGCCAACCAGGCGTCCTACCAGGTGACGCTGAAGGACGCTTCGGCGTACGAGAAGACCCAGGACGAGATCGAGAAGGGCCTCGCCAAGCTCGACGGCATCGGTGACACCACCGTCGCCGCCGGCGGCGGCTTCGGCAGCACGGACCTGAGCGTCGTCGTCAAGGCGTCCGAGGCCGACACGCTGAAGAAGGCGTCGGACCAGGTACGGGCGGCCGTCGCGAAGCTGGACGACGTCACGGACGTGCAGAGCGACCTGTCGCAGAGCATCCCGCGTATCTCGGTCACGGCGAACTCCAAGGCGGCCGACGCCGGTTTCGACGACACGACGCTCGGTATGGCCGTCGCCCAGGCGGTCAGCGGTACGAAGTCGGGGCAGGCGATGCTCGGCGACACCGAGCGCGACGTCGTCGTCACCTCCGCCCGGCCGGCCACCACGATCGCCCAGCTCAAGGCCCTGCCGCTGGGCCCGGTGAAGCTCGGCCAGATCGCCGACGTCAAGGTGGTGCCAGGACCGGTCACCATGACCCGGATCGACGGTGCCCGCGCCGCGACGATCACGGCCAGGCCGACCGGTGACAACACCGGCGCCGTCAGCACCGCGCTCCAGTCGAAGATCGACGATCTGAAGCTGCCGGCCGGTGCCACCGCCACCATCGGCGGTGTCTCGCAGGACCAGGACGACGCCTTCGTCAAGCTCGGCCTCGCCATGCTGGCGGCCGTCGCGATCGTCTTCATGCTGCTGGTCGGCACGTTCAGGTCGCTGATCCAGCCGCTGATCCTGCTGGTCTCCATCCCGTTCGCCGCCACCGGCGCGCTGGGCCTGCTGCTCATCACCGGTACGCCGCTGGGTGTGCCCGCGATGATCGGCATGCTGATGCTGATCGGCATCGTGGTGACCAACGCGATCGTGCTGATCGACCTGATCAACCAGTACCGGTCGCAGGGTCTGAGCGTGGTCGACGCGGTGGTCGAGGGCGGCCGGCACCGGCTCCGCCCGATCCTGATGACCGCCCTGGCGACGATCTTCGCGCTTCTCCCGATGGCGCTGGGCGTCACCGGCGAGGGCGGCTTCATCGCCCAGCCGCTGGCGGTCGTGGTGATCGGCGGTCTGGTCACGTCCACGCTGCTGACGCTGCTGCTCGTACCGACGCTGTACGCGATGGTGGAGCTGCGCAAGGAGCGCCGCGCGAAGAAGAAGGCGGCCAAGCGGTCGGCGAAGCAGGACGACACGTCCGCCGAGCCGGACAGGGAGCCCGCGAACGCCTGACCGGCCGTACGGAGGACGTACGGAACGCCCAGGGGCCCCCGCCGGACGGCGGGGGCCCCTGGTGCGTCACGGACGCGCTCTACGGCAGCGCCAGCATCCGCTCCAGCGCGAGCTGCGCGAGATCCGCCGTCTCCTGGTCGACCTGGATCCGGTTGACCTCGTTGCCCTCGGCCAGCGACTCCAGCGTCCACACCAGGTGCGGCAGGTCGATGCGGTTCATGGTGGAGCAGAAGCAGACCGTCTTGTCGAGGAAGACGATCTCCTTGTCCTCGGCGGCGAAACGGTTCGCCAGCCGCTGGACCAGATTCAGCTCCGTACCGATGGCCCACTTGGAACCGGCCGGGGCGTCCTCCAGGGCCTTGATGATGTACTCCGTCGAACCGACGTAGTCGGCGGCCGACACGACCTCGTGCTTGCACTCCGGGTGCACCAGCACATTGACGCCCGGTATCCGCTCGCGCACGTCGTTCACCGAGTCCAGCGAGAAGCGGCCGTGCACGGAGCAGTGGCCGCGCCACAGGATCATCTTCGCGTCCCTGAGCTGCTCGGCGGTCAGCCCGCCGTTCGGCTTGTGCGGGTTGTACAGGACGCAGTCCTCCAGGGACATCCCGAGGTCCCGTACGGCGGTGTTGCGCCCGAGGTGCTGGTCGGGCAGGAACAGCACCTTCTCGCCCTGCTCGAAGGCCCAGTTCAGGGCGCGCTCGGCATTGGACGACGTGCAGATGGTGCCGCCGTGCCTGCCGGTGAACGCCTTGATGTCGGCGGACGAGTTCATGTACGAGACGGGCACGACCTGCTCGGCGATCCCGGCCTCGGTCAGCACGTCCCAGCACTCGGCGACCTGCTCGGCCGTCGCCATGTCGGCCATCGAGCAGCCGGCCGCGAGGTCGGGCAGGACGACCTTCTGGTCGTCGCCGGTGAGGATGTCGGCGGACTCGGCCATGAAGTGCACACCGCAGAAGACGATGTACTCCGCTTCCGGGCGGGCCGCCGCGTCCCTGGCCAGCTTGAAGGAGTCGCCGGTCACGTCGGCGAACTGGATGACCTCGTCGCGCTGGTAGTGGTGGCCCAGGACGAACACCTTGTCCCCGAGCTTCTCCTTGGCGGCGCGTGCGCGCTCCACCAGGCCGGGGTCGGACGGCGACGGCAGATCACCCGGGCACTCGACGCCGCGCTCGCTGCGCGGGTCGGCGTCGCGGCCGAGCAGCAGCAGGGCGAGGGGGGTCGGCCGGACATCGAGATCCTGGCGGGGCTGGGCGGTGGTGGTGGTCACGTCACGCACCCTTTCTTCTCTGCGGAGGAGCCTTTTCGTCTAATTGACGTTATCCATCATATCCCCTTCACGTCACTTTGACGATGCCGATCGCGTCGATGTGACGCATGACGAAGGGCACCTTGCCCCGTGCCGTTCCCCCGCGTGGTGTGCGAGCATGAAGGGGAAGAGAAAGACAAATGCCAGGGCCGGAATGAATCAGCGGCCATGCCGGTTGCACTGTCGGCAAGCAGTCCGAACAACCCGGGAGAGAAGCAGATGTCCGTATCGGACGACACCACAACCGTGAGCGACGGCATCCTCCTGTCCGACGCCGCCGCGGGCAAGGTCAAGACCCTGCTGGACCAGGAAGGCCGGGACGACCTCGCACTGCGCGTCGCCGTTCAGCCCGGTGGCTGCTCCGGTCTGCGCTACCAGTTGTTCTTCGACGAGCGCTCGCTCGACGGCGATGTCGTCAAGGACTTCGGCGGCGTCAAGGTCGTCACCGACCGCATGAGCGCCCCGTACCTGGGCGGCGCCTCGATCGACTTCGTCGACACCATCGAGAAGCAGGGCTTCACGATCGACAACCCGAACGCGACGGGCTCCTGCGCCTGCGGTGACTCCTTCAGCTAGATCTTTTCGGCTGCCGGACAGAGCCGAAGAAGGCGGCGATCCCCTACGGGACCGCCGCCTTTCGCATGCCTGGCGCCTTTTGTACGCGGCTCAGCCGCCGCTGAGCTTCTCGCCCGTCGCGCCGTTCACGACCTGCCGGCCGCCCAGCGGGCGCTCCAGCGTCACCGAGGCCGTCTGCTCCTCGGCCATCGCCACACAGGCCGTCCCCGGGTCCTGGACCGGCTTCACCACCTCGACCCGCACCGCCGTACCGCTCTCGGCGGCGCGCGCCGTGTACGTGCCGCAGACCCCGCCCCAGAACCGCACCGTCAGCTTCCTGCCCTCGGTGCTGTACGAGACGACCTGCTTGCCCAAGGCGTCACCCGCGCTCTTCCCCGGGCCCACGGATGACGGGCCGCCCGGCATCTCCTGGTGCGGCGGCAGCGCCGGTGCCAGGAACTCGGGCGACACCGCCGGCTGGGTGAGCGTGTACGGCAGATTGCCGCCGGGCGACACCTCGAACAGCCAGGACGGTACGAGCACCCGGTGGCCGCCGACGCTCTGCGCCGCGAGACCGAACTCGGCCTTGTCGATCACCACGGCCTCCGGCGGCGCCGACGGCTTCGGGGTGCACGGCGCGGCCGGCTTCTCCGCACCGGTCAGCGGCTCGGGCGTCGCACAGCCGCCGACCCCGCCCCGGCCGGCGCCCGCCGCCGTACCGTTCAGTTGCTCCAGCGCCTCGGCCGCGCTGATCACCGGATAGCTGTCGCCCTTCGCGGGCGCGCTCAGTTGACCGCTGCCGCCGGTCACCGTGCCGTCGGCGCCGATCTGCAGCCCCGTCGACCAGCCGTACGTCGGCACGCCGTCGACCAGCGGATTCGCGTTCACCACCCGGACCGCGCCCATCAACTGGCGTGCGTCCAGGCGGGCGTCGCCCTGACCCGCGGCCTTGAGCACGGGCGCCGCCGCCTTCTTCGCCGCTTCCTCGCTCACCGGGCCGCCGCTGTCGACGCCGCCGTCGACGCCGTCGGCCGTGCCCCCGACGCTGCCCCCGCCGACGCTTCCGCCGCTTGGACAGGCTTTGCCCTTCAGGCAGTTGTCACCGCCGGGCGAGGGCGCGTACCGGCTGAACGTCCAGGTGCCGGGCGCCTGCCGCGCCACCCGCAGCAGCGGCCCCGCACCGTCCTTGTCGGTGCCGACCTGCCAGCCCGTGCCGTCCGCCTGCGGCGGGCCCGACACGCCGAGCGCGCTCGCCAGCCGGGTCACCTCCGCCGCCGTCACGCCCGGCCCCGGCTGGTAGACGTTGGCGGTCTTGGGCCCGGCCGGCAGCTTCCCCCCCGCGCGGTAGACGACCCCGTTCGGATTCGGCTCGCCCGGCGCGATCCCCTCGGGGGCGCTCGGCGCCGGACCCGTCGCCGCCGTCGGCACGGTATAGCCGTCGAGGGCCAGCTTGGGCGGGTGGTGCGCCGCCTTCGCCTCACCGTCCCCTGAGGCGGCGGTCGCCAAGTACGCGCCGCCGCCCGCCGCGATCAGTACCGCTGCCGCGACAGCCCCGACGGCGAGCGGATGCCGCCTCCGCCGCCTGCTGTCGCCTTCGCCGTCTCCCGCGCTGTCGCGGGGCTGTTCCGTACCGGTCACCGCTGCGCTCCTTCGGCCGACTCGCCGTCCTGTGGACACCCCTGGGACGGCGGCGGCCCGCAGCCGGTTCCCCAGGACCGGCGCTCAGCGCGATCTCACTCGCCGTACTGCGCCGTTCCGGCGATCAGCAGCGCCGAACCGGCCGGCACCGTGATCCCCCGGATATGGGAAGGCGGCACAGGGGCTGCGGCCGATGGGGCGGGCGCCAGCCAGTGCGGCGCCATCCGCGCGCAGTCCCCGCGCAACTGCGCCAGGCTGATCTCGGCCTCGGGCCCGCCGACCGCCGTACCGTTCTCGGAAAGCACGCTGTGGTTTGCCATACGTCCACGGTAGGCAGGCTCCGTCAGCCGGACAAACCCCTACCATCCGGTAGTTTCCTCTCCACCGGCCGTCGGGTCCGCCGGCCGACGGGACGACGCCGAGCGGACCGGCCGCCCGTGCGACCCGGTAGCGTGAACTGTCAACCGTTCTCCGCCCCAGGAGCGTTCACGCCGTGCGAATCGCAGTCTCCGGCTCCATCGCCACTGACCATCTGATGACCTTCCCGGGCCGCTTCGCCGACCAACTGGTCGCCGAACAGCTCCACACGGTCTCCCTGTCCTTCCTGGTCGACAACCTCGACGTGCGCAGGGGCGGTGTCGGGGCCAACATCTGCTTCGGCATGGGCCAACTGGGCACCCGCCCGATCCTGGTCGGCGCGGCCGGCTCGGACTTCGACGAGTACCGGGCCTGGCTCGACCGGCACGGCGTCGACACCGGTTCCGTGCGTATCTCCGAGGTCCTGCACACGGCCCGCTTCGTCTGTACGACGGACGCCGACCACAACCAGATCGGCTCCTTCTACACGGGCGCCATGAGCGAGGCCCGGCAGATCGAGCTGAAGAAGATCGCCGACCGCGTCGGCGGCCTCGACCTGGTGCTGATCGGCGCCGACGACCCCGAGGCGATGCTCCGCCACACCGAGGAGTGCCGCACCCGGGGCATCCCGTTCGCCGCCGACTTCTCCCAGCAGATCGCGCGGATGGAGGGCGACGACATCCGCGTCCTGCTGGACGGCGCCGCGTACCTCTTCTCCAACGAGTACGAGAAGGGGCTCATCGAGTCCAAGACCGGCTGGACGGACGCCGAGATCCTCGGCAGGGTCGGCCACCGCGTCACCACCCTCGGCAAGAACGGCGTCCGCATCGAGCGCGTCGGCGAGGAGCCGATCGAGGTCGGCTGCGCGCTGGAGGAGACCAAGGCCGACCCGACCGGCGTCGGCGACGCCTTCCGCGCCGGCTTCCTCTCCGGGCTCGCCTGGGGCGTCAGCCTGGAGCGCGCGGCGCAGGTCGGCTGCATGCTCGCGACCCTGGTGATCGAGACGGTCGGCACGCAGGAGTACACCCTGGCGAGGACGCACTTCATCGAGCGCTTCACCAAGGCGTACGGCCACGACGCGGCCACCGAGGTCCAGGCCCACCTGGCCTGACCCGCCGCCGTACCACCCGTACGAAGCCGGCCGTACGAAGCCGGCCGTACGACGCCACCTGTACGAGGCCGCTCGTACGACGCCACGCGGCTACGACACCCGGCGGACCACATACGCGACACCGTGGTCCGCCGGCTGCTCGCCCACGTACTCCTGGCCGCGCATCTCGCACCACGCGGGGATGTCGAGCCGCGCCGCCTCGTCGTCCGCGAGGACCGTCACCGTCCCGCCGACCGGCACGTCACCGATCACCTTCGCCAGCTCGATCACCGGGATCGGGCAGCGCCTGCCGACCGCGTCGACCAGCAGCGACCCCGCGCCCGCCGGCTTCGCGCCGACCCGCGTCACCGGAGCGCCCAGCCGGGCCCGTACCGACGCCACGGCAGCCGGCAGCACGCCGAGGAACCGCTCGACGTCCGCCGCGGGGGTGCCGAGCGGCAGCGAGACCCGGACGTTCCCCTCCGACAGCACGCCCATCGCCTTCAGCACATGGCTCGGGGTCAGCGTGCTGCTCGTGCACGACGAGCCCGACGACACGGAGAAGTCCGCCCGGTCCAGCTCGTGCAGCAGCGCCTCCCCGTCGACGTAGAGGCACGAGAACGTGACGAGATGCGGGAGCCGGTGCGCCGGATCACCCACCACCTCGACATCGGGGACGAGTTCGGGCACCCGGGCCCTGATCAGCTCCACCAGCCCCCGCAGCCGCGCCGCCTCACCGGCCGCCTCGTCCCGTACCGCGCGCAGCGACGCCACGGCCGCCACGATCGCCGGGATGTTCTGGAAACCCGGCGTACGCCCCGACTCCCGCTCGTCGGCGGGGCCTTGGGGCGCGAACCTGACCCCCTTGCGTACGGCGAGCAGCCCGACCCCGGGCGGACCGCCCCATTTGTGGGCACTCGCCGCCAGCAGCGACCAGGCGCCGTCCACCGGCCCCCAGCCCAGCGACTGCGCCGCGTCCACCAGCAGCGGCACCGACCTGCTCCGGCACACCTCGGCGACCTCGGCCACCGGCTGCTCCGTACCCACCTCGTGGTTGGCGGACTGCAGGGCGGCCAGCGCGGTCCCCGTGCCGAGCGCCTCGGCGTACGCGCCGGGCGACACGGCCCCGTACCGGTCGACCGGCACCTCCGTCACCGTGCCGCCGGTCGCCGCCTCGTGGGCGGCGGCGCTGTTCAGCACCGAGGAGTGCTCCACCGCCGAGACGACCACATGGCGTCCGACACGCCGACGGCCGGAAAGAGCCCCGGACATCCCGGCGTGCACCGCGTGCGTGCCCGAAGGAGTGAAGACGAGTTCGTCGGGACGGCATCCCACGGCGTCGGCCGCCGCCTCCCTGGCCGCGTCCAGGAGCAGCGCGGCCCGGCGGCCCTCCCGGTAGAGCCGGGCGGGATCCGCCCAACCCTCGTCCAGGGACGCCTGGAGGGCCTGGCGGGCGACGGGATGCAGCGGGGCGGCGGAGGCTGAGTCGAAGTACGGCACCGCGCCACGCTAACCCCGCACGCGAAGTGAGCGTCAGAAGTGGCCCGGATGCTGGCATTCCACCCCTTCGGGGTGTCGGACGGCGCGTTGGGCACCCTCCCCGCGCGACCCCAAATTGCGTCCAGTAGGGTTTGGTCCGCATAAACATCCAAACCCCTGCCCGCGTCAGGGCCGGCGACCGACCGAGACGGCCGCAGCCGGCCGCGCGGGCGAGACTCTCGGGAAGGCGCTACGTGAGTCCCAACGGCTCCGACCGCTCGTCGCGGCGCCCGATGCGGCGGAAGCTGCCGCAGGTGCTGACTGCGGGCCTGATCCTGGTAACCGCAACCGGTTGCACATACAAGGACTTCCCCCGCCTGGGTATGCCCACCCCGGTGACGGAAGAGGCCCCTCGGATCCTCTCCCTCTGGCAGGGCTCGTGGGCGGCAGCGCTCGTCACGGGCGTCCTGGTATGGGGTCTGATCCTGTGGAGCGTCATCTTCCACCGGCGCAGCCGCACGAAGATTGAGGTCCCCCCACAGACCCGGTACAACGTCCCCATCGAGACGCTGTACACCGTGGTCCCGCTCATCATCGTCTCGGTGTTCTTCTACTTCACCGCGCGTGACGAGTCGAAGCTCCTCGAACTCTCTCCCAAGCCGGTCCACACGGTGAACGTGGTCGGCTACCAGTGGAGCTGGGGCTTCAACTACATCGAGAACGTGGACGGCAGCGCCTCGACGGGGACGAAGATCCCCAGCCAGCTCGACGCGATTCCCGCCCGGTTCACGAAGGCGTTCCCCAAGGGCGCCGAAGGCGTCTACGACGCGGGTGTCCCCGGCGAGAAGAACCCGCAGACCGGCAACCCCGGTCCGACGCTGTGGCTGGCCAAGGGCGAGAAGGTCCGGTTCATCCTGACCTCGCGCGACGTCATCCACGACTTCTGGGTGGTGCCGTTCCTGATGAAGCAGGACGTCATCCCGGGGCACGCCAACTCCTTCGAGGTGACGCCGAACCAGGAAGGCACCTTCCTCGGCAAGTGCGCCGAACTCTGCGGTGTCGACCACTCGCGCATGCTGTTCAACGTGAAGGTCGTCTCTCCTGAGCGCTACCAGCAGCACCTGAAGGACCTGGCCAAGAAGGGTCAGAACGGCTACATCCCCGCCGGTATCCCGCAGACGGCCCCGGCCAGGAACGCGGAGGACAAGAAACTGTGAGCATCCTCAACGAACCCAAGGGTGCCGCGCCGGCTGATCCCTACCCGGACGAGCTACCGGTCCGGCGCAAGCAGCCGGGAACCATCGTGGTGAACTGGCTGACGACGACCGATCACAAGACGATCGGGACGATGTACCTCATCACGTCGTTCGCGTTCTTCTGCATCGGCGGCATCATGGCGCTCTTCATGCGCGCCGAACTCGCCCGTCCCGGCACGCAGATCATGTCGAACGAGCAGTTCAACCAGGCGTTCACGATGCACGGCACGATCATGCTGCTGATGTTCGCGACGCCGCTGTTCGCCGGCTTCGCGAACTGGATCATGCCGCTGCAGATCGGCGCGCCCGACGTGGCGTTCCCGCGGCTGAACATGTTCGCCTACTGGCTCTACCTGTTCGGCTCGACGATCGCCGTGGGTGGCTTCCTCACCCCGCAGGGCGCCGCCGACTTCGGTTGGTTCGCCTACTCGCCGCTGTCGGACGCGGTCCGCTCGCCCGGCATCGGCGCCGACATGTGGATCATGGGTCTGGCCTTCTCCGGCTTCGGCACGATCCTCGGCTCGGTCAACTTCATCACCACGATCATCTGCATGCGCGCGCCCGGCATGACGATGTTCCGGATGCCGATCTTCACCTGGAACGTGCTGCTCACCGGCGTTCTCGTCCTGCTGGCCTTCCCGGTGCTCGCCGCCGCGCTCTTCGCCCTGGAGGCCGACCGGAAATTCGGGGCGCATGTGTTCGACGCCGCCAACGGCGGCGCCTTGCTCTGGCAACACCTCTTCTGGTTCTTCGGCCATCCAGAGGTGTACATCATCGCCTTGCCCTTCTTCGGGATCATCTCCGAGGTGATCCCTGTCTTCAGCCGCAAGCCGATGTTCGGCTACATCGGTCTGGTCGCCGCGACGATCTCCATCGCGGGCCTGTCCGTGACGGTGTGGGCGCACCACATGTACGTCACCGGCGGTGTGCTGCTGCCGTTCTTCTCCTTCATGACGTTCCTCATCGCGGTACCGACCGGGGTGAAGTTCTTCAACTGGATCGGCACGATGTGGAAGGGCTCGCTGTCCTTCGAGACACCGATGCTGTGGACGGTCGGGTTCCTGGTCACCTTCGTCTTCGGCGGTCTGACCGGGGTCATCCTGGCGTCGCCGCCGATCGACTTCCACGTGTCCGACTCGTACTTCGTCGTCGCGCACTTCCACTACGTCGTCTTCGGCACGGTGGTGTTCGCGATGTTCGCCGGATTCCACTTCTGGTGGCCGAAGTTCACCGGCAAGATGCTCGACGAACGGCTCGGCAAGATCACCTTCTGGACGCTGTTCATCGGCTTCCACGGGACCTTCCTCGTCCAGCACTGGCTGGGCGCCGAAGGCATGCCGCGCCGGTACGCCGACTACCTGGCGGCCGACGGGTTCACCGCGCTGAACACCATCTCCACGATCAGCTCGTTCCTGCTCGGCCTGTCGATCCTGCCCTTCCTGTACAACGTCTGGAAGACGGCGAAGTACGGCAAGAAGGTCGAGGTCGACGACCCGTGGGGGTACGGCCGTTCGCTGGAGTGGGCGACGTCCTGCCCGCCGCCGCGGCACAACTTCATCACGCTGCCGCGTATCCGGTCCGAATCGCCGGCCTTCGACCTGCACCACCCGGAGATCGCCGCTCTCGACCAGCTCGAGAACGTCGGTCACGGCGGCACGGACCCCGCCCTCACCGGTAGCAAGGAGGCCAGCAAGTGAAGATCCAAGGCAGGCTGTTCCTCTGGCTCGGCTTCTTCATCCTGGCCGTCGCCATCGTCTACGGCTACTGGTCCAAGGAAGCGGCCGGCACGACGGCGCTCTTCCTGGCCTTCGCGCTCGCCATCATGATCGGCTTCTACCTGTCCTTCACGGCCCGGCGGATGGACTCGCTGGCCCAGGACGACAAGGAAGCCGACGTCGCCGACGAGGCCGGCGAGGTGGGGTTCTTCTCCCCGCACAGTTGGCAGCCGTTCTCGCTGGCCATCGGTGGCGCTCTGGCGTTCCTCGGCGTGGCCATCGGCTGGTGGCTGCTCTACTTCTCGGCGCCGCTGATCGTCGTCGGTCTGTGGGGCTGGGTCTTCGAGTACTACCGCGGCGAGAACCAGAACCAGTGACCGCCCGGCGGTAGTGCCCCTCTCGGCAAGCTTTGCCCTGTCGGGCAAACATTGCCGGTCACGGCACTAGCACATCCGAAAAAGCGACAGGGCCCCGACACTCCGGCCGGAGTGCCGGGGCCCCCCGTTTGCCACACTCATCGTGCTGCGGCTGATGAACCTTCATACCGTGTGACTCATGAACCACACGCCACGCTTCCGCACCGTAGTCGGCTGCACCCTGCTGGTCGTGTCCCTCGGGGCGGGCGCGACCGCGTGCGCCGGCAGCGACAGCAGCCCGCTCTCCGCCGCCCCGTTCGACGCCGCCGACCAGATCTCCTTCCACGCCCCCGGCGGCACGTCGAAGGGCGACCTCGTCGGCCTCGACAAGCCGCTGGAGATCACCGCCAAGAGCGGCGACGGCCGCATCACGGACGTCACGGCCTCCGACACGGCCGGCCACTACCTCAAGGGCGAACTGGCCGCCGACGGCTCCCGCTGGCACTCCACGGCGCCGCTGACCGCCGGCACCCACTACACCGTCAAGATCGCCACGGAGGACGACGACGGCGCCCCCGGCGCCCGTACGTACAGCTTCCAGACGGCGACGGCGCCCGGCAAGAAGCAGCTCAAGGTCACCTTCGGCCCCGACGCGGGGGAGTACGGCGTCGGCCAGCCGGTCACCGCCGCGCTGAGCGCGCCGGTCAAGTCCAAGGCGGCGAGGGCCGTCGTCGAGCGCTCCCTGAAGGTCCGCTCCACCCCCGCCGTCGAAGGCGGCTGGCACTGGGTGGACGACAAGAACCTGCACTTCAGGCCCAAGGAGTACTGGCCCGCCCACGCGACGGTCACCGCCACCAGCACCCTGGAGGGCGTGAAGGTCGCCGGCAAGCTGTACGGGGGCGCCGCCAAGCCGCTCAGGCTCACCACAGGCGACCGGCTCGAAGCCATCACCGACGCCGCTTCGCACACCATGACGGTGCTGCGCGACGGCAAGGAGATCAACAGCATCCCGGTGACCACGGGCAAGCCCGGCTTCGACACCCGCAACGGCGTCAAGGTCGTGCTGGGCAAGGAAGCGTTCGTCCAGATGCGCAGCACCACCGTCGGCATCTCGGCGGGCAGCAGCGAGTCCTACGACCTGCCCGTCCACTGGGCGACCCGGCTCACCTGGAGCGGTGAGTACGTGCACGCCGCGCCGTGGTCGGTCGGCTCGCAGGGCTCGGCCAACGTCAGCCACGGCTGTGTCGGCATGTCCACCGACAACGCCGAGTGGTTCTTCAACACCGTCCGGCCCGGCGACATCGTGAAGGTCGTCAACAGCGACGGCCACACGATGGAATCTTTCGGGAACGGCTTCGGCGACTGGAACATGCCCTGGAACAAGTGGACCCAGGGCAGCGTCCTCCAGGCGTCGGCGGGCAGCGGGGCGGGCACCACCAACAGCGCCGCCGGCCCCGCCGACCCGGCCAGGCTGCGGCCGCAGCTCTGACCGCCGCCGTGCGCGGACAGGCCGTCAGGCGCCCACGGCGAGCCTGCGGCGCAGCAGGGAGGCCAGGGTGTCCGCGAAACCGACCGGTTCGACCGGGAGGGTCACAGCGGCCTCCGCGCGGCTCCAGGTGGCCAGCCAGGCGTCCTGGGGCCGCCCCATCAGCAGCAGCACGGGCGGGCAGTTGAAGATCTCGTCCTTGATCTGCCGGCAGACACCCATACCGCCGGCGGGCACGGTCTCCCCGTCCAGCACGCAGACGTCGATGCCGCCCTTGTCGAGTTCCTTGAGGACCGCGTGCAGAGTCGCGCACTCCAGGAACTTGACCGGGGGCACGTCCGCGGCGGGCCTGCGGCCCGCCGCCAGCCGCACCTGCTCGCGGGTGTTCGCGTTGTCGCTGTAGACCAGCACCGTGGCAGTCGGCTGCATTTTTCCTCCGTCACATCAGTACCGATGGGCGGATGCTACTCCGTCGGACAGCGTGTCAGCACCGGTTCCGCACCGGTAATCGCAGCACTTCACTGGGCTGTTCGGGCAGGACACGGGCCATGGACACACCGAACAGCACCCCCGGGAGTGAGGGCGGGATAAGCGACCGACATAATGTCGGTCGTGGCGACAGCAACGACAGTAGAAACCGGGCACGCGCACCCGTCGGTCAATCGGCCGAACCTCACCAGCGTCGGAACCATCATCTGGTTGAGTTCCGAGCTGATGTTCTTCGCGGCCCTCTTCGCGATGTACTTCACCCTTCGATCGGTGACGGGCGACACGCACTGGAAGGAAGTGGCGTCGAGCCTGAACGTTCCGTTCTCGGCGACGAACACCACGATCCTGGTGCTCTCCTCCCTCACCTGCCAGCTCGGCGTCTTCGCCGCCGAGCGGGGTGACGTGAAGAAGCTCCGCACCTGGTTCTCGATCACCTTCGTGATGGGCGCGATCTTCATCGGCGGTCAGATCTTCGAGTACACGGAGCTGGTCAAGAAGGACGGCATCTCGCTGTCGTCCGACCCGTACGGCTCGGTGTTCTACCTGACCACCGGCTTCCACGGGATGCACGTGACGGGGGGTCTCATCGCGTTCCTGTTCGTCCTCGGCAGGACGTACGCGGCGAAGAGATTCACCCATGAGCAGGCAACCGCCGCCATCGTCGTGTCCTACTACTGGCACTTCGTCGATGTCGTCTGGATCGGCCTTTTCGCCACGATCTATCTGATCAAGTAGCGGGCAGAGCGCCCGACGCGCTCGCATACAGTCCAGAAGCACCGACGCTGAAGATCCTGACACCGGGGTAATCCGTGAAAAAGCTCTCCGCACGACGACGCCATCCGCTGGCGGCGGTCGTCGTCCTACTCCTCGCGCTGGCGGCCACCGGGGGGCTGTATGCCGCGTTCGCGCCCGCCGACAAGGCCCAGGCCCAGGCGGGCTCCCAGTCAACCGCCAATATCACCGAGGGCAAGAAGCTGTTCGCCGTGGGCTGCGCGAGCTGCCACGGAATGGGCGGTCAGGGCGGTTCCGACGGCCCGAGCCTGGTAGGTGTCGGGGCGGCCGCCGTGGACTTCCAGGTCGGGACCGGCCGGATGCCCGCGCAGCAGCCCGGAGCCCAGGTGCCGGCGAAGAAGGTGATCTACACGCAGGAGGAGATCAACCAGCTCGCCGCGTACGTCGCCTCCTTCGGCGCCGGCCCGAGCGTGCCGACGTCCAAGGAGTACAGCCCCGCGGGCGCCGACATCGCCAAGGGCGGCGAACTGTTCCGTACGAACTGCACGCAGTGCCACAACTTCACCGGTGAGGGCGGCGCCCTGACACACGGGAAGGTCGCCCCCAACCTCGACGGTGTCGACCCCAAGCACATCTACGAGGCCATGCAGACCGGCCCGCAGAACATGCCGTCCTTCCCCGACACGACGATGCCCGAGCAGCAGAAGCAGGACATCATCGCGTACATCAAGTCGGTGAACGGAGCCGAGGCCGAGAGCCCCGGCGGCCTGTCGCTCGGTGGCCTCGGCCCCGTCAGTGAGGGACTGTTCGCCTGGATCTTCGGTCTGGGCGCGCTCATCGCAGGTGCCATCTGGGTTGCGGCCCACACCGCTAAGGCCAAGAAGTCATGAGTAGCCAAGAGATTCCAGAAGAGAACCTGCCGAGTGCGCAGGAGACCTCGCACAGCGAGGTGGTCACGGCGAAGGACCCCTTCGCCGACCCGGGCCTGCCGGCCCACCAGCCGCGGGTACAGGACATCGACGAGCGGGCGGCCGACCGGTCCGAGCGCGTGGTCGCCTTCCTGTTCACGCTGTCGATCCTGGCGACGGTCGGATTCATCGCGTGCTACGTGATCTTCCCGGTCGACAAGATCGAGTACATCTTCCCGTTCGGCCACGTCAGCATCCTGAACTTCTCACTGGGCCTGACGCTGGGTGTCGCACTGCTGTGCATCGGCGCCGGCGCGGTCCACTGGGCCCGGACGCTGATGTCGGACGAGGAGATCGCCGACGACCGCCACCCGATCGAGGCGTCCCCCGAGGTCAAGGCCAAGGTCCTCGCGGACTTCGCGGCCGGCGCCAGGGAGTCCGCCCTCGGCAGGCGCAAGCTGATCCGCACCACCATGTTCGGCGCGCTGGCCGTCGTGCCGCTCGCCGGCGTGGTGCTGCTGCGCGACCTGGGTCCGCTGCCCGAGAAGAAGTTCCGGGTCACGCTGTGGGCCAAGGGCAAGCAGCTCATCAACATGAACACGAATCTGCCGCTGCGCCCCGAGGACGTCGCCGTGGGCTCGCTGACCTTCGCCATGCCGGAGGGACTCAGCGAGGACCAGGAGGAGTTCCAGAAGGAGATCGCCAAGGCGGCCCTGATGATCGTGCGGATCCAGCCGGACGAGATCAAGGACAAGCGCGAACTCGAGTGGTCCCACGAGGGAATCGTGGCGTACTCGAAGATCTGCACCCACGTCGGCTGCCCGATCAGCCTGTACGAGCAGCAGACACACCACGTGCTCTGCCCGTGCCACCAGTCCACCTTCGACCTCGCCGACGGCGCGCGCGTGCTCTTCGGCCCGGCCGGCCACGCCCTTCCGCAACTGCGCATCGGCGTGAACAGTGAGGGTAACCTGCAAGCACTCGGCGACTTCGACGAGCCTGTCGGTCCTGCCTTCTGGGAGCGCGGATGAGTACTGCGACTGACGAGACGAACCGTACGGCGCCTGCGGGCGAGAAGCTCGCCGACTGGGCCGACGGCAGGCTGGGGATCTACACCCTCGCCAAGTCCAACATGCGCAAGATCTTCCCGGACCACTGGTCCTTCATGCTCGGGGAGATCTGCCTCTACAGCTTCATCATCATCATCCTCACGGGTGTGTATCTGACGCTGTTCTTCCACCCGTCGATGAACGAGGTGGTGTACCACGGCAGTTACGTCCCGCTCCAGGGCATCCGGATGTCGGAGGCGTTCAACTCGACGCTCCACATCAGCTTCGACGTCCGCGGCGGTCTGCTGATCCGGCAGATCCACCACTGGGCCGCGCTGATCTTCCTCGCCGGCATGTTCGTGCACATGATGCGCGTGTTCTTCACGGGCGCGTTCCGCAAGCCCCGCGAGATCAACTGGATGTTCGGCTTCCTGCTGTTCGTCCTCGGTATGTTCACCGGCTTCACCGGCTACTCCCTCCCGGACGACCTGCTCTCCGGCACCGGCGTCCGGTTCGTGGACGGCGCGATCCTCTCCGTCCCGATCGTCGGCTCGTACCTCTCGACGTTCATCTTCGGCGGGGAGTTCCCCGGCGGCGACTTCGTGGCCCGGTTCTACTCGGTCCACATCCTGCTGCTGCCCGGCATCATGCTCGGCCTGATCGTGGGTCACCTGATCCTGGTCGTCTACCACAAGCACACCCAGTACGCGGGCCCCGGCAAGTCCAACAAGAACGTCGTCGGCATGCCGCTGCTCCCCGTCTACATGGCCAAGGCCGGCGGGTTCTTCTTCCTGGTCTTCGGTGTCATCGCCATCGTCGCCGCCATCGCCTCGGTCAACCCGATCTGGGCCATCGGCCCCTACCGGCCCGACCAGGTGTCCACCGGCGCCCAGCCCGACTGGTACATGGGCATGCCCGAGGGCCTGATCCGAGCGATGCCCGGCTGGGAGATCAACTTCGCCGGACACACGCTCGTGCTCGGCGTGTTCATCCCGCTGCTGCTCCTGCCGCTGGTGCTCACCGCCATCGCCGTGTACCCGTTCATCGAGTCCTGGGTCACCGGCGACAAGCGCGAGCACCACATCCTGGACCGGCCGCGCAACGCCCCGACGCGCACCGCCTTCGGTGTCGCCTGGATCACCTGGTACATGATCCTGCTGGCCGGCGGTGGCAACGACCTCATCGCCACGCACTTCCATCTGTCGATCAACACGATCACCTGGGTCATCCGGATCGCGTTCTTCGTCGCCCCGGTCCTGGTGTTCATCCTCACCAAGCGGATCTGCATCGGACTCCAGCGCAGGGACGCCGAGAAGGTGCTGCACGGACGCGAGTCCGGGGTCATCAAGCGGCTGCCGCACGGCGAGTTCGTCGAGGTGCACACCCCGCTCGCCCAGGGCGACCTGTACAAGCTCACGGCGCACGAGCAGTACACGCCGGACGAGATCGGCCCCACGACCGACGAGAACGGTGTCGAGCGCAAGGTCTCGCCCGTCGAGAAGGCCAGGGTCAAGCTCAGCAAGGGCTACTACGGCGAGGGGAACCAGATCCCCAAGCCCACGGCCGAGGAGTACAAGGAGATCACGAGCGGCCACGGCCACCACTGATCCCCGGCCCGACAGCCGACACCACCGAGGGCCCCGGCCCGGCACCCCGCGAGGGGGCCGGCCGGGGCCCTCGGCCGTCCCCTCGGCGTATCTCACCGCCGGTGCGCGCCGATAGGCTTGCCGCCACGTCGGCCACGTCGGCCACGTCGCACCGGCCCTGCGGCCGGTCCCCAGACACCCAGGAGCGAGCATGAGCGCTGTTACCCCCGTCGGAGGCGACACCGTGGCGGCCCGCACCTGGCCGGGCGTCCTCACCCCGCTCATGCGCGGCCAGGACCTGTCCGTCGAGGACACCGCCTGGGCGATGAACCAGATCATGAGCGGCGAGGCGACCGACGTGCAGATCGCCGGCTTCGCCGTGGCGCTGCGGGCGAAGGGCGAGACGGTCGAGGAGGTCTCGGGGCTCGTCCGCAGCATGTACGAGCACGCCCGCACCATCGAAGTGCCCGGCCGTACCGTCGACATCGTCGGTACCGGCGGTGACATGGCGAAGACCGTCAACATCTCGACCATGGCGTCGATCGTCGTGGCCGGGACCGGCGCGAAGGTGGTCAAGCACGGCAGCCGCGCGTCGTCGTCGGCGAGCGGCGCCTCGGACGTGCTGGGGCAGCTCGGCGTCAATCTGGAGCTGACGCCGGAGCGGGTGGTCGAGGTCGCCGAGGAGGCGGGTATCACCTTCTGCTTCGCCGTCAAGTTCCACCCCGCGCTGCGGCACGCGGCGACGGCACGGGCCCAGCTCGGCACCCAGACCACCTTCAACATCCTCGGGCCGCTCACCAACCCGGCCCGGGTGCGCGCCCAGGCGGTCGGCGTCGCCGACCTGAGGATGGCGCCGATCGTGGCCGGCGTGTTCGCCGAGCGCGGCAACTCGTCGCTGGTCTTCCGCGGCGACGACGGGCTCGACGAGCTGACGACGACGGCGACGTCCCGGGTCTGGCTGGTCCGTGAGGGCAAGGTCACCGAGGAGGCGTTCGACCCGCGCGACGTCGGCCTGGAAATCGTCCCCGTCGAGGCGCTGCGCGGCGCCGACGCCGCCTACAACGCCGAGGTGGCCCACCGGGTGCTGGCGGGCGAGGAAGGGCCCGTACGGGACGCCGTGCTGCTGAACGCGGCGGCTGCCCTGGTGGCGCTCGACCAGACGGGAGACCCGCTCACGATGCAGCTCTCGGCGGGGCTCGCGCGGGCGGCGGAGTCGATCGACTCGGGCGCCGCGGGGCGGACGCTGGAGCGCTGGGTGGCGGCCTCGCAGCGCGTGTAAGGCGCGCGCGGGCCGTGGTGTGCGGCCCGGTCTCACCCCTGTCCGGAACGTGGAACGAGGTTGAGGCCGGGCGGCACCCTGTGCCAGACTCTTTTCCAAGGTCATGAGTGACAGCGTTAAGGCCCCGGCTTGCTGTCCGGCAACCCTCCGTCCGTGGCGGGGTGCCCCGGGTGAAGACCAGGCCGTAGGCAGCGAGGTCTACGGCAAGCGCGGACCCCTCTCTGCTGTGGGGTCCTGGTCCCCAGGGAGTCTGGCATGTCCGTGTTTTCCGATGTCGTCACCACCACCGCCCCGCTGCCCGTCCTCGGACGCGACGTCAGCGTGCCGCTGGTCACCGGCGGCGAGGTCAGCTACGCGGCGCTCGACTACGCGGCCAGCGCGCCCGCGCTGCAGCGGGTGTGGGACGACATCGCCGCGTACGCGCCGTACTACGGCAGCGTGCACCGCGGCGCCGGCTACCTGTCGCAGCTCTCCACCGACCTGTTCGAGAACAGCCGCCGCACCGTGGCCGAGTTCCTCGGCTGCCGCGCCGACGACCAGGTCGTCTTCACCCGCTCCACCACCGACTCGCTGAACCTGCTCGCCGCCGCCGTGCCGGCCGGCTGTCAGGTCTTCGTCTTCGAGACCGAGCACCACGCCGCGCTGCTGCCGTGGCGGGCCTCCGGTGTGAGCGACGTGACGTACCTGGACGCGCCCAGGACCCCGGCCCAGGCCGTCGAGATCCTGGAGCGGACGCTCGCCGCGCGCACCGGTGAGGGGCCCGCGCTGGTCTGTGTGACCGGGGCTTCGAACGTGACGGGCGAGCTGTGGCCCGTACGGGAACTGGCCGCTGCCGCGCACGCCAACGGCGCGCGGATCGTGCTCGACGCCGCGCAGCTCGCGCCGCACCACCCGGTGGACATCGCCGCGCTGGACGTCGACTGGGTGGCCTTCTCCGGACACAAGCTCTACGCGCCGTTCGGCTCCGGGGTGCTCGCGGGCCGCGCCGACTGGCTGCTGGCCGCCGAGCCGTATCTGGCGGGCGGTGGCGCCAGCCGTAAGGTCACGCGCCGCGACGACGGTGGCGTGGACGTCGACTGGCACGCCAACTCGGCCCGGCACGAGGCGGGTTCGCCGAACGTGATCGGGGTGTACGCCATCGCCTCCGCCTGCAAGGCGCTCACCGATGCGGGCTTCGACTCGCTGGTGGCCAGGGAGCAGGAGCTGGTCGGCCGGGTGCGGGCCGGACTCGCCGAGGTGCCGGGGGTCAAGGTGCTGTCGCTGTTCGGGGACGACGCGCCCCGGGTGGGCGTCATCTCGTTCGTGGTCGAGGGCTGGAACAGCTCGCACTTCGCGGCGGCGCTCTCCGCCGAGTACGGCATCGGGGTGCGGGACGGCCTGTTCTGCGCGCACCCGCTGGTGCGGACGCTGCTGGACAGCGACCCGCAGGAGCCGGGGGAGTGCGGCGCCCCCGAGGCCGCGCCCGGCGAGCGCTCGCTGAACGCGATCCGGGTCAGCTTCGGCGCCGGCACCCCCGACGAGCATGTGGAGCGGTTCGTGGCGGCCGTGGCGGAGCTGGTGCGCGACGGCGCGCGGTGGAGCTACCGCACCGAGGACGGCCGCTGCGTCCCGGACCGCGACGCCGCGTAAGGACCGGGACGCGCCCGGCCGCGCGGACTCAGGCGTCGAGGCCGATCGAGAAGGCCGCTTCCAGGTCGTGCTGGGAGTACGTACGGAACGCCACGTGCGTGTCCGTGGCCTCGACGCCCTTGATCTTGCTGATGCTGCCGGGGATGACATCGGCCAGGTCGTCGTGGTTGGCCACGCGCACCATGGCGATCAGGTCGTACGTCCCCGTCACCGAGAAGACCTCGCTGACGCTGTCCAGCGCCGCGACGGCCTCCGCGATCTCGGGGATCCGGTCCACGCTGGTCTTGATGAGCACGATCGCGGTGATCACGGTTGGCGTTCTCCCTCGGTGGCCCCGGTCTGACCCCCCACTCTATCGGTACGCCAGTACCGCACCCAGGCGTAGAGGAACCCTCCGCCGAACCCCACGAGGTGCGCGAGATAGGCGACGGCAGGGCCGTCCGGCGGGGTCTGCTGCTGCGCCACGTACTGCAGGGCGAACCAGAAGACCAGCACGATCCAGGCGGGGAAGCGCAGCGGCAGGAAGAAGAGGAACGGGAAGAGGCTGGTGACCCGCGCCTTGGGGAAGAGGTAGAGGAAGGCACCGAGCACGCCGGCGATCGCCCCCGAGGCCCCGACCAGGGTCTCCTGCGACGAGGCGTTGGCGACGGCGTAGGCGGTCAGCGCGAGGTAGCCGACGACGAGGTAGAACACGGCGAACCGCAGCCGGCCCATGCGCTCCTCGGCCATCGCGCCGAAGACGTAGAGGAACAGCATGTTGCCGAGCAGGTGCAGCCAGTTGCCGTGCACGAACAGGGCGGTGAGAGGGGTGAGCAGCGCGTGCGGTGACCCGGTCAGCAACTGGCTCGGGATGACGCCCCACCGTTCGAAGTAGGCGCTCTGCGCCGCGAGCAGCGCGTCGCCTCTCCCGTACACCGGATTGAAGCCGGACAGCGGACTGGCCAGGAAGGCCAGACAGCACAGCCCGATCAGGCCGTAGGTCACCACAGGGCCGTCGTCCGTCGTCCGCCACCTTTTCACTGACAGAGCATGTCGTACGGGGGCGTACCGGTACAGAGTGCCTCGCCGGGGTTCGGGGTAGGCGGTGGGTAAGCGGAAGGCCGTAGGGTTACGCCACCGCGGGCAACGGCGGTGGCGGGCGACGAGAAGAGGACGGCACGATGGCGACGGTTCCCCAGCCGACTTCCGAGCAGCGGTGGCGTTGTGCCCTGTGCGGCAATCTCACCCGGTTCGACGTGACACGTACGTCGAAGGCCGTCGAGTACGTCCATCTGGACCTGGCAGGGGATCCGAAGGTCGAGGAGCGCGAGGTGGTCAGTGAGACCATCGAGTCCGTGCGGTGCCGTTGGTGCAACGCGGTGGATCAGATCGAGCTGGTGGACAGGCCGGGCGCCGGCTCCTGAGGGAGCCGCCCGAAAGGGGTAGTGGGGTGACGGATCGTGGAGCAGCCCGCAAGCGGTGCTGAGTCGGCCGGCGCGGCCGACGGCGACGCCGCCGAGGTGCTCGACCGCCCGCTGCCCGACGGGGTCAGGCGGCGGGTCGTCGCGCTGGTCTCGGACGCTTTCGGCGGCCTGACCGTCGCCGAGCTGCCCACGCAACTGCGGCAGTACGCCCGTTTCACCCCGAACAGGCGCGCGAAGTTCGCCGGCAACGCGATGGCGGCGGCGCTGGAGAGCGACCCGCTGTTCCGCCAGCGGATCGGCGAGCGGCTGGCCGCGGCGCAGCCCGAACTGGCCGAGGCGTTGGAGGCGGGATCGCCGCCGGCGGCCGCCGATCCGGTCGACGTGGCCGCCGCCGCGTACGTACTCAGGCCCCCCGGATGGGTGAAGTTGGTGACCGCCGCGGGCGAGGAGGCCCTGCGGGCGGAGGCGGAGCGCGCCGACGAGGAGGCCAGGCGCGAGCTGGCGCAGTTGCGGGACGATCTCGCCGCCGCCCGTGCCCAGACGAAGAGCGAGACGGAGCGGCTGCGCGCCGAGCTGGAGTCCGTACGCAAGGACGCGGAGTCGCTGCACCGCAAGCTGCGCAGCG
Organism: Streptomyces sp. NPDC087906; assembly: GCF_055584925.1. Taxonomy (NCBI): domain Bacteria; kingdom Bacillati; phylum Actinomycetota; class Actinomycetes; order Kitasatosporales; family Streptomycetaceae; genus Streptomyces; species Streptomyces sp. NPDC087906. The sequence continues at coordinate 276,738 of NZ_JBVJLC010000009.1, forward strand.
CGCAGAGCGACGTGAAGCGCGGCGAGGCGGCGCTGCGCCGGGTCAACGCGGAGCTGGAGGGCGTCAGGTCGGAGAGCGCGGCGCAGGTGTCGGCGGCCGAGAGCGAGACCCGGCGGATCAGGGCGCGGCTCGCCGAGGCGGAGTCCGCAGTCGAGACCAGCAGGCGCGCGGCGCGCGAGGGCCGTTCGATCGAGGACATGCGGCTGCGGCTGCTGCTGGACACGGTGCTGGAGTCGGCCCAGGGGCTGCGCCGCGAGCTGGCGCTGCCGCCCGCCTCCGCGCGGCCCGCCGACACGGTCGACGCGGTCGAGCCCGGCCGGATGTCGCCGAAGGACGTGGCGGCGCGTGCGCTGTCCGACACGGACCCCGCGCTGCTCGACCAACTGCTGGCGCTGCCGCAGGCGCATCTGCTCGTCGACGGCTACAACGTCACCAAGACCGGTTATCCGACGATGCCACTGGAGAAGCAGCGGCTGCGGCTGCTGGGCGGTCTCGCCATGCTCGCCGCGCAGTCGGGCGCCGAGATGACGTGCGTCTTCGACGGCGCCGAACTGGCCGCTCCCGTACTGCTCGCGCCGCCGCGCGGGGTGCGGGTGCTGTTCTCCAAGCCGGGGGTCACGGCGGACGAGCTGATCCGCCAGTTGGTCAGGGCGGAACCGCCGGGCCGGCCCGTCGTGGTGGTCTCCACCGACCGCGAGGTCGCCGACGGAGTGGCGAAGGCCGGTGCCCGGCCGGTCGCGTCCGCCTTGTTGCTGAAGCGGCTTTCGCGCGCCTGAGCAACTGGTGAGGCTAATGCCCGAATTGATGGCTTCACGTCACAACATGGCGTCAAATAGTCATCACTGAACGTGTGCTGTACGTAAATTATGCCTTCGAGATCAAGATTTTTCTCGTGAGGATTTGAACTGATCACAAGAAGGTCACTAAGGTCAGGTCGAACCTTCGCGCGGTCGATCACCCATCCGGGGTGTCGGCGAAGGCACCGCCGAATCCACGCAGTTCAGCTCAGCACGGGGGAGCCGAACATGTGGAGCCGGGACATGTGTCCCCCTTTGCCCGGTAGGCGGCTGAGGAAGAAGGAGCTCGCCTTCGTGGCGTCCCACCGTCGTCCCAAGCCTCCGAGCCGCACCCGTGTGACTGTGCTCACCGCCACTGCCGCCGCCGCCGTCGCGCTGACCTCCCAGGCCGCGCACGCCGACCCGAAGCCCACCACGAAAGACGTCAAGGCCAAGGTCGAAGGCCTGCGCCACGACGCCGAGGTGGCCACCGAGAAGTTCAACGGCGCCAAGGAGCAGCAGGACAAGCTCACCAAGCAGGTGAACGCCCTGCGCGACAAGGTGGCCCGCGGCCAGGACGAGCTGAACGAGCTGCGCGACAGCCTCGGTTCGATGGCGAGCGCCCAGTACCGCAGCGGTGGTATCGACCCCTCGGTGCAGCTCTTCCTCTCCTCGGACCCGGACACCTACCTGGACAAGGCGTCCACCATGGACCAGGTGAGCGCCAAGCAGGCCGACGCGCTCCAGCAGATCCAGGCGAAGCAGCGCACGCTGGCCCAGGAGCGCAAGGAAGCCCAGGACAAGGTCAAGGACCTCGCGGACACCCGCAAGGAACTCGGCCAGAAGAAGAAGGACGTCCAGGAGAAGCTGGCCAAGACGCAGAAGGTGCTGCTCACCCTCACCGCCCAGGAGCGCGCCTCACTCGCCGACGACGAGAGCCGCGCCAACCGCGCCAGCAGCCGGGTCGACCTCGGCGCCTCCGTGCCCGCCTCGCAGCGCGCCGCCGCCGCCTTCGCCGCCGCCCAGACCCGTATCGGCATGCCGTACGTCTACGGCGCGACGGGCCCCGGCTCGTTCGACTGCTCGGGACTCACCGGCTGGGCCTACGCCCAGGCCGGCGTCTCGCTGCCGCGCACCTCGCAGGCCCAGGGCGGCGCCGGCCCGCACCTCTCGGCGAGCCAGCTCCAGCAGGGCGACCTGGTCATCTTCAGCGGCGGCAGCCACATCGGCCTGTACGCGGGCAACGGCCAGGTGCTGCACGCCCCGCACCCGGGCGCCAACGTCCGCTACGAAGCCATGAGCAACATGCCGTTCAACTACGGCGTGCGCGTCGGCTAAGCCGCTCTCCCGCCGCTGACACCCGCCCATTCGGGCGAAATAACGCGTCCTCCGCTGACGCCGCGCCCCGCCGATGACCTGTTGGTCTCCGGCGGGGCGTCACTTTGTATGCCCGGTGGGGTCGTTGGCCGTCCCGTGTCCGCCCGGCTACTGTCTGCATCCGCGCGGCAGGTGCCGCGCGGAGCGCGCCCGGTGCGTACGGCGCGCACAGCGGAAGGAAGTGCGGCTCTCTCGTGGTCTCCCATCGGCGTCCCTCACATTCCGGCCTGGTCCTGACCACCCGCGTGACGGTCCTGTCCGCCGCCGCGGCGACGGCGGCCGCCGCACTCGCCGCGGCCCCCGCGGGCGCGGCCCCCAAGGACACGCCCGACACCACCCGGTCCAAGGTCGACCGGCTGTACGAACAGGCGGAACGGGCCACGGAGCAGTACGACAAGGCCGACGAGCGGGCCGACGCGCTCCGCAAGCTCCTCGGCCGCTCACGGGACCGGGTGGCACGCGGCCAGGACCGCATCAACCAGATGCGCGGCGCGCTCGGTTCGGTGGTGAGCGCCCAGTACCGCTCGGGCGGCATCGATCCCGCCCTCGCCCTGCTGCTCTCGTCGGACCCCGACACCTACCTGGAACGCGCCTCTCTGCTCGACCGGGCAGGGGAACGCCAGTCGGGCGCCCTGGCCGAACTCCAGCAGGCCCAGCGGACCCTGAACCAGGAACGCGCCACCGCCACCCATGAACTCGCCGAGCTGGAACAGAGCAAGGCCACCGTCGCCCGGCACAAACGCACCGTCCAGGACAAGCTCGCCAAGGCCCGGCGGCTGCTGAACACGCTGCCCACCGCCGACCGCGCCTCCTACGGCCGCGCCTCGCGCTCGACCGGCCGGGCCGACGACCTGTCCCCGGCCGGCGGCCTCGGCCCCGCCTCCTCGCGCGCCGCCGCCGCCGTCATGGCGGCCAGACAGGCCGTCGGCCGGCCGTACGTGTGGGGTGCCAACGGCCCCTCCGGCTTCGACTGTTCGGGCCTCATGCAGTGGTCGTACGCCCGCGCCGGCGTCGGCCTGCCCCGCACCTCCCAGGCCCAGCGCTACGCGGGCCACCAGATCCCGCTCTCCCAGGCCAGGCCCGGCGACCTCGTGGCCTACCGCGCCGACGCCAGCCACATCGCGATGTACGTCGGCAACGGCCAGGTCATCCACGCCCCCTACCCCGGCGCCCCGGTGCGCTACGACCCCGTCGGCATGATGCCGATCTCCTCCGTCACCCGCGTCTGAGCCGGCCCCCCGTACGATCTCCGGCATGCGCCGCCGTAACGCCCTCCTGGGACTCGCCGGGCTCCTGCTGGCAGGCTGCGGTTCCCCCGCCGCGGTGCCCGACCGGGCCACCCCGCAGATCGGCCGGACCCTCGACCGCAGGGCCGAGGCGCTGCTGCACCGCGACGAGAGCGGCTACCTCGCGGCCGTCGACCCGGCGGCCCACGCGCTGCTCGCCGCGGAGCGCGCCGAGTTCCGGAACCTCGCCCAGGTGCCGCTCAGCTCATGGACGTACCGCCTCGGCCCGGTGCGGCGCACCGGGGACCGCGCCACCGTCCGGGCCGACCTGCGCTACCGCATCGCCGGCTACGACAGCGCGCCCGTCTCGACCCCCCGCACCCTGGAGCTGCGCGAGCGGCACGGCCGCTGGTACGTGACCGCCGACCGCCCCGGCGAGGGCGGCGCCCAGGCACTGTGGCAGCAGGGCCCGGTGACGGCCGTACGGGGCGCCCACAGCCTCGTACTCGGCGCTGGACAGAGCGACACCGTGCTGCGGTCCGTGTCCGCCGTCGCCGAGGCCGCCGTACCGGCCGTGAACGCCGCGTGGCCCGGCCCCTGGGCGCACCGGGTCGTCGTGCTCGTCCCCGGCTCGCTGACGGCCATGGCGGCGCTCCTCGGGGCGCCGGCCGCCAGCTACACCGGCATCGCCGCCGTCACCACGGGGGAGACCGGCGGCTCGGGAGCCACACCCGCCGACCGGATCATCGTCAACCCCGAGGCGTACGCCGAACTCGGCGCCTTCGGGCAGCACATCGTGCTGACCCACGAGACCACCCATGTCGCCACCCGCACCGTCACCTCGGCGGCCACCCCGACCTGGCTCTCCGAGGGCTTCGCCGACTGGGCCGCCTACCGCACCTCCGACCGCACGGCGGCCCAGATCGCACCGGAGCTGCGGGCCGCCGTCCAGCTCGGCCATGTCCCCGCCACGCTGCCCGACGACCAGGACTTCGCGTTCGGCGGCGACGCCGACCGGTTGGCCCAGGCGTACGAGGGCGGCTGGCTGGCCTGCGAGCTGATCGCGACCCGCTGGGGCGACCGGCGCCTCACCGACTTCTACCGCGCGGTCGGCGAGCACGGCGGCAGGGACGGCGCCGTGGAGAACGCGCTGAACGACGTGCTGGGGACGACCCCCGACGACTTCACCGCGCTGTGGCGCGGCTATCTGCGGCAACGGCTGGGCTGACGTCCGCCGCGGGCTCCCGCCGCCGCGGGACCGTACCGCGCCACAGCCGTTCGCACGCGCTCAGCGTCGCGGCGACCAGCAGCCCGTTGCGTACGAGGAGCAGCAGTACGCCGCGCAGGTCACCGCCGACCACATGGCCGAAGCCCAGCGGGAACTCCAGCAGCGTCACCCCGGTGGCGACCAGCACCAGCACGGCGGGCAGCGTCATCCGGCTCTCCCGCAGGACGAGGCAGACGGCGGCGAGCCCCACCAGCCACAGCATGTACTGCGGGCTGATCACCCGGCTGGTCGTGGTGAACAGCAGAACCGCAGCGAACCCCGCGTCGCCCGGCGTGCTCGCGGTGAACTCCCGCGCCGCGATCCGCCACCACAGCAGCCACCCGAAGGCCAGCACCGACAGCGCCATCGCCGCCGACGACACGAGCGGCACGTGCGGCCCCACGAACTCCACCGAGCCGTAGTTGAGCAGCACCTGGCCGTGCCAGCCGAAGTGCCGGGCGATCTGGAAGACAAGCCCGCCCAGCGACTCCACCTCGGTGCCCCGGTCGCGCTGGTACGTCAGGAACGCCAGCGAACCCGGCATCGCCACGGCGGCCACCAGCACCACGGCAGCGCCGGTGACGGCCGCCGCCGCCCACGACACCCGGGTGGTCCGGCCGCGCGGCGTGCCGAGCAGCACCAGCACCGGCCACACCTTCAGCATCGCGCCGAACCCGGCGAGCGCGCCGAGCACCCCGGGCCGCCGGACCCCGGCGAGCAGCGCGGCCACCGCGACCGCCGTCACCATCAGGTCGTACCGCGCGTACGCGGTCGGCCCCAGCAGCGGCACCCCCGCCACCCACACCCAGACACCGCGTAGCGACCTGCCCGGCCGGGTACCGGCCCGCAGCAGCAGCGCGAACGCCACCGCGTCGCAGAGGAACGCCACGACGAAGAACGCCGACGCGTACGCCAGGAACGGCAGCGCGCCCGGCGACAGGATCGCGAGCGCAGCCGCCGGCGGGTACTGCCAGGTGACGTCCCCCACCGGATAGCTGCCGGACTTCAGCACCTCGAACCAGCCGTGGTAGATCACCGACACATCGCTGGTCACATCGGGCCCCGGCACGACGACGACCTTGAAGACACAGAGCAGCAGCACCGCCCGGGTGACGATCCACACCACCACAGGGAACCGTGCGCCCACCATGATCATCCCGTCGTATTCGTACGTACTGGCGGGAGACATGATGCCGGTGCCGACGGGCCGGGGGCCACAACGGCAGGACCGGCGCGGCCGTTCGGTACTGTCGGCGACCATGCGCAAGACCCTGATCGTCACGAACGACTTCCCGCCCCGGCCCGGCGGTATCCAGGCATTCCTGCACAACATGGCGCTGCGGCTCGACCCCGAACGGGTGGTTGTCTACGCCTCGACGTGGAAGCGCGGCGAGGAGGGCGCGGCGGCGACCGCCGCGTTCGACGCGGAGCAGCCGTTCACCGTCGTACGCGACCGCACGACGATGCTGCTGCCGACGCCCCGCGTCACCGCCCGCGCCGCCGGGCTGCTGCGCGAGCACGGCTGCGAGTCGGTCTGGTTCGGCGCTGCGGCCCCGCTGGGCCTGATGGCCCCGGCGCTGCGCCGCGCAGGCGCGCACCGCCTGGTCGCCACGACGCACGGCCACGAGGCGGCGTGGGCGCAACTGCCCGCGTCCCGCCAGTTGCTGCGCCGCATCGGCGAGGGCACGGACACGATCACCTATCTCGGCGAGTACACCCGCTCCCGCATCGCGGCGGCGCTGACGCCGGCCGCAGCCGCGCGGATGGTCCAACTGCCGCCGGGCGTCGACGAGAAGACCTTCCACCCGGGCTCGGGCGGCGCGGCCGTACGCGAACGGCTGGGCCTGACGTCGCGCCCGGTCGTGGTCTGCGTGTCGCGGCTGGTGCCGCGCAAGGGCCAGGACACGCTGATCCGCGCGATGCCGTCGATCCTGGCGAGCGTGCCGGACGCGGTGCTGCTGATCGTGGGCGGCGGCCCGTACGAGAAGTCCCTGCGCGCGCTGGCGGAGACGACGGGCGTCGCGGCGTCCGTCCGGTTCACGGGCCCGGTCCCGTGGTCCGCCCTGCCCGCGCACTACGGGGCGGGTGACGTCTTCGCGATGCCCTGCCGCACCCGGCGCGGCGGCCTCGACGTCGAGGGCCTGGGCATCGTCTACCTGGAGGCCTCGGCCACGGGCCTGCCGGTGGTGGCGGGCGACTCGGGCGGCGCGCCGGACGCGGTGCTGGAGGGCGAGACGGGCTGGGTGGTGCGGGGCGGTGGCGCGGCGGAGACGGCGGAGCGGGTGGTGACGCTGCTCGGCGACGCGGAGTTGCGGCGCCGGATGGGGGAGCGGGGGCGGAGCTGGGTGGAGGACCGCTGGCGCTGGGACTTGCTGGCGGGGCGGTTGCGGTCGCTGTTGTAGCCGTTCGCTTGCGCGTCCGGCGCGGTTGCGTTGGCGGGTCTGGGTTGCGGTCCGTTCGGCTGGTTTCGGTGTCCGGGGCCTCCGGAGGGGGGTGTCCGGACTGCGGTGTCGCCGTCCGGCGGGGGCGGCCGGGTGCGGTGGTTGCGGTGCGCTTGTCGGCTGCCGGGTTCCGGGGCCTCCGGAGGGGGGTGTCCGGACTGCTCGATCGCTAGAACTCCTACGCTTTACGTCCGGACACCCCCCTCCTGCGACCCC
>NZ_JBVJLC010000010.1:0-268090 GCF_055584925.1 Streptomyces sp. NPDC087906
CTGGCGTTGACTTTTGGCACACTGTTGAGTTCTCAAGGAACGGACGCTTCCTTCAAATCCCTCTCAGGACTCTCCGGGCGCTTCCCTCCGGTACTTCGTACTTCGTGTTCCCGACTCTATCAGACTCTTTCAGAACCTGATTCCCAGTCAGCGGGATTTGTCTTCCCGGCCCTTCGGCCGTTCCGACGAGTGAGACTTTAGCGAATCACCGGCCCCGACGCTAATCGGGGTTGCGCTCATTCGAACGCGGATTCTTCATTTCGCAATGGGCCGCGCGAAACGAGGCGACCGAGCTGGTCGCTCTGCTTCTTGTGGCCCTGCGGAATGACTGCCCGGGGCCGGCCTGAGCCGGTGCTCACGTCGGACAGCTCGGAGAACATTACGGAGGCACGTTTGGCGTGTCAACTTGGGGGTAGCGCGGTAGTCTTCAGCTCATGACAACGCGTACGTGCGCCTCTCAGTGGTGGCCCGCCTGACGGCGGCCGCTCCTCACGTATGCACTCAACGGCCGCCGCTTCGGCGGCCGTTCGCGTTCTCCTCCCAAGAGTCCGGGCGACGCCGCAGGCGGCGGCTCCGACCAGGAGGTTGAAGCGGGATGACACGGATCTTCAGCGGGCTCAAGCCGACCGGGCATCTGACCCTCGGCAACTACCTCGGCGCTCTGCGGCAGTGGGCGGACGTCGACCAGCACCGGGCCGACGCGCTGTTCTGTGTGGTGGATCTGCACGCGCTGACCATCGAGCACGATCCGGCGCGGGTGCGCAGACTCAGTCGCCAGGCCGCCACGCTGATGCTGGCCGCCGGTCTGGATCCGGCCTTGTGCACCGTGTTCGTACAGAGTCATGTGGCTGAGCACACGCGGCTGTCGTATCTGCTGGAGTGCGTGGCCACGGACGGCGAGCTGCGGCGCATGATCCAGTACAAGGAGAAGAGCGAGCGGGCCCGGACCACCGGTCAGAGCGTCCGGTTCTCCCTGCTGTCGTACCCGGCGCTGATGGCGGCGGACATCCTCGCCTACAGCGCCGACGAGGTGCCGGTGGGCGCCGATCAGACCCAGCACGTCGAGCTGACCCGGGATCTGGCCGAGCGGTTCAACCAGCGGTACGGGCCGACGTTCACGGTGCCCCGGGCCACTCCGCCGGCCGTGGCGGCGCGGGTGATGGACCTCCAGGATCCGACGTCGAAGATGGGCAAGTCGCACGAGTCCACCAGCGGGATCGTGTATCTGCTGGACGAGGCCGACGTGGTGCGCAAGAAGATCATGCGGGCCGTCACCGACAGCGGGCGCGAGGTCGCGTACGACCGCGAGGCCAGGCCGGGGCTGGCGAATCTGCTGGAGATCCTGGCCGCTTGCGAAGGGCGGAACCCGGACGAGCTGGCCGGTGTATATGAGTCGTACGGCGCACTCAAGAAGGACACCGCCGACGCCGTGGTCGAGCTGCTGCGACCGCTGCGGGAGCGGCATGCGGCGCTGGCCGCCGATCCGGACCATGTGGACGGAGTGCTGAGGGAGGGAGCTGAGCGGGCCAGGGGGATGGCCCGGCCGGTGGTCGACGCGGCCTGTCGGGCCATCGGTCTGCTGCCGGCGACGTAAGCCGTCAGGACGGTGGCGGGCGCCCCGGTCAGCCGTTGCCGGAGGCGAGTTCGCGGCTGCGGTCGCGGGCCGCTTCCAGGGCGGCGATCAGGGCGGCCCGTACGCCGTGGTTCTCCAGCTCGCGGATGGCGCTGATGGTGGTGCCTGCCGGTGAGGTGACGGCCTCGCGGAGCTTGACCGGGTGCTCGCCGCTGTCGCGCAGCATGACGGCGGCGCCGATGGCGGCCTGGACGATCAGGTCGTGGGCCTGGGCGCGGGGCAGTCCGAGCAGGATTCCGGCGTCGGTCATGGCTTCGACCAGGAAGTAGAAGTAGGCCGGGCCTGATCCGGAGAGCGCGGTCGCCGCGTCCTGCTGGGACTCGGGGACCCGGAGGGTCTTGCCGACCCCGCCGAAGATCTCCTCGGCGTGGCTGAGGTGTTCGGCGACGGCGTGGCTGCCGGCCGAGATGACGGACATGCCCTCGTCCACGACGACGGGGGTGTTGGGCATGACACGGACGACGGGGGTGCCGGTGGCCAGGCGTTCCTCGATGAAGGAGGTGGGGATGCCGGCCGCCGCGCTGATGACGAGCGTGGTCTGCGCGGCGACGTGGGGGGCGAGTTCGTCGAGGAGCTTGCCCATGTCCTGCGGCTTGACCGCGAGGATCAGGGTGTCGGCGCGCTTGGCGGCGTCGGCGTTGGTGACGGGCTCGACGCCGTAGCGGTCGCGGAGTTCCGTGGCGCGCTCGGTGCGGCGGGTGGTGACCAGCAGGTCGGCCGGCCGCCAGCCGGCCCTGATCATGCCGCTGAGCAGGGCTTCGCCGATCTTGCCTGTGCCGAGGACTGCGACTGTCTTGGTCATTCGGGGGTCACCTCGCCGGTGGTGCTGGGTCTCGCTGTCAACGACTTCATCCTTGCACCGGGACGGGCCGTCGGGCGTGCCGTGTCCGAGGGGCGGTACGCGAGGTGCGGGGCGTTCGCCTGCGGTCTAGGCGGTGCGGCGGCGGAGGGTGGCCGCACCGAGGGTGAGGACGAGCAGGGCGCAGCCCGCGACGATGAGGAGGTCGCGGACGAAGTCGCCGGTGATGTCGGTGTGGCGCAGGACCTCGTTCATGCCGTCGACCGCGTACGACATGGGGAGCACGTCGGAGATCGCCTCCAGGACGGGCTGCATGGTGGGGCGTGCGGTGAACAGTCCGCAGAGCAGGAGCTGGGGGAAGATCACGGCCGGCATGAACTGGACCGCCTGGAACTCGGACGCGGCGAAGGCCGAGACGAAGAGTCCGAGCGCGGTGCCGAGCAGCGCGTCGAGCAGGGCGACGAGCAGGAGCAGCCAGGGTGAGCCGGTCACGTCGAGGCCGAGCACCCACAGGGCGAGGCCGGTGGCGAGTGCGGACTGGACGACGGCGAGCAGCCCGAAGGCCAGGGCGTAGCCGCCGATGAGGTCGCCTTTGCCGAGGGGCATGGCGAGGAGGCGTTCGAGGGTGCCGGAGGTGCGTTCGCGGAGGGTGGCGATCGAGGTCACCAGGAACATGGTGATGAGGGGGAAGATGCCGAGCAGTGAGGCGCCGATGGAGTCGAAGGTGCGCGGGCTGCTGTCGAAGACGTAGCGGAGCAGGAACAGCATCACGCACGGGACGAGGATCAGCAGCGCGATGGACCGGGGGTCGTGGCGGAGCTGGCGCAGTACGCGGGCCGCGGTGGCGAGGGTGCGGGTGGCGGTCATCGGGCGCTCTCCTGAAGGGCGTTGGCCTCGTCGACCAGGTGGAGGAAGGAGTCTTCGACGGTGTCGGAGCCGGTGCGGGCGCGCAGGGCGTCGGGGGTGTCGTCGGCGAGGATCTCGCCGTCGCGCATGAGGAGCAGCCGGTGGCAGCGTTCGGCTTCGTCCATGACGTGGGACGAGATGAGGATCGTGGCGGAGCGTTCCCGCGCGATGCGGTGGAACAGGTCCCAGAGGTCGCGGCGGAGTACGGGGTCGAGGCCGACGGTGGGTTCGTCCAGGACGAGCAGTTCGGGCTTCCCGAGCAGTGCGACGGCGAGGGAGACGCGGCTGCGCTGACCGCCGGAGAGCCGGCCGGCCAGGGACTGGGCGTGGGAGGAGAGGTCGACGTCGGAGATGGTGCGGGTGACGCTCTCGTGGCGCGCTTCGCGCCGGGTCCGGCCGGGGTCGAGTACGGCGGCGAAGTAGTCGAGGTTCTGCCGGACGGTCAGGTCGTCGTAGACGGAGGGGGCTTGGGTGACGTAGCCGATCCGCGCCCGCAGCGCGGCGTCGCCGGCCGCCAGGCCGAGGACTTCGAGGGTGCCGGTGGCCTTGGCCTGGGTGCCGACGACGGAGCGCATCAGGGTCGACTTGCCGCAGCCGGACGGGCCGAGGAGTCCGGTGATCTGGCCGGGGGGTACGGCGAAGTCGAGGCCGCGCAGGACGGTGCGGTCGCCGCGTACGACGGTGAGGCCGCGGGCGCGGATGGCAGCCTCCGAGGAATTCATCATGTGATGAATAATGCGCGTGAGGGTGAACGCCGTCAAGAGTGGGCGGGGTTACTCGGCGGCGGGCGCGGGGTCGCGCCGCAGGACCGCCAGGTCCACGGCGTACGCCTCCTCGACCGTTCCTCCGGGGAAGAGGCCGAGCAGTTCGGCGCGCTCGGCCGCGAGGAAGGCGGCGGTGGCCTCGGCGCCGAGCACCCGGAAGATGGAGTGGCTGCCGAGGTTGGTGAGGTGGGTGTCGAGGGACACCGTGCGGGTCCAGTGCACCCGGCGGCGGGTGAAGCCCGCGCCGTCGGGCCGGTCCGGCGTGGCGGCTCGGGCGCCGTGCCCGCCGTGCGCGCCGTCCCCCGCCACGCTGCGGAGCCGGGCGTCCTGCGCGGCGATCCACGGCACATCGGGGTCGGCGACGTTCCACCACAGGACGAGCGCCCCGCCGGGCCGCAGCACGCGCAGTGCCTCGGGGAGCGAGCGCGCGGGGTCGGTCCAGTGCCAGGACTGGGCGTACGTGATCAGATCGGCCGTGCCGTCGGCGAGCGGCAGGGCGTCGCCGATGCCCCGTACGAGCGGTACGTCGGGGAGGTCGTGGTGCAACTCGGCCGCCATGCCGGGTCCTGGCTCGACGGCGGTGACGTGCGCGCCGCGTTCGCGCAGCAGCCGGGTGGCGATACCGGTGCCGGCACCGACATCGACGACGTGGGCGCCGGCGAGGGGCCGGCCGGCCAGGGTCTCGACGGTGTCGAAGAGGACGGGCGGGTAGCCGGGGCGGGCGGCGGCGTACTGGGCGGCGACGGAGTCGAAGGAGAGCGCGCGATCGGTCATACGGCCCATCCTGACGAAGGGACCGCCCGCTGTCAGGGGCGCCTGGCCCGCTTGCGCTTGGCGCCGCCGCCGCCCGCGCCGCCGCCCGCGCCGCCGCCGCGCCGGGCGGCCGGGTTGCCTGAGCGGGTGGTGCGCCGGCGCTCGTACTCGACGAGGGCCTGCTCGTACTCCTTGCGGCGCAGGGTCTCCCCGGGGGCCTCGTAGAGGGAGCGGAGGAAGTACGCGATCAGCGACCCGATGAAGCCGATGGCCTTGAAGCTGCGCAGCGATTCCTCACGGGCGGGGTCGGCGGGGCGCCGACTGAAGCCCTCCCAGGTCTTGCGGAAGGCGACGGCGCTGCACACCGCGAAGACCACGACGACCAGCAGCCCGACGAAGGAGCCGACCTTCGCCAGCTCGATCCCGTCGTAGGCGAACCGCATGACGAGACAGGCGGCGAAGGCGGTGACCAGCGACCCGACGGCGACGCCGAAGCGCCGCGCGGCGTAGCCGCGGTCGCGCCGGACCCAGGTGGTCCCGAAGAACCGCAGCCCCTCGGGCACCGGGCCGCCCGAACCGCCCGCCCCCGCGGCTGCGGAGGCGGCGGCCCGGGTGGTTTCGGGATGCCCGTCCGGTACGTCTTGCTGCTCGGGGTGCTCGGTGTGCTCGCTCACGGGGTCGATTATCCCCGGTGGGCGGAGGGGGGTGGTCAGGCGCAGCGGACGGTGAAATAACCGTCACTGCCTGTCTTCACAAAGGCGTCCGAGATGAACTGCCCGTTGGCGATGTTGTCCCAGATGTTCGACGTTCCGTAGGGCCCTGTTTCCGTGGTCCCCGGTGTCTGGCAGTTGATCGGGACCCGCGTTCCTGCGGGCAGAATGCGCACGACTCCGAAGTTGGTGCCCGGACCGCTGCGGACGTTTACGCGGTAGCCCGGCGCGAGCGGATAGTGCGTGGATGCGAGCCCTTGCGCGGCCGGCGTCCCGACTTCCTCTGCCGTGTTCTCGACTTCTTCAACAGCCATGAGGTCCCCCCTCGTTGATGGCGTACTCCTTGCGCCGCGCACGCTAGCAACCCATGGCTGGATCGCACGCATCATCGACTAAGGTCGGTGCGTCGCGCTTGTGCACGAACACACGGGGGTGGGCAATGCCACCACTGCGCAACACTGGATCTGCCCCGGAAGCGGAACTTCCGGAGTACGCCGGCCGGTACGAGCTGGAGTCCTGTCTGGGTTCGGGCGGGATGGGTGTGGTCCATCTGGCCACCTCCGCATCGGGGATGCGTCTCGCCGTCAAGGTCATTCATGCCGACCATGCGCAGGACTCCGAGTTCAGGGCCCGTTTCCGGCAGGAGGTCGCTGCGGCTCGGCTGGTGAGCGGTGCCTTCACCGCGCCCGTGGTCGACGCGGATCCGGAGGCGCGGCGGCCGTGGATGGCCACCCTCTTCATCGACGGCCCCACCTTGTCCGAACAGGTGAAGCGGAACGGTCCGCTCAAGGCTGACGAACTCGTTCTGCTCGGCGCGGGACTCGCCGAGGGGCTGCGCGACATCCATCGCGCCGGTGTGGTGCACCGCGATCTCAAGCCGAGCAATGTCCTATTGGCGGCGGACGGCCCGAAGGTGATCGACTTCGGTATCTCGCGGCCGACGGACAGTGATCTGCGGACCGAGACCGGCAAATTGATCGGTACACCGCCGTTCATGGCACCCGAGCAATTCCAGCGGCCACGCGATGTCGGTCCTGCGGCCGATGTCTTCGCGATGGGTGCGGTGCTGGTCCACGCGGCGACCGGGCGCGGTCCCTTCGATTCGGACAGCCCGTATGTGGTCGCCTACCAAGTCGTGCACAACGAACCGAACGTGACCGGCGTCCCGGAGAATCTTCTTCCGCTGATCAAGAGGTGCCTGGCAAAGCAGCCGGAAGACCGGCCGACACCGGACGAATTGATGGCCATGCTCCATCCGTCGGCACGCGGCGCGACACCGTTCGTACCGGCGCGGCGGGGCGCGGACCGTACCGGGAGCGCGGCTGCGGCGACGCATCCACGCGCCGCCGCCCGCCCGCGCGGCCCGCTGGCCCGCCCGCGGGTGCGCTGGGCGGCGGCGGGCGTCGCCCTCGTCGCAGTGGCGGCCGGGTGCCTCTTCGGCGTACAGATGGCTTCGGGAACCAAGACATCCGGCAGCACGCACGCCGGCTCCCCGGTGGAGAAGAAGTTCCGTCCCTGGCAGACGATGCTCCGCAGCTCGACGACGGCAAACAGGGCCCCCCTGTGCTCGGCCGAGGGCCCGAGCCTCTACTGCACGGCTCCTGGTATCGCGGCAGCGCGCCTCGATCAGGTGGACGGCCACGTCGACTGGTCGGTGAAGGACACCGATGTCACGGGCGTCGCCGCCGGGGACACCGCCCCGGTCCTCACCGGCGGCCTGCTGTACGTCGTCGCGCCGGGCACCCAGCGTCTGGAGGCGATCGACCCCGCTTCGGGAGCCAAGCGCTGGGAAGCGGACATCTCCCAGTACCCCACGGTCCGTTACGCGGAAGACTCGGTCGTCCTGATGACCGGCGACGGCCGACAGGTGCGGGCGCTGGACAGCGCCACCGGGAGGGAGCGCTGGAATCTGCGGTTGGCGCAGCCGGGTTCCCTCTGGGCGAGCGGTACCGGCGGCCGGCTGTTCATCGCGACGGAGTCACCGGACCGAGCTTTCACCGACGCGAAGGCGATCGACCCCGTGACGGGGACCCAGCTCTGGAAGAAGCGGCTGACGGGTTCCCTGACCGCCACCGGCGCTTCGGACGACGCCTTGTTCCTGCTGTCCCGGGACATCGACGACGCGGCGAACGCCGTCATCCGGCTGGATGCCAAGACCCGCGCCGTCAAGCGCACCCACCTCCCCGCCCCCGTCGAGCAGGCCCAAGCCACCGTCGCCGACGACATCGTCTACGTCGTCGGCTACACCGGCTCGCTCCTCGCCGTCGACACCCGCGAAGGTGTGCAGCGCTGGCGGCTGGAGACCTCCGTCACGCGCGCCTCGCGGCCCGCCGTCGACGGGAAGCGGGTGTATGTCAGCGCAGGGGACGGGCGGTTGCTCGCCGTGGACGGGGTGACCGGGGCGCTGCTCGGGCAGACCAAGCCCCGGATGGACGCCGCGGCGCGGACGCTCGTGCCCACGCTGCCGCCGCCCGTCGTCGCGCCCGGCAAGGTCGTCGCCACCGCGCCCGACGGGTCGGTGTTCGCCGTCGACAGCCGCGATCCGGCCCGCTGGTGACCCGGCGGACCGGATGAGCGGCGACGGCGAAGCCGTCAGCCCAGGCGCGTGATGTCCCGCACCGCTCCCTTGTCCGCGCTCGTCGCCATCGCCGCGTACGCGCGCAGCGCCACCGAGACCTTGCGCTCCCGGTTGGCCGGGGCGTAGACGCCGTTCAGGGCCGCGCGGCGGGTGGCCAACTCCTCGTCGCTCACCAGCAGTTCGATGGAGCGGTTCGGGATGTCGATCCGGATCCGGTCGCCGTCGTTGACCAGCGCGATCGTGCCGCCCGACGCCGCCTCCGGCGAGGCGTGGCCGATGGACAGGCCCGAAGTGCCGCCCGAGAAGCGGCCGTCGGTGACCAGGGCGCAGGTCTTGCCCAGGCCGCGGCCCTTCAAGTACGAGGTGGGGTACAGCATTTCCTGCATACCGGGGCCGCCGCGCGGGCCCTCGTAGCGGATGACGACCACGTCGCCGTCGGTGATCTCCTTGCGGAGGATCTTGTCGACGGCCTCCTCCTGCGACTCGCAGACGACCGCCGGGCCCTCGAACGTCCAGATGGACTCGTCCACGCCCGCCGTCTTCACCACGCAGCCGTCCTCGGCGAGATTGCCGCGCAGGACCGCCAGGCCGCCGTCCACGCTGTACGCGTGGGCGACGTCGCGGATGCAGCCGCCCGCCGCGTCCGTGTCCAGCGTCTCCCACCGCTCGGACTGCGAGAAGGCGGTGGCGGAGCGGACGCAGCCGGGGGCCGCGTGCCACAGCTCGACGGCCTCCTGCGACGGGGAGCCGCCGCGCACGTCCCAGGTCTCCAGCCAGTCCTTGATGCCGGTCGAGTGGACGGTGTGCACGTCCTCGTTGAGCAGCCCGCCCCGGTACAGCTCGCCGAGGATCGCGGGGATGCCGCCTGCGCGGTGCACGTCCTCCATGTAGTACGTGCCGCCGGGCGCGACGTTCGGCGCGACCTTGGCCAGGCAGGGGACGCGGCGCGAGACGGCGTTGATCTCTTCGAGGGTGTACTCGAGCTCGGCTTCCTGCGCCGCCGCCAGCAGGTGCAGGATCGTGTTGGTCGAGCCGCCCATGGCGATGTCCAGGGCCATGGCGTTGTCGAAGGCGGCGCGGGTGGCGATGGCGCGCGGCAGGACCGTCGCGTCGTCCTGCTCGTAGTGGCGCTTGGTGATCTCCACGACCGTCCGGCCGGCGTTCTCGTACAGCGCCTTGCGTGCCGTGTGGGTGGCGAGGACCGAGCCGTTGCCGGGCAGGGCCAGCCCGATGGCCTCGGCCAGGCAGTTCATCGAGTTGGCGGTGAACATGCCCGAACAGGAGCCGCAGGTGGGGCAGGCGTTCTCCTCGATACGGAGCATGTCGGCGTCCGAGATGGCCTCGTTGACCGCGTCCGACATGGCGTTGACCAGGTCCAGCTTGCGGACCGTGCCGTCGACCAGGGTGGCCTTGCCTGCCTCCATCGGGCCGCCGGAGACGAAGACCGTGGGGATGTTGAGCCGCAGCGCGGCCATCAGCATGCCCGGCGTGATCTTGTCGCAGTTGGAGATGCAGATCAGCGCGTCGGCGCAGTGCGCCTCGACCATGTACTCGACGGAGTCGGCGATCAGGTCGCGGGACGGCAGCGAGTACAGCATCCCGCCGTGGCCCATCGCGATGCCGTCGTCGACAGCGATCGTGTTGAACTCGCGCGGCACCGCGCCAGCCGCCTTGATCGCCTCGGAGACGATCCGGCCGACCGGTGCGAGGTGGGTGTGGCCCGGCACGAACTCGGTGAAGGAGTTGGCGACGGCGACGATCGGCTTGCCGATGTCCTCGCTCGCTACGCCCGACGCACGCATAAGGGCACGCGCGCCCGCCATATTGCGGCCGTGGGTGACAGTGCGGGACCTCAGCTCGGGCATCGTCGCTCGCTCCTTCATGGGATCGGTCGACTGCTGCGTCGGCAGATCCTCCAGCAGAAATGATTGCCTTCGAGCGTACGCCCCGAATCCAAGATCTGGACAGCTTGTCCGGAATGCGGGACGCGTGTTCAGCTTTCGGTCAAGTACCGCTGCAGCGTGGGGGCCACCATCGCGATGATCTCCTCCGGATCGACCGACGCCAGCGGCTCTGCCTTGATCACGTAGCGCAGCAGCGAGATCCCGATCAGGTGCGAGGCCGCCAGCTCGGCGCGGAACGTCGGGTCGGGTACGTCCAGCTCGCCCGCGATCCGGCCGAGGAGCTGGCGCAGCACGAACGCGCGCAGGACGTTCGCCGCCGCCTCGTGCGTGAGGGCCGAGCGGACGATCGCGAGCAGCGGGGCCCGGGTGGCCGGGTTCTCCCAGACGCCGATGAAGTAGCGGGCCAGCCGCTCCCCGAGGTGGTCGGTGTCGCCCGCCAGCAGGGACGGCACCTGGAGGGCCGGTTCGAAGGAGACCTCGATGGCGGCGGCGAAGACCTCGTCCTTCGTACCGAAGTAGTGGTGGACGAGCGCGGCGTCCACACCGGCCGCCTTGGCGATGCCCCGTACGGACGTCTTGTCGTACCCGCGTTCGGCGAACTCTGTACGCGCCGCCGTCAGGATCCGCTCCCGGGCGCCGGGTCCTTCGTCCCGCTCGGTACGGGCGGGACGGCCGCGGCCGCGCCTGCCGGGGGCCGGATGCGGGTCGGTCATGAGCGGCGGGACCTGGACGGCCGCCCCTTGGGCAGCCGGGCCTTCGGCGACCGGCCCTCGGACGACCGGGGCTCGGACGACCGCGGCTTCGACGGCGAAGGCGACGGGGCTTGGGGCTTCGAAGGCGCCGGGGCCTGGGATGCCGCAGGCGCCGGGCTCACGGGCGTGGCAGGCAGCCGCGAGGGCGAAGGTGACGCCAGGTGGAGCCGGGTGAACGCCAGCGCCTCCGCCAGGTCCGCCTCCCGCTCCGCCGCCGACATCGCCCGCCGGGTGTTGACCTCGATCACCACATGGCCTTCGAACCCGCCGACCGCCAGCCGGTCCAGCAGCTCGGCGCACGGCTGCGTGCCGCGCCCCGGCACCAGGTGCTCGTCCTTCGCCGAGCCGTTCCCGTCCGCGAGATGGACGTGCCCCAGCCGGTCGCCCATGCGGTCGATCATCGCCATGGCGTCGGTGCGGGCGGTCGCCGTGTGCGAGAGGTCCACGGTGAAGTGCCGGTAGTCGTCCTTCGTGACGTCCCAGTCCGGCGCGTAGGCCAGCATCTCGCGGTCGCGGTAGCGCCACGGGTACATGTTCTCGACCGCGAACCGCACGTCGGTCTCGTCGGCCATCCGCCAGATACCGTCCACGAAGTCGCGCGCGTACTGCCGCTGCCAGCGGAACGGCGGGTGCACGACCACCGTGGAGGCCCCGAGCCGCTCGGCCGCCGCGCGGGCGCGCAGCAGCTTCGTCCAGGGGTCGGTCGACCAGACCCGCTGCGTGATCAGCAGACACGGCGCGTGGATGGCGAGTATCGGCACGCCGTGGTGGTCGGAGAGTCTGCGCAGCGCCTCGATGTCCTGGCTGACGGGGTCCGTCCAGACCATGACCTCGACGCCGTCGTAACCGAGGCGTGCGGCGATCTCGAAGGCCGTCGCCGTGGACTCCGGGTAAACAGAGGCCGTCGACAGGGCGACCTTCGCATCGGGGACGCGCACCACTGGATCTGCCACGAAGACAGCGTACGGGCCCGCCTGAGGTGGTCGGGAGCCCGCGTCAGGTGGCCGGGAGGTGGTCGAGACGGCGGAGGATGACGCCTTCGCGCAGCGCCCAGGGGCAGATCTCCAGGGTGCCGACCCGGAACAGATCCATCGCAGCCTCGGCGACCAGCGCTCCGGCCAGGAGCTGAGGCGCCCGTCCTGACGAGACGCCCGGCAGCTCCGCGCGCTGCTCCGCCGTCATGCCGGTGAGCTTCGGCACCCACTCCTCCAGTGACGAACGACTCAATTCGCGCTGGACGTAGAGCCCCTCCGCCGAGCGGGCCGCGCCGGCGATCCTGGCGAGCTGCCGGAAGGTCTTGGACGTCGCCACGACATGGTCGGGCTGGCCGAACCGGGCGAACTCCCCGACGATGCGGGCGATCTCGGCCCGCACATGGCGGCGCAGCGCCCGTACGTCCGTCGGGTCCGGTGGATCGGCCGGCAGCCAGCCCGCCGTCAGCCGGCCAGCGCCCAGCGGCAGCGAGACTGCGGTGTCCGGCGCCTCGTCGAGGCCGTAGCCGATCTCCAGCGAGCCGCCGCCGATGTCGAGCACCAGCAGCTTGCCCGCGGACCAGCCGAACCAGCGGCGGGCGGCGAGGAAGGTGAGCCGGGCCTCCTCCTCGCCGGTGAGCACCTGGAGGTCGACACCGGTCTCGTCCCTGACCCGGGTGAGGACGACCTCGACGTTGCTGGCGTCCCGTACGGCCGAGGTCGCGAAGGCCAGCACGTCCTCGCAGCCCTGGTCCTCGGCGGCCTGGGCGGCCTCGGCGATGGTGGCGACCAGCCGGTCGAGCCCCTCCGTCCCGATCGCACCGTCCTCGTCGAGGAGTTCGGCGAGCCTCAGCTCCGCCTTGTGTGAATGGGCGGGCAGCGGGCGCGCGCCGCGGTGGGCGTCCACCGCTAGCAGATGAACGGTGTTCGAACCGACATCGAGGACTCCGAGTCTCATGGGCGGAACGCTATCGCCGTCACGCGCATACGCTGGGGCTTGTGCCAAAGACGAAAAAGGCGAAGCAGGGCAAAGCCAGTGCCCCGGACAAGCAGGATCCGCGCCGGAATGACGAGAAGGGCTTGGACTTCGCCCGTGCCTGGGTGGAATTCCCGGACCCGGCGGACGACGAGCAGATCTTCCGCTGCGACCTGACCTGGCTCACCTCGCGGTGGACATGCATCTTCGGCAGCGGCTGCCAGGGCATCGAGGCGGGCCGCGCCGATGACGGCTGCTGCACGCTGGGGGCGCATTTCTCGGACGAGGACGACGAGAAGCGGGTCGCCGGGCATGTGGCGCGGCTCACGCCCGAGCTGTGGCAGTTCCACGGCGAGGGGACGTCGACGGGCTGGACCCAGACCGACGACGACGGTGAGCGCCAGACGCGCCGCTGGCAGGGCTCCTGCATCTTCCAGAACCGCCCCGGCTTCGCGGGCGGCGCGGGCTGTTCGCTGCACATCCTCGCGCTGCGCGAGGGCCGCGAGCCGCTGGAGACGAAGCCGGACGTGTGCTGGCAGTTGCCGGTGCGCCGCACGTACGACTGGATCGACCGGCCCGACGACACGCGTGTGCTGCGGGTGTCGATCGGCGAGTACGACCGGCGCGGCTGGGGTCCGGGCGGCCATGACCTGCACTGGTGGTGCACGTCGGCGACGTCGGCGCACGGCGCGGGTGAGCCGGTGTACAAGACGTACCGCCCCGAGCTGACCGAGCTGATGGGCAAGGAGGGGTACGACGTGCTGGCGGAGCTGTGCGAGCGGCGCGTGGCGAGCGAGCTGCCGCTGGTGGCGCCGCACCCGGCGGACCCGGTCAGCTCGTAACCACGCTCAGCCGGTCTTGGCCGGCTGCTGCCCGGAGCCTCCCGTCGGGTCCGCCGGGGGCGGGCCCGGCGGCTCGGGGGTGGTGGAGGCCGGCGGGGTCGGCTCCGCCGGGGTGGTCGGGCCTGAGGAGCCGGGGTCCGTGGGCGCCGACGAACCGGGGTCCGGGCTGCCCGGCTGGGTGGGCCTGCCGGGTCCTGGATGACCGGGGTTGCCGCCGTGGTGCCCGCCACCGCCCTGACCGCCACCTTGATGTCCGCCGTGGCCGCCGTGGCCACCGTGCCCACCTTGCCCGCCCTGGCCGCCTCCGCCGTGGTGGCCGGGCTTTCCCGGACGGCCCGGCTTCCCCGGGGTGCCCGGCTGGTCCGACGACGGCGGCAGGGCGCCGTATCCGTCGATCCGTACGACCGAGCCGGTGGGGTACAGCGCGATCCGCGCCGTCCACGCTCCGGCCGGCTCGCGCGCGGGGTCCACGACGGCCTGGAACGTGACCGATTCGCCGGGGGCGAGGATGCCGGAGTTGCGGCTCAGCCGCAGCCAGTTCACCCCGGTCGTCGCCGCCCAGGTGACCGGCGCGCTGCCCGCCGGACCCGTCGCCCTCAGCGTGATCGTCGTCACGTCGCCGCTGGACGAGGCGGAGACCGCGAGGCCGCCGGCGCCCGCGCCCGGCCTGCCGGTCTCGGTGGGCGGCACGGCCGTACCGTCGCTGATGACCTCCACGGACACGTCAGGGGCGCGGCTGCCCGCGGTGAAGCGGGACCCGGGGCTGGCGTTGCCCGCGTTCTCGAACCGGTCGTACGGCTGCCCTTCGCCCCGTCCTGGACCGTCCTGGTCGCCCGCGCTGACCGAGGCGCCGTTGTGCCCCTCCCCCGTCTGCGGCGCGCTGCGGTACGCCGCCCACAGGGCGAGTACGGGCGCTGCGACGACGGTCGCCACGACCGTCGTCGTCACGGCGCGGGCCCGCAGCCGGTCGCGGCGCGCGGCGCGGTCCTTGGGGTCCATCGGGAAACCGTTTCGCCCGAAGCGCGGTGCGCTGCCGCGGGCCCGTGGCGCGTGGATCATCGCGGTGTACGCGGCGGCGCGCGGCGCCTCGACGAACGGCAGCACGGCGGGCGCCCTCGGGGTCGTGGCGCGGGACGCGCCCTGCGCGGCGGCGGTGCCCGCGCCCGGCCAGGGCCCCGACGCCTCGACCTGCTCGGCGGCGCGCCGGCAGCGCGGGCAGTCGTCCACGTGCCGCACCAGCTCGCGGCGGAGCGCGGCCGACAGGAGCACCTGGCTGTCGCCGGTGAGCCGGGCCACGGAGGGGCAGTTGCCGCTCTCGACGACGGCGAGCGCCGCGCGGGTGCGCTCCACCTCGCAGGCCGCCGACGCCAACAGCTCGCGGGCCGCGAGCAGTTCCATCGACAGCACGGCGGCGACGTCGCGCGGGCCGAGCTGGTGGCGTACGGCCAGCTCCAGGATCTCGCGCTGCTCGGGTGTGGTGCCCGCTGCCTCCGGCCAGGCCAGCATGGCCAGTTCGCGGCGGCGGCGCTCGGCGGTCTCGGGCGCGACGGCGGAGTCGGCCGCCGAGGGCGTCGCCTCCGCAGCCGGCGCCTGGCCCTTCACATGCGCGCCTTGACGGCTGTTGCGCTGTTCGGTGAGCTTGCGAAGGCACGCCCAACGGGCGAGCGCATAGAGCCAGGCCTTGCGCTCCCCCTCGCCCGAAGGACAGCGGCCGAACTGCCTCTCGGCGAGCGCCAGGACGTCACCGAGCACCTCGATCGCCGCGTCGTGGTCGCAGAGTACGGAGAGGCAGTAGGTGAACAGCCCGTCCAGATAAGGCTCGTAGCGCTCGGGCGGGCGCTGCGCCGCCGAACGGGGCGCACGACGGGGCGCACGGTGTACGCCGGTGGTGTGCATGGAGGTCTCGGGACTGCTGCTCGTCACCTGCCGACGGTAGACAGAGAAATACGCGCCCTCCGCCCCCCTTGAGCACATTTAATCCGTATGAGTGAAGCTGTCGGCGAGGGTGCGGAAGAGCCCCGTGACCGCTGTGGTCGGCGTTGTCGGTGGGGGCCTATACGGTGACGCCATGGCCACCCGTACGAAGACCGCCAAGGACCGGCCGTCCTACCGCTGCACGGAATGCGGCTGGACGACCGTCAAATGGCTCGGCCGCTGCCCCGAGTGCCAGGCCTGGGGGACGGTCGAGGAGTACGGCGCGCCCGCGGTGCGGACCACGGCAGCGGGCCGGGTCTCCACGGCCGCGCTGCCCATCGGCCAGGTCGACGGCCGTACGGCGACGGCGCGCTCGACGGGCGTGCCCGAGCTGGACCGGGTGCTCGGCGGCGGGCTCGTGCCCGGCGCCGTCGTGCTGCTCGCGGGCGAGCCGGGCGTGGGCAAGTCGACGCTCCTGCTGGACGTCGCGGCGAAGGCCGCCGACGAGGGGCACAAGACGCTGTATGTGACCGGCGAGGAGTCGGCCAGCCAGGTGCGGCTGCGCGCCGACCGGATCAAGGCCATCGACGACCATCTGTATCTC
This sequence comes from Streptomyces sp. NPDC087906, assembly GCF_055584925.1. NCBI lineage: Bacteria > Bacillati > Actinomycetota > Actinomycetes > Kitasatosporales > Streptomycetaceae > Streptomyces > Streptomyces sp. NPDC087906. The sequence goes on from NZ_JBVJLC010000010.1 coordinate 16,107, forward strand.
GCGGCCGAGACGGACCTGTCGTCCGTGCTCGGTCATCTCGACGCCGTCAAACCCGCCCTGCTGGTGCTGGACTCCGTACAGACCGTCGCCTCGCCGGAGATCGACGGCGCGCCCGGCGGGATGGCGCAGGTCCGCGAGGTCGCGGGGGCACTGATCCGCGCGTCGAAGGAGCGCGGCATGTCCACGATCCTGGTGGGCCATGTCACCAAGGACGGCGCGATCGCCGGGCCCCGGCTGCTGGAGCACCTGGTGGACGTGGTGCTGTCGTTCGAGGGCGACCGGCACGCCCGGCTGCGGCTGGTGCGCGGCATCAAGAACCGGTACGGGGCGACCGACGAGGTCGGCTGCTTCGAGCTGCACGACGAGGGGATCACCGGACTCGCCGACCCGTCGGGCCTGTTCCTCACCCGGCGTGACGAGCCCGTGCCCGGCACCTGTCTGACCGTCACGCTCGAAGGCCGCAGGCCGCTGGTGGCCGAGGTGCAGGCGCTGACCGTGGACTCGCAGATCCCGTCACCCCGGCGCACGACCTCGGGTCTTGAGACCTCCCGGGTGTCGATGATGCTGGCCGTGCTGGAGCAGCGCGGCCGGATCAGCGCGCTGGGCAAACGGGACATCTACTGCGCCACGGTCGGCGGGGTGAAGCTGTCCGAGCCGGCCGCCGATCTGGCGGTGGCGCTCGCGCTGGCCTCGGCCGCGGGCGACACCCCGCTGCCGAAGAACCTCGTCGCGATCGGCGAGGTGGGGCTCGCGGGTGAGGTCAGACGGGTCACCGGCGTGCAGCGCAGGCTCTCCGAAGCGCACCGGCTGGGCTTCACGCACGCCCTCGTACCGCGCGATCCGGGCAAGATCCCGGCCGGTATGAAGGTCATAGAAGTCGCCGACATAGGTGAAGCGCTGCGGGCCCTGCCGCGCCGGGGTCGCGCCGAGGCACCACGGGAGGACAACGCGCGCCGGTAGACTTTGCCCTGGTCTCGCCCATCCGTACGAGCCGGAGGAATGCTGTGGCAGCCAACGACCGGGCATCAGCACCCGGAAAGTCCGGCGCGGGCTCCGGCAACGAAGCTCTGATGCGCGCCTCGCTGAGCGCCGTCGCGCCTGGAATGGCGCTGCGCGACGGCCTGGAGCGGATCCTGCGCGGCAACACCGGCGGTCTGATCGTCCTCGGTATGGACAAGACCGTCGAGTCGATGTGCACGGGCGGCTTCGTGCTGGATGTGGAGTTCACCGCGACGCGCCTGCGCGAGCTGTGCAAGCTCGACGGCGCGCTCATCCTCGACAAGGACATCACGAAGATCCTGCGGGCCGGTGTGCAACTGGTCCCCGAGTCCTCGATCCCCACCGAGGAGACCGGCACCCGGCACCGCACGGCCGACCGGGTCTCCAAGCAGTGCGGGTTCCCCGTCGTCTCGGTCTCGCAGTCGATGCGGCTGATCGCGCTGTACGTGAACGGCGAGCGCCGGGTCCTGGAGGAGTCGGCGGCGATCCTCTCCCGCGCGAACCAGGCGCTGGCGACGCTGGAGCGCTACAAGCTGCGGCTCGACGAGGTCGCGGGCACGCTCTCCGCGCTGGAGATCGAGGATCTGGTGACGGTCCGCGACGTCACGGCTGTCGCGCAGCGCCTGGAGATGGTGCGCAGGATCGCCACGGAGATCGCCGAGTACGTGGTGGAGCTGGGCACGGACGGCCGGCTGCTCTCGCTGCAACTGGACGAGCTGATCGCGGGCGTGGAGCCCGAGCGCGAGCTGGTCGTACGGGACTACGTCCCGGAGCCGACCGCGAAGCGCTCGCGCACGGTGGACGAGGCCTTGGCCGACCTGGGCTCGCCCAGCCATGCGGAGCTGCTCGAACTGGCCGTCGTGGCACGCGCGTTGGGCTACAGCGGCTCACCGGAGACGCTGGACTCGGCGGTGTCGCCGCGTGGTTACCGGCTGCTGGCGAAGGTGCCGCGGCTGCCCGGCGCGATCATCGAGCGGCTCGTGGAGCACTTCGGCGGTCTGCAGAAGCTGCTCGCGGCGAGCGTGGACGATCTGCAGACGGTCGACGGAGTCGGCGAGGCCCGCGCCCGCAGCGTCCGCGAGGGCCTGTCCCGGCTGGCGGAGTCGTCCATCCTGGAGCGCTACGTCTAGCGGACGGGACCGGCCGGACCCGACCTAGTCCTTGTCGAGCCGGATGGACTTCTGGCCGAGCTGTACCGAGGCGCCCGCGGACTCGATCTCCACCAGGTAGGTGCCGGGGCCCACGGACTTCGCCTTGGCCGCCGGGGTCGGGCAGTTCGGGGCGCTCTGCTTGCGGTCCCACTGCACGACGCGGGTGATCGTCCCGCCGGCCGGGACCTCGAAGTACGCCCGCCCGGTCTTCGGGCAGTCCTTGGAGGACCAGACGTCGTCGTCGTCCGCGTTGGTGACGGTCAGGACGACGGCCTTCGGCCCGAAGTCCGCCTTGCAGGCGGTGTTCGACGTGTTCGTGGCGACGAGCCGGAACGACGGCTTCTCGCCCGGCGCGTAGGCGACCTTCGTACTGTCGAGCCGCAGCGTGAGGGAGTTGCGCGCGCAGGTGGGGAGCGTCGAGCTGACCGGCACCTGGCGGCCGGTGCTGCCGCCCGTACCGCCCGCGCCACCGCCCGTACCCGTACCGCCGGTGATCCCGCCGACGCCGCCCGACCCGGTGGCACCGGGGGGCTGGGTCGCACCGGGGCCTGTGCCGCCGCCCGACGCACCGGCCGTGTCGCCGTTCTTGTCGCCGTCACCGCCGCCGCCGGTGTCACCGCTGCCGGTGCCGCCCGACTCGTCGCGCCCGCCCGGCTGTTCGCTGATGGCGGGGCCCGAGCCCGAGGGGCCAGGGGTGATCGAGGTCGCGGGGGCAGCGCCGCCGTTGTTGTCGTCGGGCTTCTTCTTCCCGCCGCCGCCCTGCGTGACGATCCACACGATCAGGAGCGCGAGCAGCGCAACCAGCGTCGCCGCTACTGCCCTCCGTCGCCAGTAGATGGAGGAGGGAAGCGGCCCGACCGGATTGCGCATAGATCCCACGGCGCAAACTGTACGAGAGATCAGGGCCAACTCCTGCCCCACATGCCGCTGGCTCGGCAAGTTTTACGGATCATCATCCCGGGGTAGCGGCGGGCGCATCCGCTTTCGTCCAGTACGTTCCCGTCCCGCCCCCGGCGCGCCCCCGGTCGCGTTCCACCAGCGCGGTGCGCGGGGCTGATCGCCCAGGGCCGCCGGAGCATGCCAGGATCGGTGCTGCCATGACTGCTACTCCTGAGACGACCGCCGCATCCGCGACCCCGGGCGACCCGGCCGCCCTGCACACTCCCGTCATCGCGTGGTTCGAGACGCACGCGCGCGACCTGCCCTGGCGCCGCCCCGAGGCGGGTGCCTGGGGTGTGATGGTCAGTGAGTTCATGCTCCAGCAGACCCCGGTGAGCCGGGTGCTGCCCGTGTACGAGCAGTGGCTCGCCCGCTGGCCGCGCCCCGCCGACCTGGCGGCCGAGCCCCCCGGCGAGGCGGTGCGCGCCTGGGGCAGACTCGGCTACCCGCGCAGGGCCCTGCGGCTGCACGGGGCGGCGCAGGCGATAACGGAACGGTACGGCGGTGACGTACCGCGCGAGCACGGGCAACTGCTCGCGCTGCCCGGCATCGGCGAGTACACGGCGGCGGCCGTCGCCTCGTTCGCGTACGGGCAGCGCCATGCCGTGCTCGACACGAATGTGCGCCGGGTCTTCGCCCGCGCCGTCACGGGGACGCAGTACCCGCCGAACGCGACGACGGCCGCCGAGCGCAAACTCGCCCGCGCGCTGCTGCCGCAGGACAGCGGCACGGCGGCGCGCTGGGCCGCCGCCTCCATGGAGCTGGGCGCCCTGCTCTGCACGGCGAAGAACGAGTCCTGCGAGCGCTGCCCGATCCGGTCCTCCTGCGCCTGGCGGCTGGCGGGCAAGCCGGCGCACGAGGGCGCCGCGCGGCGCGGCCAGACGTACGCGGGCACCGACCGGCAGGTGCGCGGCAAGCTGCTCGCCGTGCTGCGCGAGGCCGTGACGCCGGTGGAGCAGCGCGTGCTCGACGCGGTGTGGGACGAACCGGTGCAGCGCGCGCGTGCGCTGGACGGCCTTGTCGCCGACGGACTGGTCGAACCGCTGGAGCACGGCAGGTACCAACTGCCGCAGGGACAGCAGAGGTAGCGGCGAGAGCACCGCGTGGACCCGTGCCCGGCCGCCGCAGGTCGGGCATTTGTCCGGTCGTTACACAACCGATGGACAGCCGTGCGCCCGCCTATGGCTGACCCGCACAGCCCCGTGACAACAGCTCCGTAATTTCTGCTGTGGCAGAGAACGGCGGGGAAGGTCCAGGGGTCGGAGGCGGTTGGCATGGCGCACGGTGAGGTAATCGGTTTCGAGGAGTACGTACGGACGCGGCAGGACGCCCTGCTGCGCAGCGCCCGGCGGCTCGTGCCCGATCCCGTCGACGCGCAGGACCTGCTGCAGACCGCGCTGGCGCGTACGTACCGCCGCTGGGACGGCATCGCCGACAAGTCGCTGGCCGACGCCTATCTGCGCCGCGTCATGATCAACACCCGTACCGAGTGGTGGCGGGCGCGCAAGCTCGACGAGATCCCCACCGAGCAGTTGCCCGACGCGAGCGTCGAGGACGGCACGGAGCAGCACGCCGACCGGGCCCTGCTGATGGACATCCTGTCCGTGCTGGCACCCAAGCAGCGCAGTGTGGTCGTCCTGCGACACTGGGAGCAGATGAGCACGGAGGAGACCGCCGCCGCGCTCGGCATGTCGGCGGGTACGGTCAAGAGCACGCTGCACCGGGCGCTGGCCCGGCTCCGCGAGGAGCTGGAGAGCCGGCGGTGCGAAGAGGATCGTGAGGGACGGGGGCAGGAGAGGTGCGCGGCCTGAGAAGCGGATCGTTGGCGGCGAGCGGTACGGCACTGGCCGGGCTCGCCGCTTTCGGCCTGCTCACGACCGGTTGCTCGACGGGCGGTACGGGCACGCGGGACGAGGGTCCCGCCGCTCCGGCGCCCCTGGAGCGCGGTGTGCCCACGCCGTCGGTCCCCGCCTCGCCGCCGCCCAAGTCCGTGGACGCCGTGGCGCTGCTGCGCAAGGACCCGGCGGTCAGCAAGCGCGTCAAGGACGGTCTGCGGCCGTGCGACAAGGACGCGTACCCGGTGGACACCTCGTACGGCGATCTCACCGGCAGCACCGCCCACTACGTGGTGGTCAACGTGATGACGTGCGGCGACGCGATGGGCGTGGGGACGTACGTGTACCGGGAGGACCCGGTGGACACCCTGACCGGCGGGTACCGGAACGTGTTCGCCGCCGAGGAGCCCGCCGTCTACGCGACCATCGACCGGGGCGAGCTGGTCGTCACGCAGCCCGTGTACGCGAAGGGCGACCCGGTGTCGTACCCGTCGAGCGAGGACGTGGTGACGTACGCCTGGACGAACTCCAAGTTCACCGAGCGCTACCGGGTGCGCAACAGCTACAGCAGGGCGGTCGGCGGCGGCGGGCTGGACGAGACGGTCCCCGAGTCGGAGTCCGGGCAGACCGTACCGAGCGAGAACTGAGAGCTGAGAGCCACGGCAATGGCCGAGACCCATGTCCTGTTCGTCGAGGACGACGACGTCATCCGCGAAGCCACCCAGCTCGCGCTGGAGCGCGACGGCTTCGTGGTCACCGCGGTCCAGGACGGCCTCTCCGGTCTGGACGCGTTCCGCAGCGACCGGCCGGACATCGCCCTGCTCGACGTGATGGTGCCGGGGCTCGACGGGGTCAGCCTGTGCCGGCGGATCCGCGACGAGTCGACGGTGCCCGTGATCATGCTGTCGGCGCGCGCCGACTCGATCGACGTGGTGCTCGGCCTGGAGGCCGGGGCCGACGACTATGTGACGAAGCCGTTCGACGGCGCGGTCCTGGTCGCCCGGATCCGCGCCGTGCTGCGCCGGTTCGGCCATGCCGGCGGGCCGGCGCCCGGCCAGGGCCGGCAGCCGGAGCCGGGCGCCAGGGGCGGGGTGCTGACGTTCGGGAACGTGGAGATCGACACGGAGGGCATGGAGGTCCGCAGGGCCGGCCGGCCGGTGTCGCTGACACCGACCGAGATGCGGCTGCTGCTGGAGTTCTCGGCCGCGCCCGGCACGGTCTTCTCGCGTGACAGACTGCTCGAACGTGTGTGGGACTACGGCTGGGGCGGTGACACGCGCGTCGTGGACGTCCACGTACAGCGGCTGCGCACGAAGATCGGCCAGGACCGGATCGAGACCGTCCGCGGCTTCGGCTACAAGCTCAAGGCATGAAGCGGCTCCTCATATGAAGCGACTCGCCCTGCGCACCGGGGTCCGGTGGAAGATCAGCATCGCCATCGCCGTCGTCGGCGCGCTCGTCGCCGCGGCGCTGAGCCTGGTGGTGCACAACGCGGCCCGGGTCTCGATGCTCGACAACGCGCGCGAGGTGCAGTTGGAGCGGCTGCTGTTCGCGCAGCGGATGTACGACACCACCAAGGACGCCAAGTTCAACACGAAGATCAACGACCCGGCGCTGCCCGGGGACCTCAGGGACAAGACGCGGCACGGCCGCCGCGCCACCTACGTCCAGGACACCGGCGGCGGCCCCGACGTCTGGGCGGCCGTACCGCTCGGCAACGGCACGGTGCTCTCGCTGCACAGCCGGTTCGCCGGACGGTCCACGGCGATCATGACGGATCTGGACCGGGCGCTGCTGATCGGCTCGGTCTCGGTGGTCTTCGGCGGCTGCGCGCTGGGTGTGCTGATCGGCGGCCAGCTCTCGCGGCGGCTGCGCAAGGCGGCGGCAGCGGCGGGCCGGGTCGCGCAGGGCAACACGGACGTACGGGTCGGGGACGCGGTCGGCGGGATCGTGCGCGACGAGACCGACGATCTGGCCGGCGCGATCGACGCGCTGACCGACGCGCTGAACGAACGGATCGAGGCGGAGCGCCGGGTCACCGCCGACATCGCGCACGAGCTGCGCACCCCGGTGACGGGACTGCTCACGGCGGCCGAACTGCTGCCGCCCGGCCGCCCGACCGAGCTGGTACGGGACCGGGCGCAGGCGATGCGGACCCTCGTCGAGGACGTCCTGGAGGTGGCCCGGCTCGACAGCGCTTCGGAGCGGGCCGAAATGCAGGAGATCGCCCTCGGCGAGTTCGTGGCGCGCCGGGTGGCCGCGGTGGACCCCGCGGTGAAGTTCCGGCTGGTGCACGACTCGTTCGTCAACACGGACCCGCGGCGGCTGGAGCGCATCCTGGGCAATCTGCTGGCCAACGCCGCGAAGCACGGCGGTACGCCGGTCGAAGTGACCGTCGAGGGACGGGTCGTCCGGATAAGGGACCACGGCCCGGGTTTCCCGGACGCGCTGCTGCGCGAGGGCCCCAGCAGGTTCCGTACGGGCGCGACCGACCGCGCGGGCCACGGCCACGGCCTGGGGCTGACCATCGCGGCGGGCCAGGCGCGGGTCCTCGGCGCGCGGCTGACGTTCCGCAACGCCGGACCCGAGAGTGTGGACGGCGAACCGGGTGAGCCGGGCGGCGCGGTGGCCGTGCTCTGGCTGCCGGAGCACGCCCCGACGAACACCGGCAGCTTCCCGATGATCGCGTTCCCCGACCAGCCGTAGCGCGCCGGCCCGGCCCCCGGCCCCGGCCCCGTACGGAAGCGGGCAACGGCCCCCGGCGCTCTGCGCCGGGGGCCGTCAGTGAGTGGGGAGGGGTGTCAGGCGGACTGGGAGACCTTGCCGTCGGCCGTGGCCGCGGCCGCTGCCGCGGGGGCCGCGCCGTCGGTCGCGGCGGGCTTGGGGGCGGCGCCCCTGAGCGGGGTCTCCTTGACGAACCAGGCGGCGGCGAAGGCGATCACGGCGATGGCGGCGCCCAGCGTGAACGAGGCGTGCGTACCGACCGCCACCGCGTGCTGGTAGGCCTCGCGCATCGCGTCCGGCAGCTTCGCCAGGCTCGCCGCGTCGAGCTGCGCCGACTGGAGCGCGGGTGCGCCCTGTCCTGCGGCGTGGGCGCTGGCGGCCATCTCGTTCTGCACGCGGCTGGTGAACAGCGCGCCCATGATCGCGACACCGAAGGAGCTGCCGAGCGTACGGAAGAGGGTGGTGGACGAGGAGGCGACGCCCATGTCCTTCGGCTCGACGCTGTTCTGCGCGACGAGCATGGTGATCTGCATCAGGAAGCCCATGCCCGCGCCGAGCACCGCCATGTAGATGCCGGAGGTCAGCCGGCTGGTGCCGGTGTCCATCGTGGAGAGCAGGTAGAGGCCGACGACCATCAGCGCCCCGCCGAGGATCGGGAAGATCTTGTACTTGCCCGTGTTGGTGGTGACCCGGCCGGCGACCAGCGAGATGACCATCATGGCCAGCAGCATCGGCAGGAGCAGCAGACCGGAGTTGGTGGCCGAAGCGCCCTGCACCGCCTGCTGGTAGAGCGGCAGGAAGAGCGTCGCGCCGAACATCACGAAGCCGGTCACGAACCCGATCAGCGACATGACGGTGAAGTTGCGGCTGCGGAAGATGTGCAGCGGCATGATCGGCTCGGGCGCCCTGGTCTGGACGACGACGAAGCCGATGAGGGCGACGACACCGAGCGCGATCAGCTCCATGATGATCGCGGACGACCAGTCGTACTGCGTGCCGCCCCAGGTGGTGACGAGCACGATGGCGGTGATGCCCACGGTCAGCAGTCCGGCGCCGAGGTAGTCGACCTTGACCTTGGAGCGGTCCTTCTTCTCCAGGTGCAGCACGGTCGTGATCATGATCAGCGCCACGGCGCCGAGCGGAATGTTGATGTAGAAGCTCCAGCGCCAGCCGAGGTGGTCGGTGATGGTGCCGCCGACCAGCGGGCCGCCGATCATGGCGAGGGCCATCACGCCGGCCATCATGCCCTGGTACTTGCCGCGCTCGCGGGGCGGGATGAGGTCCCCGATGATCGCCATGACGCCGACCATCAGACCGCCCGCGCCGAGGCCCTGGATGGCCCGGAACCCGATCAGCTCGTTCATGTTCTGCGCCATGCCGCTCAGCACGGAGCCGATCAGGAAGATTACGATCGAGGTGAGGAAGACCCCCTTGCGCCCGTACAGGTCGCCGAGCTTGCCCCAGATCGGTGTCGATGCCGCCGTCGCCAGCGTGTACGCCGTTACCACCCAGGACAGATGTTCCAGTCCGCCCAGCTCGCCGACGATGGTCGGCATCGCGGTGCCGACGATCATGTTGTCCAGCATCGCCAGCAGCATGGCGATCATCAGCGCCAGCAGTACGACCCGTACGCTGCGCGGCTGAGGTTCGGCCTTGGCCGGCTTGTCTTTCGACAGCTTCCCCGGAGAAGAAGTCATGGTCCCCACTCGTTTCCTGACACTTACTTGCCGCCCGGCAAGTTGGTTACACTGGGAAGGTAGCCTCGTACTAGCCGGGCGTCAAGTAAGTAATTCTCAGGAGAGTCGTATGGGCAGCACGCAGCACCCACGTAGGGGGGACACCCGCCGGCGGATCCAGGACGTGGCCCTGGAACTGTTCGTGGAGCAGGGGTACGAGAAGACCTCGCTGCGGGAGATCGCCGAACGGCTCGACGTCACGAAGGCGGCGCTGTACTACCACTTCAAGACCAAGGAAGACATCCTGGTCAGCCTGTTCCAGGACCTGGCGCGGCCGCTCGACGAACTGATCGACTGGGCGAAGGAGCAGCCCCAGACACTGGAGGCCAAGCAGGAGATCCTGCGCCGCTACAGCGAGGCGCTGCAAGGCGCGACACCGCTGTTCCGGTTCATGCAGGAGAACCAGGCCGAGGTGCGCGACCTCAGCATCGGCGAGACCTTCAAGGGCCGCATGATGGGCCTCGCCAGTTTGCTGCTGGTCCCGGAACCCTCACTGATCGACCGGGTCCGCTGCTCGTCGGCGCTCTTCACGATGCACGCGGGCATGTTCGCCCTGCGGGACGTCGAAGGCGACCCCGAGGAGAAGCGGAAAGCCATCCTCGAAGTCGCCGTCGAACTGATCAGCCAGGCCTACCAGCGGGCCGGCTCGGAGCAGAGCGTCACACCTTGACGCCGACCGAGTGCAGGAACGCGACCGGGTTGATCGCCGAGCCGTAGTTCGGGGTCGTCCGGATCTCGAAGTGCACGTGCGGGCCCGTCGTGTTGCCGGTGTTGCCGGACAGGGCGATCTGCTCGCCCGTCTTGACCTGCTCGCCTATGTGCACCTGCACCTTCGACAGGTGCGCGTACTGCGAGTACTTGCCGTTGGCGTGCTTGATCACGACGGCGTTGCCGTAGGCGGGACCGTCACCCGCGCCGTAGCCGCCCGCCTTCACGACGGTGCCGGTGTGCACGGCGTGCACCGGGGTGCCGATCGGCACCGCGTAGTCCTGGCCCGAGTGCTTGTGCGCCCAGCGGCTGCCCGAGTCGTCGAACTTCGCGGTGAGCTGGTACTTGGATACGGGGTCGATCCAGGAAGCGGCCTTCTTCGCCGCCGCCTTCTTCACCGCCGCGGCCTTCGCGGCCTTGGTCTGCTTGGCGTGGACGGCGGCCGTGGCCTGCGCGTCCGCCTGCTTGTGTACGGCGGTGACGGCCGAGACGTCGGAAGCGGCCGAAACGTTGGACACCTTCCCGAGCGTGGCGGCGTCGGCGCCGGCATCGCTGCCGGTCGCTGCGAACGCGGCCCCGGCCCCGGACGCCATCGCCACACCCAGTCCTGCGGCCAGCACAACGGCGCGGGTACGCATGACGGACGAGCGGGAAGAACGGGACTGTGTGCGCTGCGACATACGGAATGAACCTCCGGGCAAGAATGGACCCGGCACGGGAAGCCGGGCTGACCACACCTTGATAACCCGAACACCCATCTCCCCCCAAAACGCCCATCTACGACATGGGGTCGTAGTCCTGGTCATGGCAGTCCGGCCCTTGACGTCGGCACCACACGTCCCCGGGCCGCATCGAATGCACCTATTAATGCGAAATGCCAAACATGCGGCACTATTCCGGCTAGTAGCGCGGAAAACGCCTGTGCGCCTTGTCACGGCCGCCGGGTACTAAGGCTGTCCGATTCGGGACCAAGGACCTTACGAACGCGCCGCCGCATTTCCGCGCCCCGCGACTCCCCGCGCATTACCCGCCGCGTAATCGACGCCGGAAAGGGCCCGCCGCAGGATGGGTCCCGTACCGGAGCCCCGCCGGGGCCGAACGGGAAGGGCCAGGACCATGCCGTACTTCACCACCCCCACCGACGACAGCCGGCTGCACTACGTCGACCACGGACCGCGGGACGGCTCAGCGATCATCTTCCTGAGCAGCAACTACCTCGGCTCCGAGATGTGGGACCAGCAGATCGTCCCGCTGGCGGAGGCCGGCCACCGCTGCGTCGGCCTCGACCGGCGCGGGCACGGGCGCTCCGACGACGTCTGGGACGGCTTCGACCTGGACACCCTCGCGGCGGATGTCACCGCCCTGCTGGACCTGCTCGATCTGCGGGAGGTCACCCTGGTCGGCCACTCCATGGGCGGCGTCGAGGCGGTCCGCCACCTCACCCGGTCCGGCGGGCGCGGCCGGGTGGCCAGGCTGGCACTGGTGGCGAGCATCGCCCCCGGGCTGGCCAAATCCGCCGACAACCCGGACGGGATGACACCCGCCGAGCTGCGGGCGTCGAGCGACTGGTTCCGCCGGGACAGGCTGGACTTCTTCGAGCGGGGCGCCGACTCCTTCTTCGCCTCCCACCTCCCCGGCAACGAGGTCTCGCCCGCGTACGTGCGGTACCTGGTCGGGCGCTGCGCCGCCTCCACGCTGCGGGCAGGGCTCGCGATGCAGGACATCGGCGCGCACGTCGATCTGGCGGCGGAACTGCCGCGGCTCGACCTGCCGGTCCTGGTCCTGCACGGCACGCACGACACCTCGGCGCCCCTCGCCTGCACCGGGCGCCGGTCGGCGGAGCTGCTGCCGCACGCGGCCCTGCGGGTGTACGAGAACGGCGGCCACGGCATGTTCGCCACGCACGCCGCCCGGCTGACCGCCGACCTGCGGTCGTTCGCGAACGGGGTACTGCCGGACTGAGCCTGCCGCAAAGCACCTGGGGACAGCGAAAAAGGGGCTGCCCCGGACCGTACGGTCCGGGGCAGCCCCTTCAGTCGTTCAGCTCCGAGCGAGCGTCACGCTTCCTTGGTCAGGTTCGGTCCGGCGCCGCCGGCCGCCTGCTCGATCGGAGGAGCGTCCGGCAGAGCCGACTTCTCCTCGCCACGGAAGGTGAACTTCTCCGCCTCGCCCTCGCCCTCGGCTCCCACGACCACGATGTGGCCGGGGCGCAGCTCCCCGAAGAGGATCTTCTCGGAGAGCGAGTCCTCGATCTCGCGCTGGATGGTCCGGCGCAGCGGCCGGGCGCCCAGCACGGGGTCGTAACCCTTCTTGGCGAGGAGCGACTTCGCGGCCGGGCTGAGCTCAAGGCCCATGTCCCGGTCCTTCAGGCGCTCGTCCACCTTGGCGACCTCGAGGTCGACGATCTGGATGATGTCTTCCTCGGTGAGCTGGTGGAAGACGATCGTGTCGTCGACACGGTTGAGGAACTCGGGCCTGAAGTGCTGCTTCAGCTCTTCGTTGACCTTGTTCTTCATCCGCTCGTAGTTCGACTTGGTGTCGCCCTGGGCGGCGAAGCCCAGGTTGAACCCCTTGGAGATGTCCCGGGTCCCGAGGTTGGTCGTCATGATGATGACCGTGTTCTTGAAGTCCACGACCCGGCCCTGGGAGTCGGTCAGCCGACCGTCCTCCAGCACCTGGAGCAGGGAATTGAAGATATCGGGGTGGGCCTTCTCGACCTCGTCGAAGAGAACGACGGAGAACGGCTTCCTGCGGACCTTCTCGGTGAGCTGGCCGCCCTCTTCGTAGCCCACGTAACCGGGGGGCGAACCGAAGAGACGGGAAACCGTGTGCTTCTCGCTGAACTCCGACATGTCGAGGGAGATCAGCGCGTCCTCGTCGCCGAAGAGGAATTCGGCGAGCGTCTTGGACAGCTCGGTCTTACCGACACCGGACGGGCCGGCGAAGATGAACGAGCCACCGGGGCGCTTCGGGTCCTTCAGACCCGCTCGCGTACGGCGGATGGCCTGCGAGAGCGCCTTGATGGCGTCCTTCTGGCCGATGACGCGCTTGTGCAGCTCGTCCTCCATGCGGAGCAGCCGCGAGGACTCCTCCTCGGTGAGCTTGAAGACCGGGATGCCGGTGGCCGTCGCCAGGACCTCGGCGATCAGCTCCTCGTCCACCTCGGCGACGACGTCCATGTCGCCGGCCTTCCACTCCTTCTCGCGCTTGGTCTTCGCCGCCAGGAGCTGCTTCTCCTTGTCGCGGAGAGACGCTGCCTTCTCGAAGTCCTGCGAGTCGATCGCCGACTCCTTGTCGCGGCGCACGCCCGCGATCTTCTCGTCGAACTCGCGGAGGTCCGGCGGCGCGGTCATCCGGCGGATACGCATCCGGGAGCCGGCCTCGTCGATCAGGTCGATCGCCTTGTCCGGCAGGAAGCGGTCCGAGATGTACCGGTCGGCCAGCGTCGCGGCGGCGACCAGCGCGGAGTCCGTGATGGACACGCGGTGGTGCGCCTCGTAACGGTCGCGCAGCCCCTTGAGGATCTCGATCGTGTGCGGCAGCGACGGCTCGGCCACCTGGATCGGCTGGAAGCGGCGCTCAAGGGCCGCGTCCTTCTCCAGGTGCTTGCGGTACTCGTCGAGCGTCGTGGCACCGATGGTCTGCAGCTCGCCGCGGGCCAGCATCGGCTTCAGGATCGAGGCGGCGTCGATCGCGCCCTCGGCGGCGCCCGCACCCACCAGGGTGTGGAGCTCGTCGATGAACAGGATGATGTCGCCGCGGGTGCGGATCTCCTTGAGGACCTTCTTCAGCCGCTCCTCGAAGTCACCGCGGTAGCGGGAACCCGCCACCAGCGCGCCGAGGTCCAGCGTGTAGAGGTGCTTGTCCTTCAGGGTCTCGGGCACCTCGCCCTTGACGATGGCCTGCGCGAGGCCCTCGACGACCGCCGTCTTGCCGACGCCGGGCTCGCCGATGAGCACAGGGTTGTTCTTCGTACGGCGGGACAGCACCTGCATGACCCGCTCGATCTCCTTCTCGCGCCCGATGACCGGGTCGAGCTTGGACTCACGAGCGGCCTGGGTGAGATTCCGGCCGAACTGGTCGAGGACCAGGGACGTGGAGGGCGTGCCCTCGGCAGGACCGCCGGCTGTGGCGGCCTCTTTGCCCTGGTATCCGGAGAGCAACTGGATGACCTGCTGCCGCACCCGGTTGAGGTCGGCGCCCAGCTTCACGAGGACCTGGGCGGCGACGCCCTCGCCCTCGCGGATCAGGCCGAGCAGGATGTGCTCGGTGCCGATGTAGTTGTGGCCAAGCTGAAGGGCCTCGCGGAGCGACAGCTCCAGCACCTTCTTGGCGCGGGGAGTGAAGGGGATGTGACCGGACGGGGCCTGCTGGCCCTGGCCGATGATCTCCTCCACCTGCTGGCGGACCGCCTCGAGCGAAATCCCGAGGCTCTCCAGGGCCTTAGCGGCGACACCCTCACCCTCGTGGATCAGGCCCAGGAGGATGTGCTCGGTGCCGATGTAGTTGTGGTTGAGCATCCGGGCTTCTTCCTGAGCCAGGACGACAACCCGCCGCGCGCGGTCGGTGAACCTCTCGAACATCGTTAATCGCTCCTCAGAGCGGTCAGGCAGTAAAGGGGTCGGTCCCCTCCCTGTCCTTCCGCAGCTTAGTCCCGCAAGCGGGGACCGCTCATTCCAACTGCCGGATCCGTCCGGAACACCCACGCTACGACAAGGGACGCTCATCCCGAACAGGTGACAACAGCTCCAACCTGATGGTGCGAGACGATGTTCCCCCAGGCCAGCCACATACCCTCACCATCACTACGCCGATGGCGAACGTGAGACGCCCGGGACAGCGTGTCGCCCCTCCCCACTAGGAATGTCTTACCCGCAAGCAGTGACAGTCCATGCGGCGCGCACGGTTTCACTCCGCTACGGGCGAACACCATTGCACTCCCGAATGCTTCCGCGCGCCCCGAGACCGGACACTCAGCGCGTACGGCCGCCGACACAGCGTAACTCCGTGCCGTGATCGGGAGTTGCTGGGGTATGGCCTCCACAGTCCCGCACCCGCGCGGCCCGCTCGACGGCGCGGCGCGGTGGTACGAGCAGGAACTCGGCTGGGCGGCGCGGGACGGTTCCCCGCTGCGGCTGCGGACCGGGCTGCGCTTCGACGTCCTGGAGGTGCCGGCCGGTGCGGGCGCCGCCGTACTGCGCAGAATCGGCCGCACGGGCCCGGTGGCGCTCAGCGGCGACCGGCGGCTGCTGCGGTTCCTGGTGGCGCCGGGCAGCGCCGAGGAGCTTCCCGGGCTGCTGAGCTGGCTGGAGTGGGGCGGTATCGAGCTGGGTCTCACGGCGCTGGGCGCCGGCGGGCTGATGCGGGCGCCCACGCCGCCGCGGTGGCCGTACGCCGCCGCGCAGGGGGCCGCCGTGTGGGTGCGGCCCCCCGAGCCCGGACGCGAGGCGGTACCGGCTCTGCCGGTCCTGGCGCCGTTCGGGGACGGCGCTCGCAGCGGGGGCAGGGGTGGGGGTGCCCCCGATCTCGTACGACTCGTGGACGCGGCGGCGACCGAGTGCCACCGGGCCCGGCTGCTCTCTTGCGGAAATAATCGTGCGAATGGTCAGCCGTTGGCCTTCTCGTAAGCCTCGCGGATCTCGGCCGGAACACGGCCGCGGTCGTTCACGCTGTAGCCGTTGTCCTTGGCCCACTTGCGGATTTCCGCGGTGTCCTTGTTCCCACCGGTGGCGACGCGGCCCTTCCCGCGGCCCCCCGCCGCACGGCCACCGGTACGGCGGCCACTCTTGGTGTAAGGATCGAGCAGCCCGCGGAGCTTGTCCGCATTGGCAGTCGTGAGGTCGATCTCGTAGGTCTTGCCGTCGAGCGCGAACGTGACGGTCTCGTCCGCCTCGCCACCGTCGAGGTCATCGACAAGAAGGACCTGAACCTTCTGTGCCACCGGATTTCCTTTCATCGAAAATGCAGTACGCGGAAAGGAAACCGCTTTTCTCGGAAAAACACAAACCCTCGGCAGAGGTTCAGAGGAGCAAGAAGACGGGAAACGTGCGCGATTCGGACATAGGGTTCCCGCAGGTTCCGCTGTCACAGGTGCAGAAGCATCCGGCTGTTGCCCAAGGTGTTCGGCTTCACTCGTTCGAGACCCAGGAACTCGGCAACACCCTCGTCATAGGAACGCAGCAGCTCCCGGTACACATCTCGGTCGACCGGTGTCTCACCGATCTCCACGAAGCCGCGCTTGCCGAAGAAGTCGACTTCGAAGGTCAGGCAGAATACCCGGCGCACTCCGAGCCACCGTGCCGTCTCCAGCAGCTTGTCCAGCAGTTGATGGCCCACTCCGAGGCCCTTGACCGCAGGATCCACCGCGAGCGTGCGCACTTCCGCGAGGTCTTCCCACATCACATGAAGGGCCCCGCAGCCGATGACACTCGCGTCCTCGTCGCGTTCCGCCACCCAGAACTCCTGGATGTCCTCGTAAAGGGTCACCGGCGCTTTGTCGAGGAGGATGCCTTCGCTCACGTAAGCGTCGACGAGTCGGCGGACAGCGGGTACATCCCTGGTCCTGGCGCGCCGGACGGTGACGGCATTTGCGGCGGCATTGGGAAGCGGAAGCACTGAGGACATGACCGGGACGCTATCGCCCCGCGTCCGCGCCCCCGTCGGCGGGCTCGTCCGGGGCTTCCGGATCCTCTTCCGGTTCGACGCGCACCATACGGACCGCGTCCTGCAGAGCCGTGCGCTGCTCCGCCGACATCATGCCGAAGAAGGCGACTAGCGCGGCGGCCGGGTTGTCGCTCTTCCCCCATGCCTCGTTCATGAGAGCCGCCGCGTAGGCGGCGCGGGTGGAGACCGCCGTATATCGATAGGCGCGGCCGTCGACTTCCCTGCGGACCCAGCCCTTCTGATGGAGATTGTCCATTACGGTCATGACGGTCGTGTAGGCGATGGACCGTTCCCGCTGAAGGTCTTCGAGGACTTCCCTGACGGTGACCGGACGGTTCCATTGCCAGACGCGAGTCATGACGGCGTCTTCCAGGTCTCCCAATTGACGGGGCACACGGTCACCCTAGTGCGAGATGTCCGAATAGCCACTTATCCGCTGCGCGGACGGCGCGGACAGCACAAAAAGGACGTACGACCGGCGGCGGCGCCGGTCGTACGTCCCCCGAGCCGGCCGGCGGCTCACTTCTGCTGGGTGGCCGCTTCCGCGCGCGCGATGGCCGCGTCGACGGCGGCGTCTTCCTTCGCCTTGTTCGGGCCGCCCTGGCTCTTGACGATCGTCCGGACCAGGAAGATGAAGAAAGTAGCCATCACCACGGGGGGCACAAGCGCGGATACATAGTCCATACCGACCAGACTAGCTACCCCGCGGCCCGTTCCTCCGGCGGGGGCGCCGGACGGCGGCGTGGCGGGAAGACCTCGGACGGCTTGGGCATCGGACGCCCCGGCGCCGGCCGCTCGCCCGGCTTCGGCTGGTGCGGTTCCTTGGGCTCGGGCCGCTCCGGCCGCTCGGGCTTCCGGGGGCCTTCGGCCGCCCCGACGAGCGTCAGCACCCGGGCGCCGCGGCAGCGCTCCAGCATCGCGGCGGCCGCGGGGTTGCCGCGCAGGGCGCGCAGCGCGGCGAGGTCGTCGGGCCGGGCCTGGTACCCGACGGCCAGCGCGTCCTGAAGCAGCTCCAGATAGCCGCTGAGCGAGCCGGGCAGGGCCGAGCGGTACCGCGCGAGGTCGGCGACGAGGAACGCGCGCAGCCGGCCTGCCTCCTGGTCCGCCTCGTCGACGGACCTGGCGAGCGTCAGGCAGTCCCGTACGGCGTCGTCAGGAAGCGGGGCAGGGTCGAGGGCGACAGCGAGGGCGCGTCGGAGCACACGCAGCTCGTCAGCGCCGAACGCCATTCCGCCGCGGAATCCGTATGGCGTGGGCATGCGGCGACCTTACGCACCGAACCGGACAAAATCCGTTTAACGTTCATTGGTGGGCGCGGCTCGCACATCGCACCCGGCTCGCACCCGGCTCCGGTTCGCGCGGCGCGCGCCCGCTCACATCCGGGCGACGTTCCTCTCGTACACCAGGCGCAGCCCGATCAGGGTCAGCCACGGCTCGTGCTCGTCGATCACCGACGCCTCGCCCAGCACCATCGGGGCGAGGCCGCCCGTGGCGATGACCGTGACCTCGTCGGGGTCGTCGGCCAGCTCGCGCGCCATCCGCGCGACCACCCCGTCGACCTGCCCGGCGAAGCCGTAGAGGATGCCGGACTGCATCGCCTCGACGGTGTTCTTGCCGATCACGCTGCGCGGCCTGGCCAGCTCGATCTTGCGGAGCTGGGCGCCCCTGACGCCGAGCGCCTCGACGGAGATCTCGATACCGGGCGCGATCACCCCGCCCACGTACTCGCCGCGGGCGCTGACCGCGTCGAACGTCGTCGCCGTACCGAAGTCGACGACGATCGCGGGGCCGCCGTACAGATCGACGGCGGCGGCCGCGTTGATGATGCGGTCGGCGCCGACCTCCTTCGGGTTGTCCACCAGGATCGGCACGCCCGTCTTGATGCCGGGCTCGACCAGCACGGCGGGCACGTCGCCGTAGTAGCGGCGGGTCACCTCGCGCAGCTCGTGCAGCACGGAGGGGACCGTCGCGCAGATCGCGATGCCGCTGACCCCGTCGCCCAGGTCGTCGCCGAGCAGCGGGTGCATGGACATCAGGCCCTGGAGGAGCACCGCCAGCTCGTCGGCGGTGCGGCGGGCGTCGGTGGAGATGCGCCAGTGCTCGACGATCTCCTCACCGTCGAACAGACCGAGCACGGTGTGGGTGTTGCCCACGTCGATGGTGAGCAGCATCAGCTCGTCGTCCCGTCCGCTTCGCGCAGGTCGAGACCGATGTCGAGGATCGGGGACGAGTGGGTGAGCCCGCCGACCGACAGGTAGTCGACGCCGGTCTCCGCGTAGGCGCGGGCGTTCTCCAGGGCGAGCCGTCCGGAGGACTCCAGGAAGGCCCGGCCGTCGACGATCGCCACCGCCTCCGCCGTCTCCTCCGGGGTGAAGTTGTCCAGCAGGATCAGGTCGGCGCCCGCTTCGAGCACCTCGCGCACCTGGTGCAGGGTGTCGACCTCGACCTCGATCGCCAGGTCCGGGTACTGGGCGCGGACGGCCTTGAACGCCTCGGCCACCCCGCCGGCCGCGACGACGTGGTTGTCCTTGACGAGGGCCGCGTCGGAGAGCGACATCCGGTGGTTGACCCCGCCGCCGCAGCGCACCGCGTACTTCTCCAGGGCGCGCAGCCCCGGCGTCGTCTTGCGGGTGTCGCGGACCTTGGCGTGGCTGCCTTCGAGTACGTCGGCCCAGGCGCGGGTCGCGGTCGCGATGCCGGAAAGCCGGCACAGCAGGTTGAGCGCGCTGCGCTCGGCGGTGAGCAGGTCGCGGGTGCGGGTGGTGACGCTGAGCAGCTTCTGGCCTGCGGCGACCCGGTCGCCGTCGGACACGTGCCGCTCCACCTCGAACTCGTCGGAGCAGACGACGGACAGCACGGCCTCGGCGATGTGCAGCCCGGCGACCGTACCGGCCTCGCGCGCGGTGAAGTCGCCGGTGGCCACGGCGTCCTCGGGGACGGTCGCCGCCGTCGTCACGTCGATGCCGTGGTCGAGGTCCTCCTCGACGGCCACGTGCGCGACGTCCTCGACCTGGACGGGGTCCAGGCCCGCCTCGGCGAGCAGCCGGGCGAGCGCGGGGTCGAGGCCGCACTCCAGGTCGTCGAGGCTGAACCCCTCGTCGCCGGTGGCACAGGCGCAGCCGTCGCCGCAGGCACCGGCGGACGCCGAGGCGGCCGGGGCGCCGATCTGGATCAGCGGTACGGCCACCGGCTCGGGACGCTGATTTTCTTCGGGCGTGCTCACGGTTACGGCTCCCTGGGGACGTCGGCGGGAAGGGTGAACGGGGACGGCGACACGGGTGGGAACCCGGATCCTTCGGTACGGGTGAGCACGAGCTGCCGGGCCAGGCCCCGAGTCTCGCCCTGGCCCTGGTCCTGGCCCTGGTCCTGGTCCTGGCCCTGGTCCTGGTCCTGGCCCTGGTCCTGGTCCTGGCCCTGGTCGGCCGTCAGCCGTACGACCAGATGCCGGCGCCAGTGCTCGTCGTCCCGGTCGGGCCGGTCCTCGCGCCAGTGGCAGCCACGGGTCTCCGCGCGCTGCTGGGCGGCGGCGACCAGCACCTGGGCGACACAGAGCAGGTTGGTCGTCTCCCAGGAGTCGACACCGGGCTCGGCCGCCTTGCCGTCGGCGTACGGGACGTCCTGGTGGACGGCCTCCAGCGCCTCGGCGGCCGCGGCCAGACTCCGGGCGGAGCGCAGGACGCCGGCGCCCTCGGACATGATCCGCTGGACGGCGAGCCGGGCCTCGGGGGCGACGAGCGGCAGTGGGGCACCGGCCAGCTCGGAAGCCGAGACACCCGCTTCAGGAGAGCGGTGCTCTTTGGTTGCGGGCGTGCGGTGCTCGGTGATGTCCGCCGCGATCCGTTCCGCGAACACCAGTCCCTCCAGCAGCGAGTTGGAGGCCAGCCTGTTCGCGCCGTGCACGCCCGTGCAGGCCACCTCGCCGCAGGCGTACAGGCCCGGCACCGTCGTACGGCCGCGCAGGTCCGTGCGGACGCCGCCCGACGCGTAGTGGGCGGCGGGCGCCACCGGGATCGGTTCGGTGACCGGGTCGATGCCGTGCGCGCGGCAGGCCGCCAGGATCGTGGGGAAGCGGGTCTCCCACATCTCGGCGCCGAAGTGCCGCGCGTCCAGGTACATGTGCGTGGCGTCCTGCTCCAGCATCCTGCGCGTGATCGCCTTGGCGACGATGTCGCGCGGCGCCAGTTCGGCCAGTTCGTGCTGGTCGAGCATGAAGCGCACCCCGTCGGCGTCGACGAGGTGGGCGCCCTCGCCCCGTACCGCCTCGGAGACCAGCGGCTGCTGGCCCTCGGCGCCCGCGCCCAGGTACAGCACCGTCGGGTGGAACTGCACGAACTCCAGGTCCGAGACCTCGGCCCCGGCGCGCAGCGCCAGCGCGACGCCGTCGCCGGTGGAGACGGCGGGGTTGGTGGTCGCGGCGAAGACCTGGCCCATGCCGCCGGTCGCCAGGATGACGGCGGGGGCGAGGACGGCGCCCACGCCGTCGTGCTGGCCCTCGCCCATGACGTGGAGGGTGACGCCCGACGTACGGCCGTGCTCGTCCGTGAGCAGGTCGAGCGCCAGGGCGTTCTCGACCGTGGTGAGCGCCGCGCCGCGTACCGCGTCGACCAGCGCGCGGGAGACCTCGGCGCCCGTCGCGTCGCCGCCCGCGTGCACGATACGGCGCCGGTGGTGGCCGCCTTCGCGGGTGAGCTGGAGGTCGCCGACGGCGGACAGGTCGAAGTGGGCGCCGGTCCCGATCAGCCGGCGTACGGCGCCGGGGCCTTCGGTGACGAGGGTCCGTACGGCGTCCTCGTCGCACAGCCCGACGCCCGCGACGAGCGTGTCGTCCAGATGCTGCTGGGGGGTGTCGCCCTCGCCGAGCGCTGCGGCGATCCCGCCCTGCGCCCAGCGGGTGGAGCCGTCGTCCAGCCGGGCCTTGGTGACGACGACCGTACGCAGTCCGGCGGCGGTGCAGCGCAGGGCCGCGGTGAGTCCGGCGACGCCGGAGCCCACGACGACGACGTCCGCGTCGACCGCCCAGCCGGGTGCGGGCGCTGTCAGCCGTATTCCGTTCACGTGCGGGCTCCGAAGGTCAGGCTGATGTTGTCGATCAGCCGGGTGGTGCCGACTTTGGCCGCCACGGCGAGGATCGCCCCGCCCGTGTGGCCTTCGGCGGCCTCGGTGAAGTCGGCCGGGTCGACCAAGGCCAGATAGTCGAGGTCCAGCGGCGGTTCGGCGCTCGCCGCCTCGTCGAGGACGGCTCGGGCGGCGGCCCGTACGGCGTCGGGTCCGGCCGGCTCCTGCGCCGCGAGCCGGTCGCGGCCCGCGAACAGCGCCCGGGACAGGGCGAGTGCGGTCTGCCGCTCGGCGTCGGACAGGTAGCGGTTGCGGCTGGACAGGGCCAGGCCGTCGTCCTGACGGACCGTCGGCGCCGCGACGACCTCGACGGGGAAGTTCAGGTCGGCGACCATCCGGCGGACCAGCGCGACCTGCTGGGCGTCCTTCGCGCCGAAGAACACCACGTCGGGCGCGGTGAGATGGAGCAGTTTGGCGACGACGGTGAGCATGCCGTCGAAGTGCCCGGGGCGCGAGGCGCCCTCGTAGCGCTCCCCCATGGGCCCGGCGGCGACGGTGATCTGCGGGGCGCCGCCCGGGTAGACCTCTTCGACCGGTGGGGCGAACACGGCGTCGGCGCCCGCCGCCTCCACGGTCTTCAGGTCGGCTTCGAGGGTGCGCGGGTAGCGGTCGAGGTCTTCCCCGGCGCCGAACTGGAGGGGGTTGACGAAGACGGTGACGATCACGAACCCGGCGGGCCCGACGGCTTCGCGCGCCGCGCGCACCAGACTCGCGTGGCCCTCGTGCAGCGCGCCCATGGTGAACACCGCCGCCGTACGCCCGCGGCCTTCCCGGGCGGCCAGCAGCCGGTGCAGGTCGGCGCGGGTGGGCGCGAGTGCGAGGGGGGTCATCGGCTGTCTCCGTCCGCGAGGGCGTCGTCGGAAAGGGCGTCGAGCAGGTCTTCGGCCAGCTCCGGCTTGAGCAGGCCGTGCGCGAGCGCCCGGTCGGCCGTCGTACGGGCCATCGCGAGGTAGCCGGCGACGGCGCCGGGCGCGTGCTTGCGCAACTCGCTGACATGCGCGGCGACGGTGCCCGCGTCGCCGCGCGCGACCGGTCCTGTCAGGGCGCTGTCGCCGGAGCGCAGGGCGTTGTCGAGGGCGGCGCCGAGCAGCGGGCCGAGCATCCGGTCGGGGGCGGCGACGCCCGCCGTCTTGAGCAGTTCCATCGACTGGGCCACCAGCGTGACCAGGTGGTTGGCGCCGAGCGCCAGGGCCGCGTGGTAGAGCGGGCGGGACTCCTCGGCGATCCACTCGGGCTCGCCGCCCATCTCGATGACCAGCGCCTCGGCGGCCAGCCGCAGCTCGTCGGGGGCGGTGACGCCGAAGGAGCAGCCGGCCAGCCGCTGCACGTCGACGGAGGTCCCGGTGAAGGTCATCGCGGGGTGCAGCGCGAGCGGCAGGGCCCCCGCGCGCAGGGCCGGGTCGAGGACCCGGGCTCCGTACCGCCCCGAGGTGTGCACGAGGAGCTGCCCCGGCCGTACGGCGCCGGTCTCGGCGAGCCCTTCGACCAGTCCCGGCAGGGCGTCGTCGGGGACCGTCAGCAGGACCAGCTCGGCCCGTGCGAACACCTCGGCGGGGGTCACCAGCGGCACGTCGGGCAGCAGTTCCGCCGCCCTCCGTACGGAGGCGTCCGACACGCCGGACACGGCGACGGGGCGGTGCCCGGCCTGCCGCAGCGCCGCCGCGAGGGCGGGACCTACGCGTCCCGCACCGACCACACCGACGGTCAGCCGGGCCGGCCGATCGCGCGGATCGAGAGGTTCCTGTGCTGCTCTGGTGTTCACGCGGCGGGGCCTTCCGTTCCAGTCCGCGGGGGGTACCGGACGATTTCTGGCCATGCTACGCCAGCACCCGGGGCACTTCCCCTGGCACAGGGACCGGGCTGGGAAACGGGCGGCGGCTGAGCGATGATCGGCTCATGGGTGACACGAGCGAGCAGGCGGCCGAACAGCCGGAACAGGACGGTCCGGCGTCGAAGCGGGACGCGGGCCGGCGCAGGCGGGCCGCGCACCGCGGCGCCGAACGGGTGCTGGCGCGCGGCGCCTGGGACCGGTCGATGAGCGCGTCTCTCACCGCGCTCGCCGAGGACGGCGCCTCGGTGTACGACATGACGGCCTCGCCCGACATCTACGGCGACGGGGTCGTCGCCGAGCTGGAGCGCCGGGTCGCTGAACTGCTGGAGACGGACGCCGCCGCGTTCTTCCCGACGGGCACGATGGCGCAGCAGGTGGCGCTGCGCTGCTGGGCGGGGCGTACCGGCAACCCGGTCGTCGCGATCCATCCGCTGGCCCACCCCGAGGTCCACGAGCAGGGCGCGCTGCCGGCCGTCAGCGGGGTGCGTACGGTCCATCCGACCCGGGAGCCCCGGCTGCCGACCGCCGACGAGGTCCGCGACCTCGGTGAGCCCTTCGGCACGCTGATGCTGGAACTGCCGCTGCGGGACGCGGGGTTCGTGCTGCCGTCCTGGGAGGAGCTGATCGACGTCGTGGACGCGGCGCGGGAGCGGGACGCGGTCGTGCACTTCGACGGCGCCCGGCTGTGGGAGACCGTGACGCACTTCGGCCGCCCGCTCGCCGAGATCGCGGGGCTCGCGGACAGCGTGTACGTGTCGTTCTACAAGTCCATGGGCGGTCTCTCGGGCGCGGTGCTCGCCGGCTCGGAGAGCCTGGTCGACGAGGCCCGCGTCTGGCGCCACCGCTACGGCGGCCAGCTCTACCAGCAGTACCCGGCGGCGCTGGCCGCGCTGGTGGGCCTCGACCGCGAACTGCCCCGGCTGCCGTCGTACGTGGCGCACGCGCGCGTGGTGGCCGCGGCGCTCGCTGAAGGGTTCGCGACGTCGGCGGCCCCGTGGTTCCGGGTGCACCCCGACCCGCCGCACACGCACCAGTTCCAGGTGTGGCTGCCGTTCGGGCCGCAGGTGCTGAACGAGGCGTCGCTGCGCCAGGCGGAGGAGACGAAGGTGGCCCTGTTCGGCCACTGGAGCGCCGCCGGCACGTCCCTGCCCGGCGTCGCGATGACGGAGGTGACGGTGGCGGAGGCCGGCCTGGAGTGGACGCCCGACGACGTACGGGCGGCGGTGGCGGACTTCGTCGCCCTGGTGGTCGAGGAACAGGAACGCGAGCTGCGGGCGTAGGCGGCGGGACCGTGGTGAGCTGCGCCGGCTGGGACGCCCCGGCGCCGCAGGCGCGGGTGTTGGGCTGCGGGGCACGCGCTGCCCGGCGCCTAGGCGCTTGCGCCGCCGCCTGCTCGTACCAGGCCCGTCTCGTAGGCCAGCACCACGACCTGCACCCGGTCGCGCAGGCCCAGCTTCGTGAGGATCCGGCCCACGTGGGTCTTCACCGTCGCGTCCGAGAGCACGAGCCGCCCCGCGATCTCGCCGTTCGACAGGCCCTGCGCCACGAGCATCATCACCTCGCGCTCGCGGGTGGTCAGCCGGTCGAGTTCCTTGTGCTCGGGCTCGGCCGCCGACGGGAGCATCGGGGAGAACCGGTCGAGCAGCCTGCGGGTCGTGGACGGCGCGACGACCGCGTCGCCGCTGTGCACCGACCTGATGGCGGAGAGCAGTTCGCCCGGCGGTACGTCCTTGAGCATGAAGCCGCTGGCCCCCGCCTTGAGCCCGGAGAAGGCGTACTCGTCCAGGTCGAAGGTGGTCAGGATGAGCACCTTCGGCGGGTTCGGCGCCGCGCAGATACGGCGGGTGGCCTCGACGCCGTCGAGGCGCGGCATCCGTACGTCCATCAGCACGACGTCCACCGCCCTGCCGCGCAGGTTCTCTATCGCCTCGGCGCCGTCCCCCGCCTCGGCGACGACCTCCATGTCGGGCTGCGCCGCCAGCACCATCCGGAAGCCGGTGCGCAGCAGCATCTGGTCGTCGACGAGCATGACGCGGATCGACATCAGCGGGTTCCTGTCCGGTAGGAGCGGTGGGCGAGGGGTCGTACGCGGTCAGTGCGCGGGTTTCAGGGGGAGCAGGGCGCTGATCCGGAAGCCGCCGCCGGGCCGCGGCCCCGCGTCGAGCGTGCCGCCGACCATGCCGACCCGCTCGCGCATGCCGATGAGCCCGTGGCCGTGGCCGTCCGCGCCGCCGTCCTCGTACATCTCGTGCGCCGCGCCCCTGCCGTCGTCCTCGACGAGCAGCCCGAGGCCGTCGTCGAAGTAGACCAGGCGCACGCTGGCGCCGACGTCGGGGCCGCCGTGCTTGCGGCTGTTGGTGAGGGCTTCCTGCACGATCCGGTAGGCGGTGAGTTCGACGCCGCTGGGCAGGGCGCGCGCGGTGCCCTCGATCTTGAAGTCGACGGTGATGCCGGTCTTGCGCACCTGCTCGACCAGGTCCTCGATCTGCTCGACGTCGGGCTGCGGCACGTACTCGCCGCCCTCCTTGGTGTCGCCGGTGCGCAGCACGCCGAGCAGCCTGCGCATCTCGGCGAGCGCCTGCCGGCCGGTGCTGGAGATGGTCTCCAGCGCCTGCTTGGCCTGGTCGGGCGCCGCGTCCAGGACGTAGGCGGCGCCGTCGGCCTGGACGACCATCACGGAGACGTTGTGCGCGACGACGTCGTGCAGTTCGCGGGCGATCCTGGCCCGCTCCCCCGCGACCGCCACCTTGGCCTGCGCCTCGCGCTCCTTCTCCAGCCGGGTCGCGCGCTCCTCCAGTTGGTCGAAGTAGGCACGGCGGGTGCGGATCGAGTCGCCGAGCACCCAGGCGAGCACGAACGGCACGGCCAGCACGACCGTGAAGAAGATCTGCCCGCCGGTGCTCGTCGTGTTCGCCGGCCAGCGCAACTGGGACAGCGGCGCCGCGCACAGCCCGCCGAACAGCGCGAGCAGCGAGGCCCAGCGCGGCCGGCCCTGGGCGGCGACGGTGTAGATGATGACCAGCATCGCGAAGTCGCCCGGCCCCACCCGCACGTCCACCGCGAGCTGGACCAGGCCGATGGCCGTCACCAGCAGCAGCATCCGCTCGGGTGCCTTGCGGCGCAGCGCGACGACCAGGCTCAGCAGCGCCGCCACGGCCATGGCGGTCAGCCTCGGCTCGACGCCCAGCGTCTCCTGGATCGCCCACAGCAGTGAGATCCCGAAGAGCACGACAGCCCAGAAACTGTCGACGCCCGTCGGGTGTCTGCGGAGGAAGTCGTAGAGGCGCTGCACGTAACCCAGCGTAGGGATGTGTAAAAGGACGAGGGGTCAACCGGAGGACCGATCCGGTCGGCGGAAGCGTACTCCCCAAGGTGGAGACTTGGCGCCGTGACGGATGAGACAGATCAGTCTGACGGGGTGCGGGGCGACCTGAGCGGCGCCGGGGGGCCGCGCCGCTGGCGTACGGCTGCCGAGGCGGCGCTGTACGGGCCCGGCGGCTTCTATCTGCGCCCGGAGGGCCCCGCCGGGCACTTCCGCACGTCCGTGCACGCCTCCCCGCTGTTCGCCGCGGCGGTCGCCCGGCTGCTGGCCGGTACGGCGCGGGCGCTCGGCGGCGGCGAGGTGGCCTTCGTCGACATGGGCGCGGGCCGCGGCGAGCTGGCGGCGGGCGTGCTGGCCGCCGTACCGGCCGGGCTCGCCGTACGGGCGTACGCCGTCGAGCGCGCCCCGCGCCCGGCGGGTCTCGATCCGCGGGTCGAGTGGTGCGCAGAGCCGCCGGCCGGGGTGCGGGGGCTGCTGTTCGCCAACGAGTGGTTGGACAACGTGCCGTTGGACGTGGCCGAGACGGGCGCCGACGGTGTCGCGCGCTATGTCCTCGTACGGCCCGACGGCGGCGAGGAGCCCGGTGGTCCCGTGGACGGGCCGGACGCCGCGTGGCTGGCCCGCTGGTGGCCGTCGCACCGCCCCGGCGAACGGGCGGAGACCTGGCGCGCGGAGACCTCGCGGGCGGAGACCTCGCGGGCGGAGATCGGCCGGCCGCGCGACGAGGCGTGGGCCGCCGCCGTCGCTTCGCTGGAGCGCGGTCTCGCGGTCGCCGCCGACTACGCCCATCTCCGGGACTCCCGCCCGCCGTTCGGGACGCTGACCGGCTTCCGGGACGGCCGCGAGGTGCCGCCCGTCCCCGACGGGAGCTGCGACCTGACCGCCCATGTGGCGCTGGACGCCTGCGCGTTGCCCGGCGCGGAACTGATCAGCCAGCGCGACGCGCTGCACCGCCTCGGGGTGTCGGGGCAGCGCCCGCCCCGCGAGCTGGCGGCCACCGACCCGGCGGGCTATCTGCGGGCCCTGTCGGCGGCCGGGGAAGCGGCGGAGCTGACGGCGCGCGGTGGCCTCGGCGACTTCGGCTGGCTCCTCCAGCCCGTCGGCACCGACCCGGCGGATTTCTGGCTCTGAGAGACTGTCGCCCATGACGGAGACCACCCGGACGACGGTCGGTGTCGGCGGCGCCGCCGAGAGCACCGACATGGTGCTCAACATCGGCCCCCAGCACCCTTCCACGCACGGCGTGCTGCGGCTGCGGCTGGTGCTCGACGGCGAGGTCATCCGCAGCGCCGAGCCCGTCATCGGCTATATGCACCGGGGCGCGGAGAAGCTCTTCGAGGCGCGCGACTACCGGCAGATCGTGATGCTCGCCAACCGCCACGACTGGCTGTCGGCGTTCGCCAACGAGCTGGGTGTGGTGCTGGCCGTCGAGCGGATGCTCGGCATGGAGGTGCCCGAGCGCGCCGTGTGGACCAGGACCCTGCTCGCCGAGCTGAACAGGGTGCTCAACCATCTGATGTTCCTCGGCTCCTATCCGCTCGAACTGGGCGGCATCACCCCGGTGTTCCACGCGTTCCGGGAGCGCGAGGAGGTGCAGAGCGTCATGGAGGAGATCTCCGGCGGACGGATGCACTACATGTTCAACCGGGTCGGCGGCCTCAAGGAGGACCTGCCGGCCGGCTGGACGGGCCGGGCCCGGCACGCGGTCGCCGAGGTCAGGTCGCGGATGGACGTCTACGACGGTCTCGTCCTCGGCAACGAGATCTTCCGCGGCCGTACCCGCGGGGTCGGTGTGCTGTCGCGGGACGCGGTCCACGCGTACGGCGTTTCGGGGCCGATCGCCCGCGCCTCCGGCGTCGACTTCGACCTGCGGCGCGACGAGCCGTATCTCGCGTACGGCGAACTGGCCGACACGCTCACGGTCGTCACCCGCGAGGACGGCGACTGCCTGGCCCGCTTCGAGTGCCTGCTGGAGCAGACCCACAACGCGCTGGCGCTGGCCGACGCGTGTCTCGACCGGCTCGCCGAGCTGCCGCCGGGGCCGATCAACCAGCGGCTGCCGAAGGTGCTGAAGGCGCCGGAGGGGCACACGTACGCCTGGACCGAGAACCCGCTCGGCATCAACGGCTACTACCTGGTGTCGAAGGGCGAGAAGACGCCGTACCGGCTGAAGCTGCGCTCCGCCTCGTTCAACAACATCCAGGCGCTCACCGAGTTGCTGCCGGGGACCCAGGTCGCCGACATGGTGGCGATCCTGGGCTCGCTCTTCTTCGTCGTCGGAGACATCGACAAGTAGCCGGTCCCCGAAGGGCGTTCAGCCGGTCTCAGCCGGTCGCGCGGCGCAGGCCGCCCAGTTGGAGCTGTTCGGTCTCGTCGTGCTCGGTCAGATCGATGACCTGGCCTGCGGCCGGTTCCCCGGTGGTGCGCTGCTCGGCGACCGCTTCCTCGCCGACCACGTCGGCGAGGTCCTCGCCTTCGACGTCGGCCAGTTCGGCGCCGGGCTCCTCGGTCTTGTCGGGCTCGTCGGCGTTGTCGGCCTCGTCGGCCTTGTCATCGTCGGCCTGCTGCTCGGCGGGCGCCGCAGCCGTGTTGTGCGTGGTCGCGGGGATCTGGGTGCCGAAGAAGTCGAAGCCCCCGCCGGGCAGCCGCACCGGGCCGCGCTGCGCGGAGTACGGGACGATCGCCGAAGCGGTGGGGACGCGGGTGGCGGGGAGAGTGGACGACGTGCGGCTGTGCTGCTCTCCTCCGGCGGCAGCCGCATGCTTCCCCAGCGCCTCCCTGGACTGCTCCGTGGCCCCTTCTTTGGCCGGCACTTTCGCCGACTCTCTCGCCGGCTCTTTGGTCGGCTCCTTGAACGGCTTCTTGGACTCGGCGCGCTGCTCGCCCCTGCCCCTGTCCCGGTCGAGAGCGGCCCGGACGGTCCGCTTCACCTGCTGGCTCGCGTGGTTGCGCGGCATGTTCTCCATGGCGCGCCTGGCCATGAGGTACGCGGACGGCGTGGCGGCGTTGCCCGCCGGCAGGGCCTTGGGCTCGGCCGCCGCTTCGATGGCGAGCTGGCGGCGGCCTTCGAGCGCGGTCGCGCGCTCGGTCTCCGCCGTGGCGTACCGCCGCAGCAGCGCGGCGTGTTCGCCGCGCAGCCGGGCCAGTTCGACGCGCTTGGCACGCAGCCGGCCGTCGAGCTTGACGCGGATCTCCCTCGACTCGTCGATGTCCGCCTCCAGTTCGGCTATCCGCTCTTCCGTCTGCCACTGGTCGCTCTCGCGGGCGCGGGTCAGATCGGCGACGCGGTGACCGGCGTCCTCGTCCCAGCGGCGCATGAAGAAGGCACCGGTGGCCGCGGCGACGGCGGCCAGCGCCGCGCAGGTCCGCAGGGCCACCGGATCGGCGAACAACCAGGCGCCCGCGGCGCAGACAACCGCGGCTCCGGCGACCGAGATCGGCGGCAGGAGCTTGTGGAGGGGTGGGGAATGGCGGTGGCGTCCACGTGGCATGGCGGAAATTTACCGTGCGTGGGGGCGGAATGGGGGGCCGGTCGGACAATCTTTCCCCGCCCGTTGCCGACTCCCCTCCCGTGCCACTCCCGTTGCCCGGCGGAACTACTTCTTGAGCAGGCCCTTGGACTCCAGGTAATCCTTCGCGACATCCGCCGGCTTGGCGCGCTCGGCGTCGACCTTGAGGTTCAACTGCGCGAGATCGTCGGTCGTGAGCGTCGCCGTGAGCTTGTCGAGCGCCGCGGCTATCTCCGGCGAACCGGCGTCCTTCGCATTGACCACCGGCAGCAGGTTGTCGGCGTTCTGCAGCTTCTTGTCGTCCTCCAGGACGACCAGGCCGAAGCTGTCGAGCGTGCCGTCGGTGGTGGTGGAGAGAACCACCTGGTCCACCCCGTCCTTGACGGCCTGCTTGGACTGCGGGGTGCCGACGCCCTTCGGGTCGAGACCGGTCACGTCGATCTTGTAGGTCTTCTTCAGACCGGGGATGCAGAAGGGCCGTACGGTGCACTCGTCACCGGCGGCGACCTTCACCTTGAGCTTCGACTTCCCGAGGTCCGAAAGGGTCTTGAGCTTGTTCTTCTCGGCGAATTCCTTCGTCACGGCGAAGGCATTCTGGTCGACGGCCTCGCCGACCTGGAGCACCTTCAGCCCGCGCGGCTCGGCGAGCTTCTTCAACTCGGCGACGGTGGCGGCCGCGTCGCTGGAGGCGAGCGGCTTGGCCAGCGCCGCCTTCGCGCCGTTCACCTTCGCGTTGAGGAATTCGGTGATCGTCGCCGCGTATTCCGGTACGACGTCGATGTCGCCCTTCTCCAGCGACGGCTCGTACAGCTCACGGTTGCTCACCGTGGTGACGGACGTCTTGTATCCGGCGTTGCCCAGGGTCTGCGCGTACAGCTCCGCCAGCACCTTCGACTCGGTGAAGGAGGCGGCGCCGACGACCAGCGAGCCCTTGCTGCCGGAGCCCGAGCCGGCGCTCGTGCCGCTGCTCGCCGCCGAGCCCCCCTTGTCCTTCTCCAGGCTGTCGCCGCCGCATGCGGCGAGCGAAACGGTCAGGGCCGCCACTCCGAGTACCGCACCCGCGATCTGCGAGGTCTTGCTCATCAGGTTCACCATCCAAAAGGCCGAAGTTCGGTCGTCACACGGTTGTGCGGGTCTTTGTTGTGGGGGTCGTCGCGGTGGGAGGTGCGGGGGACGCGGCGGTGGGGCGGGTGGCCGCCGAGGCGGCGGGCCTGGCGGGCGCGATCAGCCGGTCGAGCAGCAGCAGCGCGCCCTCGACGAGCAGCGCGAGCAGCGCGACGAGGATCGCGCCGGCGACGACCTGGGCCGTGTTGTACGTGTTGAAGCCGGCGGTGATGATCCGGCCGAGCCCGCCCTGACCGACCATCGCCGCGATGGTGGCGGTGGCCACCACCTGCACGGCGGCCGACCGCAGCCCGGTCATGATCAGCGGGTAGGCGAGCGGCAGCTCGACCCGGGCGAAGACCTGGGTGCCGGACATGCCCATGCCCTTGGCCGACTCCACCACCGCGCGGTCGACCTCGCGCATGCCCACGTACGCGTTGGTGAGCAGCGGCGGCACGGCGAAGAGCACGAGCGCGATGATCGTCGGGACGAAGCCCGAGTTGCGCAGCGGGGAGATCATGAAGATCGCGAGGACGGCGAAGACCGGAATCGCGCGGCCCACGTTGGAGATGTTGATCGCGAGCGCGCCGCCCTTGCCGATGTGGCCGAGCCACAGCGCGAGCGGCAGGGCTATCAGGCACGCCAGCAGCATCGAGACGCCGCTCACGTACGCATGCTCGCCGAGCCGGTGCCACACCCCGTTCTGCCCGGACCAGTTGGCACCTGTGGTGAGCCATGTCCAGGCTCCGCCCAGCTCCCCCATCGTCAGCTCACCGCCTTCAGCGTGCGTATCCGGGTCCAGGGCGTAAGCAGTCGCTGCACGCCCAGCAGCAGCAGATCGGCGACGACGGCGAGCAGGACGCAGAGCACGGAAGCGGTGAGCACCTGTGCTTTGAAGAACGTCTGCAGCGCGTCGCTGATCAGATTGCCGAGTCCGCCCCGGCCGACGATCGAGCCGATCGTCGTCAGGGCGATGGTCGAGACCGTCACGATGCGCAGCCCGGCCATCAGCGCGGGCAGCGCGAGCGGCAGCTCGACCTCCCAGAGCAACCTGGCGGGTCCATATCCCATTCCGCGTGCGGCGTCCCGTGCCTCTTCCGGTACCGATTCGAGACCCGCGATGATGTTCCGCACGAGAATGGTCAGCGAATAGAGCACGAGTCCGGTGATCACCAGACCGGCGGAGAGCCCGAAGAGCGGCAGCAGCAGCGAGAACATCGCCAGCGAGGGAATCGTGTAGAGCAGAGTCGTCAGACCGAGCACGGGAGCGGCGAAAGCCGGTTTGCTCCGGGCCAGCAGCGCCAGCGGGAATGCCACCAGCAGCCCGATGGCGACCGAGACCGCCGTGATCCACACATGCTGGACCGTGGCATCGATCAGCTCGTGACTGCGGGAGTGAAGATACTCACCGCAGATCCAGTCGTTGGCCGCCATGCATCCTTGCGCGCTCATCCGTCCCCACCTCCCCCGACTCCCCGAACGTATGTCTCTGACCCACGTCTGGGGACCCTATCCCCGACCACTGACATTCGCGGAAGTCCGCCACATTCCAGCAACATGGCCTTCACACAACACGGCTCACAATGGGGAACCATGATCCGATTCGAGCACGTCACCAAGCGGTACGCGGACGGCACCACCGCCGTCGACGACCTCTCCTTCGAGGTGTCAGCGGGTGAACTGGTCACGCTCGTCGGACCGTCCGGCTGCGGGAAGACCACGACCATGAAAATGGTCAACCGGCTCATCGAGCCCACCGAGGGCCGGATATTCCTCGACGGGGACGACATAGCCAAGATCGACCCGGTCGAGTTGCGGCGCCGTATCGGCTACGTGATTCAGCAGGTCGGTCTCTTCCCGCACAAAACGGTCCTGGAGAACACCTCGACCGTCCCCCATCTCCTCGGCTGGCAGCGCGCCAAGGCCAAGAAGCGCGCCGCCGAACTGCTCGACCTGGTGGGTCTCGACCCGTCCGTCTACGGCGACCGCTACCCGGCCCAGCTCTCCGGCGGCCAGCAGCAGCGCGTCGGCGTGGCCAGGGCATTGGCCGCCGATCCGCCGGTGCTGCTGATGGACGAGCCGTTCGGCGCGGTGGACCCCGTCGTACGCGACCACCTGCAGAGCGAGTTCCTGCGGCTACAGGCCGCCGTACACAAGACCGTGCTGTTCGTCACACACGACATCGAGGAAGCCGTCCGCCTCGGCGACCGCATCGCCGTCTACGGCCAGGGCAGGATCGAGCAGTTCGACCCGCCGGCCGCCGTGCTCGGCGCCCCCGCCACCCCGTACGTCGCCGACTTCGTCGGCGCCGACCGCGGCCTCAAACGGCTCTCCGTGACGCCCATCGAGGAGGGCGACCTGGACCAGCCGCCGGTGCTGCACCTCGACGACCCGCTGGAGACGGCGGCGGCGCGGCTCGCGAAGGACGGCGCGCGCTGGGCCGTCGTCCTCGGCCCCGACGACAAGCTGCACGGCTGGATCTCCACCGAGCAGACCGGCGCCTCGGGGACCGTACGGGAGCGCGCCCGCCGGATGGAGGCGTGGCTGCCGGTCGGCGCCTCGCTCAAGCAGGCGTTCGCCACGATGCTCCAGCACGACGCTGGCTGGATCGCGGTCATCGACAAGGAGGAGACCGGCCGGTTCCTCGGCGTCCTCACCCCGGCCCGGCTGCACGAGGCGCTGCGCAGGTCGATCGACGCGGACGCGCAGGCCATCCCGCGCACGGCGGTGGAGCTGGAGACGGTCAGCACGGTCGCCCCGCACTGAGCCGGACCCGGCCATAGGGTTGGGGGCATGAGTACGTTGCGCGGAGGACGCGAGGGGAACACCGTCGCAGGGCTGCCGGAGTGGGGCAGGTGCGCGGTGATGGGTGTCGTCAATGTCACGCCCGACTCCTTCTCCGACGGCGGCCGCTGGTTCGACACCACCGCCGCCGTCAAGCACGGCCTCCACCTCGTCACCGAGGGCGCCGACCTCGTCGACGTCGGCGGTGAGTCCACCCGTCCCGGTGCCTCGCGCGTGGACGAGGACGAGGAGCTGCGCCGGGTCGTGCCCGTCGTACGGGGGCTGGCCTCCGAAGGCGTCCTCGTGTCCGTCGACACGATGCGCGCCTCCGTCGCCGAGCAGGCGGTCGCCGCCGGCGCCGTCCTCGTCAACGACGTGAGCGGCGGTCTCGCCGACCCCGCCATGGTGCCCACCGTCGCTGCCGCCGAAGTGCCCTTCGTGGTCATGCACTGGCGCGGCTTCAGCCAGGACATGAACAGCCGCGCCGTCTACACCGACGTGGTCGCCGAGGTCGTCGCCGAGCTGCGGGAGCGGATGGACGCCGTGATCGCCGGCGGTGTCGACCCCGCCCGTATCGTCGTCGACCCCGGCCTCGGCTTCGCCAAGCAGGCACCGCACGACCTCAGCCTCATCGCCCACCAGGCCGAGCTGCACGCGCTGGGCAGGCCGCTGCTGGTCGCCGCCTCCCGCAAGCGGTTCCTCGGACACGTACTCGCCGGCGGCGAGGGCGCACCGCCGCCCGCCAGGGAGCGCGACGCGGCCACGGCCGCGATCTCGGCCATCGCCGCGCTCCAGGGCGCCTGGGCCGTCCGCGTCCACGAGGTACGGGCCACGGCCGACGCCGTACGGGTGGCACACGCCGTGGAAGGCGCCGTCTGATGGCCGAGGGACGCGGCACGGCGCACCCGGACAGCGAGCAGGTCGAGCTGGCCAACACCACGTTCTACGAGGCCATGGAGCGCGGCGACATCGAGACGCTGTCCGGGCTCTGGCTGGACGGCGAGGACGACGGCGTCTCCTGCGTCCACCCGGGCTGGCCGGTGCTCACCGGCCGCGGCGAGGTGCTGCGGTCCTACGCGCTGATCATGGCGGACACCGAGTACATCCAGTTCTTCCTCACCGATGTCGCGGTGTCGCTCGCGGCCGACACCGCGCTGGTGACCTGCACGGAGAACATCCTCAGCGGCGGCCCCGCGGCGGAGGCGGGCGAACTGGGCCCGCTCGTCGGCCAGCTCGTCGTCGCCACGAACGTGTTCCGGCGCACGGCCGACGGCTGGAAGATCTGGTCGCACCACGGCTCGCCCGTACTGGCCGAGACGGACGAGGAACAGGACGACGAGCCACCCGCTTGAGTGGCTGTGGGCCCGGCGTGGGTTGGTTCACGGCCGCACGGGTATGGGCGGAGCGACCGGCACCGCCGCTCCCCGTCCTGACCCCACGGGCGAGTGCTGTCGGTGCTCGCAGGTAGATTCGATCGGGATGACCTGGCCGCCCGCACGCGGCCGGGGCATTCGCCGACCAACGACAGCAGGAGTGATTCGCGTGGATCGTGTCGCGCTGCGCGGCCTCAAGGCCCGCGGGCATCATGGCGTCTTCCCACGGGAGCGCGAGGAGGGCCAGACCTTCGTCGTGGACGTCGTGCTGAGCCTGGACACACGGCCCGCCGCAGCCGGCGACGACCTGGCGAAGACCGTCCACTACGGCATCGTGGCCGAGGAGGTCGTGGGTGTCGTCCAGGGCGAGCCGGTCGACCTGATCGAGACGCTGGCGGAGCGCATCGCCCAGCAGTGCCTGAAGCACGACGGGGTCGAGGAGGTCGAGGTGGTCGTCCACAAGCCCGACGCCCCGATCACCGTGCCGTTCGACGACGTGACCATCACCATCACCCGGAGCCGAGTATGAACACCCAGAGCGATCCGACCGTCCAGCCGGTCCCCGCCTCCGTGGTCGCCCAGGTGGACGCAGCCGATGTCACCCTGTCCAACCCGCAGCGCGCCGTCATCGCCCTCGGCTCCAACCTCGGCAACAGGCTGGAGACCCTGCAAGGCGCGGTCGACGCGCTGGAGGACACCCCGGGACTGCGGGTGAAGGCGGTCTCCCCGGTGTACGAGACGGAGCCGTGGGGCGTCGAACCCGGCTCCCAGCCCTCGTACTTCAACGCGGTCGTCCTGGTGAAGACGACGCTCCCGCCGTCCTCGCTGCTGGAGCGCGGCCAGGCCATCGAGGAGGCGTTCGACCGGGTACGGGACGAGCGCTGGGGCCCGCGCACCCTCGACGTGGACATCCTGGCGTACGCGGACGTCGTGTCGGACGACCCGCTGCTCACGCTGCCCCATCCGCGCGCCCATCAGCGCGCGTTCGTCCTCGCCCCCTGGCGGGACGTGGACCCGGAGGCGCGGCTCCCCGGACACGGCGCCGTGCCGGAGCTGCTGGCCGGTGTCGGCGAGACCGGCGTACAGCACCGGGTCGACCTGGAACTCCGCCTGCCCGAGTAGTCGTTAGGCTCAGCGGGTCAGTCAGGTAGGCGAGGGTTCGAGGCGAGGCGAAGGGCGGCTTTCTCGGTGAAGCAGTTGAGGATCGGCGTCCTGGCCGGGCTGTTCGTGGTGGCCGGTGTGCTCTCCTGGAGCGGCGCCCGCCTCTGGGACTCGGTGGGCACCTTGCCGAGCGTCCCGCTCGCCGCGCCCATCGTCCTCGCACTGATCGCCGTCATCCTCTTCGCGACGGCGATCTCGCTCCGCGGCCAGCTCAAGGCCCAGCGCGAGCGGCGCCCGGGGGCGAAGGGCGTCGATCCGCTGATGGCGGCGCGCGCCGTGGTCTTCGGCCAGGCCAGCGCGCTGGTGGCGGCGCTCGTCGCCGGCATCTACGGCGGCGCGGGCGTGTTCCTGCTGGGCTCGCTCGACATTCCGCCCCGCCGCGACCAGGCCATCTACGCGGGCTTCTCGGTGCTGGCCGGCTTCGCCGTCATCGCCGCCGCCTTCTTCCTCGAGCGGGTCTGCAAGCTCCCGGAAGGGCCGGACGACGACCACGACCACCACGGGGCGAGCCCCATACGCTAGGTCCCGGCCCGGTATCAGCGGCCGATGATCAGGCTCATCGCTTCCGAGCGGGTCGCCGGGTCGCGCAACTGGCCACGGACCGCCGAGGTGATCGTCTTGGCCCCCGCCTTGCGTACGCCGCGCATCGTCATGCACATGTGCTCGCACTCGATGACCACGATCACTCCGCGCGGCTGGAGGATCTTCATCAGGGACTCGGCGACCTGGGTCGTCAGCCGCTCCTGCACCTGCGGGCGGCGGGCGTAGACGTCCACCAGCCGGGCCAGCTTCGACAGACCGGTGATCTTCCCGTCGGCGGACGGGATGTAGCCGACGTGCGCGACCCCGACGAACGGCACCAGGTGGTGCTCGCAGGAGGACATCACCTCGATGTCCTTCACCAGCACCATCTCGTCGTGCCCGAGGTCGAACGTCGTCGTCAGGACGTCCTCGGGGCTCTGCCACAGTCCGGCGAATATCTCCCGGTACGCCCGCGCCACCCGGCCGGGCGTGGCCCGCAGGCCCTCCCGGTCCGGGTCCTCCCCGACGGCGATGAGCAGTTCGCGTACGGCGTTCTCGGCGCGCTTCTCGTCGAATTCGCCGATGGCTCCCTCGCCGTCCAGCGTCATCGGGTCCCTCATGTGGTGCCTCGTTCCTGTTCCGTCCCCGCGGGCGGGCAGACAAATACCGCGCCCCCACAGGCTAAAACCTGGGGGGCGCGGCATCCATTCCGGGCCTGGTGGGGCGCCCGGGATCAGTTCTCCGGACGGTCCTCGGGGACCGCCTCGGTCGGTGTCTCACCGGTCGTCACGGCGGGCAGGCCGCCGTTCGTACCGTTGGCCCCGTTGGTCAGAGCCAGCTCCTTCGGGGAGAGCACCGGCGGCCGCGTCGAAGGCGTACGCCGCGAGGAGCCGGTCCACGCCGGACGGGCCGGGCGCTTCACGATCGTCGAGAAGACCTCGGCGATCTGCTCCTTGTTGAGCGTTTCCTTCTCCAGCAACTGGAGGACCAGATTGTCGAGGACGTCGCGGTTCTCGACCAGGATCTCCCAGGCCTCGTTGTGCGCGGTCTCGATCAGCTTCTTGACCTCTTCGTCGACCAGCGCGGCGACCTCTTCCGAGTAGTCGCGCTGATGGCCCATCTCACGGCCGACGAAGGGCTCGGTGTTGTCGCCACCGAACTTGATCGCGCCCAGGCGCTCGGTCATGCCGTACTGCGTGACCATGGCGCGTGCCGTCGCCGACGCCTTCTCGATGTCGTTGGCGGCGCCGGTGGTCGGGTCGTGGAAGACCAGTTCCTCCGCCGCGCGTCCGCCCATCATGTAGGCGAGCTGGTCGAGCATCTCGTTGCGCGTGGTCGAGTACTTGTCCTCGTCGGGCAGGACCATGGTGTAACCCAGGGCCCGGCCTCGGGACAGGATCGTGATCTTGTGCACCGGGTCGGAGTTCGGAGACGCCGCCGCGACCAGGGCGTGGCCGCCCTCGTGGTACGCGGTGATCTTCTTTTCCTTCTCGGACATGATCCGGGTCCGCTTCTGCGGGCCCGCCACGACGCGGTCGATGGCCTCGTCCAGCGCGTTGTTGTCGACGAGCTTGCGGTCGCCGCGCGCCGTGAGGAGCGCGGCTTCGTTCAGCACGTTCGCCAGGTCGGCGCCGGTGAAGCCGGGCGTACGACGGGCGACAGCGCCCAGGTCGACGTCCGGGGCGACCGGCTTGCCCTTCTGGTGGACCTTCAGGATCTCCAGCCGGCCCTGCATGTCGGGGCGGTCGACCGCGATCTGCCGGTCGAAGCGGCCCGGCCGCAGCAGCGCCGGGTCGAGGATGTCGGGCCGGTTCGTGGCGGCGATCAGGATGACGCCGCCCTTCACGTCGAACCCGTCCATCTCCACGAGGAGCTGGTTCAGCGTCTGCTCGCGCTCGTCGTGGCCACCGCCGAGACCCGCACCGCGGTGCCGGCCGACGGCGTCGATCTCGTCGACGAAGACGATCGCCGGGGCGTTCGCCTTGGCCTGCTCGAAGAGGTCGCGCACCCGGGAGGCGCCGACACCGACGAACATCTCGACGAAGTCGGAACCCGAGATCGAGTAGAACGGGACGCCCGCCTCACCGGCGACGGCACGGGCGAGCAGCGTCTTGCCCGTACCGGGCGGGCCGTAGAGCAGCACACCCTTCGGGATCTTGGCGCCGACCGCCTGGAACTTCGCCGGTTCCTGGAGGAATTCCTTGATCTCGTGCAGTTCCTCGACCGCCTCGTCGGACCCGGCCACATCGGCGAAGGTCGTCTTCGGCGTGTCCTTCGTGAGCAGTTTGGCCTTCGACTTCCCGAACTGCATGACCCGGGAGCCGCCGCCCTGCATCGAATTCATCAGGAACAGGAACACCACGACAAGGAGGACGAACGGAACGAGCGAGATCAGTACCGAGAGGAACGGGCTCTGCTTCGACGGTGAGACCGTGTAGCCCTTGCTGATGTCGCCGTTGTTGAACTTGGACTGCAGCGTCTTGGCCAGGTCGGCACCCTGGGTGCCGATGTAGCTGGCCTGGATCTTGTCGCTGCCCTTGATCTTCTGGCCGGACTTGAGTTCGACCTTGATGACTTGTTCGTCACCAGTGGTCAGCTTGACCTGTTCGGCCTGGTTCTTGGAGATCGCCTGGACGACCTCGCCGGTGTCCACTGTCTTGTAGCCGCCCGACGAGCCGACGACCTGCATCAACACGACCACGGCGAGGACGGCCAGCACGATCCACATGACCGGCCCACGGAAGTATCGCTTCACGTCCATCCATACGGAGCGATGACGCTCCGTCCCTCCTGCCCGTAGGTAAATGCTGCTGTGAGAAAAAGACTGTTCTTCGGACGGTACCCCAGCATTGTCACCCGCGACCGCACGGGACCGGCGACAAACCCGCCTTCCCATGCTCCAACGCCGGGCGGGTGGCAGGGGTTCCCGCCCCGCTCAGCCGCCGTAGACGTGGGGTGCCAGCGTGCCGACGAAAGGCATGTTGCGGTACTTCTCGTTGTAATCAAGGCCATAACCCACGACGAACTCGCTGGGAATGTCGAAACCGATCCATTTCACATCGATCGCGACCTTTGCGGCATCCGGCTTACGCAGCAGGGTGCAGACCTCCAGCGAGGCCGGTTCCCGTGAGCCCAGGTTGGACAGCAGCCAGGACAGGGTCAGTCCGGAGTCGATGATGTCCTCGACGATCAGGACATGCCTGCCCTTGATGTCGGTGTCCAGGTCCTTGAGGATCCGGACGACACCGGAGGACTGGGTGCCCGCCCCGTACGAGGAGACGGCCATCCAGTCCATGGTCAGGGGGGAGGACAGCGCGCGTGCCAGGTCCGCCATCACCATCACGGCGCCCTTGAGCACCCCGACGAGGAGCAGGTCCTTGCCCGCGTACTCCGCGTCGATCTTCGCCGCCAGCTCGGCCAGCTTCGCGTCGATCTCTTCTTTGGTGATGAGCACCGACTGGAGGTCGCTGCCGAGGTCCTTGTCGTCCACCGCTTCACTTTCGTTGTCGGCCGGGGTCCGGGATCGCGGCCCCGGTGGACACAGCCGGAGAACTTCAGACCGTCAGGTCCCAGCACTTCAGCCCTGCCGGATGACCAGTCTGCCACCCTGCCGTCTGGCCTCGACGCGGCCGGGCAGGTTGATGGCCGCCTGACCCCGCCAGCCGGTGATCAGCCGGTCCACCTCTTCGATGTGCCGGGCGAACAGCGAACCGGCCGGAGCGCCCGCGGTGATGGCGGCCCTGCGCAGCACCCGGCGGCGGACCGCGGGCGGCAGCGCGTACAGCTTGGCGCACTCCAACTGCCCCGCGGCGTCCCGTACGGCCCCCTCGGCGTCGGCGGCCCAGGCGTCGAGCGCGTCGGCGTCGTCGCGGGAGAGCTGGGCGGTACGGGCCAAGGCCTCGACGACGCCTTTGCCGAGCGCCTTCTCCAGGGCCGGCAGCCCTTCGTGGCGCAGCCGGGAGCGGGTGTAGGCGGGGTCGGTGTTGTGCGGGTCGTCCCAGACGGGGATCGACTGGACGAGGCAGGCCTTGCGGGCCGTCTGGCGGTCGATCGCGAGGAACGGGCGGCGGTATCTGCCGGCCGCCCCCGAGACGGCCGCCATACCGGACAGGGACCGGGTGCCGGAGCCCCGTGCGAGCCCGAGCAGAACGGTTTCCGCCTGGTCGTCGCGGGTGTGGCCGAGCAGGACCGCCGCCGCGCCGTGCTCTTCGGCGACCTGGTCGAGTGCGGCGTAGCGGGCGTCCCGCGCCGCGGCCTCGGGACCGCCCGCCTGGCCGACGGTCACGGCGACGGCCTCGACCGGGTCGAGCCGCATGGCGCCGAGCCGGGCGACGACCTCGGCGGCGCGGCGGTCGGAGCCGCTCTGCAGGCCGTGGTCGACGGTGACACCGCCGGCGCGTACGGAGAGCTTGGGGGCCTCGAAGGCGAGGGCGGAGGCGAGCGCCATGGAATCGGCGCCGCCGGAGCAGGCGACGAGCACCAGGGGCGGTCCCGCCTCGGGGGCGCGGGAAGCCGGGGAGCTGTCGGTGAGGATGTCGTGAAGTACGCGGCGAACCGCCAGGCGTATCGCCGCGACCGCAGGATGGGGACCCATGTCCGGTGCCCTTCGTGATGTTTTTCGGGAGGTGCCTCGCTCGGATTCGGGACGATGTCCGTCACTCAGAGTGCGTCGATGGTGACAGAACCGAGCCGATACCCGAGCATCGCACGCCTACCCATCACCTACGGTCCCTCGGATGGGTGATACCTGGGGCGTTCTTACGCTACGGACAGTTTCCGGTGCTCAGGAATCCCGGTCAGGAATCCGCCTTGCGGTGCACCCGCGCGATCCACTCCGCCGGTTTGGCGATCTCCGACTTGGTGGGGAGCGTGTTCGGCGAGGTCCACGCCCGGTTGAAGCCGTCCATGCCGACCTCCTCCACCACGGCCCTGACGAAACGCTCGCCGTCGCGGTACTGGCGCAGCTTGGCGTCGAGGCCGAGCAGCTTGCGCAGCGCCTGGTCGAGCCGGCTCGCGCCGCTGGCCCTGCGCTGCTGGAACTTCTCGCGGATCTCGGCGACGGACGGCACGACCTGCGGGCCGACCCCGTCCATCACGTAGTCCGCGTGCCCTTCGAGCAGGGACATGACGGCGGTGATCCTGCTGAGTACCTCGCGCTGGCCCGGGGTCTGCACCAGTTCGACGATCGAGCGGCCCTCGTCGTCGTCCTCGGCCGTACCGTCCGCCGCGCTGTCCGCGCGGTTGCCGCCGAGCGACTGGGCGGCTTCCCTGAGCCGCTCCAGGATCGTCATCGGGTCGACGTCGGTCTCGCGGAGGAACGACTGGATCTCGCCCTCCAGGTGGTCCCGCAGCCAGGGCACGCCGGTGAACTGGGTGCGGTGGGTCTCCTCGTGGAGGGTGACCCAGAGCCTGAAGTCGTGCGGGTCGACGTCCAGTTCGCGCTCGACATGGACGATGTTGGGCGCCACGAGCAGCAGCCGTCCGCCACCGCCCGCCGAGGGCAGGTCGCGGGTGTCGGGGGCGAAGGTCTCGTACTGGCCGAGCACCCGGGACGACATGAACGACAGCAGCATGCCCAGCTCGACGCCGGTGACCTTGCCGCCGACAGCGCCGAAGACGGCGGCTCCCGGACCGCTGCTGCTCTGCCTGCGCTCCTGCATCTTCTCCAGCAGGGGCTTCAGCAGCTCGCGGAACCCGGCGACGTTGGCCTTCACCCAGCCGGCCCTGTCGACGACCAGGACCGGGGTGTCCACCGGTTCCGTTCCTTCGGGGATCATCCGCGTGTAGGCGCGGACGTGTTCCTCCGCCGACTTCGCGTGCCGCCGCAGTTCCGCGACGATCTCGCGCGCTTCCTCGCGGCTCACTTCGGGACCCGGCCGCACGAGGCGGGTCGCGGTCGCCACCGCGAGATTCCAGTCGACCATCTCGGCACCACCGATGCTCGTCATGCGTCAACCGTACGTTGTCCGCGCCGAATGCGGTCAGGTGTCGGTGGCCCGGTTCTTTCCCTAGGTGCCCCCTGAGGGGAAGGGGGCACGTGCGGTCAGGCGGTCGGTACGAGGGTGGCGGCCAGCCGGTCGAGGGCCTTCTGCGCCGCGTCAGGGCCCGGGGTGGAGCCC
Source organism: Streptomyces sp. NPDC087906 (assembly GCF_055584925.1). Classification (NCBI taxonomy): domain Bacteria; kingdom Bacillati; phylum Actinomycetota; class Actinomycetes; order Kitasatosporales; family Streptomycetaceae; genus Streptomyces; species Streptomyces sp. NPDC087906. The sequence continues at coordinate 59,702 of NZ_JBVJLC010000010.1, forward strand.
GCCATGAACGCGAAGGCCAGCAGCCGCCCGTCGGCGTCGACGACCGTGCCGGCGAGCGTGTTCACGCCGGTGAGGGTGCCGGTCTTGGCCCGGATCAGCCCGGCGGCCGGCGCCGCGTCGGCGAACCGGGTCCGCAGGGTGCCGCTGAACCCGGCGATGGGCAGCCCGGTGAGTACGGGGCGCAGCTCAGGGGACTGCTGGTCGCCGTCCCGTACGAGCAGCGCGGTGAGCAGGGCGGCGCTGACCTTGTCCTGGCGGCTGAGCCCGCTGCCGTCGGCGAGCCGGGCGCCGGTGAGCGGCAGCTTCAGCTTCTTCAGCCGGGCCAGCACGGCCCGGCCGGCGCCCGCGAAGCTGGCGGGCTGGTCGGCCGCGACGGCGGTCTGCCGGGCCAGGGACTCCGCGATGTCGTTGTCGCTCTGGGTCAGGGCCCGCTCGACGAGGTCCGAGAGCGGCGCCGACCAGATCCTGGCGACGCGCTCGGCGCCCTTGGCCGCGCGCTCGGGGCGCGGCGGCGCCGTCGTACCGATGCCCCGGTCGCGCAGCAGCGCGGCGAACTCCCGGGCGGCGGCGCCCGCCGGGTCGCCGCTGCGCGGCGCGGGCCCGGTGGTGGACCTGTCCAGGCGGCCCTCGTTGCTCATCAGCGCGACGACGGGGGCGATGTTGTCGTTGGGGCCGATGGGGTGCTCGCGCGGCCCCGAGTAGAGGGACGTGTCGAAGCCCAGGTGGACCTTCTTGACGCCGCGGTCGCGCAGGGCCTTCGCGGTCCGGTCGGCGAGCGCGGCGAGCCCCTTGCTGTCGAGGGTGGCGTCGCCGCCGCCGACCAGGGTCACCTTCCGCCCGTCCGATCCCGCGACGACGGTGGTCGCGATGCGGTGGTCGGGCCCCAGCGCGGACAGGGCGGCGGTCATCGTCGCGAGCTTCACGGTCGACGCGGGCGTCATCGGGACCGCCGCGCCCTTCGCGTAGAGCTGCTTGCCGGTCGCCACGTCGACCACGACCCCGGTGTGCCGGGAGCCGAGCGCCGGGTCGGCGAAGAGCGGGTCGAGCTTGCGGGCGATGGTCCTCGGCACGCTCGTCGGCGTCTTCTCGGACGCGAGGTCGGACTCGTGCCCCGACCCGCCGAGCGCGGCCAGGACGGCGCCGGCGCTGGGCGCGGGCGCGGGCTCCGGCGCGGATCCGGGCGCCGGGCGCACCTGGTGATGTGCGCCACCCGTACGGCCCTGGGCGACCGCCCACTGCCGCTCGGCCTTACGCTGACCGTTGTCCCAGGGGCCGGCCGCCGCCACCGCACCGGCCGCAACCAGCAGCCCGACGACCACGGAACCTGCCGTGATCTGCCACACTTTCGGCTCAAGCACGGCTGACCAGCCCCTTTCGCGATCACACTGCTGCGTGGGGGACACTTAACCATTGCGCCTTGCCGCGAGCATGGCACCCCTGCCCATGCGGCCTGTCAGGCGGCGATCCGGGGGGCCCTCCTCCGCGCGCGGGCACACCATCACCGGACAGATGTGTTGATCATGGAGGAGCCACCCGTGGAGTTCGACGTCACCATCGAGATCCCCAAGGGATCACGGAACAAGTACGAGGTGGACCACGAGACCGGTCGCATCCGCCTTGACCGTCGTCTCTTCACCTCGACGAGCTACCCGGCCGACTACGGCTTCGTGGAGAACACCCTCGGCGAGGACGGCGACCCGCTGGACGCGCTGGTCATCCTGGACGAGCCGACGTTCCCCGGCTGCCTCATCAAGTGCCGCGCCGTGGGCATGTTCCGGATGACGGACGAGGCGGGCGGCGACGACAAGCTGCTCTGCGTCCCCGCCTCCGACCCCCGCGTCGAGCACCTGCGGGACATCCACCACGTGTCGGAGTTCGACCGGCTGGAGATCCAGCACTTCTTCGAGGTCTACAAGGACCTGGAGCCCGGCAAGTCCGTCGAGGGCGCCGACTGGGTCGGCCGCGCCGAGGCCGAGGCCGAGATCGAGAACTCGTACAAGCGCCTCCAGGCGCAGGGCGGCACGCACCAGCACTGACGGTACGCGCGGCGAGCCGAGCGCCACGACGGGCGGCACACCCTCCGGGGGGTGCCGCCCGTCGGCATGTGGCAGCCCATGACCGTGCCCATACTGGGCAGACGCGGGCGGGGCGGGTGTGACAGGACGGGCACGAGAGGAAGTGTGGAAGCGCAGTGGTGGCCGAGCCGGACGGTCCGGAGGACCGGAAACCTCAGTCGGACGAGGCACACAGCGCCTTCACCCCACCCTTCGGGGTGGAGCAGCCGCCGGTCCCCGACGACGACCGTCCGACCTCCGAATTCGCCCTGCCGGAGGGGCTGAACACCGAGCAGCCGGCCGGCAGCGGGGGCTCCGCCTTCGACACTCCCCCGGGGCTGCCCGCCTCGTACGGGGTCCGGCAGTCGCCGCCCGCCTTCACCCCGGCCGAGGGCATCCCGATGGTCCGCATAGTCAAGGAGGCGCCCTGGCAGGACCAGATGCGCACCCTGCTGCGGATGCCGGTCGGCGAGCGGCCCGTACCCGAGCCGGTGCAGCGGCACGACGAGGCGGGGCCCGCCGTGCCGCGCGTGCTGGACCTGACGCTGCGTATCGGGGAGCTGCTGCTGGCGGGCGGTGAGGGCGCGGAGGACGTCGAGACGGCGATGTTCGGCGTGAGCCGGGCGTACGGACTCGACCGCTGCGAGCCGACCGTCACGTTCACGCTGCTGTCGATCTCGCATCAGCCGTCCCTGGTCGAGGACCCGGTGACGGCCAGTAGGACCGTACGGCGCAGGGGCACCGACTACACGCGGCTCGCGGCCGTCTACACGCTCATCGACGACATCACCACCGAGTCGACGGACGTCACGCTGGAGGAGGCGTACCGGCGGCTCGCCGAGATCCGCCGCAACCGCCACCCGTACCCCGGCTGGGCGCTGACGGTGGCGAGCGGGGTGCTGGCGGGCTCCGCCTCCGTGCTGGTCGGCGGTGATCTGGTGGTGTTCGTCGCGGCGGCGCTCTGCGCGATGCTCGGCGACCGGCTGGCCTGGCTGTGCGCGGGGCGCGGGCTGCCGGAGTTCTACCAGTTCGTGGTCGCCGCGATGCCGCCGGCCGCGATGGGGGTGGCGCTGACCCTGCTCAGTTCGGCCGAGCACTGGGACATCAGGCCGTCGGCCGTCGTCACCGGTGGGCTGTTCGCCCTGCTGCCGGGACGGGCCCTGGTCGCGGGCGTGCAGGACGGGCTGACGGGTTACTACATCACCGCGGCGGCGCGCCTGCTGGAGGTCATGTACTTCTTCATCGCGATCGTCATCGGCGTGCTGCTCGTGCTCTATCTCGGCGTGCAGCTCGGCGCCGAGCTGAACCCGGACTCGTCGATCCACACCCATCCGCGGCCGCTGCTGCAGATCCTGGTGTCGGTGGCGCTGAGCTTCGCCTTCGCGATCCTGCTCCAGCAGGAGCGGTCGACGGTGCTGCTGGTCTCGCTCAACGGCGGGGTGGCGTGGGTCGTGTACGCGGCGATGCACGACGTGGGCCATATCTCGCCGGTCGCTGCGACGGCGGTGGCCGCCGGGCTCGTCGGCCTGTTCGGGCAGTTGCTGTCGCGCTACCAGTTCGCCTCGGCGCTGCCGTACGTGACGGCGGCGATCGGTCCGCTGCTGCCCGGTTCCGCGACGTACTTCGGACTGCTCGGCATCGCCCAGAACGATCTGGACAAGGGGCTCGCCTCGCTGTCGAAGGCGGTGGCACTGGCCCTGGCCATCGCGATCGGGGTGAACCTCGGTGGGGAGATCTCCCGGCTGTTCCTGCGGGTGCCGGGCGGGGGCCGCACCTCGGGCCGCCGCGCGGCCAAACGGACGCGCGGGTTCTGACCCTGCCGCCGGTGCGGGTGCCCCGCGTCAGTTCTTGGCGTGGCGCCTGCGGCCGCCGGTGCCCGGCGCCTCGGGGCCCTGCGTACCGTCACGGCCCGTACCGTCACGGCCCGCCGTACCGGCGGGCGGCTGCGGCGCCTGGGCCGCGGCCTTCTTGGACTTCGAGCGGGCCCGCAGGAACTCGATCGCGATCGGCACCACGGAGACGAGCACGATGGCGACCAGGATCAGCTCGATGTGCGCGTTGACGAAGGCGACCTTGCCGAGCGCGGCGCCCAGCAGCGTGACCCCGGCGCCCCAGAGCATGCCGCCGATGATGTTGAACGTGATGAACGAGCGGTAGTTCATCTTGCTGACGCCGGCGATGATCGGCGTGAACGTACGGATCACGGGCACGAACCGGGCCAGGACCAGCGACTTGGGGCCGTACTTCTCGAAGAACTCGTGCGCCTTCTCGACGTTCTCCTGCTTGAAGATCTTGGAGTCCGGCCGCCGGAACAGCGAGGGGCCGACCTTGCGGCCGAAGAGGTAGCCGACCTGGTCTCCGACGATCGCCGCGACGGCGACCAGCGTGCAGACCAGCCACAGCGGCTGGTCGAGCGAGCCGGCCGTGACCAGCAGCCCGGCCGTGAACAGCAGCGAGTCGCCCGGCAGGAAGAACCCGATGAGCAGGCCGGACTCGGCGAAGACCACCACCAGGACGCCGAGGAGACCGAAGGTCCCGATCAACTGGTCCGGGTCCAGCCAGCTCGGTCCGAGCGCAATGGTGGTCACGGGTTCGGGACTCCTGTGTCGTGTCGGTCGATCGTCGAATCGGCGTTGTCGGCCGGCCCAAAGCTATCAACGTCCGCCGGGCTCCTGCGGTTCCACTCGTCTGCCGGGATGCGGGCGGGGCAGACGAGTACGAAGGTGAGACCCGAGAGCGACCGGCGAGAGGGACGGCACATGGGAACGGAAGAATACGGCGGCGGCCAGGGTACCGGCGACGACGTCCTCGTCGTCACCACGAACGACGTGCCCGGCTTCCAGGTCCGCCAGGTGATCGGCGAGGTCTTCGGCCTGACCGTCCGCTCCCGCAACGTCGGCAGCCAGTTCGGCGCCGGGCTGAAGTCCCTGGTAGGCGGCGAGCTGAAGGGGCTGACGAAGACGCTCGTGGAGACCCGCAACCAGGCGATGGAACGACTCGTCGAACAGGCCAGGTCGCGCGGCGGCAACGCGGTGCTGATGATGCGCTTCGACGTGACCGAGGCGGCCGACGTGGGCACCGAGGTGTGCGCGTACGGCACGGCGGTGGTGCTCGAACCCACGTCCTGACCCGCGTCCGGTGCCGCCCTCGGCACGGCCGCCGCACACGGCCCCGGGCCCGAGCGGCCGCGTACCGGCTCGTTTCCGGGGTGGCCGGAGCACGCCGGTGCAGCCGTCGGCGCGGGCCTCAGGCCGCCGACCGGAGCGCGCCGGTCGGCGGCCCGGCCGGCCGAAGCGCCGGGCCCGTCCGGAGCCGCAGTCGGCACGACCGTCGGGTTCGGCCCCGCGACCCGACCGGCCCCGTCCGCTAGCTCGTTCCCGGGTTTGCCGGGGCACTCCGGTGCCGACGCCGGCAGGGGCCGCCAGGCAGCGGACCTCGGGCCGCCGGGCCGGGCGTGCGCGCCCCAACTGATGCATTTGTCCCGTTACGGTGGCCGCGTGGCCACCGACGCTCAGCCCGCTGCTTCCGCCGCCCCCGCGCCGTCAGCGCGCACTCTGCTGCCGCTGGTTCTTCCCTCGCTGCTGATCGGCGTCGTCGCGAGCCTGGTGCTTCTCGGCGTGAGCGAGTTGGCCGATCTGCTCAAGGACGTCCTGTGGCAGACGCTGCCCGACGCCCTCGGGATCGGCCGCTACTCCGTCCTGTGGATGCTCGTGATCCTCACGGCGACGGGGATCGCCGTGGGGCTGGTCGTCCTGTTCGTACCCGGGCACGCGGGACCCGATCCGGCCACCACCGGGCTCGTCGACAAGCCGATGGCCCCGGGGGTGCTGCCGAGTCTGCTGCTGACAGCCACGCTGGCCCTCGCGGGCGGCGTGAGCGTCGGGCCCGAGAACCCGATCACCGCCGCCAACATCGCCCTCACCTACTGGCTCGGCCGCAAGATCGCGCCGCAGAGCCCCACCATGCTCTGGGTCGCGCTCGGCGCCGCCGGGACGATCGGCGCGCTGTTCGGTACGCCGGTGGCGGCGGCGCTGGTCCTCTCCGAGACGCTCAGCTCCCAGCCGGGCCCCGGCTCGCTGTGGGACAAGCTCTTCGGCCCGCTGATCGCCGCGGGCGCCGGCGGGCTGACCACGGTGCTCATCTCGCACCCCACCTTCGACCTGGACCTGCCGAGCTACCACGGCACCACCTGGGGCGACCTGCTGGCCGCGCTGGTCATCGCGTCGGCCGCCGCGGTGCTCGGCATGGCGGCGGTGTACTGCCTGCCGTACGCGCACACCGCGTTCCACACGCTCAGGAACCCCGTGCTGACCCTGGCGGCCGGCGGGATCGTCCTCGGGCTGCTCGGCGCGCTCGGCGGGAAGCTGACCCTGTTCAAGGGGCTCGACCAGGTGAAGACCCTCGCCGCCGACCCGGGCGGCTGGTCGGCGGGGTCGTTCGCGCTGATGGCGGCGGTGAAGCTGGTGGCGGTCGTCGTCGCGACGGCCTGCGGGTTCCGGGGCGGCCGGATCTTCCCCGCCCTCTTCGCCGGCGTCTCCCTCGGCCTGTGCGCGCACGCGCTCGTCCCCGCCGTACCCGCCACGCTCGGGGTGGTCTGCGGCGCGCTGGGCGTGCTGCTCGCCGTCACCCGGCAGGGCTGGCTGAGCCTGTTCACCGCCGCCGTCCTGGTCGCCGACCCGAATGTGCTGCCGCTGCTCTGCGTGGCGACGATCCCGGCCTGGCTGCTGGTCACCGGCCGTCCGCTGATGCAGCTCAAGAAGGACGGCGGCTCGCTGCGCTGACGGACCGCCGACGGACCGCTGACGGACCGCGGGAAACCGGGGCACGCCGCCGGGCGGTGCGGCGGGTTCCTTCGTATCCTCGCGGGAGAGGGACCGGACCCGTCGCGAGGAGACCAGCTCATGCCGCTCCGCCCAGGTACGAACGACTCCGGCGACGCCGACGCCGACGCCGCGGCCAAGGACCACGCCGAGATGCGCCGTCTCTCGCTCAACCCGTTCTTCGGCGCCGCCGACCCGACCAGCGAGATGAACTCGGCGCCGCCCACGCACCGGCTGCCCGACGGTCCGATCCCGCCCGAGACGGCGTACCAGCTCGTCCACGACGAGCTGATGCTCGACGGCAACTCGCGGCTCAACCTCGCCACCTTCGTCTCCACCTGGATGGAGCCGCAGGCCGGGCGGCTGATGGACGAGTGCCTGGACAAGAACATGATCGACAAGGACGAGTACCCGCGCACCGCCGAGCTGGAGCGGCGCTGCGTGGTCATGCTCGCCGACCTGTGGAACGCCCCCGACCCCTCGACGACCGTCGGCTGCTCGACCACCGGGTCGAGCGAGGCGTGCATGCTCGCCGGGATGGCCCTGAAGCGGCGCTGGGCCAAGCGCAACGCGGGCCGCTATCCGGCGACCGCCCGGCCGAATCTCGTCATGGGCATCAACGTCCAGGTCTGCTGGGAGAAGTTCTGCAACTTCTGGGAGGTGGAGATGCGGCAGGTGCCCATGGAGGGCGACCGCTTCCACCTCGACCCGCAGGCCGCCGTCGGCCTCTGCGACGAGAACACCATCGGGGTGGTGGCCGTGCTCGGCTCGACCTTCGACGGGTCGTACGAACCGGTGGCCGAGCTGTGCGCCGAACTGGATGCCTTGCAGGAGCGTACGGGCCTGGACGTCCCCGTCCATGTGGACGGCGCCTCCGGCGCCATGATCGCGCCGTTCCTCGACGAGGACCTGGTCTGGGACTTCCGGCTGCCGCGCGTCTCGTCCATCAACACCTCGGGGCACAAGTACGGGCTCGTCTACCCGGGCGTCGGCTGGGCGCTGTGGCGCACGCCCGACGAGCTGCCCGAGGAGCTGGTCTTCCGGGTGAACTACCTGGGCGGTGACATGCCCACCTTCGCGCTGAACTTCTCCCGTCCCGGCGCGCAGGTCGTGGCGCAGTACTACACCTTCCTGCGGCTGGGCAGGGAGGGGTTCCGCGCGGTGCAGCAGACGGCCAGGTCCATCGCGATGCGGCTGGCCGACCGGATCGGCGCCATGGACGAGTTCCTGCTGCTCACCCGGGGCGACGAGCTGCCGGTCTTCGCCTTCACGACGGCGCCGGGCGTGACGAACTTCGACGTGTTCGACGTGTCGCGGCGGCTGCGCGAGCGCGGCTGGCTGGTCCCCGCGTACACCTTCCCCGCCCACCGGGAGGATCTGTCCGTGCTGCGGATCGTCTGCCGCAACGGCTTCTCCGCCGACCTGGGCGCTCTGCTGCTCGCCGACCTGGAGCAGATCGTGCCGGAACTGCGGCTCCAGGAGCACCCGTTGAACCGGGACAAGTCGCAGGTCACGGCGTTCCACCACTGAGCGGCGGCGTTATCCGCCGTACGGATTCACCCGACCCTCGGCGAGCACCCCGACGAACGGCTCGCCCTCACCGGCGAAGGTGTACGCGCCGGCCTCGATGCGCCGGATCAGGCCGCGCGTCCACTCGGCGCCGGCGTCGGCCGTGTGGATCCACATGTGCATGATCTCGCCGATATGGCCGAGGGACTCCGGTCCTTCGTCGGGTACGTAGTGCTCCGTCACCTCGTCCCGCCAGGCCCGGATCGCCCGCAGCCGCTCGCCGAGCAGCTCGACGACCTCGGCCCGCTCCAGATCGACGACGCAGCCGAGCGCGGCCGACAGCACGTCCATCTTCTGGTCGTAGGAGACGAGGGACGCGCGCAGCAGCCGGAAGTACTCGGCCGTGCCCGCTTCGGTCAGCTCGTACTCGGTGCGCGGCGGACCGCCCGCCGTGCTCGGCGCGACCTCGTGCGCCAGCAGGGCGCCTTGCTTCGCGAGCTGTTTCAGGGCGTGGTAGATCGAGCCGGGCTTGGCGTTGGACCACTCGTGGGCGCCCCAGTACTCCAGGTCGTTGCGGACCTGGTAACCGTGGGCCCGGCCGTGCTGGCGTACCGCGCCGAGCACGAGCAAACGGATCGCTGACATCCGTCCAGGCTATTGCCCCTCAGAACGGGAACTGCGAGCGCCCGTACTGGACCGAGATCCACTTCTGGGTGGTGAACGCGTCGATCATCGACTCACCGTTCAGCCGGCCGGAGCCCGAGTGCTTCTCGCCGCCGAACGGGACGATCGGCTCGTCGTGGACCGTGCCGTCGTTGATGTGGATCATGCCGGTCCGCACCCGGTGCGCCAGCTTCACGCCGCGCTCGATGTCGGCGGTGTGCACGGCGCCGCTCAGCCCGAACGGGGTGTCGTTGGCGATACGGACCGCCTCGTCCTCCCCGTCGAACGGGACGAGGATCGCGACCGGCCCGAAGATCTCCTGGGACAGGAGGGGCGAGTCGGCGGCGAGGCCGGTCAGGACGGAAGGCGAGACGACGTTGCCCTCGGTGCCGCCGTGCAGCAGCGCCGTCGCACCCGCCGCCACCGCGTCCGTGACGGTCTTCGAAACGGCCTCGGCCTGACGGGAGTTGATGAGCGGACCGATGTGCGTCGCCGGGTCGGCCGGATCACCGACCTTCAGCGTCCGCACCTTGGCGACGAACTTCTCGGTGAACTCCCGCTCCACCGCGCGGTCCACCAGGATGCGGTTGGCCGCCATGCAGACCTGGCCCTGGTGCACGAAGCGGCTGAACACCGCCGCGTCGACCGCGTAGTCGATGTCGGCGTCGTCCAGCACGATCAACGCGCTGTTGCCGCCCAGTTCGAGGATGGCGCGCTTGAAGTTCGCCGCGCAGACGGTCGCGACATGGCGGCCGACCGCGTCGGACCCGGTGAAGGAGATGACGGAGGGGATCGGGTGCTCGATGAGCGCGTCACCGATCTCGGCGATGTCCGTGATCACGACGTTCAGCAGGCCCGCGGGCAGCCCCGCGTCCTCGAAGATCTTCGCGACCAGCGCCCCGCCGCAGATCGGCGTGTTCTGGTGCGGCTTGAGCACCACGGCGTTGCCGAGCGCCAGCGCGGGCGCGACCGACTTGATCGACAGCAGGAAGGGGAAGTTGAACGGGCTGATGACCCCGACCACCCCGACGGGCAGCCGGTAGACGCGGTTCTCCTTGCCGTCGATCGGCGACGGCAGGATCCGGCCCTCGGGCCGCAGCGCCACCTGCACGGCCTCGCGCAGGAACTCCTTGACGAGATGCAGCTCGAAGGCCGCCTTCAGCCGCGTACCGCCCAGCTCGGCCACGATGGCATCGGATATCTCGGCCTCGCGGTCCTCGACCAGCCGCAGCGCGCGCTCGAACACCAGCCGCCTGGTGTACGGGTTGGCCGCGCCCCACGCCTCCTGCGCGCGCGCCGCTGCCCGGTACGCCTGGTCCACCTCGTCAGCCGTGGCCACCGTGATCGACGCGAGCTTCTCCCCGTTGTACGGGTTGAAGTCGATGATGTCCCAGGACCCACTCCCGGGCTTCCACTCACCGTCGATGTACTGGTGGGCCAGGTTGGTGAAGAAGGACATGGGACCCCTCGTCGCTTCGTCGTCGCACAAGCGCGCGGACTGATGTCCCGCCATCGTACGGGCGGCCGAAGACAGTTGGGGCAAATCCTTCAGGTCAGTTGCCGCAGCAGACGGTGCAGCAGATCGCGCGTTTTCTCCGGTCCCGGACTGTCCGCGTGCAGCCGCTGCATCACCCGTTCGTACTGGGCGACCTCCTCACGCTTGTCCACGTAGAGCGCGCTCGTGAGCTGCTCCATGAACACCACGTCGGACAGATCGGACTCGGGGAAGGTCAGCATCGCGAACGAACCGGTCTCGCCGGCATGGCCGCCGAAGCTGAACGGCATGACCTGGAGCGTGATGTTCGGCTGCTCGGACGCCTCGATCAGATGGGTGAGCTGACCCCGCATCACCGAGGCGTCACCGTAGGGACGGTGGAGCGCCGCCTCGTCGAGCACGGCATGGAAGTGCGGCGCGCGCTCGGAGACCAGGACCTTCTGCCGCTCCAGGCGCAGGGCGACCCGGCGGTCGATCTCCGCGCGGTGCGCCTCCGGGTTGGGCATGCCTCGGGTGACCACGGAGTGCGCGTACGCCTCGGTCTGCAACAGGCCGTGGACGAACTGCACTTCGTAGACCCGGATCAGCGAGGCCGCGCCTTCCAGACCGATGTAGGTTGGGAACCAGCCGGGCAGCACATCGCTGTAACTGTGCCACCAGCCCGCGACGTTGGCCTCGCGCGCGAGGCCGAGAAGCGCCCCTCGCTCGCGTTCGTCGGCGACGCCGTAGAGGGTCAGCAGGTCCTCGATGTCTCTGGCCTTGAAGCTCACCCGTCCCAACTCCATACGACTGATCTTGGATTCGGATGCGCGGATCGAGTAGCCGGCGGCCTCACGTGTGATGCCGCGTGTCTCGCGCAGTCTTCTTAGCTGTGAGCCAAGAAGGATGCGCCGCACCACGGAACCGCCCGATTCGGTTGCGGTCACGTCTCCAACCCTCCCCATCCATGGACATCTGCTGGAGCACCCCCGAACCCCAAGTGCCGGATTCTGCCACCAAAACGCTTCAGCGCGTACTCATTCGATTACGGAAATAAGAAGCCTTTGGGAAGCGGACAGAAGCAGCCAGAAGAAGAAATCGGTTGCAACCGCCGCACGAAGGGTCAAGGCGGGCACCTGCACGTGCATCTGCCCTTGCATCTGCCCTGCGCATTGGGAACCATGGTGCTCGCGCACCTGCGTGCTCATATCAGACCATCGCAGTATCGCCACGGCCGCGAACCCCGGGAGTGCCCGCATGGGGACGAATGGATCGACCATGCTTGAGCCGTTAAGGCGCGGGCTCCCTCCGATCGATCCGACGGCTGCGTCCAGCTCGGCGTCGTGCGCCCTGCCCGCCAGGTACGAAGCGGTGCGCGGGGCACGCCAGTTCACCCGGGCCACGCTCGACCAGTGGGGTCTCGACGACCGCTTCGACGATGTCGCGCTCGTCGTCTCCGAACTCGTCACCAACGCCCTGCGGCATGCCCTGCCCGCCGACGCCCCGCGCGAGCGGTCCGACTCCGCCGTCCGGCTGCATCTGATGCGGTGGCAGGCCCGGCTGGTTTGCGCCGTACGCGACCCGAGCTACGCCAGCCCGGAGACGCAGGAGGTCGACGAGAGCTGTGCGGCCGAATCCGGTCGCGGGCTGTTCCTGGTGGAGTCGTTCAGCGACACCTGGGGCTGGCACCCGCTCGCCGGAGCGCTGCACGGCAAGGTGGTCTGGGCGCTGTTCCAGCTTCAGAAGGACTGAGGCGGACGACCGACGACCGATGACCATCGGAGGGGCCGGCTCGCCGGCCCCTCCGTCGTCTGTGTCGTCTGTGTCGTCTCTGTCGTCGGTACGCTCAGCCGGTCGCGGTGAGGTGGTCGAACTCACCGTCCTTGACGCCGAGGAGCATCGCCTCGATCTCCGCGGGCGTGTACACCAGAGCAGGTCCGTCGGGATGGCGTGAGTTGCGCACCGCCACCTCCCCGCCGGGCAGCTTGGCGAACTCCACGCAGGAACCCTGCGAGTTGCTGTGCCTGCTCTTCTGCCAGGCCGCTCCGTGCAGCTCTGTGGCCGCCATGCCGTTGTACACGTGGTGCACAGGTCGCTCCCCGAGTTGCAAGGTGCAGGTGTCAACTATCCCGGATCATAGCTGTGTTCATGTGCTACTGCATGAGCATATGCACGTGCACGCGGGGTGTTCCCTTGGTTACAGGCGTTGCCGCCTCGCGCGGGCGCACTGAAAAGAGAGACGCACGAAGAGCCCTTTCGGATCCCCTACCCCGGAAATGGTCCAGTCCTCGCGCCGGGGCGCACCCCCGACAGGACCCGGTCCCTGCTGATAACTTGGCGCGCTCCGGCGTCGACGAGGGGGACCTGACCATGCGCGAGTTCATACGGACCGGCGTGACAGCGGCGGGCGTCGCCGCCGCACTCGTACTCACCGGGTGCGGCGGCGGTGACGACGACAGCGCCGCCGCCGACAAGAGCAGTACGCCGCCGCCGAGCGCGGCGCCGAGCATCTCGGCCGCCCCCGGCGCCAGTTCGGCCGCCGAGGTCGCCAAGGACATCGAGGGCAGTTGGGCCGGGCTGACCGACGGCAAGTCCGTCGCGCTCGTCGTGCAGAGCGGCAAGGCGGCGCTCGTCGCCGAGCAGCACGTGTGTCAGGGGTCCGTGCAGGACATGGGACAGCCGATGCTCTCGATGACCTGCACCGACGGGAACACCGACCGCGCCATGGGGACGATCACGTCCCACGACGGCAAGACGCTGGTGATCTCCTGGGGCACCAAGCAGGACACCCTGAAGAAGACCGAGGCGCCGGGCAAGGGACTTCCGACGGCCGTCCCCTCCCTCTGAGCCGCCCTGCTCCCCTACTCCTTCCGGGTCCGCCGCGCACGAGCGTCAACGGCCCCTCGGGCGCCCGGCACTCGCGCCCGGTCCGCCGCCGACGTCCCCTGCGTCCAGCCCTCGGCGTCGGTCGCGCCGCGCACCCGGGTCGCCACCGTCTCGGGGAACATCCGGTCGGCGCGGTCCGTCACCGCCACGTCCCTGGCGGCGAGCACCGGCAGCAGCGCGCCGCCGCCGCCGTCCGCCTCGGCCGTCATCTGCTCGGTGGCCTGCTCGGTCGCCGCCGCCAGCCGCTCGCCGACGCGGTGCGCGTACGCCAGCAGGAACGACTGCCGGAAGGTCTTCGTCCGCCGCCGCCCCGCTGCCCGCTGGTCCGCCTCCGCGCGGGTCATCGCCGCCGTGCCCTGCACGAGCAGCGAGGTGTGCAGCAGCTCGACGGCCGCGAGATCCGGCTCGAAACCGACCACGGTCGAGAAGCCGAACGCGCTGTTCCACACCGCCCGGCAGCGGTTGGCCGAAGCGACCGCGTCGAGCAGGATCGCCTTCGCCGCCTCGTACGGCGCGTCCACCCCGATCCGGCAGGCGCCCGGCACGTCGCCGCTGTGCGCGCGGTCCGCGAGGAGCGCCTCGTCGATGCTGTGCCGCGCCATCAGCTCCTGCGCCTTCGCCGTGAGCGCCTCGGCCTCCGGCGGATAGCCCGTCGCCTCGGCCTTGGCGAGCAGCGCGCGGATCCGGGTGAGCATGCGCGGCTCGTCCGCCGCGTCGGCGGGCGGCAGATGGACGGGGGCGCCGGGCACCGGGCCGACCGGCTCGATCGCCGGCAGTCTGGCCAGCAGCCGGTACAGCTCCAGTACGGAGACGGCGTACGAGAAGCGGTCGGCGCGCCGCTCCGGGCGGCCGGTGCTCGCGGCCGTCGCGGTCAGGTCGGCCAGTTGCCCGCTCCAGCGGCGCGGCAGCCGCTCGTACCGTCCCGTCTCCGCCTCGATCAGCTCGGCGACGAGCCGCACATGCGCCTCTTCGAGGTCGCGCCGCACCATCCGTACGACGTCGGCGGGCTGCCAGCCGCGCTCCCAGGCCAGCCGGACGTACCCCTCGCCGCGCCGCCGCAGCTCGGCGTCGGCCGCCGGGTCGGCGGCCAGCAGGGAGGCTCCGGTGTCGGTGTCCGCCGAGAGGGCGGCGCGCAGCGCGCGCTCGACGGTCCCCGGCGTCGTACCGCCCGTACCGCCCGTACCCCCCGTCTCGCCCGTACCGCCCGTACCGCCGCCGTTCGTCTCACCCATGCCGCCATGATCCCACCGTCCACAGGCTGTGGATCACGAATCGATTACGGTGGCGGGAGGAGCGGGCGGCGACGAGAGGACCCCTGTGGGCGAGAACAAGGACCGCATGCTGGCCGGGGACTGGTACATCCCCGACGACCCGGAGCTGATGGCGCAGACCGAGACCCGGATCGCGCTCTGCGCCGCCTACAACGCGGGCGGCGCGAGCCGCGCGGCGCGGGAGAAGGCCCTGGAGGAGCTGCTCGGCTCGGTGGGCGAGGGCGTGCAGGTACGCCCGCCGTTCCACTGCGACTACGGCTCCTACATCACCATCGGCGACCGCACCTTCATCAACTTCAACGCGGTCTTCCTCGACGCGGCGGCGATCACCATCGGCTCGGACGTCCAGATCGGCCCGAACGTCCAGCTCCTCACCCCGGCCCACGAAATGGACGCCGAGCGCCGCAGGGCCGGCTGGGAGAAGGCCCTGCCGGTGACCGTCGGGGACAACGTCTGGCTGGGCGGCGGCGTGATCGTCTGCCCCGGTGTGACGATCGGTGAGAGCACGGTGGTCGGCGCGGGGTCCGTCGTCACGAAGGATCTGCCCGCCGGCGTGCTGGCGGTGGGCAACCCGGCCCGGGTGATCAGGCGGCTGGACGGCTGAACGCCCGGCGCCGCCGCGGCGGGTGTCGCCTATCGTGGGTCGTATGGAGCGCGTGTTGACGCCGAAGGGTGCCGCCACCCGGCAGCGGATCGTGGAGGGCGCGGCCACGCTCATCCGGGAGCGGGGCACGGCCATCGGCCTCGACGACATCCGGGCCGTCACCTCGACCAGCAAGAGCCAGCTCTTCCACTACTTCCCCGACGGCAAGTCCGATCTGCTGCTGGCCGTCGCGGAGTACGAGGCGGGGCAGGTCCTCGCCGACCAGCAGCCGATGCTCGGGGAGCTGACGAGCTGGGCCGCCTGGCAGGCGTGGCGGGAGCGGGTGATCGCGAAGTACGACGCGCAGCGCAGGAACTGCCCGCTGTCGGCCCTCACCGCGCAGCTCGGGCTGGCCGACCCGGCCACCCGGACCATCGTCACCGAGCTGTACGACCGGTGGCACGCGTATCTGGTCGCCGGGGTGCAGGCGCTGAAGGACAGCGGCGAGATCGACGCCGGGGTCGACGTGGGCCGGTCGGCGACGGCGATCCTGACGGCCGTCACCGGCGGTGCGACGCTGCTGATCGCGACCGACCGGCTGAGCTATCTCGAAGAGGGGCTGGCCGAGGCTCTGGACGCGCTGCGCCACAGGGCCGGAGCGGGCACCGGCGGCTGAGGGACCGCGCCCGCCGCCGCTACGGCCGCCGCCGCGAACTCGCACCACACCACCTTGCCGCGGTACTGCCGCGCGTGATCGCCCCAGTCCGTCGCGAGGCCCGTGACCAGCAGCAGCCCGCGCCCCTCCGCGGCCGCCGACTCGGCGTCCACGGCGCCGACCCCGGTCGGCCAGCGCGGCGGCGTACGGGACGGGTCGCGGACCTCGACCCGTAACCGCTCCCCCGCCCCGAGCAGGGCGAGGGAGACGGTGCCGCGGGTGCAGCCGCAGGGGCACACCCCGTGCCGTACCGCGTTGGTGACGAGTTCGCTGACGGCCAGCTCCACGGAAGCGGCGAGTTCGCTGTCCACCCGCCGGACGGCGAGGATCTCCCTGGTGTGCCGACGGGCCCTGGAAGCGGCCTCCGGTTTGTGCGGCAGGGGCAGCCGGGTGAGGGGCAGCCAGGGCCGCTCGGGTGCGTAGACGTCGTGGGCCACAAGTCCATTGTCGGTGAGCATCATTACTCTCGGACATCACTAGGTCACTGTGAGCTACCCATCGTGCACGAGAGGAGCGCCGCGATGCCACTTCAGCGCGTGTCAGGGGAGCGCGCGTCAGGGGCGCACGCGATGCGGGGGCGGCTGCCGGGAGGCGGGTCGGGGGGTGTGTCAGGGGGTACGTCAGGGGGCGATGACGAGCTTTCCCCGCACGTGCCCCGCCTCGCTCGTCTGCTGCGCCTTCGCCGCCTCAGCCAGCGGGTACGTGTGCGCGACCTGCGTCCGCAGCGCCCGTTCCGCCGCGAGACCGAGATGGCGCAGCAGGACGTCCCGCCGCTCTTCGTCGGTCATACCGCCGGCCGAGAAGACCACGCCGTGCTTCTCGGCGTCCATGTCGGCGATGGTGACGATCCGCTCCGTCGTACCGCCGCGCAGCTCGATCGAGTCGGGCAGCGCGCCCTTGCCGGCGACGTCGAAGACGGCGTCCACGCCCTGGGGGGCGACGTCGCGCACGCGGTCCACGAGCCCGTCGCCGTACGTGACCGGGACCGCGCCCAGCGAGCGCACGTAGTCGTGGTTGGCGGGCGACGCCGTGCCGACCACGGTCGCGCCGCGCGCCGCGGCGAGCTGCACGGCCATCGAGCCGACGGCCCCGGCAGCGCCGTGCACCAGCAGCGTCTCGCCCTCCCGCAGGTCGAGCAGGTCAAGACCCCGTTCGGCCGCGTTTCCCGCGACGGGGATCGCCACGGCCTCGTCCCAGGCCACCCCCGCCGGCTTGGGCGCGATGACCCCGGCGATGGCGTACTGGGCGTAGGAGCCGGTGGCCGACCAGCCGACGACCTCGTCGCCGACGGTGAAGCCGGTCACGGAGTCCCCGATCTCGTCCACGACCCCCGCCACCTCGACACCGGGGATCGCGGGGAAGGTGGTGGGCGTCATCTGCTGGAACCAGCCGTTGCGGATCTTCCAGTCCATCGGGTTGACGCCCGCGGCCCTGACCAGGATCCGGATCTGGTCGGCGGCGGGGTGCGGCTCCTCGACGTCGCGCAGCCGCAGTACGTCGGGGCCGCCGAACTCGTCGAACACGATCGCTTTCACATCAGCCTCCATAGGGGTCCGTCGGCGCGTCTCCGCGTCTCCACGATCGATCTTGCCCCGCCGCTGTCAGTCCTGCCTGCGAAACTCGCTGGCATGACCGAACGGTGGGCGGTGGCGGAGACGGGCGACGGAGGCGCGCTGCTGGCGCCGCTCGGTCCTGACGGCCGTCCGGCGGGGCCGGTGCTGCGGGAGCCAGATCTGGTCGGTGCGGTCCGCGCGCGGCTGCCGGAGGCCGGCCGGTGGGTCTGGCGTTCGACCGCGGCCCTCTTTCCGAGGCTACTGGCCGCCGGGGTGCGGATCGACCGGTGCTACGACATCGAGGTGGCCGAGGGGCTGCTGCTCGGCCATGAGGGGAAGCTCGGCGAGCCCCGCTCGGCCGCCGCCGCCTGGGCCCGGTTGCGGCACGGCCCCGTACCGCCCGATCCGCCGGCCCGTTCGGCGGAGCCCGGCTCGCAGTCCTCCCTGTTCGAGCCGTCGGCCGGGGCCGAGCTGTCGTTCGACGCGCTTCTCGACGTGTACGCGGAGCAGCAGCGCAGGCATGCGGCGGCCGAGCACCCCGGCCGGATGCGGCTGCTCACCGCTTCCGAGTCGGCGGGCATGCTGGTGGCCGCCGAGATGCACCGCGCGGGGCTGCCGTGGCGGGCGGACGTGCACCGGGAGGTGCTGGCCGAGCTGCTGGGCGACCGGTACGCGGGCGGCGGTGAGCCGCGCAGGCTGGCCGAGCTGGCGGACGAGGTCTCGGCGGCGTTCGGCCGCAGGGTGCGGCCCGATCTGCCGGCGGACGTGGTGAAGGCGTTCGGGCAGGCCGGCATCAAGGTGAAGTCGACGCGCCGCTGGGAGCTGGCCGAGCTGGACCATCCGGCGGTCGGGCCGCTCATCGAGTACAAGAAGCTGTACCGCATCTGGACGGCGCACGGCTGGGGCTGGCTCCAGGACTGGGTACGGGACGGCCGGTTCCGCGCCGAGTACCAGCCGGGCGGCTCCGTCTCGGGCCGCTGGACCACCAACGGCGGCGGCGCGCTGCAGATCCCCCGGGTGATCCGCCGCGCCGTCGTCGCCGACGAGGGCTGGCGCCTTGTCGTGGCGGACGCCGACCAGATGGAGCCGCGGGTGCTGGCCGCGATCTCCCGCGACCCCGGGCTGATGGAGGTCGCCGGGCATGGCGGCGATCTGTACACGGCCCTGTCCGACCGCGCGTTCTCCGGCGACCGCGACCACGCGAAGATCGCGCTGCTGGGCGCGATCTACGGCCAGACGTCCGGGGACGGCCTGAAGAATCTGGCCGCGCTGCGCCGCCGGTTCCCGCTGGCCGTCGCGTACGTGGACGAAGCGGCGCGGGCGGGCGAGGAGGGCCGGCTCGTACGGACGTGGCTGGGCCGGACGAGTCCGCGCGCTGCGGGCGCCGCGGACGACGAGGAGGCGGGACTCCCGCAGGAGGGCCCGCCGGGGACGGACGCTGACGCACCGCGGGGCGGCGACAGCGGCTCACGCGCCCGCGCCCGCGGCCGCTTCACCCGTAACTTCGTCGTGCAGGGCAGTGCGGCCGACTGGGCGCTGCTGATGCTGGCGGCGCTGCGCCGGGCGACCGCCGGGATGCGCGCCGAGCTGGTCTTCTTCCAGCACGACGAGGTGATCGTGCACTGCCCGCGCGAGGAGGCGGCGGACGTCGCCGAGGCGATCCGCGCGGCCGGCGAGCTGGCCGGGCGGATCACCTTCGGCGAGACACCGGTGCGCTTCCCGTTCACGACGGCGACGGTGGAGCGGTACTCCGACGCGAAGTGACACCCCCTGCTACCCCTAGGAGCACGACCACTAAATACCAGGGTCATTGCATATTTGGGCTTGGTCTGGCTCGCCGGTCCCGTGAGTGAAAGGGGCCCAGGCAGACCGAGCGAGTCCATGCCTGCCCGAATGTCATCGCCGGTTCTTTCTTGGTGAGGCGTCTGGGCTTCCCGACCGATTCCCTCGCGTTGAGCGATACAGCCGATCTGCGACGTTTCCTGGTCCTGGTCGCCTATCCCCGCGACACGCGGGAACTGCGGTATCCGGCACTCGCGCTGCTAGGTGCGGCCGCCTCGACGGCACCGACCGGCGCTCACTCGCTGATCGTGATCGGTAAGTGGACCGCGGATGCCGCACGGCGTGTCACGGGTGTCCTCGGCTTCGCCGCCCTCCGCCAGCCAGGCCTCGGCCACCGTTGCCCCCTTCGAACTTCGGACTCACATGACGAATACAGACAAATCCTCATCATGCCTTCTCCCGCGTGGGCTACCGCCGCTCGATGCGTCGCAGGTGATATGACGAGCACGCGATAGGGCATGCTTGGATAAGCTGATGATCGCGAAGGCTTACCCATAAAGGGCAGAGTACGACATAGGGAGCAGTCTGGTGTCGACCCGCAGGATACCCGCCGGTGCCTGGATTGTCGTTCTACTGGTCGCCGCCCTCGCCGTGGTTTCCTTTATGGCGGTACAAGCTTCCCGGAGCAAGCCCGTGAAGAATACCGCGAGGGCCGATTCCAAACCGAGTAAGAAGCCACATCCTTCAATCACCAAGCCCAAGATGCAAAAGGTTCCCAATAACTCCGGAGTCGGGCGACGGATTGTCTATTCAATTCTCCAGAAAAGGGTATGGCTGATCTCCGAGAGCGAGTCTACCGTCCGCACTTTCACGGTATGGCCGGGCAATGTAGTCCCGACAGAGGGGAAGTATCCAGTCGCTTTTCGACGTGCTGAGGGCACGGGAAGCGACGGCGTTCGGATTGAGCACGCGGTCTATTTCGGGGCCCAATCGGCCTTCTCTAACGCTGTCGACGGAGCCTCTCCCGCGCCGAACGGAACGGTGAAGACCGGCGCCATTCGTGAGAGCATCGCGGATGGAGCCGCCCTGTGGGATTTCACCAAAAAAGAGACCGTCATTCACGTGGTCGACTGAGTGCGAACTATCTTCCGGATCAGGACCTGAGTATTTCGCGGGCAGTTTCCGCACGTTCAGTTATCCTCGCACGCACTCTTTCGAGCTTCTTACTCTTCGCTCTAACGGCTTCCTTCTGAATTTCAGTCTCGATACCGAACCATTCGGTGACAAGTTCGGTTTTCTCCTTACAGGCGACATCCTGGTGAGCGGCGCGTATCTCCATACTGCTCGCCTTTGCTTCTTGCCAATTCCAGCGCGGATCACGCATGGCCTCTTCTGGTGTCGCGTACCTAAAACCCTCGGTCGCCATGCATTTCGACCAACGGGTAAAAACCGCGCGCATTCCGGACTCGATCATGGAGTCTTTGTAGCTCGCCGCTTTGATGCGGTCGGGCACGCCGTCGTCATCGAGCGGAGGGAAGTGCCTGGCCGCTTTGCCGGAGCACTCCTCGACGGCCTTCTGCTCATCGGCCCGCGGTTGATTCTGCTGGACAGGTGGGGCTGCCGCGACCACCATGAAGTGGTAGCCGTAGTCCGCCTGGTCTTCGTTTACCGGTCCATAACGGCCGGCGGTGAGAGCGGGGGGCTGCTGGTGGGAGGGTTCCGGAGGGCGGTAGGAGACATGCTCCGAAGCCAAGCAGCGGACGAATAAAGAGCGTTGAGCCATGGCTACTTTGCGCAATTGCTCGGGCGACTCCAGGTACGCCTCGACGGGAAATTTGAGCCCGGGAAGCGGATCGGTCAGCTTGCCCGACCCGGCGACCGAGGCAGGAATCCGCGACGTCGAAGCTCGGGGAACGGAGCCCTGGCCCACGGGTGAAGAATTCGTACTACACGCCGAGGTCAGGCCGCTTGAAAAGGCGAGAAAAAGAAGGCCAAGAGTGACTGAATTAACTCTAACTCGCATAATTGAAATTTGCCCATCGAGAGCGCGTTGGAATACCAGGCGGAGAATGAAAGGCGCCCGCTCGTGGCGGGCACCTGTGCGAATAACGAATTCTACAGGTTACTGTAGTACCGCCATGAGGCATTCTGGTTGTACGTCTCCACCAGCTGCTTGTCGGTGTTTGACGTCACGGTGTCGTAGTTGCCGAGATAACCGGAGCTGTAGAAGACGCGCACGTATTCTCCGGTGCACACGCAGCCGCCGCCCATGGTGTAAGAAGCGGAAGCGGAGTTATTCTTGACGGCCTGTCCCGCACCAGCACCGTTATTGGGGTACACGAGACCGGCGAGGTTCGAGACTCCTGCCGTGTTCCCACTCCATCTGTAGTAGGCACCGGCCTGGCCCGAGTTGTAGTACAGGCAAAATCCTATTCCGGTGGAGGCCTCCTTGGGACACGAACCGGACGCGGCCTGTGCGGGTGCGGAGAAAGCGAAAAGCGAACCCACTGCGGCGACCGATGCAGCGACGAAAGCCAACTTCTTGCGCAAGTCAATTACCTCCTGCGGGGCGAATATGTTCGGATGCTATCGGCGCACCCGTAGGAGGTCAACGGATAAAAAATGCGGCTTACTTCCCACTTTTTGCGAATGGACACACCTTGACTGCTCGGGTCCGTCGAGCAGAGCAGCCCCCTCCCAGATAAAACCTCAAAAGCGGTCGACCTTTTGGCGTGAAAGGGTTGGCTGGCCTCGATTCATCGGCGGTGGCTGCCGGTGCGTGAGGCGAACGGTTCAACCTTTTCCCCCGGTGAGTGCGAGCAGGGGCCTGTCGGTCCACGGCGGCAACGTCAGAGCGCGCCAAACCCCCGGCGTCAGGGCGTCAGCAGGTCTGGACGTGTGGCGCGAGCTCGACCTGAACAGGTAGTTCCGTGATGGATAGACAAGCTGTGAAGCTCCGGGCAGAGAGGTTGAAGAGCCCCACTGACGCGCTGGCACGGCGGAAATGTTTCAGTCCGCGCGGGGCCGATGGTGCTGGCGGTCCAGACTGCGCCGCAGATGGCCGGTCATCGCCTCGGCGGCCCGTTCCGGGTTGCGGCGCAGCACGGCGCGCAGGACGCGGTCGTGCTCGGCGAGAGTCAGCGGGCCCGCGCCCGGGATGCTGCCGAGCCGGAAGATATGGAGGTGGCTGTGGAGCCGGCCGACCGCCTCGGCGAGCAGCGGCCGGCCCGCCGCGCCGGCGACGGCGTCATGGAACCGCTGGTCGAGCGCGGCGAACTCGCGGTACACGGCGTACCGTTCGCCCGATCCCGGCCGGTCGCGCATCTCCTCGACCAGCGCCTCGATGGCGTCGAGCTGCGCCTCGTCGGCGTGGAGCGCGGCGAGCGCGGCGGCACGGGGCTCCAACAGCAGCCGCATCTCGAAGAGTTCGTCGAGCCCCTGCCGGGTGAGCAGTTCGGTGGCGCGGTAGCCGGCCAGCGAGCGCTTGGTGACGAGTCCGTCCGCCTCCAGCCGCGCCAGGGCTTCGCGTACGGGCGTGGGCGACACGTCGAGCCTGCGGGCCAGCGCCTCGATACCGACGCGGGCGCCGGGCTGGATCTCATGGTCCATGACCAGGGCCTTGACCGACTCGTAGACGCTGTCGGCCAGCACCTGGCGCTGCGGCTGCCGGCCCGTACCGCCTCCCGTACTGCCCGTACCGTCCAACGCCCGGCCTCCTCCGCTCGCCCAGCGCGGATTCTATAGGTTTCCCGGGCTCGGACCGGGCCGTCAGCCGTCCGCGGTCACTCCATCAGGAAGACCTGCTCAAGCCGGGTCCACCAGTCGCCCGCCGCCGCCTCCGGCACCGGCTCCTGGCAGGGGTCGGTCAGCTTCCACCACTCCTTGGTCGCCTCGTCGTCCGCCATCGCGGCGAGGTCGGCCGCCAGGTCGTCGCCGTGGTACTCGAAGTAGGCGAACAGCCGGTCACCCAGCAGATGGATCGAATAGTTCGAGATCCGGCAGGCCCGCAGCCTGGCCAGTACGGGTTCGGGCACCGCGCGATGCAGCTCCCGGTACTCGGCCACCTTCTCCGGTTTCACCCTGATCACCTGCGCGATGCGTTGCATGACCGGGAACCTATAGGAAAGGCAGCGGGCACAGAACCCCTCGGGCAGGGAAAATCCAGCCCAAGCCCTTGACGTATGGGCGCATCGGACGACTAACCTCCAGGGGCTCTCTATTTCCTATAGGAAACTCACCGGAACTGACCTATGAGCGAGATCAAGCGCGTCGACTGCAAGCTCGTCACCATCGAACCCGAGACGCTCCGCACGGACGCCACTCAGACCTTCCTCCGGCAGGAGACGGTCCTCGTCACGGTCGAGACCGCCGACGGGCTGCGCGGCACGGGCTACTCGTACACGATCGGCACCGGCGGCAGCTCCGTACTCGCGCTGCTGCGCGACCATCTCGCGGCCACCCTCGTCGGCCAGGACGCCCGCAACGTCGAGGCGGTCTGGGCCCGCATGCTCGCGTCGACCCGTGCGACCGCCTTCGGCGTGCTGACCTCGCTCGCCCTGGCCGCCGTCGACACCGCCCTGTGGGACCTGCGCTGCCTGCGCGCCGGCGAACCGCTCTGGCGGCTGGCCGGCGGTGCGCACGAGCGGCTGCCGGTGTACGACACCGAGGGCGGCTGGCTGCACCTGTCGACCGAGGAGCTGGTCGCGAACGTATCGGCGGCCAAGGCGGCCGGGCTGCGCGGCGCGAAGCTCAAGGTGGGCAAGCCGACGGCGGTCGAGGACGCGGAGCGGCTCGCCGCCGTACGGGCAGCCGTGGGGCCCGCGTTCGAGCTCATGGTGGACGCCAACCAGTCGCTCACCCGCGCCGAGGCGGTGCGTCGCGCCCGTACCTTCGAGCCGCTCGACATCGCCTGGTTCGAGGAGCCCCTCCCCGCCGACGACGTCACCGGCCACGCCCTGCTGGCGCGCGCCACGTCCGTTCCCGTCGCGGTGGGCGAATCGGTCTACAGCGCGGGCCACTTCGCCGAGTACCTCACGGCGGGCGCCGCCGGCATCGTGCAGGTGGACGTGGCCAGGATCGGCGGCATCACGCCGTGGCTGAAGGTCGCGCACGCGGCGGAGGCGTTCGGCGTGCAGGTCGCCCCGCACTTCCTGATGGAGCTGCACGCCAGCCTGGCCTGCGGCGTACCGGCCGGGATGTACGTCGAACACATCCCGCAACTCGGCGCGATCACGCGCGGCGCGCTGACGATCGAGAACGGCGAGGTGGTCCCGCCGGAGACCCCGGGCCTGGGCATCGAGTGGGACGAGGACGCGATGGCCGACCTGCGGGTCGCATGACCGCCGCGGGAGCGGACCGGCGTGCCCGCGAGAGGCGTAATGAACCGGTCGGCGGCACCGGCACGGTCAGGCTGGGGCGATGACCGACAGCAGAGCCGACGAGCGGAACGTGGTCCGGCTGATCGCGCTGTCCGACGGGATCTTCGCCATCGCCATGACGCTGCTGGTGCTGGACATCCATGTCACACCCGACCTGGACGGGCCGCGCTTCCACGACATGGTCGAGGACCTGCTGCCGCACATCGGCGCGTACGCGCTGAGCTTCGCGATCCTCGCCGGCTTCTGGCGCGACCACCGGCGCATCCTGCAACTCGCGCAGCGCGTCGAGGGCCTGTCGCTGCGGCTCTCCCTGGCCGGGCTCGGCGCCATCGCGCTGCTGCCCTTCCCGACCACGCTGCTCTCGGAGTACGCGTCGCAGACCCTGTCCGTGGTCATCTACGCGGCCACGGTCATCGTCATCGACGTACTCCAGATCGCGGTGCTCCGCACGATCCACTACCAGCCGCGCGCCGCGGGCTCCGGCCCCGAGCCCGCCCACCGGAACCTGATCACCGACCTGGCGTCGAACGTCGTCGTGTTCGGCGCGGCGCTGCTGATCGCCTTCGCCTCGCCGAGGGGCGCGCTGTGGACGCTGGTACTGCTGGTCCCGCTCAGATTCGTCCTGGCCCACCGCGCCAGGAAGCGCACCGAGCGGGACTGACGGCGGCGGACCCGCGAATCATCTATTAGATGCTTAGCAAACACACGCCAACGTGGGCAGACAGTCGCCCGATGAACGCCGCATACCGTCCGTAACTTCCTCTAGGGCGCCGCCTGCGAAGGGTGGACTACTTCCTGGGCAGTGTGTCAAGGAGCGGCACGTTGCTGACCAGGGCATCCCATTCGAATACCCCCCACGACACAGTGATGCGGGGTCAGACAACCAGGTCGCCTTTGCGGCACTCTCGGCGAGTTCGGTAACGCCTTTCAAGTACCGCTCATCAAAACCCCGAATACTAGCGCAACGACACTGCCTTCTCTTTGCTAACTCCGCGCTGGCAACGCAGGAATAGATCCGGACTCAAGTTGCACAACGTGGTTTTGGAACTCCGACACCCAAGCCAAGGTCTCATTCTCCATCAGCAGGGAGGCCGCATCCACAAAGTTGATTAGTTCCTGCACCGCTTCGGCAAAGTTCTCTGAAATCGGCTGATGAGTCAACTTCGCCTCAATTCTCAGCCACGACGCCTGAAACATGATTAACTGACGATTGAGAGAGATGGCGGTCGAGACGTACCTCATCCACGAAGAAGAGAATCCGCAAACTCTATCCACAGCAACACAGGAGGCGCCTATTCCGATTATCCCGTACCCCCAAATCGCTTGCCGCGACCAGCCCATTCCTACCACGACCACTGGCGTAACCGCCCCTAGGGCAAAACTCAATACGGCAGAAATTCGCAAGAATCGAGACCATCTCGCCTTTGATATTTTTTCGCGCGTATACCAGTTGATGGAGTCTACGACGAATTCCTCCACCCACACAAATAGCTCCTTTACGGCCTCTGCCGTATCATCCGGCTCTGAGATTCTCCGCAACACAAGAGCCCGCAAGTCCCCGTCGCGATAACGACTGTTTGCAACGACTTCGCCAGTCTCATCACTAGAAGAAGAGGCCATTCCCCCCACCCCACCTCTGCCATTTACGAGTATCAAAAAAATCTACCGCCCCGCCATTGGAGCTTGCGATTCTCGAAAATTCCGGCCAGTCGACCAAATGCAAAAACCCTTGCCTCTGCAAAACTTCTTGCGTCTCCGCCACCGAGTATGCTTTACGTGACGTGCCGTAACGATTGAATTGATCACCGGTGCCTACTCGCCGAGTAATGAGCCAACAGAGCAGAAGTAGGCGTGTCTGGAAATCTTCTGAATCATATTTGGTAGCGAGTTCATCCACCATTCTCTGCCAGGGGTGGTTGGGCAGAAGGTATCGTCTATCTCCTGCAATAAATCCCTGCATGCTGTCACTGAAGCCCGAGACAGCGACTTCACCAATTGGAATCAGAACGAGAGGCGCAGCTCTCCCTCCATAACTTTCGCGTTCACGCTCCAAAGTTTCAAGTGGGCTCTTCATAACGTCACCCGGCGTCCATCGCGTACTCCCTTCCTTCTTTACCCATGTGACGCTACAGCTACGGTTATCGATGTCCCCCGCGACCTCAGATACCTCCCATTCGGATAGAAATAGTTCGTCAATTTCATCGGTTCTCCCCAGACGGGAGCACAAAATAGGATTATTCGATGAGATGCCCTCCTGTTGATTAGCGCTAAGGAGATTTAGGACAGATTCCCGAGTGCCTCCTGGAAGCTCCCTAAGCAGATACTCCACATGCTCCGTGACGGCGCTCTCTGTGGTCTCGATCTTTTCATACTGTCGCAAATCTTGCGCTGTTACTCTCTTCCTGATGCCGTCCTCTTCAATCAGGAAGAAGGGAATTCCTCGAATAGCATTTCTCAGCAGATCCGGCGAGACGGGGCTCCCTTGCCCCTTAAGTGGCCCAGCGATGATAACTGCTTCTTCAGTCGCCCATGTAATCGAATGCTGGCGTTCCGTTTGCAACTGCTGAATTTCCTCGATTACATGCTGACTGTAGGACTCGTAACACTGTTGAACGAATGAATTCCGCTCCGAAGTAGGTTCCAGAGCCGACCGGGCCACATTTGTGCGAGGAGACACAGGGCCAAAAGTATTCGCAAGGGCCGCGATAGGGCCAGTACCGCGAAAACCCGGAGTGGATGATTCGACGCGCACGCCTGCGACGCATACACCCGTGGTCACCACCAAATCATCATGCACAACCCCCCGCCTAGCGCCATGTGGCTCGGCCCACAGGAACGTCCATTCTCTGAAATGCTGGTTCCACCTAAGGCCATAGGCAATAGACAGACCTGCGTTGTGCCGCTCGACTACCTTGATATTTCCCTTTTCCAACGCTGAAGCGGAGCTTGGGCTAGAGCGCTTGATTGCATCTTCAAGGGCTTTTCCCACAGAGGTATAACCCACCGTCACGACGGCTTCTTTGTCCTCTTGTACCGTGACATTACACTGAGGCAATACCACCCAGTGTTGCGCGGTCTTGGTTACATTCTTCAGCTCCGCACTCGGACGGAGGGTCAGTCTAACAATAGTTCCGTGAGGCCGAATAGATGCTGGAACTTCATGGTTTTTATCCAGGGTGCGCACCAAGTATTGTCCATGAACTGAGCGCAAAGAAAGCTGTCGAGCCTTTTCTTCGTCCGGGTGGCAGGTGATGATCTCCACTTGGTCGGCAACCATGAAGGTTGAGAGGACCCCGATGCCGAATCGGCTAATAGGGTTGAAAGACGGATGTTTTTTACGGAATTCAGGGTCTTGATAGAGACTTGAACCCGCCCTCAGTAGATTGTTTTCAATGACCTCTTGTGTCATTCCGGTGCCATTATCACATACTTCCAGAGTACGCTCCTCACTATTCCATGAAATGCTCACTGAACCATCGTGGGGCGCTCGGATATCATGCTTCACTCGAACAGCATCAAGCGAATTCTGGACCAGCTCCCGCAGGACAACATTCGTGTCGTTGTAGAGAGTATGGCCAGTCAAAAGATCCAGGACTCGCTCTTGATCAATAGTGAACTGGAACGGTTCGGTGAGAAATCCGCGTGCCTCAACACGTGTCGTGTCGATAATCCTCCAAGGAAAGAAGTATCTTGTGCCCTTGCTTGAGTTCGAACGCTGAACCCACTCGTAGCTTTTACGCAACTGATCGGCCGCGTACTTCAAATATGAAGTGAGGCCAAAAAATCCATTCTCATCCGTAAAGGTCGCATGAACAGAAATAGTGTCTTGCGGCGCAGAATCTGACGGAATTCCGTCCTTATCAGTACCCTTCAGCGCCACAACGGCACGCACGGCCGACTGCTTAGCCCATTCATTTTGACTAATAGGATCAGAAGGATTGAAAACCCGAAATGCAACCGAAGGAGTCCGGTCACGTGTGATGTGAAGCAGATCTACCGTGCGAAGAAGAATGGCTGCGAACTGCACGTTGGCTCGTTCATGTTCCGTCGATCCGTAATACTGGTCAACGGGATATTTTTTCGCATCATAGAGGTCGTTCAGATGGTGACTCTCACACACTTTGGCCAAGTCTTCCTTGAAGACCGAGTCAATCGAGCCCAGAAGTCGTTGAATCTCCTCAACAATAACTGCGTTCACGCCAAAATTTGGGGAGAGATCCCCCTCGATCCATTTACGAACTCTGGTGGCATGGTAGTAGCGGACAAATTCTTGATACAGGAATCGCTCTTTATCTGGCTCACTCAAGCCGCCCAGTCGAGCGAAATAGTCACGACCCTCAGCGTCCGGCGTGTTGAGAATCTCCTTACAGAAGTCGGCGAATTCAGAGTCGTCGCGACTTTCATATTCATCCTTGGTGACCAACATTCCAAGGTCATGGAAATAAACAGAAAGGACCAGAAGCAGCCAGTCGGCCGGTGTCATAGCCTCGCGTGTCTGAGGCGTGACAAGCCAGTCGAGCTTTTTGAGCATCTCGTCAATGTGGGTGATGTCGTGCTTGGTGTATTCATCGAAGAAACCACTCTGCCCGATTCTTCCCAATAGCTCCGCCAACTCCCTTCGAGCCTGAGTAAGGCTGAACCCACCAAATGCTGGAAGGTCACATGCCACGCTTGCAGACTGCTCGGCGTACGAAGGTAGTAAAGCCACAAGGCCCCCCTGGTCATTGTCTTGGCCATGAGGCTAGCCTTTATCGGCCCGCCTCATGGCAGATTCTGGCAAACTGACCCTCGAGGTTGGCGCCCTGCAACTTAGTACGGGGCCCGCTCCGACCGACCTCGGAGCGGGCCCGCCCGGTATCCCGGCTGGCCTTCACGGACCGTCAGGTCCGCTCCGGCGCCTCCGGGTCGTCGTCGGGGTACGGGTAGAACGCCGTCCCCAGCTTCGGCAGCCAGCCCACCGTCGCCACCGGCTCGTCGCCGTCGCCCGGGTGCTGCGGCAGCAGCCCCGCGTTCAGCACCGGCTCCCAGCCCACGGTCAGAAAACTCATCGCAGGGCCTCCTCGGCGATCAGCGGGTCGTTGGACAGCTCGGGCGGCACGGGCAGTTCGGCCGTCAGGGCGCGCGGTACGCGCTCGGCGGCCGGCGCCGGACGCGGGTCGGGCGGGGCCGCGTTGTGGTACTCGGGATAGTTGTCCTGGTAGTCGATGGCCGCCTGCACGATCGCCGGCTCGCTGAAGCGCGGCCCCCAGAACTGCGCGGTGATGGGCAGCCCCGCGTCCGTGCTGTCGTAGCCGACGGGGAACGAGACCATGGGCCAGGCAAGGGCGTTGGGGAGCTGGTAGTACGCCCGGTAGACCGGGAAGCCGCTGCCCGTACGGGGCCCGATCTGCGCCCCGAGGCTCATCACGAGCATGAAGTCGACCCCGGCGTCGTCCAGCGCCGCCTGGTAGTTGGCCTGGAGCGTACGGCGCCGGTGCTCGCCCTCCACCCGCACGGACGCCGGTATCGCGCCGCCGAACCGGGTGGCCGACTCGAACGAGGCCGCCGACTCGCCGGGGGCGCGCCGCCCGTACTGGGACTGGAGCGTCTTCGCCTGGTCGGCGGGGCGGGTGGCGGCGAAGTCCTTCACCGCGTCCCAGTACCGGATCTCGTACCGGTTGGGGCTCAGCACCGCCGACGACGGCGAGACGGGCGAGCCGTCGACCGTGGCGAGCACGTCGGAGCTGGAGAAGTACGGGTCGTTCTCCGCCTTCGTCACATCGAGCCCGGCGAACTCCTTCACCTTCGCGCCGAGCGCGGTGAGCTGGCGGCGCAGCCGCTCGAACGCGGCGCGGTGGTCGTCGTCGTACGTGTCCTGCGGCGGCACGCCGACCTGGACACCGGCGCTGGTGCGCATCCAGTCCGTCTGCGGGATGCCGATGGTGATGCCCGCGAGCGGCTTGCGTCCCTTGCGCGGGGTGAGCGGCATGGCGGGGAAGGGGTCGGGGGCGGCGAGGGTCAGCGGGTCGTTGGCCGGGTCGGGGCCGAGCATGACGGACAGGATGAGCGAGGCGTCGCGTACGGACCGGGCGATCGGGCCGAGCACGTCGTACCCCGGCGACAGCGGCATCAGCCCGGCGACGGACGACGTGCCGAGCGACGGCTTGATGCCGCTCGCGCCGTTGGCGGCCGACGGCATGACGATCGAGCCGCCGGTCTCCTCGCCGATGGTGGCTGCCGCGAGCCGCGCGACCGTGGCGACGCCCGAGCCCTGGCTGGAGCCGCCGGGTACGTACTTCAGCCCCCAGGCGTTGCCGGCGAAGGTGCCGGTGATCGAGCCGGAGAAGGCGGAGCAGATGGTGTGCCCGAGGATCACGGCACCGGCTTCGCGCAGCCGGTGGACGACGGTCGCGTCCCGCAGGGCCGCGTTCCCGTCGAAGGCGTGGCTGCCGTCCTTGGCCTCGAAGCCCTTGACGGCGACGGAGTCCTTGATGCCGAACGGGATGCCGAGCAGCGGCGGCAGGTCGTCGTCGTCATGACCGCCGTTGTCGCCGTGGCCGCCGGAACGGCCGTGCCCGTGCTGCCTGGCCTTGGCGAACCGGGCGTCGGCCGCGCGGGCCTGGGCCAGGGCGCCGGCCTTGTCGACCCGGACGAAGGCGTTGTAGAGGCCGTTGTCGGCGTACGTCTCGAAGGGGCCGTTGAAGCGGTCGATCCGGTCCAGGTACGCCTGGGTGACCTTGACGGAGGTGGTGGCCCCGGCTCTCAGCAGCGCGGCGAGTTCGATCACCTCGTAGTCGACGAGTCTGGCGCGCTTCTTGATGCCCGACACGCTCGGGAGCGCGGCGGTGAAAGCGGCGGGTGTGAAAGCGGCGGGTACGGCGGCGGGCGGTGTCGCGGCGAGGGCGGGGGCTGCGGTCGCCGCCGAGACGGCGGCGGCTCCGGTCACGGCGGCGGCGCTACCGAGGACGGCACGCCGGCTCAGCCCGCGGGAGGCGGGAGCGGAAGAGGTACGGGGGGTGCTGACGGGGGTGGTGTCCGCTGACATCAGGCGAGTTTCCCTGTCGTCGTAGGTGGATGGCCCTGACGCGTGGGGGGATGTGAAGTCGGCGAAAAAGAGGGTCGCCGAAGGCATGTGTAGGAAGCACCGAATGGGCGCCGTCAGCGTACCTACCAGGCTGTTTCGGCTGCGTACCGATCATGTGACCGGAACTGCGCTTGATCACCCGGACCGTCCCGCGGCTGACCACCCCATGGACAAACGGTGTCAGATCCGCCACATCCGACAGCGCCGGCCGGGCGTCCAGAACTGCCTGCATCCCCCACGCAATACGGAATCAGAGCCTCCGCCGACAGTTACCACTGTGGCGCAACTGTCCGGGCCGTCCTGCCGCAGCGCCCCTATGGTGACGCGAATACCGAGGTCGGGGGCGTGTGTCGTCCCATGTCGAGCGGAGCGACCGTGCACGATTTCCTCCACACGTTCTTCAGTTGGCACGAGATATGGAACGTGCTGCCCAGCCTCCTCACCGAGGGACTCGGCAACACCCTGCTGATCGCGGCGCTGGCGATTGTCTTCGGCCTCGTCGTCGGCATGCTGCTCGCCGTGCTGCTGCTCTCCGGCAACTGGCTGGTGCGGCTGCCGGCCCGGATCTACGTGGACGTCTTCCGGGGCATGCCGGCGATCGTGACCGTCAGCCTCGTCGGCCTCGGACTCCCCGCGGCCGGTATCCGGCCCTTCGGGCGCAGCCCGCTCGGGTACGCGGTCGTCGCCGTCGGCCTGATCTCCGCCGCCTACTGCGCCGAGATCTTCCGCTCCGGCATCCAGTCCGTACCGCCGGGCCAGATGCAGGCGGGCCGCAGCCTCGGCATGTCGTACCTGAACACCATGCGGGTCGTCGTGGTGCCGCAGGGCATCCGCAACGTCCTGCCCGCGCTGACCGGCCAGTTCATCGTCGACGTCAAGGAAAGCTCCCTGGTCTACCTGCTGGGGCTCTCGGTCGGCCAGCGGGAGCTGTACTTCATCGCGCAGGAGCACCAGGCGGCCACGTACAACTCGTCGGCGCTGGTGGCGGCGGCCCTCTGCTACCTCGTGATCACGGTCCCGCTGACCTACTTCGTGAACTGGCTGGACCGCAAGATGCGCAACGGCCCGTCAGGTCCGCGCCCCGCCGCCGCCGCGCCGACGCCCGTCACTCCGCTGACCGGTGAGGAGCAGCCGGGTGTCGGCCTGTCCGCCGGTCCCCTCGACAAGGAGGTACGGGCATGAGCGAGCCCGTGATCAGCGTCAAGGACCTCCACAAGTCCTACGGCTCGAACGAGATCCTGCGCGGGGTGAGCTTCGACGTCGCGCCCCGCGAGGTGGTCTGTGTCATCGGCCCCTCCGGCTCGGGCAAGTCGACCGTGCTCAAGTGCCTCAACCTGCTGGAGAAGCCGTCCGGCGGCTCGGTCGTCGTGTCGGGGGTGCCCCTCACCGACCCCGGCGTGAACGTCGACGAGCTGCGCGCCCGGATCGGCATGGTGTTCCAGCACTTCAACCTCTTCCCGCACCTGACCGTGCTCGGCAACCTGACGGCCGCCCTGCGCAACGTACGGAAGATGAAGCGCGAGGACGCCGAGGAGCGGGCGCACACCCAACTGCGCAGGCTCGGCCTCGGCCATCTCGCCGACAGCAGGCCGGCCAATCTGTCCGGCGGGCAGCAGCAGCGGGTGGCCATCGCACGGGCGCTGGTCATGCAGCCCGAGGTGATGCTCTTCGACGAGGCGACGTCCGCGCTCGACCCCGAGCTGGTCAAGGGCGTGCTCGACGTGATGCGCGAGCTGGCCACGTCCGGAATGACCATGGTCGTCGTCACCCACGAGATGGGCTTCGCCCGCGAGGTCGCCGACCGGGTGATCTTCATGGACGAGGGTCGGATCGCGGAGCAGGGCACGGCCCAGGACCTGCTGGAGAACCCGTCGAGCCCGCGGCTGCGCGCGTTCCTGTCCCAGGTCCTCTGAACCCAGGTCCTCTGAACCCAGGTCCTCTGAACGACACCCCGATGATCACAGCACAGACAGGACACAGTGCCATGAGAAATCTCGCCATGAAGGCAACAGCCACCGGAGCGGTCGCTTCGGCCATGCTCGTCCTCGCCGCGTGCGGCGGCGGCGACTCGTCGGCCGGTGACAAGTACGGTCTCCACCAGTCGGGCACCATCACGGCAGCGGTCTCCACCGACCAGCCGCCGTTCGCCAGCGCCACCAAGAGCGGCAAGCCCGTCGGCTTCATCGTCGACATCACGGACGAGGTCGCCAAGCGCCTCGACGTCAAGGTCACCTACAAGGCGAGCACCGTGCCCGGCGCGCTCCAGGGGCTGACCTCGGGCCAGTACGACCTCGCGGCTTCCGGGCTCGGTGTCACGGCCGAGCGGCAGAAGTCGGTGGCCTTCACCAAGGGCCTGTACTGGTCCACGACCGACGTGCTGACCCGCCTCGACGACAAGGCGACGGCCCTCGACGGGTTCCAGGGCAAGGACGTCGGCGCCGTCACGGGCTCCGTGCAGCAGGACTTCGTGAAGTCGAAGATGCCCGGCGCCAAGCTCAGCAGCTTCCAGACGCAGCCCTCCGCCGTCTCCAAGCTGCTCTCCGGCGGCCTGGACGCGTTCGTGGTCGGCGGCCCGGACTCGGACGCGTACCGCAAGCAGTACAAGAACCTGCGCGTCGCCGTCTCGGCGCCGGTGGACCACGCGACGGCGATGGCCGTCCCGAAGTCGAACACCAAGCTGCAGAAGGCGACCGACGAGCAGCTCGCGAAGATGGTCGACGACGGCACGTTCATGAAGATCTACAACAAGTGGTTCACCGAGGCGCCGGCCCCGGAGCTGATCAAGATCTGGCCCGGTCTGGCGAAGCAGGTCAATAAGTGACGACGACCGGCACCACCGGCACGACTGGCACGACCGGCACGACCGGCACCACTGGCACCACTGGCACGACCGGCACCACAGACTCCACCGGCACCACGTCCGAAGAGATCCGGCTGCCCGACGGCGGCTCCGTCTGGCGGCGTACGGTACGCACCCTGCTGCGCGACGGCGTCGTCCTCGTCGCCGACCTCTACACCCCGCACGAGGAGCCGGCCCCGGCGCCGGTCCTGCTGGAGCGGACACCGTACGGGCGCAGGGACCGCCGCTACTCGGACGGTCTGCACGCGCACGGCGGCCCGATCAGCCCCGAGGACCAGGCGGCCTTCTTCGCCGGGCGCGGCTTCAACGTCGTACGGCAGGACTGCCGGGGCCGGGGCGACTCCGAGGGCACGTTCGTGAAGTACCTCGGCGAGGCCACCGACGGGTACGACACCGTCGAGTGGCTGGCCGGGCAGCCGTGGTGCGACGGCCGGGTCGCGACCACCGGCGTCTCGTACTCGGCGCACGCCCAGACCGCGCTGGCCTCGCTGTCGCCGCGCCATCTGGCCGCGATGTTCGTCGACTCGGGCGGCTTCGCCAGCGCGTACGAGGCGGGGGTCCGGATGGGCGGCGCCTTCGAGCTGAAGCAGGCGACGTGGGCGTTCCGGCACGCGTTCCAGAGCCCCAAGGTGCAGGCCGACCCGGTGACGCTGGCCGCGCTGGAGTCGCAGGACATGCGCGAGTGGTTCCAGGCCATGCCCTGGCGGCGCGGGGTCTCGCCGCTGCGCGCCGTACCGGAGTACGAGGAGTATCTGCTCGACCAGTGGGAGCGCGGCCCGTTCGACGGCTTCTGGAAGCAGCTCGGCATCTACGGCCGCGGCTTCTACGCCGACTTCCCCGACGTACCGAGCCTGCACATGGTGAGCTGGTACGACCCGTACGTCCGCACGGCCGTGGAGAACTTCCAGCAGCTCGGCGCGCGCAAGACCAGCCCGGCGTACCTCGTCGTGGGCCCCTGGACGCACGGCGCGCGCAGCGACAGCTACGCGGGCGACGTGGACTTCGGCGCTGCGGCGACGCTGGACGGTAATCTCGCGCCGGACTATCTGAAGTTCCGGGCGCGCTGGTTCGACCGCCATCTGGGGCTGTCGGCCGCGGGTGACCAGGACGACTACCCGCGGGTGCAGTACTTCCTGATGGGCGGCGGCACCGGCCGGCGCACGGAGACCGGCAGGCTCGACCACGGGGGCGGCTGGCGGGTGGCCGACGCCTGGCCGCCGCGTGAGACCGAGCCCGTACGGCTCTATCTGCGCGAGCAGGGCGCGCTGACCGAGGCCGCGCCGCTGGCCGGGATCGACACCCAGGTCGCCTACGACTTCGACCCCGCCAGGCCGGTACCGACCATGGGCGGCCAGATCACGTCGGGCGAGCCCGTCATGGTCGGCGGCGCCTTCGACCAGCGGCCCGACGCCACGGTGTACGGCAGCGTGCCGCCGCATCTGCCGCTGGCGTCGCGGCCCGACGTGCTGGCCTTCGAGACGGAGCCGCTGACCGCGGACGTGGCGGTGGCGGGCCCGGTCGAGGTGCGGCTCTCCGTGTCGTCGAACGCGCCGGACACCGACTTCACCGTCAAGCTCGTGGACGTCCATCCGCCGACCCCGGACTATCCGAACGGGTACGCGATGAACCTGACGGACGGCATCCTGCGCGCCCGCTACCGCAACTCGTACGAGAAGCCGGAGCCGCTGTATCCGGGCGAGGTGTACGAGATCACCGTGACGGCGCCGGACACGGCCAACCTGTTCAAGGCGGGCCACCGGATCCGGCTGGACGTGTCGTCCAGCAACTTCCCCCGGTTCGACGTCAACCCCAACACCGGCGAGAGCGAGGCGGCGTCGCGGCGCAGGGCCGTCGCGACGAACCGGATCCATCTGGCACCGGAGAGTCCGTCGTGGCTGACGCTGTTCGTGCTGCCGTCGTCGGAGGCCGCATCGGCCGAGACCTCGTCGGCAGAGGCGGAGCGGTAGTCGGGGCGGTGGGCTTGCGCCGCGTGTTCTGCCGGGACCTCGGTCCCTGGCAGGACGCGCGTCGCACGCCTACAGTTGACGCGTGGTAGTCGTGCTCGACGTAGCGGGGGCAGGCGCTTCGGATCTGGTGGCGGGTACGTCGCCTCTCGCGGAGCTTCTGTCCTGCCTGCATGTTCTGGCGGAGCCCGAGCACCACCCCGAGTCCCGCACCTGGCTGGCGCGGGCCGGCGAGCGGCTGCCCGCGAGTCTCACGCAGGAGCTGCGGTACTACTCTCCGTTGTGGGCGCGCTACCGCTGCCGGCTGTTCTTCCCGCTCCAGGGGCCGCTCGGCCGCGAGCTGTACGACGAGCTGGACGCCTTGCTCGACCTGGACCTGGCGACCTTCGTACCGCTCGCCGCCAACGCGATACGCGGTGTGGTCTTCCCCGGCTCGAACCTGCTGCTGAGCGGCAGGACCGAGCAGCGCGAGTTCGTCAAGGCGTGCGAGCGCCGCTCCTTCTCCCGGGGCGAGCTGGCGAACGCGCTGGTGGACGACCCGGAGGCGTTCCGCACCGGCCTGGTCGAGACGGTCGGGCACTGCGCCGAGGCGTTCTTCGACGAGGAGTGGCGCAGGGTCGGCCCCCGGCTGAGCGATGTCGCCGCGCGGGTGCGGGAGCAACTGCGTACCGAACCCGCCGACGCGGTCCTCGCGTCCGTCAGCCCGACCGCCACCGCGACCCAGCAGCCGGCGCGCGTCTCGTACGACAAACTCCAGTCGGCGCGCGGGAAGGTCCGCGACCGCGGCTGCTTCCTGGTGCCGACCATGCACGGCTGGCCGCATCTGATCCTGAAGCTGGACGAAGGGCTGCCGCTCGTCGTGCACTTCATCGCCGACGACTGGGAGCAGCGCCCCTCGGTCTCGCAGTCGCTGGTACGGGACCGGCTGTCCGCGATCTCGGAGCCGGCGCGGCTCGAACTCTGCCGCCATCTGCTGAGCGAGCCGATCACCACGTCGGAACTGGCGGTCCGCATGGGCATCGGGGAGCCGCAGGTGTCCCGGCATCTGCGGCGGCTGCGGGAGGTGGGTCTGGTGACGTCGCAGCGGGAGGGGCGGATGGTGTACCACCGGCTGCATGCGGAGCTGCTGCTGAACCTGGGGGCCGACGTGCTCACCACGGTCATGCGCTGAGCGTGGTGAGCACGCGGCTGATCCCGCTGGTCGGTTCTCTGCGGTCAGTTCCCCGCGGTCAGTTCCCCGCGGTCGGTTCCCTGCGGTCAGTTCCTGGTGCCGACGGTGACGTCGCTCGCGTTGACGAGCGCCACCCGGTGGTTGAACTGGATCGTGTACATCTTCCCCGCGCCGACGACCAGGGTCTTGCTGGTCGCGAAGTAGTCGTCGGTGCTCACGGGCGGCTGCGTCGCCACGTACGCCTGCCCGGCGGGCAGTGAGTACGAGGTCAGCGGGGTCTCCGTGGAGGGCGAGAGCCCGGCCGGGTACTCCCCCGGCTGCGGATAGCCCGAGCCGTACACGTCGACCGGCGCCGCACCCGCGCCCTTGATCACCTTCGTTCCGGTGGCGATCGTGGTGTTCTTGCCGAGCGGGTTGTAGAACCACACCTTCTTCCCGCTGAACCAGATCGCCGTCCAGTCGACGCTGCGTCCGGCGACCACGTACTGCTGGCCGTCCTGGACGACGCTGCCCCAGTCGTTGATCTCGTTCGTACCGGCGGCGCCGCCGGGGTGCAGGGCCTGGTCGCCGAAGAGCGGCGCGGTCGCGCTGGGCGCCGTGCGGACGGGCAGGAAGTTCACCGGCTGCGTGCGGTTGACGCAGGCGGGCGTGTTGCCGCTGGGGTCCTCGGCCGGGCAGACCCGGACCGTCTGCTTGTTGGTGGCGAACTTGGGCGTGATCGTCACGACGGAGCCCACCGGGCCCACGCCGGGGCGGTGCACGTTGGTCGGGGCGCCGACCAGGCCCATGAACAGCGACCAGTCCCAGGACGGTCCCGGGTCCCAGTGCATGCCGGCGACGGAGCTGTTCACCGGGCCCGGCACGTTGTCATGGCCGATGAGGTGCTCGCGGTCGAGCGGGATGTCGTAGCGCGCGGCGAGGTACTTCACCAGATCGGCGGTGGCCTGGTACTGGGTCTGCGTGTACCAGGTGGCGCCCTGCGCGGCGAAGCCCTCGTGCTCGATGCCGATGGAGTGCATGTTGAACCAGTAGTTGCCCGCCTGGAAGGAGAGGTCCTTCGTGGGCACCATCTGGGTCACGGCGCCGTCCGAGGAGCGCATGACGTAGTGCGCGGAGGAGCCGCCGGGCTGCTGGAAGGTGGCGATGGCCGACGCGTAGGAGCCCTCGGTGTCGTGGATGACGATGTACTTGACGTCCATGCCGTCGGCGGGCCGGTTGGCGACCTGCCCGTTGGACGGGTCGGCGGCGATGAACGTGCAGTCGACGGTGGCGGGGCACTCGGTGGCGGCGGCGGTGGGCGTGGCGGCGTCCGGCGCCTTGCGCAGCTTCAGCCGGTCGAGCTGCGCGGTGGCGGGCCGTACGGACGGGTCGGCGGGCAGCCGCATCCGCTGGCCGTCGGTGGTCTGCCGCTGCACGCCGGTCTTGAGCCCGGCGTACACCCGGTCGGCGAATCCGGCCGCGGCCTTGCGGTCGGGCGACTGGCTGTAGCGGGCGACGGCGCC
This sequence comes from Streptomyces sp. NPDC087906, assembly GCF_055584925.1. Classification (NCBI taxonomy): domain Bacteria; kingdom Bacillati; phylum Actinomycetota; class Actinomycetes; order Kitasatosporales; family Streptomycetaceae; genus Streptomyces; species Streptomyces sp. NPDC087906. Next base: position 98,950 of record NZ_JBVJLC010000010.1, read on the forward strand.
GTACCACTCGGCGGGGTCGGCGGACGTGGTGCCGGTCAGCGCCTTCTCGTACGAGGCGAGCAGCGCGGCGCCACCGCGGATGTTGTCCCGGCCGCCCGCGCGCAGCCGCTCGGCGGGAACACCGGCGAGCTTCGCGGCGGCGGGGAGGGTGTGCAGGGCCGGGTCGGCGGTGAGCGCCCCGAGATCGGCCCGCCCGGCGGCGCCCGCGGCGCCGTCGGCCAGCATCTTCGGCGTCACGTCGGTGAGGTTCATGGGGCCGTAGCCGCCGCCGGTGTTGTACTGGCCGGCGTGCGCGTCCCAGCGCGATTCCTGGTAGGCGACACCGAGCAGCACGGACACGGGTACGTGGAACTCGGCAGCGGCGGCGGCGAAGTCCGCCTGTCTGCCGGCGGCTGCGGGCGTGGCGCTGGTGGCACCGTCCGCCTGCGCGGCGACGGACGGAAGCAGCGCGAGACAGCTCGCGGCGAGCGCGCCGCTCGTGACGATCGCAGGCAGCAACCGTCCTGACTTTCGCTTCAGCAAGGGGATTTCCTCTCGTCCAGGCGTCGTTGGGAGTAAAGCACTTGCCCGCCAACGATGTTGGAACGCCCTTGTGGGGAATTCGGGAGGATGATGGCCGCATGAACCAGGTCCCCCGCAAACTCTCCACCGCCACCCGCCGCGGCCTCGCGTGGTGGCGTATCGCAGTGGAGGCGGTCTTCGAAAACCCGGCCCTGGGCGGAGTAGTGGTCCTGGGCGGCCTGACGATCTTCTGGATCGTGGAGGGAAACGTCTACGGCATCGTGTCGTCGCTGGTAGCGATGGCGGTAACCCTGGCGGTGGCGGTAAGAACGGCACGACGCTGAGGGGGGGGCGGGGGTGCCGCATGGCGGTTGCGTGGGGCGACTCGGGCCGGCTCGGCGGGTGCGGGTGCGGGTGAGTGCGCATGGGCCGGGGAGCGGGTGGGCCGGAGGGATTAGCCGCCCGTAGGGCCGCCCCCTGAGGTGTGAGTGTCGCGGCTCCGGTCCGGCCGTCAAGGGCGCTCCTTCGTCGCGTCGCTCCGCGATGACCTGCGGTCACCCTTGACCCCCGGCCCTCCACCGCAAGTACCTCCTTTTTGGGGGGCGGCCGGGGGGACCACGGGCAAGCTGGGATCGCGGTGACGGGTGCTTGCCCGGGTGCGGGTGCCGCGCGTCAGTTGCATGGGGCGACTCGGGCCGGCTAAGCGTCCACCCGGGCCGGGTAGCGGCTGAGACACATGCCCCGCTGGTCACTGGGGGTGGGTGGGTGCGGGTGAGTGCGCATGAGCCCGAAGCCGTGTGGGCCGGAGGGATTAGCCGCCCGTAGGGCCGCCCCCTGAGGTTTGAGTGTCGCGGCTCCGGTCCGGGCGTCAAGGGCGCTCCTGCGTCGCGTCGCTTCGCGATGGGCTGCGCCCACCCTTGACCCCCGAACCTCCACCGCAAGTACCTCCTTTTTTGGGGGGGCGGCCGGGAGGACCACGGGCAAGCTGGGATCGCGGTGACGGCTACTTGCCCGGGTGCGGGTGCCACGCGGCAGTTGCATGGGGCGACTCGGCCCGTCTCGGCGTCCACCCCCACCGGGTAGCGGTTGCCACTCATGCCCCGCTGGTCACTCGGGGTTGGTGGGTGCGGGTCAATGCGCATGAGCCCGAAGCTGGGTGGGCCGGAGGGATTAGCCGCCCGTAGGGCCGCCCCCTGAGGTTTCAGTGTCGCGGCTCCGGTCCGGGCGTCAAGGGCGCTCCTGCGTCGCGTCGGCTACGCCGATTCCGCTCCGCTCCACCCTTGACCCCCGAACCTCCACCGCAAGTACCACTTTTTTGGGGGGGGCGGCCGGGGGGACCACGGGCAAGCTGGGACCGCGGTGACGGGTGCTTGCCCGGGTGCGGGTGCCACGCGGCAGTTGCATGGGGCGACTCGGCCCGTCTCGGCGTCCACCCAGGCCGGGTAGTAGCTGAGACACATGCCCCGCTGGTCACTGGGGGTGGGTGGTGGGACGGGTGGGACGGGGGATGGCTTATGGGGCAGCCGTCGGGCGCCTCATGCGTGGGGAGTTGCGTTCAGCGCGCCACCAGGCACATCCGGCCGGTGGGAGCACCCGGTGGGTGGGACGGGTGTGACTGGGGTGACGGGGGATGGCTCCTGGGGCAGCCATCTGGAGCCTTATGCGTGGGTGGTTGCGTTAAGCGCGCGTCGGGGCGCATCAGGCCGATGGAGCGTCCGAGCGGCGGGGCCGGTGTGACCTGTGTGCCCAGGGAGGCACCCGGCAGGGGCTGCGGGTACCCGCCCGCGCAACAGGCCCGGCCGACCCTCACTTCCACCCCACCATCAGGCCCATCCATGGGCTTGGTGCCCTCTACGGCGCCCCTAACGCAACGCCCCACGCATAAGGCGCCCGATGGTCGCCCCACGGACCACCCTGCGTCCCTCCCGTCACACCCGCCCCACCGCCGCAGTCGCTCCACCGGCCCAGTGCGCCCGATGGCCGCCCCAGGAGCTATCCCCCGTCACCCCAGTCGCCCCCGACCCACCGTCGAAGTCGCTCCACCGGCCGGGTGCGCCCTACCGCGCACCTAACGCAACTCCCCACGCAAAAGGCTCCGGACCACCGCCCCAGGAGCTATCCCCCGTCACCCCAGTCACACCCGCCCCACCCACCGGCCCGTCGCCCCAGCCCAACTACCCCCACCAGGGCACCCTCCCGTCCCCCACCCACACCCAGTGACCAGCGGGGCATGAGTCGCAACCACTACCCGGTGGGGGTGGACGCCGAGACGGCCCGAGTCGCCCCATGCAACTGGTGCGTGGCACCCGCACCCGGCCGAGCACCCGTCACCGCGATCCCAGCTTGCCCGTGGTCCCCCCGGCCGCCCCCCCCCAAAAAAAAGAGGTACTTGCGGTGGAGGGCCGGGAGTCAAGGGTGGGCGCAGCCCATCGCGAAGCGACGCGACAAAGGAGCGCCCTTGACGCCCGGACCGCAACCGCGACACTCAAACCTCAGGGGGCGGCCCCACGGGCGGCTAATCCCTCCGGCCCACACAGGACCCGGCTCATGCCGTCCTGACCTGCACCCGGCCACCCACAGTGACCAGCGGGGCATGCACCCCAGCCCACCACCCACCGGGGTGGACGCCGAGCCGGCCCGAGTCCCCCCACGCAACCACCGCGCAGCACCCGCCACCACGAACCCCGCGCCCCCGTGAGTCCCCCGTCACCCTTCCGGACCCCTTCCGTGCGTGCCTCGGCGCTGCTCGCCGTAGGTTCTCCCCTGAGAAGAGGGGTACACGAACGCACCGACGAACAACCGAGCAACCCACCAACCCACCCACCCACCGGGAGCCACAACGTGCGGGCACTGACATGACGCGGGCGGCGCTGTTCGATGTCGACGGGACCCTTGTCGATACCAATCACCTCCACGTGACCTCCTGGTGGGAGGCGTTCCGGCAGGCCGGGCACCAGGTGCCCATGCCTGCCATTCACCGCGCCATCGGGCTCGGTTCCGGCGATCTCATCGCTCATCTGCTCGGTGACGAGCGGGACACCGGCCAGGACGACGCCATCAGCGCCGCGCACTCCACCCTCTACGGGACGTACTTCGACCGGCTGCCCGCCCTCCGGTCCGCGGCCGAGCTGCTGTGGGCCCTCGCCGACCGCGGCTGGCGGATCGTGCTCGCCACCTCCGCCGGTGGATCCGAGCTGAAGGCGCTGCGCCGCGCCATCAACGCCGACGACGTCATCACGGGAACCGCCAGCGCCGACGACGTATCCGCGGGAAAGCCGGCTCCCGAGCCCGTCCGGGAGGCCCTGCGGCTGGCCGACGTGTCGGCCGAGCGTGCGGTGTTCGTCGGCGACACCGTCTGGGACATGGAGGCCGCGGCGCGAGCGGGCGTGCGCAGCATCGCCGTACTGTCCGGCGGCATCCCGCGCGCCGCGCTCGAATCAGCGGGCGCCGGCGGCGTCTACGAGGACCCGGCCGACCTGCTGGCGCGGCTCGACACCAGCCTCTTCGCCGACATGGAAAGTCACTGACGCGGAAAGCCACTGACGCGGAAAATCGCCGACGCGGAAAATCCCTGACCGGGAGACGGCGACCGAAAACCAAAAAATGCCCGGAGGCGTTTCCCACCTCCGGGCATCCATTCCGCTCACTCCTACTCCTCGACAAGCAGCCCCGCACGCAGCTTCGACAACGTACGAGCCAGCAGTCGCGACACATGCATCTGCGAAACGCCGAGCTTCTCCCCGATCTGCGACTGGGTCATTTCCTGACCGAAGCGCATCTCGACGATGGCGCGCTCGCGGTCGTCCAGCTCATGCAGCAGCGGGGCCAGCGAGTGGAAGTCCTCGATGAGTTCCATGGCGGGGTCGCAGCCGCCGAGCGTGTCGGCGAACGTGCGGCCGCTCTTGTTGACCTGGCCGTCGTCCGACGTGTCGTTCGGGAGGTCGAGCGAGCCGGCCGTGTAGCCGTTGGCCGCGACGATCCCCTCGATGACCTCTTCCTCGGTCAGGTCGAGATGCTCGGCCAGCTCAGCGACCGAGGGCTTGCGGTCGAGGACGGTGCCCAGGTGGTCCTGCGCCTTGGCCAGCTCGACGCGCAACTCCTGAAGCCTGCGCGGAACATGGACGGCCCAGGTGGTGTCCCGGAAGAACCGCTTGATCTCCCCGACGATGTACGGGATGGCGAACGACGTGAACTCGACCTCGCGCGAGAGGTCGAACCGGTCGATGGCCTTGATCAGTCCGATGGTGCCGACCTGGAGAATGTCCTCCATGTCGCCACTGCCCCGGTTACGGAAGCGGCTCGCGGCGAAGCGCACCAGCGACTGGTTCATCTCGATCAGGGTGTTGCGCGCGTACTGGTGCTCGCGCGTGCCCTCTTCGAGGATCTGCAACTGGTCGAAGAACATCCTCGACAGTTCGCGTGCGTCCTTCGGTGCGACCTTCCCCGCATCCTCGATCCAGGGAAGCGCGCCCGTTCCGTCGTCGGTACGCGTGGGGAGAGCACCGTCCGCCAGTTGTATGGACGCGTTCGTGGATGGGGTGGGCATCGTCATGTCATCGCCTTACCTCGTCGGGGTGCCAACAGGCGCCTGCCCCCGAAGTCCGCGATTACCCACCCAGAGAGCAACAGTTTCTAGACGGCAATTATCTTGTGCCGACATAACTAACAAATAACTTAATTCGCCCATATAGGTCACATGGGACATGTATGGACACGCCTGCCCCGGTCATGACTCGGGGGGCGCCGACTCCGGAGAACCGGCCGCCCCCCGGAGTCGACCCGCAGACCCGGGCACGCCATCCATCAACGACGGCGCATCAGCAGCACGATGACGACAATAATAAGAATAACCACCACGGTACCGACGCCTATATACATCTGAGTTTCTCCTCTTGCTTGATTTTCCTCGGATTTCCATGGCTCTCCATGGATCTCATTCGCTGTCTGCACACTGGTTGCCCCGTTTCTCCTTCCTAAACGAACCCGAGCGTCGGACAAGATCCGTTCCCCCGCCTCGATTAGGCTGCGGAGGAGACAGGACGGACTTTCGCGGCGGATCCTCGGCGACAGGTGGTGGGCCAGGTGTCGGTGCCATGGAGCGGTGAAGGTCTGCCGCCGGCGGCCCGGGAACGCATCGACGGGGCCCGGCGCAGCGGCACCTGGTCGTCGGCGCTCTCGACCGGCGAGTTCACCGCGATCCGCTCGGCCGGCTTCGAACCGGTCGGCCAGGCGATGGGCTCCGCCGTCTACCACGTCGGACGGGCAGGACGGTACTGGGGCTACTACGACTGCCTCTACCTCAACGCGGGCTTCACGATGTCCACAGCGCCGGGCCCCGTGGCGCTGTCCGGCGACGGGGCGCCCTCCGCCGGGCTGGTCGAGGTGTTCGACAACGCGCGGCGTACGGCGCTGGACCGGCTGTCCGCCGAGTGCACCGCGCTCGGCGGTGACGGGGTGGTCGCCGCCGAACTGACCATGGCACCGTTCCCCACCCAGCCGAACTGCCTGGAGTTCAAGGTGATCGGCACAGCCGTACGGGCGCACGGCGACGTACGGTCGCCGCGCCCCTTCACCTGCCACCTCGACGGCCAGGGGTTCGCGAAGCTCGTCGCCGCGGGCTGGGTGCCCGTCGAGCTGCTCATCGGCATGTCCGTCGGCGTACGCCACGACGACCTCGGCACCCGCACCCAGGCGATGGCGTGGGGCAACATCGAGGTGGACGGGTGGAGCGAGCTGGTCGGTGACGTACGGGCCGACGCCCGCCACCAGTTGGAGCTGCAGAGCACGCGCCAGGGCGGCGACGGCGTCATCCTCGCCAACGGCGGCCTGCGCGTCTGGCGGGAACCCTGCATGCGGGCCTCCCGGTTCGGCGGCGAGGGCGAGGACCACGTGGCCGAGTCGACGATGGTGGGGACGACCATCGCCCGCTTCGACACGCGGTCCCGGCGCCCGCCGACGCTCGCCGTGATGCCGCTCGGCAAGCGCGGGGAGCGGCTGCGCGCGCGGCTCGCAGCGGTGGAGTCGAGCCCGTACGGCGACCCGGCCGAGCAGCGCAGGATCGCCGCCGAACTGGCGGAACTCGGCGATCAGGGATGACAGCAGCACCAGATCAACAGCGCCGAACCAGCAGCACCGAACCAGCAGCACCGAAACCAGCAGCACCGACAGTGAGGATGTGGCGAAGTGAGCGGTGAAGGTCCCAGCGATCAGGGTGTGCCCGCCGATGCCATGCGCAGGCTGGCGGATCTGGAGCCGGGCAAGGCCGGTTCGATCTTCACGAGCGACCTGTCGGTGAACGAGTTCCTGCTGGTCAGGGAGGCGGGATTCCGGCCGATCGGGCTGGTGCTCGGCTCGTCGATCTACCACGTCGGTATCCAGCTCGGCCGCTGGAGCAAGAACCAGGAGCTGGAGACGCTCAGCCAGGCGATGTACCACGCCCGCGAGTTGGCGATGACCCGGATGGAGGCCGAGGCGGCGCAGCTCGGCGCCGACGGCATCGTCGGGGTCCGACTGAGCGTCGAGGCGCGGGAGTTCGGCAACGACATCGCCGAGTTCATCGCCATCGGTACGGCGGTGAAGGCGGACGAGCCGCCGCCGGGCGGCGGCATCTGGCGCAACAACAAGGGCCAGCCCTTCACCTCCGACCTCTCGGGCCAGGACTTCTGGACGCTGATCAGGGCGGGCTACGCGCCGCTCGGCATGGTCATGGGCACCTGCGTCTACCACATCGCGCACCAGCGGATGACGGCCGCTTTCTCCAACATCGGCAAGAACGTGGAGATCGAGCAGTTCACCCAGGCGCTCTACGACGCGCGGGAGTTGGCCATGGCGCGGATGCAGGCCGAGGCGGAGGAGCTGGCGGCCGAGGGTGTCGTCGGCGTCCAGTTGAACGCGCACAACCACCGCTGGGGCGGTCACACCACGGAGTTCTTCTCGATCGGCACGGCGGTACGGCCGCTGCGCCCGGACCATGAGATCGAGCGCCCGACCATGGTGCTCAGCCTGGACGGCTGACCGCCCGCCGGTGAGGGTGGGGGGACACGACGAAGGGGAGCCCGATGAGCGACGACGACGGTGCGGACAGCGCCCCCGACGGCCAGATCGAAAAGGCCGACGACGCCACGACCGGCTCCGTCGACGAACTCGCCGCCGCGCTCCGCAGGGACGCCGCCGATCTGGACCTGTACGCCCAGGTGCTGAGCGGTTCGCTGGCCGAGGCACTGCCGCCGGACGCCGTCGTACTCGACCGCAAGCGCACCATGAGCGACCGGCTCGCGGGCCGGGAGGGCCGGGTGGAGCGGGTCGAGATCTCGCTGGACGACCAGCGGCTGATCCTGACGCTGACGCACGGACGCCCCGCGTGCGAGATCGCCAAGGTCGTACGGGGCGTGGTGCTGTCCCGTACGCCGGTGCCGCTGGACGAGTGGACGCAGCGGCTCGCCGCGGCGGTCGCCGCGCGGGCGCGTACGGACGCACGGATGCGGGCGGCGCTGGAGAAGCTGGTCCTGGGCGGCTGAGGGCGGCCGACCGTACCCCGATGACCGACAACTGCTCTCGCTGCCGCACGCCTTGGCCCGGCCGAGGGCACGGAACGACAGCTCCTGGATGCCCTTGGACCGCGCGAACTCCGCCAGGGTGGTGGCGTTGTCGACGGAGAAGACCTCCGCCCGGGTGCCGTTGACCCCCGGGACTCAGGACCGTACGTACGGAGGGCGGCTGCCGACGGCAGCCGCCCTCTCCCCTCCTGGCCCTGCCCCACGGCTGCTCACTGCGCCGCGTCGTGCCGCATGCGCGCCGCCGTCTTCCTGATCCAGGGCAGCGCCGCGTACAGCTCGGCACCCGGGCAGTCGGTGTCGTACCCGTCCCGGTGGCCCGAGATGGTGTGCAGTTCCACCGACGTGCCCTTGCGGTACCGGCTCTCGTCGCTCGTGGACGTCAGCTTCGCCCGACCCTGCGGGTCCACGCCCGGGGACAGCTTCCACGCCGCGATGGCCGCGATCGCCCTCAGCATGGCGCGGGGCGCCTTCGACCCGTTCTCGAAGCTGCCGAGCACGGCGATACCGGCGCTGCGGACGTTGAACCCCTTCGTGTGCGCGCCGCGCACCGGCCGGTCGATGCCGCCGCGGCGGCCCTCGTAGATGTTTCCGCAGCGGTCGACGACGAAGTTGTATCCGAGGTCGTTCCATCCCATGTCGTGGATGTGGTGCTCCTCCATCGACCGCAGCATCTCGGGCACGTCCCGCTTGCAGTCGTAGTGGTCGGAGTGCGTCGTGTGATGCACGAAGATCACCTCCACGGGGCCGGAGTAGACCGGCTTCTCGCGCACGGCCTTCTCGTCCGCGTGCCACTCACGCCGGCCCAGGATGACGGGGCGGGGCGCCAGCCGTGCCGCCCGCGCGGCGGGGGGCCGCTGCTCGGGCGCCCGGTGTTCGTGTCCCGGCGCGTCGCATGTCACCACCAGGGTCAGCGGGAGGAGCGCTATCCACTGTTTGAGCCGTCTTGGCCACATCTGCTCACCCTGGCCCGGTTACCGGCCGCGCCCAACTTCACTGCGGCCAGTCGAGTGACCTTGCGACTACCACGAAGTAGACGCTCAGCCTCCCTCGGAGTTACCTGTCCGGTGCACCCGCTCTTGGTGGTTACGGCTCCGTTGTCAGTACCTTGGCACTGACACCCATGGGGAGAGCGAGGTCGCAGGTGGATGGCGTGAGGTATCCGGGCGGTGTGCGCGCGGACGGGATGCCGGCCGTGCTGTCGGACCCGGACCGACTCGCGGCACTGCGGACCGCGGGCCTGGTGGGCAGCGGCCCCGAGCCCGTCTTCGACGACCTGACCCGGCTCGCCGCCGCCGTGACCGGCTGCTCACTCGCGGCCATCACCTTCGTCGACGAGTACCGCACGTTCTGGAAGTCGGTCCCCAGCCTTGAGTACGGCGGTGTCGCCGCCTGGCAGAACGCGGTCCCCGACAGCTTCTGCTACTTCCCCGTCGGCATGGGCGCTCCGTTCATCATCGAGGACGCCGCCGTCGACCCGCGTACCGAAGGCCACCCCGCGATCAAGCCGTGGGGGGTGGGGGCCTGGGCCGGCTTCCCGATCCTCGGCCCCGGCGGCGAGGCGATCGGCAGCATGTGCGTGATCGATCCGAGTCCGCGCACATGGCGGCCGCAGGACCTGGAGACGATGGCGGCCCTGTCGCGCGCCGTCAGCAACGAGATCAATCTGCGGATCTCGCTGGCCGCGACCCGCGCGGCCCTGGAGGTCTCCAGCGATCTGGCCCGCAGCCTGCAGGACAGCCTGCTGCCGCCGTCGCTGCAACCGGTGCCCAACCTGGACACGGCGGCCCTGTACCTCTCCGCCACCGGCTCCCCCGGCCTCGTCGTCGGTGACTTCTACGACCTGTTCCACGCCCGCGGGCCGTGGTGGTCGGCGGTGATGGGCGACGTCTGCGGCAAGGGCGTCGAAGCGGCGAAGGTCACGGCGCTGGCCCGGTACACGCTGCGGGCCGACGCGTCCGAGCACCTGTCCCCCGCGACGGTCCTCGACCGGCTGAACACGGCGATGCGCAGCCAGGGCGCCACCCGCTTCCTGACCGCCGCGTACACGACGTTCCGTACGTCGCCGTCGGGCGTGACGGGCCGGTTGTGCCTGGCCGGCCATCCCCCGCCGCTGGTCAGACGGGCCGACGGGCGGGTGGAGCAGCTCGGCAAGTTCGGCACGCTGCTCGGGGTGGTCGACAAGGTACGGCTGGCCGACGTCCGCTTCCGGCTGGCCGCGGGCGATCTGCTGCTGCTCTACACGGACGGCGCCTGCGAGGCCCGTCCCCGGCCGGGCAAGGACGGCGGCCCGGCCCGCCCGATGTTCGGCGAGGAAGAACTGGCCCGCACCCTCGCGGACTGCCACGGCCTGGACGCGGCGGCCACGATCGACCACATCGCGGCGGCCCTGGCGGCGCGCCACGACGGCTGGGCGAGCGACGACACGGCGCTGCTGGCGCTCCGGGTCCCGGACCGGGTCTGACCACCGCCCGCTGTGCGGCGCTCATTCCTCCGTGACGCGGATGATGGTTCTGCCGGGCGTGCGCTTGTCGCGATTGCCGCTGTCCGGACCGAACGCGGCGGCGGCCTCGGCCAGTGGCCGCACCGATCCGACGAGCGGCTCAAGCCGGCCGTCCCGTACCCGCCGGGCGAGTTCGGTGAGGACGGTGCGGTCGGGTTCGACGACGAAGAAGACGGCCCGGCCGTCGCGGGGGCGGACGGTCACCGGCTGGGCGATGGTGACGAGCGTGCCGCCGGGCCGCACCAGCGCGGCGGAGCGGTCGAGGATGTCGCCGCCGATGACGTCGAAGACCACGTCCACCTCCCCGATGTCCTCAAGGCGCTCGTTCTGGAGGTCCACGAAGGTGTCGACGCCCAGCCCGACGGCGGTGTCGCGGGCGCCGGTTCGGCCGGTGCCGATCACCCGGGCGCCCGCCTCGCGGGCGAGCTGCACGGCGAAGGACCCGACGCTGCCTGCCGCGCCGTGGATCAGCACCGTCTGGCCTGCGGCCAGTTGGGCGTGGTCGAAGAGCGCCTGCCAGGCGGTGAGTCCGGAGATCGGCAGGGCCGCCGCCGTGGTGTGGTCCACATCGGCGGGGAGCGGGGCGAGGTTGCGGGCCTCCACGGCGGTGTACTCGGCCAGTGAACCGTCGCGGGTCCAGTCGGCCAGCCCGAAGACGCGCTGACCGACCGTCAGGCCGGTCGTGCCGTAGCCCAGTTCGGCGACCTCACCGGACAGCTCGTGGCCGGGCACGCTGGGGGTACGGTCACGCCCTGCCCGGTCGGTCCAGGTGGCGGGCCAGGCCAGCTCGCCGGGGGTGAACCCGGCTGCGTGGACGCGCACGATCACGTCGTTCTCCGCCGCGTGCGGATGCGGCAGATCCGTAAGGGTGAAGCCGCCGACTCCGGCGTCACGGTCCTGGACGGTGATGGCTCGCATGCGTCATTCCTCCGGGCCGGGGGGTGTTCAACCACGACCGTACGTCGCTGGAGCCTCCTGGACACTGCACACGGGGCGGACTTACCGCGCCGTGGCCCGAATGGCGCCGCCCGGCGGGGTCAGGAGGGTGACGATCCGGCGTACGGCAGGGTCGCGCCGCCGGGCGCCCGCGCGCCCCTCGGTAGGATCCCCGGCAGGCGCCGACCGCGCGAAGCGGGACAACGAGCGCCAACTCAGCCGGATTTTCTCCCGGTTGCGCCCGGCGCGACAGCGCGGGGAACGGCGACCGGAACACCAAGTGAGTGGAGAGCCAGTCATGCGTGGAGGCAGCATAGCGGTCGTCGGCGGCAGCATAGCGGGGTGCGCCGCGGCCCTGGCAGCGGCGCGCGGCGGAGCGGAGAAGATCACCGTCTTCGAGCGCGCCGATGCCCAACTCCGCGACAGGGGGGTGGGTATCGCCCTCCAGAGCGACCGGTACGACGAGCTGCGGGACGCCGGGTACGTGGCCCCCGAGATGCCGTGGGCGCCGCTGACCCGCCGGGTGTGGACCGTACGCGACGGCGACGCGCACCACGGCAGGGCCCTCGGCGAGCAGCCGTTCCCCTTCCGCGCCTACAACTGGGGTTCGCTGTGGAGCGAGTTGCGCCGCCGCGTGCCCGAGGACGTCGACTACCGCTCCGGCGCGGTGGTGACCGGCCTGGACCCGGACGACGAGGGCGTGTCGCTGCGGCTCGCCGACGGCTACGAGGAGCGCTTCGACGTCGTGATCGGGGCCGACGGGTACCGCTCCGTCGTCCGTGAGGCCATGTTCCCCGGCGCGGGGGCGACGTACGCCGGTTACATCGGCTGGCGCGGCGCGTCGCCGGACACCTCGGGGCTTCCGTCGGACGGCAACGACGCGCACAACATCGTGTTCCCCGGCGGTCATTGCATGGCCTACCGCATCCCGAACGGCTCGGGCGGCCACCTGCTCAACTGGGTGCTCTACACCGAGCCCCCGCAGGTCGACGGCCTCCACCCCGACCTGAAGACCCCGACCTCCCTGCCGCCGGGCCGCCTCAACTCGCAGCTCACCGCGCACCTTCGCGACCTCGTCGCGGAGCACTTCCCGCCGTACTGGGCGGAGAAGGTCCTCGGCACACCCGCCGAGACCACCTTCATCCAGCCCATCTACGACCTGGAGGTGCCGCACTACACCTCGGGCCGGATGGTGCTGGTCGGCGACGCCGCGAGCGTAGCCCGACCGCACATCGGCGCCGGCAGCGTGAAGGCGCTCCAGGACGCCACCGCGCTGGAGGCCGCCCTGGTGGCCGGGGGCAGTTGGAAGGAAGCCCTGGAGAGGTACGACGTGAACCGGGGCGCCGTGGGCTCGGCCATGGTCGCGCTCGCACGGCGGATGGGCAGCGCGCAGGTGGAGAACACCCCGGACTGGTCCGCGATGGGCCAGCCGGAGTTCGAGGCATGGTGGCAGGACCAGAACAGCGGCTCAGACCGCCGCAGCGGCTTCGGCGGCCACAGCATGAAGGCCAAGTAGCCGCTGGAACGGGCAGGGTGCGGCGGCCGAGGACGCCGCACCCGCTTCCGGTTCTGGTTCCGGTTCCGGTTCCGGGCCAGGGTGCGGCTCCGGCCCGGGACGGCACCGGGCCCCGCCCTGGTACGGCACCCGGGCCGGCTCCGGTACCTGCACTCGCGTCCGGTTCCGGGACGCGTACCGCGCCATACCGCGCCGCACCCCACCGCGCCCGGATCAGCCTGCCTGCGGGGCCAGTTCGAGTGCGGCGTGCAGTTCCGTGGCGTCCGTACGGGCGTCCGCGCCGTCGAGTCGTAGCGTCATCCGTCCCGACGTGAGCACCGTGATCGTGCGGGCGCACTCGACCGCGCGCGCCGGGCTGGGGGACACCAGGAGGACGGCGATGCCCTCGTCCGCCAGCGTGACGACCAGCTCGTACACCTGCTGGACGAGGGCGGGGGCGAGGCCCTCCGTCGGTTCGTCGAGCAGCAGCACGCTCGGCGAGCCGAGCAGCGCGCGGGCGAGTGCCAGCATCTGCTGTTCGCCGCCGGACAGATCCGCCCCGCGGTTGTCCCGCCGCTCGCCGAGCCGGGGCAGCAGTTCCAGGACGCGCGCCGGGGTCCACACGCTGGGGCGCGTGGTGTCGCCACGGCGCGGCGGGCGGTGGGACAGCCGCAGGTGTTCCGCGACGGTGAGCCCGGCGAACACGCGGCGGCCCTGCGGTACGAGACCGATCCCGGCGCGGGCGATCAGGTGCGCGGGCTGCCCCGTCACGTCACGGCCGTCGAGCCGTACGGTACCGGCGCTGGGGCGCATCAGCCCCGCGACGGTGTGGACGAGCGTGGTCTTGCCGGCGCCGTTGTGGCCGACGACGGCGTGGACCGCACCCGCGGCCACCGACAGGTCGAGGCCGTGCAGGACGGTGCCGCCGTGGTAACCGGCGGTCAGACCGGAGAGTTCGAGCATCGGGGGCCGGTCATCCTCTCTCGTCAGCGGAAGCGGCGGACACGTCGGCCTTCGTACCGGTCTGGTACACCTCGCGGACCTCGGGGTGCGCGAGCGCTTCCTGCGTCGGTGCGGTGACGACCACCCGTCCCGCCGCCAACACGGTTACGTCCGTGGCGAGTTGTGCGACCACCTCGACATGGTGCTCGACCAGGATGATCGCGACGCTCGCCGGCAGCCCGCCGAGGATGCCGAGCAGCCGCCCGATGTCACCGTCCGTCAGCCCGGCGGCCGGCTCGTCCAGCAGCAGCAGGCGCGGCTCGCCCGCCAGTGCTGCGGCGAGGTCGAGCATCCGGCGCTGGCCGTGGGAGAGCGTGGAGGCCGGCCGGCGGGCGATGTCGGCGAGACCGACGGCCTCCAGATGGCGCAGCGCGGACTCGGTGTGCAGGCGCAGCCGGGACGGGCTGCGCCAGGCACCGCGGCGCTTCGGGTGGTGCGGCCAGCCGGCCAGTACGACGTTGTCCAGCACCGTCAACTCGGGTATGACGACCGGCTGCTGGAAGCTGCGGGCGATACCGAGGCGGCTGCGCCTGGCCGTTGACCTGCGGGTGACGTCCGTACCGCCGAGGACGATCGTGCCGTGGTCGGGCTTGTCCGTACCCGCGATGAGGTTGAGCAGGGTGGTCTTGCCCGCGCCGTTGGGGCCGATCACGGCATGCCGGGCGCCGGCCGGAAGCCGCAGGCTGACGTCGTCGACGGCGGTGAGACTGCCGTACCTGCGGGTGAGTTGGGTGAGGTCCAGCACCGGAGGCGCCGGAGCGTCGGTCGGTACGCCGGGCGGGCCCTCGGTCGGCGCCTCGGTCGGCGCCTCGGTCGACGCGTCATGCGGTGCGGACGTCATGAGGAGACCTTCCCGGCGAGGGTCGGGGTGAGATCGTCCTGCGCGCCGCCCCGCCGCGGCGCCCCGCGCAGACCGGCAAGGCCCCGCGGCAGCAGGTACACGGCGGCGACGAACAGCGCGCCGAGCAGCAGCGGACCGTGGCCCGGCCATGAACTGGCCACCCAGTCGCGGGTGGCGACGATCAGCCCGGCGCCCAGCAGCGCGCCGATCACGGACGTCGAACCGCCGATGACGACAGCGAGCAGCGCGAAGGCGGCGATCTCGAAGCCCACGTCGGCGGGTGACAGGTACTGCTGGACGGTGACCATCAGCGAGCCGCCGATGCCCGCGAGCGCGCCCGCGCAGATGTGCGCCACCAGCAGATAACGCCCGACCGGGTGCCCGGAGGCGCGCATCCGCGCCTCCGCGCTCCTGGTGCCGGTGAGCAACTTCCCCGCCGGGGACCGCAGTACGAGCAGGGTGACGGCGACGGCGATGACGGCGACGACGAGCGCGTAGTTGTAGACCTGGCTCTCGTCGGACATCCCCTCCCCGCCCCACAGCGCCTGCGTGGATGGGAAGCCGACGAGACCGTCGGCGCCGCCGGTGGCGGACTTGAACTGGTTGATGACCGCGCTGCTCAGCTCACCGATGGCGAGCGTGATCATCAGCACGGTCGTGCCGCGCGCCCGGATCACGGCGGGCCCGGTCGCCAGGGAGAAGACGGCGGCGGCGAGCGCCGAGAGGACCACCTGGACGGGGCCCATGTTCCACCCGGCGTCCGCGAGGTTCGCTGTGGCGTACGCGCCGACGGCGAACGGCGCGGTCTGGCCCAGGGTGGGCAGCCCCGCGTACCCGGTGAGGATGGTGACACTGACCGCGAGCAGCCCCAGCGCGAGGGCGGAGCCGGCGAGCGTGATGCTGTACGCGTCGAGCATCCCCGGCAGCGCGATCAGCAGGACGAGCAGGACGAGCAACGGAGCGGCCTGCCGCCAAGCGGCCCCGCCCGGCAGCCGGTTGAGGGCGGCGAAGGGGCCCACCCGCTTGGTGGGCGGGACGGGCGAGGACGGGACGGGCGTGGACGATACGGGCGTGGACTGGACGGGCGACGAAGCGGCGGGCGCCGAACTCGCCGCCACCGCACCAGAAGCATCGCGGCGCGACCGTATCCGCCCGGCCAACTGCCGCCGGAGCCGGGCCAACGGGTCGGCGGACGGCCCCTCCGGGCCGTGCACGGCCGCCGGTTCCGCGAGGCGGGAGCGGAGCACCAGCACCGCCGCCATCGCGGCGAACAGCAGGTAGGGCGCCAGGTCCGGAGCGATCGAGACACCCAGGGTCTGGACCTCGCCCACCGCGATCGCCGCGAGGAGCGTCGCCCACAGCGAGCGCAGCCCGCCGAGGACGACCACCACGAGCGACAGCATCAGCACGTTCTCGGACGTACCGGGCCCGGGACCGATGATCGGCGCCCCGAGCACGCCCGCCGCACCGGCCAGCGCACCCGCGGCGGCCAGGACGCCCATGTGCACCGCCCGCGGGTTGTGGCCCGTCGCCGCCAGCATCTGCGGGTCGTCGGCGGCGGCACGTACCGCGGCGCCGACGCGCGTCCTGGTCAGCACCCATGTACCGAACGCGGCGAGCAGCACCGCCATCACGATGAAGCAGAGCCGGTACGCGGGGTACCGGTGGCCCAGCAGCGTCACCGACGAGTCGAGCGCCTCGGGGACGCGGACGGGAAGCTCGTCCGCCCCGAAGAACTGGATGAGCAGATCACCGCCGATCAGGGCGAGCCCGAACGTCAGCAGTGCTTGCGCGAGATGCCCACGCCGGGCGAGCGGCGCGGTCGCGGCGGACAGACCCGCCCCCGCCGCGCACGCCGCCGCGGTCCCGGCGGCCAGCCCGAGGGCGAGACCGCCCCAGGTCCCGTCGCTCAGCTCGGCTCCCGTGTACGCGCCGATCGCGTACAGCGTGCCGTGCGACAGGTTCAGCACCCCCGCGGTGCCGAAGGCGAGACTCAGGCCGGCGGCGACGACGAACAGCAGCAGCCCGTAGGCCACTCCGTCCACCGCCGGCATGAGGTGGGCATCGATGGATCCCATGTCAGCTACCGAGTGTCGCCAGGTCCTGCACCACGACGTTGGCGAGCTGGTCACCGTCGGGGCGCACCTGACGCAGGTACCAGGACTGCACGGGCGAGTGCGCCTTGTCGCCGAACTCCCAGGCGCCGCGCGGGCTGTCGATCTGGCCCAGGCCGCCGATGGCCTTGTTGATGGTCTGCGGCGTCACGTCGCCCTTCTTCGCCGCGTCGGCGATCGCCTTGTCCAGGACGGAAGCGGCGTCGTACGAGGCCATCGCGTACGTGGTGGGCTGCGAGTCGTGCTCGGCCGTCCAGTCGGCGACGAACGTACGGTTGGCCTGGTTGTCCAGGTCGGCCGCGTAGTTGAGGACCGAGTAGATGCCCTTCGCCGCGGGGCCCTGCGCCTGGAGCACGCTGCCCTCGGTGACGAAGGCCGTGTACAGCGGCAGGTCGGCGATGTCGGACTGCGCGTACTGCTTGGCGAAGTCGATCGCGGCCTTACCGGCGTAGAAGCTGTAGACCGCCTTGGCGTCGGTCTGCGCGATCTTCGCGAAGTACGGCATGAAGTTGGTGGTCTGCGGGAACGGCGTCCAGGCGGTCTTGCCGTCGGGGTTGGCGAGCTTGCCGCCGATGCGCTTGAACTCGTCGGTGAAACCGCGCAGTTCGTCGTAGCCGCCCTGGTAGTCGGGGCCGATCGCGTAGACCGGTCCGTCGACCTTCTCCTTGACGTACGGGGCGATGGCCTTGCCCGGCTCGTCGGACAGGAAGCTCGTCGTCCACACGTTGCTGATGTCCTTGATGGGCGGCCGGGCGTTCGACCCCAGGAAGGGGATCTTGGCCTGGTCGACCAGCGGCATCACCGCGGCGACCGAACCACCGCTGACGAGCCCCGTCAGGACGTCGACCTTGTCCTTCTTCACCAGCTTGGTGGCCGCGGGCACAGCGGTGGGCGGGCCGTCGCCCTCGTCGGCCACGAGGAGTTCGACCTTGCGGCCGCCCAACTTGTTGTCGTGGGTGTCGAGGTAGAGCTTGAAGCCGGCCTCAAGCTCGGTGCCGACCGGCTTGTACGTGCCGGACAGGGAGGCCACCAGGCCGACCTTCACGGTGTCGTCGCCGGCGGCGCTGCTGCTGCCGCTGCACCCGCTCGCGGCCGCCAGGCCGAGAACGAGGACGGTGGCGCCGACCGGCCGGAATCTGCGGCGGCGCGAAGGGGATATGTCGAAGAACATGAAAGCTCTCATCAGTGGAGTGGTCAGGACGGACGGCTACGTACGGTTCGGGCGAGTGGCACGGTCGTACGGTGAAGCGGATACGAATACGGATACGGATACGGATACGAATACGGCGCGGCGATCAGCCGGGCAGCGTGCTCGGGTCGCGGACCTGGGGCGACAGCGAGTCGCCCACCTGGTTGATCAGTTCGGACATCATGTAGCTGACCTCACCGATGTCCGCGTCCCTGGTGGTGGTCACCAGCAGGGAGGCACCGCTGGAGACGGCCATCGAGAACATGTAGCCGCCCTCCATCGCGGTGAGGCTGTGCTCGACGGGATCGGTGTTCGTCAAGTGCGCAGCCGCGGACAGCAGGTTGACCACGCCTGAGGAGATGGCGGCCAGCCGGTCGGCGTCGTCCTGGCTCACGCCGGTGTAGGCCAGGGCGAGCCCGTCCACGGACACCGCGATGGCCGAGGAGACTTCCGGAATGCGTCCGGCGAAGCCGCTCAGTATCCAGCTCAGGTCGGTGGGTGAGGTCATTTCTTGCTCCGTTCGGTGTCGGCGTCGCTGGCGGAGCGCCCGCGGTTCGTACTCCTGCTGATCCCCTGGGTGTATGCCGCCAGGACATCAGAGACCTGCCGGGAGTCCCGGCGGCGGGGTGACGGCCTCGGTGCGGCGGCTGCCGAGCGCGGTTCGGCACTGTCCTTGTTGCCCAAGGTGGGCCATTGCTGCGGGGTGTTGCGCTGCCGCAGCGGCAGTCCAGAGGAGCTGACGCCGGCGACACGCGAGACCGGTTCGTCGCGCACGGGGTCGCGCACCGGGCGCCCGCCGGGCGGGGTGCCGTGGCGGACTCCGCCCGGGTATCCGCCGGGCGGCTGACCGCCGGGCCCCTGGCCACCGGGCGCCTGACCGGCGGACGGACGGCCGCCCACGGGCGTACCTCCCGTACCGGCACCCGGACCGGCACCTGCTCCGACACCGGCTCCGACGGGGGCGCCGGGGCGTTCGGGCGTACGCATGGGACCGTTCGGCCGCTCGGGCATACCGGCGGACGAGCCGTTCTGGCCGTTCGGGCCCCTCTGGCCGTTCCGGTCGTGCGGGCCGTTCTGGCCGTTCGAGCCGTTCCTGTCGTGCTCGGGCCACCCGCCGGCTTCGACGGGCTGCCTGCGGCCGTTCTGTCCCGGCGCCGCGATGCGCCGGGGCGCCTCGTAGCTCACCGCGTTGCCGCGGTCCTCCTGGGCGCGTTCCTCGCCGAACACGCCTTGCGGCGCTGGCGGCGCCGTCTGCGGCATCGTGGCCAGTACGTTCGACGGCAGGGTGACCTCGGCGATGGTGCCGGGTCCCGACGAGTCGCGCAGTTCGACGACGATGCCGTGCCGCGCGGCGAGCCGCGAGACCACGTGCAGGCCCATGGACCGTACGTCGCCGATGCCCGCCTGCGGCTCGCGTAGCGCGGCGTTGTGTACGGCGCGGCGCTCGGCCTTGATGCCGACGCCCTCGTCCACTATCTGCACGACGGCCCGGTCGGAGAGCCGCCATACGGCGACCCCGACCTGCTTGTCGGGCGGCGAGAACCGCGTGGCGTTGTCGAGGAGTTCGGCCAGGATGTGCGCGACGTCGTGCACGGCGCGGGCGGCGATGCCGATCCCCGCCTCGATGACGCCGAGCGACACGCGGTCGAAGCGCTCGATCTGCTGCGCGGCCGCCACGATGACGGTGGAGCAGTCGATGTCGCTCGCGCGCACCCGGGCGTTCCCGTAACCGCCCAGCACCAGCAGGTTGTTGGTGTTGCGCTCCATGCGGATGGCGAGGTGGTCGAGGGCGAAGAGCGTCTTCATGCGCTCGGGGTCGGCCTCGTCACGCTGCACCGCGTCGAGTTCGGACACCATGACGGTGGTCAACTGCGCGCCCCTTCGGGCGACACGGACCAGTGTCTCGGCGAACTGCTCGTGGATGTGGGCCTGTTGCGCGGCCAGTCGGACGGCTTCGTGGTGGACGGCGTTGAACGCCTCGCCGACCTCGCCGATCTCGTCGTCACCCGTGGTCTTGACCGGGTTGCCGGTCCGCGCGGCCATCTCCTCGGGCGACGCGGATCTCAACGCGCCCGGCTGGGACAGCTCGTTCATGACGGCGGGCAGCCCGGTGTGGGCCACCTCGTGCGCGGCGTTGCGCAGGTCGCGCAGCCGGCGGATCATGACGCGGCCCAGCCGGATGGCGACGAAGACGGCGCCGAACAGGGTCAGCAGCACCAGGGCCGCTTCGGCCCCGGCCGTCCAAAGGAGCTTGGAGCGGGCGTCCTTGACCGTCACGTAGACGGCCGCGTCGATCTGCTTCTCCACCTCGCCCAGCAGCGAGAGCCGGTCGGTGGACGCCTTCTGCCACGCCGACGGCGTGACGTCGATGTCCTGACTCGTGCCCGTACGGCCGATCTTGTCCTCAAGGCGCCGGGCCTCCAGCGCCTTCGGGCCGGAGAGCGTGCGCTCCAGCCAGGTCCGCCACTCGGCGGGGCCGAGGTCGTACAGGACGCCGATCGACTCGGTGTAGCCGAGCTGGCCGCCCTCGAACGTCCGCTGCGATGCGGTCGTGAAGCCGCCGGCGGACTGCGCCCTCATGACCGTGACCTGGTCCTGCGCCCGGTACTCGGCCGCCTTGGACAGGGCGGCCGCGGCCCGGATCTGGTCAGCGATGTCGGCGTCGACACCGTTGGCCTGGGCGATGCCGTCGCGGTAGTTGTTCAGGTCGGCGATCACGATGCGGTAGCCGAAGGCGAGCGCGGAGATGGTGCTGCTGCCCGAGCGCACCTGGGCGCGCAGGGCGGGCATCTCGTCGATGAAGCGCTGGATACGGTCCAGCGCCCCTTGCGCGCTCCCGGGCACATCGGACAGCTTCCGGGCGTCCCTGCGGAAATCGGCGACGCTCTTGTCGGTCTTGGTGGTACTTACGCGAAACGCATCCAAATCTCCCTGTTTGGAGACCAGCGCGGTGGCTGCCACCCGCTCGCCCTGAAGCTGACGGGTCAGCTCGCCCGCACTGGCCGCGACGTCGACCATGGTGGTCAGCCGGTTGGCCTGGACCGCCTGATCGGTCGCCGGCGCGAGCGCCAGCACCGAGAAGGTGACCGCCACAGTAAGAGGCGCGGTGACCAGCAGGACGAGGCGACGATTGATTTTCACTGGGCGGCTCCGTTGCCGGAACCACTGCCGAGTATCGGTGTCAACGCAGATACCTGTTAACGGGTCGTGGGGGTGTCGCGGGAACTCCGGTCATGGTGCTCACGGTGCGGATGGGGCCCCAGTGGCGCGGCTTGATCCTAAGCCGTAGCACGTAACCACAGACGCGGCATCGGCGAAAAATGGGCGCACACACCAGAACAAAGTCGATCCAACACGGTCACCGACGCCACCACAACAACCTGGCCGCAGGCCACGGCAATTGGCCGAATAAGTCCGCCAAACCCCCCTTGACCAGGCCTCATCCACTTCGCGCTGACCCCACACACGCCCAACCGAACGCTCACGATCCGCCCCGGCGCGGCGACTTGACTGATCATCCAAGCCCGCAGGGTCGTTGCAGAATGGTTAGATTCGCTAGCGCAACGTGTCCCCCGACACACCCAATTTGAGTCACCCCAAACCAAGAAACTTCCGTTTCCCACCGTTGTACGGGACTCTGCCAGGTAAGCGGCGATCGGCGCCCCGCCGGACCGCGGGAGGGGGACGAGGATGGCGCACGCGGACGCGGAGAGACAGCGCTGGCACTTCTCCCCCGGCACCCGCGCGCTCTCGGCACCGTCCGCGGCGGCCGGCGGGGTGTACGTCAGCAGCGGACCCGAGGTGTACGCGGTGGACGCGGCCACCGGCGAGCAACGCTGGAGCTTCACCGCGGGCGGTGACCGGATCGGCACGACCCACCCGACGGTGGCCGACGGCACGGTGTACGTCGGCACCGACCACGCGGACGGCCACGTGTACGCCCTGGACGCGGCGACAGGACACCCACGCTGGCGAACCACCGCCGGCGCCCCCATGAGTTCCACCCCCCTGGTGGCCGACAGCACGCTGTACGTGGGCGGCGAAAGGGGCCTGCACGCTCTCGACGCCACCACCGGAGACCAGCGCTGGGAGTTCACCCCCTGCCCGATATCCCCGCGTCCGGCAGCGGCCGACGGAGTGCTGTACGTCCACGCCGGCCAGCGCGCCGGCGGCGGCCTGTACGCCCTGGACGCCGCCACCGGCCACCAGCACTGGAGGTTCACCACGGGCCGCGAATGGGGCGAAGGCTCAGGCCCGGCGGTAGCGGACGGCGCCGTCTACGTCGGCAGCGGAAGCAGCCTGTACGCGGTGGACGCCCGCACCGGCCACCAGAAATGGGAGTTCCGCACCGCCCACTACGTGACCGCGTCCCCGGTGGTCGCGAACGGCCTCGTCTACTGCGGAAGCTGGGACAACCACCTGTACGCGGTGGAAGCCGCCACCGGAGAGCCCCGCTGGAAGTTCCCCGCGGAAGGCGCGGTGGCATCCCCCGCAGTCGTGGCCGACGGCCTGGTCCACTTCGGCAGTTGGGACTTCACCCTCTACACAGTGGACGCAGCCACCGGCGCCCTGCACCGGACGTTCCCCGCCACCGACTGGGTGAACTCCCCGGCGATCATGAACGGCCTGACCTACATAGCCACCCGAAACGGCCACCTCTACGCCGTACAGTAGAAAAACCCCAAGCAAAAGCCCCAGGTCACGGCGAGTGAGTCCTGGGGCTTCCACAGAGCCGCCTTCGGGATTCGAACCCGAGACCTACGCATTACGAGTGCGTTGCTCTGGCCAACTGAGCTAAGGCGGCGTGCCGTCTGCACCATGGTGCGATCAGCGGCGACGCCAAGTCTACACAGTTTCGAGGGGTGGTCCGTACACGCCCCCCTTGGGGGCCTTTGGGCAGGTCAGGAGCACTTTTTGTGGGCTGCCGGGGGTGTGCCTTCCAGGAGGTACGTGTTGATCGCCGTGTCGATGCAGTCGCTGCCTCGGCCGTAGGCCGTGTGGCCGTCGCCGTTGTAGGTGAGGAGGGTGCCCGAGGAGAGCTGGGCTGCCAGGGACTGGGCCCATTTGTAGGGGGTCGCCGGATCGCGGGTGGTGCCTACCACGACGATCGGGGGCGCGCCGGCGGCGGTGATGCGGTGCGGGGTGCCGGTGGCCTTGGTGGGCCAGTAGGCGCAGTTCAGGGAGGCCCAGGCGAAGCCTTCGCCGAAGACCGGGGACGCCTTCTCGAACGACGGGATCGCGGCCTCGACGTCCTGGGGCGTGGCGAAGGCCGGCGGGAGGTCGAGGCAGTTCACGGCGGAGTTGGCGAACATCAGGTTCGCGTAGCTGCCGTTGCTCTCGCGCTCGTAGTACGAGTCGGCCATGGCGAGGAGCGCGGCGCCGTCGCCGGTCATCGCGCTGCTGAGCGCGTCGCGCAGTTGCGGCCAGGCCGACTCGTCGTACATGGCCTCGATCACACCTGTGGTGGCCAGGGACTCGCCCAGCTTCCGGCTCTGGCCGGTCGGGATCGGCTTGGCGTCCAGGGTGCGGAAGAACGTCTTCATCCGCTTGGAGGCGTCGGCGGCCGACTTCGTGCCCAGCGGGCAGTCGCTCTTCTTGACGCAGTCGTCGGCGAAGGACGTGAAGGCCGTCTCGAAGCCGGCGGTCTGGTCGCGGTTGAGTTCGCGGGCCGGGAGGGACGGGTCCATCGCGCCGTCGAGGACGAGCCGGCCGGTGTGCTCGGGGAACAGGCCCGCGTACGTCGCGCCGAGGAAGGTGCCGTATGAGGCGCCGACGTAGGAGAGCTTCTTGTCGCCCAGCGTCTGCCGGAAGATGTCCATGTCACGGGCGGCGTCGACGGTGGAGACATGCGGGAGGATCTTCGCCGACCGCTTCTCGCAGCCCTGGGCGAACTTCTTGAAGGCCGCCGAGAGTGCCGTCGTCTCGGCCTGGTCGTCGGGGGTCTGGTCGACCTGGGTGTAGGCGTCCATCTCCTTGCCGGTGAGGCATTCGACCGGGGCGCTGCGGGCGACGCCGCGCGGGTCGACCGCCGCCATGTCGTACCGGGCGCGGATCTGGGCCGGGTAGCCGATGCCCGCGTACCCCGTGAGGTAGTCGATGGCCGAACCGCCGGGGCCGCCCGGGTTGACGAGGAGGGAGCCGAGGCGTTTGCCGGGGCCCGTCGCCTTCTTGCGGGCCACCTTCAGGTCGATCTCGGCGCCGGAAGGCTTCGCGTAGTCGAGCGGGGCCTTCAGCGTGGCGCACTGGAAGCCCGAGGGGCCGCACGAGCGCCAGTCGAGCTTCTGCTCGTAGTACTTCTTCAGGGCCGCCTGGTCCACGGGACCCGCCCCGCCTTCCGGTGCCGCGCTCCCCGCCGGGGCCGTGCCCGAGGCGGCGCCGGACGCCGCGTCGGAGGCCGACGCCTTCGGCGAGGAACTGCCCGAGCTGCAGCCGGAGATGAGCAGGCCGACCGCGACGATGGCTGTGGCGGAGGAACGGAACAGGCGCCTGGTGTCCATCAGCGGAGCCTAACCGCCCCGGCAGGTCCGGCGCCCGCCGGAACTCCTCGTACGGGTGAGGGAGCGGGCACCGCGGAGAGTCGGTGCACCGCCGAGAGTCAGCCGGCGCGCAGGGAGACCGCCATCGACTCCACCGCCAGCAGCGGCGCCACATTGCGGTCCAGCGCCTGGCGGCAGGCGACGACCGCCTCTATCCGGCGCAGCGTACGCTCGGGGGTGGAATCGCGGGCCACCCGGTCCAGCGCGTCCCGTACGTCCTCGTTGGCGAGCTGGACCTTCGAGCCGACCTGGATGGCCAGCACGTCCCGGTAGAAGCCCGTGAGGTCCGTGAGGGCGAGATCGAGGCTGTCGCGCTGCGTACGGGTCGAACGGCGCTTCTGACGGTCCGCCAGCTCCTTCATCACCCCGGCCGTGCCACGCGGCATCCGGCCGCCCGCCGACGCGCCGAGGGCCGCCTTCATGTCCTCGGTCTCCTTCACGTCGACGTCCTCCGCGACCTGCTTCGCGTCTTCCGTCGCCGCGTCGATCAGCTCCTGCGCCGCCCTGAGGCAGCCGCCGATGTCCGCCACCCGCAGCGGGAGCTTCAGGACCGTGGCGCGCCGGGCACGGGCCCGCTCGTCCGTGGCGAGGCGGCGGGCCCTGCCGATATGGCCCTGGGTGGCGCGCGCCGCCGCGTGCGCGGCCTCGGGCTCGATGCCGTCCCGTCTGATCAGGACGTCGGCGACGGCGTCCACCGGGGGCGTACGCAGGACGAGATGGCGGCAGCGGGAGCGGATCGTCGGCAGAACGTCCTCCAGGGAGGGCGCGCAGAGCAGCCAGACCGTACGGGGCGCGGGCTCCTCGACGCCTTTCAGCAGTACGTTGCCCGCGCCTTCGGTGAGCCGGTCGGCGTCCTCCAGGATGTTGACCTGCCAGCGCCCGCCCGCAGGGGAGAGCCCGGCGCGGCGGATCAGCTCGCGGGTCTCCTTCACACCGATGGACAGCAGGTCCGTGCGGATGATGTCGACGTCCGCATGCGTGCCGATCAGGGTCGTATGGCAGCCGTCGCAGAATCCGCAGCCCGGCTCGCCGCCGAGCGCACGGTCCGGGCTCGTGCACTGGAGGGCGGCGGCGAAGGCCCGCGCGGCGGTGGAGCGCCCCGACCCCGGCGGGCCCGTGAACAGCCAGGCGTGCGTCATCTTGGACGCCTCGGGCGGTGCGGTGCCCTCGGCCTCCGCGGTGACCCTGGCGTCGGCGTCACGGGCGGCGGCGGCGAGCGTGTCCCGGACACGCTCCTGTCCGACCAGGTCGTCCCAAACGGTCATCCGCCGTCACCGCCTCCGCGCGTCATGTCGTTGCTGGATTCGTCGCTGGATCCATTGTGCGGGCGGGGTCTGACAATCAGCGGCGGCGACCACGCCGTCCGCCGGTGTCCTCCTCGTCGTCGTGCGGGCCCAGCAGCTCGTCGGCCAGGGTCGGGAGATCGTCCAGCGGGGTCTCCTCCGCCCAGTCGGAGCGACGGCGGGGCGCCGGCTGGGCCGGCTGGGCCGGCGGCTCCGGGGCGATCTGCGGCAGCTCCCTGGTCCGGTCGTTGCCCGCGTCGGCGGGCTGGGCCGAGTCGTGCCGCGCCGCGTCGTCGCGGAAGAAACCGTGCGGAACCCGGTCCGCCGGGTCGGTGTCCCTCCTGGCGGCAGAAGCAGGTGCGGGAGCAGACGCAGGTGCGGCGGCCGACGGCGGTACGGGCGCCAGCTTGGCGGTCTCGTCCACCGACCTGTCGGAAGCCGACCTGTCGGATCCCGACCCGTGGGACGCCGACCTGCCGGAAGCCGGCCCGTCAGGCTTCCGACCCGGCTCAGGGCTGTCCTGCGACCCGCCCTGCGCGCCGCTCTCCGGCACGTCCCTGATCTGCGGCATCACCGTCGTCTCGGCGTCGTCCGGCCGCGTCGCGTCGGGCCGTACCGCCGGGACCTCCTGCGTCACGTCGTCCGGAGCGACACTCCGCTCACCGGCACCGGGCTTGTCGGCATCCCGCTCACCGGCGGTCGGCTTGTCCTTACTCCGCTCGTCCGCGGCCGACTTCTCGGCGGCCGCAGCCGCCGCCGCGGCGGCGGACTCCTCGGCCAGCCGCCGTGCCTCCTCGGCACGCAGCAGCGCCTGCTCCGCCCTGCGCTGCTTCTCCAGCCGGCGCTCCTCGGCCTCGGCGCGCAGCTTGGCCTCTTCCTCGGCCTGCTTCCTGAGGCGCGCCTGCTCCGTCTCGTACGCCTGCTCCTCGGCCTCGCGGCGCCTGCGGTCCTCCTCGGCCTGCTGACGGGCTTCCTCCGCCCGCTGCCTGGCCTCCTCCGCCTGCCGTTCGGCCTCGCGCTGCCGCGCCTCCTCCAGCTCGCGGCGCTTGCGCTCCTCCTCCTCGGCGCGGAGCTTGGCGAGCTGCGCCTGCCGCTCGCGCTCCAGCCGCTCCTCCTCCGCCTTGCGCGCCGCCTCTTCCTCGGCGCGCCGGCGGGCCTCCTCGATCGCGGCCTTCCGCGCGTCCTCCTGGGCCTGGATCTCGGCTTCGGACAGCGGCAGCATCTGGTCGAGGCGGTGGCGTACGACGGTGGAGACCGCACCCGGCTCCTGGGCACCGTCCACCACGAGATAGCGACCGGGGTCGGCGGCGGCCAGGGTCAGGAAGCCGGTCCGCACCCGCTGGTGGAACTCGGCGGGCTCGGACTCCAGCCGGTCGGGCGCTTCGGTGAAGCGCTCACGCGCCGCCTCGGGCGAGACGTCGAGCAGCACCGTCAGATTCGGTACGAGTCCCGCCGTGGCCCAGCGCGAGATCCGGGCGATCTCGATCGGTGACAGGTCGCGGCCCGCGCCCTGGTAGGCCACGGACGAGTCGATGTACCGGTCGGAGATGACGATCGCGCCGCGCTCCAGGGCGGGGCGTACGACCGAGTCGACGTGCTCGGCGCGGTCCGCCGCGTACAGCAGGGCCTCGGCGCGGTTCGACAGACCAGCGCTCGACACGTCGAGCAGGATCGTGCGCAGCCGCTTGCCGACCGGGGTCGCGCCGGGTTCGCGCGTGACGACCACTTCGTGGCCCTTCGCGCGGATCCATTCGGCGACGGCCTCGACCTGCGTCGACTTGCCGGCGCCGTCCCCGCCCTCTATCGCGAGGAAGAAGCCGGTGGCGGCGGGAGCCTGCACCGGGTCGGCGCCGCCGCGCAGCGCGTCCCGCAGGTCGTGCCGCAGCGGCACGCCGGAGCGGTCGTCCGTCTTGGCGAGGACGACGGCGGCGACGGGCAGCAGCAGCGCGCCGACCAGCATCAGGGTGAATGCGGCTCCGCCGTGGGCGAAGACGAAGTCGCCGTTGGCCAAGCGGTGCGGGCCGATCGCGGCGGCGACCAGCGGCGCGATGACGACGCCGAGGCCGACGAAGACCCGGACGACCGCGTGCAGATGGTCGGTGACCCGGCCGCGCCGGTAGTCCTCGCTCTGCAGGTCGATGAGCGTGTGGCCGGTGTTGGCGGCGACGCCCGCCGCGTAACCGGCGAGCAGCGCGAGGAACAGCACCGTGGCCGTGTCCGGGACGAGGCCCATGACGAGCAGGGCGATGCCGGTGACCGCGATGGCCAGCACGAGCAGTCGGCTGCGGGACAGCTTGGGCAGCACCTTGGCCGCCGACCGGATGCCCAGACCCGTACCGCCCGTGAGGGCGAGGACGAGCAGGGCGAAGGCGACGGGGCCGCCGCCCAGGTCCTTGGCGTGCAGTACGGACACGGCGACGGCGGAAGCGATGGCCGCGGCGATCGCCGAGCAGGCCAGCACGAGCAGCGGGACGGCGCCCGTACGGCCCTTGTCGAGTCCGTCGCGGTGGCCGCCGGGTCCGCTGACGGGCCGGCGCAGCCCTTCGAGCGGGGAGCGCGGACGGGGCGTCCGGCCGCCGGGCAGTTCCAGGAAGTACAGGGTCGAGACGGACGCGGCGAACAGCCCGGCCGCCACGTACGAGGCGAGGGCCGCCTGGTGCAGCGAGAACCAGCCGATGCCGGTGCCCAGCAAATTGCTGATCAGCGCGGCGACGAGCAGGACAGCGGCAGCGGCCGGTACGGCGAGGAAGGTCGTACGCAGCGACAGCCGGCGCAGCGCGTCGAGGTGGTCGGGCAGCGGCCGTACGGCGGCGCCCTCCAGCGGCGGGGCGGGGAGCAGGGCGGGCGCCGCGCTCTCCTTCGCGACCGTCCAGAAACGCTCGGCGACCCCGGCCACGAAGACCGTGCTCAGCAGGATCGGCAGGGCCCGGTCGGGCGTCCATGTGATCCACAGGGGCGCGACGATGAGCAGCGCGACCCGCAGCACGTCCGCGACGATCATCGTCCAGCGGCGGTCGAACGGACCGCCCTCCCGCGCCGGTTTGACGCGCTTGGGAGCCTTGGCCGGCCCGGCGTCGAGCGTGGGCACCGCGGCGCCCGCAGGACTCGCGCCGGAAGCGGCGGAAGCGCCGGACGGTGCGGGATCGGTGGCGTCAGGGGTGGTCGTCTTCGGTCGTGCGCCCGGGGTCAGCAACGCGGTGATCGGGCCCAGGAGCAGGGACCCGAACAACAGCGTGGCAAGGATCCGGGCGCCGAACACAGCGGCGACCGCGAAGGCCACCCCTCGGTATCCGGCACCGAACGAGCCCTCGGCGACCGCCGCTTGCAACGACAGCAGCAGAAGCACGAACACGGCGAGTACGTCGCCGATCCCGCCGACGAGCTGAGCGCCCCACAGCCGCCGGAGCGGAGGGAGGCGCAACAAAGATCGTACGGCGCGCTCTCGTGAGTCTGCGGCAAGTGCGTCGGAGTCGGAGGTGGGGCTCACGACCGTTGGCTGCTCGGCTCGCGTCATTCGCCCAGCCTATCCGGAGCCTCCGACACCATGACGACCCCGTCCGAACAAACGGACGCGGCAGGGCGCAACT
Organism: Streptomyces sp. NPDC087906; assembly: GCF_055584925.1. Classification (NCBI taxonomy): domain Bacteria; kingdom Bacillati; phylum Actinomycetota; class Actinomycetes; order Kitasatosporales; family Streptomycetaceae; genus Streptomyces; species Streptomyces sp. NPDC087906. The sequence continues at coordinate 128,490 of NZ_JBVJLC010000010.1, forward strand.
CGCCCCGCCGCGTATCGCCACAGCGCTCCGCCGGAGGGTCAACTCCCCCGGCAGCGCGGTCTGCTCGCCCGGCCCGGCGGCGGTCTGCTCGCCCGACCGGACGGTCTACTCGTCCGGCTGGGAGGCCGAAGACGCCGTCGACTTCGCCGTCGACTTCTTCGCCGCCGACTTCTTGGCGGTCGTCTTGGCGACCGTCTTCTTGGCGGTGGTCTTCTTCGCCGCCGTCTTCTTCGCCGGTGCCTTCTTGGCGGCGGCCTTCTTCGCTGTCGTCTTCTTCTTGGCCGGGCCCTTGGCGCGCTTCTCGGCGAGCAGCTCGTAGCCCCGCTCAGGCGTGATCTCCTCGACGCTGTCGTCGGTCCGCAGCGTCGCGTTCGTCTCGCCGTCCGTCACGTACGCGCCGAAGCGGCCGTCCTTGACGACGACCGGGCTGCCGCTGACCGGGTCCGTGCCCAGCTCCTTCAGCGGCGGCTTGGCAGCGGCCCTGCCGCGCTGCTTGGGCTGCGCGTAGATCGCCAGCGCCTCGTCGACCGTGATGTCGAAGAGCTGGTCCTCGGTCTGCAGCGAGCGCGAGTCCGTGCCCTTCTTCAGATACGGGCCGTAGCGGCCGTTCTGCGCGGTGATCTCGACACCTTCGGCGTCCGTGCCGACCACCCGGGGCAGCGACATCAGCTTGAGGGCGTCGGCCAGCGTGACCGTGTCCAGGGACATGGACTTGAAGAGCGAGGCCGTGCGCGGCTTGACCGCGTTCTTGCCGGTCTTCGGGGTGCCGTCGGGCAGCACCTCCGTCACGTACGGGCCGTACCGGCCGTCCCGCGCGATGATCTGGTGCCCGGTCTCGGGGTCGGCGCCCAGCTCGAAGTCGCCGCTGGGCTTGGCCAGCAGCTCCTCCGCGTACTCGACGGTCAGTTCGTCAGGAGCCAGGTCCTCGGGCACGTCGGCCCGCTGGTGGCCCTCTTCGTCCTTCTCGCCGCGCTCGACGTACGGGCCGTAGCGGCCGACGCGCAGCATGATCCCGTCGCCGATCGGGAAGGAGGAGATCTCCCGGGCGTCGATCGCGCCGAGGTCCGCGACGAGTTCCTTCAGGCCGCCGAGGTGGTCCCCGTCGCCGTTCCCCGCGGCCGACGCGGCGCCGGCTTCCTCGTCGCCCTGGCCGAAGTAGAAGCGCCGCAGCCACGGCACGGAGTGCGCCTCGCCCCGCGCGATGCGGTCGAGGTCGTCCTCCATCCGTGCCGTGAAGTCGTAGTCGACGAGCCGGCCGAAGTGCGTCTCCAGCAGGTTGACCACGGCGAAGGAGAGGAAGGACGGCACGAGCGCCGTGCCCTTCTTGAAGACGTAGCCGCGGTCGAGGATGGTGCCGATGATCGAGGCGTACGTCGACGGGCGGCCGATCTCGCGCTCTTCCAACTCCTTGACCAGCGAGGCTTCGGTGTAGCGCGCCGGCGGCTTTGTGGCGTGGCCGTCGACCGACATGTCGTCCGCCGTCAGCGGGTCGCCCTCGGTGACCTGCGGCAGCCGCCGCTCGCGGTCGTCCAGCTCGGCGTTCGGGTCGTCGGCGCCTTCGACGTACGCCTTCATGAAGCCGTGGAAGGTGATGGTCTTGCCGGAGGCGGAGAATTCGGCGTTCCGGCCGTCGCTGGACAGGCCGCCGATCTTGACGGTGACGCTGTTGCCGACCGCGTCCTTCATCTGGGACGCGACGGTCCGCTTCCAGATCAGCTCGTAGAGCTTGAACTGGTCGCCGGTGAGACGGGTCTCGGCGGGAGTACGGAAGCGGTCGCCCGACGGGCGGATCGCCTCGTGCGCCTCCTGCGCGTTCTTGACCTTGTTGGCGTACGTGCGCGGCTTGTCCGGCAGGTAGTTCGCCCCGTACAACTGCGTGACCTGCGCGCGGGCCGCCGAGATCGCGGTGTCCGAGATGGTCGTGGAGTCCGTACGCATGTAGGTGATGAAGCCGTTCTCGTACAGCTTCTGGGCGACCTGCATGGTGGACTTCGCGCCGAAGCCGAGCTTGCGCGAGGCCTCCTGCTGGAGCGTCGTCGTACGGAACGGCGCGGACGGGGAGCGGCGGTACGGCTTCGACTCGACCGACCGCACGGCGAAGGACGTCTCGCGCAGGGCGGCGGCGAGCGCGAGGGCGTTCGTCTCGTCCAGGTGCAGGACCTGCTCGGACTTGAGCCGGCCGTCGGAGCCGAAGTCACGGCCCTGGGCGACCCTGCGGCCGTCGACGGCGGAGAGCCGCGCGACCAACTGGGACGGGTCGGACGCGTCGCCGGCGCGGCCGGTGTTGAACGTGCCCGTCAGGTCCCAGTACTCGGCGGAGCGGAACGCGATGCGCTCGCGCTCACGCTCGACGACGAGGCGGGTGGCGACGGACTGGACGCGGCCGGCCGACAGGCCGCGCATGACCTTCTTCCACAGGACGGGCGAGACCTCGTAGCCGTAGAGGCGGTCGAGGATGCGGCGGGTCTCCTGGGCGTCGACCATGCGTGTGTCCAGCTCACGCGGGTTGGCGACGGCGGCCTTGATCGCGTCCTTGGTGATCTCGTGGAAGACCATCCGGTGGACGGGGACCTTGGGCTTGAGCACTTCCTGGAGGTGCCAGGCGATGGCTTCGCCCTCGCGGTCCTCGTCCGTCGCGAGGAAGAGTTCGCCGGACTCGGCCAGCAGGTCCTTGAGCTTCCTGACCTGGGCCCTCTTGTCGGCGTTGACGACGTAGATCGGCTCGAAGTCGTTCTCGACGTCCACGCCGAGCCTGCGCACCTCGCCGGTGTACTTCTCGGGCACCTCGGCCGCGCCGTTCGGGAGGTCGCGGATGTGCCCGACGCTCGCCTCGACGACGTAGCCGGGGCCGAGGTAGCCCTCGATCATCTTCGCCTTGGTCGCCGACTCGACGATGACGAGTCGGCGGCCGCCGTGTGCGGTCTCGCTGGTCGGGGACAACTTCGCTCTTCTCTCCGGATCGGCGCTCGGTGGGCCCGTACTGCTGTACGGCACGGCACCGCGGGCCCGCCCTGGCCTCGCTGTGACGCTGCTCCGCTGCGGAGTGTGACGGTACAACCCGCCCCCGTGTCAAACGGCAAAACCCGCAACGGACCCTCGAACGGTAACCCGACTCCAGCCATTCCTGCCGCCCGGACCCCGCTACCTGCCGCGCCGGGCCGCCCGGCCGACGGCTCCGGCGCGGTGCGGCGGGACGGTCGGTGCGCCGGGCACGCAAGCGGGTCCCGTGCAGGTCCGGCGGCCTGTCGGGGCCGCGCGGCGGAGCTGGTCGATCATGGTCGGGCAGTGCTGGCCGACTCCGCCGATTAACGTGCCGGCGGCAGGGCGCTTGGATCACATACGACTGAAGCACCACACGCCGAGAGCGAGAAAGACCACGCCCGAGAGTGTCGCGAGCGTGATGGACGTCGCAGGCCGCACTCCGTGGGCCACCGGCGCGCGGTGCAGGACGCGCGCTCCGGTCCACAGCAGCAGCGCGGCGCCGAACAGCGCGAACACCGCACCCGCGAAGATCGCCGGGCCGCTCTCCATGTCCGTACCTCGCCGTCCCGTCGTGCCGCCTGAACCCCTGCCCAACAGGCAGAAGGCTGAGGCTGGCACCTCGTGACGTCAGGGACGCGAACTGCGGGTGAACGCCGCGCACGGCTTCACCCGGCCGCTTCCGCAGCGGGTCCGTCCGGTCCGTCCGGTCCGCCCGGTCCGCCCGGGGCGGGCGGGGCGGTCGGCGTCAGGAAGCCCTCCTCGACCAGCAGCCGGATCGACTGCGGCGTGCGGTCGCGGAGCAGCACCGGATCCTCCCCGACGAGCTGTGCGATGGCGTCCAGGATCCGGCCGGCGCTCAGCGTCCCGTCGCAGACCCCGGCGAAGCCGGCGCCGACCGTGTCGACCTCGGTCGCCCGCCGCATGCCGCGGTGCTGACGGAGCACCACATGCTCCGGGTCCTCGGCGCCCGGCAGCCCGACCTGCTCCTGGACGACCTCGGGCGCCAGCAGGAAGTGGCCGGTGAGCAGCGCCGCGTCGTCATGGGTGCGCAGATAGTCCTGCCGCTCGAAATGCGCCCGTACGGTCTCGCCGAGCGGCTGCTCCACCGAATGCGGCCATTCCTCGACGACGACCGAGGGCCGGGCGGCGCCCGACTTCCGCAGGGTGATCCAGCCGAAGCCGATCCCCGTCGTCCTGCGCGCCTCGAACTCGTCCAGCCAGGCCTCGTACCGTGCCGCGTACTCGGCGGGGTCCGTGCGGTGGTCGCCGCTGTCCCGCAGCCACAGCTCCGCGTACTGCGTGGGGTCCTGCACCTCGCGCTGCACGATCCAGGCGTCGCAGCCGCGCGGCACCCAGGAGCGCAGCCGGTCCTGCCACTCCTCGCCCTCCACATGCTGCCAATTGGCGAGGAACTGCGCGAAGCCGCCGTCGTTGAGCCGCTCCCCCGCCTGCTGGACGAGCGTGCGGCACAGGTCGTCCCCGCCCATCCCGCCGTCGCGGTAGGTGAGCCGGGCGCCGGGCGAGATGACGAAGGGCGGGTTGGAGACGATCAGGTCGTACGTCTTCCCCGCGACCGGTTCGAAGAGCGAGCCCGCGCGCAGCTCGGCGGCAGGCGCCCCGGACAGCGCCAGCGTGAGCCGGGTGAAGGCGAGCGCCCTGGGGTTCAGATCGGTGGCGGTGACCCGGGTGGCGTGCTGGGCGGCATGCAGCGCCTGGATCCCGGATCCGGCGCCGAGGTCGAGCGCCGAGCCGACGGGGGTCCGTACGGTGAGCCCGGCGAGCGTCGTGGAGGCGCCGCCGACGCCGAGCACGACCCCTTCGTCATGGCCGCTCGCGCCGCCCGCACCGCCGACCGACAGGCCGAGGTCGGAAACGATGAACCAGTCCTGGCCCTCGGGACCGCCGTACGGCCGCACGTCCACCGTGGCGCGGATCTGCCTCGCCCCGGGCCCGTCCCCGGCCCCGGAACCGTCCGCCGCGTCGTCCCGTACGACCCAGCCGTCGGCGAGCGCCTCGGCCAGCGGGAGCGCCGCTTCCGCCCGCGCGGCCGGCACCGGCAACTGGAGCAGGAAGAGCCGCACGAGCGTCTCCAGCGGCGAATCGCCGCGGGTGGCGCGCAGCGCGGGCACGGTCTCGCTGCGCGCCAGCGCCGCGTACGCGGCGGCGCCCAGCACGTCGAGCAGGCCGTCGACGGTGAACCCCGCGGCGAGCAGGGCCGCGCGGAGCCGGGCCGCGTGGTCGGGCGCCGGCAGCCCGGCGGCGGCCGGGAGGCCGTCGGACGCGGGCAGGCTGTCAGGCGTGGAAGGGCCGTCGGGCGTGGGAAGGCTGTTCGTGCTCACCTGGCCATTGTGACCGCTGCCACTGACATCGCGCCTGCGCCCGCCCCCGGCCGGGCCGGGTCAGGCAGACGGCGAGGGTGACGCCTGGGCCGACGGGGTCTGGAGCTGGCAGCTCGGCTGCTTGGCCATGGCCTTGCCCACATCGCCCGACTGCAGCTTGCGCAGCGCCTGGTCGCTGCCCTGGCTGACCTTCTGCAACTGCTCACCGACATCCTTGAGACCGTCGGCGAACTTCGCCTGGTCCTTGGTGTCGAGCGCGTCGACCTGCTTCTGGAGCGCGGTGTACGCCCCCGACGTGGCGTTGAGTTCGGCGACCGCCGCCTGCTGGGTCTTCTTCTGGTCGTCGCCCCCGGGCGGCGGGCCCGCCTTCTGCAGCGCCGCGGCCTGCGCCTTGAAGGCCTCGGCCTTGGCCCCGAAGGCCGCCGAGTCGGTCTTCTGCACCTCGGCCGGCTTGATGTTGCCCGACGTCGCCTGCTGGATGGACGCGTCGGCGGCCTCGATCTTCTTCCGCTGCGGCTGGACCTGGTCGCAGACCTGCTTGGCCCAGTCGTTCACCTTGCTGTCGCTGTCGTCGCTGCAACCGGACAGCGACATGAGCAGTACCGCACCGCCGGACAGCGCGGATACGAGCTTCTTGTTCACCGGATTGGTTCCCTTCCAAGGCTCTCGGCCCCGGAACATACACGCCGGGCGGCCGGCCTTCGCGCACCGAACGTCCGATCGATAGGCCATTGGCACCATTTGCACCAGAGGAGAGACAACTCACGCCATCTGCGCCGCCGCACGCCCAGAGCGGGCGAATCTGGCGTCAATTCGCCAGTTCCGCCCGCTCTTTGGCTCCTCTGACCAGCCGTTACGTCGTGGTCACCGCCGAGTCCTGCGCTGCCGTGGCCGCGCCCGCCGGGCCTGCGGTCGTGCTGCCGCCCGTACCGTCGCCCGCGTCGTCCACCGTCACCGAGCGCCGCTTGGACACGTACACCGCGGCGACGATCACGACGATGGCGATCACCGCGATCAGCGCCCTGATCCAGGCGTTCGCGTCGTCCCCGTAACTGAACTGCACGACAGCCGGGGCGATGAGCAGCGCCACCAGGTTCATCACCTTGAGCAGCGGGTTGATGGCGGGGCCCGCCGTGTCCTTGAACGGGTCGCCGACCGTGTCGCCGATGACGGTCGCGGCGTGGGCGTCGCTGCCCTTGCCACCGTAGTTGCCGTCCTCGACCAGCTTCTTGGCGTTGTCCCAGGCGCCGCCGGAGTTGGCGAGGAAGACGGCCATCAGCGTGCCGGTGCCGATCGCCCCCGCGAGGAACGAGCCGAGCGCCCCGATGCCGAGCGAGAAGCCGACGGCGATCGGGGTGAGGACGGCGAGCAGCCCCGGGGTGGTCAGTTCGCGCAGCGCGTCCTTGGTACAGATGTCGACGACGCGTCCGTACTCGGGCTGTTCGGTGTAGTCCATGATCCCGGGGTGCTCGCGGAACTGCCGCCGCACCTCGTAGACGACCGAACCGGCCGACCGCGAGACGGCGTTGATGGCGAGTCCGGAGAAGAGGAAGACGACAGCGGCGCCGAGGATCAGCCCCACCAGGTTGTTGGGCTGGGAGATGTCCATACTGAGAGTCATCTCACCCGCCCTGGCCCCCACGTCGGAGACGGCGGTGGCGATGGCGTCCCGGTACGACCCGAAGAGCGCCGCCGCAGCGAGTACGGCGGTGGCGATGGCGATGCCCTTGGTGATGGCCTTGGTGGTGTTGCCGACCGCGTCGAGGTCGGTGAGCACCTGCGCGCCCGCGCCCTGCACGTCGCCGGACATCTCGGCGATGCCCTGGGCGTTGTCGGCGACGGGACCGAAGGTGTCCATGGCGATGATGACGCCGACGGTGGTGAGCAGTCCGGTGCCGGCGAGGGCCACGGCGAACAGCGCGAGCATGATCGACGTACCGCCGAGCAGGAACGCCCCGTACACCGCGAGGCCGATCAGCAGGGCCGTGTAGACGGCGGACTCCAGGCCGATGGCGATGCCGGCGAGTACGACGGTCGCCGCGCCGGTCAGCGAGGACTTGCCGATGTCCCTGACGGGGCGCCGGGTGGTCTCGGTGAAGTAGCCGGTGAGCTGCTGGATCAGCGCGGCGAGCACGATCCCGATGGCGACGGCGACGAGGGCGAGGATCCGCGGGTCGCCGCCGTGGCCGAGGATCTCCTTCGCGCTGACGCCGTCCAGGTCCGCGTAGGAGGACGGCAGATAGACGAAGACCGCGACGGCCACCAGGACGAGCGAGATGACGGCCGAGATGAAGAAGCCGCGGTTGATGGCGCTCATTCCGCTGCGGTCGGAGGGGCGCGGTGCGACGGCGAAGATGCCGACCATGGCGGTGATCACCCCGATCGCGGGGACGATCAGCGGGAAGGCGAGACCGAAGTCGCCGAAGGCCGCCTTGCCGAGGATGAGGGCGGCGACGAGGGTCACGGCGTACGACTCGAAGAGGTCGGCCGCCATGCCGGCGCAGTCCCCGACGTTGTCGCCCACGTTGTCGGCGATGGTCGCCGCGTTGCGCGGGTCGTCCTCCGGAATGCCCTGTTCGACCTTGCCGACGAGGTCGGCGCCGACGTCGGCCGCCTTGGTGAAGATGCCGCCGCCGACCCGCATGAACATCGCGATCAGCGCGGCGCCGAGGCCGAACCCCTCCAGGACCTTGGGCGCGTCGGCCGCGTAGACGAGCACCACGCAGGAGGCGCCGAGCAGGCCGAGGCCCACCGTGAACATGCCGACCACACCGCCGGTACGGAATGCGATCTTCATGGCCTTGTGCGAGACGGCCGTCAGATCCTTTTCCGGCTCGCCTTCTCCCGGAGTCGCCTCACGGGCGGCAGCCGCCACCCGTACATTGCTGCGTACGGCAAGCCGCATGCCCATATATCCGGTGGCCGCCGAGAATCCCGCACCCACCAGGAAGAACAGCGAACGGCCCGCGCGTTGTGACCAGTCGTCGGCCGGCAGCAGCAACAACAGGAAGAACACCACGACGGCGAAGATGCCGAGAGTGCGCAACTGCCGTGCCAGATAGGCATTCGCGCCTTCCTGTACGGCGGCCGCAATCTTCTTCATGGCTTCGGTGCCCTCGTCGGCCGCCAGTACCTGCCGCACCAGCAGCGAGGCCAGGAACAGCGCCGCCAGTGCGACGACGGCGACGACGATCACGATCAGCCGGTTGCCGTCGGTGAGTACCGCGGCGGCGAGAGATGTGGGGTGGTCGGACAGTTGTGGTTGGAAGTGCCCCGCCATTCGTCCTCCTTGACGCTCAGCGCTCAAGATGGACGGATTGTAGGGAGCCGGAGACGATCAAAACAGAGTGCTTACATTTAAATTGACCTTGCGGCCGAAAACAGTCGGGAAAAGGGTAATGGGATAAACGTGTTCGACGATCTACAAAAGCAAGAAAGGCCCTGCTCAGGCAGGGCCTTTCCAAGAATTGGATCAATCAGGGGAGCGGAATGGCCGGTGTGGTCGGCCAGCTCATTCTGATCACGCCGCCGTCGTCGCCCGAGGTGACCTCGACATCGTCGACGAGCCCGCTGATGACCGCGAGCCCCATCTCGTCCTCGCCCTCGGCGTCGGTCTCGAAGAGATCGCCCGACGGCACTCCGTTACGGGCGCCGGGCACGCCGGACGCTCCGCTGCCGGATCCCGGCACCTCGTCACCGACCTCGATGGAGAAGGTCTTCTCCTCCTCGGTCAGGACGACGCGCACCGGGGCCGTGATGCCATGGCTGCGATGCAGCCCGACGGCCCGGCTGCATGCTTCACCGACCGCGAGTCTGACCTCGTCCAACACAGCTTCGTCGACCCCGGCCCTGCGCGCCACGGCGGCCGCCACCAGACGGGCCGTCCTGACATGCTCGGGCTGGGCGCTGAAGCGGAGTTCAACGGTGGCCATGCGATCCCCCTCGAACGTACGAGCGTGCACTCTCAACCACTCTCAAAGGCGGCAGGCACCCGGGCGGAACGCCCGGGTCTCCTGCCGTCATCCTCCGGACCGGAAGCCGGCACCGACCTCAGTCGGTGGCGGCAACGGCCTCGTCGACCGTGGTGTGGATCGGGAACACCTTGGTGAGACCCGTGATCCGGAAGATCTTGAGAATGCGCTCCTGGTTGCAGACCAGGCGCAGCGAGCCCTCATGGGCACGCACACGCTTCAGGCCACCCACGAGCACGCCGAGCCCGGTCGAGTCCAGGAAGTCCACGCCTTCCATGTCGACCACCAGGTGGTAGCTGCCGTCGTTCACCAACTCGACCAACTGCTCGCGCAGCTTTGGCGCGGTATACACATCAATCTCGCCACCGACCTCGACGACCGTACGGTCGCCACCAGGGCCGGACACATTGCGAGTCGACAGGGACAGGTCCACGGATCCTCCAGCACCTTGCTATCGAGCGGTCGCCCCTCGGGTCTCCCCGACGGAGCCAGGGGACGTATCGCCAGCCGCGATGGCATTCAATCACTTACCAGCGGCCACGCACGACGCCTTGGGGCCATTGTCCGTCATGCCAGTGACACACTCGATGCCGATGGCCAGGAATCACCGCCCCAGTCGACTCCCCGCGAGCGGGGACAACCGCCCCTCCCCGAGTATGGTCCTCGACCGGCTCACCGCGGGGGCGGGCCGGGCTGCGCGCATCACCCATACGGAGCACCTGCCCCCACGTGCGGGGCGTCATGCCGTCTGGCCTGATCGCATCCGCGCGGAAGTGATCAACGCCATCCAGCAGGCCGGAATCGAACATCCGTGGGCCCATCAGGCCGCGGCCGCCGAGCACGCCCTGGACGGCGAATCCGTCGTCATCGCCACCGGCACCGCCTCGGGCAAGTCGCTCGCCTACCTCGCGCCCGTGCTCAGCACCCTCCTTGACGGCTCGGAGGCACCGAACGGCCGGGGTACGACCGCGCTCTACCTGGCGCCGACGAAGGCGCTCGCGGCCGACCAGCGACGCTCCGTCAAGGATCTGGCCGCGCCGCTCGGCAACGCCGTACGGCCGGCCGTGTACGACGGCGACACGCCGGTGGAAGAGCGCGAATGGGTCAGGCAGTACGCGAACTACGTCCTGACCAACCCCGACATGCTGCACCGGGGGATACTCCCGTCCCACCCCCGCTGGGCCTCCTTCCTGCGCTCCCTGCGCTATGTCGTCGTCGACGAGTGCCACACCTACCGGGGCGTGTTCGGCTCGCACGTGGCGCAAGTACTGCGCCGGCTGCGGCGCGTCTGCGCCCGCTACGGCGCCGACCCGGTCTTCCTGCTGGCATCGGCCACCGCCGCCGAGCCCGCCCTGGCGGCCGGCCGACTCACCGGACTGCCCGTCACCGAGGTCGCCGACGACGCGTCACCCCGCGGCGAACTCGTCTTCGCCCTCTGGGAGCCCCCGCTCACCGAACTGCACGGCGAGAAGGGCGCGCCCGTACGCCGCACGGCCACGGCCGAGACCGCCGACCTGCTCACCGACCTGACCGTGCAGGGCGTCCGTTCGGTCGCCTTCGTACGCTCCCGGCGCGCCGCCGAACTGATCGCCCTCATCGCCCAGGAGCGGCTGGCGGCGGTGGACCGCTCGCTGTCGCGCCGGGTGGCCGCCTACCGGGGCGGCTACCTCCCCGAGGAGCGCCGCGCCCTGGAGCGGGCCCTGCACTCCGGCGAACTGCTCGGCCTGGCCGCCACCACCGCCCTGGAGCTGGGTATCGACGTCTCCGGCCTGGACGCCGTCCTCATCGCGGGCTATCCGGGCACCCGCGCCTCCCTGTGGCAGCAGGCGGGCCGGGCGGGGCGCGCCGGGCAGGGCGCGCTGGCCATCCTGGTCGCCCGCGACGACCCGCTGGACACCTACCTCGTCCACCACCCCGAGGCGCTGTTCCAGCAGCCCGTCGAGTCGACCGTCCTGGACCCGGACAACCCGTACGTCCTCGCCCCCCACCTGTGCGCGGCGGCGGCCGAGCTGCCGCTCACGGAGGACGACCTCGCGCTGTTCGGCCCCGCGACACCGGACCTGCTCCCCCAGCTCGTCACCGCCGGACTGCTGCGCAAGCGCGCGGCGGGCTGGTACTGGACCCGCAGGGAGCGAGCCGCCGACCTGGCCGACATCCGCGGGGAGGGCGGCAGCCCGGTCCAGATCGTCGAGGCGGCGACGGGCCGGCTGCTGGGCACGGTCGACGAGGCCGCGTCCCACACGGCCGTCCACGACGGCGCCGTCCACCTACACCAGGGCCGTTCGTATCTGGTGAAACGGCTGGATCTGGCCGACTCGGTCGCGCTCGTCGAGGAGGCCGACCCGCCGTACTCGACGACTGCCCGGGACACCACCGCCATTTCCGTGCTCGAAACGGACACCGAGATTCCGTGGGGTGACGGACGCCTCTGCTACGGGTCCGTCGAGGTCACCAACCAGGTCGTCTCCTTTCTGCGCCGCAGACTCATCACCGGGGAAGTGCTCGGCGAGACCAAGCTCGATCTGCCGCCGCGCACCCTGCGCACCCGCGCCGTCTGGTGGACCGTCACCGAGGACCAACTGGACGCGGCCCGCGTCAACCCCGAGCAGTTGGGCGGCGCCCTGCACGCCGCCGAACACGCCTCCATCGGGATGCTGCCGCTCTTCGCCACCTGCGACCGCTGGGACATCGGCGGCGTGTCCGTGCCGCTGCACCCGGACACCCTGCTGCCGACGGTCTTCGTGTACGACGGCCAGCCGGGCGGTGCCGGCTTCGCCGAGCGCGCCTTCCAGACGGCCGGCGAATGGCTCACCGCCACCCGCGAGGCCATCGCTTCCTGCGAGTGCGACGCGGGTTGCCCCTCGTGCATCCAGTCACCCAAGTGCGGCAACGGCAACGATCCCCTGCACAAGCGAGGTGCCGTACGCCTGCTGACGGAGCTGCTCAGGGGCGCCCCTGACGCTCTGGCGGCGGTCGAGGGCTTTCCCAGGCCCTCGACGTCGCCGGAGGCGGCGACACAGCCGGTGGGCCCGCCCGCGACCTGACAGCGGGGGCGTACGGCCCGACGCGGGCGCTGGCCGTCACGTCCGCGATCTCCCCGCTCACCACGCAGCTCGTGACCTCCGCCCGCTGCGCCGCCGCCACCTCGACCGCCCTGCGACAGGCCTCCACCGGGCCCGACAGGGCGCGGTCGGCGGCGGCGAGGGCCGCCAGATCGGCCGCGGCCCCCGCGCGATGGCGGGCAGCGACCGCCTGGCCCAGCGCGAGCACCACGGCGAACACGGCGCATATCGTGGCCGCCGCCATCGCCACCCAGACCGTCGCCGCGCCCCGGTCGGCGCCGCGCCGGCCATCCCCGTCACGGCTCATGGCGCGCCCCTTCCGCTGGAGGGGCCCCTGGAGCCGGCCCTGCGGCGTCCACCGCGTCCTCCGCCGACGCAGCGGCCTCGGCCGTCAGGGTGAGCGCCAGCGCCCCCGGGCCCGGCGTCGGAGCCGCCACCCGCACCCGCCACAGATCACCGGACCGGCCGAGGGTGATCTCGGCGCCCTCGGGGGCGGCCGACCGGGCAGCGTTCAGCGCCGCTTCCCGCGGCTCGGACCTGGCGACGGCCCGCGCCCCCGCCCGCGCGGCGTCCACGCACTGGATCTGTGCCGCCGCCGCTGTCAGCGCCCAGACGAGCGCCATGGCGAACACCACCAGCGCCGGCACCGCCACAGCCGCTTCGGCCGTGACATATCCGCGGTCGTCCCGATCCGCGACCCGTACCGCCGCATCAGACCTGGACATTGAGGGCCTTGCCGATCACCGACTGGAGCGCCTGTGACACAGCTCCACTCGTGACCACTTTGTACAGCACCGCGGCAAAGGCACACGCGGCGATCGTGCCCATCGCGTATTCCGACGTGGTCATTCCCGCGTCACCCGATTCCGTGCCCCGCCGAATCCGGCGCAGCCATCCCTTTCGCATACGCGTCCACATTTCGGCCTCCCGTTTTTATTTGCTTTGTTTCACGCATTGGTCTGCCGTTGATCCGCTGTCGGTCAGCCGCCGCCGAGCAGTCCGCTCGCCAGACCGATGACCACGGGCGCCACACCGACCGCCAGAAAGGCGGGCAAAAAGCACAGCCCGACCGGCGCGGTGATCAGCACCTGTGCCCGATGGGCGCGGGCAGTCGCCCGGCGCGCCCGCTCCGCCCGCAGGCCGTCCGCCAGCCGCGACACCTGTTCGGCGGCCGGCGCTCCGCTGGCCCCTGCCCGCTCCAGACAGCGGGCGAGACCTGCGGCGCCCGGTATCTCGCCGAACCTCCCCCACGCCTCGGCCGGTTCACCGCCGAGCCGGACCTCGGCCGCCGCCCTGGCCAGCCGGTCGCCGACCGGTCCGCCGAGTGACTCCCCCACCGCCTCGGCCGCCTCCCTCGGTCCGGCGCCGGCCGCGACACAGGCGGCCAGCAGGTCGGCTGCCAGCGGAAGTTGACGTATCGTCCGCTCGTCCAGGCGGCCGTCGTCCCGTTTCCTGGTGCGCAGCCAGCGCCGCACCCCGTACGCGCCCGCGAGGCCCGCCGCGCAGCCCGCCATGCCACCGAACAGCACCCAGCCGGTGGCGAGCGCGGCGAGCGGTGGCCCCCAGCGCCGGACCCACCCCGCCGCAACCGCAGCCGCACGGACCCGCACCCGCGCTCGTCCTGCCGGCACCACGGCCAGCAGCTCGGCGCCGCGTCCGCGCACCTTCCGCGCCCTGCGCCCGGCAGCTATGGCGGAGGCCAGCGAACCGAGCGCCGCCAACGCGGACACCGCCACCCACAGGCTGTGGACGAGCGACCCGGTCATGACGCCTCTCCCGCCCGCACGACGCACGACGCCCACCACAGCCCGACGCCCTCCAGCGCGACGCCGACGGCCAGGCACACCAGACCGCCCGGGGTGTGCAGCAGGACCCGCAGCGGATCGGCGCCCAGCGCCCAGCCCATCGCCAGGCCCACCGCCGGCAGCAGCGCCAGCACGGCGACCGTCGACCAGGCGCCGGCCACCTCGGCGCGCAGTCCGTCCCGCTGCGCGCACTCGGCGCGCAGCGCGCCTTCCAGCCGGTCGAATCCCGCGGCGAGCCCGGCCCCGCCGTCCACGGCCACCCGCCAGCACGCTGCCAGCCCCAGCAGCCCCTCGGCCCCGGGCTCGGCCGCCGCACGCCGCAGCGCGTCCGGTACGTCGCCGCCGAAGCGCACAGCGGCCAGTACGGCGGCCTCCGCGCCACCCAGGCCACCGGTGGACGCCGCAGCCGCCAGCAGCGCCTGTGCGGGCTGCTGACCCGCCCTCAACTCGCCCGCAGCCGCGCCGCACAGCGCCACGACGCCGTCAGCACGGCGCTCCCGCGCGGCCCGCAGCTCCCTGGCCCGCAGCCGGCGCCGTACCAACGGCACCGCGCCCGCACAGGCGACCACCGGCAGTACCGACGCGCCCAGCACGGCCAGGACGAGCCCCACCGGCAGACACAGCCACTCCCCTCCGATCCGCCGGGCCCGCAGCCGCAGTTGTCCCGACCACCGCTCCCACGACGGCGCCCGCGGCCCGCCCGCCGCCGCACCGCCCGCCGCAGCCACGTCCGCCAGCAGCAGCTTCGCCCTGCGCAGCGCCCGGCTCGGCCCGGCGACGAGCCAGGTCGCCGCACCCGCGCACAGCGCCGCGGCATACGCGGAAGCCGACAGGGAAACCGCCGTCACAGCGCACCCCCAAGCAATGTCGAGAGCCGTGGCCAGCCGCGCTCGTACACGAACCCTTGGACGCTCCAGCGCAGCGCGGGAACCGGCACGACGAGCCCCGCGGCGTCCCGCTCCAGGACATGCACCTCGGCGATCCGCCGTCGCCCGGTCCTGTCCCGTACGAGATGGACGACCACGGACAACGCCGCCGCCAACTGGCTGTGCAGCGCGGCCCGGTCGAGCCCGGCCGCGGTCCCGAGCGCCTCAAGACGAGCCGGTACGTCCGCCGCCGTGTTCGCATGGACAGTGCCGCAACCGCCCCCGTGGCCCGTGTTCAAGGCGGCCAGCAATTCCGTCACTTCACCGCCCCGCACCTCGCCGACGACCAGCCGGTCGGGCCGCATCCGCAGCGCCTGCCTGACGAGATCCCGCAAGGTCACCTCACCGGCGCCCTCCTGATTCGCCGGCCGCGACTCCAGCCGCACCACATGCGGATGGTCGGGCCGCAACTCCGCCGAATCCTCGGCGAGTACGATCCGCTCCCGCTCGCCCACCAGACCGAGCAGCGTCGACAGAAGCGTGGTCTTGCCGGAGCCCGTACCGCCGCTGATCAGGAACGACAGCCTGGCTCTGATCAGCGCCCGCAGCACCCGCTCGCCGCCCGGCGGGACCGTCCCCGCCGCGGCGAGTTCGGCCACGGAGAACGCCTTGGGCCGCACCACCCGCAGCGACAGATACGTCGAGCCGACGGCGACGGGCGGCAGCACCGCGTGCATCCGGGTGCCGTCCGGCAGCCGGGCGTCGACCCAGGGCCTGGCATCGTCCAGCCGGCGCCCCGCCACGGCCGCCAGCCGCTGCGCCAGCCTCCGTACGGCGGCGGTGTCGGCGAACGTCACCGCTGTCAGTTCGAGACCGCCGCCCCGGTCCACCCACACCCGGTCGGGCGCGCAGACCAGCACATCCGTGACCGAGGGATCGGCGAGCAGCGGCTCCAGCGGGCCCGTACCGACCAGCTCGCAGCGCAACTCCTCCGCCACGCCCAGCACTTCCGCGTCCCCGAGCAGCCGCCCCTGGGCGCGCAGCGCCGCCGCCACCCTCGCCGGTGTCGGGTCGGCCCCGCTCTCCGCGAGCCGCTGCCGTACGGCGTCCAGCAGCCCGCCGTCGGCCGGGGTGCGCCCGGCAGTGAAGCGCTCGACCGTCATGACGTCACGCTCCCGTCCCCGGCAAGTGCCCGCTCCCAGAAGGCCGTACAGAAAACGGCCAGGGGTCCGCGCGCCCGCGATCCCGGCGGGGAGCCGTTGTCCTGGGCCTGCGACAGGCCGGGTTCCAGAGGCAGTTCGCCCGCGAGCGGCAGCCGGAGCGCGTCAGCGATCCACCGCTCGTCGAGACCGGTGGCGTACGGCCCTCGGACCACGGCGCGCAGGTCCTGGAGGACCATGCCGACCATCGAGGCCACCCGGCCGGCCGCGGCGACAGCGCGCAGTTCACCGGGGACCACCAACAGCCCCACATCGAGCTGGGCCAGCGCCTCCGCCACCGCCTCGTCCACCCGGCGCGGCAGGTCGACCACCACGACGCCGCCGCCCCGGCGCGCGGCGGCGAGCACCGACCGCATGGCCTCGGGACGGATCACGACGCTGTCGCCCCTGTCCCAACTGAGCACGCGCAGATCGTGCAGCCGGGGCAGCGACTCCTCCAGCGCGCCGCCGGCCACGCGCCCCTTGGACCCCGCGAAGTCCGGCCACCGTCTGCCTTCGGCCTGCTCCCCGCCGAGCAGCACGTCGAGCCCGCCGCCGAGCGGATCCCCGTCGACAAGCATGGTGCGCCGCCCGGAGCGGGCAGCGGTGACGGCGAGCGCGCACGCGAGCGTGGAGGCACCGGCACCGCCCCGGCCGCCGATCACCCCGACGGTCAGCGCCTGTCTGCCCACGCCCTCGGCGGCGTCCGCGATCCGGTCGACGAGCCAGCTCTCCGCGTCGGGCAGCCGCAGCACGCAGTCGGCCCCGATCTCCACGGCGCGCCGCCACACGTCCGGATCGTCCTGGTCGCGGCCGACGAGCATCACCCCCCGCCTGCGGGTGGCTCCCCGGCACCGCGCCGCGGCGTCGTCCCCGACGAGGACCATCGGCGCTTCCTCCCAACTGCCCTTCCGCTCCGGGACCGAGTGGTGCACCTGCGGCTCGGCGCCGGCCGCGGCGCACAGCCGCAGCAGATCGTCGAGAAGCGCCACGTCCTCGGTGACGATCAGCGGACCGGCCCTGCGTCCTTCCGCGACCTGGGACCGATCGGATGTCATGGATCCAGCCACGCTCTCCGCCCCCTTTTTCTCCGTCGAACCGGGATCCGCGCGTGCTTCTGCAAGCGGTCCCGGACAGATCCGGTATCGGTGATTCCGGCTAACCGCGCACTTTCGCGGCCGCAATCACCGTGCCGGGCCACGGGAAATCGTGTGGATCTTGCTGGAAAACTGTGGACAACTCGCCGAATGTGAATATCCCGCTAGCTCATACCGGTGACTTCCACAGCGCAGCACACCCATCACGGAGCGTGACGGGTAGAACTGGACAGAGACACCGGCAGCGCGGCGACAAGGAAAGGGGGGACGGCCAGATCCAGGAGCAGGAAATGGGTCCGGACATGCGACGACCCCCGCCGGGGGGGAGAGCGGGGGTCGTCCCCACGGCCGACTCGGGGGGGGAGGAGTCGGACCGGGTTAGACACGGTCGCGAACGATCCGTGACTTCCATGGTGTACCCGAGAGGCTTCTCAAGCAAACCCACACGCCAGACCTTACGCCGAATGGTGGGCGCCTATGCTCGGCTCGTGGAAAACCACTCCTTGCCGCGTACAGCAGCCTTCTTCGACCTGGACAAGACGGTCATTGCGAAGTCATCGACCTTGACCTTCAGCAAGTCGTTCTACCAAGGCGGTCTGATCAACCGCCGCGCCGTACTGCGGACGGCTTACGCGCAGTTCGTCTTCCTCGCCGGAGGCGCCGATCACGATCAGATGGAACGCATGCGCCAGTACCTGTCGGCGCTGTGCAAAGGCTGGAACGTCCAGCAGGTGAAAGAGATCGTCGCCGAGACCCTGCACGACCTGATCGACCCGATCATCTACGACGAGGCCGCCTCCCTCATCGAAGAGCACCACACGGCGGGCCGTGACGTCGTGATCATCTCCACCTCGGGCGCGGAGGTCGTCGAGCCCATCGGCGAACTCCTCGGCGCCGACCGGGTCGTGGCGACGCGCATGGCCGTCGGCGCGGACGGCTGCTTCACCGGGGAGGTGGAGTACTACGCGTACGGGCCGACGAAGGCCGAGGCGGTCAGGGCCCTCGCCGCGTCCGAGGGGTACGACCTGGCGCGCTGCTACGCGTACAGCGACTCCATCACCGACGTACCCATGCTCGAATCGGTCGGGCATCCGTTCGCGGTCAACCCCGACCGTGCGCTGCGGCGTGAGGCGACCACCCGCGACTGGCCCGTCCTTGTCTTCAACCGTCCGGTGCGGCTGAAGCAGCGGCTGCCCGGCTTCTCCATGCCGCCCCGTCCGGCACTCGTCGCGGTCGCCGCGGTGGGCGCCGCTGCGGCCACCGCCGGACTCGTCTGGTACGCGAGCCGGCGGCGCCATTCGCCCCGGGTCTTCACCGCCTGAGCGTGTGGCGGCGCCGTCCGGGCGCCGCCACACGCTCCCACCTCAAGCCGCCCCGCGTTGCAGTGCCTCGCAGACGGCCGTCGACTCCCTGACCCCCAGCTCGACCGCGCGCCCGCAGTGCGCGATCCACGCGGCCATGCCGTCCGGGGTGGCCGACAGATACGCCTCGAACGCCGCCGCGTAGGCCGCGCGCCCCAGCTCGGCATGGCCGGCCTCCGCCGGGCAGATGGATTTGGGGTCCAGCCCGCTGCCGATCAGCACGATCCGCTCGGCCGCCCGCGCCACCAGGCCGTTGTACGACCCGAAGGGGCGCAGCGCCAGCAGCTCGCCGTGCACGATCGCCGCCGTCACCAGCGCCGGCGCCTCGCTTCCGGCGATCACGAGCCGGGCGAGCCCGTCCAGCCGGCCCGCCACCTCGGCTGCACCGGGCAGCGGCGCCTCCGTCAGCGGCCCGTTGATGTCGGTTCCCGGAGCCTCGACGACGGGCTCGCCCGCGAGCCTCGGCCGGCCGACCGTCCCGTCGTCGACGCCGGCCTTGCCCGCGGCGACGAGGTGGAGTCTGGCCAGCACCCGCACCGGGGACTGCCGCCAGATGGACAGGAGCTGGCCGGACTCGGCGGTCAGCCGCAGCGCGGCACCGACCGTACGGGCCTGCGCCTCCGCCCCGAAGTCCGTGCGCCTGCGCACCTCTTCTAGCGCCCAGTCGGCGCCGGACAGCGCGGCCGAGCCACGCGCCGCACGCAGCGCCGCCTCCGAGGTCACCTCGTTGCTGCGGCGTCGCATCACGCGGTGTCCGTAGACGCGGTCGACGGCCTTGCGGACCGAATCCACCGCGCCGGGCACGCCCGACAGGGAGGCCAGCGCGGCCAGGGGATCCTCCCGCCGAGGGGCGGAGGAGGCGTCTGAGGCTGTCGTACTCATAGGTAGCGAGGCTACGCCCCGGCGCCGCAGCGCCACGTTGGAGTGGTCTTCTTCACGGAAGTCGACCACGTCCAGCGACGTTGCGACTACCCTACGTGAACATGAAGATCGCTTTCGTGGGGAAGGGCGGCAGCGGCAAGACGACGCTGTCCTCGCTCTTCATCCGTCATCTGACCGCCAACGAGGCTCCCGTACTAGCGGTGGACGCCGACATCAACCAGCATCTCGGGGCCGCGCTCGGCCTGGACGAGGCGGCCGTCGCCGAGCTGCCCGCCATGGGCGCGCATCTCCCCCTGATCAAGGACTATCTGCGCGGCAGCAATCCTCGGATCGCCTCGGCCGAAGCAATGATCAAGACGACCCCGCCGGGCGAGGGATCGCGGCTGCTCCGGGTCGACGAGGACAACCCGGTGTACGCGGCCTGTGCCCGGCCCGTCCAGCTCGACGACGGCGAGATCCGGCTGATGGCCACGGGGCCCTTCACCGAGTCGGATCTCGGGGTGGCCTGCTACCACTCCAAGGTCGGGGCGGTCGAGCTGTGCCTCAACCACCTGGTGGACGGCCCCGACGAATATGTCGTGGTCGACATGACGGCGGGTTCCGACTCGTTCGCCTCCGGCATGTTCACCCGGTTCGACATGACGTTCCTGGTGGCCGAGCCGACCCTGAAGGGCATCTCCGTCTACCGCCAGTACAAGGAGTACGCACGGGACTTCGGCATCGCGCTGAAGGTCGTGGGCAACAAGGTGCAGGGCCAGGACGACCTGGACTTCCTGCGGACCGAGGTCGGCGACGACCTGCTGGTCGCCGTCGGCCACTCCGACTGGGTCAGGACCATGGAGAAAGGGCGCCCGGCCCGTTTCGAGCTGCTGGAGGCGGACAACCGGCTCGCGCTGCAGGTCCTCCAGGACGCGGCCGAGGACAGCCATGAGCAGCGCGACTGGGAGCGCTACACCCGCCAGATGGTCCATTTCCATCTGCGGAACGCGGAGAGCTGGGGCAACGCGAAGACGGGGATCGACCTGGCGGCCCAGGTCGACCCCTCGTTCGTCCTCGGCGAGACACCGGCCACGGCTCAGTTCGGCTGATCAGCCGGTGTGCGAGGCCGGGGCCGCCGCTGCCAGATACGACTCCCAGCCGGCCTTGGGGGCGTGCCCGACGGCGAGGGCCTGGAGCTTGTCCAGCGTCGCCGGGTCCTGCGCGTCCAGCCAGTCGGCCAACTGCCGGAAGGACACGCACCGCACGTCCTTCTGGCCGCAGACCGTCCTGATCGTCTCCTCGACGGCGCGCATGTACGTGCCGCCGTTCCAGGACTCGAAGTGGTTGCCGATGATCAGCGGGGCGCGGTTGCCCAGGTACGCCCGGTCGAAGGCCTTGATCAGGCCGTCGCGCATCTGGTTGCCCCAGTAGGCGTGCTTGGCGGGGTCGCCGTTGACCGTCTTGGACTGGTTGAACATGAAGTTGTAGTCCATCGACAGGGTCTCGAAGGCGCGCCCCGGCACCGGGACCGCCTGGAGCGGCATGTTCCAGAGGCCGTCGAGCTTGCTGGGCCAGACCTGCGTTCCGGTGCCGCTGGAGTCGTATCGGAAGCCCATGTCACGCGCAGCGGGCAGCAGGTTCCGCTGCCCTTCGAGACAGGGCGCGCGACCGCCGACGAGTTCCTTGTCGTAGTCGAAGGGCAGCGGGGCCTCGCCCGGCAGGGCCGAATTGGTCTTCCAGCTCTTCACGAAGGACTTGGCCTGGCTGATCTCGCTCTTCCACTCCTCGACGGTCCAGGTGCCGACCCCGCCGTTGGGGCCGCAGAAGTGGCCGTTGAAGTGGGTGCCGATCTCGTTGCCGTCCTGCCAGGCGCCGCGCACCTCCCGCAGCGTGTTCGTGATGCCTTCGGTGTCGTTGAAGCCGATGTCGGAGCTGCCCCGCGCATGGTGCGGCGGGTCGTACTGCAGCGCCTTGTCCTTGGGCAGCAGATAGACACCGCTCAGGAAGTACGTCATGTTCGCGCCGTACTCCTTGCCCACCTTGCGGAAGTGGGAGAAGAGTTTCTGGTTGTCCTCGCCCGCGCCGTCCCACGAGAACACGACGAACTGCGGGGGCCTCTGGCCCGGCTTCAGCCGCTGCGCGCGGGGCAGATTCGGCTGGACGCCGGTGAAGGCGGTCGAGCCGTCACCGATGAGCTGTACGGGGCGCTTGGGCGCTACGGGGGCCTTCTTCGCGCCGGGGGCACCCTTCTCCGTGTCCTGTCCCGCCGGCTTTCCGGCCTCCGGGGCACCGAGCCCGGAACAGCCGGCGAGACCCACGGAAAGCGCCATCACAGCGGCGCCGAAAGCGATTCCTTTTCTGGCGGCCAGCATCCGCCCACCCTCTTCCTTCAGATTTACCTACCGAAGTGCCGAGCGGCGGTTTGCCGGCACGGCGCCGAGCGCCGTCAACATCGCACCGGGGTGGAAGAGGCAAAGAAACGACAAGCCGTACAAAATGACTAATCACCATTCCGGGTGAATGATTGCCCCATTTGCCTCGAAAGTCATGCCAAAGTCTTTACTCTCCATTACGATCCATTTACCGAGAGTAGAAATTGCGCATCCCGCCGCTGCACGCCGTGACTCACGGCCGCGACCCAACTTTCCGCGACCGCGCCGCCCCGGAGGAGACGGGAACATGTCTGCCTGCGTCCCCACTCGTACGTCCCACACGCCACCGACACCGCCCGGGTCGGGTGACGGCCCCGGAGGCCGCCGCCGATTCCGTATCGCGGGCGCCGATGTGTCCGCGTCCATCACCGTGTTCTTGCTCGCCATCCCGATGTCCCTCGGCCTCGCCGTCGCCATGGGCGCTCCCCTGGGGGCCGCACTGCTGTCCGCGGGGCTCGGCGGCATCGTCGCCGGGCTGCTCGGCGGTTCACCGCTCCTGGTGAGCGGTCCTTCGGCGGGTCTTACCGTCGTCACCGCCGGGATGATCCATCAGTACGGCTGGCGTACGACCTGCGCGATCACCATCGGCGCCGGCCTTCTCCAGATCGCGCTGGGGTCGCTGAAGGCCGCACGCTCCGCGCTGGCCGTCAGTCCCGCCATCGTTCACGGCACCCTCGCCGGCATCGGCGTCGCCATCGCACTCGCCCAGCTCCATGTCGTGCTCGGCGGCTCCCCGCAGAGCTCCGCCCTCGACAACGTCCTCGCACTGCCCGAGCAGTTGACCCGCGTCGGATTCGCCGAACCGCTCATCGGCGCGCTCGCCCTCGTCGTACTGATCGGCTGGCCACGGATCCCCGGCCGGGTCGGACAGGTCCTGCGCCGGGTGCCCGCCGCGCTCGCCTGCGTCGTCGTCGCCACCGCGGTCGCCGCCGTCGCCGCCCCCGACATCGCCCGCGTCGACCTGCCGTCCTGGAGCGCCCATGTGCTGCCGGAAGTGCCCCGGGGTCCGGTCCTCGGACTGATCACCGCCGTCCTCACGATGACCCTCGTGGCCAGCCTCGAATCGCTGCTCTCGGCCGTCGCCGTCGACAAGCTGGCGGCCGAGCGGCGCGGTTCCGTCGAGGAGCAGGGCTCGCCCGGTACGGGCTCCCCGGGCACGAGCACGGGCGCGGGAACGCCGCGTACGCCGCGCGCCGACCTCGACCGCGAGCTGCGCGCCCAGGGCATCACCAACGCGCTCAGCGGCATCCTCGGCGGGCTCGCCGTCTCCGGCGGCGCGGTGCGCAGCTCCGCGAACGTACGGGCGGGTGCGACCAGCCGCGCCTCCACCGTGCTGCACGGGGTATGGGTGCTGGTCGCCGCCGGACTGCTCGTCTCGGTGCTGGAGTGGATCCCGCTCGCCGCCCTCGCCGCGCTGGTGATGATGGTCGGCATCCAGATGGTGTCGTACGCCCATATCCGCAACGTCCACAAGCACCGCGAGTTCCTGGTGTACGTGGCGACGGTGGCCTCCGTGATCCTGTTCGGCGTCCTGCAAGGGGTGCTGGTCGGCGGCGCGGTCGCGGTGGCCGTGGCGCTGCGCCGGCTGGCCAGGACGCGCGTCTCGGTCGAGGAGCGGGACGGTGTCCACCGGGTGCGTGCCCGGGGCCAGTTGACGTTCCTCGCGGTGCCCAGGCTCAGCCGGGTCCTGCATCAGGTGCCGCAGCACGCCGACTGCGTCGTCGAGTTGGACGGCTTCTTCATGGACCACGCGGCGTACGAGGCCCTGCACGACTGGCAGACCTCGCACATCGCCCATGGCGGCAAGGCCGAGTTCACCGGCCCGGCCGGCGGCCGGATCGCCGAGCCCGCCTCGGGCGCCGCGCACGCCTGCTGCCGTCCCTGGACGCCGTGGCGCAACCACCACTGCGGCGAGCAGTTGGCCGCCGACCAGCCCGCGCCGGGCCTGTCCGCGCCGGGCCTGTCCGCGCCGGGCCTGTCGATGGCAGGGCAGCCGACCGCCGGACGGCCCACCACCGTGCCGCCGGACCCGGACGCCGAGCCCGCGGCGCCCATCGTCATGGCCCCGCTGCTACGGGCGACCGGGAGCAGTCTCCGGCTGGCCGAGGGGCTCAGCTCCTTCCAGCGCAACACCGCCCCGCTGGTACGGGACGAGCTGGCGCGGCTGGCGCGCGAGGGCCAGCGGCCCTCGCAGCTCTTCCTCACCTGCGCCGACTCACGGCTCGTGACCAGCATGATCACCTCCAGCGGTCCCGGGGATCTCTTCACCGTGCGCAACGTCGGCAATCTGGTGCCCCTGCCCGGCACCGAGGGCGGGGACGACTCGGTGGCCGCCGCCATCGAGTACGCCATCGACGTACTGCACGTCGAGTCCATCACCGTCTGCGGGCATTCCGGCTGCGGTGCGATGCAGGCCCTGCTGCAGAGCCCCGACGAAGGCGCGGACGAGACCGACGGAGGGCTCAACTCCCCGCCCCCGTCCCCGTTGCGGCGCTGGCTGCGCCACGGGATGCCCAGCCTGGAGCGGATGCGCAGCCGGCACCACTCCTGGGCCAGGATCTCCGGCCGGCTCCCTGCCGACGCGGTCGAGCAGCTCTGTCTCACCAACGTGGTCCAGCAGTTGGACCATCTGCGGGCCCATGAGGCGGTCGCCCGGCGCCTCGCCGAGGGCAAGCTGGAGCTGCACGGAATGTACTTCCACGTCGGCGAGGCGCAGGCGTACCTGCTGGCGGACGGCAACACCGCGGGGGACGGCTCGGGCAGCGGGCCCGTCGGCGGCGAGGAGGTGTTCAACCGGGTCGCCCCGACCGTACGGGCCGAGGTGAACGCCTGAACCGCTCCCCCGTTCCCGCCGTGAGTATGGGTGGCCTCTTCCCTCCTCGGACTCGGACTCGCTCTCGGTCTCGGTCTCGGAGTCCGACTCCGACTCCGGTCGCATCCGGTCCGACTCCGGAGGAGGCCGCCCTCGTCCTGGTCGCCCGAGCGCGATAGGTTTCAGCCGGTCATCTCATAGGTCTAAACCAATTCGCCTTCAGGCCCTTGTCACCCGGGCATCCGCCTGATGAGCTAGACCAGGGACAATCGGGATACAAAAGGACGCCCTGGGAAAGGGAGCTGCTGTGAGCAATGAAAGCCTGGCCAACCTGCTCAAAGAAGAGCGACGGTTCGCGCCGCCCGCCGAGCTCGCCGCGCACGCGAATGTGACAGCGGCGGCCTACGAGCAGGCAGCGGCGGACAGGCTCGGCTTCTGGGCCGAGCAGGCGAGGCGGCTCACCTGGGCCACCGAGCCCACCGAGACGCTCGACTGGTCGAACCCCCCGTTCGCCAAGTGGTTCGCCGACGGTCAGCTCAATGTCGCGTACAACTGCGTCGACCGCCATGTGGAGGCGGGCCACGGCGACCGGATCGCCATCAACTTCGAGGGCGAGCCGGGCGACAGCCGCACCATCACCTACGCCGAGCTCAAGGACGAGGTGTCCCGGGCCGCCAACGCGCTCGTCGAGCTGGGGGTGCGCAAGGGCGACCGCGTCGCCGTCTATCTGCCGATGATCCCCGAGGCCGTCATCTCCATGCTGGCCTGCGCCCGGATCGGCGCCCCGCACTCCGTGGTCTTCGGCGGCTTCTCCGCCGACGCCGTCGCCTCCCGTATCCAGGACGCCGACGCCAAACTGGTCATCACCGCCGACGGCGGCTACCGCCGGGGCAAGCCGACCTCGCTCAAGCCCGCGATCGACGACGCGGTGGCGCGCTGTCCGCAGGTCGAGCACGTGCTGGTCGTCCGGCGTACGGGCCAGGACACCGCCTTCGACGACAGCCGGGACGTCTGGTGGCACGACATCGTCGCCCGCCAGTCCGCCGAGCACACCCCGGAGCCGGTCGACGCCGAACACCCGCTGTTCATCCTCTACACGTCGGGCACGACGGGTAAGCCCAAGGGCATCCTGCACACCTCGGGCGGCTATCTCACCCAGGCCGCCTACACCCACCACGCGGTCTTCGACCTCAAGCCGGAGACCGACGTCTACTGGTGCACGGCCGACGTCGGCTGGGTGACCGGGCACTCGTACATCGTGTACGGGCCCCTGGCCAACGGCGCGACCCAGGTCATGTACGAGGGCACGCCCGACACCCCGCACCAGGGCCGGTTCTGGGAGATCGTCCAGAAGTACGGCGTCACGATCCTCTACGCGGCGCCCACCGCGATCCGTACGTTCATGAAGTGGGGCGACGACATCCCCGCCAAGTTCGACCTGACGTCCCTGCGGGTCCTCGGCTCGGTCGGCGAGCCGATCAACCCCGAGGCCTGGATCTGGTACCGGCAGAACATCGGCGGCGGCAAGGCGCCCATCGTGGACACGTGGTGGCAGACCGAGACCGGCGCCATGATGATCTCCCCGCTGCCCGGCGTCACGCACACCAAGCCCGGCTCGGCGCAGCGCGCGCTGCCGGGCATCTCCGCCACGGTCGTGGACGACGAGGCGAACGAGGTGCCGGACGGCGGTGGCGGCTATCTCGTACTGACCGAGCCGTGGCCGTCGATGCTCCGCACGATCTGGGGCGACGACCAGCGGTTCCTCGACACGTACTGGTCGCGGTTCGAAGGCAAGTACTTCGCGGGCGACGGCGCCAAGAAGGACGACGACGGCGACATCTGGCTGCTCGGCCGGGTGGACGACGTCATGCTGATCTCGGGTCACAACATCTCCACCACCGAGGTCGAGTCCGCGCTCGTCTCGCACCCGAAGATCGCCGAGGCGGCCGTGGTCGGCGCCAACGACGAGACGACGGGACAGGCCATCGTCGCGTTCGTCATCCTGCGCGGCACAGCGTCCGTGGACGACGGGCTCGTCGCCGAGCTGCGCAACCACGTGGGTACGGTTCTCGGCCCGATCGCCAAGCCCAAGCGGATCCTGCCGGTCCAGGAGCTGCCCAAGACCCGCTCCGGCAAGATCATGCGCCGGCTCCTGCGGGACGTCGCGGAGAACCGCGCGCTGGGCGACGTCACCACGCTCACCGACTCGTCCGTCATGGAGCTGATCCAGAGCCAGCTCCCGGGCGCCACCAGCGAGGACTGAGCGAGCCGTAGCGAGAGCTGCAAACGAAGAGCCGCAAGCGAAGAGCTGCGAGCAAGAGCACAAGCGAAGAGCCGCACGCAGAAAGCTGCAAGCAACGAGCTGCGACAGGGGCGCCCGGCACACCGTGCTGCCGGGCGCCCCTTCGCGCACGCGTCGCATGCCCATCCATGAGCCGGGCATTTCGGGGTACCGGAGCAGCACGGCTCGGCCTGACACGCAGGGGCAGCGCGCGGTGACGGCCGCAGTCCGGCATGATCTGACAACGGATCGAAAGACGAGAAGTACCAGAAAAGGGAGTCACCGATGAGCGACCCCGGCAAGCACGTTGCCGATGCGGTATTGACCGGCACCGCCGTCCCAGCCGTCAGTGCCGACCGTAGCCTCGGTCAACTGGTCGCCGGCGCGACCGCCGAGATGTCCGAACTGATGCACGACGAGATCGCCCTCGCCAAGGCCGAGCTGCGCCAGGACGTCAAGCGCGGCGTGATGGGCGGGGCCGCGGGCGGTATCGCGGCGGTGCTGGCCCTGTTCTCGCTGCCCGTGCTGAGCTTCGCCGCCGCGTACGGGATCCACAACCTGGGCCTGGGCCTGGCCTGGTCGTTCCTGATCGTGGGCGGCGCGTTCCTGCTGCTGGCCGGGGTGCTCGGCCTGCTCGCCATGCGGAAGTTCAAGAAGATCAAGCCCCCCGAGAAGACCATCACCTCAGCCAAGGAGACGGCCGCCGTTCTGCAGAACGCGAAGCCGCACGCCCGAGAGGCGCTGGAGAGCGGCAAGACTGTGGCACGCTCGTCTGCATGACCGCCCCTGTTACAGGCTCTGGTGCGACGGTTGCCTCCGCGGTACGCCTCGACGGCCCCTGGACCCATCGCGACGTGGCGGCCAACGGTGCCCGCTTCCACATCGCCGAGATGGGCGACGGACCGCTGGTGCTGCTGCTGCACGGCTTCCCGCAGTTCTGGTGGACCTGGCGCCATCAGCTCCCCGCGCTCGCGGACGCCGGTTTCCGCGCCGTGGCCATGGACCTCCGGGGTGTCGGCGGCAGCGACCGTACGCCCCGGGGGTACGACCCGGCGAACCTGGCGCTCGACATCACCGGCGTGATCCGCTCGCTGGGCGAGCCCGACGCCGCGCTCGTCGGCCATGACCTGGGCGGCTATCTCGCCTGGACGGCCGCGGTGATGCGGCCCAAGCTGGTGCGCCGCCTCGTCGTGTCCTCGATGCCGCACCCGCGCCGCTGGCGCAGCTCGATGCTCTCCGACGTGTCGCAGAGCCGCGCCGGCTCGTACATCTGGGGCTTCCAGCGGCCGTGGCTGCCGGAGCGTCAGCTCGTCGCGGACAACGCGGCGCTGGTCGGTGAGCTGATCCGGGACTGGACGGGTCCCGGAATGCCCGACGACAAGGCGATCGAGGTCTACCGGCGGGCGATGACGATCCCGTCGACCGCGCACTGCTCGATCGAGCCGTACCGCTGGATGGTCAGATCGCTGGCGCGTCCTGACGGCATCCAGTTCAACCGGCGGATGAAGCGGCCGGTGCGGGTGCCGACGCTCCAACTGCACGGGGCGCTCGACCCGGCGGTACGCACGCGCAGCACGGCGGGATCGGCGGAGTACGTCGAGGCGCCGTACCGCTGGCGCCTCTTCGAGGGGCTCGGGCACTTCCCGCAGGAAGAGGACCCGGTGGCGTTCTCGACGGAGCTGATCAACTGGCTCAAGGACCCCGAACCCGACCGTTGACCGCCCCCGCCGAGGGCCGTCGCCCATCTCCGCGACCGCCCGCGCGAACACCCGTCCTACGAACAGCCAATTGCCGCGCGCATAGGCCAATTGGCCGCGGTCCGCGCGATTACCGACCATGGGCCACGGGCACACGTCGGTGTATGGGCTGGACGCACGACTACGGTGATTCACCACGCAACCGCCGCTCGGCAGCAGTGCCGATCACCCACCAGGGGGGTGCCCCGCACATCGGGGGCCATGATCCCAGGCTCGGTATTTCCCGCATCCTCCGCCGCAGGGCGCGCTGGGTCTCCGCCCGGCTGCGCCACCAGCGGAGCTGACCCTTACTCCCCTACAGCGCGCAGTCCTGGGTGTCGACCTCTTGGTTGGCGTTGCGCCCGAGCGTGATGTCCGGGCGGATCTCGTCCGCCGTGAGGGCGTACCCGGTCTGCGCGTCGTCCAGCGACCTGGCGAAGATCACGCCGTACACCCGGCCGTCGGGGGTGAGCAGCGGGCCGCCGGAGTTCCCCTGCCGGACGGTCGCGAAGAGCGAGTACACGTCGCGCCGTACCGTGCCGCGGTGGTAGATGTCCGGGCCGTTGGCGTCGATACGGCCCCGGACGCGCGCCGAGCGCACGTCGTACCCGCCGTTCTCCGGGAAGCCGGCGACGATCGCGCTGTCGCCGCTGCTCGCGTCCTTGTCGCTGAACTTGAGCGGGGTCACGTCCAGGCCCGGTACGTCGAGTACGGCGATGTCGCGCTGCCAGTCGTACAGGACGACCTTCGCGTCGTACAGCCGGCCCTTGCCGCCGATCTGGACGGTGGGCTCGTCCACGCCGCCGACCACATGCGCGTTGGTCATCACCCTGCGGTCGGCGAAGACGAAGCCGGAGCCTTCGAGCACCTTGCCGCAGCCGGACGCCGTGCCGACGACCTTGACGATCGAGCGCTGCGCACGCGCGGCGACCGGGCTGCCGGCGAGCGCCGGGTCCGGCGGCTCGACCTGGTTGATGGGCTCGTTCGCGAACGGGCTGAAGACCTGCGGGAAGCCGTTCTGGGCGAGGACGGACGAGAAGTCGGTGAACCACGTCGACGCCTGATTGGGCATCACCCGCGAGACGCCCAGGAGCACCTTGGAGCTGCGGACCTCCTTGCCCAGCGTCGGCAGGGACGTACCGGCGAGGGCCGAGCCGATCAGCCAGGCCACCAGCAGCATGGCCAGTACGTTGACCAGCGCACCGCCCGTCGCGTCGAGGGCGCGCGCCGGTGACCAGGTGATGAAACGGCGCAGCCGGTTGCCGAGGTGGGTGGTGAACGCCTGGCCGACGGAGGCGCAGACGATCACGATCACGACGGCCACGACGGCGGCCGTGGTGGAGACCTCGGCGTCCTGCGTGATCTGGTCCCACACCACGGGGAGCAGATAGACGGCGACGAGGCCGCCGCCGAGGAAACCGACCACCGACAGGATGCCGACGACGAAGCCCTGGCGGTAGCCGACGATCGCGAACCACACGGCGGCGAGCAGCAGCAGGATGTCCAGCACGTTCACCGTCAATAGCCTCGCAGATTCGTCTCCGGTCGCCCCCGCCGCCCCGATGGGGACGACTGCCGCGGGGGTGGGTTAGCTGGGCCAGCCTGTCATGCGCGCCAGTCGAGTGGGACCTGCCGGTCCTGGTCCCACGGGCGCTCCCAGCCCGCAAAATGCAGAATCCGGTCGATCACGCCCGCCGTGAAGCCCCAGACCATCGCGGACTCGACCAGAAAGGCGGGGCCGCTGTGCCCGCTGGGGTGCACGGCGGTCGCGCGGTTGGCCGGGTCGGTGAGATCCGCCACGGGGACGGTGAAGACCCGCGCGGTCTCGCCCAGGTCGACCGCGTCGACCGGGGTCGGGGTGCGCCACCAGCCCAGTACGGGAGTGACGACGAAACTGCTCACCGGAATGTAGAGCTTGGGCAGCACACCGAAGACCTGGACGCCCGAAGGGTCGAGCCCGGTCTCCTCCTCGGCCTCGCGCAGGGCCGCCCGCAGCGGGCCCGTGGTGGCCGGATCGCCGTCCTCCGGGTCGAGCGAACCGCCGGGGAAGGCCGGCTGCCCCGGATGCGAGCGCAGATTGCCGGCCCGCTCCATCAGCAGCAGCTCGGGACCGCGCTCGCCCTCCCCGAAGAGGATGAGCACGGCGGACTGCCGCCCGTCGCCGCTCTTCGGCGGCAGGAAGCGGCTGAGCTGCTCCGGCTCCACCGTGCGCGCGGCGCGCTCGACCGGGCGGAGCCAGCCGGGCAGCCCGTCGGCCGTGACGGCGACAGCGGCGGCACGGGCATGACCGGCGGCTCTCGCCGGGTCGTCGTACGGCGCCACGTAGTCCTCTTGGTAACCCTCTTGAACGATCTCTTCAGCGTGCGTCATCGGCACCCCCGTCGTACAACGCCTGCTGTCCGCCGGATCGTTCCGGTCGGGTCCTGCACCATCCTTGCGTGTGCTGATACGGCGCTGCTCCCTTCTGTGCTCAATCAGATGTGCTCAATCAGGTGTGCTCGATCGGATGTGCTCGATCGGATTCGCCTTACGCGGCGCTGGGGTCCGCGCCCAGCGGCGGGGCCGGTGCGCCCGGGTAGTCCGCCGGCGGGTTGAGCCGCTGGCCCGGCTGGCCGCCCAGCTCGTACTTGAGCAGCTTCTTCGCCTTCTCCGGGTCGGTCTCGCCCTCGCCGTACGAGGGGCAGAGGTGCGCGATCGGGCAGGCGCCGCAAGCAGGCTTACGGGAATGGCAGACCCGGCGGCCGTGGAAGATGATCCGGTGCGAGAGCATCGTCCACTCGCTCTTCGGGAAGATCTCCGCGATCTCCGCCTCGACCTTCTCCGGATCCTCCTGCTCCGTCCACTTCCAGCGGCGGACGAGCCGCCCGAAGTGGGTGTCCACCGTGAGACCGGGGACGCCGAAGGCATTGCCCAGCACCACATTGGCCGTCTTGCGGCCCACGCCCGGCAGCGTCACCAGATCCGCGAGCCGGCCGGGCACCTCGCCGTCGAACCGGTCGCGCAGCGCCGTGGACAGCCCGATCAGCGACTTGGCCTTGGCGCGGAAGAAGCCCGTCGGCCGGATGACCTGCTCCAGCTCCTCCGGCACGGCCGCCGCCATGTCCTCCGGGGTCGGATACGCGGCGAACAGCGCGGGCGTCGTCTGATTGACCCGCAGGTCGGTGGTCTGCGCGGACAGGACCGTGGCCACGAGGAGCTCGAACGGACTGCGGAAGTCCAGCTCCGGATGGGCGTACGGATACACCTCCGCCAGCTCGCGGTTGATCCGGCGGGCCCTGCGGGTCATCGCCAGCCGCGACTCCGGCTTGGCCGGCTTGAGCTTGGCCGACGCGGGCTTCGCGGGTTCGGGTTTCGCGGGTTCGGGTTTCGCCGCTGCCCGCCTGGCCGGCTCGGGCTTCGCCTGCTTGGTGGACTTGCTGGACTTGGTGGCTGCCTTGGCCGCTTTCTTCGTTGGACCTTTTGCGGCTTTTTTCACTTTCGCCGAGGGCTGTTCGCCCACAGCGGAATTGGGCTCCGCTGACACTCTTCCAGCCCCCTTGGCCTGCGCTGTCATGGGCGATTTCGACACCCGGCCAGCGTAAAGCCCGACACTGACATCCGCCCGAGCCATGGGAGATCACCACCCGAATCGGCCCCCCGGGCACGCTCAGACACTCCTGTGCGTCAAACTTGTGACTGATCGCACGGTTTCACCGCGCGTAATCGGAGAGGTGGTGCCGGGCAGCGAGTAAAGGCGCAGCCCGTACGGCATCACCAGTACCTACGGCATCATGGGGACCACGGTTTCCTGACCATGGATCCCTGAGCATTCTGAGCATTTCCTGAGCAGGTCGATAGGAGAGAACTCGTGGACGACGTTCTGCGGCGTGCCCCGCTCTTCGCGGCGCTCGATGACGAGCAGGCTTCGGAGCTGCGCGCCTCGATGGGTGAGACGACGCTCGCCCGCGGCGACGCGCTGTTCCACGAAGGCGACCCCGGCGACCGCCTGTACGTGGTGACGGAGGGCAAGGTCAAGCTGCACCGCACCTCCCCCGACGGCCGCGAGAACATGCTGGCGGTCCTCGGCCCCGGCGAGCTGATCGGCGAGCTGTCGCTCTTCGACCCCGGCCCGCGTACGGCCACGGCGACGGCCCTCACCGAGGTCAAGCTCCTCGGTCTCGGCCACGGCGACCTCCAGCCCTGGCTGAACGCCCGGCCCGAGGTCGCGACGGCCCTGCTGCGCGCGGTGGCGCGCCGGCTGCGCAAGACGAACGACCAGATGTCCGACCTCGTCTTCTCGGACGTGCCCGGCCGCGTGGCCAGGGCGCTCCTGGACCTGTCGCGCCGCTTCGGCGTGCAGTCCGAGGAGGGCATCCACGTCGTGCACGACCTGACGCAGGAAGAGCTGGCCCAGTTGGTCGGCGCGTCACGCGAGACGGTGAACAAGGCGCTCGCGGACTTCGCGCAGCGCGGCTGGCTGCGGCTGGAGGCGCGTGCGGTGATCCTGCTGGACGTGGAACGCCTCGCGAAGCGCTCGCGCTGACACCTTCTCCGGCTCGGTAGTCGTCGGACCCTTGGTAGCTGTCGAAACCTCGGTAGTCGTCGGACCCTTGGTAGCCGTCGAAGCCTCAGTAGTCGTCGGGCACGTCGATCAGGCCGTGTTCCCGCAGGTAGGCCAGTTGCGCCCGGACCGACAGCTCGGCCGCCGGCCACAGTGACCTGTCGACGCCCGCGTACACGTGGGCGACCACGTCGGCCGCTGTCCGGTGGCCGTTCTCGACGGCCGTCTCGACCTGCGCGAGACGGTTCGCCCGGTGGGCCAGATAGAACTCGATCGCGCCCTGCGCGTCGTCCAGCACCGGGCCGTGCCCCGGCAGGACGGTGTGCACGCCGTCGTCGACCGCGAGCGAGCGCAGCCGGCGCAGCGAGTCGAGGTAGTCGCCGAGCCGGCCGTCCGGGTGCGCCACCAGCGTCGTACCGCGCCCGAGGACGGTGTCGCCGGTCAGTACGGCCCCGTCGGCCGGCAGATGGAAGCAGAGCGAGTCCGCGGTGTGGCCGGGCGCCGGTACGACCCGTAGCTCAAGCCCGCCTGTGGTGATCACGTCCCCGGCCGCCAGGCCCTCGTCCCCGAGCCGCAGCGCCGGGTCCAGGGCCCGTACGCCGGTACGGGTCAGCTCGGCGAAGCGCGCGGCGCCCTCGGCGTGGTCCGGATGGCCATGCGTGAGGAGGGTCAGTCCGACCCGTTTCCCCGCCCGCTCCACCGCCGTCACAACGGCCTTGAGGTGCAGGTCGTCCAAGGGGCCGGGGTCGATGACGACCGCGAGGTCGGAGTCCGGTTCGGCGACGATCCAGGTGTTGGTGCCGTCGAGCGTCATCGGCGAGGCGTTGGGCGCGAGTACGTTGACGGCGCGCGCCGTGGCGGGCCCGGACAGCACGCCACCACGCGGCTGACCGGGAAGAGCGGCGGCCTCGGTCATCGGGAGTCCTCCTCGGTGGGCCCTGCGTCAACAACGGAGGTGCCGTCCGGACCTGCCCCGGGCGCAGCGCCGGGAGCCACCCGCTTCGTGAACTCGTCGTGACCCGGCCAGCTCAGTACCAGTTCGTCGCCCTCCAGGCGCGCCTTGGCCAGTACGGGCGTCATGTCGCACGTCTCGGCCGCCGCCAGCGCCTCCGCCGCCGTCGCGTTGCGGCCGAGCTGCCGCAAGGTCGAGACCGTCGGCGGCATCATCAGCAGCTCGCCCTTCTCGTACGCGTCGAGCGCGTCGGCCGGTGCGATCCACACCGTGCGGTCGGCCTCGGTCGACGCGTTCCTGGTGCGCTGGCCTGCCGGCAGGGTGGCGACGAAGAACCACGTGTCGTAGCGGCGCGGTTCGAACTCCGGGGTGATCCAGCGGGCCCACGCGCCGAGCAGGTCGCTGCGCAGCACCAGCTTCCGCCGGTGCAGGAACTCCGCGAAGGACAGTTCGCGCTCGACGAGCGCCGCGCGGTCTGCCTCCCAGTCGTCACCCGTGGTGTCGGTGACGACGGTCGTGGGGCTCTCCCCCGCGAGCAGGACGCCGGCTTCCTCGTACGTCTCACGGACCGCGGCGCACACGACGGCCTGCGCCGATGCGGCGTCCACACCGAGCCGCCGCGCCCAGACGTCGCGGCCGGGTCCCGCCCAGCCGACGGGCCGGTCGTCGGCGCCGGGGGCGTCCCTGGGGTCGACCCCGCCACCCGGATAGACGTACGCGCCCGCGGCGAACGCCATGGATGCCTGGCGGCGCAGCATATGTACGGCGAGACCGCCCCCCAAACGCACACCGCCCGGAGCGTTGCCGTCGTCGACACCGCCCGGATCGCCACCGCCCGGGTCGTCGCGTACCAGCATCACGGTCGCGGCCCTGCGCGGCGTCACCGGCGTCAGTTCACCGGCGGCGAGGGCGCGGATCCGGTCCGGCCATTCGGACGGGTACCACTGACCATTGGGCATGGCCGGATGCTATGCGCAGATGTGCGGATGTTCGAGAGGGTGTGGCACGCGCCTCATCCGTGACGTACTCAGTCACGAACCGCGTCCCACACCCTCGTCCCACACGCTCGTCCCGCACGCTCGTCCCGCACCGTCGCCCTACACGCCGCTCAGGCCTCGGTCAGCTCGACCAGGACCTCGACCTCGACCGGCGCGTCCAGCGGCAGCACCGCCACACCCACCGCGCTCCGCGCGTGCACGCCCTTCTCGCCCAGGACCTGCCCCAGCAGCTCGCTCGCGCCGTTCACGACGCCCGGCTGGCCGGTGAAGTCGGCCGCCGACGCCACGTACCCCACGACCTTCACGACGCGCGCGATGCGGTCCAGGTCGCCGGTGACGGATTTCACCGCGGCCAGCGCGTTCAGCGCGCAGGTGCGGGCGAGTGCCTTCGCCTCGTCGGCGGTGACCTCGGCGCCGACCTTGCCGGTGACCGGAAGCTTGCCCTCCACCAGCGGGAGCTGGCCGGACGTGTAGACGTACAGACCGGACTGCACGGCGGGCTGGTACGACGCCAATGGCGGTACGACGGCCGGCAGACTCAGTCCCAGCTTCGCGAGGGACGACTCGACGGCCCCCAGGGCGGCACCGGCCCCTGCCCCTGACCCGGTCCCGGCGCCGGCCTCGACCCCGCCATCCGCTCCGGTGGACACGCTCATGCCGACTTCTCCCGCTTCAAGTAGGCCACCAACTGCTCGGGGTTGTTCGGCCCGGGAACGACCTGGACGAGCTCCCAGCCGTCCTCGCCCCAGGTGTCCAGAATCTGCTTGGTCGCGTGCACGAGAAGGGGCACGGTCGCGTATTCCCACTTGGTCATGGGGGCGACTGTAGCCGTAACCGTGTGGCGGCCTCGTGCGTAGCCCACGACCTGACTGGTTAGGCTCGAATACGTGAGCAGGCTCCAGGTCGTCAGCGGCAAGGGCGGGACCGGTAAGACGACGGTCGCCGCCGCCCTCGCGCTTGCCCTCGCGACCGAGGGCAAACGCACTCTCCTCGTCGAGGTCGAGGGAAGACAGGGCATCGCCCAGCTCTTCGAGACGGAAGCCCTTCCGTACGAGGAGCGCAAAATCGCCGTGGCCTCGGGCGGCGGTGAGGTGTACGCGCTGGCCATAGACGCCGAGCGCGCCCTCCTCGACTATCTCCAGATGTTCTACAAGCTCGGCAGCGCCGGCCGGGCCCTCAAGAAGTTCGGCGCGATCGACTTCGCGACGACGATCGCGCCCGGCGTCAGGGACGTCCTGCTGACCGGCAAGGCGTGCGAGGCGGTACGGCGCAGGGACCGGCACGGCCGGTACGCGTACGACTACGTCGTGATGGACGCGCCGCCCACCGGCCGCATCACCCGCTTCCTCAACGTCAACTACGAGGTGGCGGGTCTGGCGAAGATCGGCCCGATACACAAGCAGGCGCAGGCCGTGATGCGGGTGCTGCGGTCGAGCGAGACCGCAGTCCATCTGGTGACACAGCTCGAAGAAATGCCCGTCCAGGAGACCGCCGACGGCATCAGCGAGCTGCGGGCGGCCGAGCTGCCGGTCGGCAATGTGATCGTGAACATGGTGCGGCCGCGCCTGCTGGACGAGGCGGCGGTGCAGGCCGCGGCCGGCGACCGCCGCAAGGAGGTCTCCAAGGCGCTCGCCGCCGCCGGGGTCTCCGCGCCGACGAAGCTGGTGGGCCCGCTGCTGGAACAGGCCGCCGAGCACGCGCAGCGCGTCGAGCTGGAGCGTGAGCAGCGGGCCGTCCTGGCGAAGCTCGGGCTGCCCACGTACGAACTCCCCCTGATCGGCGAGGGCATGGATCTCGCGGGTCTCTACCGGCTGGCGGGGGAGCTAAGAAAACTTGGGGAGGTCTTCGCATGACCCTCGACTCCGCCGCTGCCCCGCTCGAAGTCGACGCGCTGCTGGACGACCCCGCCACCCGCATCATCGTGTGCTGCGGCTCGGGCGGCGTCGGCAAGACCACCACGGCCGCCGCCCTCGGCGTACGGGCGGCCGAGCGGGGCCGCAAGGTGGTCGTGCTGACCATCGACCCGGCCCGCCGGCTGGCGCAGTCGATGGGCATCGACTCCCTCGACAACACCCCGCGGCAGGTGAAGGGCGTCGAGGGCCCCGGCGAACTGCAC
The DNA here is from genome assembly GCF_055584925.1 of Streptomyces sp. NPDC087906. Lineage (NCBI taxonomy): Bacteria > Bacillati > Actinomycetota > Actinomycetes > Kitasatosporales > Streptomycetaceae > Streptomyces > Streptomyces sp. NPDC087906. The sequence goes on from NZ_JBVJLC010000010.1 coordinate 165,900, forward strand.
GCGATGATGCTCGACATGAAGCGGACCTTCGACGAGATCGTCGAGGCGCACGCCGACGGCGAGCGGGCCCGCTCCATCCTGGAGAACCCCTTCTACCAGTCCCTGTCGGCCGGTTTCGCCGGCACGCAGGAGTACATGGCGATGGAGAAGCTGGGGCAGCTCCGGTCCCGTGACGAGTGGGACCTGATCGTCGTGGACACCCCGCCGTCGCGCTCCGCGCTGGACTTCCTGGACGCGCCGAAACGTCTCGGCTCGTTCCTGGACGGGAAGTTCATCAAGCTGCTGATGGCCCCGGCGAAGATGGGCGGCCGGGCGGGGATGAAGTTCCTGAACGTCGGGATGTCGATGATGACCGGCACTCTCGGGAAACTCCTCGGCGGCCAATTCCTCCAGGACGTGCAGACGTTCATCGCCGCGATGGACACGATGTTCGGTGGCTTCCGGACGCGCGCCGACGCGACGTACCGGCTGCTGCAGGCGCCCGGCACGGCGTTTCTGGTGGTCGCGGCCCCGGAGCGGGACGCGCTGCGCGAGGCGGCCTACTTCGTACAGCGGCTGGCGGCGGAGGGCATGCCGCTCGCCGGGCTCGTCCTCAACCGGGTGCACGGCAGCGGCGCTTCGCGGCTGTCGGCCGAGCGCGCGCGGGCGGCTGCGGAAAATCTTGAAGAGGGCGGCATTGTGGATCAGGAGGCCGGGAATGGTCTCTCTGGCACCGCCACACCTCTGGCCGGTTCTTCTCCCGAGACCGCCGCCGGAGCCCCCGAGACCGTGTCCGATTCGACCGAGAACAGCACATCCGCGTCGTCGCCGACCCCCCATCCCGACACGCCTTCTGTCACAACTGTGGAACAGCTCACCGCCGGTTTGCTGCGGCTGCATGCCGAGCGCATGCAGGTTCTCGCACGCGAACAGCGCACGCGCGACCGCTTCACCGCGCTTCACCCCGAAGTCGCCGTGGTCGAGGTGGCCGCCCTGCCCGGCGACGTCCATGACCTGACGGGTCTGCGGGCGATCGGCGACCGGCTGGCGGCGGGCGGTACGAGCCGTTCGGGCCGCACGGCCTGAGCGGGCGCCGCTGGCGTCTGACCGAAAGCCCCTGACCAGGGCGGAAGTCAGTCGTTGGCGGTACGGAAGGGACCAGCAGAAGGCGTAGGGGCCGTACGTACGTGAGGTACGTACGGGTGGTCCGCGTGACGTCGTACGGATCGCGCGTACGGGCACGCGGGCAACGGTTCGTACGCCCTGCTCCACAGGCAGGCGAACGCATCGGACCGCGCGCCGTCACCCGGTGACGGCGCGGCTGTCCCCTGTCCGCCCGCGACGAACCTCGCGACGGACCTCACGAGTAGCCCGCAGCGCATGGTGGCAGCCGGCAGCGCCTGGCGGCCGACCTGCGACGTCAGCCGACCGCGATGCCGCCGACCTACGACGTCGGCCAGCTCGCCGCGCCGCTGACCTGCGGCGTCAGCCGACCGCTGCGTACGTCGCGTACGTCTCGTCGTCCTCCAAGCCCACGGGAAGAATCCCCGCACTGCGCTCGTACTCCGTGCGCGCGGTCTCAAGCAGCCGTCGCCACGAGGTGACGGTCGGGCGCCTGCGCAGCAAGGCGCGGCGCTCCCGCTCGGTCATTCCGCCCCACACGCCGAATTCGACGCGATTGTCCAGCGCGTCGGCCAGGCATTCGGTGCGTACCGGGCACCCGGTGCACACCGCCTTGGCCCTGTTCTGCGCTGCACCTTGAACGAACAGTTCATCCGGATCGGTAGTGCGGCAAGCTGCCTGCGCACTCCAGTCGGTTACCCAGCCCATGCCGGCGCCGTCCTCTCCCGAATCGAGGCTCCCCCACGGCGGCAGCGGCATATTCACCGCTGCCAGTTGAGGACGTTACGGCCGGGGGGCACAGCGCAACACCCCCTTCGGGCCCAATCTTGCATGGCCCGAACGGACTATGGGTACGCGGGAGATCACCCAGGGGAGTGACCTGTGGCATAACCGACCAACCAGACATACCTGGGCAGTTCACTTGTGCCACAACGGGCGTCAGCGGACGCAAGGGGCGGAATCGGACAGAGCTTTCCGCGATTCGGGTTCACGGGAAGTTCATGCCGGTGACTTGATGCACAACCGCACTGCTGTGACAGTTGGGTACAGCTTAGGCCAGAGCCTTGACGCGTGTCCGGCGAATGAGAACGTAGGCTGCCCTCATGCCAAAGAAGCGCTCGGGCGGGGGTCTGACCAAGACCCAGCAGGCCGCCAAGTTCCTCGGTGTCAGCGTGCTCGCAGGGGCGGTGCTCGCCGGAATCGCCCTGCCTGCCGCCGGGGCGCTGGGGCTGGCCGCCAAGGGAACCGTCGACGGGTTCGACGAGATCCCCGCCAACCTCAAGACGCCGCCGCTGAGTCAGCGCACCACGATCCTGGACGCCAAGGGCGGCAAGATCGCGACGGTCTACTCACGTGACCGTACGGTCGTGCCGCTGAAGGCCATCTCGCCGTACATGCAGAAGGCGCTCGTCGCCATCGAGGACTCGCGCTTCTACGAGCACGGGGCTGTCGACCTCAAGGGCGTCCTGCGCGCGCTGAACCGCAACGCGCAGGAGGGCGGGGTCTCCGAGGGCGCTTCGACCCTCACCCAGCAGTACGTGAAGAACGTCTTCGTCGAGGAGGCGGGCAACGACCCGACGAAGGTCGCGCAGGCCACCCAGCAGACGCTCGGCCGCAAGGTCCAGGAGCTCAAGTACGCGATCCAGGTCGAGGAAGAGCTGGGCAAGAAGAAGATCCTCGAGAACTACCTGAACATCACCTTCTTCGGCGAGCAGGCGTACGGCGTCGAGGCGGCGGCCCAGCGGTACTTCTCCACGTCGGCCAAGGACTTGACGCTGGGTGAGTCGGCGCTGCTCGCGGGCATCGTCCAGTCGCCGAGCCGCTACGACCCGGTCAACGACGTCCAGGAGGCCACCAAGCGCCGCAACACGGTGCTGGCGCGGATGGCGGCCGTCGGCGACATCTCGCAGGGCGAGGCGGACAAGGCCATCGCCACGCCGATCAAGCTCAAGGTGACCGAGCCGAAGAACGGCTGCATCACCGCGGTCAAGGGCGCCGGCTTCTTCTGCGACTACGTGCGGCAGGTCTTCCTGAACGACCCGGTCTTCGGCAAGACACCGAAGGAACGGGCCGCGATCTGGGACCAGGGCGGTCTGACGGTCCGTACGACACTGGACCCGCAGGCGCAGGACTCGGCGCAGGCGTCGATCAAGGACCACGTCTACAAGACCGACGCGGTCGCGACGGCGCTGTCGATCGTGCAGCCCGGCACCGGCAAGATCCTCGCGATGGGGCAGTCGAGGCCGTACGGCTTCAAGAAGAACGAGACCCAGATCAACCTGTCCGTCGACAAGGACATGGGCGGCGGCGCCGGCTACCAGCCGGGGTCGACGTTCAAGCCGATCGTCGCGGCGGCGGCGCTGGAGCGGGGTATTCCGGCGACGCAGACGTTCCCGGCGCCGTACAAGATGACGTACCCGACGCCGGTGCAGACCTGCAACGGCCCGTGGACGGACAAGGACGTCCCGGTCGAGAACGAGAACGAGTCCGAGAAGGGCCCGATGGGCATGAAGGAGGCGACCGCGAAGTCGGTCAACACCTACTACGTCCAGCTCATCAGCCAGATCGGCGTCTGCCCGGTGACGGAACTGTCGAAGAAGATGGGCGTCGTACGGGCCGACGGCAACCCGATCCAGCAGGTCCCGTCGATCACCCTGGGCTCGCAGGAGGTCTCGCCGCTGACGATGGCCGGCGCGTACGCCACCTTCGCGAGCCGGGGCACGTACTGCACCCCGATCGCCATCGAGTCGATCACCGGCCCGAACAAGAAGCCGATGGCCGTGCCGAAGTCGACGTGCGAGCGGGCGATGTCGGAGAAGACCGCCGACACGGTCAGCGCCCTGCTGAAGGGCGTGGTCGAGGACGGTACGGGTACGGAGGCGGGCCTCAGCGACCGCCCGAGCGCGGGCAAGACCGGTACGACGGACTTCCGTTACGCGGCCTGGTTCGTGGGCTACACGCCGAACATGGCGGCCGCGGTGTGGGTCGGCGACCCGATGCACAAGAAGCGGATGGAGAACATCACCATCGGCGGGCAGTACCACGAGAAGGTCTTCGGTGGTGACACCCCGGGCCCGATCTGGCGCGACGCGATGAGCGGCGCTCTGGAGGGCGTGCCGGTGATGAACTTCAACGAGATCAACATCCCGGACCCGCCGAAGGAGAACGACCCCGACAAGGGCCAGGGAAAGCCGGGCGACAACGGCGGCAACCAGGGCGGCGACCAGGGGACCGACCAGGGCGCGAACCAGGGCGGCGGCGACCAGGGCGGGAACCAGGGCGGAGACCAGGGTGGGAACCAGGGCGGCGACGGAAAGCCGGGCGACGTCGGCAACCCGGGCTTCCCGGGCTTCACGACGGGCGGCAACGGCGGCCCGCAGGACGGCGGCAACAACGGGAACGGCGGAACGGGCCGTAGCGGCGGGAACGGGCCGTAGCGGCTGATGTGACGTGAACGGAGGGGTGGGCGCCGGAGAGGCGCCCGCCCCTCCGGCGTGTCAGGCGGGCGTCAGCGCGGTCATCCGACAAGCGGGCCCGAGGAAGAGAGCGGACCCGCCACAGAGACCTGACCCGTCAAAGAGAGCAGACCCGGCGAAGAGAGCGGACCCGGCGAAGACAGATCTCACCCGGCAAGAATCCCGCCCTGCACGAACGTCACCCGGCAAGAAGCCGCTTGACGGCGCCGGCGACGCGGCCGCCCTCGGCGCGCCCGGCGACCTTCGGGCTGACGATCTTCATGACGGCGCCCATGGCCCGCGGCCCCTCGGCCCCGGCCGCCCGCGCCTCGTCGACGGCCTGCGCGACGATGGCGCCCAGCTCATCGTCGGAGAGCTGCTGCGGCAGATACGCGTCGAGGATGACGCCCTCGGCCCGCTCCTTCTCGGCCTGCTCGGGCCGGCCGCCCTGCGCGAAGGCGTCGGCGGCCTCGCGGCGCTTCTTGGCCTCCCTGGCGATCACCTTGCGCACCTCCTCGTCGGAGAGCTCGCGCGCTGTCTTGCCCGAGACCTCCTCCTTCGTGATGGCGGAGAGGGTCAGCCGGAGCGTGGCGGAGCGCAGCTCGTCACGCGCCCTGATGGAGTCGGTGAGGTCGTCGTGCAGCTTGGACTTGAGGCTGGTCATACGGCCAAGTGTGGCAGGTGCGATTACCGGCCCGCCCAGATTTCCGCGCCCCGCGGCGTCTGCGACGATGGGCGCATGCGCGCACGCTACGGAGTACCCCTGTCCATCGCGGCGGTCGGTGCGGCGGGTATCGCCTACGCCGCCGGATTCGAAGTCCGCTCGTTCCGGCTGCGGCGGGTGACCGTACCCGTACTGCCGCGCGGTATGAACGACATCAGGGTGCTGCAGGTCTCCGACATCCACATGGTGAGCGGCCAGAACAAGAAGCGGCGCTGGCTCCAATCGCTGGCCGGGCTGCGCCCCGACTTCGTGGTGAACACGGGCGACAACCTCTCCGACCCGGACGGTGTCCCGGAGGTGCTGGACGCGCTGGGGCCGCTGCTGGAGCGGCCGGGCGTGTACGTCTTCGGCTCGAACGACTACTACGGCCCGAAGCTCCGCAACCCGGCCCGCTACCTCTTCGAGAAGGCCCAGGGCAGCCACGGCCTGAACGGCAACGCCCCGGCGGTCCACGCGGTCCACAACCCGTGGGAGCCGATGCGCGACGCCTTCGACGCGGCGGGCTGGGTGGGCCTCACCAACACCCGCGGCCGGCTGAAGATCGACGGCCACGAGATCGCCTTCACGGGCCTGGACGACCCGCACATCAAGCGGGACAGGTACGAACGGGTCTCCGGCGGCCCGGACGAGTCGGCGGACCTCTCGATCGCCGTCGTGCACGCCCCGTACCTGCGCGCGCTGGACGCCTTCACGGCGGACGGCTACCCCCTGATCCTGGCCGGCCACACCCACGGCGGCCAGCTCTGCGTCCCCTTCTACGGCGCGCTGGTCACCAACTGCGACCTGGACACGGCCCGCGTGAAGGGCCTCTCCACCCACACCACAGCAGGCCACACGGCCCACCTCCACGTCTCGGCAGGCTGCGGCACCAACCGCTACACCCCCCTCCGCTTCGCCTGCCCCCCGGAAGCCACCCTCCTGACCCTGACAGCCCGCCCCTGACCGAACCGAATCGGATTTCGCCTCCGGCCGACGGTGGGCTAAAGTAATCGATGTCGCCGCGACACGGGCGACATCGGGGTGTAGCGCAGCTTGGCAGCGCGCTTCGTTCGGGACGAAGAGGTCGTGGGTTCAAATCCCGCCACCCCGACAGCCAAAACACCAGGTTAGGGGCTTGATTCACTAAGTGGATCAAGTCCCTGACTCGTTCCTGGGGCCGTCTTGGAGCCGTTTGGGAACCGATCTCGGAATCCGGCTCCTTGACGGCGACGAGAGAACGTGTCCGTGGTCTGGCGAAAGAACCTTCGAGAGGTAAGCCCACCACATAGGCTCTGGAGGTCCGGCGCACCACTACCGGGCGCGTACCAGGGGGGCACCGTGGATCATCTCTTTACCGTCGCCGGCCAGACGGCCACGCCCATATCGCGCACTGGGCTAGCCGCAGAAAGCCTTCTTGAGCGGCAGCACCTTCAGGAGTGGGTGATCGCCCATCCGCAAGTGCTCGGGGAGTCCGTGCTCGTGGTAACCGCGGAGTACGACCGGTGGGCCGACACGGACGGGGTGCCGGCGCGCGACAGGCTGGACGTACTGGGGCTGGACGCGACCGGGCGCCTCGTCGTGGTCGAGCTGAAGCGCGGAACGGCCGACCGGGACGTGCACCTCCAGGCGATCACATATGCCGCTCTGGTGTCCCGGTTCGACCTCGGCACCCTGGCCCAGGCGCACCGCGACTTCCTGTCGCGCAGGGGGCAGGACCTCAACATCGACGCGTGCACGCAGCGCCTACTCGATCACGTGGACGGGGAATGGAGCCCGGAGCTGCTCCAGCGCCCCCGCCAAGTGATCATCGCCGCCGACTTCCCCAAGCAGGTCACCCATTCCGTGGTCTGGCTGTCGGAGATGAGCCTCGACATCGACCTCATCCAGGTGGGCCTGTGGAAGGTGGAAGGTCACCTCGTCGCCGGCTTCACCAAGGTCTACCCGACTCCGGAGGTGGAGGAGTTCACGCTCGCACCGGCTCGGGTCGAAGGCGAGGCGGCGGCCAAGAAACTGCAGGAACGCTCACGCTCGCGCAACGCCGTCCACGTGCTCGTCGACGCGGGCCTGCTGCCCGACGGAACCAGGCTACTGATGAGGCCGCGCCATGGCGTGACGGACGCCATACGCAACGACATCCACTCCTGGGTGGCCGAAGACACCCGTCGAGCGACCGCCACCTGGGCCAACAACACCGCCAAGCCACTGGTCTGGGACGCGGACGGAGCCTCCTACTCGCCTACCGGGCTGGCCAATCACATCTTTACGGGCGTGACCGGTCGCACCGCCGACGGCATACAGGGAACGACGTGGTGGGACGTGGACACCGCCCATGTGCCCGCCGACGTCGACCCTGAGAAATGGGCCAAGCTGGCGGACACCGATCTCACATGGCTGGCCAGGCAGCTCATCGGCACCGGCAAGCGCTAGACCGGTCTACACACCCTGCTCGCTGCCATGGTGCCACTACGGCGATGGTCATCGACATGTCTGTCTTCCTCGCCATCGCCGCAGCGAACTGGCACGCCAAGAGGCACCACAGCCAGCAGGCAGCGGCAGCCCAGCAAGCTGCCGAGCATCTGCGCTCCGCCTACCAGGCTGCCGCGGCCCACCCCATCGCCGCCCTCCGTCGGCGAGGCCAGCGGATGGCACCGCGTATTCGAGAGCGGCAGGCCGATCTCCTGCACCAGGCGCTGCCAGAGCTTGCCGAACGGATCCAGGCCGAGCCCGGCTGGCCCGCCCTGGCCGCCACCCTTGCGGACGCCCGACAAGCGGGCCACAACCCCGCCGCGCTGCTCGCCGACGCCGCCCGGCGACGCGAGCTCGGCAGCGCCGACTCCATTCGTGACGTCCTCATCTGGCGCCTGCGCCGCAGCGCCCACCTGCCCGCAGCAGCACCCGAGAATCTCCAGACCGCAGGCGCCCGCCCGAGGCGGCCGGCACATCCCGACGCCGGCCCTCGCCACACCGCCTGCGGCTCAGGCGTCGAACCACTCCAGCCGCAGGCACTGGCCCGGGGAAACGGGCGCAACATAGCCGACGATCGCCGGTTAGCTCAACCGGCGATTCTCCAGACGATTGATGCTCCCCATCCAGTCCCACAAGGAGCCTCACACCCGTATGACCGCACCCTCATCCACCCGACATCATCGCCCTCCTCGCCGACGCGGACTTCAAGTACCGAGCCGACACCAACACGTGGAGCCATCGCGACGGACGGCCGTTCAGCAAGGACGAACAGGCTCATGCCCTCACAGCGACTCGAAGTGAATTGCATGATTTTGAAGCGCAGTTCAAGCGCTTCATGAAGTACCGGCAGGAATGGGCTGACGCCCCGGAAGCTCTGCAGGACTTCTTCGCCCCGTTCGTGCAGCAGCTCATGGTGAAGGACATTGGCAACGCCCACGACCTCATGAGCGAAACTGACCGAGACGAGTTCAATCGACTGCTCGGCCTCGTAGCCAAACCCCCGCGCCCCTTCACCGCCAACACCTTCTGACGAAGGGCCGCGTCGTTGTTCGACCGCGGCGAGGCATGGACCCTGCCAGAGCCCTACCAGCCTCAGCGATCGGAGCGACGAGAGATCCGATAGCACCATCTCGCATCGCTGCCACCAAGCTGGACATAGCACCCAGTGCTGACACGGTGCCGCCCCGGCAACCACAAGTCCGCTGCACACAAGACCTGCTAGAGCAGCACAAAGCCGGGCCTCCCAGACGGGAGGCCCGGCTTCGTTACGCGGGGGGGCGCTTCTCAGCTGGTGGAGGCACACAACAGGGAGCTGGTCCCGCGTGCTTTCCGGCAGCACCCGGCGCAGTACCGGCGCCGTGTCGCTAAGCGAGGAGGCGAACGCAGCGACCAGACGGTGCGGCACGCTCGCGCTGAATGAGGCGGCCCACAGGTACGGAGCCCCCATTGCAGGGTCAGCCCACGCCTGACAGCCCATCGCCACCTGCCCTTCCCCCGCGGCAGTCAGGGCGCTGGGGTCGGCATCCTGGATGAGGGGCGGCACCTCGCTGAGGCTGAGGCGGGCGGTGATGGTGGGGTGCATCGCCGCCGCGTGCGGTTGCTCAGCGTCCCGGAACCAATCGTGCCCGGTGGCCGCGGCGAGGACCAATTCGGGACCGTCGTACAAGGTGGTGGGCTGGTTACATTGGTCGAGCGCCAGGAGAAACTCGGTGATGGCCTCTCCCGGTACGCCTGTGTGAAATAGGCGGACCAGTCCGCGAGCGAACTGACGGTGCCCGAGCGGGCCGAGACCTGCCACGCGATCGGCAGACCATCGAGGTGGAACGGCTCGTCCGCCAGCACCCGCTGTGCCCACCGAAGAGCATCGGGACTGATGTGCAGGACGGTGCCGCGCACCACCTGGTGATCTCCCAGCTCATCGAAGTCTCACCATCCTCGCACGGCTGTCAGACTCGCCCAGCCCAGACCGACGAGACTGTCCGCGACGACATCGCAGAGACGACCGTCATCGCCGGCCAAGCGCCGGGGGCTGACCCACTACGCGGGAAGAGCGCCAGCCGCAAAGGACGGATCGAACGGGTAGCGCGGATTCAGGAGTGCCTCCAAGGGCCGGGTTCGGGTGTACTGGTCGCCGGCAACGCGGCGCGGCAGCGCCTGGATGGGAGCCTGCCGGTTCATGGCGACGGCGGGTTCAAGCGGCAGGCTCCCGAGCCCACTGTCGGCGTCGCGCCGCCAGCTAGACAGACGAGTGGAGGAGCTGCGGCCAGGGGGAGCCGCAGGCACGCCGATCAGCGCTCTGACCTGTGGTTCTGGCGGGTCGTCTACGTTGACATCCCTCTGCCCTCGCTGCCCAGTCTTTCGTGGCTCTTTCCTGTCTGCCCCCGGCGAACTGGTGTCCGCTGTCATTCAATCCAGTCGTTTGACAGCGGACGTAGCCGCTTCGGTTGTTAACGGAATCGTGCGGTGAAAGTGCTGGTGGGCAGCCCAACACGAGGACACGCGCGGTAACACACCCTCCATGCACTGGCCGTCCTACAAGTGGTCGAGGGGTTCGGCGGCGTATGTGCCGTCGCCGAGTGGCGCATCGGTTAGCTCGAAGCGTTGGGGCAGGCTGCCGACCCGGCGGGTGACGACGCTGCCGGGGGCCCGGGTGGTCTCGTAGTACAGAGGAGTGCCGCCGGCGTCGGCGGTTCCAAGCAAACTGAAGCGGCGCACCACGCGGGGTGGTGTCGGGCTGGTCCGGCGACGCCGGTAGAGCCAGCTGGCTGCGGCAGCGAGACCGGTGACGACCAGGCCAACTGCAGTCGGAATCAGAAACTTGTCCAAGAGCGCGGACACGGCGGCATCACTCCTGCGAGGCGGGTGGGGCCCGCCACTGTGACGGGCCGCGCCGAGGATGCGTCAGGCGGGGGTTAGCTGCGCAACCCCGATCATCATGCTTCTCCGTCCGGGGAGTTGGGGGCGGTCGGCGGATCGTCGTACAGCACCCTCGGTGCGTCAGCATCGGCCCAGCTTGGATGCACTACGAAGGCGGAGGGTGCCTCCTCGTCCCAAGGGGGCCGGGATGTGGTGGCGTCGTAGTGACCTAGGGCGGCGCGGAAAACGGGTAGATTCTCACCGGACATCTCGTAGGCCGATGCCTGCCGCCATCCGTCCTGTGGGCCACCGCCGTAGACAACTGTGACTGGCGCCTCGGTACCTTCGGGCCACCAGCCGTGCTTGTAGCCGCGCTTGAGGGCGTAGGTCAGGGCCACTGTGGGGCCGCGCAGTCCGCGCGGGAAAGCCTCGCGCAGCACGACGGCCTCCAGATGGCCGTCGGACTCGACGACCAGGCGCACAAACTGGCGGGCGTCCTCATTGAGTGTGTTCAGGAAGACCATCGCCCGGTCGGCACCCCATGCGGTGTCGACGGACATGGCCAGTTCGTCTCGGTGCTCGGCGATCAGGGCGAGGAGTTTGCCCTCGAACTCCTCGCTCGCACCTTCAATGGTGAACCTCAAAAGGATCCCCCAGCACTCTATGTGACCTCTATTGATCGCTATAGATAGTGTTACGGAGTGGGGCTTGGGTTGTCTATAGAGATGACGTAGCGGTCTATGGGGCGTCACTACTTTGCGGGTGGGGGCATTCCGGAGTCGGCGGGGCTCGGTTCGATGGCAAGACGACTGGGTTCGACGCCAACGGACAACTTGGATACGGGCGACGCTTATACGTCGCCGGAAGCGCCGCGTAGGAGCCGTGAACCCCATCCCGCGTCAATGTCAGCGCAGAGGGAGGCCAAGGCCACCACCTTTTGCCCGCAGGCACGGGCCCGCTGGCCTGGAGACATGCCAGATGGAGCAGCAGTCTGCCCAGGGGACCGCTCTGCCGTATCCCCATAGAAACCCGGTGCGCACGACAGACAGAGTGCTGAATAGTTGCTGCATGGATGCGATCGACGCCGCACGTGCTGTTACGAAGGAGCACCACCCTGACGCCCGGGCCGCCTTCCTGGGAGGCAGCGTCGTGACGGACCGCTGCACGGCGATGTCGGACCTCGACCTCGTGGTGCTTCTCCATGAATCCCCAGCCCCGTACCGGGCAAGCATTCAGCACGGTGAGTGGCCCGTGGAGATGTTCGTGCACACCGAGGCAACGTGGCACGCATTCGTCGAACGGGAAGTACGAAAGCGCAGATCACCGCTGCTCTGGATGTGCGCTGACGGGATCCTACTCTTCGACCACGACGGGGTCGGCGCCTCCGTCGCCGCTGAGGCCCGGAAGATGGCCACGGCGGGACCGCCCACGGTGTCGGCTGAAGAGATCGATGATCGCCGCTACGCGATCACTGACCTTCTCGACGACCTTGCGGGGAGCGAAGATCAGAGCGAACGGTTGTTCATTGCCACCGAATTGGTGCGACGCACCGGCGAGTTGAAGCTGACCGCCGACGGATCTTGGAACGGAGGCGGGAAGTGGCTGGCGCGCCGTCTTGAGACCACGGCGCCGGGACTCAGCATGCGCCTTCACGACGGCCTTCGTGACGTACTGGCGAGGCGGATTGAGCCGCTCGTGGAAGTCGTGGACGAGGTGCTGGAGCAGGTCGGCGGTCGGCTGTGGGTGGGCTATAGGCGCGGTGGCACTCCGTGAACGAAGTCGCTGTGGAGAGAGCCGCCTTGCGGCCAAGCTTGAGGTACAGCTCGACACTGTCGAGCGCACCCGCCACACCAACCACCGCACCGAGCGCCTGCTGGACAGAAGCCTCCGTGAGCTGAGTGGTCTGCTGCTCTCCGTCTGGCGGCCGTAGACCCAGAGTCAGTTCAGAGCAAGCAATCCCGAACCTCCTCGGCGCACCCCCACGACAGGGTGACACCGGCACCCCCGTGACCGTAGTTGTGCACGAACAGCGCACCGCCTTCCCTCCGCTCCGCCTCCACGCAAACCGTGGATCGGGTCGGCCGAGCGCCGATCCGGTGCTCCAGAACACGGGCACGGGCGAGACGGGGTTCGACCTTGGCGCATCGAGCCAGAATGCCAGCCGCCGCCTTGCCGTCTGGGGCGAGGCCGCCTTCGCCGTCGATGGCTGTGCCGCCCAGGACGACAGTCTCTCCATGCGGGTAGAAGCACAACAGATCCGGTGAAGTGCCGGTGTCCTCGGAAAAGAACTCGGTGAGCCCCGGGTTGGTGACGACTACGTGCTGGCCGCGAATCGGCCGCAGTTCTGGATCCAGGACCAGGTCGCGGGCTCCCAGGCCCGCGCAATTGACGATCACAGGGACTGGGCCGGCTTCCGCGAGCGAAGTCAAACGTCGCTGCTCGACCGTTGCGCCGGCCGCATGCAGCCGGCGCAGGAGGTAGTCGAGATATGCGGGCATGTCGATCAGCGGCACTGTGAACCGGTACCCGGCGGTGAACCCGGTCGGAAGTTCGGTCGGCTCGCACGGCCGAAATCCCGGCAGGGTCGTAGCCCAGTCCGGTGAAGACTCGGCCGTACGCGATGCCTCGATGCCTCTGGTGAGCCGAACACCTGTGGCCTGGTCCTCGGCCAGCTCCCGGAACACCTCCAGGGACCGCTGCCCCCACCGGTTGACCTTGTCCTTCGGCTCCACCAGGTACGGGCCCCACATCGCCCCGGCGGCCAGCGAGGTGGCACCGGGCACCTGCTCGGCGATCACTCGCACCAAGGCCCCGGCCTCGGCGAGAACGACGGCGGAGGTCAGTCCTGCCACCCCAGCCCCGACAACGACAACGCGCTCCCCTGCGTTCATGATCTCGACACTAACGGCCGGGTGGCGTCGATGGAGCATGTCGGGCGAGTGCGTCTTCGAGGACCGGGAGGAAGCTGCGGACGTGTGGGTTGCGCTGGCGGCGGCGGAGGTCCGCGGCAAGCTGGTGCAATAGGGCCGCGCTCCTCGGCGAACGCACAACGTCAAGGCGGTCAGCCGCGATCTGTCCGATCTGGCAGGCCGCCTCCAGCTCTCCGTGAGCGCTGTGCCCCAAGGCCAGCCAGGCACCCTCGAACATGGCCCTACGTTGGCTGGGATCGCCACGCGGAACGTCGTATGCCCCGGACCGGAGCATCTCGGTCCCTTGCGCGAGGAATCGTCGGGCCTTCGTGCCGCCGTCCGCCTTCGCCCGCGCGCGCGCCATCTGAATGAAGCCGTAGCCGGCCTGGCAGTCCAGGTGGTTGTCGGTCAGGAAGTACATCCACCGGGGCTCCTCCTGGCTGCCGTCCCGACTTGCGATCAGTTCTCGGGCAGAGCCCCGGGTATGCGCGAAGTCGTTGTCACGGCCGGCTGCGGCATACGCGTAGGCGAGCCGGGAAAGGACGGATGCCCGGGCGGCAGGCGGAGCGGCTTCGCTGGCGCGGCGGGCGGCCTCGCCGAGGGCGATTGCGTCCGCTGGGTGTCCTCGGCTCGCTGCTTGGAAGGAGAGGTCGCCCAGAATGTGGGCGCACAGGGGCAGGTCGTTGGCCTGATGTGCGGCTCTCAGCGCCGTGGCGAAGTAGCGCTGCGCCAGGCCGTGATCGGCGGCGTCGAAGGCCATCCATCCGGCCAGCTGGCCGATCTCCGCGAGCGCGCGGATAAGCCTGCTTGTCACGACGGGCGAGTGACCACCATCGTGAATGAGTAGCCCCACCGCACGGAACTGTGCACCTACGTAAGGGAGATGTCGCGCGCCTCCGTGCTCGTCGTCAAGCAACTGGAGCATGGGCAGGTGCTGCTCGACCTGGTCGACAAGTGGATCGGCGCCGTTCGACGGAGCTATCCGGGGCGCGTACTGGCCTCGCCCTGCCGTTCCGTCAAGGTACTGGGCGACGATCGCGAGTAGCCCCGCGCCTGAGATCGCAAGGAATCGACGTCGGTCGACAAGCCCTCCCATCACCCAGTCCCCCACGATCGCCTCCATGCCCTGCACGGTCCAGGGCCGTGCGAGATCCGTGTCCGCAGGGACGAGAGCCGAGGAGTCGCCCGCGCGGCCTTGCCACAGTTCGGCCACCGAGATGGCTCTGCCCAACTCCTGGGAGAGCACGTAGGCAGCCATCATCGGTAACGGCGAACGCGGAAGGGAACCGCCGTCCCTCCAGTGGTATGGCGCCGACTCGGCGACGGTGCCCGCTCCGAACACCCTGTTGAGCTTGCGAGCAAGCGCCTTGGGGCTCCAGCCGAGTTCGTCGAGGCAGCCCGACAGCACGGTGTTCGGTCCCCCTGCCTGCTGTGCCACGTGCGACCACCTCGCGTCCCAGGGGTTCGTCGACCACTTCGCGCTCCCCATGGTGGGGCAGGCAGCTGCCGAATCTCCTGCCTATCAGTGAAGTTGACCGAGTTGACCGACTGATCGGGTGCTGCACGAGCGGCCTCCTCCGGTGTTCTTGAGTCACAGCGGAAGGCGCCGCCTTCGACGCCGACGGAGAAAGAGGTGGGCTTTGAGAAACCACACGAGCACCTCCCGAGACCGTCCGGGCAGTGTGCTGGAGCGCGACACCGGGCGCCCGGTCTCCGCGCCCTCACACGGGTACGCCGATGGCGGCGGTACGACCACGCTGATCACGGACCTGCCCTACGGGCCGAGGGCGGCTGCGGTCGCTCGGGAAGCCGTCGCTGTGGCGCTCCTCGGCACCGAGGCGGACCTGCTCGACGACGCCCGACTGATCGGGTCGGAACTCGCAACGAATGCGTTCGCCTCGGGGAACCCGCCCCTGGTCCTGTGCGTGGACCGCAGGAGCCCGGTCGTCGGTGGCCTGGAGGTCGAGATCACCGTGACCGACGGTGGCTGCCTTCCACCCGCGCCTACCTCTCACCCGGCGTCCGAGGAGCAGGCCGAATCGGGGCGGGGCCTGGTCCTCGTCGAGGCACTGGCCGACGCCTGGTCCCTGACGACCGGCGCCGACGGCACCCGCGCCTGGTGCCGGCTGACGCGTGCGTCCAGCTCTTCGCCTGCGAGAACGCTCTGATGCCGGCGCCTGCAAGATCCTTTCTTCGAAGGAGGCACCACACGGTGCGCATCGACCATGCGACCCCACCGTCCCCGTCCGCTGAAGCGCCGACGGCCGTTCGCCACCCTCGCGTAGTCGTCGCCCTTCACGAGGGCCTTTACGGCGCTGAGTCGGGCACCGGCTTCAGTAACCGTGCCTTCCTCATGGCGCTCGCTCGCCTCCTGCCGACGGGCCGCCTCTCCGTGATCTCCCCACCCGTCTCTGAAACAGCGGTCGCGCACGATCGGCGGTGGAGCCGCGAGGTCCAGCTGATGCTGGACGAGGCGGAGGCCGAGGTGATCACGATTCCCGAGGTCCAGATGCTCCCGGATTCGGTGCGCGGCTCAACGCACCTGTGCGCCCTGGCGGGGAAAGCTGCCGCACGCGTCGCCGATCGCACGAGCCGCTGCCTGCTCGTCGGCCTCGACGTTCCCTTCCTCGGCCTCGCGGCTAACACGCCACCGACCACAGATCTGCTGCTCATCCCTCGCTCCGCAGCTGCCCTGACGCGGCCTGGAGACCTGTCCCGAATCCGCTGGGAACGTGAGGCCCTGCGGGCGGCGGCCGCTCAGGGCGGTCGTATCGGGGCCATCTCCACCCACATGCGAAACCACCTCGTCACGAACTGTGCCATCCCGCGGGCGGGCATCGTGAACATCCCGAACGGGCTGATCCGAGAGGAGATGGCCAGGCCGACGCATGTTCGGCCCCTGCCCTTCAAGGCCCAAGCCGGCTTCCTGTTTGCCATGGGGCGCGCGGTGCCCACCAAGGGGTTCGAAGACCTACTGGAGGCGCTGCACCTTCTGAAGGAACGAGGAGTCCGCCT
This sequence comes from Streptomyces sp. NPDC087906, assembly GCF_055584925.1. NCBI lineage: Bacteria > Bacillati > Actinomycetota > Actinomycetes > Kitasatosporales > Streptomycetaceae > Streptomyces > Streptomyces sp. NPDC087906. The sequence goes on from NZ_JBVJLC010000010.1 coordinate 182,405, forward strand.
GCCGCATCTACTCCTGGCGGCGGTCACGTCGAGTGATCACGAGCATCTGAGCTCGTACCAGAGGCATCTGGCAGCAGGTATCCGCGCCTACGGCTTGGACGCGACGCTGATCACCCGCTTCACCCCCTCCATCCGCTCCTGGCTGCATAGCCCCGCGCTGCACGCGGTCGTCGTCCCCTCGCGCGAGGAGCCCTTTGGACGGATACCTCTGGAGGCGTTCGCGGCGGGGGCGGGGCCGGTCGTCGCGACCAGCGCCGGCGGACTGGCCCAGACCGTCATTGAAGGCGAGACCGGATTCACCGCCGCCCCCAGGGACTCCCAGTCTCTGGCGTCCGCCCTGCACCGAGCCCTGACCACCCTGCCCAGAGAGCGCGAGCGGCTCCGGAACGCCGGTGCGGCTCTGGTGCGTTCACGCCACGACTACGAGGCGAGCATTGGCTCCGCCATCGGCCGCATCGCCCCATGGGCTCTGGCTCCATCGCCCACCGGGGAAAGCAGGGGCCGATGAGCCGGCCGGTGGTGCTCATCAGCCTGGAATCCCCGCACTCGTTCTGGCGGTTGTCCGCCGAGCACAAGCGTTCCCTTCGTGCTTCTTTCCCGGGCGTGGATTTCCGTACGGCCGCCGAGGAGGACGTGCCGTACGGGCTAGCGGAAGCCAGCATCTACTTCGGCTGGCGGTTCGAACCATCGTGGTTGGTCGGCTCGCCGCATCTGAACTGGATCGCGTCTCCGGCCGCCGGTACCGACCATCTGCCCGTTGCCGAGGCGCACTCCGCCGGGGTGGCCCTGACCCGCTCGTACGGGTTTCACGGCCGCCCCATGGCCGAGCACGCCATGGGGCTGGTCCTGGGCTTCTCTCGCGGGTTGTTCACGAGCCAGCGCGTCCAGCGGAACCGGACCTGGTGGAAGGACGACCTCGCCGAGGAGTTCTTCGACCTGGCCGGGTCGACGATGGCCATCGTCGGTTGCGGCAGCATCGGTGGCCATCTGGCCCGTACCGCGCGCGCCTTCGGTATGGACGTGATCGGAGTACGACGGACACCGCCTGTGGCGGCGGGGGACGGGATCACCTGGATGCACGCCTCGGCGGTGCACCAGGCCGTCGCCATCGCCGACGTGGTGGTCGACCTGCTGCCGGCCACCCGGGCCACGAACCATCTCTTCGACCACGCCCTCTTCACGGCCTGTAAGCCGGGAGCCGTCTTCCTCAACCTCGGCCGTGCGACAACCGTCGACCAGTCGGCCCTCCTGGCCGCCCTCCATACCGGCCACCTGCGGGGCGCCGCGCTGGACGTATCCGACCCGAGACCCCTGCCCGCTCGCCATCCGCTGCGGCTCCACCCCCGGGTCGTGCTCACGCCGAAGAGCTCGACGCTCTGCCACACGTACATGGACAAGGCGGTCGCGTTCTTCGCCGAGAACCTGCGCCGTTTCCTTGCTGGTCAGCCGCTCACCGGTCTGGCCGAACCACCCGACGCACATTCCCCTCGCAGGAGGTTGACCGATGCCCACCACCCGCCACCGTGACCTGGCTGCCGCCTTCGCGGCTACCGGCCGCAACCACCCCTACCTGGCCTTCACCTTGAACTCGTTGTGCAATCTGGACTGCGTGTTCTGCAAGCCCCGCTGCATGCCGGACTACGGGCACAAAGACCGCCCCCTGACCACCGCCGACTACGCGGCCATCGCTGCCGAGGCCGGGATTTGGAAGATCCGGAAGGCGCACTGCTCCGGCGGCGAACCGACCCTGCGGGCGGACATCCTCGACGTGATCGAGGGCCTCGCCGACGGCCTCGGGTCCGACGCCGCGATCGGCATGACGAGCCACGGCAACCTACGCCGCGGGCTGAGCGTGGAGAAGCTGCACCGCGCCGGACTGACCTACCTCAACCTTAGCCTCCACAGCCTCGACCCGACGCGATCCGCCACGATCATGGGCGGCGGCGATCCGCGTACGACTATGCGCACCCTCGACGAGACCCTCTCCCTCGGAATGCGGGTGAAGATCAACTGCGTCCTCCAGCGCACCTACCTGGACGACGCCTTCGCCGTGGCCGAGTTGGCCCGCGACCTGCCTGTCGCCGTCCGTCTGATCGAACTCCAGAACATCGGGCCCGCACAGGCGCTGTTCGACACCGAGTTCATCAACGAGGCGGACGTCCGCAATCGTCTCCATGAATGGTTCGCGGGTGCGGGGGAGGTCTCTCGTGAACAGCTCGGGGTCCGTAGCCCCGGGCAGTATCTCCGTCCCGACGGCTGGGCGGGCTCGATTGGCTTCATCTCCAACTCCAGCTGTGCCACATGCTCCGACGCCAATCGCATCAAGATCACGCCCACTGGTGTGGCCCGTCCCTGCATCCTTCACAACCGTGACATCCCCCTGAAGCCCCACCTCGCCGACAACACCCTCAGCGATGCCTTCGCCCACCTCTTCCAGGCCATGCTCGACCGCAACACGAACGACGCCTGGCAGGGCTTTCATTACGTCGACTACGACCTTCGCTGGGACCGGATGGAGCGTCCCGAGGGCACCCCGGTCCTGCTGCCTCTGCTCCCCGTCCTCCCCTCGGACGCGGCCCAGCCGTCGTGCACCCGATCCTCCACCGGGGAGCGGTGATGGTCGTGGCCGAAGCACCGCCGCTCTACCCGGGTCTCGGAACGCTGTACGAACACGAGCTGGACGTCCATGGGGTCGGGGCCGTGATGCTCACGCACAAGTGGCAGCCGGCCGATCTGCTGGCTCCCCACTCCGACATCGACGTGCGTGTCCTCCTTCCCGAGGCCCCCGCGAACTGGGAGGAGTGGAATCACCGTCTGGCCGCCGCGCATAAGTCCGCCGTCCGCCGGGAGGTCTCCCACGGGAGGCTTCTGGAGCATCCTCCCGGGTTCGCATTCACCGTGTCCGAAGCGGACGGACGGCTCGTCTGCGCACCTGAGCTGGCGACCTGGTCGCTGATCAGCGGTAGCACCCGCGACTTGCAACGCTGGAGGTCCCGGGCCCAGATGGCCCCCTGGTGCGAGATCGACGAACGCTTCTACCGGGCAATCCTCCAGTCGAGGCTCGGAGGCCGGTACCAGCTCGCGGCGGACAGTACGGACAACGTGGTCGAGGACATCACTGCGTACCGGCGTCACTGCGTGGCCTGGCACTACCTCGCCCCCTGCTGGTTCGCCGCCGCCGCACTCGCGACACGGACGCGATGCCCCGGCAAGACCGCCGCGCTCACCCAGTGGCGCCCGGACGGGCTGGACGCGTACGCCGAGCTGTTTCTCCGGCACTCCGAAGACGGACCCGACGGGCGACTGCGCAGCCCGCGCCACCTGCTCCGCGCGGCACACGTCTCCCTGGAAGCGGCCATGCGCCGCATTCCGCAGGCAAGCCACCCTCCCGACAGGGGCAAGGAGTCCGCTGCTGTCGACTGGGTAATGACTGCCGGAATGCTCCGCGTACGTGTCGCCCGCTGGCTGTACTACCTCGATCCGCCGCCCGGTGTCGCGACCGAGTACCTGATCGGGCGGGAGGCGAAGGAACTCCGTTCCGCCGCGCAGACCCTGAACGCGCTCGCGGAGGACGGGACCGCTCCCGCCCAGCGCCTGGCCGCCCGAATGGCCGGGCTGATCCCCGCCGGACCGACGACTCCCGACACCCTGCGCACCACCCTCGCGCTCTGGCACCGGCAGAGGTCCACGGTGCAGGAATTCCTCAGCCTCCCGCCCGGCGCCATCCACCCATGACACAAGGAGCCTCGCCATGCCCGCGCGTGCGTCCCAGCCCCGCGCCCTGAAGACGGCGAAGATCAAGATCACGACGAAGTGCAACCGGTCCTGCGACTTCTGTATCTTCGCCGACGGCGCCCAGGGCGAGAACATGGCCCCAGAGCTGTTCTCCACCATCCTGGCCCGGCTGGAGACCATCCCTTTCCAGCAGTTGCACATCAACGGCGGCGAACCCACCGTGCACCGGGACTTCCCCGCTCTCAGCGAAGCCGCCCGGACACGCCTGCCGGACAAGGTCATGGTTCTGGGCACGAACGCCATCACGCTGGCCCGCAACCAGCGGATCATGGAGGCCACGCTCCGCTCGTACGACCAGATCCTCATCGGCTGCGACGACGAGCACGAGAACTACGCCGAAGTGCACGCCGTCGTGCCCCGGCTCCGCGAAGCCGGCAAGACCGTGGTCGTCAACAGCGTTCTGGAAGGCATCAGTTCATCCCGTCTCGTGGAGCTCGCGAGGCTATGCGACACGTACGGCGCGATCCACGTCACCAACCACGTGCACCACGTCGACGTCGGCCAGCCGTCGAACGAGCTACGCGGCATCTGCGACCGCTACCTCGACCAGCACCTGATGATCGAGATGGACGGGTCCTGCTACCGCTGCTTCAACGCCATGGCGAAGGTCGACAGCGAATTCAGCATCTGGGACGCGGACTTCGCGGCCAAAGTGTTCGCTCCCCGAGGCCATCACTTCCGGTTCTGCCTTCGCTGCCACGAATACACCGACTCGGGCGCCGCTCTCCTGCCTGCCCGCATTCCGACCGCATGACTCCAGACCGGAGGTACACGACCATGCCCGCTGTCCTCGGGCTGAACTTCCACCACGACACCGCCGCCGCCTTGATCGTCGACGGCCGCCTCTACGCGGCAGAAGAGGAACGCTGGAGCGGCGTCAAGCACAATCACCCCACCCGCAAGGGCACGCTCGCCGCGCCGGTCCGTGCCCTTCAGTGGTGTCTGGAGGCCGCCGGCATCGAACCGCAAGACATCGACGCCGTCTGGGCCGCCTCCATGCGTCCCAATCCTGCCGCCGGCTGGTGGCTCACCGAGGAGCGGGACGAACTCGCCGCTCTCTTACCTGCCCCGCTCGGTGACCATCTCCGCCTCCTCTCCCACCACTCCGCCCATGTGCTCTCCGGGTACCTGCTCTCCGGACACGACCACGCGGCGGGCCTCGTCATTGACGCTGGCGGCTCCTCCCTCGGCTCCGACTTCGGTCCGGGGCGGGAACGCATCACCGGCTACGACCTGCGGCCGGATCGCATCGACCGCGTCCACCAGAGCATGCCGACCGTGGTTCCCGGCCCTGTCGGCCCTCGGCGCGTTCACTCCTCCCTCGGGCACTTCTACCGAAACCTGGCCCGCAGAGTGATCCCACCGGGCGACGAACCCGAGGGCAGCATGATGGCGCTTGCGGCGTTCGGCGACCCCCAGCGTTACGGGCCGCAGATCCGCGAACTCGTACGGCTCGGCGACGACGGCGAGGTCCGGATCGGCCACCCCTGGGGCTCGGCGGACAACAGCACACCGCTGCTGTTCCGTGGCCGCGTCTGGACCGCTGACAACGTCGTGGAGCAAGCCGACTCGGATCGGGCCGACCTGGCCGCCGCAGTCCAGGACGTCTTCTCCGAGTCGGTCATCCACATCGCACGCCATCTTCAACGGCTCACAAGAGCCTCGGCGCTGGTGTTCTCGGGTGGGTGCGCCCTGAACTCCCACCTCAACGGCCGACTGGCCGACGACAGCGGCTTCGACACCCTCTTCGTGGCGCCGGCACCACACGACGCGGGCACCGCTGTGGGCGCCGCCTTGTACGCCTGGCACTACCAGCTCGGGCAGGAACGTCTCCAGGTGCCGACCGACGCGGCCTGGGGCCCTAACCCGGGCACTCTGAAAGTGGGTGCGATGCCATCCGGGTACCGCGCTCTGACCGGCCTGGGGGCGGACCTGGCACCGGCGGCGGCAGCGCTGCTCGCTCAGCACCGCGTTGTCGGCTGGGTACAGGGACCGCTCGAATTCGGGCCCAGGGCCCTCGGGCACCGCTCGATCCTCGCCCACCCGGGCCACGCCGTCACGCGGGACCGACTCAACGCGATCAAGCAACGAGCTGCGTACCGCCCGTTCGCCCCGGCCGTCCTCGCCGAGCACGCCACGGAGTGGTTCATGTCGGCGGGCGACCCCTTCATGAACCGCGTCGCCCACATCCGCCGGTGCCGAGCCGACCGCATAGCCGCGGTCACCCACCACGACGGCACTGCGCGCGTCCAATCCGTGGCCAAAGACCACCAAGGCCTGCACGAACTCCTCCAGCGGTTCCACGAGCACACCGGCCTGCCGCTGCTGTTGAACACCTCCTTCAACCTCAAAGGCACGCCGATCCTGCGATCCGCCGAGCAGGCCGTACAGGCGGCAGGCGGCCTCGGACTCGACGCCCTCGCCGTCGGAGACACCCTCCTGATCGCCGACCACGTCCCCGACCCCCGGGCACTACCCCAGCCATCCTTACGAGAGGGGTGACGGAAATGGCCGTTGCCAATCTGCCTCACATCCTGACCACGCTCGCCACCAGCACATGGGCCGTCGGGGACCGTTCCCGCGCCCGTGTGGCTGCCGGTCTGGCCATTGCGATCTACGCCGGGCATACCCGAGATCAGGGCACCCCGTACGTCCAGCATCCGCTCGCCGTCGTCACGGTTCTGCGGTCCGAGCTCGGCGTCACACAGCCCGAAACCCTCCTCCTCGGCCTTTTGCACGACGCCCTTGAGGTCGATCCGGGCTCAGAGGCTCTCGTCACCCACCAGCTGGGGGCACCCTTCGCTGAACGCCTACGCGCGATGACGCCCGACCATCGGCTCGAACGCCGGCCCAAGGTTCCGGGCGACGAGAACCGATGGCGCGTGAAGACAGCGGCCCTCCCCGCGGAGGAGCTCCTGGTACGGCTGGCCGACCGCATCCACAACCTGCGCGACCTGGCCGCCTCGCCGAACCATGAACGCCGGCGGAAGTTCGTACGGAACCTCACAGACTTCCACCTCCCCCTGGCCGCCGCCGCACGCCGCCTCAGCCCTCACCTGGAAGCTGCGCACACGCTGCTCAACGCCGAGTACATCCACCACCAACAGGAGATACGCCCGTGAGACGGATCGTGTACTCGATGGAGCCGGTTGGTCGGACCGGCGGCCGGGTCTACCTCCGGATGCTTCACGAGGCGACCGCCGGCGATGTTGAGTGGCGCACGGTTCCGGACCACAAGCGCATCTACCGCGTCCGCCGCTGGCGGAAGATCCGCCACCTCACCCGACTGGCCCCGACCGTCCGGGCGCTGAGTTCCGCCGCCACCGGCACCTTCGTGTGGGACGACCTCAGCCTGCTGCTCTTCACACCGGAGATGCGGGCCCGCACGGTGTTCCTCCTGCACCACTACGAGCCGTTGCAGCACGACTCCACTCCCGTGGAGGCCATGCTCTGGGAACGGCTGTTCCGGGTGCTGCCACAGTGTGCGGCCGTGGTGTGCGTATCCCCGTACTGGGCTGACTTCCTCCGGTCCCGCGGTGTCCACAACGTACGGGTGATCTACAACGCCTTCGACATGACCGAGATCGAACGGGCACGCGACCTCGACCGGGCGGAGTGCCGCGCCGAATTCGACCTGGCTCCGGACACTATCGCCGTGTACGCGGGTAAGGCCGTCCACTGGAAGGGCACCGCGGAGGTCGCGGCGGCCCTGGCCGGCGCACCCGGGCTCCAAGTGATCACCAGCGGCAGCAACACCATCGGCTTCGACGGTGCGCACTACGACGTGGAGCGCGAGCGATACCTGCGGCTGCTGCGGGCATGCGACGTCGGCGTCTTCCTGCCCCGGATGCGGGAGGGCTGGAGCCGCTGCGCAGCCGAGGCACTGCTTCTCGGCCTGCCCTGCCTGATCCGACCGGTCGCCGGACTCGGCGATCTCGCGGCCCTGACCGGCCAGCCAGCGCCAGACCTCGACCGTCTGTCGACGCAGGTCCGGGAACACGCTACGGCGCGCCGAACCGAAGCCAAGGCCGCGTACGAGGCCGTGGCCCAGTTCGACCTGCACTACTTCGGAGACGCCTGGGGCGACCTTCTCGCGCAGGTCGCCTGACCGGCGTCGCCTACGCCTGTGCGGCCAGTTTCTCGGCTGCGGCGTCCAGACGGGCCAGCACGCGGTCCCGGCCGAGCAGCTCCATGGACTCGAACAGCGGGAGTCCGATCGTTCGGCCGGTGACCGCAACTCGGATGGGTGCCTGGGCCTTGCCCAGCTTCAGCCCGTGCTTCTCGCCCACCGCGAGCGTGAGGGCCTTCAGGCCGTCCGCTTCCCATTCCGCGACGCCGGCGAACTCGGCGCGGACGTCGGCCAGGATGCCATCGGCGCCCGCCTTCATCGCCTTGTTCCACGACACCTCTTCCTCGACCGGCGAGTCGAGGAACAGGAAGTCCACGTTGTTGGTGATCTCGGACAGCAACGCCAGCCGGGTCTGGGCCAGCGGTGCCACCGTCTCAAAGACGGCCTGGTCGAACGCCTCCGGCTGCCATGGCGCGTACGGGGCGACGAGCCACGGCGCGCAGGCGGCGGCGAACTGTGCGGGCGCCAGGGCACGGATGTAGTCGCCGTTGAAAGCCGTCAGCTTCTTCACGTCGAAGAACGCCGGGGCAGTGTTGACGTCCTCGATCCGGAAGAGCTGCTCCAGCTCCTCGTACGGCATGAGCTCCCGGTCACCGCCGGGGCCCCAGCCGAGGAGCATCAGGTAGTTCACCATCGCCTCGGGAAGGAAGCCCTCAGCGAGGTAGTCCTCCAGCGCGACCTTGTCGCGACGCTTGGACAGCTTCTGCCGCTTCTCGTTCACGATCACCGGCAGGTGCGCCCACACCGGCGGCTGGGCACCGAGCGCCTCCCACAGCAGCTGCTGCTTCGGCGTGTTCGACAGGTGCTCCTCGCCGCGGATGACCTGAGTAATGCCCTCATCCAGGTCATCGACCACGTTCGCGATCAGGAAGACGGGGGACCCGTCACCACGGGCGATCACGAAGTCCTCGATCGCACTGTTCGGGAACGCCGGCTCCCCGCGGATCAGGTCGACCACGACGGTCTCGCCCTTGTCCGGTGTCTGGAACCGCAGCGCCCGCCCCGCCTCGAAGGCCAGCCCCCGGTCCCGGCAGAACCCGTCGTACCCGAGGTGCTCCGACCCGGTGCGCTCCTTCAGCTGCTCCCGGGTGCAGTCGCAGTAGTACGCCTTGCCCGCCGCGTACAGCTGCTGGGCGGCCTCGCTGTGCCGGGCCGCGTTGTGCGACTGGAAGTACGGCCCCTCGAACGCCGGGTCCTCGCCATGAATGCCGATCGCCGCGAGCGCGCTGATGATGCCGTCGATCCACTCCGGCTTGTTCCGGGCCGCGTCGGTGTCCTCGATCCGCAGGACGAAGGTGCCGCCGGACTGTCGTGCCACGGCCCAGTTGTAGACAGCGGACCGCGCGCCACCGACATGGAACATGCCGGTCGGAGACGGGGCAAAACGAACGCGAACCGGGGCAGTAGACATGCCCCTAAGACTACCGATGCCCAGTACCCTTCCGTGCCCGTTCCCCTTCGTGGAGTCGTCGCTTCGAAGCTGACAACGGGGCAGTAGGTACACCCCTTGCCAGCGCAGCGCTGGCAATTCTCTGCAACCCGCACCCATTCACGACTGCCGATACCAGCAGCGAGGCCCCAGCAGTCGGGCGGCGACCAACGAATGGCCAAACTCGGCCGCTCCTGATCCGCTCAATCGGCCGACGCGATGGCGTCTGGTGGCGCAGAAATCATTTGCGCCACCAGACGCCAATAAAGTCCCGCAATATGACACCGTCGATCATGCCAACGCACCTGGCGAAGTTATCACCTACTTGATGAGATCAAGCCAGCGCCCAGTGGCCGCCTTTATGGCAGTTTCCGTGGCGAAGAGATACCGCCACTGGCCATACGCGCCCACGTCATTGACCTTCTCTACCCACTCTTCGGCAGCTTTCCGCTTGGCCACTACGCTCGCGTCGTTCGCGTCATCATCGGCCTTACCCTCAACGAGCCAGTGAACCCCATTGGTGTCGATGGCAATGAAGTCGGCGAAGTAGCGTCCGCCTTCCCACTCGATCCACGTTGGACCGTTGGTGTAGATGCGCAACCACCACTTAATTTGCGAAGAAGAGTCAAACATCTGAGCCAACGTAAACTCCGTAGTACGAGCATCGAAGCTTGAGACGTTCTCGATGTTCTTCTGCCACTCTCCGTACCAGACACCCTTCGCGAATTCCACCCACTTACTCAGGATTGGAGAAGGCATAGGGCGCGAGGGCGGAAAGACTGGCACCTCTATGACGTTAAATTCCCAAGTAGGCGTCGTCGCGCGAAATTCGTACGCCTTGATTATCATGGCCTCAATAGCACGCGTAGCGAGGGCCGTGCGTTTCACGCTCCACTGGGCGTGTTCATCGCCAGTCACCCCTGCCCCGTCGAGAAACCAGCCAATGACGTCATCTGCGGCTTGGAACTCGGTGAGCGTGGAAGTAACTACGCTTAGTCCAAGAACCTTGTCTTCGAGCTGCTTCTTCACCGTGGACCAGGACAGCGTCTGGATATAGGCTTTTTCCTCCTCCAGGAAGCGCTCGCCCACCACCACCTCGCCATCGATAGCACGTTCGGCATCGAGCGCCACGCGCTTCATATAAACCGACTCATCGGAGAGGTACTTGCGTCCGAGATCTCGTGCCTGCTGCTCTGTGACCAAACGCAGGGAAAACTTCGTTGGGATCGCCTGTCGTTCAAGGCGTGGGAAGTTGACGCGGGGAGCCCCACTGACCGGCGATACGAATTGAACAGTGGCGGCAGCGCCCTTTTTCTGCTGCTCCACCGTTGTGTCGTACTCCTGAACCATGAGAAGCACGGAGGGGTCGACCACCTCGCCGCCGTGGGTGTTGTCGAAAACGAAAGTCAAGCCCGGCTGGGTTGCCACAGGAGCAGCCGGCCTAGCACCCTCCTCACCTGCCTTCTCGGCAGTCGGCGTCATGCTCAACTCCGCGGCCGCAGCAGCACGGTCCTCAAGCACCTGCTCAAGGAGCGCCCGCTTACTCGCAAGCAGCTGTCGGTATGACTCGTGGGCGACGATATCCACGGTGTCAACAGCCTCGATACTGGTGCGCTCCCCGAAGGGCAGGCGCAGGCCACGGCCGAGTACCTGCTCCGTGAGAGTGGCAGACAGCAGAGGGCGGAAGCTCACAATGACACCGATGTTCCGAACGTCCCACCCTTCCTTGAGCTTGTCCACGCTCACGACGGCACGGACGGGCGAAGTAGGATCCTCCACCGCTTTGAGCGCCCGAAGTGCCTTATCGCTCGATCCACCAGTGATGAGCAAGACCTGATCGGGGCCGGTCAGGAACTCGGCACGGAGCGTTTCCGCTACCCGCTCGGCCTTCTTGACCTCCTCGCACACCACGAACAGGACGGGCACAACTGTCGCCTTGCCAAGTGCCTGCGCATAAGCCCGCCATGCAGATTCCTTCACATCCCGCAGGTGGCAAGCGTCAGCAAGTTGTGAGTGCGTGTCCTTAGTGCCGTCCTCGCGGTAGACCACGACAGGGATCTTCACGAGCCCGTCTGCAATGGCTTCCGCAAGCGTGTAGCGAAAGACGACCTTTCCCGACCTCACATCGGCCTTGTTGGGAGTCGCTGTCAACCCTACGATTGCGCGAGCATTTAGCTCACGAATAGTGGTCCCATATTTCTCTGCGTCGCCCGAATAAACGTGGTGCTCGTCTGCCAGTACCACGAGGTCGTCGAGCCCCCGCAGGTGCGCATAGAGCGCTTCCCCCATACTCTCGTTCTCGTCGTGAATCTTTCGGCGCATGTCTTCGCTCGGCTTGAGGAGGGTCTGCACCTTGAAGACGAAAAGCTTGAGCTTGGTGCGGTCATTCATGTCGTCCACGCGCTGTTTGAAGTTCTCAGCCGTGACCACCACGGGCTCCCAAGCTGTGCCCTCGATGTACTTCCGGCTACCAGGAGTGAAGTTCTGGATAGTCTTTTCATAGATGACATCCAGCGGCACAATCATGACGACGTTGCGCACACCCGCTTCAGCAAGGTACTCAAGGACACCTGCGGCAAGGTAAGTCTTGCCGACACCGGTGGCTAGGTCGCAGATAAACTCACGCCCATCACCCGCCGCAAGGTGTTCCGTAACCTTGTGGAGCGCTCGCCGATTGGCGTCACGGAGGTCCAGCCGAGCTGCGATAGCTTCGACCTGCTGCGGCTCGTACTTAACCCAACTCATCGGATCACCTTTGACTGCTTGAAGAGACCGTTCGGCACCTTGATTACCCGAGAGCCAACCCGCACATCCGAAAGCAGGGAGACGGCATTGGGGTGTACAGCGACACCAGCGAGGGTCAGTGTCTCGTTGTCGTTGAGCAGGGAAACGGCATATTTGATCTGCGTTTCGTCTACCAGGCCGTCTACTACTACGAGGGCATCACGGTTCCTCAACCCGACAATTCCGCGCCTTTCAGACGCGAGTGTGTAGCCCAGCTGCGCAGCAACCCACGGGCCCAGTTCGGTTACACCATCTGCAAGGAACGGTCGGCCGCCGGCAACCAAGCTCTTCGGCTCCTCTACCCGCAACACGCGGAACCCCCCACCTCCGTGCCAGAGTCGTTCCTTTGAAGGCTTCGTCTTCATCTGCTTGGAGAGGGAAGCAAGCACTTCAGCTTCGGCTTCCAGCGCTTCCGCCTCTACAAGCTTCTCGAATACCTTGCGTGCCTCATCGAGGGCAGCCACTGTCACATCATCCGGGAGGGGAATGCTCGCAACACGGTCCTTGGGCTTGGTGATGCCGCCCATGTCGGAACCGTCCACCACCTTCGTCAAGCGTGGCGCCGTGAAGTTGTCCACCGTAGTTTTCACGGCCTCCACCGTGATCCATCGCCGCCCGAGCTTGTGCGCAACTGCGGCTGTGGTACCTGATCCCGCGAAGCAGTCGACGACGATGTCTCCCGGCCGCGTAGTCACCTCGATGATCTTACGCAGCAACCTCTCCGGCTTCGGCGTGGAAAAGGGGTTCACACCCGGGAAGAGCGCCTTGATTTCTGCCTTAGCCTCGCGATTGTGGCCAACTTCTGAGTTGAACCACATGGTTCGAGCGTTAGAGCCCTTATCTGGCTGGATCCTCTTACGGCCGAGCGACCCTTTATTGCGGATAATGTATTCGGGCCACACGCCAGCAGTTTTCCGCTTCACGGTAAGCTCGCGCGCTTCCTTTAGAGGCACATCCAAGAGCAACGCTGGAATGCCCTTGCGTAGCTCCTCAACGGGAACGCCACATACTTCAGCGCGCCTCTCGTCATCGTCGAGAACCACCTGCTTATAGGGCGCGTACTCCGACAGAGCTGCAAGAACTGTCTCTTGCTTCGTGCCCCAGCAACGCCCATTGGCTGGGTACATCAAATCACCAGTGATAGGCGACTGGATTGCGTACACCCACGTCTGGTTACGGTGCGCAGAGGGTGCTGTGGGATTGTCGTCGTACCACGGGCGGGGATCACCATCTACGGACTTGTAGATTGAATTCAGAGACTCATCACGCGCAGACCGGATAAGTTGCGCCTCCGGGGACTTCCCGTAAACAAGCAAAGTGTCATGGTCTGGCGAGAAATTGGGGAGATCATTTCGCGGCCCGTCAGCCTTCTGCCAAACGACTGTGCCCAAGTGGTTTTCAATGCCGAATTCATCATCCAGAACCATTCGCGCACGGTGCACTTCAGCATCGTCGAGATGCACCCAGATCACGCCGCAATCGCTCATCAGTCGACTCAACTGTTTAATGCGGTCACGGAACATGGTGAGCCAGACCGAATGATCAAAGTTATCGTCGTAAAACTCACCGAAAGTTTGCTCAGTATTGAACGGTGGATCGATGTAGACCAGCTTGACTTTCCCCTTGTACTCCCGCTCGTATTCCGGAATGGAATTCAGAGCATTGAGAGCCTGAAACGAGTCTCCCACGATGAGCAGGTTGTCAGCGGTCGTGCCGACCACCTCACCCACGCGGCTGGTCTCGCTGAGGAGCCGGATTTCCGTCACGCGGGGGTCGTCCCGCTCGACCCACTCGTAGCCGCCCGTTGGCAACGGCAGCAGGGCCTTGTCTTGATTGAACCAAGTCAACGCCAACCGCTTACTCGACACCCGCACCGTCTCCGTTAACCACCGCGCTGGCGCATCCAGCGACGGACCAACACTAGCTGCAGACTCTGACAGCCCGAGGCAGAATGTTCGACGCACTGCCAGCGGCCAAAGGCCTCTCGGAGTTGCAGCGGCCGCCCGAGCGGTGCGGGCGAATGCAGGCCCTCAACGATAGGACATCGCCTCCAGCTGCGGCAGGGTGGAAGCGCCACAGCGGGATCCACGTTCGTGCCCTCTGCTGGAGCCGAGACGCCAGCTGGGAGACCGCGGGCTGCGTGAGCCTAGGACTGCACGACGGGACTGGGTATGACTCCCGACCGGGCCGCATCTCGGTGCCGACCAGCCAGAGGCGGTGGCTGGGGCATCCGGGGAGCCATCTGGGAGCCAACCCGCCCCCCACCCCCTTTGACACCACCCGAGACCACGACAGACCGACGCTCTGACCTGGGAAAACACCATCGACACTGGCAAGATCGGTAACCGACCCTCATTCGGGACGAAGAAGTCGTGAGTTCAAATCCCGCCACCCCGACAGCCAAAGCACGAGGTCAAGGGCCTGATCCTCTCTGAGGGTCAGGCCTTTCCTGCGTCTCCTGAGATAGTTGGGGAGAAATCTGGGAGACGATCCCGGCGGGGGTTCCTCCAAGCGGGAGCGCGAGAACTCACGCGCCAGCCATCGCCGATCGAACTAAGGCTTGAGCAGTGGCAAACCTAGCGGCCGGATAAGGATCATCCACCCTCCCTTCGCCACCACCCGCGCAAGATCGTCTTGAACGGTTCCCGTTCCTCGCTCCGACGACCGCGCAGGCACACACCAGCATGATCCGCTGTCAGCGAGTACCACCGCCGCCGTACGCGCGGGTCGGCCCGACACACTCAGGGTGGGCGTGTACGGGGTGCGGGTTTGACTGTCTGGTTGTCTGATGGGGGTCATACCGATAGGTAGGGGCTGGGCTTGTCGTGCCAACTGATGTAAAGGGTGTCGCGGGCACGGGTGGCCGCGACGAAGAGGAGTGAACGAGCTCTGAGTTCCTCCCGCTTGTAGCGCAGGGGATCGGTTTCCCGGTAGCGGTCCATGACGCCGGTACGGGGGATGGCCGTCGCGGGCACCGACGATCGCGAGGCGTTGGTACTCAAGCCCTTTGAAGCGATGCATGGTCCCGACGTGCACTTCCCCGTCGCCCTTGGGGCCATCCTTGGTCAGCTCGGCCGTACTGATGCCGGCCTTGGTGACGAGGAAGTACATGACCTGGTTGACCATGTCCCGATCAGCGACGCAGACAGCAATACTGCCTCGTGGGTCTCGGCGGGGGCCGTTGCCACCGGCGCCGGTGGCTATCTCCTCCCGCCAAGCCGTGAGGATATCAGCGAGCCGGGCAAGTTCGTCCTGCCAGGAGTTGCAAGCGACCAGCGTCGGGTCAGGGCCGCGCAGGACAGACCGGTAGCCGTCGAGATTGTCGGAGCCGTCGTCGAGGTCGTCGTAGGGGCGGGTGTTCTTGAAGTCCACAACTCGCATGGCGCGGGAGGGAATTTCCTTGGTGGTGCGGTAGCGGAAGGTAAGACGCGAGGACCGCCCTCGGATGTGGACACCGACCGTACCGAGGGTTACCTGCTGGTCGTAGATGCGCTGGTGGGTGTCGCCCACGATGAAGAGGTCGTCGTCGGAACCCGGCGCCATCATGGCGCGGAGCGTCTTCCAGTGGGCGGGGCGCAGATCCTGGGCCTCGTCAACGATGATGTGGCGGTAGCGGTGAGCCACGTACCGCATGCCGGAGCCGTCGTCGCGGTGAATCAGGTCCCCACCCTGCAGAAGTTCGGCAGGACCAAGGAGGAGAAGGAGTCGGAGGCCGACCGCCCGCTGCTCTCCGATCGGCGCAATATCGTGGTCGTCGTCGACGAGGCCCCCCGCAGCCACTACGACAACCTTGACGGTTACGCACGTCATCTGCGCGATGCCCTCCCGCACGCCCCGCTCCTCGCCTTCACCGGAACGCCTATCTCCGAGGCCGACCGCAACACTCGACAGGTCCTAGGCGGTTACATCGACCTCAAGAGGGCCGCCGACGACGGCGCGACGGTCAAGGTCTTCCACGAGGGCCGCCTCATCAAGCTCATCCTCGACAAAGACGTCGACCCAACGGAGATCGACGAGGAGGCCGACCGCATCACCGATGGCCTCGACGACACCGAGCGCCTCCGGGTCGAGACGGCTGTCGCCACGATGAGCGCTATGTACGGCTTGTCGGCTCGCATCCGGGATCTCACGGAGGACCTGGTGGCGCACCGGGAGGAGCGGCGCGACCGGATGCGGCCGTTTGTCGGAGTCTCCGAGAAGGGCGGAGCGGCTACCAAGGCGATGGTCGTCTGCGCGACTGGTGAGATCTGTGTCCGGGTCTACAACGCTCTGTGCGAGCTGCGGCCTGAGTGACACAGCGACGAGCCGTCCAAGGGCGCGATGAAGATCGTCTTCTCTTCGAACTCCCGCAAGGACGAGGACCGCCTGCTTGACCGCGCGCTGCCCGACGGCCAGCGCAAGGCGGTCATCAACCGCGCCAAGGACCCCGACGACGAGCTAGAGCTGCTCATCGTCAACAGCAGGCTGCTGACCGGCTTCGACGCCCCGCCGATCCACACCATCTACCTGGACCGTCCGCTCAAGGGCGCCAACCTGATGCAGGCCCTTGCCCGGGTCAACCGCCGCTTCCGCGGCAAGGAGGACGGTCCGCTTGTCGGCTACGCGCCGCTGACGGAGAACCTGCAGAAGGCGATCGCCGAGTACACGGACGCCGACCAGGAGGATCGCACCCTCGGCCAGGACCTCGACCGCGCGCTGGACGAGCTGCACAACGAGTACGACATCCTCAGCGACATCCTGCGCGGCTTCAACTGGCGTGCCCGTCTTGAACAGCCGACAGCGAAGGCATTCGTCAACGCCGCTGGCGGGGTCGCCGAGTACCTCCGAAACCCTCGTACCCCCGGCAACGACCCAGAGAAGCTGGACGACCCCCGCCAGACCGTCGGCCAGCGCTTTCGCGAGCACTCCCACCGCCCGGAGCGCTTCTACGCGCTGACCGCCAGCGCCACGAATATTGGCGAGCGTTTCCCGGACCACCCGACCTGGCGCCGGACCGGCGGGATATCGGACCTCCGAGGCCGGCCTGGAGATGGCCGACCTGACGCACCTCAACGACGCGCTCGTCGCCAAGCTCCAGGGCAGCGACACTCCCCACCTTGCGGCGGAGGCACTGCGGCGGCTCATCGACCAGAAGATGCGCGAGGTCACGCGTCACAACATCGTCCGCCGCACGGCCTTCTCTGACCGTCTGCAGGACCTGATGATCCGGTACACGCGGCAGCAGTACACGAGTGCCGAACTCATCACCGAGCTGGTCAAGATGGTCAAGGAAGGGGTCGAAGACGCCCGGCGCGGCGAGAAGTTCGAGCCGCCGTTGAACTGGCGCGAGCTCGCCTTCTACGATGCTGTGGCCGAGCACGGCACGGCTCAGGAGCTCATAGGCGACGAGGTCCTGGCGAGCATCGCCCGTGACCTCGTCGCAGAGGTCCAGAAGAAGCTCAAGCCGGACTGGATCGCCCGCGAGCCGGTCCGTGCCGGTCTCCACAGCGCATCAAGCGCCTGCTGGCCCGCCACGGTTATCCGCCAGACCGCCGTGCGGAGTCGGTGAAGCTGGTCTTGAAGCAGATGGAGTACTTCGCGGACGAGTGGGCCACTACCGGTATGCCGGACAGCTGAGCCCGCCCGGCCACGTCGACGCAAGAGCAGCGAACCCCGACCACCTTCGACGGCGAGAAGCCACTGGCAGGAGCGGACCATGGACAACGAGATCCAGCTGATCAGCGACGAAGATGGGCTGACAGTCATGGGGAGCGTGAAGGATGTCGAAAGCTTCCTCGCTTCGGAGGGACTGCCGTCCAAAAGCCTCGGACCGCGATGGTACAAGTCCGTCTTCGCTACGGGTGCTGCAGTCGCCGAGGCAGGATCGGAGATCGCCGCCAACTCCGCTCACTGGGTGAAGCTGACCCCGAAGTCGGCCCTGCTTCTCAAGAAGTATGGCCTGAGGGAGAGCGCGAAGACGGGGCTCAGCACGGGTGTACTGAAGGGGCAGAAGGGGCAAATCAAGGGATTCCTCGAGTTCACGCACGCGCCCCGATCGCTCTTGTCCAACCCGGCGACTCTTGCCAACGCCGGGAAGTTCATGGCGCAGGTTGCAATGCAACAGACCATGGACGAGATCACTGACTATCTCGCCGCGATCGACAAGAAGGTCGACGACGTACTGCGTGCGCAGAAGGACGCTATGTTGGCCCGCATGATCGGAGTGGGCTTCGTGATCGAGGAGGCCATGACCATCCGAGAGAAGCGGGGCAGGGTCGACGCGGTCACTTGGTCGAAGGTGCACGCCGCGCCGGCGACGATCGCGGAGACGCAAGCGTACGCGCTGCGTCAACTCGACGCGCTCGCGGAGAACATGGAGCGCCAGACCAAGATCGGCGATCTCGCCACGATGGTCAAGGAGGCTGAGGGCATCGTTCGAGAATGGCTCGCCGTTCTGGCTCGCTGTTTCCAGTTGCAGGACGCGGTCGCTGTACTCGAACTCGACAGGGTGTTGGACACGTCCCCCGACGAGCTCAACGGGCATCGCCTCGGCCTGAAGGCCGCCCGGCAGGGCCGGCTGGAGCACATCGCGCGGAGCACCGAAAGTCTGCTGGCCAGGATGAACGCCGCTGCTGGCGTGGCCAACGCGAAGGTGTTGCTGCACCCGACCACATCCCCGGCTGTGGTCCAGTCGAGCAACCAGGTCGCGACCGGCGTCCATGACTTTCACGTGCGGCTCGGAATCGCGTCCGGTCGCGACTCATCTGAGGCGAGGCGATGGACGGAAGCTGCCCTGGAGGTGAAGGACAGAGCGTTGGAAAAAGGAATAACTGGTGTTGGTGCTGCCGTAAGCCTTGGCAACGAGACCCTCGATCGGGCCAACTCGGTGAAAAACAAGCTCTCCAGCGGTATCGCCGAGCGAGCGCGTCGTCTGCGCGGGAACGACGAGCAAAGCGACAAGAAAACTGAGTGAGCGTCGACCATCCGGTATGCCGGACGACTGACGCGCCCTCCTGCCGGCCCTGCACCAGAAGAACCACCGTCCGACCTGAGCCGGAGTGGCCGTCATGGCTTCCCGCGGCGTGAGGTATGCGGCGGGAGGCGGCACGCGTCTAGCGTGGTCAGTAGGCCAGCAGTGAGACGGACGGGTCCACACGCTCGAAGCGGTGCTTGCTTAGGGCTGACGGCGGCCGTGTCGGTGAAGCTGGACCATCCCAAGTTCGAAGGCGCCACCAGCGGTGTGCTCGGTGACGTCACCGTACGAACCTCCGTCGGCGGGCCGTACGGGAGCACCTCGGCAGATGGATGGAGAAACTCCCTGAGCATTCCGCAGCCATCATCGGCACTAAGCGCGGGAGACGCGCCAGCCCCCGCTACTGCGTGTCGATGGCGTCGAGGTAATCACGCAGCGCGGCCGTGACCTCCTCGGTGCCGCCCGTGGCCGGCAAAGGCCTTGGAGTGTCAGCACCGTTGGCCATGGCCAGGCTGCTGGCGAAGCGTACGAGGTTCGGGGCGGGGACGAAGGAGTCGCGGAGCCAGACGGCGAAGGCGGCGGCATCGTCGGCCGTGACGTCGGTGAGGGTGATGTAGGCGTAGTCGGGCCTGGGCATTGCGGCCGTTCCGTCCACCCATACGTCCGGTGCCAGCTCGACTTCGAAATCGAGCGCGGTCATGTCATGGATTCCGGACTTCCGGTATTCCACGGTGAGTTCGGGAAACGCCTGCCGCAACGCCCTCTCCAGGGAATCAAGGGTGGCCTGCCACGCTCCGCCGTCCATCTCGGGCGGGTAGAAGGCGAAGTTGGTCCGGATGTTCCGCTCAGCGGTCACTGTCTTTCCTCGGTCTCAGGGCACGTATCGCGTCGAGCCGGGCGTACCCGTCATAGCCATCATTGACTGCCAGTAGGCAGCGTTGTCCTGTCCGTTCGTGACGATCTCCAGGCCCTGGATCTCGCCGTTCGCAGGATTGGCCATGGCCTGTTTGTAGCGTACGAGTTCCTTCTCGTCACCGCCGTACATGGCGTCCACGACGGGGTCCCACGCGATCTCTCCTCTTCCGTTCACCTTGACGGGCTTCGCCAGCGTGCCCTCGACTCGGTCGAGAGAGCGGAAGCTCTTCTTCTTGCAGTCCGGATCCCGCACATGCTTGGCCTCAACGAGATATCCGTCTGCCGGGCGGATGCCGTCCGCCATCAGTCCACGCTTTTTCCCGGCCAGCGGCACCTCCCGCTCGGGATAGCCGGCGATACGGAGTTGGTACGCGTTGTCCGGATCGGTCGGGCCTCCACCGCCCGCCAGCCCGCCCCGGTTGAGGGAGTTCATCCAGGTGCGGAACTGCTGCTGTTCGGCCGTGGTGAGCAACCGGGTCGTACCAGGCACAGGCGGAATCGGGTCAGCGACCGGAACGCCCGGATCAACAGGATTGACCAAAGGCAGCAGAGCCGGTGCCTGTCCTCGGTAGGACGCGAGCGCCAAGGGCACGGGGACGGGTATGCGGATCAGCGGAGGGAGGAAGGGCATTCCGGGGCTCCGCGGATCGTCCGAGCCGTGCGGCAGCCTTATACGGGCCTCCGACGCTTCCAGAGCGTGAGCGACCTCTCCGAGCCGGTGGATCCAAGGGTCCCCGAGCACGGCATCGCGCAGACCGCCGTCATACCCGTTCCCGCCGA
Source organism: Streptomyces sp. NPDC087906 (assembly GCF_055584925.1). Taxonomy (NCBI): domain Bacteria; kingdom Bacillati; phylum Actinomycetota; class Actinomycetes; order Kitasatosporales; family Streptomycetaceae; genus Streptomyces; species Streptomyces sp. NPDC087906. The sequence continues at coordinate 203,189 of NZ_JBVJLC010000010.1, forward strand.
ACATCGGCTGGTCCCAGGGCATGTCCATCTCGAAAAGTTCCGTTCGGTGCTGAACGATCTTTTCCTTGGCGGCTTCCACGTGGTCGGCGTACCGATCGCACGCTTTGGCCAGTTGAGCACAGGCTGCCACCAGGTTCACCACAAGGGGTTCGTCCTGCTGGGCCCGGTCCGAAGGGCACGTGTTCCCCACACAGTTCTTGAAGTACGTCCGGAAGGAATCCGCAGCCTCGCCAGAGTGCGCCTTGTCCGCTGTCGAGGCGTAGGTCTGGGCGTCTTCGAGGAAGCGCTGCACCAGCGTCCCGGCATGCCGCCACGAACCGGCCACGTCTCTCAGCTTCTCCGGCGAACCCCGGAAACGATCACTCCGGCCGCCGGGCGCGTACTGGTCGTACCACGCCGTCTCGCCCACCACTTCGGGCAGTTGCTGTCCGAGCCCCAGATAGTTCTCCGTACAGTCCTCACCCGGGTCGCCCATGCCGGCCGTCAGGTCGGCCTGTTTACCGATGATGGACGCGACGACGCGGCTCTCCTGCGCCATGAACTCACGGGCATTGCGCATCAGGCCTCTGCCCGACTCACCCAGTACGTAGGAACTGAATCCCATCTGGTCGAGTGTGGTCGCCGACGCGGACTTGTACACCTTCGCGAAGTCGCGTCCCGCGTCGTCATCACCAGCCATCCCGTTCTGCCGGTCCAACTCGTGGGACAGCGCAATCGCGGTGTCCCGGGCGCCCCTCATGACATCGGTCGCCAACCCCATGGCGCTACGGATCATGCCTTCGGCGATCACTTTCACATCAGGCGCCAGCCCACCGCTCATGAGCGTCCCCTCCCGTGATTCGTCTTTGCAAGCACGAACTCTCCCCCATCCACCTCGCCGTTCTATCCCACCGTCGGTTGTGTGTGCGAGGGGTTCAGGGCGTGGTTCGGAGCATTGGCCGAGATGGCTGGGGTTCGGCGCGAATGCTGGCCGAAGGTCGTCGATACACCGGGCCAAGTCGACTCCGGAGCACCCCCGTGCTTCTCGGCCAAAGCACCAGTCCAGGGTCGGTTTCCCTGAGGGAGGACCGACTCCGACCCTGGTCTCGAAGACTGCGTAGGGGTGTCAGTGCCATGTGCTAGGCATGACGTCATGCACTCCCCCGCCCCTCTACCCCACGTGGATCTCACGGATACGCAGTGGCGACTACTCGCACGGTTGGTGTCCGGGACTCTCCCCGATCCCAGCGACCGTCGGCTTTCCGCCCGAGCCGTTCTCCCCCACGGTCTCGATCCTGATCAGGTGCGTGCCGATCTTCCCGAGCTGATCTGGTTGAGGCTCATCGCGCGGCAAGACGGTTGTCTCCTGATCACCGATCTCGGAGCAGCGATCCAGTATCGGGCTCTTTTCGAGTCGTCCAGGGAACGGCTGGGCGAAGTCGCGCAACTGGCCGAGCTGCACCGGGCGCTGGCGCCCCGATTTGCTCAGGCAGTACGTCGGCTGGCCGACGGAACCAGCTCCTTCGCAGAGGCGCAGGCCAGCCTTGGTGATCCAGTGTGAGGTTGGCCTGCTCAGGTCACGTCCTGTTCGGTGAACAGCGCATCAGTTCCCAGTCGCCGTGCCCTGCGACTGGCAACGGACACCGGCAGAACTCCGGCCGCCGTCAAGTCCCTCTGCGTCAAGACGGGAGCAGCCAGGATTTCTTCGGTGAGTTCACTCTGCTCGAGGGCGGAGTCGGTAAGACGGCGTAGGACGGAGAGCAGCTCGATCAACTCGGTCGTCCACTCATACGGCCAGTTGTCAGCATGGATGTCGTCCAGCGGGCTTGTGCGCTTACTGGTGGGACTGGCCTTGCGATAGCCGAACCACTTCGTGACGATCCGCATGCCGCCGACCTCGTAGGCCCACACGGCTTCGGGCACAGGAGCGAACGACCCGGCACCCACGTTGAGCGTTTGTGCCGTAGCGTCATAGCTCAGCCGATCCGGGACTCTGCTACCGATGGGAGTGAGATAGCGGACCTGCCGGCTGTCCCCCGGTACGAACTCGACCTTCCCGCCGGGTCTCCCGCCGCCTGGGTCGGCGCAGCGCTCTCCGTAGGTCGAAGCCCACAGAATCTCCTTGCCCAGGGCGACAGCGCGGTGCCATAGCACCCGGTTCAGGGTCAGGGGTATTCGAACGCCGGGCGTGAGCAGTTCCTCGGCGAATCGCTCGGTGAACGCGCTCTGTCCGGCAACGGCCAGGATGTAGGCGGCAAGCTGAGGGGCGGTGACCTCCTCTCCCAAGGAACGAGCCAAGTGGTTCAGCAGACCTGGCGACACGTTGGGGGAGCCATCGGGATGCAGGACGGGCATGATCCGTCCGCCGCGGCCGTTGAAGTGGTGCGTGTCAGGGACGAGGTGGGTTGCGACAACGGCAGGTCCGGATCGAATCTCGTGTGACGACTGCTGGTTGAGAAAGAACTGCCCGTCCCGAAGCGAGTCCCAGAGATCGGGGCGCGGGTAGTCGAGTACACGATTGTCCGCGATCAGCCATTGTCTGTCGAAGCTCCGCAACGCCATTCGTATGAGTTCGGGGCGTAAGGATGTCTCCCGGGCGATCGGACCATGATGAGCGGAATGACCAGGTAACGGCGCTCGATCTGATGTCAGGCTGAGATCACGAGTCTCTTTGAACAGTCTGGCCTTTTCCTCTGGATCGTTCTCGCGTATCAGCGTTGTCCAGCGCCTACGCAAGATCTCGGCGGACGGATCGCTCACCCAGGAGCGGTTCGACTTGGTCCCTGGAGTACCCCAGGGGAAGAGGTCGTCCAGCGCTGGGAAGTCCTCCCAACCCGACTGGGTTTGCGGAGTGAAGGGCCGTACGCCTTGGGTATGCGCATCGCGCCAGCCTCCATCGTCCAAACGGATCAGGCGGAGTTGCTGGAACTTGTCGGCACGCCGGCCCTCAAGTGCCCGGTAGTGAACTTTCGCTCGGTGGTCGTCGCCCCTGTCGACGCCGGCCTTGCGCACGAAGATGGAGATGGCCAGTGGCTGGGCGACCACGGGAAAGAGGCGCGTGGCGACGTCCGGCCGCTGTCCTTCCGGCGAGAGGTTGATGATCCAGCCCTCGTCGCACGTTTGCCGAAGGTACTCGCGCATGCCTCGGCCGCCAGGTCCGGTCGCCCAACCGGAAGGCGTGATGAAACAAACGACGCCGTGGCGATCCTGCTCATGCGCGTCGAAGACTTTCCACGTGGCCCAGCGCCAGAAGTAGACGTACATGTTCTTGAGTACGTGTTCGTAGCGTCCGTTGCCCGGGTGACGAAAGGCGTCGAGCAGAGGCACGTCCCCTTTGGCGCTCCGTTTCTCGACCCAGCCGCCACGGTCCTCTGCCTTGTCGTCGTAGGGAGGATTGGCGATGACGACGGTTACCGGGGTGTTCGCCTTCACACTGTTGGCACGCCTGCGGGAATCGGACAGAGCGCCGTACGTGGACGCCAGGTACTCGTCCTCTGCGAACGGGTTGTCCAGCGTGTCGGTGACAAAGAGATTGAGTCCCCCATCGGGCAAAGGTGATTCGTACCGCTTGAGGAGCTCCGAGGCACGTAATTCCGCGACGGCGAACGGGCCCATCTGCAGTTCGAAGCCGTACAGGCGAGAGGCAAGCCTCGATATGGCGTCGCACGCCATCGCGGGCCCGTGACGCTCTGCGGCCTGCGCCGCGACACGCTCAATGATGGTGTGAAGGTAGGTGCCCGTGCCCATGGCCGGGTCCACTATCCGTACGGCCTCCTCGCCGAAGCCGCGGGCCTGCCCCAACCGGGTCCGCAGAACATCCTCAGTGAGACGGACCATCTCCTCGACGACCTCGTGCGGCGTGTAGTAGGAGCCGCTCTTCTGCCGCAGAGCCGGGTCGTACACGGTGAGGAAGTGCTCGTACAGATGCAGGTATGCGTCCTTGTTTCCGGCGCGTATGGCCGGCCAGTCCACCTTCGTGATGGTGCGCTGGAGCAACTCAAGAGCGACGGTGAACCGATCGTTCACATTGTCGGTGAGGAGTTGCAGTGCCTTGCCCATGAGCGCGTGATCGGCATCGAGAAGGCGACCGATGTCGTGGAGGCTCGCCCCCTCTACCAAGACGTTTTCAGAGCGGGCCAACAGTAGGGCGAAGGTGACTGCCTGGGCGTAACCGTCCGCGAACGTGTTGTCGTCAGCGGACGGGAACAGCATCCGGCGCCAATCGTTCTTCAGGCCGGTGAACGGCCGGGCGCGGACGTTGTCATCCCGACTGGATGACTTGGCCTCGGCGTCGAGTTGTTCGAGAACGGCTGTACGCAGCAAACGGCACAGCGGCGCGACATGCTGTACGAGCCGGGCGACTTGTGAGATGCGCGGAGGCTTCCAGAGCAGGAAGGTCTTCAGCAAGGCGTCGAAAGCAGCCGGATCAGCCGGAATGAGCTTGTCGCCGGCAGTTTTCAAGGATCCGACGAAGAGTACCGTGTCACCGAGTTGCCGACCGTCGCGGAAGAGCCGCCACTCTGTTCCGTTGGAGTACAGCAGGTTCGGAAGGTTCCGCAGCTTTTCCCACTGCTCGCGGTTGCTTCCTCTGAAGGTGTCGGGATCAACCGACAGCCCAGGCTTCTTGAGTTCGATGTAGCCGGTCAGCTCTCCGCCGGCACGGATGGCGTAGTCGGGGCGTACCCCGAGGTCAGCAAGACGGTACTCATCGTGCCAGGTGACCTCTGGCTGCCGATGGTGGTCGCCTACGGCTTGGAGAAGGGCCTCAAGTGGTGCGCGAATGGCGGCTTCAGGGCTTCCGCCCCCCGACAGTTTGAGCTTGGACACACGTCCGAACTCCGCGACGGCAGCAAGCAACCAGCCATCTAACCCCCCTGACATCTTCCCCCCAAGGATCGAGCCAGGGCGCTGATCTTAACTACCTGAAGTCAGCTGCGGAAGACGGACAGCGAACATCACGCATACCGGGTGGCGTTCGCCGAAATGATCAACTTCGCTCCCACAGACCACGCATCTGCTCGCGCGCCTCGGCGGGGGCGGCGACTCGTTCGAAGCTGCCTGGGGCAACCCGCTGGATGATGTCGATCCCGTAGTGATGCAGCAGCTCGCGTTCCTTTGCCTTGAGTGGGAGGGGGAAGAGCGCTGAAAGGCGGTCGATCCGCTCCGGCACGTACCGCGCGTAGTCGAGGAGTTGAGCCAATGCCTCGCGCACGTAGCCGCGATCGGTCCGGGACTTCGCCTCGATGAGTTCACGTCCCTCGGGACCAGTCAAAAAGATGTCGCAGATGCCTGCCGCACTGGACCGGCGTGTCGCCGTGGTGTCGGTGAGGGTACGACAGAATTCGATGACCAGCGCCGATTCGTCCCGGTTGAAGAGCAACTGTTGAGCGGCACGCTCGATCGTCGTGGAGCGAGTGTGCTGTCGCTCCAGGGGTAGCTCACGGACAGGGTCAGACGGTGCCGTGGCCCCGGCCATTTCCAGTGCGGTCCTGGTGGTGATGAGCAGACCGTCGATTCCTGCTTGGGCTTGCTCCCCGGACAGCACTAACTGCCCTGGGTACTTGAAGTTGGCCTTGTAGCCGAGGAGAGCACTCAACGTGGTGTACGGAATGTCCGCCGATACGAACTGGCGCAAGCTGTAGACCGTATGCCAGCTCTCGCCACCCGGCTTCGGCGGCCACATCGCGTCGGCGAAGGAGCCGTTCCGGAAAATCGCCCCGATCTCACCGATGGCACGCACGTGATTCTTCCCGGTGAAGAACACCACGTCCCCTGTGGCGACTTCCGCCATCTTGCCGTCATGGCTGGCCCTGGCACCCCAGAAGCGGGCCTCGCCTTCCGGGTGGAGCTGCGTCAGTCGATCCAGCTGGCCGGCCGTCAGCCTCTCGGCGTACTTGGACTCGGTGAACAGCACCGGCTGGTCCAGCGTGTCCTTCCAGTGCTGCCGCGACTCGGGCTTGCCGAACGCAGGAGAGACCAACAGACGCGTCCTGAAGGGTGAGTCGGCGGGCGCCTGCCCTGATTGGGTCGGCAGCATGTACTCACGCGTGACGTCAGCAATTCCCACACTCCGATCATATGACTATCAATCACTGCGGCTGCACCCCAGGCGATACCGCTGCTCGACCATCTGCAGGCCGCGGGACGGGTCCAACGCCTCCCCGACGACAGGCAAACTGACTGCCCGTCAGCTACGTTTCGGGTTGCCCGCTCAGAAGATGTCCGGGCACCAGGGGCGGCGGGGAGTGCGGAAGAGGTGTTCCGCTGTTGTCGCCGCGCCTGGGGTGTCTTCCGTCAGCGCGCCCAGCGCGCTCAGTCGCAGTGCCGACTCCTCACCCAGGTAGAGCGACCCCAACTCCCTCACGTCCAGGGTGAGATCGGCCGACCCTGTCGTCGGTGTGCAGCTCGCGCCCTGCGGGGTGGCGTCCAGGCGGAAGCGGCCCGCTGCCAGGCCCGTCTTGTCCTGGACCTCCAGGGTGAGGGTGGCCGACGTGGCGTACGTACGGGCCTCCAGGGCGCGCGGGACGTCGAGGAGCCGCACCCAGAGGAAGTCCGCCTGTGTGACGACCTTCGCGGCGCGCGGGTCGGGGAGGAAGTACGGGAGCAGGTCGTCGGTGGCGCGGCGGCCGGTGCGGACCGTGTTGACCCAGTCGATGGCGCAGATGAACCGCCACAGCGCGCGGTCCGCTGCCGGGGTCAGGCCGACCAGGCGCCGGACGCTCACGGTGTTCAGGGGCTGCTTCGCATCGCCCCACTCGGCGTCGGCGGTGTACGCCGCCAGCCCCTCCACCTCGCCCGCCGCCGAGCGGTACACCGCGTAGAACGGCTCGGTCCAGGGGCGCCCGAACGGGTCCTGGCCCGTGTGCACCTTCCACCACAGGTCGTCGAGGCTGATGGCGCCCGGCTGCGCCGCGCGGAAGCGGTCGTGGAACTCCGGCCCGAGCTTGCGTACGTCGGCGGCGTCGACCAGATCGATCCTGCCGCCGTCGTCGGGGCCCGACCAGCGCGGGTCGAGCCCCGCGCGCGGCACGTCGATGCTCCACTCGGTGATCGAGGCGGCCGGGCCGAAGCCGTAGCGGCCGTAGATCGGGTACTCGGCGGCGATCAGCGTCGAGATGGCGTCACCGCGCTCCTTCGCCTGCGCCTGGTCGTCGGCCATCATGCGGCTGAGCAGCCCGCGCCTGCGGTGGGTGGGCGAGACCGTCACGTTCGAGATCGCGTCGGCCGCCAGCGCGGCGCCGCCCACCACCGTCAGCTCCTGGTCGAACGAGCGGAACGTCGCGACGCACCGCCCGTCGTCGAACGCGCCGCGCGTCCGCGCCAGGTCGCCGTACGCGAGCCTGGCCGCCGCCGCCTCCTCGGACGCCACCGGCGGCCGCAGGAATCCGGTGTCCAGCGCACGCAGCCAGTCGGGGATCTCGGATTCGGTGACCGTACGGACCTCAAGGCTCATGCCCGCCACGCTAGGCGAAGCCCGTCCGAGCGCGCATTCGGTTTTCCGCCGGTGGCAGGCTGTGTGAGACGCGCCGGTCGGAGGCCCCGCGCGCCGGTGGGAGGCCGGGTCAGACGCGCCGGTCGGAGGCCCCGCGCGCCGGTGGGAGGCCGGGTCAGACGCGCCGGTCGGAGGCCGTGTGAGGCGGCACGGTCAGAACGCCGCCCGCACCTCGCCCACCTCCGCGCCGCCGCCCAGCACCGGCGCCCGGCCGATCCGCTCCAGCACCTCGTCGTCCTCGCCCAGCATCCGCAGCGCCCGCGCCAGCACCGGGCCCACCGCCCGCCCGCCGCCGTCGTCGATCTTGAAGGCCACCGTCCGGCCGTCGGCCAGCGCGACCGCCTGGACCGCCTCAGCGCCGTTCTTGGACAGCGCGCCCGGCAGCCCCCGCATCAGCCACGTGTCCGAGCGGCGCGTACCCGCCACGTACTCGGGGTGCGCGCGCATGGCGGCGGCCACCCGGCCCTCGGCCGTACCGGCGTCGGTCTGCACGAAGTGCCGGAAGGCGCGGGCGAGTCCGGTGAGGCTGAGCGCCATCAGCGGGGCGCCGCAGCCGTCGGTACCGACAGCCGCGACCTCCTCGCCCGACGTCTCCTCCACGACCGTACGGACCAGCCGCTGGAGCGGGTGGTCCGGGTCGAGGTACGTGGCCGTCGGCCAGCCGTTCAGCAGGCAGGCGGCGAGCATCGCCGTGTGCTTGCCCGAGCAGTTCATGGCGATCCTGGCCCGCTCGTGCCCCGCGGCGAGATACGCCTCGGCCGCCTCCCGGTCCAGCGGCAGGTCGGGCGGCGTCTGCAGATCGTCCTCCGTCAGCCCGTGCTCGGCGAGCATCGTACGGACGAGAGCGAGGTGGAACTCCTCGCCCGAATGGCTCGCCGAGGCCAGCGCGAGCCGCTCCCCCGACAGATCGAGCCCCGCCCGCAGCACCGCGGCCGCCTGCATCGGCTTGTTGCTGGACCGCGGGAAGACCGGTACGCCGGGGTCGCCGAGCGCGAACTCCACACCCCCGTCGGCGGCGAGCAGCACCAGCGAGCCTCGGTGGTGGCCCTCCACGAAGCCGGACCGTACGACCTCGGCCAGGACCGGCAGGACGGGAGCGGTGTGCGCGGTGTGTGCGCTGTGCGCGGTGCGGGCGGTACGGGCGGTGCGGGCTTGGTGGGTCGTCATGGTCGGTCGGCCTTCCGGGAGTGCTGGGGCCTGGGGACCCCCGCCCGACCCCGGTCCGGGCCGATCAGGCCCGATCCGGGCTCATCCGGGTCGATCCGCCCGATCCGGGCTGATCCAACCGGGAGACCCTAGGTGAGCAGGTCGTCCACCTGCGCTTCTCCCACACGGTACCTGCGGGTGATCTCCGCGCTGCAATCGTCGACCGTCCGTTGCAGCAGGTGCCTGCGGCGGGAGATCTGCCGCTCGTGCCGCACCAGCCGGCCCATCGCGGCGTGCAGCTCCTCGCTCGTCCGCGCGTCCAGATCCGACAGCTCCACCTCGGCGAGCGTCTCGGCCGCCAACTGCCGGCACTCCGCGCTGCGCGGCGTGGACAGGGTGAGATGCCGGGCGGACGAGCGGTGGCGCGAGGGCGCGTCGGTGAGGATCTCGGAGAGCCGGTCCACCACGGGGGTCTCCAGCAGCGCCGGGTTGCCGGCGGTCGGCAGGGACTCCGGGGCGTTACGGCGCGACAGCTCGGCGCGCAGAATGTCGATGCGCCCCTGCAACAGCCGCCGCAGATAGCTGAGATCGGCCTCGTCGCGCTGCGAGTCCCTGCGCAGCATGCGCAGTTCGGGCAGGCCCAGCTCGGTGAAGTCGTACGGGAGCGGGTCGGTCGGCGCCGGCAGCGCGGCGAGAGCGGTCAGCCCGGCGGACTTGCCGGTCGGCGCGACGGGCTCACCGGCCGATGCGACGGGCCTGCCGGCCGGCGCCGCGCCGTCCTGGCCGGTGTCGCCGCCCGTCCGCTGCCGCTGCGCCGGCGGTCGCGACCCGCCCGCCTCGCCCGGGAGGGCGGGGCTGCTGCCGGTCCCCATCGTCGTACGGGTCGTCGGTACGGGACCGGGCGACTGCCCGGCTCCAGATGTGCTCATCGCGCGTGCTTCCCCTCACTCCGCTGGGGAGACCCCCATCCCTCGACCGGTGCGCGAGCGCACCGCCTCCCTGCATCGTGCCACTCATGCGGCTGCCCGTGCGGGCACTCTGCACCCGTTCGGCCCCGGATAGGTTGGTCCGTATGCGAGCTGTGGTGCAGAGAGTCGACGGCGCGAGCGTCGCCGTCGTGACCGGATCCGGGACGGAAACCGTCGGCGAGATCATCGGCGAAGGACTGTGTGTGCTGGTGGGAGTCACCCACGAGGACACCGAGGAGAAGGCGGCGCAGCTTGCCCGCAAGCTCTGGTCGATACGGATGCTGGAGGGCGAGAAGTCCTGTTCGGAGGTGAACGCCCCGCTCCTGGTGATTTCGCAGTTCACTCTCTACGGGGACGCCCGCAAGGGCCGCCGCCCCACCTGGAACGCCGCGGCGCCGGGAGCCGTCGCCGAGCCGCTGGTGGACGAGGTGGTGGCGCAGCTCAGGGCGCTGGGCGCGCACGTCGAAACGGGCCGGTTCGGGGCGGACATGCGCGTCTCGCTCACGAATCACGGCCCGTTCACGGTGCAACTGGAGATGTGACGATCGGGATGTAACGCCCGGCGGTCGCCGTCGTCGCGGTCCGCTCAGACCTCGACGACCGACTCCTGCGCCGCCGCCGTGTCCCCCGCCATCAGCTCGGCGTCCAGCGGCACGTTGCGCTTCACCAGCGCCAGCGCGATCGGTCCCAGCTCGTGGTGGCGGGCGGACGTCGTGATGAAGCCGAGCTGGCGGCCGTCCTCGCCATCGGCGGCGAGCCGTACGGGCGTGCCGTGGCCCGGGAGGTGGACGTCGCTGCCGTCCAGGTGCAGGAAGACCAGCCGGCGCGGCGGCTTCCCCAGGTTCTGCACCCGCGCCACGGTCTCCTGGCCCCGGTAGCAGCCCTTGTCCAGATGGACGGCGGTGCCGAGCCAGCCCAGCTCGTGCGGGATGGTCCGGTGGTCCGTCTCGAAGCCGACGCGCGGCCGGTGGCCCTCGACGCGCAGCGCCTCGTAGGCGAGCGTCCCGGCGAGCGGGCCGTGCGCCGCCGCGTACGTTTCGAGGTCGGCGCGCGGCAGGAAGAGATCGCGGCCGTACGGGGTCTCCCGTACGACGACGCCGTCCGGCGCCTCCGCGATGGACCCGGCGGGCAGATGGACGACGGCGAAGTCCGCGGTGCGGTCGGCGACCTCGACGCGGTAGTAGAACTTCATCGACTCCAGGTAGGCGATCAGCGCCTCCTGCGTCCCGGGCTCGACATGGATCCACACCGTCTCGCCGTCGTCCACGAGGTACAGCGCGTGCTCGATGTGGCCGTTGGCGGAGAGGATCAGCGCCTCGGTCGCCTGTCCTGCGGGCAGCTCGCTGACGTGCTGTGTGAGCAGCAGATGCAGCCAGCTCAGCCGGTCGGCGCCGGTGACGGTCACGACTCCGTGGTGCGAGAGGTCGACGAGACCCTTGCCGTCGGCAAGGGCGCGCTGTTCACGGAACAGATCGCCGTAGTGGGCGGCGACACCTTCGTCCTGTCCTTCGGCGGCGACAGCTCCGGGCAGCGACAGCAGAGGGCTCTTCATGCTTATCAGCGTACGACTCCACGTGCGGCTTACGACTCGGCGCGGGCGGCTTCCGACTCGGCGCGGGCGGCCTACGACTCGGCGCGGCGGCCTACGACTCGCCGCGTGCCGGCCCTACGACTCCGCGCGTGCGCCTACGACTCGCCGCGTGCCGTGCGGGCGGCGCGAGCGGTGCAGTCGCGGCAGCGGCCGAAGATCGCGAAGTGCTTCATGTCGGTCGTGAAGCCGAAGTCCCCGCGCAGCTTCTCCGCGAACTCGGCGGCGACCTCGGTGTCCGCCTCGATCACGTTCCCGCAGTCGCGGCAGACGAGGTGGATGTGGTGGTGCCGGTCGGCGAGGTGGTACGTCGGCGCTCCGTGGCCCAGATGGGCGTGGGAGACCAGCTCCAGCTCCTCCAGCAGCTCCAGCGTCCGGTACACGGTGGAGATGTTCACGCCCGACGCCGTCTTGCGCACCTCGCAGAGGATGTCGTCGGGCGTCGCGTGTTCCAGTGAGTCGACGGCTTCGAGGACGAGCTGGCGCTGGGGCGTCAGTCGGTAGCCGCGCTGTCGCAGGTCGCTCTTCCAGTCGATGCTCACCACGCCCCCAGTGTAGGGGGGGCTGGACAAGGGAGTTGCTGGAAGAACGCCAAGGGGTGCTACTTGAAGAAGGCGATGCCGTCGTCGGGGAGGTCGCCGAGGTCCTTGGCCCAGGCGGCGACCTGCTCGGGGGTGACGACCTTCTTCAGATGCGCCGACATGTACGGCCGCAGCGGGACCTCGGGGGTGGACTTCTCGCCCACCCACATCAGGTCGCTGTTCACATAGCCGTAGAGCCGCTTGCCGCCGCTGTACGGGCCGGCGCTCGCCGTGCGGGCCACCGCGTCGGTGACCAGGTCGATCTGCGGCTTCTGGTCGGCCAGCTCGCCGTACCAGATCTCCACCACGCCCTGGTCGCGGACCATCACGACCTCGACCTTGCGGTCCTCGTCGATCCGCCAGAAGCCGGACTCCGACTCGATGGGGCTGACCTTGCTGCCTTCGGCGTCGAGCGCCCACGTGTGCGAGACGTACTCGATGAAGTCCCGGCCGTCGTGGCTGAAGGTGACTTCCTGGCCGAAGTTGGCCTTCTCGTCACCGGGGAAGTCGAAGACGCCGACGCCTTCCCAGCGGCCGAGGAGGAAGGCGAGGGGGACAAGGCCCGGGTTCAGGTCGGACGGGATCTCGATCATGGCGGCTCAGTCTCTTGGTTGGGATTTGCCGGTGCCGTACCGGTGCGGCCGGTGCTGAAGGCTGGCTAGCGCTGGCCCTGGTACAGCTTCTTCACGACCAGCACGGTGAAGGCGAGCACGGCGACGCAGACCAGGATCAGCAGAGAGGTGTAAGTGTCCTCAAGCACGGAGTGCTCCTCGGATGAGCGGGATGAGCGGAACGGCCGGTCCCCAGCCTAATGGGTGGGGACCGGGCCTTCTTCCGGAGGTGGGCCGGTCAGCCGAGGAGCTGGCTCTGCAGCAGCAGCGTCTGGTGGAACGGCACGGCGGGAGCGGTGCCCTTCTTCTCCTCGATCACCAGCGCGAGGGTGTCACCCGCCAGTACGTACGCCTGCCGGACATGGGTGGCCCCGTACGGCTTGAGCTCGGTGAACGTGCTGATCGAGGTGTCCGAGACCTGGAGATCGCCGGGCCAGCCGCCGTCGAGCGTGGTCTGAGGCGCGGAGGTGAGCGGAGTGCCGGCGTCGAGGCCGGCGTGGGACTGGATCTGCGCGTCCTTGTAGTCGTTGGCCGCGCTGACCGACAGGAACGCCAGCAGGTAGATCCGCGTGCTGGTGCCGTCCGGCATCGTCCAGCCACGCGCCGCGATGTGCCGTACGGGGAGGTTGCGCAGGCCCGACGCCATGACCTCGCGGCTGTCCGCCTCGTACTCCGCGAGGTACTGGGCGTTACTGATCCAGCCGCCGGTCAGCTTCTTGTCCTGGACGGCGCCCGCAGGCGCGGGCAGGAGCAGCTTCCGCAGGTCGGCGTAATGGATCTCGCCGTCGTTGCCCACGGTGAAGGGGCGCGGGGAGCCCGCGGGCAGCGCGGGCAGGGACAGCTTCGGGTAGTCCCAGCGGCCGTCGCTCTGCGTGGCGAGGCCGGGGACGTCGTCGCGGTCCATGCCGGTGATGCCGTAGGCGACCCCGCCGCCGACCCCGGCGAAGACCACCGCCGCGAGTGTCCACCGGGCGACCGCGCGCAGCACGCGCCGGGGCGGCCGGACGCCGACGACCGGCGGCTCGGTGGGCGGGGGCGGGAACTCCCCGGTCGGTACGGGCGCGGGCTCGGCGGCCGCCATGGTCGCGTCGGCCGACAGCGGGGTGATCTGCTCGGTCATACGGCCTTCCCCGGGGTGTCGATACGGTCGAGCTGGTCACCGAGCAGGTCGGCGACCTCGGACGCCGCGAGCGGCTCCGTACCGAAGGCGTTCACCCTGATGAAGAGTTCGCCCTTGTACGCCGTGCACACCATGAAGCCGAGATCGAACTCCAAGCCCCGGGGCGCCAGGAAGCACTTGGCGTTCTTCTGGCCCTTGACGGCAGGACCCTTGCGTCCGCCGATGCTCGAAGCGTTCCGGTACATGTCCGCCACAGCCGAGCGGTCCTTCATCTGCGTCACGAACGTCTCGACGACCAGGTCGCCGGTCGCAGCCACGTAGGAGCGTGCGGCCATGCCCTTGATGCCGACCTTCTCGATCTCCTTGTTCATCTGGGTGCGCACCCTGCTCGGAAGGCCCTCACCGCTGCCCTTCAGGAGCGCTCTGGCCTGCCGGGCCGAGAGCGAGGTGTCGTTCCCGAACTCGTCGAGGTCAGGACCGAGGCGGTAGCCCTCGGGCGCGGGCAGCAGTTGCCCGCTCAGCTCGGTGTCGGTGCGGCCCTTGTACGCGTTCGCCGCCGGATCCCGGTTCGGCTTGGCGCGTGCCGCCTGCCACAGCTTGGTGGGGACGGTCCTGTCGGCACCGTCGACGGTGGACTTGACGTACACCGCACCGCCGCCGACGGCACCGAGCACGAGTACGACAGGCAGGGCGATCCCGAGGATCCGGCGCATACGGCGGCGGGGCGCGGGGACCTGCGGAACGTCGTCCGGTGTGACCGGCGCGGCCTCCGGCGTGGGCGTGCTGACTTCTTCCTCGTTCACAGGCGCTCCATCTGCCGCTCGGCCAGCGTCCTGATGGCGCTCTCGCGGATCGTGCCCCTGTCGAAGATGTCGATCTCCATCATGATGTCGCCGCGCCAGGCCACGGCTCTGGCCCTGTTGCGCGACAGGTGACGGGGGTTGTCGTACACCCAGTAGCGGCCGTCGTCGGTGCCCTCGATCAGCGAGCCGTTGTTGCCGGCCGCGGTCGCCTCGGGCATGTACGACTGCTGGTCCAGCGCATAACCGGCGGCGTCCTGGAACGCGCTGGGTTTGAACTGGACGAGGGTGACGACCACCTCACGGTTCTCGCCTTCGTTCCAGGAGGCGTTCACGGCCCGCCGGAAACTGGGGGCCAGAGACGTGATCAGGGATTCCGGGTCGGAGGAGTGGCCGGCGTAGGTGTCGAGCGCCATCCAGCCGTCCTCCCTCGCCTCGACCTTGGTCGCGCCCCTGGGCTTGCTGATCAACAGCTTCCGCAGGTCGCCCGAGGTCTTGAGCCTGGCGTCGTGCGCCACGGTCAGCGGCTCGGGCTCCCTGCCCTCGGGAAGGGACTTCGCCGGGTACGCCAGACCCGGCTGGTTCAGCGGCGGCAGCGCCTTCGGCGCGCGGTCCGCCTGTACGGCGTAGCCGGTCGCCGTGCCGGCGACGACGCCGAGCACAGCCGCGGCGACGACGATCAGCGTCGTACGGCCGCGTCTTCGTTTCGTTTTCAAGGGGGTCCCCCACGAGACCTGGCTGCAGGTACCAATTACCTGCGCACAGAGCTGACTTGTGAGAGGTGAACGCGGTTGTACCAGGGCGGATTACAGTTCGGTATATGCAATCCGCGAAGAAGCTCGTGATCAAAGTGACGGCAGGGGCCGACGCCCCCGAACGCTGCTCCCAGGCCTTCACGGTGGCGGCCGTCGCCGTCGCCAGCGGTGTCGAGGTGTCCTTCTGGCTGACGGGCGAATCCGCGTGGTTCGCGCTGCCCGGCCGCGCCGCCGAGTTCGAACTCCCGCATTCGGCGCCGCTGCCCGACCTCATCGAGTCGATCCAGGCCGGCGGCCGGATCACGCTCTGCACCCAGTGCGCCGCGCGGCGGGACATCGCGGAGAAGGATGTCATCGAGGGCGTACGGATCGCCGGGGCGCAGGTCTTCGTCAGCGAGATCATGGCCGACGGCGTACAGGCCCTCGTCTACTGAGGGCCGCTGATGACGGCTGAGGACGGCGGGAGCCTACTGAGGGCGGCGGGGGCCCTTCTTGCCGTCCATCTGGTCCCACCAGTCGTCCGACTTGGTGTCGTCCGGCGGCTCGTCCCACCAGCGGTCGTCCTTGCCCCGCCGGTTTCCGACGATCGCGGCGACGGGCGGGATCACCATCGCGACGACGGCCATGGCGACGGCTGCCGGAACCGACCACAGCCGCACGAAGGACCAGGCGGAGACGAAGAGGATCAGGCATCCGCCCATGAGCAGGAAATAAGCGCGACGCCGTCGCGTGTACATATTTCCAGCGTACGACGGCACGAAGGGCCGCACCCCTTCCAGTGAGCGTCCAACTCCCTGGGGCGCGGCCCTCCGGCCGTTCGAGCAGCGACTGTCAGACGGCGATGGCGACCTCGGAGAGACCGCCCGTCTGCGCCACGACCGTACGGTCGGCCGTGCCCCCGGGGACCAGTGCGCGCACGGTCCAGGTACCTTCCGCGGCGTAGAAGCGGAACTGGCCGGTCGCCGAGGTGGGCACCTCGGCGGTGAACTCGCCGGTCGAGTCCAGCAGGCGTACGTAACCGGTGACGGGCTCGCCGTCGCGGGTCACGGAACCCTGGATCGTGGTCTCACCGGGCTTGATCGTCGAGGCGTCCGGGCCGCCGGCCTGTGCTCCACACATACTGTTCAGTCCTCCGGGGTCAGGCGTGCTTGCTGGTCGGGGCGTGCGTTCTGGTCGGGCGTGCGTTCTGGTCGTGCGTGCTTACTTGGCGGCGCCGAGCTCGATCGGCACGCCGACGAGGGATCCGTACTCGGTCCACGAGCCGTCGTAGTTCTTGACGTTCTGCACACCGAGCAGCTCGTGCAGCACGAACCAGGTCAGCGCGGAGCGCTCACCGATACGGCAGTACGCGATGGTGTCCTTCGCCAGGTCGACCTGCTCTTCGGCGTACAGCTCCTTCAGCTCGTCGTCCGACTTGAAGGTGCCGTCGTCGTTGGCGTTCTTCGACCACGGGATGTTGCGGGCGGACGGGATGTGGCCCGGCCGCTGCGACTGCTCCTGCGGGAGGTGCGCGGGGGCGAGCAGCTTGCCGCTGAACTCGTCGGGCGAGCGCACGTCGACCAGGTTCTGGCTGCCGATCGCGGCGACGGCGTCGTCGCGGTAGGCGCGGATCGAGGTGTCCTGCGCCTTGGCCTTGTACGTGGTGGCGGCGCGCTCGGGCACGGCGTCGACCAGGTCGCGGGAGTCCAGCTCCCACTTCTTGCGGCCACCGTCGAGGAGCTTGACGGAGTCGTGGCCGTACAGCTTGAAGTACCAGTACGCGTACGAGGCGAACCAGTTGTTGTTGCCGCCGTACAGCACGACCGTGTCGTCGTTGCCGATGCCCCTGGCCGACAGGAGCTTCTCGAAGCCCTCCTGGTCGACGAAGTCGCGGCGGACCGGGTCCTGGAGGTCGGACTTCCAGTCGATCTTGACGGCGTTCTTGATGTGGTTCTTGTCATACGCCGAGGTGTCCTCGTCGACCTCGACGATGACGACCTTCGGGTCGTCGATGTGGGCCTCGACCCAGTCGGCGTCTACCAGGACGTCACTACGGCTCATGCTGTTCTCCTCCGGGGCAGGTGCGGCGAGATGGTGCGGGGTTCGTGGACAGTCTCCGGGCGCCACAGGCGCGAAGGGCGGAGACCCGCTGAACGGCGCGGGGATGGCCCTGACGCGCCTGACACGGTCGAGGGCCGGGAATGCGGGAATGCGAATGTCCCGCTCAGACAGTGCGACAGAGCATGGCGGAAACGCGGCACAGGTCTACTGCCCGCCGCTTGGTGAGATCCGCGCGGCCTCCTTGCGGAAGGCCACAGATGAAGCACTGCATGGTGTCGATCGTAAGGACGTGGCGGCGGCAATGTCACCGGTGTGTCACATGATGAGACGCGATCGTCCGCTTCATGAGACTTTTGGCTCACGCATGCGATTTCCCGGGCCTGTCGGCGCTCCCCCGGTCGTCTTTCTTCTGCGGGCTTCTACGGGCCGGACACCGTTGTCTCACCATCCGGCCGGGAGTGCGTAGCGCTCCGAGCCGGGCCGGGTCGGGCCTAGCTGGTCAGCGAGACGTCCGAGCCCGTTCCCGAGAAGCGCAGGCCGTCCGGCGACGCCGTCACCTTGCTGAGCGCGACCGACGACGGCATTCCATCGATCTTCAGGTCGTAGTCGATGAGCTTCTGGAGCTGTTCGTCCAGGCCCGGCACCGGCAGGTCGGGGAGGCTCTTGGCCCGCAGCCGCACGGTCTTGCCGTCCGAGACGGACACCTGGCTGTACGCGGTGAAGACCCGGTCGCCGAGCAGGGCGGCGACCGCGTCCGGCATCGGGATGCCCGCGCCCTTGAGGATGTCGGTCAGCTTGCCCGCCACCTTGACCTGCCCGTCGGCCGCGCGCTCGGGACCCGCGTAGCTGACGGTCGCGCCCTTCGGCGCCGAGCCGCTGAGGTCGGCGTACGAGATGCTCGCGGCGCCGTGGGCCTGCGAAGCGGTCGCCGAGGAGAAGCTGCTGCTGATCCGGACGTCCTTCAGGACCGCCCGCACCTCGGTGACCCGGACCGAGTGGCCCTCGGTCGTGGCCGTGACCCCGTCGAGGGTGATGTCGACCTCGTCGAGCTGGGAGTTGGCCACCTGCGTCAGGAAGGGGAAGCCCTTGATGGAGACCTGGGGATCGCTGTCGAGGCCCTGGCTCGACTTGATCTTGTCGGCGACCTTGCCCTCGGCGAAATTGACTGCCAGCCGGTCGGCGGCGACGAACAGCCCCGCCAGGATCACGACAAGAATCAGCAGTATTCGAAGCCCACGCATCGCTCGGTGTCCCCCACCATCGGTCGTACAGGTCCCCCTGACGACGGTGAGCCTAACGTGGCGACGATCAGGTCAGCGCCCGCCCCAGCAAGTAGACGGCGGGCGCCGCAGCGGCCAGCGGGAGGGCCACACCAGCGGTCATATGGACGAAGCGGGACGGGTAGTCGTAACTCGCCGCACGCAGTCCGATCAGCGCGCATACCCCGGCGCCGAGGCCGAGCAGCGCGCCGCCCGACCCCAGGTCGGTGAAGCCGCCGACCGCGATCCCGGCACCGGCCGAGACCAGCAGCGCCACCACGACGGACGCGACGGCGGGCAGCGGCAGCGCACGGGCGACGGTGGCGGCGGCCACCGCGATCCCGCCGACGACCACCGCGTCCGAGGGGGCCGCGAGATGGCCGGTGGCGATGATGGCGAGCGCGGCGGAGGCGACGGTGGCCATCAGGCTCTGCATGCGCTCGTCACCCGCCGCGTGACTGCGCAGTTGGAGGACGACGGTGAGCAGGACCCACACGCCGAGCGTGCCGATGATGGCGGCGGGCGCGTTCTCCTTGCCCGCGACGAGCAGCGCCACGTCGGAGACGAGCCCGCCGAGGAAGGCGAGCGCGATGCCCTGCCGGGCCGGCCACATGCCGTTCAGCCGGAACCAGCCGGCCGCGGTCACCGCCTGGAGGATCACCAGCGGCACGACGAGCGCGTACGGCCCGACGGCGGCGCCGCCGGCCAGCAGCAGGCCGAGCGCGGCGGTCAGCCCCGCGGGCTGCATCCCGGGCGGAATGATCGGCGACCGGCCCTCGGCGCGGGCGCGCTGGGCGTCGGTGACGCGGGTGTTGCCCATCGTGGTGGGCGCGCTGTAACCGGCGGCGGGATCGGGGGCAGCCGCAGCTCCGGGCGCGGGGGCGGCGGCGTACCGGGGGGTGGTCTGCGGCGGGGCCGCGTGCGGCGGGACGGCTTGTGACGGCGTCGGGGGCTGGTACGGCTCGTACGAGGCGGCGGCCGGCGCGACCGGGGACGGCGAAGGGACCTCGGGCGGCAGCGGGTAGGCACCCTGCGGCGGGAGGTACGCGGTGTCGGCCGCCGCGGCGTGCCGGGGCTGCGGGCGGGGCTGCGGCTGAGCGGGCGCGTGCGGCTGCGGCTGGATCTGGGGCTGGATCTGCGGCTGGTACTGGGTGTCCCAGGTCTGGCCCTGCCACGTCTGGGTCCCGGGATCGTGGTACGCCGGGTCCTGGAACGCGGAGTCCTGTGCCGGGTTCTGGAACGCAGGGTCCTGTGCCGGGTTCTGGAACGCCGGGTTCTGCGCCGGGTTCTGGTACGACCGGCCCGGGTAGGAGGGGTCCGGGTAGGAGGGGTCCGGATACGAGGGGGCCTGGGGCGCCGGGTCGTACGGCGCCTGCCGCTGCGTGTACCGGCCGTACTCGTCGTACGGCTGCTGCTGGCCGTTGGCCTGGTGCTGGCCGTCGGCCTGGTGCTGGCCGTTGGCTTGGTGCTGGCCGTTGGCCTGCTGGTGCCGGTTCGGCTGCTGCTGACCGCCGTACCGGCCGCCCCGGCTGCCCTGCTCGCCGTACGGATACTGCTGATCGCTGCTCATCTTCTGCGGTTCACCCTCCTGCGAACGGCGGGAGCACCTCGACCGTGCCGCCCTCGGCAAGCCGTACGGTCTCATGCTCCCTGGACCCGACGGGGTCACCGTCGACGAGGAACGAACACCGCTGGAGTACCCGGACCAGCTCGCCCGGGTGCCGCTGCCGTGCCGTGTCGAGCGCCGCGGCCAGGTCATCGGCCAGATACGGCTCCTCTGCGACACCTGCGGCCGCCTTCGCCGCGGCCCAGTAGCGGATCGTGCCCGCTGCCATAGCGGCTCTCCCTTCGGTCTTCCCGTTCCGTCTTCGGTCGGCGGTCCGTTGCCTCGTGTGGCCCCCCATGATGGCCGATGCGGGGCACTGCTCCCTCATTGCTCGCTCATCGCCGGCTCACGACCGGCTTCGTCACTGCTTCATCAGCCAGTCAGCGATACGCGACAGCAGCTCGTCGTCGGCGGCGTCCTCCGCATGCCCCATCCCCGGCTCGACCCACAGCTCCGCCGGCCCGGCCGCCGCCAGCATGCGCGGATGGTCCAGCGGGAAGTAGCCGTCGCGGTCGCCGTGCACGATCAGCAGCGGGGTCGGCGCGATCAGCGGCACGGACTCGACGGGGGACAGCGGCACCGGGTCCCAGTCGCGGTCGACGATGCGGGTGTGGAACCCGTAACGGCCGACGATCCGGCCGACCCGTCGTGTTACCACCCAGTGAACGCGGCGCATAGGGGCCGTACCCCGGTAGTACCAACGGGCGGGAGCGCTTACGGACGCCACGGCGTCCGTCCGCGACTCCGTGCGCCCCCTGTGCAACGCGGCATGCCGCAGCACCACGGACCCGCCCATCGAGAACCCGACGGTCACCACCCGCTCGTGTCCGAGCGCCCTGGCCCACTCCACGGCGGCGGCCAGATCGAGCACCTCCCGGTCACCGACCGTGGAGCGCCCCCCGGAGCCGCCGTGCCCCCGGAAGGAGAAGGTGACCACGGCCGCACGCTGCGCGAACGCGCGAGCGGCGCGCCGCACGGCGGGCCGCTCCAGCCAGCCGGTGAAGCCGTGCGCGACGACGATCGCCGTCCCGGGCGCGGGTGCGGGATCGTCGGCTTCATCTGCCGTACACGGCTCGTACATCGCCTCGATCCGGACCCCGTCCTCGGTGCGCAGGACGGTCCGTACCGGCTCCGCCGGGTGGGAGGAAACAGATGATCTGCGGGATTGCCCCTCTGACACGGAACGCATGTGGGCTATTCTGCTTCCAAGAGGATCCGGGCAACGTAGCCCCCGGGTCCTTTTGTGTTTCCCGTCCGGTGTTACAGACAGATGAACAGACGGGAACTCGCAACACAGATTCACAGTGCCGCATACGTCCTCGCAGGGACCGAGGAGGAACCGACGTGATGGGCAAGCGAACCACGCACGACCTATGTACGGCTTGTACGGCTCCGGCAGGTGAGCGGCGATGAGTTCTCTGCTGCTTCTGACCAACGCCCTCCAGCCGTCGGCGGAGGTGCTTCCCGCCCTAGGACTGCTGCTCCACAACGTGCGGGTGGCACCGGCGGAGGGACCCGCCCTCGTCGACACACCTGGTGCCGACGTCATCCTGATCGACGGCCGCCGCGACCTGCCGCAGGTGCGGTCGCTGTGCCAGCTTCTGCGCTCCACGGGCCCCGGCTGCCCGCTGGTCCTCGTCGTGACGGAAGGCGGCCTCGCCGCCGTCACCGCCGACTGGGGCATCGACGACGTGCTGCTCGACACGGCAGGGCCGGCCGAGGTCGAGGCGCGGCTGCGCCTGGCCATGGGCCGGCAGCAGATCACCTCGGACGACTCCCCGATGGAGATCCGCAACGGCGACCTCTCGGTTGACGAGGCCACCTACAGCGCGAAGCTCAAGGGCCGGGTCCTGGACCTGACCTTCAAGGAGTTCGAGCTGCTGAAGTACCTCGCCCAGCACCCCGGCCGGGTCTTCACCCGCGCCCAGTTGCTCCAAGAGGTCTGGGGATACGACTACTTCGGCGGCACCCGCACCGTTGACGTGCACGTACGGCGGCTGCGCGCCAAGCTCGGCCCCGAGCACGAGTCCCTGATCGGGACGGTACGGAACGTGGGCTACCGCTTCGTCACGCCGGAGAAGCCCGACCAGGGCGAAGTTCCCGGCCACCAGGCCCGTTCGGGATCAGCGGCGGGATCGGCACCCGCGTCGGCATCGGCATCGGCGGAACCCTCCTCGGAGGCGGCGGACACCCCCGCCGAGCATGCCGAGGTACGGCCTGCCGACCGGTAGTTCACCACGCGTAGACTGCCGCGCGTGGCCAAGGTGACGCGGGACGATGTGGCAAGACTGGCGGGGACTTCGACCGCTGTCGTCAGCTATGTCATCAACAACGGACCCCGGCCGGTCGCCCCGGCCACGCGCGAGCGGGTGCTCAACGCGATCAAGGAGCTGGGCTACCGCCCGGACCGGGTGGCCCAGGCCATGGCCTCGCGGCGCACCGACCTCATAGGAATGATCGTCCCCGACGCCCGGCAGCCGTTCTTCGGCGAGATGGCACATGCCGTCGAACAGGCGGCTGCCGAGCGCGGGAAGATGGTCCTCGTCGGGAACTCCGACTACCGCGACGAGCGCGAGGTCCACTATCTGCGGGCCTTCCTCGGGATGCGGGTCTCGGGGCTGATCCTGGTCAGCCAGGGCATGAGTGAGCGCGCGGCGGCCGAGATCGAGGCGTGGGACGCGCGGGTCGTGCTGCTGCACGAGCGCCCCGAGGCCATCGACGACGTCGCCGTCGTCACCGACGACATCGGCGGCGCGCAGCTCGCCACCCGCCATCTGCTGGAACACGGCCATCCGTACGTCGCCTGCCTCGGCGGCATGGAGTCGACGCCGGCCGTCGGCGACCCGGTGGCCGACCACGTGGAGGGCTGGCGGCGGGCGATGCAGGAAGCCGGCCGGTCCGTGGAGGGGCGGCTCTTCCAGGCGCCCTACAACCGCTACGACGCCTACCGCGTCGCGCTCGACCTGCTCGCGGGCCCCGACAGACCCCCGGCCATCTTCTGCGCGACGGACGACCAGGCGATCGGTGTGCTGCGGGCGGCGCGGGAGCTACGTCTCGACGTACCGCAGCAGTTGGCGGTGGCCGGCTTCGACGACGTCAAGGAGGCCGGGCTTACCGACCCACCCCTGACGACGGTCTCCTCCGACCGGCCGGCGATGGCGCGGGCCGCCGTCGATCTGGTGCTGGACGACGGGCTGCGGGTGGCGGGGTCGCGGCGCGAGCGGGTGAAGCAGTTCCCCTCGGCGCTGATCGTGCGGCGCTCCTGCGGCTGCGAGTGACAGCCGGGGCCTGACGCTCCGGGCCTGACGCCACGGCCCTGACGCTCCGGGCCTGATGCCTCGGCCCTGGCCCTCGGGCCGCCTTTATATGGGGCGAACGCGGTTCTGTCGGCCTTCTCACAGCGTACTCAGCCTGTTTTCATGTCCGGCGGCGACAGTCAGTGACATGACCAACTACTTCCGCCACAGCGGCGACGACGACAGCACCAGCGGCAGCCGGCAAGAACCGCAGCAGCAGGACTCGTACACCCAGCACGAGTACACCCAGCCGCAGCACACCCCGCCGCAGCACACGCAGCCGTACGGGGCGGCCTTCCCGCCGCCCCCGGCGTACGCGCCCACCGCGCACACCGCCCACCACGGCCGCCGGGCCAAGGGCCCTGTCGGTCTCCTCGCCGCTGTCGCCATCGCGGCGGCGGTCGTCGGGGGCGGCTCGGCCGCGCTCGTGGAGCATGTCACCGGCAACGGCGGGGACGGCACCAGCAGCGCCTTCAGCGGTACGACGGTCTCGCAGAGCAGCAAGGGCACGGTCGCGGGCGTCGCCCAGGCGCTCTCCCCGACCGTCGTCGAGATCACGGCGACGTCCAGCTCCGGCACCTCGCAGGGCTCCGGCGTGATCATCACGTCGGACGGCGAGATCGTCACCAACAACCACGTGGTGGCGGGCTCGTCGCAGCTCTCCGTCAAGGCGGGCGACGGCAAGACGTACACCGCGCGGGTCGTGGGCACCGACCCCGACAAGGACCTGGCCCTGATCAAGCTCCAGGGCGCGAGCGGGCTCAAGACGGCCGGCTTCGCCGACTCCAGCCAGCTCAGGGTCGGTGACCAGGTCGTGGCGATCGGCTCCCCCGAGGGCCTGACCGGCACGGTCACCACCGGCATCGTCTCGGCGCTCAACCGGGACGTCACCGTGCCCAAGGAGGACGGCCAGAGCGAGGCACAGCAGCAGCAGGAGCAGCAGCAGAGCCAGGGCGGCGGCGACAACTGGCCGTTCCAGTTCGGCGGGCAGCAGTTCAACGGCGACACCGGCAGCTCGACGACCACGTACAAGGCGATCCAGACGGACGCGGCGATCAACCCCGGCAACTCGGGCGGCGCCCTGCTCAACATGGACGGCCAGGTCGTCGGACTGAACTCGGCGAACGCGGCGGCGCAGAGCGCCGACGGCGGCGACTCGGGGTCCGGCGGCAGCATCGGCCTGGGCTTCGCGATCCCCGCCAACACCATCAAGGCCGACCTGGCGAACCTGCGTGACGGCGGCTCCAACTGATTCCTGATTCCATGGTCTCCTGAAGAGAGTCCAGCGCAGCGGCGGCGGACAACCGCCGACGAAGCCGACGAAACCGAGAGAGGACGCGCCATGAGTCCCGCCGAAGGCGATCCGCAGAGAATCCTGATCGTCGACGACGAGCCCGCCGTACGCGAGGCGCTGCAGCGGAGTCTCGCCTTCGACGGCTACGGGACCGAGGTCGCGGTGGACGGGTACGACGCCCTCACCAAGGCCGAGGCGTACCAGCCGGACCTGATCGTCCTCGACATCCAGATGCCCCGGATGGACGGCCTGACCGCCGCGCGGCGGCTCAGGGCCGGCGGCTCGACCGTACCGATCCTGATGCTGACCGCGCGCGACACGGTCGGCGACCGGGTCACCGGGCTCGACGCGGGGGCCGACGACTACCTGGTCAAGCCCTTCGAACTGGACGAGCTGTTCGCCCGCATCCGGGCCCTGCTGCGGCGCAGCTCGTACGCCACCTCCATCGGCGAGCAGCCGGACGACGACATCCTGTCCTTCGCGGATCTGCGGATGGACCTGAACACCCGCGAAGTCACGCGCGGCACGCGGCGGGTGGACCTGACCCGTACCGAATTCACCCTGCTCGAAATGTTCTTGGCGCACCCCAGGCAGGTGCTGACCCGGGAGCAGATCCTCAAGTCCGTCTGGGGATTCGACTTCGAGCCCAGCTCCAACTCGCTGGACGTGTACGTGATGTATCTGCGGCGCAAGACGGAGGGCGGCGGGGAGCCGCGCCTCGTGCACACGGTGCGGGGCGTGGGGTACGCGCTGCGGGCGGACGGTGCGACGGGTGCGGCCGGCAACGCGCCGAGCGGTAACGCGCCCGCCCCCGCCCCTGCCCCTGGTCCTGGCACCGGCACCGGCACCGGCCCGGGTGGCGCGGCGTGAGCGGTGGTCCCCTCCGCCGGTTCCGCGCGCTGCCGATCCGGTCCAGGCTCGCGCTGCTGGTCGCGGTGGCGGTGGCCATCGCGGTCGCCGCGGTGGCCGTCGGCTCCTGGCTGCTGACCCGCTCCCAGCTCTTCAACGAACTCGACACGTCGCTGAAGAACATCGGCGCTTCCGACAGCCAGGTGGTCCAGGCGCTGGAGAGCTGCCAGAGCGGCGCCAACCCCTCGGAGACGGCCCAGCGGGGCTTCGCCTACACCCAGGTCGTCCTGTCCAACGGCGGCCGGTGCGTCACCCCCGGCGCCCAGCCGGTGAAGGTCCAGCCGGCGGACGTCGAGGTCGCAAGGAACCTCACCCTGCACGGCATCAGCAGCATGACGCTCCACGACAGCACGACCGACAAGGGCGAGCACGTCCGCGTCCACACCTCCGTCGTCACCATCCGGAGCCCGAACCTGAACGGTCCCGTCGCGGTGTCCGTCTCCCGCCCGGACGGCGAGATCGAGACGTCCCTGAACCGGCTGGCCCTGCTGCTCACCGCGGTGGCCGGCGTCGGCGTGCTCGGCGCGGGCGCCGCCGGGCTGTGGATCGCGAGGACCGGACTGCGGCCGGTCGACCAACTGACCCGTACGGTCGAGCATGTCGCGCGTACGGAGGACCTGACCGTACGGATCCCGGCGGAGGGCGAGGACGAGATCGCCCGGCTGTCCCGGTCGTTCAACTCCATGACCGCGGCGCTGGCGTCCTCCCGCGACCGCCAGTCGCAACTGATCGCGGACGCGGGGCACGAGCTGCGCACCCCGCTCACCTCGCTCCGTACGAACATCGAGCTGCTGGCCCGCAGCGACGACACGGGCCGCGCGATCCCGCCCGCCGATCGCAAGGCGCTGATGACGTCGGTCAAGGCGCAGATGACGGAACTGGCCGCCCTGATCGGCGACCTCCAGGAACTGTCCCGCCCCGACGCCCCCACCCCGGGCCCCCTCCAGGTCGTCGCCCTCCACGAGATCGCCGAAACCGCCCTGGAACGCGCCCGGTTGCGCGGCCCCGGCCTGACGATCGACGCCCGGCTGCGCCCCTGGTTCGTACGGGCGGAACCGGCGGCGCTGGAGCGCGCGGTCGTCAACATCCTGGACAACGCGGTGAAGTTCAGCCCGGAGGGCGGCACGGTCGAGGTGACCCTGACCGAAACCGGCGACCTGACGGTCCGCGACCACGGCCCCGGCATCCCGCCGGACGACCTCCCCCACGTCTTCGAACGCTTCTGGCGCTCGTCCTCGGCCCGAGCCCTACCGGGCTCGGGGCTGGGCCTGTCGATCGTGGCCCGCACGGTCCAACAGGCAGGCGGCGAAGTGACGTTGCGCCCGGCCCCGGGGGGCGGCACGGTGGCATCGATCCGCATCCCAGGAGCCCCGACGCCGCCACCGGAGACCCCGGTCTGACGGGCCCCTGATCAGCCCCCACCCGCCGCGCCGGTGGGCAGGAACAACTCGGCCCAGACCAGCTTCCCGACCCCGTTGCGCTCGGCGACACCCCACTCGTCGGCCAACGCGGCCACGAGCGCGAGCCCCCGGCCCCCCTCGGCATCAGCATCGGCAGCCCGCGGCTCGGGCCGTTCGGACGACGCGTCATGCACCTCGATACGCAGACCGCCGGGCAACGGCTGGAACCACGTCTCGATCTCCCGCCCCGGAGACACCCGGGCGTGACGCCCGGCGTTGGTCAGCAACTCCGAGAGCACCAGCACGGCGGAGTCCTCCAGCACCCCCAACCCCCAACCGGCGAGAGCCTTGCGAAGCTCAAGCCGCGCGAGGCGGACGCACCGGGGATGACGGGACCAGCGGAGGACGACGGCGGCGCGGGGGGCCGGGGCCATCACGCCACCTCCCCACGGGGAACCCGGCGCCGGGGGGCGGTTCGAGACGGACGGTCAATGGCAGGCGGCACGACGAATCTCCCACTCTCTGTGACGAATCCCTCACAGCGTGGGGCTTGCGCGGCTACCGTTACCAGGGGTGACGGCCTGACCGCACAACTGTCAAGTGGGAGCTGAGTAAATGGCGAGATCCGGTAAGTCCCTCACACCGCGGCAGAAGTACGGGGAGGAGCTGAGACTCCGGCGGCTGGCGGCAGGCATGACCCAGGAGGCCCTGGCCGAGCTGGTGGTGTGCTCCCCCACCCTGATCAGCCACATCGAGGCGGGCCGCCGGCTACCGAACCCGGAGGACGCGCAGCGGATTGATCAGGCGCTGGGGACGGACGGGTTCTTCGTACGGTGGTTGAAGGACCTGGACTCGAAGTACGCCAGCCACTTCGCGGGCGTCGCGGAGTTGGAACGGCAGGCCACGGAAATCCGCCAGTACGGGGCCTCACTCATCCCTGGCCTCCTCCAGACGTCGGCATACGCACGCGCGGTCTTTCGCGCGTACAGCCCGAATCACACAGCCGAGCAGCTTGACCAGAGCAGTGTCATCCGCACGGAGCGCGCTCAACTCCTCGAAGGAACGGGCCAACCGGTCGCTTGGACCTTGCTGGACGAGGCAGCGCTCCGGCGGAAAATCGGCGGCCCGTCCGCCATGGCGGAACAACTGCATAAGATCGCCGACATGGCCGAGGCGGGCCGCTTGCGCCTGCATGTCTTGACTTTCGCGTCAGGCGAGCATGCACTGCTCGAAGGTATGCTTTACCTTCTGCACTTCGCCGATTCCGCACCGATCGCCTACGTCGAGGGCCTGCGCACGGGGCACTTGATGGATGATCCGGCCGCAGTGCGTGGCTGCCAGTCCGCCTACGATCTGGCTCTAGGCGATGCGTTGTCACACAAGGAGTCACTGGCCATGGTCAGGGTCATAGCGGAGGAATACGAGCTTGAGCAGCGCAGAACACCGCGCCCTTGACACGGAGCCAGCCGTCAGTTGGCGCAAGTCCTCTTACAGCGGGGGCGGTCAGGGCGAGTGCCTGGAAGTGGCTGACGGACACAGCACAGTCCCGGTCCGTGACTCCAAGCGTCCAGACGGTCCGGCACTGACCTTCCCGACAGGTAGCTGGTCGTCATTCGTCGCGGGCGTCAAGGCCGGGGAGTTGCTCATCTGACGCACCCAACCGCCACTCAGTGTCATGAGCCCGCGACTGGTTGGAGGCGGCCACAATCCGGGCATGTCTTCGGCGAACCGGCAATGGTCGGTGACCGTGATCAAGACCGTGGCAGAGGAGTACGCACATGAACAGCACTGAGCACGTGACCGTCAACGCCGCCGCCCCGCTCGGGTGGCGCAAGTCCAGCTACAGCGGGCCGAACAACGACGACTGCCTCGAAGTGGCCGACGGACACAGCACGGTCCCGGTCCGCGACTCCAAGCGCCCGCACGGGCCCGCGCTTGTCTTCCCGCACGACGGCTGGTCGCTGTTCGTCCAGGGGATCAAGCACGGTGAGCTGCGCGACTGACCGTCAGGCGCATAAGCCCAGGGACTCGTGGTGGCGGGCCGGCTCGGCGTCCGCCGTCGGTGTCGGCTGAGACTCATGCCCCGCTGGTCACTCTCGGATGACGGGTGCGGGTGAGTGCGCATGGGCCGGGGGCTGTGTGGGCCGGAGGGATTAGCCGCCCGTAGGGCCGCCCCCTGGGGTTTGAGTGTCGCGGCTCCGGTCCGGGCGTCAAGGGCGCTCCTACGTCGCGTCGCTCCGCGATGACCTGCGGTCACCCTTGACCCCCGAACCTCCACCGCAAGTACCTCTTTTTTTGGGGGGGGCGGCCGGGGGGACCACGGGCAGGCTGGGATCGCGGTGACGGCTGCTCGGCCGGGTGCGGGTGCCACGCGGCAGTTGCATGGGGCGACTCGGGCCGTCTCGGCGTCCACCCCCACCGGGTAGTAGTTGCGACTCATGCCCCGCTGATCACTCGGGGTTGGCGGGTGCGGGTCAGGGCGCATGGGCCGGGTCCTGTGCGGACCGGAAGGATTAGCCGCCCGTAGGGCCGCCCCCTGAGCTTTGAGTGTCGCGGCTCCGGTCCGGGCGTCAAGGGCGCTCCTTTGTCGCGTCGCTTCGCGATGGGCTGCGCCCACCCTTGACCCCCGAACCTCCACCGCAAGTACCTCTTTTTTGGGGGGGCGGCCGGGGGGACCACGGGCGAGCTGGGTTCGCGGTGGCGGGTGCTTGGCCGGGTGCGGGTGCCACGCGGCAGTTGCATGGGGCGACTCGGGCCGTCTCGGCGTCCACCCCCACCGGGTAGTAGCTGAGACACATGCCCCGCTGGTCACTCCGAGTGGGGGTGGGGTGCGAGTCAGTGCGCATGGGCCCGAACCTGTGCGCCGGGCTCCACGGACCAGATCGGCCGTCGTGACGGGTGCATCGCCGACTGCGGGTGCCACGCGACGGCTGCTGGGGGGACTCGGCCCGGCTCGGCGTCCACCCCTGCCATTGGGCTCAGAGGCTGTTGCCGATGAGGGCGACGGTCGGGACGGATGTGCCGAGAAGGCTGAGTGCCCAGTACTGGGTCGGCTGGAGGCGGGTGCGCCGGGCGAGTGGCAGGTTGGCCAGCCACCAGAGGAATCCGCAGACGGCGACGGGGATCCCCAGCCCGAAGAGGACGACACCGAAGCCGTCATTCTCTTCCTGCGCGGGATCTACCCACGTCAAGCCGATGTAGTAGAGCATCCACAACGGCACGACGGCCGGGATGCCAAGAAGCAGGTTGATGCCGAGCGCCGTGTACCACTGCCTGATCATGGCTCCCCGCCCCGGTGATCATTTGCCGGGGATCCTATCCCGATGCCCGTCGGTGATGGGTGAGTTGGGCGGGTGTGACTGGTGGGACGGGGCGGGTTTGTGAGGCATCCCGTCGAGCGCCTTATGCGTGGGGAGTTGCGTTAGACGCACCGCAGGGCGCATCAGTCCGGCGCGGGCCCTCGGCGGTGTGGCGGGTGTGACGGAAGGGACGCGGGATGGCTTGTGGGGGCAGCCGTCGGGCGCCTTTTGCGTGGGGAGTTGCGTTCAGCGCGCCACCAGGCACACCCGGCCGGTGGAAGCACCCGGTGGGTGGGACGGGTGTGACTGGGGTGACGGGGGATGGCTCCTGGGGCAGCCATCTGGAGCCTTATGCGTGGATGGTTGCGTTAAGCGCGCGTCGGGGCGCATCAGGCCGGTGGAGCGTCCGAGCGGCGGGGCCGGTGTGACCTGTGCGCCCAGGGGGGCGCCCGGCAGGGGCTGCGGGTACCCGCCCGCGCACCAGGCCCGGCCAACCGGCCACTTCTCCCCCGCCGTCAGGCCCATCCGTGGGCTGGGTGCCCCTACAGCGCACCTAACGCAACGCCCGACGCATAAGGCGCCCGACGGCCGCCCCACGGGCCATCCCTCGTCCCTCCCGTCACATCCATTCACCGACCAGGTGCTCCCACCGGCCCGAGGCGCCCTGCGGCGCACCTAACGCAACGCCCCACGCATAAGGCGCCCGATGGCTGCCCCAGGAGCCATCCCCCGTCACCCCAGTCACACCCGTCCCACCCACCGGGTGCTCCCACCGGCCCCAGGCGCCCTGCGGCGCACCTAACGCAACGCCCCACGCATAAGGCACGGGACAGTCGCCCCACAGGCCATCCCCCGTCCCTCCCGTCACACCCGCCCCACCGCCGGGGCCGCTCCACCGGCCGGGTGCGCCCTATGGCGCGCTGAACGCAACCACCCACGCAAAAGGCTCGGGATCGATACCCCACGGGCCATCCCCCGTCACCCCAGTCACACCCGCCCCATCCACCGGCCCGTCGCCCCGGCCCAACCACCCGTCACCAGGGCACCCTCCCGTCCCCCACCCACCCCCAGTGACCAGCGGGGCATGAGACTCAGCCGCTACCCGACCGGGGTGGACGCCGAGACGGGCCGAGTCACCCCATGCAACTGGTGCGTAGCACCCGCACCCGGCCAAGCACCCGCCACCGCGAGCACAGCTCGCCCGTGGTCCCCCCGGCCGCCCCCCCAAAAAAGTGCACTTGCGGTGGAGGTTCGGGGGTCAAGGGTGACCGCAGGTCATCGGCGCAGCCGACGCGACGCAGGAGCGCCCTTGACGCCCGGACCGGAACCGCGACACTCAAACCTCAGGGGGCGGCCCCACGGGCGGCTAATCCCTCCGGTCCACACAGTCCCCGGCCCATGCGCACTGACCCGCACCCGGCCACCCCCAGTGACCAGCGGGGCATGAGTCGCAACTACTACCCGGTGGGGGTGGACGCTTAGCCAGCCCGAGTCACCCCACACAACCGCCGCGCGGCACCCGCACCCGGCCAAGCACCCGCCACCACGAACCCAGCCCGCCCGTGGACCCCCGGCCGCCCCCCAAAAAGAGGTACTTGCGGTGGAGGCGCAGGAGCGCCCTTGACGCCCGGACCGCAACCGCGACACTGAAACCTCAGGGGGCGGCCCAACGGGCGGCTAACCCTTCCGGCCCACACAGCTTCGGGCCCATGCGCATTGACCCGCACCCGGCCACCCCCAGTGACCAGCGGGGCATGAGTCTCAGCTACTACCCGGTGGGGGTGGACGCCGAGACGGGCCGAGTCGCCCCATGCAACTGGCGCGCGCCGCCCTTGACGGCCCCGCCCCACAGCAAAGAGCGGCGGATACGCCCTCGCGTATCCGCCGCTCCCTCAATCACGTACTACCGACTGCCCGTTACTTCACGACCGTGATCCGGTTCGTGGCCGGCGGGGCCAGCGGGGCCGTTGCCGTGGAGTTGGCTGCCAGGTAGGTGTTGAACATGTCCAGGTCCGACGCGCCCACCAGCTTGTTCGCGCCCTGGCCCAGGACCGCGAAGCCGTCGCCGCCGCCCGACAGGAACTCGTTCATCGCGACGCGGTAGGTCGCCGCCGGGTCGATCGGCTCGCCGTTCAGGCGGATCGAGTCGGTGACGATCCGGGCCGCGCCCGTCTTCGTCATGTCCAGCGTGTAGTTGAAGTTCTTCGACACCTGGAGGATCTTCGGCGACGCCTCGTTCGCGCCGCTGACCTGCTGCTGCAGGGCCGTCACGACCTGCGCGCCCGTCAGGTCGATCGCCGTCATCATGTTGGTGAACGGCTGCACGGCGAACGCCTCGCCGTACGTCACGACTCCGTCGCCCTCGCTGCCCGACGCCGCGTACACCAGGTCGGTCCTGATACCGCCCGGGTTCATGAACGCGAACTGCGCGCCGCCCTTGTCCGCGGCCGACATGCCCGCGAGCTGCGCGTCGGCGATCACGTCGCCCAGCGGCATCTCCGGGCCGCTGCGGCCGATGTCCGCCGAGATGAAGCCCTGCGGGGCGTTGGCGATCGGCGCCGCGATGGTGTTCCACTTCGCGATCAGGTCCGTCATGTCCTTGGCCTTGGGCTGGTCACGCGTCACGACGTGGTTCGCCGACGCCACGCCCGTACGGACGATGTCGTTCGTACGGCGGTCGTACGTCAGCGTCGTGTCCGTGTACAGCCGGCCGAAGGACGACGCCGACGTCACCATGCGCGGCTTGCCCGCCGGGTCCGGGATCGTGCAGACGTACGCCTGGTGCGTGTGGCCCGTGACCAGCGCGTCGACCTTGGGCGATATGCCCTTGGCGATGTCGACGATCGGTCCCGAGATGCCGTCGCCCGAACCCGGGCTGTCGCAGTTGTAGTTGTACGACGTGGAGGCCGGCTGGCCGCCCTCGTGGATCAGCGCGACGATCGACTTGACGCCCTGCTTGTCCAGTTCCTTGGCGTACTTGTTGACGGTCTCGATCTCGTCGTGGAACTTCAGCCCCTTGACGCCCTCGGCCGTCACGATGTTCGGCGTGCCCTCCAGGGTCACCCCGATGAAGCCGATCTTGACGCCGTTCTTCTTCCAGACCGTGTACGGCTTGAGGATCGGCTTGCCGGTCTTCTCCGACGTCACGTTGGCCGCGAGGTAAGGGAAGTCGGCGCCGGGGAACTTCTTCCCCTTCTCGTAGCAGCCGGCCGTCGGGTGGCAGCCGCCGTTCTGCAGGCGGGCCAGCTCCGTCGCGCCCTCGTCGAACTCGTGGTTGCCGACGGACGTCACATCGAGGTCGATCTTGTTGAGCGCCTCGATGGTCGGCTCGTCGTGGAAGAGGCCGGACAGCAGCGGGCTCGCGCCCACCATGTCGCCGCCCGCCGCCGTGATGGAGTACGGGTGGCCCTTGCGCGCGTTGCGCAGCGAGGTGGCCAGGTACTCGACGCCACCGGCCGGGATCGCCTTCGTCGTACCGTCGGGCTGTATCTCGGTGACGCTGCCGGAGGAGCCGGCCGGCGGCTCCAGGTTGCCGTGCAGGTCGTTGAAGGACAGCATCTGGACGTCGACGGTGCGGGGCGGCGGCTGGTGGTGGCCGTGGTGACCGGAGTTGTGGCCCGAACCGTGTCCGTGGCCAGATCCGTTTCCGTGCGCCTGGGCAACCGGGGCGGCGGCGATCAGCGCGCCCACGGTGGCCAGACCGGCGACGGCGGTGAACATCCGCCGGGCCGCACGGTTCTTCTGCGGTGTCGCTGACATCGTTCCCCTTGTGAGTTCAGCGTGAGCATGGAGAGTCGTGAGGTTGTACAGGTTCATGAAATCTTCATGAGGAATGTCAGCCGCAGCCTAGAGTCAACGCGCGTAGCGCGACAGGGGCTCCCGGGTTACGAGCTGGTTGCCATTACGACCTCGCCGCCTCGCCTGCCTACCGGCACCCGCGCCGTACCCTCGTTGCATGACTGACGCAGCAGCCCGCGAGCCCGGCCGGCAGATCCAGACCCTCGACGCGCTCACCCCCGAGCAGGCCGCCGCGGTGGCCGGACTGCTCGCCGAGGCCGCCGCTTCCGACGGCGTCCAGGCCGTCTCCGAGCAGGGCAGGCTCCAGTTGCGCGGCGGTCACCGCGAGGGCGTACGGCACTTCCTGCTGACCGTCGGTGACGAACTCGTCGGCTACGCGCAGTTGGAGGACACCGACCCGGTCGAAGCGCCCGCGGCCGAGCTGGTCGTGCACCCGGAGCGCCGCGGCCGCGGCCACGGCCGGGCGCTGGGCAACGCGCTGATGGCCGCTTCGGGGAAGCGGATGCGGGTGTGGGCGCACGGCGGCAAGTCGGCGGCCCGGCATCTCGCGCAGGTGCTCGGTCTGACGATGTTCCGCGAACTGCGGCAGTTGCGCCGCCCGTTGAGCCCCCTGGACATCGCGGAGCCGACGTGGCCCGCGGGCGTCACCGTCCGTACGTTCGTGCCGGGGCAGGACGACGCCGCGTGGCTCGCCGTGAACGCCGCCGCCTTCGCCCACCACCCCGAGCAGGGCGGGATGACGCAGCGAGACCTCGACGACCGCAAGGCCGAACCGTGGTTCGACCCCAAGGGCTTCTTCCTCGCCGAGCGCGAAGGAAGCGAAGGAAGCGAAGGAAGCGACGGAAGCGGAGGAAGCGAAGGACCCGCCGAGCTGCTCGGCTTCCACTGGACCAAGGTGCACGCCGAGGAGCAGCTCGGCGAGGTGTACGTCGTCGGCATCCGCCCCGACGCGCAGGGCGGCGGTCTCGGCAAGGCGCTCACCGCGATCGGACTGCGCCATCTGGCGGCCGAGGGGCTGCCGACCGCGATGCTCTATGTGGACGCCGACAACATCGCGGCGCTCACGGTGTACGAGCGGCTGGGCTTCAGCACGTACGAGGTCGACCTGATGTACCGCACCGAGACCTGAGCGTCCCCCCGAGCCCAGGAGCGACGAGACCGGCTCGGACCACTTTACGTATCCACGCGCCCACACGTGACCGTAAGTGACCGGCCCGGCGCTCCCCGCCCGTTTTTCCGCCCGGCACCCGCACCCCCGCCCCCTGGGAGCCCCGCCCCGCTTCCCTCCACGTCATGTCCCCGTTACCAGCCATTCAGACGGCCTTGCGACGCTCGCTGAATGCAGCCCGCTGTGCCCCCCACCCCGAACGGCAGGAATCCGAACCCACTCCTTCCTGCGCTCTCCGACGCGCCTCCTGTCCCCTCAGCGCGGAAGAATAGGGACATGAGTCAGCAGCCCGCCGAGGTTCCGGTCCAGCAGCCCCAGCCGTCCGTCGGTTTCATAGCCGCGCACCGGCCCCATACCGTCGCCGCCGCCGTCTCCGATCTGGAGCCCGATCTCGACGCGGATCTCGACACCTACGAGGAGGACGGCGACCCCGACGACGCCGCGCTGCCGCAGGGGCGGTTCCTCGACCGCGAGCGGAGCTGGCTCGCGTTCAACGAGCGCGTGCTGGAGCTGGCGGAGGATCCCGCGACGCCGCTCCTCGAACGGGCGAACTTCCTCGCGATTTTCGCGTCCAACCTGGACGAGTTCTTCATGGTCAGGGTGGCAGGGCTGAAGCGCCGCATCGCGACCGGGGTCGCCACCCGCTCGGCCTCGGGGCTGCAGCCCCGCGAGGTGCTGGACCTGATCTGGACCCGGTCCCGCGAACTCATGGCCCGGCACGCCGCCTGCTACCAGCAGGACGTCGCCCCCGCCCTCGCCGACGAGGGCATCCACATCATCCGCTGGCCCGAACTCACCGAGAAGGAGCAGGCCCGCCTGTTCACTCTCTTCCGGCAGCAGATCTTCCCGGTCCTGACGCCGCTGGCCGTGGACCCCGCGCACCCTTTCCCGTACATCTCGGGCCTCTCGCTGAATCTCGCGGTCGTCGTACGCAACCCCGTCAGCGGCCATCAGCACTTCGCCCGGGTCAAGGTGCCGCCGCTGCTGTCGCGGTTCCTGGAGGCGTCCCCCGCGCGGTTCGTCCCGCTGGAGGACGTGATCGCCGCCCACCTGGAGGAGCTGTTCCCCGGGATGGAGGTGCTGGCGCACCACATGTTCCGGGTCACCCGCAACGAGGACCTCGAAGTCGAGGAGGACGACGCAGAGAACCTCCTCAAGGCGCTGGAGAAGGAGCTGATGCGGCGCCGCTTCGGCCCGCCGGTGCGCCTGGAGGTCGAGGAGTCCATCGACCCGTACGTCCTCGACCTGCTCGTCCGCGAGCTGAAGGTGTCCGACGCCGAGGTGTATCCGCTGGCCGGGCTGCTGGACCTGACCGCGCTCTTCGGCATCTCCGCCCAGGACCGGCCCGAGCTGAAGTTCCCCAAGTTCATCGCGGGCACCCACCGCGATCTCGCACAGGTCGAGTCCGCCTCCGCACCGGACATATTCGCGGCTCTCCGCGAGCGCGACGTCCTGCTGCACCACCCGTACGACTCGTTCTCCACCTCCGTGCAGGCGTTCCTGGAACAGGCCGCCGCCGATCCCGACGTGCTGGCGATCAAACAGACGCTGTACCGCACCTCGGGCGACTCACCGATCGTGGACGCCCTGATCGACGCCGCCGAGTCCGGCAAGCAGGTGCTGGTCCTCGTCGAGATCAAGGCCCGCTTCGACGAGCAGGCCAACATCAAATGGGCGCGCAAGCTCGAAGAGGCCGGCTGCCATGTGGTGTACGGGCTCGTCGGGCTGAAGACGCACTGCAAGCTGTCCCTCGTGGTGCGCCAGGAGGGCGAGAACCTCCGCCGCTACAGCCATGTCGGCACGGGCAACTACCACCCCAAGACTGCCCGGCTGTACGAGGACCTCGGCCTGCTCACCGCCGACCCGCAGGTGGGCGCCGACCTCTCCGACCTGTTCAACCGGCTCTCCGGCTACTCCCGCCGGGAGACCTACCGCCGGCTGCTGGTCGCACCGAAGTCCCTGCGTGACGGGCTGATCACCCGGATCAACAAGGAAGCGGCCCACCACCGCTCGGGACGCCCCGCCTATGTGCGGATCAAGGTCAACTCGATGGTCGACGAGGCCATCATCGACGCCTGCTACCGGGCGTCGCAGGCGGGCGTGCCCGTCGACATCTGGGTGCGTGGCATCTGCGCCGTACGGCCAGGGGTCGCGGGCCTGTCCGAGAACGTGCGGGTGCGCTCGATACTCGGCCGCTTCCTTGAGCACTCCCGGGTCTTCGCCTTCGGCAACGGCGGCGAGCCCGAGGTCTGGCTGGGCAGCGCCGACATGATGCACCGCAACCTCGACCGCCGTATCGAAGCGCTGGTCCGGGTCATCGACCCGGCCCACCGCGCGGCACTGACCCGGCTGCTGGAGACCGGAATGTCCGACACCACCTCCTCCTGGCACCTCGGCGCTGACGGCAACTGGACCCGGCATGCCACGGACCCGGAAGGCCAGCCGTTGCGGCACGTACAGGAAATGCTCATAGACGCCCGGAGGCGCCGGCGTGCAGCACCATGACACGGACACCGACCGGCTGACGGCGGGCGAGGTCCTGGCCGGCTATCTGCACGCCCGTGCCGCCGACTTCCTGCGCAGCCTGCGGCTGTACAGCGAAAGCGGCTCGGACACGGCAGCCGCCGACCAGGCGGCGCGCGCGCTGCGCTCGTCGGCCCGGCGCATCGGCGGGAGTCTGCACACGTACCGCGCGCTGCTCGACCCCGCCTGGGCCGACCAGCTCCGCAAGGAGCTGGGCTGGCTGTCCGGCACCCTCGCCCAGGAACACGCGTGCACGGCCCGGCTGCACCGGCTGGTCGGCGCGCTGGCCCGGCTGTCGGGGGCGGGAGCGGCGGCAGGCGCCGGGCCCGAGGCCGTACCGGTCGCCGTGTCCGTACCCGCGACGCGCGCGGAAGGCGCGAACGGCGACGGACGCGCGCTGCCCGGCGGTACGCCGACGGTCGCCCCCGCCGCCCCCGCCGTCACCAGCACGCTGACCGTCGGGGCCTCGCGCGCGGGCGCGCTGCTGGAGCGCCAGCTCACCCTCGCCCGGACGCGCTCGCACTCGGCGGCCCTCCAGGCGCTCGGCTCGTCGCGGTTCCACGCGGTCGCCGACGCCGTCGCCGTACTGGCCTCCGAAGTGCCGCTGGCGCCGCCGGCCGCTGCCGAGGCCGCCGATGTCGTCCTCGCGATCCCCCTCACCACCACCGAACGGCAGCTCCTGGAAGCCGTGTCGGCGCTGCCGCTCGCGGTCGCGGCCCACCCGTACAACGCCGAGGCGCTGGTGCACGGGCTGGCCACGGCGGCGGACGGCGAGGCGCAGGACGCGCCCTGGCACCAGGTACGGCACCTGCTGCGGCTGCACAGGTACGCGCAAGAGGTGTGGTGCGCAGGCGGGGCGCCCGACCCGCTGCTCGCGGGCGCCGGGCAGGCGCTCGACCGGCACAGGGACGCGGCGGAGGCGGCGGCAGCGGCGGCGAACGCGGCGCGCACGCCCCGGATCGCGCCGGCCACGGCGTACGCCCTCGGTGTGCTCCACGCGGATCAGCGGCTGGAGGTGGAGGCGGCCAGGTTCGCCTTCCAGCAGGTGTGGCAGGAGGCGGCGGTGGCCGCGTCCTGACCGGGTAAGCGCCCGAAGCGGCGGGTTCGGCACGACGGGACAGACGGGAGTCCGGACATGTCGGTGAACAGCACGAACGGCTCAGCCGGTAAGAGCGGTACGGGCGACACGAACAGCACGAACGGCACGGGTGACACAGGCGGCAGCCCGAACACGGTGCTCGCCGCGGGCTGCGTGCTGTGGCGCCGCGCCCCGCACGGCAACGCCGGGCTTGAGCTGTGTCTGGTGCACCGCCCCAAGTACGACGACTGGTCCCACCCCAAGGGCAAGCTGCACCGCGGCGAGGACCCGCTGGCGGCCGCGCTGCGCGAGGTGCTGGAGGAGACGGGCCACCACTGCGTGCCGGGCGCACGCCTGGGCACGGTCCGCTATCCCGTGCAGGGCCGCGCCAAGCAGGTCGACTACTGGGCGGCCGAGGCGTCCGGCGGCGCGTTCCGGGCGAACGACGAGGTCGACCGGGTCCTGTGGCTGTCCCCCGCCGCCGCGCGTGAGCGGCTGACCCAGCCCCGCGACCGGCTGCTGGTCGACGCCCTGCTGACCGCCCTCCACACCGCCTGACCGTTCCGACCCCGGCTCCCGACCGGGAGCGCCCTTCCCGCCTCGGGCCCCGCCCGGTTCCGCCCCGACGGCGTGTCCGCCCACCGCCCCCGCCGGGCCTCCGTAGCGTGCTGATCTGCCGCCGGAACCGATTCCTCCGCCCGCGTACGCCCTCCCGAGCAGAGCCGCACCAGGCCGTCCATCACGGTTCACCTTCCGTTCACTCGCCCCCGTCGGCGGCTTCACCTGATCTGCCTAATTTCGGACGTACACGGTGACCGGCGCAGTGCCGCACCGACCACCCCGACGCACGCCGCCGTAGAAATACGACAACCGGCGGCTCTTGGAAGGAATCACCCGAAGTGAAGCTTTTGCGCAAGAACGGGCTGCGCGCCACCGCGCTCGGTGCCCTCGCCGTCTCCGGCGCCCTGGTTCTCACGGCGTGCGGATCGGACGACAACACCGACACGAGCGGCGACAGCAGCTCGTCGGCAGCCGCGAGCGCGCCGGCGGCCAACGCCGCGTGCGACGGCGCCAAGGGCCAGCTCCGCGCCTCCGGCTCCAGTGCGCAGGCCAACGCCCAGAACGTGTGGGCCAAGGGCTACATGGCCGCTTGCCCCGGCGTCGAGATCAACTACAAGGCCTCCTCCTCCGGTGAGGGCATCACCGCCTTCAACCAGGGTTCGGTCGGCTTCGCCGGTTCCGACTCGCCGCTGAAGCCCGAAGAGGTCACCGACTCCAAGAAGGTCTGCACCGGCGGCCAGGGCATCGACCTCCCGATGGTCGGCGGCCCGATCGCGATCGGTTACCACCTGGAGGGCGTGGACAACCTCACGCTCGACGCCCCGACCCTCGCCAAGATCTTCGCCACGAAGATCAAGAAGTGGGACGACCCGGCGATCAAGGCGCTCAACCCCGACGCGAAGCTGCCCGGCAAGGCGATCCAGCCCTTCCACCGCTCCGAGGACTCCGGCACCACGGACAACCTGGGCAAGTACCTGACCGCCGCGGCGCCGAAGGACTGGACGTTCGAGGGCGGCAAGTCGTGGCCCGCCCCCGGTGGCCAGGCCGCTTCCGGCTCCGCCGGTGTCGCCACGCAGGTCAAGCAGGTCGACGGCTCGATCGGTTACTTCGAGCTCTCCTACGCCACCTCGCAGCAGATCTCCACGGTCGACATCGACACGGGTGCCGCCACCCCGGCGAAGGCCACCACGGACAACGCGTCCAAGGCCATCGCCGCCGCGAAGGTCGTCGGCACGGGCAGCGACCTGTCGCTCAAGCTCGACTACACCACCAAGGCCGACGGTGCCTACCCGATCGTCCTCGTCACGTACGAGATCGTCTGCGACAAGGGCAACAAGCCCGACACGCTCGGCACGGTCAAGTCGTACCTGAACTACACGGCCAGCGACGAGGGCCAGAAGCAGCTCGCAGCCGCGGGCTACGCCCCGATCCCCACGGAGATCAACGCGAAGGTCCGCACGGCCATCGCCGCGCTCTCCTAGTCCTACCGACAGTACGTACGAGCCGGCCCGTCCTGCTCATCTGAAGGTTGACGGCGGCCGGCCCGGCATTCCTGCCGGGACCGGCCTTCCGTCGTCCACTCATCCGGTGCACCGCCGCCAGGGGAGCCGAAGCTCCCCCACACAGACCGGAAAGACCATGGCTACCACCACACCGATAGACACGCCCCCGCCGGCGCCGCCCGTCAACCGGCCCTCGGGCACCTCGACCGGCCGGGCGGGCGACAAAGTCTTCTCGGGCCTCTCCAGGGGCTCGGGCATCCTGCTGCTCGTCGTCATGGCGTCCATCGCCGGCTTCCTGACCTACCGGGCAGCCATCGCCATCTCGGGCGACCACGGAAACTTCCTCACCACCTTCGAATGGAACACCGGGCTCACCCCGCCCGTGTTCGGCATCGCGGTCCTGCTGGTCGGCACGATCGTCAGCTCGATCGTCGCGATGATCATCGCGGTGCCGATCGCCGTCGGTATCGCCCTGTTCATCTCGCACTACGCGCCCCGCAAGCTCGCGACGCCGATCGCCTACGTCGTGGACCTGCTCGCCGCGGTTCCCAGCATCATCTACGGCATCTGGGGTGCGATCGTCCTGGTGCCCTACCTTGAGGGCCTGAACCTCTGGCTCGACCACTACTTCGCCTGGACGTACATCTTCGACCAGACGCAGCCCGGCGTCGCCAGGAACATGTTCACCGTCGGCATCCTGCTGGCGATCATGATCCTGCCGATCGTCACCAGCGTCAGCCGCGAGGTCTTCCTCCAGGTGCCGCGGATGAACGAAGAGGCGGCCCTCGCGCTGGGCGCGACCCGCTGGGAAGTCATCCGGCTCTCCGTGCTCCCCTTCGGCCGCTCCGGCATCATCTCCGCCTCGATGCTGGGCCTCGGCCGCGCGCTCGGCGAGACGATGGCCGTCGCGACGGTCCTGTCGCCCAGCTATCTGATGTCGCTCCACCTGCTCGACCCGGGCGGCGGTACGTTCGCCCAGAACATCGCGGCGAAGTTCGACGAGGCCAACGAGTTCGGGCGGGACGCCCTGATCGCCTCCGGCCTGGTCCTCTTCGTCCTCACTCTGCTGGTGAACGGCGGCGCCCGGCTGATCATCGCCCGCCGCAAGGAGTACTCGGGGGCCAACGCATGAGCGACACAGCCGTACAGGACAAGCCCTCTCCCGTTCCCCCGCCGGACCACGGCGAGAACAGCATGAGCGCGCGCCGGCTGCCGCGCTGGGCAGGGGCGGGCTTCGCCGCCGCCGGGATCGTCGTCGGCGTGGCCGCCGGCGCGGGCGCCGGTCTTGACAGCAAGGTCCAGTGGGGCCTGATCGCCGTCATCGCCTTCATCGTCATCTCGTACGTCGTCACGACCGCCGTCGAGAACAAGCGCCAGGCCAAGGACCGGCTCGCCACCAGCATCGTCTGGGTGTGCTTCATCCTCGCCGTGATCCCGCTGTTCTCGCTGCTCTACACGACGATCAAGCGCGGGGTGAAGGTCCTCGACGGGAACTTCCTGACCCACTCCATGGGCGGGGTCATCAACACCGAGGCGGGTGGCGGTGTCTACCACGCCATCATCGGCACGCTGGAGCAGGTCGGTATCGCCACCGTAATCGCCGTGCCGATCGGGCTGCTGACCGCGGTCTACCTGGTCGAGTACGGCAAGGGCGCGCTGGCCAGGGCCGTCACGTTCTTCGTGGACGTCATGACGGGTATCCCGTCGATCGTCGCCGGTCTGTTCATCCTGTCGATCGTCCTGATCATCAAGGCGGGGCCTTCCGGCCTTGAGGGCTCGCTCGCGCTGACGATCCTGATGATCCCCGTGGTGGTCCGCTCCACCGAGGAGATGCTCAAGCTCGTACCGAACGAGCTGCGTGAGGCGGCGCTCGCCCTGGGCGTGCCGAAGTGGCGGATGATCCTGAAGGTGGTCCTGCCGACCGCGATCGGCGGTATCACCACCGGTGTCATGCTGGCCGTCGCGCGTATCGCCGGTGAGACGGCGCCGATCATCCTGCTCGTGTTCGGCAGCCAGTTCATCAACACGAACCCGTTCGAGGGTGCCCAGTCGTCGCTGCCCTTCTACATCTACGAGCAGTACCGCTACGGCAACCCGGCCAGCTACGACCGTGCCTGGGGCGCGGCGCTGGTGCTGATCGCGTTCGTCATGATCCTGAACCTCGTCGCCCGCGGTATCGCCCGCTGGAAGGCCCCGAAGACCGGCCGCTGAGGCCACGGAAAGAAGTGATTGACATGGCCAAGCGAATCGACGTCAGCGGACTCTCCGCGTACTACGGCAGCCACCGGGCGATCGACGACATCTCGATGACCGTGGAGCCCCGCTCGGTGACGGCCTTCATCGGCCCGTCCGGCTGCGGCAAGTCCACGTTCCTGCGCACGCTCAACCGGATGCACGAGGTCACGCCCGGCGGGCGGGTCGAGGGCAAGGTGCTGCTGGACGACGAGAACCTGTACGCGTCGACCGTCGACCCGGTCGCCGTGCGCCGTACGGTCGGCATGGTGTTCCAGCGGCCCAACCCGTTCCCGACGATGTCGATCTTCGACAACGTCGCTGCGGGGCTGCGGCTGAACGGCCGCTACGGCAAGCAGGAGCTCTCGAACATCGTCGAGAAGTCCCTGAAGAGCGCCAACCTCTGGAACGAGGTCAAGGACCGGCTGAACAAGCCGGGTTCCGGTCTCTCCGGCGGTCAGCAGCAGCGCCTGTGCATCGCCCGCGCCATCGCGGTCGAGCCGGACGTGCTGCTGATGGACGAGCCGTGCTCCGCGCTGGACCCGATCTCGACGCTCGCGATCGAGGACCTGGTCGGTGAGTTGAAGGAGCGCTTCACGATCGTCATCGTGACGCACAACATGCAGCAGGCGGCCCGCGTCTCGGACCGTACGGCCTTCTTCAACCTGTCGGCGGTCGGCCAGCCCGGCAAGCTCATCGAGATAGACGAAACCGAGCGGATATTCTCCAACCCGTCCGTGCCGGCGACGGAGGACTACATCTCCGGCCGCTTCGGATAGTTCGAACAGATCCGATCGGTCGGCAAGCCGTCTGCGGTGCTGCATGGCGGTGCCACCGCATGACGAAAGGGCCCGCCCCCTCTCCCAGGGGGCGGGCCCACATACGTTCAGGCGCGGAGGTACGTGTACGGCGCCGGCTCAGCCGAAGGCGGCGTTCACGATCCAGAAGCTGACCGCCGCGACCACGGCCGCCGCCGGCATCGTGATGAACCAGCCGAGGATGATGTTCTTCGCGACGCCCCACCGCACGGCGTTCACCCGCTTCGTCGCCCCGACACCCATGATCGCCGAGGTGATCACATGGGTCGTGGAGACCGGCGCCTGGAAGATGTAGGACGTCGAGTACAGGATCGCGGCGCCCGTCGTCTCGGCGGCGAACCCCTGCGGCGGGTCCAGCTCGATGATCTTGCGGCCGAGCGTGCGCATGATGCGCCAGCCGCCCGCGTACGTGCCGAGCGACAGCATCAGCGCGCAGACGACCTTCACCCAGACCGGGATCGGGTCGCTGAAGTTCTCGGAGCCGGAGATGACCAGGGCCATCATCACGACACCCATCGTCTTCTGGGCGTCCTGGAGACCGTGGCCGAGCGCCATGGCGGCGGCCGAGACGGTCTGGGCTATCCGGAAGCCGCGCTTCGTCTTGTGCG
This sequence comes from Streptomyces sp. NPDC087906, assembly GCF_055584925.1. Taxonomy (NCBI): domain Bacteria; kingdom Bacillati; phylum Actinomycetota; class Actinomycetes; order Kitasatosporales; family Streptomycetaceae; genus Streptomyces; species Streptomyces sp. NPDC087906. The sequence continues at coordinate 247,620 of NZ_JBVJLC010000010.1, forward strand.
GGTTCGACCTGCGGAACAGCCACATGATCCCGACCATGATCAAATAGCCTACGACGAGGCCGACGATCGGGGAGAGGAACATGGGCACGACGACTTTCTCGACCACCCCGGACCAGATGACATCGCTGCCACCGGCCAGCGCGGCACCGACCAGCCCGCCGAACAGGGCGTGCGAGGACGAGGACGGCAGGCCGAAGTACCAGGTCCCGAGGTTCCAGACGACCGCGCCGACCAGCGCGGCGAAGAGGATGCCCATCCCCTTGTCGCCGGAGGGCGTGTCGATCAGCCCCTCGCTGACGGTCTTGGCGACTCCCTGCCCGAGGAACGCGCCCGCGAGATTCATCACGGCGGCCATGGCCAGAGCGGCACGAGGAGTCAGCGCACGGGTGGACACCGAGGTCGCGATCGCGTTCGCCGAGTCGTGGAAGCCATTGGTGTAGGTGAAACCGAGCGCGACACCGATGGTCACGATCAGAGCGAAGGTGTCCACGTGGGTCAGGACTCCTTGACCGTGATCGTCTCCACCGTGTTCGCGACGTGCTCGAACGCGTCGGCGGCCTCCTCGAGCACATCGACGATCTGCTTGAGCTTGAGCACCTCCATCGCGTCGTACTTGCCGTTGAAGAGATGGGCCAGCAGCTTGCGGTGGATCTGGTCAGCCTGGTTCTCCAGGCGGTTGACCTCGATCCAGTACTCGGTGAGGTTGTTCATCGTGCGCAGGTGCGGCATGGCCTCGGCGGTGAGATCCGCGGCCCTGGCCAGCACCTCGATCTGCTGCTCGACGCCCTTCGGCAGCTCTTCGACGTTGTAGAGGACGACGAGATCGACCGCCTCCTCCATGAAGTCCATGATGTCGTCGAGCTGCGAGGCCAGGTTGTAGATGTCCTCGCGGTCGAACGGCGTGATGAAGGAGGAGTTGAGCTGATGGAAGATCGCGTGGGTGGCGTCGTCCCCCGCGTGCTCCGCCGCCCGCATCCGCTCCGCGATCTCGGCTCTGGCGGAGGAATCCGCCCCGAGGAGTTCCATGAGGAGCTTGGAGCCCGTGACGATGTTGTCCGCGGAGGCGGAAAACATGTCGTAGAAGCTCGTCTCCCTTGGGGTCAGACGAAATCGCACCTGGGGTCCTCGGGTTACATGGAATTCGGTCAGGCTGATGCTAGATGAGTGCGCCCCCAGTGTCGCTCATCAGGAAACACCATCCGAACAGGCCCCCTGCCACCAGGTTGCCGACGGGGTATCATATACCTACCTGGGGTATATACCCCCGTTTCGGACACCGAAAGATCTCAGCCAGCCACCCCACAGGAGGACGCGATGACGACCACCGAAGCGGCCGGTTCGACGGCCGGCGAAGCGCCCTCCGCGACGGAGGGTGAAACCGGTCACGCGGTGCACGGATACCACCAGCAGAAGGACGAGCACCTCAAGCGGCTGCGCCGGATCGAGGGCCAGATCCGCGGTCTGCAGCGGCTCGTCGACGAGGACGTCTACTGCATCGACATACTCACCCAGGTCTCGGCCTCGACCAAGGCCCTGCAGTCCTTCGCGCTCCAGCTCCTGGAGGAGCACCTGCGGCACTGCGTCGCGGACGCCGCCGTACGGGGCGGCGAGGAGATCGACGCGAAGGTCGAGGAAGCGACGAAGGCGATCGCCCGGCTGCTGCGTACCTGAGAGCGTCGGGCGCAGGGGCGCAGCGAGCCGCACCCCTGCGTCGGATGGTCACATGACCACTCGGGTCACTCTGACGACTCGCGGCCACTCTCGGCCGCGACGTTCAGCACCTCGTCGATACGGTCAGGGCTGAGCCGGTCCTCGTCGGCGGCGGACGCCGCGATCATCAACTCTCCGCACAACTCGATCTCGGCGAGGGCCACGTGGTCCTGGACTGTCGCGGTAGGCAACGGAGCCACGTGCTATCACCTCTTCCTGCCGGTGTCTTCCTGCCGGTGTCGGCTTCCCAGCGTAGGGAGCACGACACTCCCCGCGCATGGCACGTCCGGACCATTTCCGCCACGATCTTGGAGGATTTCCGGTCACCGAGAGGCCCTGATACCCCGATTACCCGCTTTTGCCACTATTTGCCGCCGGTTGGCCGTGCTTGCGGGCGAAGATCCCGCTACCTGAACGGTACGTACCGCTACGTGACCTTCCCGGCGAAGATGTCGGCGCCGGGCGGCAGCGCCACCGTCACCGGCGTCCCGAAGCCGAAGAGGAGCGTCGTCGACGAGACCACCACCGTCTTCCCCTCGTTGACATAGCTGAAGCGGTGCCGCACCTTGCGCAGCCGTCCCGCCGCGTCGAGATACGCGTCGAACGGGACGACGTCCTTGGCGAACCCTTTCGCCGCGGCGGCCAGCGCCGCCCGCGTCCCGGCCGACGCCACCTTCGCCGCCTGCCCGATCTCCGTCACACCCCGGTAGTGCCACACCCGCGTGCCGGCCAGATCCTGCTCGGCGACGAAGCTCACATCGCGAGCGGTACGCAGCAGTTCGGCGGCGGCGAGCGGATCGGTCACCCCGCCGGTGACCAGATTTCCGTCGGCCAGCGCGGTCGAATCGACCCTGACCCATTTGTCGGCGGGCACCCCCGCGCCGCGGTTCTTCATGTACAGCACGCCGGGCGACAGCAGTTCGGTGATCGGCCGGTGCTCACTCGCGCCCGCCGGGTCCTTGGGCAGCGTCACGGTGAGCCGGCCGCGCCTGCGGCCGAAGTCGTACCCGCCCTCGCCCCTGATGGTCACCCGGGTGCCGCCGGCCGCCATCTCCATCGACGTACGGGCCTTGGCACTCCCCGAGGCGAGCAGCACATCGGCCGCCTTGCGCACCGCCCCCGGGTCGGCGCCCGGACGGTCGTCGGCCGCCGCGCCCGCGCCCGTCGTGCATCCGCCGGTCGTCGCGACGACCCCGGCCATGGTCACCGCCGCCAGGGCCACACCCCTGTGTCCGTGCTGCCGCACCGCCATCGCCTGCCAACCCCCAACGCCTTACCGCTGCTTGTCCGAAACTCCACCCGTTCCGGATAACGACGCCCGGCGTCGCCCGTCACGCCGGACCACCCGGCGAGGCGACCCCGGTACGGTGGAGGCGTGTGCGAGCAAGGCATCTCCGAAGCCCAGACCGCGTCCCCCCACACCACGTCGACCGTCGAGCGCGGTTCGTTCTGCACCGCCCGCTGCGCCTGCGGCTGGGCCGGCCCCGCCCGAAGATCACGCGACCTCGCCCGCAGGGACGCGCAGGCCCACATCGAGGAACAGCCGCAGGTCACGCAGGACTGAGACGGCGAAGCCGGGACACCCGCAAGAGGCGCGACGCACGCAGGACCCGTGCGCCGCGCGCCCCTTGTCCCTTTGTCGCGCTTTGCCACCCTCCTTTGTCACCTCTTCACCTCGTCCACGGAACCCGGCGGCTCCCGGGGATCGTCCCGCTCCGGGGAGGACCGCCCAGGTCCCCCGGTTCGCCGGTTCGCCGCCCGCTCGGAAGGCCGTCCCATGGTTCGTACCGTCCAACGCCGTACGCTGCTCGGCGCGGCGGCGGCGCTCGCCGCCACCGGCGCGCTGAGCGCCTGCTCCCCCGACGACGCGACTGCCGGGAAGGGCGGTGACTCCCCGGGCGGCTCCCCGTCGGGCGGCACCGGGCCGGCCGGCGGCGCCGCTTCGGCGAGCGCTTCGCCGGGCGCGCCGAGTTGGGGCGCGCTGGCCAAGGGGCTCGACGGCGAACTCGTACGCCCCGGGGACGCCGACTACGCCACGGCGCGCCAGCTCTACAACACGCGCTTCGACAACCTGAAGCCCGCGGCCGTCGCCTACGTCACGGGCGAGGGCGACATCAAGGAGTGCCTGGCCTTCGCCCGTACGCACCGCACACCGGTCTCCATACGCGGCGGCGGCCATTCGTACGCGGGCTGGTCGAGCGGCAACGGCCGGCTCGTGATCGACATATCGAAGCTCAACTCGCTCGACGGAGCCGGCGACGGCACGGTCGGCGCCGGCGCCAAACTCTCCGACGTCTACCGGGCCATGGCCGACCACGGCCGGACGATCCCGGCCGGGTCCTGCCCCACCGTGGGCGTCGCGGGACTGGCCCTCGGCGGCGGCCACGGCGTCACCGCCCGCGCGTACGGCCTCACCTGCGACAGCCTGACGTCCGCAACCCTCATCACGGCCGACGGCCGGCGGCTGACCGCCGACGCCGACGAGAACAAGGACCTCTTCTGGGCGCTGCGCGGCGCGGGCAACGGCAACTTCGGCGTCGTCACCGAGCTGCGCTTCGACACCCACCCGGCCCCCGAGGGCATCGCGGGCTTCATGAACTGGCCCTGGTCGAAGGCCGACACCCTGCTCGCCGCCTGGCAGGAGTGGGGCCCCGAGCAGCCGGACGAGATCTGGTCGTCGCTGCACCTGGACGCGGGCCCCGGCGGTGTCACCCCCACCCTCTCCCTCTCGGTCTTCTCGCTCGGCGACGAGGCCGGGCTGCACAACGCGGTCGACCGGCTCGCCGACGGCCCCGGCGGGCCTGGCCCCGCGAGTTCCGTCTCGATCAAGCCGCGCGGCTACGAGGACGCGATGCAGGTGTACGCGGGCTGCTCGGGCCTCACCGCCGAACAGTGCAAGCTCCCCGGCAGCACCCCGGGCCGCAGCAAGCAGGGCGGGCTGCACCGCGAGACGTACGCGGCGGCGTCGGACTTCTACGACCGCTCGCTGTCCCCGGCGGGCCGGCAGGCCCTCATATCCGCCGTGGAGGACTTCACCAAGATCCCGACGAGCCAGGGCGGCGGCAGCGGCTCCGTCGCCCTCACGGCGCTCGGCGGCGCGGTCAACCGCGTCGACCCGTCGGCCACGGCCTTCGTCCACCGGCGCTCGCGGATGCTGGCGCAGTACATCGGCTCCTGGCAGCAGGGCACCTCGGGCTCGGCCCAGCAGGGCTGGCTGAAGGGCGCGCACGGCGCGATGCGCCGGTACGCGTCGGGCGCCGCGTACCAGAACTACATCGACCCGACGCTGAAGGACTGGCGCAGCGCGTACTACGGCTCGGCGGCGGGGCGGCTGACGACGCTGAAGAAGCAGTACGACCCGGACCGGCTGTTCGACTTCCCGCAGGCGCTGTAACGGCGGTCGCCGCGGACGCGGTCGCCGCAGCGCTGCGGACCCGGCCGCTCCGGTAGCCCGTACGGCCCACCGAAGTGGCCGGAAGGACCGGCTGCCGGTGGCCTGTATGCATGCACCGTTACGGACCCCGGTCTGCCGCAGTCGTCGTCACCACCGCTCTGCTGCTCGCCCTCGGTCTCGCGACCGGTACGGCGGCCACCGCCGTCGACCGGCCGACGAAGCCGCGCGAGCTGACGCTCATCAACACCGCGAGCGGCGCGGCCCTGGCGGACGAGAAGGGCAACCCGCTGTATCTGCGGAAGGCCGACAAACCCGATGTGTCCGGCTGTACGGGCACGTGCGCGAAGACCTGGCCGGCCGCCGTGGGCTTCCCGACGAAGGCACGCGGGGTGACGGGGGACACCGGGCAGACGAAGCGGCTCGTGCCGGGCACCCGGCTGCCGCAGGTGATCTACGACCAGCACCCGCTGTACTACTACCGGAACGACGAGCCGAAGCACCCGCAGGGCCAGCACGTGGCGGGCTTCAGCCTGATCGCCCCGGACGGCTCGCCGCTCCCGGCGGCCGAGCCGGGGACCGGGGAGACGATCTCGTCGACGTCGCGGCCGAAGTCGGAGGTGACGGGGAGGGCGACGCGGTCCTCGACGCCGCGGGCGACGGCGACGGCCTCGGCATCCCGCCGACCGGCGGCGACGGCCTCCACGACGGCATCGCGCCGCCCGGCGGCGACTTCCCACCCGGCGACTTCCCACCCGGCGGCGACTCCCCGGCCGACCGCGACGTCCTCCCGGACCCCGTCCGCCACCCGGTCCACCATGCCGTCGTCGGGAACCGCGACGGGAGTCGCATCCGGCATCGCCTCCCCGCCGGGGTCGGCCTCCGCGGTGGTGGGGGCGGTCCAGGTGACGCCGTCCGGCGCCGCGCGCGGCGGCGCCGACCATCCGGCGCAGGCGGCCGACGCCTCGGCCCCGACGGGTCCCGCCGAGCTGTCCCTCGCGATCGGCGCCACGGCGGCAGCGGCGGCGGGCTCGCTGCTCGTCATCCGCCGGCTCCAGCGCCGAGCCGCGGGCGGGGACCACTGACCGTGAAGGCGACGGCGCCCGCGGACACCGCGATAAAGGTGCTGCTGGCCGTCGCCGGTCTGTGCGCCGTGGCCGCCGTACTGCTCCAGCTTCTCGCCCCGCGCCCCGCGCCGCCGCAGGCACCGGCGCAGTCGGCGGCCGAACCGCGGCAGATCCGGGTGACGGACGCGCACTCCGTGCCGGTACGGCTGCACATCCCGTCGCTCGGTGTCGACGCGGACATCCTGCCGCTGGGGCTCGACGCGACGGGCGCGCTGGAGGTGCCGGGGTTCCGCAACCCGATGCGGGTCGGCTGGTACGCCCTGGGCCCGCGCCCCGGCCAGCGCGGCCCCGCTGTGCTGGTCGGCCACCGGGACGCCCCCGCCAACGAGTACGAGCACGGCAGGCGCATCGGCGGCAACCACCTCAGGAAGGGCGTCTTCGCCAAGATCGGCCGGTTGCACGAAGGGGCCAGGATCGAGGCGGAGCTGGGCGACGGGCGGCGGCTGCCGTTCCGGGTGACGTCCGTCGAGACCTACCGGACGCGGCGGTTCCCGACGGCCCGGGTGTACGGGCCCGTGGCTCAGCCGCAGCTACGGCTGATCACCTGCGGCGGCGTGATCGACGCGCAGGGCCACTGGGACTCGAACGTGGTGGTCAGCGCCGTACAGACCGCCCCAGAAGGCTGACGGGCAGGGGCTGGCGGCGGTCAGGCGGCGAGGTTGTTGTCGTCGGGCCGGGGCTCGGGGATGTCCAGCGCGCGCGTACCGCCCGCGGTGAGCGCCGCCGCGTCCGCGGCGCGGGCGGAGCGGGAGCGTACGAACCAGCCCGCGAGGCCCGACCGGGAGACCGCCGACATCAGCGGGGTGAGCAGCGCGAGCGCGACGGGCGTGAGCAGCAGCGTGACGGCCGTGCCGAGGGCGAACCCGCCGATCACGTCCGTCGGGTAGTGCACCCCCATGTAGACGCGGCAGAACCCTTCGAGCAGCGCGAGGCCGATCGCGACGAGCCCGAACTTGCGGTGGACGATGAAGATCCCGACGCCGATCGCCATCGCCATCGTGGCGTGGTCGCTGACGAACGAGAAGTCGTCCTTGCCCGCGACGAGGACGTCCAGGCCCTTGTGGTCGACGAACGGCCTGTTGCGCCCGACGAAGTCCCGGATGGGGATGTTGACGAGCAGGGCGACACCGGCGGCGAGCGGCGCCCAGACGAGCCCGGCGACACCCGAGACGGAGTCCCCGGCCGTGCCGCGCCTGCGCACACTCCACCAGCTCCAGAGCACGACGAGCACGAGCCCGAGAAGAATGCCGTATTCGCCGACGAATTCCATGACGCGGTCGAACCACGAAGGGGCGTCCTTCGCGAGTCCGTTGATGTCGTAAAGCAGACTGACGTCGGGGTTCGACCCATCCAGTACGAGTCCAGCCATCTGCTGCGGCCCCTTGCCTTGTTGCCCGCTGCGACCGCACTTCCTCGTGCGTCGCTTCTACCAACCCCCGTGGTCAGTACGAGACGTGCTGCGTGATCAGTACCGCAGTCACAGTCCAGGGAACGGCCCACTCACCGTCTACGTTCCGCACTCCACCGAAAGATCACCATGACGTTATCGAAGAGTGACACGTCGTCGCAGTTCAGGACCCGCGCCCGACGGAGAGTTCCAGCCATCGGACCGGGTCGGCGCGGTCCGCGCCGCGATCGGCGTCAGGCCGCTGACCGGCTCTTCGGCAGGTCGGTGGGCAGCGATTTCGCGCCGTCGTCGGTAACTCGCGTCGCGCCGAAATAATCCGGGGAGTCGATCTTGTCGAACCTGATCACCGCGCCGGTGTAAGGAGCGTCGATCATGTATCCGCCGCCGACGTACATGCCGACGTGGTGAATGGCCCGGGAATTGTTGAGATCGTCCGAGAAGAAGACGAGATCACCGGGCAACAGCTCATTGCGTGCGGGATGCTCACCGGCGTTGTACTGATCGTTCGCGACGCGCGGCAGCTCGATCCCGACGCTGCGGTACGCGGCCTGCGTCAGCCCGGAGCAGTCGAACCGCCCGCCCTGCTCGGGCGTGCCGTTCCCACCCCACAGATAGGGCGTCCCGAGCTTCTGCTGCGCGAACTCGATGGCACCCGCGGCCTGTTGCGACGGCAGTATCCGCCCGGCGGGCGCGGTGAAGCTCTTGGCGAGGGTGCGGATGGTCTTGACGTAGTTCTGCGTCTCCTTGTACGGCGGAACCCCGCGGTACTTGATGACGGCGTACGCCCCCGCGTTGTACGCGGCGAGCATGTTGTCGGTGACGTCGCCGGGGACGTCCTTGACGTAGCTCGCCAACTCGCAGTCGTAGGAGGCGGCGGACATGATCCCGTCGGCGGGATCCCAGATGTCCTTGTCGCCGTCCCCGTCCCCGTCGACGGCGTGCGCGTCCCAGGTGCCGGGGATGAACTGCCCGATGCCGCGGGCGTTGGCGGGGGACTGCGCGGAGGGGTTCCAGCCGCTCTCCTGATAGATCTGCGCGGCGATCAGCGCGGAGTTGACGGCGGGACAGGTTTCGCCGGCCCGCTGGACGAGCGTCCGGTACGCGGCGGGCACAGCCCCCTTGGCCAACCCGACAGCCCCCCCACCCCCGGCCCCGGCGATCCCGGAGGCGGCGGCAAAGGTCCCGACGACGAGAACCCCGACGAACGTAACCCCGACCCCACCAAGCGCCCCCGCGACGAGCCAGGCCTTACGCACCGTCAAACGCCCTTCGGGAGAGGGACACCACGACTGTCAGGGGCCAGTGTAGGCGGGGAGGGGAGGGATCAGGGGGTGGCGGGCGAGGACGACGCAAGAGGTTCGCTGGATGACCAAAAGTCGTCGTGCACGTCTGGTGGTTGCGGGTACTCACCGGCCCGGTCGGGCGTGTTCGGCGGGGTCGCCGGGGCGGAGACGGGCGATTCGCGGAAGCAGGGGGTGGTGACGGAGAGAAAGAACTGCCCGCGGCCGCCTACGGCGACGCGCATCCGGAAGTCTTCCGGTGTTGACGCAAAAATCGCTGGCAAGTCCTTGTCGTTATCTACGCTCGTGATCCGGAATCCGTGCCTCTTCCAGTTGCGCTCCACGACACCGAGCAGACTTCCGCGCCTCACTTCTGAGACGACGGTCATGACTGCGATGCGACGCTTCACCGAACCAGTTCCCTGCGAATCATTCTTGAAGTCGGTGCACGAGCTTTCATTCGACGGCCCGTGGGTCCAGCGTAGTTCCGGCGTAACTCCGGAGAGCGTCTGCTGCATGATCATGTCCGCTTTTTCGGCTGCCGCCTGCATATTCATGCCACGCCTGTCCTTTTCAACCTTATCTGCGTCCGGATTCCCCCCGCATCCTTCCACCATGACTAGCAGGAGGATTGCGACAACGAGGCGCACGGCTTTCATCGGGGCTCCTGAGTACTGATCTTGTGGCTCTGGCCAGCTACGATCTTCGCGATGTTCTGAGCAGATTCCTCGTCCTTCTTTTCCTCGAAGTACCCCGAGTGCGCGTCAAAGCCGCCCATGTCAGCGATGGGGCGCGGCCCATCCCCCACCCGGAAACGTTGCGCGCCGAAGGCCGCATGCGCTGGGTCCGTCCCGTACCAGAGCTCGCGGTCGTCGGCCTGTGCGTCTTGCGCGAGGAAGGCTGTCGCGCCTCCCAGGACACCTCCGACACCGGCCCCCACGGGGCCGCCCACGACACTGCCGATCATTGCGCCGCCCATCGCACCCTGCGCCATGCCACGCCCTTCGATCTTGGCCGGCATCGCCGTGACCGGGTCGTTGTCCGCCGCACCGACGAATACGTGATGGCGTCCGACCCCCAGCTCGTCCGCAGTCTTGGCTCCGGTGCCTGGGCTCCCGACCAGAACAATGTCGTCAGCGCCCGGAATGCCGCCGTGCCGCTGCGCCGCCTGACCAACGGTGAGCGACCCGTACGAATGCCCGATCGCTGTCACGTGAGGGTCTTCCGCCTGGTTCGTTGCCGAGATGCCGGCCATGAATTCGTTGTACGCGGTTGCTCCGGTCACCGCGCGGTCCGCGAACATGACATCCGAGTTGCCCGTGATGTCATCGGCGGAAAGCTGCGGTGCGTCGTATCCGAGCCACACGATCGACGCACTGGAAGGGTCATACTCGCGTGCCCCAACAGCCGTCTCCCGTGCCCTCGCGAGGTCATTCACCGCGAACCCTTTGTCCAGCGCCGTCCCCAAGCCCGGTACATACGCCGATACATTCCTCGCCGTATCCGGATTCCCGTACGCCACGATCGCCCGGCCGTTCCCCTCGTCTCCGATTCCCAGCAAATACATCGGCGGCACCCTCGGGTCCACCGACCTGAGCTGGCGGTCGATTTCCCGTAGGCCCTCCAGGCGCGTGCGCGACTCCGCGTCATCCTGGGCCGTGAGTTTTCCGATCAGGAGTTGGAGGTTGTCGCGGTTCGCCGCGTCGCGTACGTCCGACGGGATGCCGTCCAGGTTGCCGATCCGGTCCGGGAAGACCGCCAGGTATTCCTCGCGGGCCTCCTGGGTCAGCCCCTCCCACCAGGCCTTGCGGGCCGCCGGGGACTTGTCCGCCGGGATCGCGTCGCTCAGGTACTCGTCCGCCAGGCCCCGGACCGCGGCCGCGTCCCCGTACGTATCCGTCCACGTCGCCGACGTGACCCCCAGGCCCTCCTGGGCCGTCAGTTTTCGCAGCGTGCGCGTGTACCGGCTGTCGATGTCCCGCGCTTCGAACAGCGCACGCGCGATGCGGTCCGCGATCTCCTGGGCCTTCGCCGCGTTCGGGTTCAGGCCCGACGGGCCCGGCAGCGCCGACGGCGACGGCGGCGACGGCGCCGGCCCCAGGTCCGGCGGGCGCAGCAGCCGGCCCGCGCTCGTGCCGCCCGGCGGCCGCTGCGCCGTCAGCGTCGGTTCGCCCGCCGGCGGGTAGCTCACCGACCCGTCCTCGTGCACGCTGAACCGCAGGCCGTCCGCGTCGTCCAGCGCCCGGCGCAGCTCCCGCTGCGGCGCCCTCAGCTCGTTCGCGAAGCTGTTCAGCGTCGTACGGACCAGGCCGCACTCCGTGTAGATGTACTGGAAGTCCCGGCTCAGCACCCGCAGCCGCGCCACCGCCGCCTGCGCCGCCGCGCCCTCCTGCGTGGTCGCCAGCCCGACCAGGACCTGCTTGTCGATACGGTCCCGCGCCGCGTCCGCGCGGTTGCTCGCCCTGCCCCAGCCGTCGGCCGCGCCCTCCAGCTCCGCGCAGTCCAGCGTCCGTAACTGGGCCAGCGTCAGACCTCCCGCGCAGTCCGGCGTCACCGGCCGTCCCCCGGCGCCAGCCGCCCGAACGACGACCTGATCGCCGTCTCGATCTCACCCTGGTCCCTCGCCACCGCCCGCAGGCCGGCCGAGAGCCCGCCGCACTCCCCCATCGCCCGCTCGACGCGCCGCTCCCACGACCCCCGTACCGCCCCCAGCACCGCCGCGACGCCCAGGCCCGCCGTACCCGCCGTCAGACCGTCGTGCGCCGCCGCGAAGTCCTCCCGTACCCGCCCGAGGTCCGTACGCAGCGCCTCCGCCGCGCCCGCCGCGCTGGTCCACGGCCCCGCGCTGTGCCGCAGAGAGGGGCCACTGCCGGCCGCCCCCAGCCCCGCCTCCTCGATCAGCGATCGCCACTTGCCCGTATCCGAATGCGCCGTCATGCCCTCGCCCCGTTCTTCCGGTTCCGGCGGCACCCTCCCAAAGCCCGAACCGATGACATGCCGGGCCGGCCGGCGGCGGACCGGGACTGGAGACCCTCCGCGGCGGGCATATTCGCCCATGTGATGGGCCGTTCGACGGACGGGCGGGCGGCGCGGCACCCTTCGTGAGGTTCACCCGTACGGTGGGCGGACCAACCGACGGACCGTCACCACCCGTCGTGCCGAGTGATCTTGCGCCAAGGTGGAACAACGACAGTCATTGCCCGGAGTCACGCACCGTGATACACAGAGTCACCATGCGCGTCCTCACATACACCGGTCCGCGCCAGGTCAGAGCACTGCGGTCGGTCATATGTGCGGGGATCGGGTAAAGAGACCCGCCAAGCGGCATACGAGGCCGGTTCCATCAGCGAAGATAGAGCGTGACCCATGCCGTGCGGCACGGGCAGTGAACAACCCAACAGGGGTGGTGAGTTACATGTACCTGGCGGCCGACAAGGGCGACATCTCCACCATCATCGGTGGCATCGCCCCGAACTGGGGTCCGTTCGGCAGTCTCGGGAACGAAGCCAAGGTGATGATCGAGGTCGTGATGGCCGTTGCCATTCTCCTCTGCCTCGGTATCGCGATCTGGGGCGCGGCGAAGCAGCGGATCGGCGCGACAGCACTGAGGGACACGTTCAGCGCCGAGCAGGGCAAGGGGTTGATCGTCGCCGGACTGACCGGCGTCTTCATCATCGGCTCGCTCGGCACGCTGTTCACCATCGTGTACGGGATGGCCGTCTGACCACCCGTCCGATCCCCCCGTCCCATCCCCCGCCCCGCCACCGACACCACCCGTCCTTCGCGCCCACCGGCTGAGGTTGCGTCTCCCTGATGTCCAGTCACCACACCCCGCCCGCGCGGGAACCAGGACGGCTACCGTCGTACTACGAGGCACCGCAATCGGTCGAGGGAGCACACGCGGCATGAGCTTCGGTGACGAGCAGGGTTACGGCGGCGACGCGAACCGCGCCGACGACGGCTTCGGCGGCTCCGGGCAGACGCGCACCCGCCTGCCCGACGGCCGCGGCGGCGACGCGTACGGCGGCGGGCGCCGGCCCGCGCGCGCTTCGCGCTCGCTGGTCACAGTGGTCGGGGTCGTCGTCGTCCTCATCGCGGCGATCGCTTTCGCGAATCGCGGCGGCGGGGACGACAAGACGCCGTCCGCCGGCGCCAAGGGCGCGGCGGCCGACCCGACGGCGGCCTCGGGCGTGAAGCCGGTCACGGGGGCGAACGGCACGAACGGGGCGATCCCGGCGGGCTTCGCGAAGGACGAACAGGGCGCGGCGAGCGCGGCGGCCAACTACGCGGTGGCCCTGGGCTCGGACGGCATGTTCAACCCCGCCTCCCGGCGGGACATCGTCACCGCCACGTACGACCCGGCGACCGTGAACAGCCTCCTCAGCAGCCTCGACCAGGCCTACTCAGCGGCCTTCTTCAAGAACATCGGTCTCAACGAGGACGGCAGCACACCCCCCGGGCTCACCTTCGTGTCCCGGACGATCCCCGTCGGCACCAAGGTCACCGAGCTGAACGGCGACATGGCCACCGTCGAGGTGTGGTCGACCGGTCTCGTGGGACTCGCCGGCACCGCGTCGACCAAGCCCGTGACCGAGACGTGGTTCACCCTCACGGAGAAGCTCAAGTGGCTCGGCAACGACTGGAAGATCTCGTCCTCCAGCCAGGTCGACGGCCCCACGCCGGTCAGCGGCGACAACCGCGCTTCCTCCGCGGGCGACATCGCGAAGGCTGTCCAGGGATACGGAGGCTTCACCTATGCCCGGTAGCACCGGCCTGACCGGCATCACCGGCAGCGGCCCACGGCGCTTCGCGCGCTCGCTCCTCCTCACGCTCACCGGCGTGCAGGCGTCCTTGTTCCTGCTCGCCGCCCGAGCCGCCGCAGCACCGTCTCCCAGCCCCTCGCCCACCGCCAGCAAAGACACCTGCGACCTCATCAAGGGGATGGCCAGGGAGTACTGCGAGGACGACCCGTCGACCCCCGGCGGCGGCGGGCCACCGAACGCGGACACCGCCCTCGACCCCCTCTCCTCCCTCGCCAAAGGCTGCGCCGACGCCGCCTCCTGGATCATCGGCAAGCTCAGCGACGCCGTCACCTCCACCGCCAACGTCGACTTCACCAACCCCGCGTTCCTCCGGCAGTACGCCGTCGTGTTCGCCGCCTCCACCGTGCTCACGCTCGTCCTGTGGCTGCTCGCCGTCGCCAAGCGGGCCATTCGCGGGGTGCCGCTGTCCACCGCGCTCTCCGAGGCCATCGGGTTCCTCTGGCTGACCGTCCTCGCCTCCGCCTTCACGCCGCTGATCCTCTACACCGTCGTCTCGGCGACCGACAGCGTCACGCAGGTCATCTCCAGCTCCACCGGCGGCCACACCGACGTCTTCTTCGGCGGCTTCGCCGACGCCCTCAAGAAGGGCGACGACATCGGCGGCGGGCCGATCATGCTCATCGTCGTCTCGCTGGTGTCGATCCTCGCCGCCGGCGTCCTCTGGCTCGAACTGGTCATCAGAGCCGCCCTGCTGTACGTCGGCGCGCTCCTCGGCACCGTCGTCTACGCCGGGCTCGTCGACAAGAACATGTGGGGCCACGTCCGCCGCTGGGCCGGCATCATGATCGCCGTGATCATGGTGAAGCCCGTGATCGTCGTCGTACTCGGCCTCGCCGGCGCGCTCTCCTCCGACAAGGGCCCCGACAGCTTCTCCGCCGTCGTCTCCGGACTCGCCATAATCCTCCTCGCGATCTTCGCCTCCGCGATGATCTACCGCTTCGTGCCCGGCTTCGGCGACGAGATCGCCTCGTCACGCACCAACCGCAAGCAGGCCACCGACGGCTCCCAGGCCGCGGCCCTCATCAGCTCCCCCGCCGCCCTCGTCTCCCAGGGCATCAAGACCCACAGCAGCCGCAACAACGGCGACGGCGGAGGCGGCGGTGGAGGGGGCGGCGGCGGCCGGTCGGGGAATTCACTCGCCGGCGGCGTCGCCGCGCACAGTTCCCGTACGCCCCAGTCCGGGGGTCAGTCCGGGGGCGGGTCGGGCGGCGGACATGTCCCCTCCGCCGCACCCCCGCCCCGCAGCAGCAGCCCGACCAGCGGCACCCCGCACAGCGCCCGCCACAGCGGCGGCCCCGGCGGTCCAGGTAACAAGAGCACAGGAGGTGGCGGGCGTTGACGACCCAGGCCCAACCCATCGCGCCCCGCCGTACGTATCTCGTCGGCCGCGCCCGGCCGAACGCGATCGTCGGCAAGAACCGCGAGACCGGCGAGATCGCGCTCATCATCGGCGGCGCGTTCCTCGGCATGATGTGCGGTCTCCTGGTGCCCGTCCTGCCGCTGCGGATCGTCACGCTCATGGGCTTCCCGCTCATCGCGCTCGCCGCGGTGTACGTGCCGTACAAGCACCGCACGTTCTACAAGTGGTTCGAGATCAACCGCAGCTTCAAACGCACCCTGCGCAACGGCACCACCTACCGCTCCGCCGCCATGGAGTCCGGCACGCACATCGACGGCCGCGAGGTCGAGGTCGGCCCGCCGCCCGGCATCGGCCGGATCAACTGGCTCGCCGCGCCCTTCGGCCCCGACGAGATCGCCGTCCTGCTCCACGCCGACCGCCGTACCGTCACCGCCGCCATCGAGATCGAGGGCCCCGGCGTCGGACTGCGCGACAGCGAGGACCAGGAAGCCCTCGTCGACCGCTTCGGCACCCTCCTCAAGCACGTCGCCAACGGCGACGGCTTCGTCACCCGCCTCCAGATGCTCGCCCGCACGCTCCCCGCCGACCCCGACGCCCACGCCAAGGACGTCGCCCAGCGCGGCGACGCCGCCTCCCCCGGCTGGCTCCAGGAGTCGTACGACCAGCTCCAGTCGATGGTCTCCACCTCCAGCGAGCAGCACCGCGCGTACCTCGTCGCCTGCATGCACTTCACCCGCGAACTCGCCGCCGAGGCCCAGACCATGGCCCGCGCCGCCCGGCAGGCCGGCGGCCCGAAGAAGCTCGACAACGACGCGGGACTCGCCGTCGTCATGGCCCGCGAGCTGACCGACATCTGCGCCCGCCTCGCCGAGGCCGACATCCGGGTACGCCAGCCCCTCGGCCAGGGCAGGCTCGCCTCCCTCGTCCACTCCATGTACGACCCGGACCACCCCATCGACCACATCCAGGCCATGACGAAACGAAACGCCTGGCCGGCCGAGCTGGACGCGATGGAACCGACGTACCTCCAGGCCAAGACCCGCGAGTCGTCGACCCGCCAGCCCTGGTGCCACTCCACGGCCTGGGTCAAGGAATGGCCGATGACCCCGGTCGGCGTCAACTTCCTCGCCCCGCTGCTCGTCCACACCCCCGACGTCATCCGCACCGTCTCCGTCACGATGGATCTCGAACCCACCGAGATCGCCATCGAGCGGATGCTGACGGAGAAGACGAACGACGAGGCCGAGCGCAACCGCCAGGCCAAGATGAACCGCACGGTCGACCCGCGCGACATGGCGGCCCACGGCCGGATGGACCAGCGGGGTGAAGATCTCGCCAGCGGTGCGGCCGGCGTCAACCTCGTCGGGTACATCACTGTGTCGTCCCGTAACCCCGACGCCCTGGCCAGGGACAAAAGGACGATCAGGGCCTCGGCCGGCAAGTCGTATCTGAAGCTGGAGTGGTGCGACCGCGAACACCACCGGGCCTTTGTGAACACCTTGCCGTTCGCGACCGGCATCCGCCGCTAACCGATGGCCGACTGCCGAGAAAGGGGCCTGTGATGCGAGATCCGCTGTCCATCGTCACGGACGCCTTCACCAGCTTCCTCTTCGGAGCTGTGGAGACGACCCGGCTGCCCGTCCGCACCTCGACGGGCCAGGCGCAGGCCATCTACCTGCCCACCGCCGCACCCGGCCTCGGCGACTCCGGGGTGATCATCGGCCGCGAGGTCTACAGCGGGAAGGGCTACATCTACGACCCCTTCCAGCTCTACGGGCAGCAGCTCCCCGCCCCGCACTGGCTGGTGCTCGGCGAGTCCGGCAACGGCAAGTCGGCGCTGGAGAAGACGTACGTCCTGCGCCAGCTCCGCTTCCGCGACCGCCAGGTCGTCGTCCTCGACGCCCAGGGCGAGGACGGCGCGGGCGAATGGGCCCTGATCGCTCGCCAGCTCGGCATAACCCCCATCCGTCTCGACGCCATGGCCGCCCTGGACGACGGGATCCGGCTCAACCCGCTCGACCCCGCCATCACCACGACCGGCCAGCTCGCCCTGCTCCGCACCATCATCGAAGTCGCCATGGGCCACGGCCTGGACGAGCGCTCCGGCTTCGCGCTCAAGGTCGCGCACGCCTACGTCAACGAGACCATCGTGGAGCGCCAGCCGGTCCTGATGGACATCGTCGACCAGCTCCGCCACCCCGAGCCCGAGTCCGCCGAGGCGATGAACGTCGACATAGACGACGTACGGGCCTGGGGCCTGGACGTCGCCCTCGTCCTCGACCGCCTGGTCGACGGCGACCTGCGCGGCATGTTCGACGGCCCGACGACCGTCGGCATCGACCTCGACGCGCCGCTGATCGTCTTCGACCTCTCGCACATCGACCGCAACTCGATCGCGATGCCGATCCTGATGGCGATCGTCGGCGTCTGGCTGGAGCACACCTGGATCCGCCCCGACCGCAGGAAGCGCATCTTCCTGGTCGAGGAGGCCTGGCACATCATCAACTCCCCCTTCGTCGCCCAGCTCTTCCAGCGGCTGCTGAAGTTCGGCCGGCGGCTCGGCCTCTCGTTCGTCGCCGTCGTCCACCATCTCTCGGACGTCGTCGACGGAGCCGCCGCGCGGGAAGCCGCGGCCATCCTCAAGATGGCCTCGACCCGAACGATCTACGCCCAGAAGGCCGACGAGGCGAGAGCCACCGGCCGGGTGCTCGGGCTGCCGCGGTGGGCCGTGGAGATCATCCCGACGCTCACCCCCGGCATCGCCGTCTGGGACGTCAACGGCAACGTCCAGGTCGTCAAACACCTGGTGACGGAGGCCGAACGCCCCCTGGTCTTCACCGACCGGGCCATGACGGAGAACTCGGAGGCGTCCGACGCGGCCGACGCGCTGGAAGCCGGCGGCGGACTGCCCGCCGACGTACAGGCCGCCGAGTGGGAGGCGGAACAGCGGGCGGCCCTGATGGAGCGGCAACGCCAGTTCAACGAGTCCTCCGAGTCGACGGTGGCGTGACATGCCGGCCCGCGACGACCGACCGTCAGGCGCCGGTGCGGGCGCAGGCTCGGGCCGGCAGGGGGGCATCCCCGACGGCCTGCTGCTGGCGCTGCTCGCCTTCCTGCTCGGCCTGACGATCCTCGTCTGGACGTCGACCGGTCTCGCCGGGCTCTTCTCGCACGGCGGCTGGCCGGACGGGGTGACCTTCGGCCGGACGCCGCTGGCGCTGCGCGAACTGGTGACGAAGCCGCACGACGTGGCGGGCGCCTGGCCGGCCACGCCGCCCGCGCAGCTCTCCGGATACGGGCTGTTCTGGGGGCTGCTGATCAGCCAGCTCATGGTGCTGACCGTGCTGACGGTCTTCGCCATGGGGGTACTGACGCGCTGGCGGCTGGTACGGAAGCGGCGGAAGCAGTACCCGGAGTACACGGAGTATCCGCAGTACCCGGAGCACCCCGGGGGCCCGGCGGCCGGCGCGGGCGGGGGACAGGGCACGGGTGTGGAGCGGCAGATGCCTCCGGCGCCCGTACCGGCCCCTGTGCCGACCCAGGCACCGCCTCAGCCGCCGGTCCAACCGATGCCGGTCCAGCCGATGCCGGTCCAGGAACAGCACGTACAGCAACAGCCCCCCGCCGCCGAACCCGAGCGGATCGTCATCGCCGCCGTCCCTGCGGCCGTCCCCGCGCCGCGCGCTGCCCCGCAGGTGCGCTACGGCGACCGGCACACCCGCCGCCCGGCAGCCATACAGGCCATCCGGGACGCCGAAGGCCCGGCGCTCGTCGTCACGTCCGACCCGACCGTATGGGCCGAGACCAAGGACGCGCGGGCGAAGCTCGGGCCGGTCCTCGTGTACGACCCGGGGCACCTGTGCGACACCCCGGCCCGGCTGCACTGGTCGCCGACAGCCGGCTGCACCGACGCCACGACCGCGGCCGCCCGCGCGGCGGCGCTGCTGGCCCCCGTACGGCCCCGCGCCCTGATCGACGCGGCGATGGCCGACACGGCGGAGACCCTGCTGCGCTGCTGGCTGCACGCGGCGGCGGTCGACGGCCGGCCGTTCAAGCAGGTACACAGATGGGCGCAGGGCGGCAGCGCCCAAGAGGCGGTACGGATCCTGCGTACGCACGCGAAGGCCGCGTCGGGACTGGCGGGACTGCTGGAGTCCGCGTACACCGCGCACCCTCAACGGCGGGAGATCGCCCAGCAGTTGACGGCACGGGCACTGTCGTCGCTGTCCTCGATCCATATCCGCGAGACCTGCACGCCGAATCGGACAGATTCGCTGACGCTGGAATCTTTCGTCGCCGAGGGGGGCACGCTTTACGTAGTGGGCGAGCCGATCGAGGATCCCCGCTCGCGCCCCGGCGCGATGCCCCTGCTCACGGCACTCTCCTCAAGCGTGGTCGAGCACGGCCGCCGCATGGCCGCACGGTCATCTGACGGCCGGCTCGACCCACCACTCACCCTGGTCCTGGACGATGTGGCGGCCGTCGCCCCGCTGCCGTCCCTGCCGGAACTGCTCGCCACGGGCAGATCGCAGGGCCTGCCCGCGCTGGCGCTGCTGCGCTCACGGGAACAGGGCCGCGACCGCTGGCCGGACCACGAGCTGCCGTACGAGGAGCCGCTCCACGAGGCGCCACTCCGGCCTTCGCCCCCTGGGTGAGCGGCGTGTGAACGGTCAGTCTTCGGGGCGGGCGATCGCCAGCTCCAGCTCCTCCACCGAGGAATGAGACGCGAACCGGACGGTGCCGCCGGTCGGCTCGAACCCGATCCGCCGATAGGCCCCCTGCGCCCGCAGGTTCTCCGGGTGGACATGGAGCAGTACGCGGCCCAGCTTCGGCGCCTCGACCGACCACGCCCAGTCCAGGGCGGCGCCGATCAGCTTCCCGATCAGCCCGGTGCCGCGCTGCTCGGGCCGTACGAAGACACCGACGACAAGCCCCTGCGCCTCCTTCACCTCGACGCCCCCGAAGTCCGTCGTCCCCGCGTCCTCGATCAACAGGACCACCGAGCCGGCCCAACTGCCGTCCGGCGCCTCGGCGATGAACTGGCCGGCCGGGGCGCCGGGCAGGGCGGTGGCTCGCGCGGAGCGCTCCTGCCAGAACGAGTCGGGCTCTTGGAGGGCGTTCTCGTACGTATCGAGGAAGGCGACCGGAGCGGCCGGATCCTGGAGCGCGATCAGCCGAAGCTCCCGCGCCTTGGCCCATTCGTCGGCACGAGCCGCCCGTATCACATGGTTCATGCACAGATCGTGCGGGCAGACCGGCCGGCTAGGCAACTTGTTTTGAACGCAGAAAAGCCCCCGCACCGTGAGGTGCAGGGGCTTCCCTGTTCTTACCAAAGATTGTTCGGCGGCGTCCTACTCTCCCACAGGGTCCCC
>NZ_JBVJLC010000011.1:0-267466 GCF_055584925.1 Streptomyces sp. NPDC087906
GTCTGGTGGGCTTGCCGGGGCCGGGGCCCCGCCGCCCCCCCCCCCGCCCCCCGGCGCCCCCCGGGCCGGGCGGGGCGGGGGCGGCGCGGCCCCCCCCCCCCCCCCCCGCCGCTCGGTCCCAGCCGAAGATCACGTCCCGCTCGGCCTCAGCCGAAGATCACGCAGGAGGCGGCGGGGGCCTCGAAGGAACCGGCGCGGGCCGGGATCCCGGTCACCGGGTCGATGTCGAACCAGGTCACGTCGCCGGAGTGCTCATTGGCGACGTACAGGCGGCGCCCTGTCGGGTCCAGCGTCAGATCGCGCGGCCAGCGACCGCCGCAGCCGACCGTGGTGACCAGCTCGGCCTTCTCGTACGTCTCGTCGAGCGCGAGGACGGCGATGCTGTCATGGCCCCGGTTGGCGGCCCAGACGAACCGTCCGTCCCTGGAGACGGCCACGCCCGAGGCGAAGCTCTCCGGCTGCTCGCCCGCGGGCAGCAGCGGCGCCTCGCCGAGCGGTTCGAGCCGCCCCGCAGACGCGTCCCAGCGGCAGACCATGAGGGTCGGTGCGAGTTCGTTCAGCAGATACGCGTGGCCGCCCGCCGGGTGGAAGGCGAGATGGCGCGGTCCTGACCCGGGGCGCAGCGGTGTCTCGCTGTGCGCGGTCAGCTCCCCCGTCCCGGGGTCGAGGGCGCAGACCCGTACCGAGTCGGTGCCGAGGTCGACGCTCACCACCCAGCGTCCGCCCGGATCGGGGAGCACCTGGTGGGCATGGGGTTCGCGCTGCCGCTCGGGGTGGGGTCCAGCGCCCTCGTGCCGGAACACGGCGGACGGGGCCAGCAGCGCGCCGTCGGCGGCGACGGGCAGCACACTGACGCTGCCCGAGCCGTAGTTGGCGGTCAGCAGGTGGCCGCCGACGAGTGTGAGATGCGTGGGGCCCGCCCCTTCGACCCGCACCCGCTGCCCGAGCGGCCGGAGGCCGCCGGTGCCCGCGAGCACCTCGAAGGCCGCGGCGCCGCCGTCCTGCGTCTCGGAGACGGCGTAGAGCACGGAGCCGTCCGGGGTGAGCGTGAGGAAGGACGGATCGGCCACCGCGTCACTGGCGCCGCGCTCGGTGAGCGCGCCGCTCCCGCCCGCCACGTCCACGGCGATCACGCCACGGCCTCCCGCCGAGGTGAACGATCCGACGAAGGCCCGCCCGGCGCTGCTGACGCTCACGGTGTGTGTCCCCTCTTCGATACGACGATGTGACGATGCCCGGCGACGGTAGCAGGGCGGACGGCGCCGGCGAGCGGGCCGGTACCGGGCCTTGACATGCTGAGGGCATGAGCACTTCGGGCACGTCACAGCCACCGGCGGTCATCTTCGATCTTGACGGGACACTCGTCGACAGCGAGCCGAACTACTACGAGGCGGGCCGCCGGCTGCTGGCACGCCACGGGGTGCCCGACTTCACCTGGGAGCAGCACAGCCGGTACATCGGGATCAGTACGCGCGAGACCCTGGAGGCGCTGCGCGCCGAGTACGGCATCGGCGTACCGGTCGACGAGCTGCTGGCCGACAAGAACGAGTTGTATCTGGAGCTGGTGCGGAAGTCGACCGAGGTGTTCCCGGAGATGCGCGCGTTCGTGGAGCTGCTGCACGCGGCGGGTGCCCCGCTGGCGGTGGCGTCCGGTTCCTCCGGCGCGGCCATCGACGCCGCGCTCGGCCGTACCGGGCTCGACCGGTACTTCGCGACGACTGTGTCGGCGGAGGAGGTCGCGCACGGCAAGCCGGCGCCCGACGTCTTCCTTGAGGCGGCGCGGCGGCTGGGCGCCGCGCCGGGCGCGTGTGTGGTGCTGGAGGACGCGGCGCCCGGTGTGGTCGCCGCGCACGCGGCGGGGATGCGCTGCGTCGCCGTCCCGTACGTACCGGGCGCGGCGGCCGACGACCCGGCGTTCCGCACCGCCGAGCTGCTCTTCCCCGGCGGCCAGGCCGAGTTCAGCGCGCGGGCCGCCTACCGGTGGATCGTCGGGACCGAGGCAGGCGGTGACACCGACGCCGGGTGAAAGCCCCGGTCCCGCAGGGGTGCGGGACCGGGGCTTTCAGGCGTGGCTCTGCCGGGTCAGCCGAGGGTGGCGATGGCCTGGTTGAACGTCGCCGACGGGCGCATCACGGCGGACGCCTTGGCGTCGTCGGGACGGTAGTAGCTGCCGATGTCGGCGGGCTTGCCCTGGACGGCGATCAGCTCGTCCACGATCGTCTGCTCCTGGTCGCCCAGCGTCTTCGCCAGCGCGGCGAACGCCCCGGCGAGCTGGGCGTCCTCGGTCTGCGCCGCCAGCTCACGCGCCCAGTAGAGGGCCAGGTAGAAGTGGCTGCCGCGGTTGTCGATGCCGCCGACCTTGCGGCTGGGCGACTTGTTCTCGTCCAGGAACGTGCCGGTCGCGCGGTCGAGCGTGTCGGCGAGGATCTGGGCGCGTGCGTTGCCCGTGGTCGTCGCGAGGTGCTCGAAGCTGACGGCGAGGGCGAGGAACTCGCCCAGGCTGTCCCAGCGCAGGTAGTTCTCCTTGACGAGCTGCTGGACGTGCTTGGGCGCCGAGCCGCCCGCGCCCGTCTCGAACAGGCCGCCGCCGTTGATGAGCGGGACGACCGAGAGCATCTTGGCGCTCGTGCCCAGCTCCAGGATCGGGAACAGGTCGGTCAGGTAGTCGCGCAGCACGTTGCCGGTGACGGAGATGGTGTCCTCGCCCCTGCGGATGCGCTCCAGCGAGTACGCGATGGCGTCCTCGGGCTTCCTGATCTCGATGAGCAGCCCGTCCGTGTCGTGCTCCGGCAGGTACTTCTCGACCTTGGCGATGAGGTTCGCGTCGTGCGCGCGCCCCTCGTCCAGCCAGAACACCGCGGGGTTGCCGGTGGCGCGGGCGCGGGTGACGGCGAGCTTGACCCAGTCCTGGATCGGCACGTCCTTGGTCTGGCACATGCGCCAGACGTCCCCGGCGCTCACCACGTGCTCCAGGACGACCTTGCCGGTGGCGTCGGTGACCCGCACCGTGCCGGTGGTGGGGATCTCGAAGGTCTTGTCGTGGCTGCCGTACTCCTCGGCGGCCTGCGCCATCAGACCGACGTTGGCGACCGAGCCCATCGTGGCGGGGTCGAAGGCGCCGTGGGCGCGGCAGTCGTCGATGACGACCTGGTAGATGCCCGCGTAGCTGCTGTCGGGGATGACGGCGAGCGTGTCGGCCTCGTTGCCGTCCGGGCCCCACATGTGGCCCGAGGTGCGGATCATGGCCGGCATGGAGGCGTCGACGATGACGTCGCTCGGCACGTGCAGGTTGGTGATGCCGCGGTCGGAGTCGACCATCGCGAGGGCCGGGCCCTCGGCCAGCTCGGCGTCGAAGGACTCCTTGATCTTCGCGCCGTCCGGCAGGGCCGCCAGGCCCTTGAGGATGCCGCCGAGGCCGTCGTTCGGGCTGAGGCCCGCCGCCGCGAGCGCCTGGCCGTGCTCGGCGAACGTCTTCGGGAAGAAGGCGCGCACCGCGTGGCCGAAGATGATCGGGTCGGAGACCTTCATCATGGTGGCCTTCAGGTGCACCGAGAACAGCACGTCCTCGGCCTTGGCGCGGGCGACCTGCGCCGTGAGGAACTCACGCAGCGCCGCGACCCGCATCACCGTCGCGTCCACGACCTCGCCGGCGAGCACGGGCACCGACTCGCGCAGCGTGGTGGTGCTGCCGTCGTCGCCGACCAGCTCGATGCGCAGGGTGCCGTCCTCGGCGACGACCGTCGACTTCTCGGTGGAGCGGAAGTCGTCGGCGCTCATGTGCGCGACGTTGGTCTTCGACTCGGGGGTCCAGGCGCCCATGCGGTGCGGGTGCGCCTTGGCGTAGTTCTTGACCGAGGCGGGCGCGCGGCGGTCGGAGTTGCCCTCGCGCAGCACCGGGTTGACGGCGCTGCCCTTGACCTTGTCGTAGCGGGCCCGTACGTCCTTGTCCTCGTCGGTCTTCGGGTCGTCCGGGTAGTCGGGCAGCGCGTAGCCGAGCTGCTGCAGCTCGGCGACTGCGGCCTTGAGCTGCGGGATCGAGGCCGAGATGTTCGGCAGCTTGATGATGTTCGCGCCGGGCGTCTTGGCCAGCTCGCCCAGCTCGGCGAGCGCGTCCTCGACCCGCTGGCCCTCTTCCAGGTACTCGGGGAAGCCGGCGATGATCCGCCCGGACAGCGAGATGTCGCGGCTCTCCACGGTGACCCCGGCCGTCGAGGCGTACGCCTCGACCACAGGCAAGAACGAATACGTCGCCAGGGCCGGGGCCTCGTCGGTTCGCGTATAGATGATGGTCGAGTCAGTCACCGGTACTCCGCTCCACGTCTGCGTCTGCGACATTGCTTGATATCAAGATATGCCGTCGGCGATCGGTGTCACGTAGTCGGGGGCGGGTCAAAGCCACGGGCGCCGGGTGTCCGCGCGGACACCCGGCGCCCGTGGCCGGTGGGAGACCGCCGTCAGTTGTCGGCGGGGCAGAGGTGGAGTGCGAGGACGTTGTCGCCGGAGACGGAGACATGGACGCTGCCGATGGTTCCCGTGTCGCCGTTGTTGGCGAGCCGGAAGTCGGTGCCGGCGTTCTCGCCGTTGTGGAACGCCGCGTCGTCCAGGGTGAACGTCGCGGTCTTCCAGGTGTCGGTGCCGGTCTTGGCGACCGGGGCCGCCTGCTTGTAGGCGTCGGTCGTGGAGTCGTACTGCATGCCCCAGCTTCCGGTGCCGTGGTCGTAGTACTCGATCGTCACGGTCGCCGTGTAGTGCCCGCCGGGGACGATGGTGTTGTCGACGTCGAAGTACTGGAACGGTGAGCCGTCGGTGGTGGAGCGGCCCTCACGGCCGCCCGCGGTGACCGGGGCGGTGTGCCCGTCGCCGTTGTCGCGCAGCCGGAGCCCGCATTCGGTGTCGGTGGCGCCCAGGGTGTCGCAGGCGGTCGCGGCTCCGTCGGCGGCCGGTACGGTCACCACGACGGCGCCGCCGGGCAGGGTCTTCCCGGCCGCCGTACGGAAGGTGACCTTCACCGGGTGGTAGCCGGACGGGGTGTCCTGCGCGACCTTGATCGTGACCGGTACGTGCGCGGTCGGCGCGCGGCCGAGGTCCAGCGTGCCGGACGACGGGGTGACGGTGACGCCCGCGACGTCGGAGGCCGCCGTCCAGCGGACCTTGCCCGCGTGCCCGGCGAGGGTGGCGGCGCCGACGGTGGCCGGCAGGCTCGTACCGCCGGGGGTGACCTGGGTGCCGGTCGGGGTGAGGTAGCCGACGGCCGGCACCTCTCCGGTCCGGTACGACGGCGGCGCGGCCTTGGCGCCGGTGGCCCAGTGGGTGTCGGGCCGGGTGGACAGGCTGATGTCGAGGTCGCCGCCGCGCGTCGCGAACGAGGCGGGCAGGGCGGTCGACTCGAACTGCCTGCCGTTCAGCCGCATGCTGGTGACGTAGGGCGCGTTGTCGGCCGCGGCCGGGGCGTCGATGGTGATCTTCTTGCCGGTGCCGAGGCTGATCACGGCCCGCTTGAACAGGGGGCTGTTGAGCGCGAGGGTCGGGGTGCCGGGGGTCGCCGGCATCATGCCGAGCGCCGCCCACACGTACTCGGACGACAGCGCGCCGTTGTCGTCGTTGCCCGGCAGGCCGTCGGGCTCCGTCGTGAACAGCTCGGTCTCGAAGCGCCGGGTGACCTCTTGCGTCTTCCAGGGCTGGCCGACGTAGTCGTACGCCCAGGGCGCCGTGGTGTCGATCTCGTTGCCCGCCCAGTCGTACGGCTCGTTGCCGCCGGCGTTGAGCTTGCCGAAGAACTCGTCCAGGCGCGGGATCACCTTGTCCTTGCCGCCCATGGCAGCCACCAGGCCCGCCATGTCCTGCTGGACGGACCAGTTGTACTGGGCGGCGTTGCCCTCGTCGTAGCCGTCCTGGCCGAAGGCGCCGGCCGGCGGTGTCTGGAAGCCGGGGCCCGCGGGGAACGCGCCGTTGTCGTCGCGCGGGCGCAGATAGCCGGTCGCCGGGTCGTAGATGTTCTGCCAGTTGTTGCCGCGCTTCGCGTACTCGGCCTGCGTCTTGTGATCGCCGACGGAAGCGGCGAGCTGGGATATCGCGAAGTCGTCGGTCGCGTACTCCAGGGTCTCCGAAGCACCCTGGAGACCGTGATCGCCTTGCGAGTCGGCGTTGTTGGGCGCGTAGCCGAGCCGGACGTAGTCCTCGACGCCGGGCCGCTCGACCCAGCCCCAGCCGACGCTCTCCGAGCGCGTCGCGCCCTTCTTCATGATGGGCAGCGCGTCACGGACGTTGACACCGCGGGCGCCGAACGCCACGTACTGGGCGAACAGCGGCACGCCGTTGTCGCCGTTCATCACGTTGCCCGTCATGTTCTGCGAGGGCCACTTCGGCCACCAGCCGCCCTGCTGCTGGGCGTCGCGCAGCAGCGAGTTGGCCATGTCGCCGGTCCGCTGCGGATAGAGCATCGTCTGGAGCGGCGCGTGCGAGCGGTAGATGTCCCAGTCGGAGAAGTGCGCGTACTGGGTGTGCCCGGCCGGGACCCGGTGGATCACGTTGTCGAAGCCGATGTAGCGGCCGTCCACGTCGTTGAAGACGCTCGGCGACTGGAGCGAGCGGTACAGCGACGTGTAGAAGGTGGTCAGCCGGTCGGCGTTGCCGCCGCCGACGTCGACCTTCAGCAGCGCGTCGCGCCAGGCGGCGCGGGTCTTGGCCTGCACCCGTCCGACGTCCCAACCGGGTATCTCGGAGGCCATGTTCTTCGCCGCGCCGGCCGTACTCACGTACGACATACCGACCTTGGCGGTCACGGACGCCTTGTGAGACGTGTCGAAGGTCAGGTACGCGCCGGAGCCGGCACCTGTGGCGCCGGAGGATCCCGGCGTGACCGTGCCGTCCTGCCAGGTGCCGTGCGCGGTGAACGGGCGGTCGAAGGCGATGTCGAAGTACATCGTGTACTTGCTGTTGTTGCACAGCCCGTGCGCGGTGGTGGTGCCGGACAGCTCGTGGTCGTTGACCACCCGGACATCGGCCGCCAGATCGCCGCCGAGGCTGGTGCCGGACTTGACCAGCACCTGCGCCTGGCTGCCCGCCGGGTAGCGGAAGGAGGCGATACCGGTCCGCTCGGTGGCGCCCAACTGCGCCTGCACGTGGGAGTCGGCGAGCGTGACGGCGTACGAACCGGGCGCCGCGTGCTCGTCGTCGTGCGAGAAGTGCTCGGTCCTGGCAGCGGGGTCGTCCCCGACTGCCCCGGTGACCGGCAGGATCGGGATGTCGCCGAACGAAGAGCAGCCGCCCGAGAAGTGGTCGAGGCTGAAGCCCTTGATCTGGTCGTCGTCGTACGAGTAACCGGTGGGCCCCGACGGGGTGTCGGGGCTGAACTGCATCATCCCGAACGGCGCCGTCACACCGGGGAAGGTGTTCTCCCAGTCGACGCCCTTCTGGGTGCCGATCATCGGATCGACGTAATCCGTCGGGTCCGACACGAGTTTGACGTGGTCAGCCCGCGCCGGGGAGTCGGCGACCGCCGCCGAAGGGACGGCCGTCGCGCAGGCCGCAAGCGCCACCGCCGCGATCCCGAGTCTGCTCCATCTGCCGCTTGGTCGTTGCACCGTGGAGACCTTCCTCTACCGCCTGCCGCCGCGTACGGCGCGCCTGTCGCGTGCCTGCCGCGTGCCTGCCGCGTGCCGTGAAACGCACTCGTGACATCGTTGTCACGTCCAGCGGCAGTCTCGTCCCGTCGTGATCGTCCGTCAAGAACCCGGGTCGGGCGATGATGTACCGGGCCGCCGGACCGAGCGCGGCGCGCAGACCGTACCGAACGCGGTGCGGGCCGGACCGGAAGGGGATTCCCGATGCGGGAGACGAAGTCGGGCGAAGACGCCCAGGTGATAGTGGTGGGAGCGGGCCCCGCGGGTTCCTCCGCCGCCTTCCACCTCGCCGAGGCGGGCGTGGACGTCCTGCTGCTGGAGAAGGCCGACTTCCCCCGGGAGAAGGTGTGCGGTGACGGTCTGACACCGCGCGCCGTGCACCAGCTCGTCAGGATGGGCATCGACATCGACGCGCCGGGCTGGATGCGCTCGCGCGGTATGCGCTGGGTGGCGGGTGAGCGCCAGGTGCACATCGACTGGCCCGACCTCGGGCGCTACCCCAGCTTCGGACTCTCCCGCAGCAGGCACGACTTCGACGACATCCTGGCGCGCCACGCGGTCGCCGCCGGGGCGCGGCTGCGTAACGGCGTGAAGGTGACGGAGCCGGTCACCGACCGGGCCGGACGCATCACCGGCGTCACCGCCGTGTCCGGGTCGGGGGACCCTGTGGTGCACCGCGCGCCGATCGTCGTCGCCGCCGACGGGGCGTCCGCGAGGCTCGCGCTCGCCATGGGGCTCGACCGGGACAAGGGCAGACTGATCGCGACGGCCGCGCGGCGCTACTACCGCAGTCCCGAGCGCTCCCAGGAGGAGTATCTGGAGCTGTGGGCCGATCTGCGCTTCCCCGGCGGCAAGTACTTCCTGCCCGGGTACGGCTGGATCTTCCCGATGGGCGACGGCCGCGTCAACGTGGGGCTCGGCGCCGTACCGCACCGCACGCACGGCAGCGCCGACCTGCGGAAGGTCCTGGACGAATGGCTCGCCCGTACCCCGCAGGAGTGGGGGCTGCGCGAGGAGAACGCCGAGGGCCCGGTGCGCAGCGCCGCGCTGCCGCTCGGCTTCAACCGGCACCCCCTGTACACCAACGGGCTGCTGCTGGTGGGGGATTCGGGCGGCATGATCAGCCCGTGGAACGGTGAGGGCATAGGCCAGGCCATGGAGGCCGGTGAGGTGGCGGCGGAGAAGGCGGCGCTCGCGCTGTCCCGGCCGGACGGGGCCGCGCGCGAGCGGGTGCTGCACGGCTACCCGGAGGAGATGAACCGCCGCCTGGGGCGCTACTACCGGCTGGGCAACGCGGCGGCCGATCTGGTCTTCAGCAGGTCCGGGTTCCAGCCGATCCTCAACCGGTACGTCATGGGCTCGCCGTTCCTGGTCAACACGCTGGCCCGGCTGCTGGCCAACCTCACCGACAGCCCCTCGCGCGACGCGATCGACCATGTGCTGAACACGGCGGTGCGGCTGGTGCCCGCGCCTCGGGTACGGCGCGGCTGAGGCGGCGGTCAGGTGCCGGCGGAGTCCGGGGTGGGGCGGTCGTCGGCGGGCCGGTCGGGGGCGGGCTGGTCGGGGGCGGGCCGGTCGGGGGCGGGCCGGTCGGGGGCGGGGCGGGCCATGGCCCAGCGGATCGTCCTGACCAGGCCGTGTCCTGCGACGCGTACGCCCGTCTCCTCGACGCCCGGCAGATACGGCAGCCGCAGCGGCCGGCGCGCCCACATGGGCAGCAGGGAGACCGCGTTGGCGGCGAGCACCGCGTACGGCGGGCGCGCCAGCAACGGCAGCGGCGGGCTCAGCAGCAGGAAGCGCGCGGCGTCCCGCGCCTGCGGCGTGGCGCGCAGCTCGGGCCGGTAGTCGGCCAGCCGCCTGGCCAGCTCGGCCTGGTCGCGCGGCGGGTCGACGGCGCCGAGCGCGGTCGCGACGCGCGCGGTGTCGGCGACGTAGCCGTCGTACTCGGCGGAGGTCAGCCGCTGGGAGCCGAACCGCTTGTGGGCGCGCAGGAAGCTGTCGACCTCGGCGATGTGCACCCAGGTAAGCAGATGCGGATCGGCCGCGTGGTACGGCTCGCCGTCCGGCGTGCGTCCGCGTACCCGCTCGTGCACGTCCCGTACCCGGTCGACGGCGCGCTGCGCGTCGTCCGCCGTGCCGAACGTCGTCACGGCGAGGAAGGTGCTGGTGCGCTGGAGCCGCCCCCAGGGGTCGCCGCGGTAGCCGGAGTGGCCGGCGACGGCCGCCATGGCCAGCGGGTGCAGCGACTGGAGCAGCAGCGCCCTGAGCCCGCCGACGAACATCGAGGCGTCGCCGTGCACGGCGCGTACGGGCCGGTCGGGGCCGAACCAGCGCTCCCCCGGCGCGTCGTGGAACCGGCTGCGGTTGGCCGGTCCCTCCGGTCCCGCGACCCGCTCGAACAGACTGCTGCCGATCCGCTCCCGCACCGCGGCCATGCCGGGTATGTACAGCTCCATACCTCCAGTATCCGCCCGGTCCTGCCCGCGCGGACGGGCGCGCGGCACAGCGGCGGACGTTTTACGCTCGGAGGCCGGGGGGCCGTCGAGCGGTGAGGTGGGCAGTGTGGCCAGGCTGGTATCCGTCAATGTCGGCCTCCCCCAGGACGTGACGTGGCAGGGCAGGACCGTGCGCACGGGCATCTGGAAGAGCCCGGTCGCCGGGCCGCGGATGGTGCGCAGGCTGAACGTCGAGGGGGACGGGCAGGGCGATCTGGCCGGGCACGGGGGCGAGATCCGGGCGGTCATGGTGTACCAGCTCGACTCCTACCGCCACTGGGAGCGGGAGCTGGGCCGCGACGACTTCACCCACGGGCAGTTCGGGGAGAACTTCACCGTGGAGGGGCTGCCCGACGACGAGGTGTGTGTCGGCGACCGGTACCGGATCGGGGACGCGCTCTTCGAGGTGACGCAGCCCCGGGTGACCTGCTACCGGGTGGGGATGCGGATGCGGGAGCCGCGTATGCCGTCCCTGCTGGTGTCGCACCGGCGGCCGGGCTTCTACCTGCGGGTCCTCACGGAGGGCGAGGTGGCGGCGGGGCAGGAGATCGTCAAGGTCGCGGAAGGTCCCGGCGGAATGACCGTCGCCGAGGTCGACGGGCTGCTGTATCTGCCGGGGCACCCGCGCGAGCGGGTGCGGCGTGCGCTGCGGATCGAGGCGCTCAGCCCCGGCTGGCGGGACTCCTTCGAGACGATGCTGGCGGAGCCGGCAGGACAGAGCGGGACGGACGGAACGGCCGGGACGGACGGAACGGCCGGGACGGACGGCACCACCGGCCCCGGCGGCGGTCCCGCGTGGCCGGGCTTCCGGCCGCTGACCGTGACCGGGATCGAGGAGGAGAGCCGCAGCGTGCTGTCCCTGTGGCTGGCCGCCGACGACGGCGCGCCGCTGCCCGCGGCCGCGCCCGGCCAGTATCTGACCGTACGGCTCGACGCGAGCCCGGACGGACCCGCGCTGGTGCGCAGCTACTCGCTGTCGGGCCGCCCCGGCGGCGACCGGTACCGGATCAGCGTCAAGCAGGAGCCGCACGGCGCTGCCAGCACCCGGCTGCACACCCGGGTCCGGGTCGGTGACCGGCTGCTCTCGGCGGCGCCGCGCGGCGACTTCACCCTGGCGCCGGGCCCGGGGCCTGTGGTGCTGGCGTCGGCGGGCGTGGGCGCGACTCCGCTGCTCGCGATGTTGCGCTCGCTCGCCGACACGGCGCGTGACCGGCAGGTCTGGTGGCTGCACGGCGCACGCGACGGCGCCGACCACGCCTTCGCGAAGGAGACCCGGGAACTGCTCGACGGGCTGCCCGGCAGCCGCAGCGTCATCTGCTACAGCCATCCGCGCCCCGAGGACCTGCGCGGCGCGGGCGGCCGCACCGAGCAGGGGCGGCTGACGTCCGCGCTGGTGGCGCGGCTCGGGCTGCCCGCCGAAGCGGACGCGTATCTGTGCGGTCCGACCGCCTTCATGGCCGATCTGACCGGCGCGCTGACCGAGGCGGGCCTCGCCCCCGGCAGCATCCGCACCGAGGTCTTCGGGGCAGGCCCCGCGCTCACCCCCGGTATCGCGCCGGTCGCCGCGCGCCCGCCGCATCTACCGGAGGGCGACCCCGGGACGGGCCCCGCGGTGACCTTCGCCCGCAGCGGGCTCACGGTCCCGTGGACACCGGCGTACGGGACGCTGCTGGAGCTGGCCGAGGCATGCGACGTGCCGGTGCGCTGGTCGTGCCGTACCGGCGTGTGCCACACCTGCGTCACCGGCCTGCTGGCGGGCGAGGTGGGTTACGAGCCGGACCCCGTCGAGCCGCCGGCCGAGGGCGACGCGCTGATCTGCTGCTCCCGCCCCCGCGAGGACACCGTGCTCGACCTGTGAGCGGTGAGCGGTGAGCGGTGAGTGGTGAGTGGTGAGCGGTGAGTGGTGAGCGGTCGGCGGTCGGTCGGCGGACGGGCCGCGCTGTCAGCCGGCGAGCGGCACGGTGAGGGCGGCGGCTCCGCGCATGTCGAGCCGGACGCCGTGCGGGTCTTCGACCAGCATCAGCATCACGTCGTCGCAGCGGGGGCAGCGCGCCACCAGGCCGGGCGCGTGCGTGTAGACGTGCAGCGCGGCGAGCGGACCGGCGCTGCCGCAGGTGGCGCACCGGCCGATCGCGCTGGTCGGGTCGAAGGTGAAGACCTCGGAGAGGGGTCCTGCGAGGACGTTGCCGTCCACGTACTGGTCGTCCGTGCGGGCCTGGTCCATGTCGTCCTCCGCTGGGGTCGTCCACCGTCGGGGTCATGCCCCACTGGGGCCGAAGCGTTCGGTACGGATACGGTCCGGCGCGTGGCCGAGCCCGACCAGCAGGTCGGCGGCCGCCTCGACGAAACCGGTCGGCCCGCACACGTAACAGGTCGGCTCGAAGTCGGCGGGCCAGCCGTCGCGGACCAGGTCGGGGGCGGTCAGCCGGCCGGCGGGCCGGGCCGACTCCGGTGGCGCCGCCCGGGTGTAGACGTACGCGGTGTCAACTCCCGGGTCCCCGCGGCGCAGTTCGTCGGCGTACATCCGGTCGTCGGGAGTGCGTACGGAGTACAGCAGCCGGAACGGCGTCCGGCTGCCTGCGGCGCGGCGGGCCCGGATCATCGCCATGAGCGGCACCACGCCCGAACCGCCGGCGACCAGCAGGACGGGCTCGGTCTGCTCGGGGCGCCAGACGAACCAGCCGCCGACCGGGCCGCGCACTTCGGCCAGGTCGCCGTCGGTCATCTCGTCCACGAGGTACGGCGACACCTCGCCGTTCTCGACGCGCTGCACGGTCAGTTCGAGTCCCTCGCCGCCCGAGGCGGAGGCGACGGAGTAGCTGCGCTGCGTGCTGTATCCGTCCTCCGCCGTCAGCCGCACATCGACATGCTGACCCGCCAGGTGGCCCGGCCAGCCCGGCACATCGAAGACGAGCGTCACCGCGCCCGCCGACTCCGGCCGCCTGCCGACGAGTTCGGCCGTTCGCCAGCGCAACCGCCCGCTCAGGGCCTGTCCTAGTCGCCTTGGTACCGCTGTTCGCGCCATGGGTCTCCGTAGTCGTGGTAGCCCGCGCTCTCCCAGAAGCCCGGCTCGTCGTCCAGGCGCAGCTCGATGCCGCGTACCCATTTCGCCGACTTCCACAGATACAGGTGGGGGACGAGCAGCCTTGCGGGGCCGCCGTGTTCGGGCGCCAGGTCCTCGCCGTCGTACCGGTGGGCGATCCACGCCCGGCCGTCGAGGAGGTCTTCGAGCGGGAGGTTGGTGGTGTAGCCGCCGTAGGAGTGCACGAGCGCGAAGTCGGCCGCGGTCTCGACGTCGGCGAGGAGCAGGTCGAGGGAGACGCCCTGCCAGTCCGTGCCGAACTTGGACCACTTCGTCACGCAGTGCAGATCGACGGTCGGGCGCTCACCGGGCAGGGCCATGAGGCCGGCCCAGTCCCAGGTGTGCCGGGCGCCGGTCTCGGTGGTGATCGTGAACTGCCAGTCCGCCCGGTCGACGCGCGGTGTCGGCCCGGCCGACAGGACCGGGAAGTCGGTGGTCTCGTACTGTCCTGGAGGCAGTTTCCGCGCAGACCGGGCGGGCCTGCCGTGGAACCCTCGGGAGATGACAGCCACGTCGCGCCGCCCTTCGTAGAAGGCGCGTTCCAGCCTACGCACCCGGTACGGCACCGGCCACCCGAAGCCGTGCGGGGGCGTGCGCCGCTACGCCGGGGGCGCCGTGAGGCCCGTGGTGTCGAGGTCGCCCTTGCGCAGCCGGTAGACCTGCAGTTGCAGGCCGTAGTACTTGTCGGTCTCACCCACCCACTCCATGCCGACCCGGCGCGCCGTGGCGGCGCCGCGTTCGTTGCGGGGGCGGACCACGGCGAACAGCTCGTCGATCCCGGCGGGCGACTCGAACGCCTGGTGCGCGACGGCGTGCCCGGCCTCGGCCGCGTAGCCGTGCCCCCACATCTCCGGGGCGAGCTGCCAGCCGATCTCCAGATCCCCGCCGTGCGGCGGCAGGGGCAGCAGCGCGGCGCCGCCGATCAGTTCGCCGGTCTCGCGCAGCTCGACGGCCCAGCGGCCCTGCGGTGTCTCCAGCGTGCCGGCCTCGGCGACCCACCGGTCGAGGAGCACCCGCATGGCGTCCGCGTCGGGCACCCGTTCCATCGCGGGTGCGAGCCAGCGCGACACGTCGTCCGAGCCGTAGACGCGCAGCGCTCCTTCGATGTCGTCAGGGTGCCACGGGCGGAGGTTCAGCCGCGGACTGAGAATCCGGGCCCCTTCGACGACCACGCGGTGAGTTCGCTCGACCATGTCCGCGACGATACGACAGAACCCCGGAGATCACCCCGCCGCGTCGGCCGCCCCGGCGCCCGCCGCGCTCCCCGGCGAAACGGATTGATCACTCCGGGCATAAAGCCCGGCCGCTCGGTCGCTATAAGGTAATGAGAGGATAAAGAGATCACCAAGTGCGTCGTGGCGCGATCCCGCCGCGGCGCACTGCTCGGGAGGAAGCCATGGGAACCCGCCACACGTCGCTGCCCGGAGTCGGCGCGCAGTACGACTTCACCACCGATTCCGGCCGGCACATCTCGGTGGTGGTGCACAACGACGGACGGCGCTTCCTCGGCTTCTACCGGCAGGACGACCCCGATTCGTGCCAGCTCTCGGTACCGCTGACGACCGAGGAGGCCACCGCGCTCGCGCACCTCATCGACCCCGCGCCCATCGACGCCGTACGCACCGAGGGCATCGACCTGGTGACCGAGCACATACCGCTCGGCACCCGCTCCCCCTACGGCGGGCGGCTGCTGGGTGACACCCGGGCCAGGACCAGGACGGGCGCCTCCATCGTCGCCGTGCTGCGGACCCACAGCGCGCATCCCTCGCCGGGACCCGACTTCCGGCTGGCCATCGGGGACACGCTCGTGGCCGTGGGTACGCGCGAGGGCGTCGACACCCTCTCCGACATCATCGCGGGGGGCTGACCGTGCACGACACGACCGCACTCCTGGTGGAGCTGGGCTCCGTCATCCTCGGTCTCGGCATCATCGGCCGGTTCGCCGGACGGATCGGCCTCTCGCCGATCCCGCTCTACCTCCTCGCCGGGCTCGCGTTCGGGCACGGCGGGCTGCTGCCGCTCGGCGCGAGTGAGGAGTTCACCGCCGTCGGCGCCGAGATCGGCGTGATCCTGCTGCTGCTCCTGCTCGGTCTTGAGTACAGCGCCTCCGAACTCGTCACCAGTCTCAAGACGCAATACCCGTCCGGCGCCGTCGACTTCGTCCTGAACGCCACGCCGGGCGCCGTCGCCGCGCTGCTGCTCGGCTGGGGCCCGGTGGGGGCCGTCGCGCTCGCCGGGGTCACCTGGATCTCGTCGTCCGGAGTGATCGCCAAGGTGATGGCCGACCTGGGCCGGCTCGGCAACCGCGAAACGCCCGTCGTGCTCGGGGTCCTGGTCATCGAGGACCTCGCGATGGCCGTGTACCTCCCGCTGCTCACCGCCATGCTCGCCGGGGTCGGTCTGGCCGGCGGCAGCGTGGCGCTGGTGATCGCGCTCGGCGCCGTGGGGCTCGTGCTCTACGTGGCGCTGCGGCACGGGCGGCTGATCAGCAGGGCGGTGTCGTCCGACAACCCGGAGATGCTGCTGCTCGTGGTCCTCGGGCTGACCGTCCTGGTCGCCGGCGTGGCCCAGCAGTTGCAGGTCTCGGCGGCCGTCGGCGCGTTCCTCGTCGGGATCGCCCTGTCAGGGGAGGTCGCCGAGGGCGCCCGCAAGCTGCTGACGCCGCTGCGCGACCTGTTCGCCGCCGTGTTCTTCGTGTTCTTCGGCCTGTCCACCGACCCCGCGGCCATCCCGCCCGTGCTGCTGCCCGCGGCGCTGCTGGCGGTCGTCTCGGTGGTCACCAAGATCCTCACCGGCTGGTACGCGGCCCGGCGTGCCGGTATCGGCTCGCCGGGGCGCTGGCGGGCGGGCGGCACGCTGGTGGCGCGCGGCGAGTTCTCGATCGTCATCGCGGGGCTCGCCGTCGCGACGGAGCCGCGCATCGGCCCCATCGCCACCGCGTACGTCCTGATCCTGGTCATCCTCGGCCCGCTCACCGCCCGCTGGACCCAGCCGGCCGTCAGCAGGGTCCAGTCCCTGGTCGTCGGCAGACGCAACCGGACCGCCGCACCGGAGTCCGCGATGCCGACGCACGACGACCTCACGCCCGAGCCGGCCGGACCACCCGGACCACCCGGACCACCCGGACCGGTGGCCGAACCGGAACGGTAGGGGGCCGCGCGGCGGCGGCCGCTTCCGGACGCGGGCGTGTCAGCCGTGACCCAGGGTCACCGCGATCTACGCTGCTGACCATCCGTCAGCCCGCCGCCGATCACAAAGGGCAACCATGCCGCTCAGGCTTCCCGTGCCACGCATCCTCAGCAGCGTCCCACTGGCCGGGAACTACCCCGCGGCAGTGATCATGGTGCTTCTCGCGCTGAGCCCCTATCTGATCCTCACCACGGCGACCTCCTTCGCACTGCCGGTCCTCATGCACGACCTCAGTGCCACCCGGTTCGAGTTGCAGCTCACCAGCGGCATGTCCAACGCGGGGTACGCGTTCGGCGCCGTGGGCGCCGCCGACCTGCTCCAGCGGCTGCCGCGCCGGGTGGTCTACCTGCTCGCCGAGTCCGGGTTCGTCCTGGGCTCCGTACTGGCGCTGAGCGCCCCCGGGATCGGGCTGTTCATGGCCGGTCTGATCCTCCAGGGGCTGTGCACGGGCATGCTGCTGGTCTCCGCGCTGCCGCCGCTGATCCTGGGGCACGGCATCGAACGGCTGCCGTTCACCGCCGCTGTCATCAGCATCGGGCTGTTCGGCATGGTGACGGCGGGACCGCTGGTGGGCGGGCTGATCGGCAGTTACGGCGGCTGGCGGCTGCTGTACACCTCGATCGCCGTGCTCGCCGCCGTCGGACTGACCCTCGGGGCCCTGACGTTCGAGAGCAACGAGCCCTACGCGCGCGGGTCGCGATTCGACTGGCTCGCCATCCCGCTCGCCTTCGGCACCGCGTTCCTGCCGTTCTTCGGCGTCTCCTGGCTGTCCCGCGGCTCGTTCTCCGACGCCGCGTTCCTCGCGCCGGTCATCGTCGGGCTGCTGATCGGCGCCGTCCTGATCGTCGGTCAGTACCGGAAGAAGAACGCGCTGATGCCGGTACGTCCCATCAGCAATACGCTGCCCGTCAGCGGGACCCTCGGCGCGATGCTGGTCGGCGCCGCCTTCACCACCCTGCTGGAGCTGGCCGAGGTCTATCTGGAGGAGGTGGCGCACTATTCCCCGATCAAGTCGGGCGCGCTGATCGCCCCGATGGTGCTCGGAGTGGTGGTCGCCTCCGTGCTGTTCAAGCAACTGGTGACCACACGCTGGACACCGGTCCTTGCGCTCTCCGGGATCGTCAGCGTCGCCGTCGGCGCCGGGATCCTGCTGGCGGTCTCGGCGTCGAACGCGTCAGCCGTCGTGCCGGTCGCCATGCTGTTCCTGGGCTTCGGCGCGGGCGCCGGTGTCACCCCCGGGCTGTTCCTGGCCGGTTTCTCGGTGTCGGCCGCACAGCTCGGCCCGACCTTCGCCCTGGTCGAACTGCTGCGTTCCGAAGCCGCGTTCCTGATCGGCCCGGTCCTGGTGCACCTGGCCATGACGACGGGATCCGACTTCGCCGACGGGTACCGGACATCGGTGGTGGTGACCCTGATCCTGACCGTCTTCGGCGGACTGGTCGTCATCGGCATCTGGCTGGCCGGCGGCTCCCGGCCGAAGCGCCCCGACCTGGCGGCCTGGGCCTCCGGTACGTCGACGGCCTTCCACTCGCCGGCGATCGGGGCCAGGTTCCGCAAGGCGTGACGACCCGCCCCGGCCGGCAGTGCCGGGCGACGGCGACTACGGCTTGGCGGGTTTGCCCGCCGTGCCGATCCAGGTGTGGAACAGCGGCCCGAGGTGCTTGCCCGACACCTTCTCGCTCAGGGCGATGAACTGGGCCGTGGTGCCGTTGCCGTACCGGTGCCCGCCTGCCCAGGACTTCAGGATCGTGAAGAAGTCCCGGTCGCCGACGGCCGTACGCAGCTTCTGCAGTGCCATCGCGCCGCGCGTGTAGACGGGCGACGCGAAGATGTTCTCGCCGCTGCCGGGATCGGCGGTAGGGAACGCCCAGAGACCGCTGGTGGCGGGCGACGCGTAGAA
Organism: Streptomyces sp. NPDC087906; assembly: GCF_055584925.1. Lineage (NCBI taxonomy): Bacteria > Bacillati > Actinomycetota > Actinomycetes > Kitasatosporales > Streptomycetaceae > Streptomyces > Streptomyces sp. NPDC087906. The sequence goes on from NZ_JBVJLC010000011.1 coordinate 18,289, forward strand.
GTGGTCGAAGCTGGCCTGCGCGCTCCGCCCGCCGTGCTGCTCCTCCCAGAGCCACTCGGCGTACGTCGCGAAGCCCTCGTTGAGCCAGATGTCCTGCCAGCTCGTCAGGCTCACGGAGTCGCCGAACCACTGGTGTGCCATCTCGTGCACGACCGTGCCGACGTCCGGAGCCCGGTCGTAGACCGGCCGGGTCTGCGTCTCCAGCGCGTAGCCCACGTCGGGTGCGTGGTCGACGATGGCTCCGGCCGCCGAGAACGGGTAGGGGCCGAACCGCTTGGTCTCCCAGTTGAGGATCTCGGGGATCTCGGCCAGCGCGGGGGCGGCCTCCGCGGCCTCCCTCGGGTCCACGGCGTTGTACACCGGGATGCCCGAAGCCGTCTTGTAGCTCTGGACGGTGAACTTGCCGACCGTGGCGGTGGCGAGATAGGCCGCCATCGGCTCGCGCTGGTCCCAGCGGAACGTCGTCTTCCCGCGGCTGGTCCGCTGGGACTTCAGCACCCCGTTCGCCACCGCCGTGTACCCCTTCGGCACGGTGATCTCGAACGAGTACGCGGCCTTGTCGAGCGGGTGGTTGTCGGCGGGGAACCAGGTCATGGCGCCCTGCGGCTCCCCCGCGACGAACGCGCCGTCGTCGGTGGCGATCCAGCCGTCCGGGGATCCGTCCGGGTCGGTGACGTCCGCCGGGACACCGCCGTAGCCGACCTCGACCCGGAAGGCGGCGCCTCGGCGCAGCGCCTTGCGCGGGGTGACGACCAGCTCCTGGCCGTCCCGCCGCCACTTCGCCGTACGGCCGTCCACGCGCACGCTCTTGACGGTGAGGCCGGACAGGTCGAGGTCGAACGACCGCAGGTCCCGGCCGCCGGTCCGCGCGGTGATCGTCGCTTCGCCGTCCAACCGCTTGGTGCCCGGGTCGTACGCGAGGTCGAGTCCGTAGTGCCGTACGGAGTAGCCGCCGTTGCCGGCCAGCGGGAAGTACGGGTCGCCGAGTCCCGGGGCGCCGGCCTTCGCGGCGACGGCCGCCACGGCGGTGCCCTCGGTGGTCAGGGTGAGGGCGGTGATCGCGAGGACGGCGACGGTGGTGCTCAGGAGGCCGGACCGGACGAAGCCGCGAAGCGGGCGGGCACCGTCGGCGGACGGGTGGGCAGCGGGCACGTGCACTCCTGACACCGGGAACAGGGCTGGTACGAAGGCGACCAAACCTTATTGCCCGGTACACGAACCTGACAAGACGCCAATATGCCTGCTCGTGCGGTGTGCGGGCCGCTTCTCGGGCGGAACCTCCCGGCGGGCCTCAGGACCGGCGGCGCGGTTTGCCGCGCTTGCCGCCCTTGGCTCCCGCCGAGCCGCCGCGCGGGTTCTTGCCGGTGGAGGTGCCCGCCGCCGGCTTGCGCCGTGCGCCGCCCGAGCCGGGGCGTTCCTTCTTCGGCTGCGTCGGCGCCGCGGCGGGCGGTGTGCGGCCCCGGGTGCTGTTGACCGTACGGCCGCGCACGATCCCGATGAAGTCCTCCACCAGATCGGTGGTGGCGTCCTCCGGCCAGGACAGCGCGACCCGCGACTCCGGCGCATCCGAGAGGGGGCGGTACGTCAGGTCCCTGCGGTGGTGCAGCCGGGCGAGGGACTGCGGCACGACGAGCAGCCCCACCCCCGCGGCGACCAGCTCGATCGCGTCGACCGTCGTCTCGGGGCGTTCAACGGCCGGCTGCCCCGGCGGGCGCTCCCAGCCGAGGGTGTCGTCGAGCGGGTGCAGGACGATGTCGTCGGCCAGCTCCTGCGCGGAGACCTCTTCGACCGCCGCCACGACATGGTCCTTCGGGACCACGACCACGGTGGTCTCGGTGTAGAGGGGGATCGCGCTCAGGTCCGTCCGGTCGATCGGCAGCCGTACGAGCCCGGCGTCCGCGCCGCCGTCCCGCAGGACGTCAGCGGCCTCGGCGGCGGAGACGGGAACGAGGGTCAGCGGGACGCCCGGCAGCCGCTCGTGCCAGATCCGCACCCACTTGGTGGGGGTCACCCCGGGGACGTACGCGAGGCGGAACGAGGGGGGCACTTCCGAGCCTGTCACCCCGCCAGGTTACCGGGCGTGGTCAGCGGCGGCGCACCCGCTCGATACCCTGGTCCCCATGACGTCGCAGCAGACCACCCAGACCATGAAGCCGGCGACAGCCGCGAAGAAGCTGGGTGTGTACCTTGAGGCCACCCCCGCCGAGTTCCAGGAGGGTGTCGTCTCACGCAGCGAACTGAGCGCGCTCCAGGCGGACCCGCCCGAGTGGCTCGTGGAGTTGCGCCGCAACGGTCCGCACCCCCGCCCGGTGGTGGCGGCCAAGCTCGGCGTCTCCATCGCGGGCCTCGCTCGCGGCGGGGTCACCGAACCGCTCACCACGGAGCAGATCGAGGCGCTGAGGGAAGACGGCCCCGACTGGCTCACGCGCGAGCGCGCCACCCAGGCAGAGGTGCGCAAGGAAGCGGTCCGTATCAAGGAGAAGAACGCCGCACGGCGCGAAGCCGACTGACGCCGGCGCTCGTGGGCGCTCTCGGTGCTCCCCGGTACGGACCGGTCATGAGGCGCCCGTCACGGGAACATGAAGATCCCGATGAGGATCTCCAGGAAGACCGCGCCCACCAGCGCGCCGAAGGTCAGGCTCCCCTTGTGCTGCAGCGGTTTCCGCGCTCCGCCGCCACGGGGCCTGTCCTCGGCGAGCGTGGGGTTGGCCGGCCGGTCGAGGGCGTAGAAGCTGTCGTTCTCGTGCGTTTCGATGTATGCCATGAGGACCCCTTCATCGTGGTCTCGGCATGTCCTACTGTGTATTTTTCCCCAAACGTGACTATCTACACAAAACGGACAGCGGTGCCTCGTACTCAGCCGAGAAAGCTCAGCCGCACCTGACGGCTCTCGTTGTCGACGTTCGTGTCGACCAACCCCCCTCGGAACTGCGGCAGTAAGGCCAGGGCGCAAGTGAGCGTCAGCCGGATCTACGGATTGACTGTATGCGCCGTAGATTCGCCACCTTCCGAAGTCCCTCGCGGAAATCTGGCCACACCACCACGGCCCGCTGCCGGTCTCTGAACAGCGCCCGGGTCCGGTAGCGTTCAACAGCTCGGATTTCGTGCGAGTTTAGCGCGACGCCCGGCAGCTTGCGCATCTCCCGTAGGCGCTTGTCATTCCCTTCACGAGGCGTCTGCAGAACCTCGAAGACGCAGCCCATCTGACGCCAGCCCATAAAGTTCTTGGCAATGATGACAGCATGATCCGGATGATCTCGGACGGTGCGTAGATAGGAACCCAGACTAGTCACCTGCCCGACTCCGCCCCGGTATGCCTCCAAGGTCTCCGCAGCGCGCTCCGGCTGGCCGTTGCGAAGCCACGTAGTCGCCAGTCCGCAGGCTGCCGGTAGATCCTGCGTACTAATGCTGGCGAGCAACTCCTGGCTCCCCGAGAAGTCCAGGCGTCTCCGCTTCAGCTCGGCGAAATCGACCCGCGCCGCATGGTCCGCCTGGTGTGGCCTAAGCACATCCTCGGCAAAGCCGAGCATGCCTTGCCTACGCAGATGTCTCGCCAGGTGGCGCGCGCGCTCCGGATCCTTGAGGTCCCCTTTCAGTAGATCTCCGATCGATTGGATGGCATCCTGCCCCCGAATCAGCCCCGCGAACTCGTGGAATCGCGGCTGCTGCGGCTCCCGCATTGCCAACCATGTAAGGCCGAGGACAGCATGCGGCCGATTCGGCAGAAATTCGCCAATGATACTCTCCGCCCGTGTCAGGCCATATTTTTCGGCGCAGACTTCGACAGTCAGAGGTATCAAATCGACATGGGCGCCTAGATTGCCTGCGAGGAAATCCAGCGCCCCGTCGTGCTCGTCGAGACAAAGTAGACATGCGACCAGGCGGATCGCCGCCCGGAGGTTGCCGGACGCCAGTGTTTCATAAAGCGGGAGCGCCTTGCGCGGATCACCGAAAAACCACTCGGCATCGGCCTGCGCAAGTTGGCGCTCTATGTCAGCGTTATTGGCCCTAAACGAGGTGGCAGTATTCCTGCCGGGCCTCAAAGAGGGCGTCTGCTCGAGAAGCAACTTGCTCTGTTCGGTAAGATCCTGCCCCCGAAGCAGCTTTCTTAGGGTATGCGCGATATGGGGGTTACTCGCATGCGGCTCAAGCAAGGGCAGCGCCTCCTGAACCCGCCCCAACTGCGCGAGCGATTCGGCTGTGCGCTGGATGATCGATACGGTCTGTCGCTCGACGCTGACCAGTGTGGATAGCGCTGCCTCAGGATCTCCCGCATCACGTTGGATCGCGGCGATCTCCAGGGCCAGAGGTTCGTTCGACGGGCTGAGCTCTCCATGTGGGGCGACGAGATCCAGGGCCTCCTCGTATTCTCCCGCTTTGATTTTGGAACGGGCCATGTGCAGGCGGACCGACGGCAGTCCGGCAAAGTACGCCAGGAGTTGGTGTGCGGTCTGCCCATCACCCGAGGCGGTCAGCCGCTCGGCCGTTCGCACGACGGCTTTGCCGTAGGTGTACGAATTCGTCCGGTCGGACTCCAGCATCGGCGCGACCTCTTGGACAATGTCATGCCACCGGCCTTCGGACGCCAGAAGTCGGACGGTGGTCAGAACATCGGCAGCGAGCGGATGGCGCCCGCGATTCTTCTTATTTCGATGGTCCGCTGCGAACCTGTCCGAGGTGAGAGCCGAGATGACCTTGGCGAAGTTCGGGTCCCGGATGGGGGTGCGCTGTACAATGCGCGTGGCCTGGCTGTCCGCTCGCGCGTCCTTGTCGATAAAGGGCTTGATTATCACTATCGCACCGATGACGTCGCCCTTGCGGTAGAGCACCTCCGACAATTCTATGGCCGCCTTTGGCCAGACTCTGGCTGCGACCCTCAGTGTGGCCTCGATCTCATCCCGTCGGCCCAGTTTGGCTAGCAACTTGGCCTTGGCCACCGCGGTATGCGGCTCGCTCGCGGGGAAACAGGAAAGCAACTGTTCAGCTCTGGCTGTGTTGCCCTCCTGCAGCAGGATACGGGCGAACTCGACCGCTGCCTCGGGAATGTGCCCGGCGAACCGTTCGAGTACGTCGCGCGCCTCGTCAGACCGCTCGTCGTGCTTGAGGGCCGCAGCAAGACTGAGCGGGACACGTGATCCCAGGTGCAGGCCGTCCCGTAAGACTTCGATCGCCTCAGCCGTGCGTCCACGGCGCTGCAGGTTGCCAGCCAGCGCCAGGGTGACGTGCTCGCTGACGCCCTGACACTTACGCAACTCCTTCTCAGCGGCCGCAGCGGACCGCCCCTTGAGTAGCGACAGCCAGTGCGTCGTGGCCTGGTGGTCTCCAGCAACGACGCCAGCCCGCAGCACCGCTTCCTCTACCGGCCCCGGCTTCGGTACCGCGCTGGCGAACCGTACGCATCCCGTCCAATCGGGGTGGTTGCGGAGTACCTCGGTGACGCGGTTCTGCTGTCTCAGGTAGAGCATGTGGATGGAGGCGCGATGGCCGTGCACCGTCAGAAAGAACAACGCGGCGATCTCTCGGTCACTGCCGTGTTCGACGACTGCACGGCAGGCGGCCATGGCCTGCTTCGCGTCGTTGTCCTCGCCGAGGCACAGCCGCAGCAACAGTCCCAGATGGCCTTCGAGGGGTGCCTTGAGAGCGGTCCAGCGCAGCTTGCGAAGCGTTTCGAACGCCTCGCTGGTGCTGTCGATGAGCCCAACCGGCGACGCAGCGAGCCCGACCAGACCGTTGCGGAGTACGGTGGCGACGGTGTCGTCGGCGCCCTTCGCGAGTGGTTCTCTTTCGGGCTCCTGGAACGCCCGGCTGATCCAGTACCGCACCATGAGCACGTGCGGGACGAGCTCGTACATCTCAGGCCAGGAGCGTTCCGCGGCGGCGTACGACTCGAAGGCATTGCGGAAGATTCGGAGAAGCTCGTCGACGTGCCGGTCGGCAACCTTCTCTGCCTGGGCGTCCTCCCTCGTCACTTTCTGTACCATCCGGTGCACGGACACCTGGGCATCGTCCAGGTCGATCAGCGAATAACCGGCCAACGCGCCTGCGGCATGACGCAAGTCCGACCGCCGCACCTGAAGCGCTAGAGCTGCCGCCGACCCGTCCACCAACTCGCGGGATATGCCGTCAGATTCAATGAAGCTCAGCCGACCGAGGAGGTCCTCAGCCAAAGGTGAGTAGTCGACAGCGGCCTTGACGGACCGCTTCCAAGTACTCGCAATCGCACCCTCGTAGAACATGGACGGCGCGTCAGTCAGAAGCTCTCGCGCGGGGAGGTTTTCCAGCGTCTCCCGGTACTCCTGGAAGCCGATCTGGTGCTTACGGATGTAGGCACCGGCGTGCGCGAGGGCCAGCGGCAACCCTCCGAGCGCGACAGCGAGCATGATGGCCCCGGGGTGGTCGTCCCGGTCCGTAACGGTGACGAGATGACTGGCCGAGGCGATCGGGTCCAGTGCGCCGACGTCGATGCAGTCAAAGTCGGTCACCTCATTCCGGTTGCGCGTCGTGGCAAGTACTGCGCCATTGCCGACCGCCGGCAACAAGTCCTTCACGTCCGCGACCGACTCGAGGTTGTCCAACACGACAAGCCAGGTGCGGGCCTCTGTCTCAAGGTGTTCCTTGAAGCGGATCATGATCTCGTCATCGGAGTTCGCGCTCTCCTCCAGGCCCAGTTGCCTACCCAGTTTCGCCACCTCCGAGACAAGCGCCGGTCGGTCCTGGGCACGCAACCAGAGGATATGCTGGGTCTGACTTTCGACCAACTGGCAGTGTCGGAGGGCAAGTTGAGTTTTCCCGATGCCGCCGAGCCCAACCAGGGCCACGAGCGGCACCTCCGCGCCATCGGTCCTAAGTTTGTCCTGCAGACTCTCCAGCAGAGAATCCCGCGGAATGAAGTGTTTGACCGCTCGCTTGCGGTTGATCCACTGCGCGGGTGCGGCGTCTCCGCTCGGCCTGTTCCCATCTGTCTCGCGCTCGGGCTGGGTGAGTTCGGCAAGAGCACGCTCGGTAGCAGGCGCCGCCTTACCGTCCTCAATCACAGCCCGAAGCAGTCGGGTCACAGTCGCCGGGTCAAGTCCGAGCTCCTTCAGGATCTGGAACCACATGTCCCTGGCCGCGACCTCGCGCAAGGGTTGCACTTCCAGACCGGCGTTTCCAAGGATTCGCTCAGCCGACAGAGGGAGGTCGTAGAGCGACGCCAGCTCGTTGAGGACGCCCTTTCTATGCTCCTGCCACAACACCGTACGTGACCGTCCTCAAGATCGGATACGCGTCTGGAATGCCCCTCGACGGCCGCGCTTGTCCGGCGTGCTGCTGCCTTGCATGACGGGCCGTCGGTATTTTGCTGATCTTACGGAAATATAGTCAGTCTAGCCGTCATCCTGGAGACTTGCCGCGAAGAGGAGAGGCAGCCATGAGTGTGCACGCGATGACGACCCGGGCCGTGAAGTCCGCGCACGAGGCCAGCCGGCCGCGGATCATTCCGGAGACTCTGCCCGCCGGGCCCGTGGACCCTGAGGCTCAGCCAGGGTCGACCACCGTCGCAAAAGCGTCCGAAATGATCGTCACTTATATACCCACCGAGATCGTGACGATCTATGTCGCGGCCGCTTCCACACTCCACTCGCCCAGTTCAAGGCCTCAAGACGGGCAGTGGATTCTGATGTGGGTCACCCTGGCGCTCACTCCGGTTGTCACCTGGATCAGCTACGCCTTGAAGATGAGGGCAGGCGGCGCCCCGCTGCCACGATCCGCACGGATGTGGCCCTGGCCAGAGATGGCTTCCGCGTCGGCGGCTTTCCTGTTCTGGGCCTTCAGCCTCCCGAACTCTCCGTTCGAGACAGTGGACTGGTATCGGCCGGGTTTGAGTGCCCTCGTGCTGCTGGTCGGCACCACGATGATCGGTCTCATCATGGCGCTGCTGCGACCTGTGCACGGATTGCCGCAGACCCCTTCGGCGACGGGTCACACGACAGCCACGCCCGCTCAGGCCCGGACTGCGGACCCTGTTCGGCCGACGGATCTCGGAGCGTGAGCGGCACGCTCACGAAGCACCGGCATAGGACGACGAGGAACTTGACATGCATTGGACTCCTTCCCTGACGGCCCTGAACCGGCTACTCGCCATGTACTACCCAGAGCCGACGCCCACCCGCAGGGTTATCGAGCAGGCAGGGCTCCCACTCGCCCATATTGCCCTCGTTGGTAGCCCGTTGGACATGTGGTACGCCGTTTTGCGAGAGGCATCCTTGAGGGGGCTGACTGATGCTGTCGTCGGTGTGGCTCTTGAGGACTTTCCGGACGATCCGCTGCTGCACCAGGCACGGCTCGGGTCGCTGACGGATGACAGCGGCGCGCGGTCGATCGCCGTTGGCTCATCGCAACCAGAGCCTACGGAGGCGGACTTCATCCGGGCCGAGGCCCTCATGGAGGCTCAGAGCACTCTCCTGCCCGTCCACTTTCTCGCCAGGGGACAGAAGATCGCGCGGTCTGTGGCTCTGCTCCAGGCCGACGGAAAATCCGGTACCGGCTTCCTGATCGACGGCAACCTGCTGGTCACCAACAATCACGTGCTGCCGACGCCCGAGGCGGCCGAGAAAGCCAAGGCGATCTTCGGTTACGAGTTGGGAACTGACGGGAGAGAACGGGCGGGTACGACCTACCGGCTCCGGCCGGAAGCGTTCTACCGCACCTCCCCGCAGGCGGAGGACGACTGGACGGTAGTAGCAGTCGCCGGGAGTCCCAACGACACCTACGGCGCTATAGAGATGGTTCCAGTTACCTCTCAACCGCGATACGTCAACATCATCCAGCACCCCTTCGGTGGCCACAAACAGCTCGCCCTTCACCACAACGCGGTCGTCAAACGGGACGAACACCTCCTCTACTACCTGACGGACACCTATTACGGGTCGTCCGGCGCCCCCGTCTTTGACCACTCCTGGCATCTGGTCGCACTGCACCGCGGCATCCACGAACGGCCTCGGTTCTCGGGCCGCCCGAGGATCCGAAGCAACGTGGGCACCAACATCAACCGCATCATTGAGGCGTCACGTTGACCAGGAAGGAGACCGCCGATACAGCCCTGGGGAGCGTCGCAGAGTAGCGTCGTCGCATGCAGGCGGGGCTCGCAGGAGCAGGTGCGTGCGATCGCAAACGCTGCAGTGCCCTTGTGGCGGACCTACCCAGACACTTCGCAGCGCCGCGAGCTTGCCTGCTGGCCACCCTGAGCCAGGCGAGACTTTGCGGACACGATCTAAGCGTAATGCCATCGTTCGGAGAGGTCGTGGCTTCAGATGCCGCCACCCGACCGCACCCAGGAACATGGACCCAATGAGCTGGTTTGGCGAGCCGAGGTGCGTTCGGACTTCGACGCTAAGGTGCCGTCACGCGCATCAGCCGAGAAAGCTCAGCCGCACCTGACGGCTCTCGTTGTCGACGTTCGTGTCGACCAGGCACACCGACTGCCACGTACCCAGCTCCAGTCGGCCGGCGACGACCGGCAGGGTGGCGTGCGGGGGTACGAGCGCCGGGAGGACGTGGTCCCTGCCGTGGCCGGGGCTGCCGTGCCGGTGCTGCCAGCGGTTGTCGGCGGGGAGCAGGGTCCTGAGCTGGCTGAGCAGGTCCTCGTCGCTGCCCGCGCCCGTCTCGATGAGGGCCACCCCCGCCGTGGCGTGCGGCACGAACACGTTCAGCAGGCCGTCGCGGCCGTCCGCCACGTCGTGCAGGAACGCGGCGCAGTCCCGGGTCAGGTCGATGACCGCCTCTTCGCTGCCGCTGTCGATGTGCAGGATCCTGGTGGTGAATGCGTGTGACATAGCCCCTATCGTGCCGTGTGAGGGGGTCCGGCGCGCACGGGAAGATCCCCGGTTTCGGAGCTGTTGGCAGAAGCGTGAACGACTTCGGGGTGCGCGGTACGGACGTGCGCGATGTGGACGTGGTGGTCGTCGGCGCCGGCCAGGCCGGTCTGTCGAGCGGCTACCACCTGCGGCGCACGGGATTCGAGCCGGACCGCGACTTCGTCGTGCTCGACCACGCACCGCACCCCGGCGGCGCCTGGCAGTTCCGCTGGCCTTCGCTGACCTACGGCAAGGTGCACGGCATGCACGCGCTGCCCGGTATGGAGCTGGTCAGTACGGACGCCGACGCCGGGCGCCCGTCGGCCGAGGTGATCGGCGCGTACTTCACCGCGTACGAGGAACGGTTCGACCTGCGGGTGCACCGGCCGGTGGAGGTCTCGGCGGTGCGCGACGGCGAGGCGGGGCGGCTGCTGGTGGAGACGTCCGAGGGGGTGTGGCGGGCCCGCGCGGTGATCAACGCCACCGGTACCTGGGACCGTCCGTTCTGGCCCCGCTACCCCGGCCAGGAGACCTTCCGGGGGCGGCAGTTGCACACGGCGCACTACCAAGGACCCGCCGAGTTCGCCGGGTTGCGGGTGGTCGTGGTGGGCGGCGGCGCTTCGGGGACCCAGCATCTGATGGAGATCGCGCCGGTGGCGGCGGACACCACCTGGGTGACCCGGCGCGAACCGGTCTACCGCGAAGGCCCGTTCGGCGAGGAGCAGGGGCGGGCCGCCGTCGCTCTCGTCGAGGAGCGGGTACGGCGCGGCCTGCCGCCGCTGAGTGTCGTCTCGGTGACGGGGCTGCCGCTGACCGACGCGATCCGGCAGGCGCGCACGGACGGTGTGCTCGACCGGCAGCCGATGTTCGACCGGATCACCCCGGACGGGGTGGCCTGGGACGACGGCCGGCGGGTGGCCGCCGATGTGATCCTCTGGGCGACGGGCTTCCGGCCTGCCGTCGACCATCTGGCGCCGCTGCGGCTGCGCGAGCCGGGCGGCGGCATCCGGGTCGAGGAGACGCGCGCCGTACGGGACGAACGGGTCCATCTCGTCGGGTACGGGCCTTCGGCCTCCACGATCGGCGCCAACAGGGCGGGGCGTACCGCCGTACGGGACATCAGGCGGCTGCTGGCCAGGGAGCCGGCGGGCGTGGCGGTCCGGGTCTGAGCCGCCGGGTTCGAGTCGCCGCCGAGCGGGGTCAGTTGGCGCTCACGGTCAGTTGGCGCTCGGGCGGCTGCGGTTCTCGTTGAACTCCCGGACGTTTCTGCGCTGTTCCTCGTAGGTCTCGGCGAACCGGGTGTCGCCGTCGGCGACGGTGACGAAGTACAGCCAGTGTCCCGGGGTCGGGTTGATCGCCGCGTTCATCGCCGCATCCCCGGGGTTGCCGATCGGGGTGGGCGGCAGCCCCCGGTGCGCGTAGGTGTTGTACGGGCTCCTGGTCTTCGTGTCGTCGTGGCTGGTGTCCAGTGTGGCGCGGCCCAGGGCGTAGTTGAGGGTCGAGTCCATCTGCAGGGGCATGTCCATGGCCAGCCGGTTGTGCACGACCCTGGCGACCTTGCCCATGTCGGCCGCGGTCGCCGCCTCCGCCTGCACGATGCTGGCGATCGTCACGGTCTGGTAGACCGTCACCCCGTTGCGCCGGGCCCCGGCGGCGATCCGGTCGGCGCCGAAGCGCTGGTTCGCGGTGTTGACCATGAAGCTGAGCAGGCTCGCCGCTGTCGTCCCCCGGCCGACCGGATAGGTGGCGGGGTAGAGATAGCCCTCGGGGTTGTTACGGGCGGCGGTCGGCAGCGTGAGCGCGCCGCCCGTCGCCGCCCTGCGGGTCGTACCGGCGGGGACGGCGAGCGCGCGGTCGGCGGCGGCGTACACCTGGGTGGCGCGGCGGCCCTCCGGCACGACCAGGGTGGCCTGCTCACCGCCTCCTCCGCCGCCGCTGCCGTCACCGGTCAGCAGCAGGACGGGCACGGCGACGGCGGTCGCCACCGCGAGCAGGGCGCCCGTCAGCACGACCAGCCGGCCCCGGCGGGTCAGCCGGGTGCGGCGGCCGGGTCCGGTGCGCGGAGGGTGGTGGGTCATGCGGGCACGCTAACCCGGAGTGATCACCGAATCCGGTAGCTGAGCTGCGACGACACGGACGCCGCCCCCGACCGCGCCACAAGCACGAACAAACGAACGTGGGATCGGATGTTCGTCAGAAGGTGTGATCGTCAGGATTTCCATTGCCCGATCACTCTGTGAAGCGTGATGCTTACGGGGCGCAAGCGACGGGCTGCAGACCGGAGCCGCGCAGTCCCAGATCAGCATTACGTACTGAGGAGAAACACCCCCATGAACGTCATCACCAACCTGCTCGCCGGCCTCGTCCACTTCGTGGGCTGGCTCGTCTGACATCTCGACCGCGAGCCCGGCGCCGCTGCTTCCCGTCCCACGGGAGCAGCGGCGCTGCCGCGTTCTCAGCAGGGGACGGCCTCACGAGGAGACCGCCGCAAGACCGTCGGAGGGCCGGTCGGCCGACTCGCCCCTGCGGAGCAGGTCCGCGTAGCGGCCGTCGCGCTCGACCAGCTCCTCGTGCGTGCCCCGCTCGGCGATACGGCCCGCGTCCAGGACGACGATCTGGTCCGCGTCCCTGACGGTGGAGAGCCGGTGGGCGATGGTGATGGTCGTACGGCCCGCCGAGAGCGCGTCGATCGCCTGCTGCACCGCGTGTTCGGTGCGGGTGTCCAGGGCGCTGGTCGCCTCGTCGAGGATCAGCACGGGCGGGTCGCGCAGGATCGTACGGGCGATGGCCAGCCGCTGCTTCTCGCCTCCGGAGAAGCGGTAACCGCGCTCGCCGACCAGCGTGTCGTAGCCGTCGGGCAGCGACACGATGTGGTCGTGGATCTGGGCGGCCCGCGCGGCCGTCTCGATCTCCTCGGCCGTGGCCTCGGGCTTGGCGAACCGCAGGTTCTCCGCGACGGACGCGTGGAAGAGATAGGTCTCCTGGGAGACCACGCCGACCGCGCGGGCCAGCGTGTCGAAGTCCAGGTCGCGGACGTCGACGCCGTCGAGCTGGACCCGGCCGCCCGTCACGTCGTACAGCCGGGGGACGAGATAGCTGAGCGTCGACTTGCCGGATCCGGTGGGGCCGACGACGGCGAGGCTGCCGCCCGCCGGGACGGTCAGGTCGATGCCGGTGAGGGTCGGGGCGCCCTTGTCGTCGTAGGCGAAGTCGACCTTGTCGAAGCGGACCTCCCCGGCGACCCGCTCGATCCTGACCGGCTCGTCGGGCTCGGTGATGTCCACCGGCAGGTCGAGGTATTCGAAGATGCGCTGGAAGAGGGCGAGCGACGTCTGCATCTGCACGCCGGTGGCGAGCAGGCTCACCGCCGGGCGGAAGAGGCCCTGCTGGAGCGAGACGAAGGCGACGAGGGTGCCGATGGAGACGGCGGGTCCCTGGCTGTGCAGCGCCATGCCCGCCACCCAGTAGATGACGGCCGGCATGGCGGCCATGACGATGCCGATGGTCGACATCCGCCAGCGCCCCGCCATGTTGGAGCGGATCTCCAGGTCGACGAGCTGCTCGGACTCGTCGGCGAAGGTCTTGGTGAGGGAGTCGGCCCGGCCCATCGTGCGGCCGAGCAGGATGCCGCTGACGGACAGCGACTCGGTGACGGTGGCCGCCATCGTGGCCATCTGGCGCTGGCGGTGGGTGGTGATCTTCTTGCGCTCGCGGCCGACGCGGCGGCTGATCCAGACGAAGACCGGCAGCAGCAGCATCGACACGATCGTCAGCCGCCAGTCCAGCGCGAGCATCGCGACGACGGTCGCGATGACGGAGGTGAGGTTGGAGACGAGCGAGGTGGCCGTCGAGGTGACGGTCGCCTGCATGCCGCCGATGTCGTTGGCGATCCTGGACTGGACCTCGCCGGTCCTGGTCCTGGTGAAGAAGGCGAGCGGCATGCGCTGGAGCTGGCCGTAGACGGCGGTGCGCAGGTCGTGCATGACGCGCTGGCCGACCGTGGTCGAGATGAGCGTCTGGAGCACGCTGAAGACGCTGTTGACGACGGCGGTGGCGATCATGCCGAGCGCGAGCAGCGTCAGCAGGCCCGTGCGCCCCTGCGGGATCGCGGTGTCGAGGATCGCCCGCAGCATGAACGGCGAGGCGACGGAGACCAGCGACGAGGCGCCGACGAGCAGCCCGACGACGGCGAGCCGGCCGCGGTAGGGGCGGAAGAGGCCGAAGATGCGCCGCAACTGGGCGGGGGGCTCCGGCTGCCCGGGGCCGCCGGTGCGGTCCGGGGGTGTCCAGGTGGACGCTTCGGGTTTCATGGGCTCCTTCGGAAGCGGATACGGGAGCGGTCTCGGCGAGCATAGCTCACTGTTACCTATGTACACAATGAGCGCCGTCCTGGTATTGTTCCCGTATGGACTCCCCCGACCGCGACGGCATGCTGGCCGAGCAGTTGCTGCGGCTGAACCGCCGGCTCCACCGCATCCAGAAGCGCCAGTTGGAGCCGATCGGCATCACCCCGGCGCAGGCCCGCCTGCTGCGCGCGGTCGCCGCGTACGAGGAGCCGCCCCGGATGGCCGATCTGGCGGCCCGCCTTGAGGTGGTGCCGCGCGCGGTGACGACGCTGGTGGACGGTCTGGAGTCCAGCGGGTGGGTGCGGCGGGCGCCCGACCCGACCAACCGCCGGGTGGTGCGGATCGAGCTGACCGAGGCCGGGCGCGAGACGCTGCGTTCGCTCCGTACGGCCCGCCGTTCGGCGGCCGAGGACATCCTGGCGCCGCTCGACGCGGACCAGCGCGACGTGCTCGGCGGGCTGCTGTCTACCCTGGTGGACGGAGGGCCGGAGCGGCGCTGCTGATCGCAGGGGGCGCCGCTGACCAGCGTCGCACTGCCGGCCGCCGCCCGCGTCACCGCGTACGACGACCGTCGAGGAGCCCGTTCATGCCACTGCTGGAGCCGAAGCCGCAGGCGCTCCGCCCGCGTCGTACCAAGGGTCCGGCCGCCCATGACCGGGTCGCCGACGACCGGGCCAAGGGCAGCCCCGAGACGCTGCGCGACGAGCTGATCGCCCTCCTCGGTCCGGACCGGGTGCTCTCGAAGATCTCCGACCTCGTGCGGTACGCGTCCGACGCCAGCCCGTACCGCTTCCTCCCGCAGGTGGTCGTGGTGCCGCGCGACATCGCGGAGATCTCGGCCGTGCTCGGGTACGCGCACCGCGCGGGCCGCGAGGTGGTCTTCCGAGCGGCGGGCACCTCGTTGAACGGCCAGGCGCAGGGCGAGGACATCCTGGTCGACGTCCGCAGGCACTGGACGGGTGTCGAGGTGCTGGACGACGGCGCACGGGCCCGGGTCAGCCCCGGTACGACGGTGGCGCGCGCCAATGCCACGCTCGCCCGGCACGGCCGGCTGCTCGGCCCCGACCCGGCGAGCGCCATCGCCTGCACCGTCGGCGGGGTCGTCGCCAACAACGCGTCGGGGATGACGGCGGGCATCACCCGCAACTCCTACCGCACGGTCGCTTCGCTGACCTTCGTCCTGCCGAGCGGCACGGTCGTCGACACGGCGGCGCCGGACGCCGAAGAGAAACTGGCGCGCGCCGAGCCCGAGCTGTGTGCCGGGCTGCTCGCGGTGAAGGCGGAGATCGAGGCGGACGCGGCGCTGACCGCGCGGATCCGCGCCAAGTACGAGATCAAGAACACCAACGGCTACCGGCTCGACGCCTTCCTGGACGGCGCGACGCCCGTGCGGATCCTGCGCGGTCTGATGGTCGGCTCCGAGGGCACGTTCGGCTTCATCTCGGACATCGTCTTCGACACCCTGCCGCTCGACCGGAAGGTCAGCACGGCGCTGCTGTTCTTCCCCTCCCTGCCCGCCGCCGCGGCGGCCGTGCCGCGCTTCACCGAGGCCGGCGCCATCGCCGTCGAGCTGATGGACGGCAACACACTCCGCGCCTCGGTGAGCGTCGCCGGGGTGCCCGCCGACTGGGCCGGGCTGCCCCGCTCGACAGCGGCCCTGCTGGTGGAGTTCCGGGCCCCCGACGAAGCGGGCCAGGAGGCGTACGAGCAGGCCGCCGCCGACGCCATGAAGGGGCTCGACCTGGTCGCGCCCGTGGCGTCGGTGACCAACACCTTCACCCGCGAGGCGGCGGTGATCAGCGGGTACTGGAAGGCGCGCAAGGCGTTCGTCACGGCGGTCGGCGGCGCGCGCCCGTCCGGTACGACGCTGATCACCGAGGACTTCGCCGTACCGCCGTCGCGGCTCGCCGACGCCTGCGAGGCGCTGCTCGAACTGCAGACCAGGCACGGCTTCGACGCGGCGGTGGCCGGTCATGCCGCGCACGGCAATCTGCACTTCCTGCTCGCGTTCAACGCGGCGAAGGAGGCGGACGTCGAGCGGTACGCGGCGTTCATGGACGAGTTCTGCCGGCTGGTGGTGGAGCGCTTCGACGGCTCGCTCAAGGCCGAACACGCCACCGGACGCAACATCGCGCCCTTCCTCGAACTGGAATGGGGGCCGCGGGCCACGGAGTTGATGTGGCGGACGAAGCAGATCATCGACCCCGCAGGGGTGCTGGCCCCGCGCATCGTGCTCGACCGCGATCCGAAGGCGCATCTGCGCGGCCTCAAGACCATCCCCGAGGTCGAGGCCGTCGCCGACCCCTGTATCGAGTGCGGCTTCTGCGAACCGACCTGCCCCAGCCACGACCTGACGACCACCCCGCGCCAGCGCATCGTGCTGCGCAGGGAGATGATGCGCCAGCCTGGCGGCTCCCCCGTCGAGTCGAATCTGCTGGAGAGTTACGGCTACGACGCGGTGGACACCTGCGCCGGCGACTCCACCTGCAAGCTGGCCTGCCCCGTCGGCATCGACACCGGTGCGATGATGAAGGACTTCCGGCATCAGCGGCACTCCCCGCGTGAGGAGCGGATCGCCGAGCTGACCGCCCGGCACTTCAAGGCGGTCGAGGCGTCCGCACGGCTCGCCGTCGCCGCTTCGACCCGGATCAGCGACCGGCTCCTGGAGTCGGTCACCCGCAGGGCACGCGCGGCGGTGCGCCCCGATCTCGTCCCCGAGTGGCTGCCGGAGATCCCCGGCGCCGCAGCGCGCGCCCTGCCCCGTACGGACAAGCGGGCGGCGACGGCCGTCTACTACCCCGCCTGTGTGAACCGGATCTTCGGCGATTCGGCCGACGGCGAAGGCCGCAAGGGCCAGAAGGGCCCGTCGCTCCCGCAGGCCGTCGTCGCGCTCGCTGACCGCGCCGGACAGGCCGTCTGGATCCCGGACGATGTGGCGGGCACCTGCTGCGCGACCATCTGGCACTCGAAGGGGTACGAGGCGGGCAACCGGCTGATGGCCAACCGCATCGTGGAGGCGGCCTGGCGCTGGACGGCGGGCGGCCGGCTCCCGCTGATCGTGGACGCGTCGTCCTGCACGCTCGGTATCGCCGAGGAGGTCGTGCCGTATCTCACCCCCGACAACCGGCAGTTGCACAAGGAGCTGACTGTCGTGGACTCGCTCGTCTGGGCGGCCGACACGCTGCTCCCCCGGCTGACGGTGCTCAGGAAGGCGGATTCGGCGGTCGTCCATCCGACCTGCTCGATGCGCCATCTCGGCGACGAGGAGCAGTTGCGTACGGTCGCCGAGGCCTGCGCCCATGAGGTGTACGTGCCGGACGACGCCCGCTGCTGCGCCTTCGCGGGTGACCGGGGCATGCTGCACAAGGAGCTGACGGATTCGGCCACCGCCCATGAGGCGGCCGAGGTCACCGGACGGAGTTTCGACGCGTATCTCTCGGCGAACCGGATGTGCGAGATCGGCATGGACCGGGCCACCGGGCACCACTACCGGTCCGTGCTGTTGGAGTTGGAGCGGGTGACCCGCCCCGCCGCCCCCTGACCCGCCGCGTCCCGCTCGGCCCGGTGGCTCGTTTTGCCACCTCAGCGCGGAAAAGCCGTTGCTCCGGGCGGTCCCGGAAGGCGAAGCTTGCACGGTTTGGGGCCACTCCACGAGTCATGGGACATCATGCAGATTCGCGACCTTCCGTACGCCGACCCCGGGGTCCCCGACGCACGGTCGGGCCCCCGGTTCCTGCTGTGGCTGGGCCGCAACCAGTTGCGCGGCCAGCTCAAGGCGCTGGGCTGGGGCCTGCTGCACCATCTGGCCGTCGGCGGCCTGCCGGTGGGCGCCGGCCTCGCCGTGCAGGCGGTCGTGGACCGCTCGGGCGCGCGGCTGGCACTCGCCGGCGGCCTCATCGCCGTACTCGGTGTCGGGATCGCGCTCGGCGACACGATGCTGCACCGCACCGCCATCACCAACTGGATCACGGCGGCGGCGCGGCTCCAGCAACTGCTCGCCCGCAAGACGGCGGAGCTGGGTTCGGCGCTGACCCGCCGGGTCGCCGCCGGTGAGGTGGTCGCCGTCTCCACCGGCGATGTGGAGAAGATCGGCTGGTTCGTCGAGGCGGTCTCCCGCTTCCTCGCCGCCGCCTGCGCGATCGTGCTGATCTGCGCGGGGCTCCTCTGGTACCTGCCGTCGCTGGGGCTGGTGGTCGCCATCGGCGTACCGGTGCTGGCCCTCGCCGTCCTGCCGCTGCTGCCGCGCGCCACCCAGCGGGCCGACGTGCAGCGCGACAAGGCGGGCAAGGCCACCGAACTGGCCTCGGACACCGTCGCCGGGCTGCGGGTGCTGCGCGGGATCGGCGGCGAGGAGCTGTTCCTCGACCGCTACCGCGCCGCTTCGCAGGAGGTCAGGAAGGCGGCCGTGCGCAGCGCCAGGATGTGGTCGCTGATCTCCGCCGTCCAGGTGCTGCTGCCGGGGATCATGCTGATCACGGTGGTCTGGTACGGGGCGAATCTCGCCCTGGACGGCCGGATCGACCCGGGGCAGCTCGTGACCGTCTACAGCGCGGTCACGCTGCTGATCTTCCCGCTCGGCCAGTTCGAGGAGATCGCGATGGCGTACTCCTTCTCCCGGCCTTCGGCGAAGCGCGCCGCCCGGGTGCTGGCGCTGGAGCGCACCTCGTACGAGGCCGAGCGCGGCGGTCTCGCCGACGCCAGGCCGACCGGCGATCTGTACGACCCGGCGACCGGGCTGCGCGTCCCGGCCGGGCTGCTGACCGCGGTGGTGTGCGGCGACCCGGACGCGGCGGGCCGGCTGGCCGAGCGGCTGGGCGGGCATGCGGCCGAGGAGGAGAAGAGCGCTTCGGTGCTGCTCGGCGGGGTGGCGCTGGACGATCTGCCGCTGGACGCGGCGCGGGCCAGTGTGCTGGTCCAGGACAAGGATCCGGTGCTGCTGTCGGGGACCCTCGCCGAGCTGCTCGACGTGCCGTCGTCGGGCGCCGTCGACCCGGAGAAGGCGCTGGCGGCGGCGCAGTGCGGCGATGTGCTCGACGCGCTGGTGCAGGCGTCCGTCGACGGTACGGGCGATCCGATGCGCTCGCGGATCACGGAGCGCGGCCGGTCGCTCTCCGGCGGCCAGCGCCAGCGTCTCGCGCTGGCCCGTTCGCTGGTCACCGACCCGGAGGTGCTGGTGCTCGACGAGCCGACGTCGGCGGTCGACTCGCACACGGAGGCCCGGATCGCGGAGGGCGTGAAGGCGCTGCGGGCCGGCCGTACGACGGTGGTGTTCGCCTCGTCGCCGCTGCTGCTCGACCACGCTGACCGGGTGGTGTTCGTGCACGACGGCGCCGCGGTGGCCGCCGGCAGCCACCGCGAACTCGTCCGCGACAACGGCGAGTACCGCGCGGTCGTCACGCGCGAGACCGAACAGGAACAGCTCATCGAGGAGTCCGCATGATCGGCGTGGCACGACCGGATCACGACCCGGCGGCCCCGGAGTCCGCGACGACCCTGCCGGTCGGCACCCCCGCGACGGTCCGGGCGTATGTGTCCGAGCTGCTGAAGCGGCACCGTACGGCGTTCGTCGTGCTGGTCGCCGTGAACGCCGTTTCGGTGATCGCCTCGATGGTGGGCCCGTATCTGCTGGGCAACATCGTGGAGGATCTGTCGGACGGCGCGCGCGATCTGCATCTGGGGCGCGTGGCCGCGGTGTTCACGGTCGCGCTGATCATCCAGACCGTCTTCACCCGGACGGTCCGGCTGCGCGGGGCGATGCTCGGCGAGGAGATGCTGGCCGATCTGCGCGAGGACTTCCTGGTCCGGTCGGTCGGGCTGCCGCCGGGGGTGCTGGAGCGGGCCGGGACCGGCGATCTGCTGTCCCGGATCACCACCGACATCGACCGGCTGGCCAACGCCATGCGCGAGGCGGTGCCGCAGCTCGCGATCGGTGTCGTGTGGGCGCTGCTGCTGGTCGGCGCGCTGACCGTGACGGCGCCGCCGCTGGGTCTCGCCGTGCTGGTGGCGCTGCCGCTGCTGATCGTCGGCTGCCGCTGGTACTTCAAGCGGGCGCCTTCCGCGTACCGCTCGGAGGCCGCGGGGTACGCGGCGGTCGCGGCGATGCTGACCGAGACGGTGGACGCGGGCCGCACGGTGGAGGCGCACCGGCTCGGCGGGCGCCGGGTGGCGCTGTCGGACCGGCGGATCAAAGAGTGGACGGGGTGGGAACGGTACACATTGTTCCTGCGCTCGGTGCTGTTCCCGGTCATCAACCTGACCAATGTGGTGATCTTCCTCGCGGTCCTGGTGATGGGCGGCGCCTTCGTCCTGGAGGGGTGGATCGACGTCGGCCAGCTCACGACGGGAGCGCTGTTCGCGCAGATGCTGGTCGACCCGGTGGGGCTGATCCTGCGCTGGTACGACGAGTTGCAGGTCGCCCAGGTGTCCATCGCCCGGCTGGTGGGCGTACGGGACATCGAACCGGCGGCGGGCGACGAGTCGGTGGTGCCCGCCGGCCGCGCGGTCAGCGCGGACGAGGTGCACTTCGGCTACCGCGAAGGGGTCGACGTACTGCACCGGGTGACCCTGAACGTCAGCCCCGGCACCCGGCTGGCGCTGGTCGGCCCTTCGGGCGCCGGCAAGTCGACGCTGGGGCGGCTGCTCGCCGGTATCTACGGCCCCCGGACCGGTACGGTCACGCTGGGCGACGCCGAGCTGTCCCGGATGCCGGCCGAGCGGGTGCGGCAGCATGTGGCGCTGGTCAACCAGGAGCACCATGTCTTCGTCGGCACGCTGCGGGACAATCTGCGGCTCGCCCGCACGGGCGCCGACGACGCCGAGCTGTGGACGGCGCTGGAGGCGGTCGACGCCGACGGCTGGGCGCGCGGCCTCGCCGCGGGGCTCGACACGGAAGTGGGCTCGGGCAGTGTCGCGCTCACCCCGGCGCAGGCGCAGCAGGTGGCGCTGGCCCGGCTGGTCCTGGCCGACCCGCACACGCTGGTGCTGGACGAGGCGACGTCGTTGCTCGACCCCCGGGCCGCCCGCCATCTGGAGCGCTCACTGGCCCGGGTCCTGGACGGGCGCACGGTGGTGGCGATCGCGCACCGGCTGCACACGGCGCATGACGCGGATGTGATCGCGGTGGTCGAGCGGGGCCGGATCAGCGAACTGGGCAGCCACGACGAACTGGTGGCGGCGGACGGGGCGTACGCGGCGCTGTGGCGCTCGTGGCACGGCTAGCCCATGGTGCCGCGCAGCCCCTGCGCCTTGGCCTCGCTGTCGAGGCGCAGGGCCGCGAGCTTTCCTGCCGCGGCGGTCACGGTCTCCGGTTCGCGGCAGACGCGGAACACCACGTCGATGAGCCTGCGGCTGAAGAGCAGCCCGCCGAGCCGGTCGCGTTCGTCGTCCGTGAAGGCAGCCACTTTGGTGTAGCCCTTGAGGAACGGCGCCGCGGCCCATCCCGACTTGAGGATGAGCGTCAGGGACGCGAGCCGGGGGCCGCGTCCCGCCGAGGTCCAGTCGACCAGGACAGGGCCTTCGGCGGTGAAGATCGCGTTCTTGGGGACGGGGTCGGGGTGGACGAACGCCTCGGGCAGGCCGTCCCCGCCGTCGGCGGTGGCCACGGCGGTGCGCAGGGCGTCGAGTGCGTCGGCGCTCCCGCGCGGCATCCGGGGTGCGACGGAGTCGAGCCAGCCCTGCACCGCCCGGAGTTCGTCGGTCATCGTCCCTTCGGCGAAGTGGTGCAGGGCCCCTGCGGGCCGGTCGGCGCCGGCGGGCACGGGGAGTTGGTGCAGCCGGCCGATCCGGGCGCCGAGGGAGACGATGGGGTACGGGGGGCGGTCGGCCTTGGGGACCTGCCGGACGAACTCGGTCAGGAGCAGGGCCTGGCCTTCGTGGCTGCTGAGCGCCGCGTCCCCGAAGGGCCGCTCGGCGGGGAAGCCGGTCCCGGCGAGAGCGCGCAGCACGGCGAGATCGGCCGCCGCGGCGGCGTAGGGCCGCGCGGCGGAGAACAGCCGTGCCACCAGCGGTGTGCCCTTGTCGCTCCGGTCCACCCGGAACACCCCGACGTCGAGGGTGGTCAGCTTCGCGGGGGTGATCCCGCAGGTCTGCTCGATGTGGGCGGGCAGGGCCGCCTCGCCCTCTCGCCGGTACATCCGCCGGAGGACCGAGTCGAACAGCGGCGCGGGCGGCACGGTCACCTGTTCATGAGAGCACGTCGGTCGGCGCCGTGGCACGGCTGACGCTTTCGCGCAGGAGCGCGCGGCGCTGTTCGTGCACCTCCGCCGGCTCGTCCGCCGTCGCCGCGTAGACGTTGCTGACCGGCGACCAGGCCATGGACATCGCGATGACCATGGCCATCAGGTCGAACGGGTTGCCCTGCCGTACCAGCCCCGCCGCCTGCGCGTCGGCGATGACGCGCAGTTTGCGCTGGTCGAGGCGTTCGTGTTCCTCGACGAGATGCCCTGCCGGGCGCCGCTCCAGGCGCGCCCAGGTGGCGAGCCGGATGAGGTCGGGGCGGGACAGGTACTCGTCGTAGAGGCGTACGGCCCAGTCGGCGAGGTCGCCCGGGTCGCCCGCGTCGATGGGGACGACGTTGACGATCCGCTCCATCATGCCGAAGAAGATCGCGTCGAACAGCCCTTCCTTGCTGCCGAAGTAGGCATAGAGCTGCGCCTTGTTGGTGCGTGCCGCCGCCACGATCCGCTCGATCCGGGCCCCGGCGATCCCGTGCTCGGCGAACTCCGCGGTCGCGACGTCGAGGATGCGTTTGTGGGTCGCGGCGCCGCGGGCGGTCAGGGACTGGTCGGCCATGTCCGCCACGGTACCAAACAGAACAGTTGGTTTGCTTGGCGGACCCGATGCGCCTACGCTCAAATAGACCGAACAGTCTGTTTGAGGAGTTGGCATGAGGACCACAGTTGGCTGGCGCGCCGAAGGATCTGGGACGACGCTGCGCCGCACCCCGCTGGAGCGCCGCGAGCTGCGCCCCGACGACGTCGCCGTACAGGTCGACTTCTGCGGTGTCTGCCACACCGATCTGCACGCCCTGACCGCGCGTACCGGCGAGGAGGACGCCCCGCTGGTACCGGGCCACGAGTTCACCGGCACGGTGACCGAGGTCGGCCCCGAGGTCTCCCGCTTCGCGGTCGGCGATCTGGTGGCGGTGGGCAACATCGTCGACTCGTGCGGTGTGTGCGCCATGTGCCGGGCGGGGCAGGAGAACTTCTGCCGCGAGTTCCCGACCCTGACGTACGGCGGCACCGACCGCCAGGACGGATCGACCACCCTGGGCGGCTACGCACGCGAGTACGTCGTGCGCGACCGCTTCGTCCATGCGCTGCCCGCGGGACTCGACCCGGCCACCGCCGCCCCGCTGCTGTGCGCCGGAATCACCGTCTGGGAGCCGCTGCGGGCCCTCGGGGTGGGCCCCGGCACCCGGGTCGCCGTGGCCGGGCTCGGCGGGCTCGGCCATCTCGCGGTCAAGTTCGCCGTGGCGCTCGGCGCCGGGACGACGGTGATCAGCCGCACGGCGGACAAGGCGGACGACGCCCGCAAGCTGGGCGCCGACGGCCTGCTGGTCTCCACGGACGAAGCGGCGATGGCCGAGGCGCGCGACCGCTTCGACGTCGTCATCGACACCATCTCGGCCGTGCACGACCTCGGCCCGTACCTGCGCGTGGTGGCCATGGACGGCACCCTCAGCCAGGTCGGCTACCTGGGCCCGATGCAGGTGGCGACCCTGGACCTGCTGACCGGCCGCAAGAAGCTCACGTCGGCCGGCAGCGGCGGCACCCCGGCCACCGCGGCGATGCTGGAGTTCTGCGCGGAGCACGGCGTCACGGCCGACATCGAGCTGCTGCCTTCGGCCCGGGTGAACGAAGCGCTCGACCGGCTCGGCCGCAACGACGTGCGCTACCGCTTCGTGCTCGACATGTCCGACCTGTCGGCGGAATGACACGCGGGCGGCGCCGGGATCCCGGTGCGGCGCCGGGTCAGAACACGCCCAGCGCCGCCGCGGCGCCGACCCCTCCCAGCACCATGAACGCGGGCATCAGGACCTTGATCTCCACCCAGGCGCCCGCCCGGAAGCGGATGAACTTCGGCGGCCCGATCGGGTACCAGCGCTTGCGGCCCAGCGGGATGGGCCACAGGATCGGGCAGCCGGAGACCGTGATCGCGTCGCCGATGTCGTGCACGAGCGCGCCGAGGACGATCGGCAGCCCCAGCCAGACGTACTCGTGGCCGACCCCGGTGAACAGCCAGTGGGCGCCGTTGCCCGGCTCGTCCAGGATGTCGGCGAGCATCCACGCGCTGGTCGCGCCGAGCAGCCAGACGAGGATGTCGCTCGACACCCGCGCGGCCCGCCACAGCAGCCCCTCCACGGCCAGCACCATGTGCACGAAGAGGATGAAGAGCACCGCCCAGCGGCCGCCGGCGATCGCGAGGCCCGAGGCTCCCGCGCCGACCAGGACGGCCCACAGCCAGGTGTGGGTCAGGGTGCGGTGGCCGCCGTTCCTGCGCGGGTCGCCCTTCTTCCTCGTCGCCTTGTAGACGGCGGTCGACATCCGGTCCACGACCTCGCACAGCCAGCGTGAGACGGGACCGAACGCACGCGAGATGGTCGCCGCCTTGTGGTCCAGGTCGGGGGCGAGCGCGGCGCCCGCGCATATCAGGGCTCCCACGGCCAGTACCGGCCACGGCATGCTGTGTCCCGCGGCTGCCGCCGCCGCACCCACCCCCAGCCAGGCCGCTGCCCCTGACAGTGAGTGTGCCGGTCCCATCATCGTCGTACCCGCCCCATTGCAGTTGTTATTCATGGTCAGTTGAGACGGCAGGCTACCTTCCATGATCTTCTCGACGTCGTCCGGTTCCCTCATCGGGGCGGAAGGCAGGCAAGATGGGGTGGTGACCCTCATCGATCAGTTGCCGCCCGATGCCGACCCCGATGCCCTCTTCGAGGCGTTCTCCTCCTGGACCGAGGGCCAGGGCATCGCGCTCTACCCGGCGCAGGAGGAGGCGCTGATCGAGGTGGTCTCCGGGGCCAACGTGATCGTCTCGACCCCCACCGGGTCGGGAAAGAGCCTGATCGCGGCCGGTGCGCACTTCACGGCGCTGGCCCAGGACAAGGTCACCTTCTACAGCGCGCCGATCAAGGCGCTGGTCTCGGAGAAGTTCTTCGACCTGTGCAAACTCTTCGGCACCGAGAACGTCGGCATGCTGACCGGCGACGCCTCGGTCAACGCCGACGCGCCCGTCATCTGCTGTACGGCGGAGGTGCTGGCCTCCATCGCGCTGCGTGACGGCAAGTACGCCGACATCGGCCAGGTCGTGATGGACGAGTTCCATTTCTACGCCGAGCCGGACCGCGGCTGGGCCTGGCAGATCCCGCTGCTGGAGCTGCCGCAGGCGCAGTTCATCCTGATGTCCGCGACGCTCGGCGACATGTCGCGGTTCGAGGAGGATCTGACCCGGCGTACGGGCCGGCCGACCTCCGTCGTACGGTCGGCGACGCGTCCGGTGCCGCTGTCGTACGAGTACCGGCTGACACCGATCACGGAAACACTGACCGAGCTGCTGGAGACCCGGCAGGCCCCGGTGTACATCGTGCACTTCACCCAGGCGGCGGCCGTCGAGCGGGCGCAGTCGCTGATGAGCATCAACATGTGCACCCGCGAGGAGAAGGACAAGATCGCCGATCTGATCGGCAGTTTCCGCTTCACCACCAAGTTCGGCCGCAACCTGTCGCGTTACGTCCGCCACGGCATCGGCGTGCACCACGCGGGGATGCTGCCCAAGTACCGCCGGCTGGTCGAAAAGCTGGCGCAGGCAGGGCTGTTGAAGGTGATCTGCGGTACGGACACGCTGGGTGTCGGCGTCAACGTCCCCATCCGCACGGTGCTGTTCACCGCCCTGACCAAGTACGACGGCACCCGCGTACGCACGCTGCGCGCGCGGGAGTTCCACCAGATCGCCGGCCGGGCGGGCCGCGCCGGGTTCGACGTGGCCGGGCTCGTGGTGGCGCAGGCGCCCGAGCATGTGGTGGAGAACGAGAAGGCGCTCGCCAAGGCGGGGGACGATCCGAAGAAGCGCCGCAAGGTGGTGCGCAAGAAGGCGCCCGAGGGCTTTGTCGCCTGGTCGGAGACCACCTTCGACAAGCTCATCGGCTCCGACCCGGAGCCGCTGACCTCACGCTTCCGGGTCACACACACGATGCTGCTGTCGGTGATCGCCCGTCCCGGCAACGCCTTCGAGGCGATGCGCCATCTGCTGGAGGACAACCACGAGCCGCGCAGGCAGCAGTTGCGGCACATCAGACGCGCCATCGCGATCTACCGCTCGCTGCTGGACGGCGGTGTGGTCGAGCGCCTGGAGACACCGGACGCCGAGGGCAGGATCGTCCGGCTCACCGTCGACCTCCAGCAGAACTTCGCGCTGAACCAGCCCCTTTCGACCTTCGCGCTGGCCTCCTTCGAGCTGCTGGACCCCGACTCCCCCTCGTACGCGCTGGACATGGTCTCGGTCGTCGAGTCGACACTGGACGACCCGCGGCAGATCCTCGCGGCGCAGCAGAACAAGGCGCGCGGCGAGGCGGTCGGGCAGATGAAGGCCGACGGTATCGAGTACGAGGAGCGGATGGAGCGGCTCCAGGACGTCACGTACCCGAGGCCGCTGGAAGAGCTGCTGGTGCACGCGTACAACACCTACCGCACGAGCCATCCGTGGGTCGGCGACCACCCGGTCTCGCCCAAGTCGGTGATTCGTGACATGTACGAACGGGCCCTGACGTTCACGGAGTTCACCTCCTTCTACGAGCTGGCCCGCACCGAGGGCATCGTGCTGCGCTATCTGGCCGGGGCGTACAAGGCGCTGGAGCACACCATTCCGGACGATCTGAAGTCGGAGGACCTGGAGGATCTGACGGCGTGGCTGGGCGAGATGGTCCGGCAGGTCGACTCCAGTCTGCTGGACGAGTGGGAGCAGCTCGCCAACCCGGAGGTGGAAACGGCCGAGCAGGCGCAGGAGAAGGCCGACCAGGTCAGGCCGGTCACCGCCAACGCACGCGCCTTCCGGGTCCTGGTACGCAACGCCATGTTCCGCAGGGTGGAGCTGGCGGCGCTGGACAAGGTCGGCGAACTGGGCGAGCTGGACGCCGATTCGGGCTGGGACGCCGACAAGTGGGGCGAGGCGATGGACGCGTACTGGGACGAGTACGAGGACATGAGCACCGGCCCCGACGCCCGCGGCCCGAAGCTGCTGGCCATCGAGGAGGACCCGGCCCACGGCCTCTGGCGGGTCCGCCAGACCTTCGCCGACCCGAACGGCGACCACGACTGGGGCATCAGCGCCGAGGTGGACCTGGCGGCCTCGGACGAGGAGGGTCTCGCCGTCGTCCGGGTGACGTCGGTGGGTCAGCTCTGAGCCGGCCGGGGGGCCTGTTCACGGCCGTCGGTCTCCCGGGTCCACACTGGAAGGACTACTTGAGTACTGAGGAGATTCCGATGGCCCTGTACGACATCCCGCTGCGCACCCTGGCCGGCGAGCCCACTTCTCTGGCCGAGTACCGGGGCAAGGCCGTGCTGGTGGTGAACGTGGCCTCCAAGTGCGGGCTCACCCCGCAGTACGCCGGACTTGAGCAGCTTCAGAAGACCTACGGCGAGCGGGGCTTCACCGTGCTCGGCGTGCCGAGCAACCAGTTCGCCGGGCAGGAGCCCGGTACGGCCGAGGAGATCCAGACGTTCTGCTCGGCGACGTACGGCGTCACGTTCCCGATGCTGGAGAAGACGGATGTGAACGGGGAGAGCCGGCACCCGCTGTACGCGGAGCTGACGAAGACCGCGGACGGCGCCGGTGAGGCCGGGGACGTCTCGTGGAACTTCGAGAAGTTCCTGCTCTCCCCGCAGGGCGAGGTCGTGGCCCGGATCCGGCCGCGCACCGAGCCGGACGCGCCGGAGGTCGTCTCGGCGATCGAGGCGCAGCTCCCGGCCTGACACCCGCCTTCTCCGCAGCGCGCTAGCGGATCTGCACGCCCGAGATGGCGCGGGCGATCACCAGGCGCTGGATCTCGCTGGTGCCCTCGAAGATCGTGTAGATCGCCGCGTCCCGGTGCATCCGCTCGACCGGGTATTCGCGGGTGAAGCCGTTGCCGCCCAGGATCTGTACGGCCTGGGCGGTGACGGCTTTCGCGGTCTCGCTGGCGAAGAGCTTCGACATGGAGCCCTCGGCCGAGGTGAACGGCTTTCCGGTGCTGGCCATCCAGGACGCCCGCCACACCAGCAGCCGGGACGCGTCGATCCGGGTGCGCATGTCGGCGAGCTGGAAGGCGATGCCCTGGTTGTCGATGATGGGGCGGCCGAACTGGGTGCGGGTGGTGGCGTAGTTGAGGGCGACCTCGTACGCGGCGCGCGCCGTGCCGACCGCCATCGCGCCGACGGCGGGGCGGGACGCCTCGAAGGTGGCCATGGCGGCGTTCTTCGTCCGCTCGCCGCCGGCCGCGGCCCGCTCGCGGGCCCTGGCGAGGCGCTCGTCCAGCTTGTCCTTGCCGCCGAGCAGGCAGTGCCCGGGTATCCGGACGTCTTCGAGGACGACCTCCGCGGTGTGCGAGGCGCGGATGCCGTGCTTCTTGAACTTCTGGCCCTGGGCGAGCCCGGGGGTCCCCGGCGGGACGATGAAGGACGCGTGCCCCTTCGAGCCGAGTTCCGGATCGACCACGGCGACCACGACGTGGACGTTGGCTATGCCGCCGTTGGTCGCCCAGGTCTTGGTGCCGTTCAGCACCCACTCGTCGGTGGCCTCTTCGTACACGGCTCGGGTGCGCATGGCGGCCACGTCCGAGCCGGCGTCGGGCTCGGACGAGCAGAACGCGGCGAGCTTCACGTCGTCCGCGTCGCCGTACATCTGCGGGATCCAGGTGCCGATCTGCTCCTCGGTGCCGTTGGCGAGGACGCCGACAGCGGCGAGGCCGGTGCCGACGATCGACAGGGCGATCCCCGCGTCACCCCAGAACAGCTCCTCCATCGCCATCGGGATGCCGAGGCCCGTGGGGTCGAAGAACTGCTGCGCGTAGAAGTCGAGCGAGTAGATGCCGAGCTTGGCGGCCTCCTGGATGACCGGCCACGGCGTCTCCTCACGCTCGTCCCACTCGGCGGCCGCCGGGCGGACGACATCGGCGGCGAAGCCGTGCAGCCAGTCCCGCACCTGCTTCTGGTCGTCGTTGAGTTCGAGCGTGAACTCGGCCATGTTCTCCTCCAGTGCTGCGTCGCGCGCTGTGTCGCCCGAGGCGGCCACCCGCGTTGGTTACCTGCGGTAACCACAGTCTGTTACCCGCAAGTAGGCCATGTCAACAGAGTTCGGCCGGATCCGCGTGGGCGGCGGGCAGGGTGTTACGTTGCGGGAGCGGCACGGAAATCGCACGGGCGGGGAGAAACGATGGAGACCACACAGCAGGCCGAGCAGCAGCGCTCGGCCCAGCAGAGACGGCGCCAGTTGCTGGAGGCCGCCGACCGCGTGGTGCTCCGCGACGGACCCCAGGCGTCCATGAACGCCATCGCCGCCGAGGCGGGCATCACGAAGCCCATTCTGTACCGGCACTTCGGCGACAAGGGCGGGCTGTACCGGGCGCTCGCCAAGCGGCACACCGACGCGCTGCTCGACGCCCTGCGCGCGGCGCTGGACGCGCCGGCCGAGCGGCGCCAGCGGGTCGAGGCCACGCTGGACACGTACCTGTACGCCATCGAGGCGCGTCCGCAGGTGTACCGCTTCCTGATGCATCCGGCCGAGGACGCCCAGCCGACCGAGGCCGGGTTCGACGTCGGCCGGCATTCGGCGCCGCTGCTGCGCAGGCTCGGCGAGGAGCTGGCCACCGTCATCGAGGAGCGGGTCGACCTCGGCCCCGACGGCCAGCAGCTCGCCCGTATCTGGGGGCATGGCATCGTCGGCATGATGCACGCGGCCGGCGACTGGTGGCTCGGCGAACGCCCCTGCTCGCGTGAGCAGTTGGTGCGCACCCTGGCGGACATGCTGTGGGGCAGGCTGGCGAGCGTCGACAATCGCGCCGGCGGCCCCGGCTTCTGAACCACCAGGGCCGGGGTGCGTCACCCGCTCCACGGCGCCCGGCGGGCCGCCCGCAGCACCTTGGCCTTGCGCCACCCCGTCAGCCGGTCCGGGTAGACCTTGCCGGCCAGATGATCGCACTCGTGCTGCAGGCAGCGGGCGAAGAAGCCGCCGCCGTCCAGCCGTACCGGACCGCCCTCGCGGTCGAAGCCCTCGACCACCGCGTGGTCGAACCGCTCGGTTCCCGCCTCGATGCCGGGCAGCGAGAGACAGCCCTCGGGACCGCGTACGACGACGCCGTCCGCCTCGACGAGCCGCGGGTTGACGACGTGTCCGAGATGGCGCACGTCCTCGTCGTCGGGGCAGTCGTACACGAACACCCGCAGCCCCACGCCGATCTGATTGGCGGACAGGCCGACGCCGCGCGCCGCGTACATCGTCGCGTAGAGATCCTCGATCAGTCCGCCGAGGGCGGGGCCGAAGTCCGTGACGGGTTCGCAGGGAGCGTGCAGCACCGGGTCGCCGAGCATTCGCATGGCTCGTACTCGCCCGGTACTGCCGGGGATCGGGCGGTTTCGCATGCCGGTCAGGGTACGGTCCAGGTGACCTCCGTCTTCTGCCCGGTGCCGCAGTTCGGGTCCGTGGCCGGATCTCGATAGGCTGACCCACGGACCGACCCAAGGAGGATCAAGGACGATGGCAGGCAACACGGAGCCGCTGTCGCCGCGGGCCAAACTGGCCGTGACGGCGGGCAAGGCCGCAGCGGCGGTGTCGCGCGCTGCCGGGCGTGGCAGCGGATCGGTGATCGGCGGGAAGGTGGCGCTGAGACTCGACCCCGATCTGCTGGGCCGGCTCGCGCAGCACCTCGACGTCATCCTGGTGTCGGCGACGAACGGCAAGACCACCACCACCCGCCTGATCGCGGAGGCCCTGCGCGCCGCCGGGCCCGTGGTCTCGAACGCGCTGGGCGCGAACATGCCGGCCGGCATCACCTCGGCCCTGGCCGGCGGTTCCGACGCCAGGTTCGGTGTGATCGAGGTGGACGAGAAGTACCTCGCCGGGGTGGCACGCGACACGACACCCAAGGCGATCGCGCTGCTCAACCTCTCCCGCGACCAGCTCGACCGCGCGGCGGAGACCCGGATGCTCGCCGAGAAGTGGCGTGAGGGCCTGGCCGGCACGAAGGCGGTCGTCATCGCCAACGCCGACGACCCGCTGATCGTGTGGGCCGCCTCCTCGTCCCCGAACGTGGTGTGGGTGGCGGCCGGCCAGGAGTGGAAGGACGACGCCTGGTCGTGCCCCTCCTGCGGCGGTGTGATGCAGCGCCCCGGCGACGACTGGTTCTGCGGCGAGTGCGGCTTCCGCAGGCCCTCCCCCAGTTGGGTGCTGCACGGCGACCACGTGCTCGACCCGCACGGCTCGGCCTGGCCGATCCACCTCCAGTTGCCGGGCCGCGCCAACAAGGCGAACGCGGCGACGTCGGCCGCCGTCGCCGCCACCTTCGGCGTACCGCCGCAGGTGGCCCTGGAGCGTATGTGGCAGGTGCAGGCCGTGGCCGGCCGCTACGACGTGGTGTCGTTCCTCGGCCGCGACATCCGGCTGCTGCTCGCGAAGAACCCGGCGGGCTGGCTGGAGACGTTCTCCCTCATCGACCCGCCGCCCACCCCGGTCATCCTCTCCGTCAACGCGCGCGGCGCCGACGGTACGGACACGTCGTGGCTGTGGGACGTCGACTACACCCGGCTGGCCGGACACCCGATCTTCGTCATCGGGGACCGCAAGCTGGACCTCGCGGTGCGCCTTGAGGTGGCCGGGCTCGACTTCCGGGTGTGCGAGAGCCCGGACGAAGCCGTGCAGTCGGCGCCGCCCGGACGTATCGAGGCGATCGCCAACTACACCGCGTTCCAGGATCTGCGCCGCCGCGTCGGCAACTGACACGAAGGACGAGCGAGCATGAGTGAGAGCAGCCTGCGGCTGGTGTGGATCTATCCGGACCTGCTGAGCACGTACGGGGACCAGGGCAACGCCCTCGTGGTGGAGCGCAGGGCCCGGCAGCGGCGGCTCGGGGTCACCCGGGTCGACGTACGCAGCGACCAGCCCATCCCCACCTCCGGTGACATCTACCTCATCGGGGGCGGCGAGGACCGCCCGCAGCGGCTGGCGGCCGAGCGGCTGCGCAGGGACGGCGGGCTCAGCCGCGCCGTGTCCAACGGCGCGATCATCTTCTCGGTCTGCGCCGGCTACCAGATCCTCGGCCACGAGTTCATCAACGACCTCGGTGAGCGCGAGCCGGGTCTTGGGCTGCTCGACGTGGTCTCCACCCGGGGCGAGGGCGAGCGGTGCGTCGGCGACGTGCTGGGCGACATCGACCCGCAGCTCAACCTGCCGCCGCTGACGGGCTTCGAGAACCACCAGGGCATCACCCATCTCGGCCCCGCCGCGAGGCCGTTCGCCCGGGTCAGGCTCGGCAAGGGCAACGGCACGGGGGACGGTACGGAGGGCGCGTTCAACGGCACCGTCTTCGGTACGTACATGCACGGCCCGGTGATGGCGCGGAACCCGCAGATCGCGGATCTGCTGCTGAAGCTGGCGCTCGACGTCAACGCGCTGCCGCCGACGGACGACCGGTGGTTCGAGGCGCTGCGGGCCGAGCGGGTGGCCGCCGCGACTCAGCCCGCCTGACCCGCGCGGGAGCGCCGCAGGACCAGGGCGGGGCCGCCCGCTTGAGGCCTGCTGGACCCACCTGAGCAGGTGTCCAGCAGGCGGACTGCGGGTTCGGTCGGGCCGCTTCGCGCCGGTAGGCTGGCTGGGACCAGACCGGACGATGTGGTCCGGCCCCGGCCCACGTTGCAAAGGTAATCCGGGCAATGCGAATTGGTGTGCTCACCTCCGGCGGCGACTGTCCCGGCCTCAACGCCGTGATCAGGTCCGTCGTGCATCGCGCCGTCGTCGACCACGGCGACGAGGTGATCGGCTTCCACGACGGGTGGAAGGGTCTCCTGGAGTGCGACTACCGCAAGCTCGACCTTGACGCCGTGGGCGGGATCCTGGCCCGCGGGGGCACGATCCTGGGCTCGTCCCGGGTCCAGCCCGCCCATCTGCGGGACGGCGTGGAGCGGGCCAAGGGCCATGTCGCCGACCTCGGTCTCGACGCGATCATCCCGATCGGCGGCGAGGGCACGCTCAAGGCCGCCAATCTGCTCTCCGACGCGGGGCTGCCGATCGTCGGTGTCCCGAAGACCATCGACAACGACATCGCGTCGACGGACGTGACCTTCGGCTTCGACACGGCCGTCGGGGTCGCGACCGAGGCGCTCGACCGGCTCAAGACCACCGCCGAGTCGCACCAGCGGGTGCTGATCGTCGAGGTCATGGGCCGGCACACCGGCTGGATCGCGCTGCACTCCGGCATGGCGGCCGGCGCGCACGCGATCGTGGTGCCGGAGCGGCCCTTCGACATCGGGGAGCTGACCGAACTGGTCGGCAAGCGGTTCTCGGCGGGCAAGCGGTTCGCGATCGTCGTGGTCGCCGAGGGCGCCAAGCCGCGCGAGGGCTCGATGGAGTTCGACGTCGGCGTCAAGGACGCGTACGGCCACGAGCGCTTCGCCGGGGTGGCGCGGCAGCTCTCCATCGAGCTGGAGGAGCGGCTCGGCAAGGAGGCCAGGCCGGTGATACTCGGTCATGTGCAGCGCGGCGGTACGCCGACCGCGTACGACAGGGTGCTGGCGACCCGGTTCGGCTGGCACGCCGTGGAGGCCTCGCACCGCGGCGAGTTCGGCATGCTGACGGCGCTGCGCGGCACGGACATCGTGATGGTGCCGCTGGCGGAGGCCGTCGAGACGCTGAAGACGGTGCCGGCCGAGCGGTACGCCGAGGCGGAGTGCGTGCTGTGACGCGCGGCTGAGAGGGCCCCGCGCGCGAGGGGGATCCGGGGCGGTCCTAGTCTGGTTCGGACAACAGGTACGAATCAGGACTGTCTCGGGAGCTCACGGATGGACCACGGCGGGCACGGCATGACGATGGATCTGCCGCCGTTCACGCTGGGGCGGGGGCTCGCGTACTCGCCCGACACCTTCTTCCTGGTCGGCTGCGTGCTGGCGCTCGTCCTGTACGGCTGGGGCATGGCGCGGCTGGTGCGGCGGGGTGACCGCTGGCCGGTGACGCGCGCCGTGGCCTTCGGGCTCGGCGTGCTGACGGTGGCGCTGATGATGTGCACCGGGCTGAACGACTACGGCATGGTCATGTTCAGCGTGCACATGGTGCAGCACATGGTGATCAGCATGGTCTCGCCGATCCTGCTGCTGCTGGGCGCTCCGGTGACGCTGGCCCTGCGCGCCCTGCCGGTCGCGGCGACGCGCGGCAGCAAGGGGCCGCGCGAGCTGCTGCTGGCGTTCCTGCGGAGCGGGTTCATGCGGGTGGTCACCCACCCCGCCTTCACCATCCCGCTGTTCATCGCGAGCCTCTACGGGCTGTACTTCACGCCGCTGTTCGACTTCCTGATGGAGTCGAAGACCGGGCACGTCGTGATGATGGTGCACTTCCTCGCCGTGGGTCTGGTCTTCTTCTGGCCGATCATGGGGGTCGACCCGGGGCCGCACCGGCCCGGCTATGTGATGCGGATGCTGGAGCTGTTCGCCGGGATGCCGTTCCACGCCTTCTTCGGGATCGCGCTGATGATGGCGAGCGAGCCGATGATCAACGCGTACAAGAACCCGCCGGGCTCGCTCGGCATCGACGCGCTGACCGACCAGAGCGCGGCGGGCGGTATCGCCTGGGCGTTCAGCGAGATCCCGTCCGTGCTGGTGCTGATCGCGCTGGTGTACCAGTGGTACCGCTCGGAGCAGCGCCAGGCGAAGCGCTCGGACCGCGCGGCGGACCGGGACGGCGACAAGGAGCTGGCGGCGTACAACGCGTACCTCGCGTCGCTGCAGGCGAGGCAGTAGGGCCTGATCCACCGGACAGGCCCGTAGTAGCGCCAACCGGGCGGCGTGGGTGAGGATGGCAGTCACGGCTTTCGGCCGGGAGGAGGACGACATGTCCGGATCCACGAAGACCATGGGTGTGCTCACCGTCGGTGCGCTGGTCATGGTGACCGCCTACACGGCGGCGCTCGGCAGCAACGGCTGGCTCTGGTTCGGCTGGGTGGTGCTCGGTCTGGTCACCATCGGGATGGTCGCCACCCGCACCCACTGACCGCATCACGCAACCGAAAGGTTGCGCGTCCCTCCGGCACGTGCAACTCTGGAGTTGCACGTGAAGGCCGAGAGGCTGTCTTCCCAGTGGAGGGACTTCCCATGTCCGAGGACCGGATCGAACGAGACATCACCATCGACGCGTCCGTGGAGCGCGTCTGGGCCGTGCTGACCGAGCCCGAGCATGTGGGGAGCTGGTTCGGGCAGGGCAAGCCGACCCCGGTCGACCTGCGGCCCGGCGGGATCATGGTGCTGGACCACGGCGACTTCGGCGTGTTCCGGACGAAGATCGTGACCGTCGACCCGCCGCGGTACTTCTCGTACCGCTGGGCGAGCGCCTTCCCCGCGCAGGTGGCCGACGAGACCAACTCGACCCTGGTGGAGTTCACCCTCACCCCGGAGGGCGACGGCACGCACCTGCGCGTGGTCGAGACGGGCTTCGCTGCCCTCGACATCCCCGAGGACCGCGCCCACGCGGCGTCGCACGCGAGCCACAGCGAGGGCTGGACCGAGATGGTGGGCACCATCCAGAAGTACGCCCAGAACGACGGGGAATGACCGCCGGATGACAGCGGATTCCGCGCAGGACGCGGTGACGGACGTCCTCGCCGCGCTGGCCGACCCGACCAGGCGGCGGATCCTGGACGCCCTCGCCGCGCACGGCGAGGCGACGGCCACGGTCCTCGCCGCCGAACTGCCGGTCAGCCGCCAGGCGATCGTCAAGCATCTCGCCGTACTGGACAAGGCCGGCCTGGTCGCGGGCCGCAGGGAGGGCCGTGAGGCGCGGTTCACGGTCCGGCCCGAGGGGCTCGGGGCGACGGCGCGCTGGATGGACCGGATCGCGGCCGACTGGGACGCCCGGCTGTCGGTCATCAAGCGGCTGGCCGAGGCTCCTGCCGCCGCTCCCCCGGAGACGGCTCCGGACGCGCCGGAGCCCGGCTGACCCCACCGGGGAGAGCCGGGCTCCGAGGAACCGTGCGTCGGCTACTTCGAGTCGCCCGTACGGGCCGGTGTATTGCCGTTGTGGTGCTGCGCACCGCCGTCCGCACCCGCGCCGCCCGAACCGGGGCGCCGCTGGAGCGAGTTCAGGATGGCCATGCCCTGACCGACCAGACCCGCCGCCATCTCGTTGACACCGTCGGTGCCGTTGAGGATGGTGAGGTTCGAGTCCGCCATGCCGCGCGCCGCGGCGTCGGCCAGCGCGGGCAGCACCTCGACGATGCGGTTGGCCGCGATCAGTTCCTGGTTGCCGTCCCGCAGCGACTCGGCGCGTGCGCTGTTCGCGTCGGCCTGCGCCTGGGCGAGGGTCCGCTCGGCGTACGCGCTGCCGTCCGCCTCGAACTTCGCCTGGTCGCGCGCCGCTTCGGCCAGGGTGCGCTGCCGGTACGCCTCCGCGTCGGCCGGCCGCCTGACCTCCGCTTCGAGCCGCTGGGCGGCCAGTTGGGCCTGACGCTCCGCCAGGGCCGTCTGCTGCTCGATGACTTCCTGCGACGCCCTCGCCTCGGCGAGCGGTCCGGCCTGCGCCGCGCGCGCCCTGACCTGTTCGGTCTCGGCCTGGAAGCCGGCCCGCTTGATCGAGGTGTCCCGCTCGTACTCGGCCTTCAGTGCCTCCGCCTGCTGCTCGCGCTCGGCCGCCTCCTGGTCCGCCCTGGCGGCGGCGATACGCGCCTGGCTGGCGACGGCCGCCGCGTGCGGGGCGGCGAGGTTGTTGATGTAGCCGGTGTTGTCCTCGATCTCCTGGATCTGCAGGGCATCCACGACGATGCCGAGCTTCTCCATCTCGCTGTGGCTGCCCGCCTTCACCTCCTGGGCGACCCTGTCCCGCTCGCGGATGATCTGCTCGACGGTCAGGCCGCCGATGATGGACCGCAGATGGCCGGCGAAGATCCGGCCGACCAGCTCCTCCATCCGGTCCTGCTCCGCCAGGAAGCGCCTGGCGGCGTTGGCGATCGACACCGCGTCGTCGCCGACCTTGAAGACGGTCACCGCACGCACCGTCAGCCGGATGCCCTGCTGTGTCACGCAGTCTTCGGCGATCTCCGCCTCCCGCAGCGCCAGCGAGAGCATGCGGGCCTTCTGTTTGATGGGCAGCACGAAGCTTCCGTGGCCCGTGACGATCCGGAACTGGGTGTCCTGGACCTGTCGTTTGGAGCCGGAGATCAGCATTGCCTCGTTGGGCGCTGGAACATGCCAGAACAGCATGGCGAAACTCCTGTCGTACTACATGGTTTCGTACTACACGTTTGTCCGGAGAACAGGGCCCGGGAAAATCCGGGCACCGTCGGGCTCAGGACGGAAGGGGCTCCACCATCACCGAGCGCGCCGAGATGCTGTCGGTGACAATCACCCTGATGTGTTGTCCGATCGGCCGGTCGGACCACGCCGCGTACGCCTCGGAGCCACCCCGTACGGCCA
This sequence comes from Streptomyces sp. NPDC087906, assembly GCF_055584925.1. Taxonomy (NCBI): domain Bacteria; kingdom Bacillati; phylum Actinomycetota; class Actinomycetes; order Kitasatosporales; family Streptomycetaceae; genus Streptomyces; species Streptomyces sp. NPDC087906. Next base: position 56,104 of record NZ_JBVJLC010000011.1, read on the forward strand.
CCAGAACCTCGCCCGGTCCGCCGTCCGGGATCGGCACGGTGACTCTGCCGACCGCTCCTACCGGGCTCTGCGAAGACTCATCTGCCGCGCACATAGGTCGTTTCCCCCACCTCCAGCGCCCCCTCACCCACATCCATAGGGCGACCACGCCTTCCGGAGGCCCACGCCTCCAACCTCGCCGGCCTCCCGGGAACACCCGGGTACACACGGCCGACGGCGACACGCCCCCGTTACGTTCACAGTACTCCGGGAGATGTCGGCTGAGTATCACTGCCACGGGCTGTATCAGGACCGTGAAAAACGGGTGCGCGGCCTACAAGCGCCCGGCCGCCACGATCCGGCTCAGGAACCGCTGCGTCCGCTTCTGCCGGGGGGCGCCGAAGACCTCGTCCGGGGTGCCGCGCTCCAGGACGACACCGTCGTCCAGGAAGCACACCTGGTCGGCCACCTCCCGGGCGAAGGCCATCTCGTGGGTGGCGAGGACCATGGTCATCCCCTCGCCCTTGAGGTCCCGTACGACCGACAGCACCTCGCCGACCAGCTCGGGGTCGAGGGCCGCGGTGATCTCGTCCAGGAGCAGCAGCCGGGGCCGTACCGCGAGGGCCCGGACGATCGCGGCGCGCTGCTGCTGGCCGCCGCTCAGCCGGTCGGGATACTCCTGCGCCTTGTCCCCGAGCCCCAGTCGGACCAGCAGCTCCATGGCCCGCTCCGTCGCCTCGTCGCGCGGGGTGCCGAGGACCCGGCGGGGCGCGAGGGTGACGTTCTGCAGGACGGTCATGTGCGGGAAGAGGTTGTACGACTGGAAGACCACGCCGATCCTGCGGCGCACCGCGTCGGGGTCGGTCCGCGGGTCGGTGATCTCCTCGCCGTCGAGGAAGATCGCCCCGTCGTCGATCTCCTCCAGCAGATTGGCGCAGCGCAGCAGGGTGGACTTGCCGGAGCCCGAGGCGCCGATCAGGGCGGTCACCGTGTGCGGGGGTACGTCGAGGCTGACGTCGCGCAGCACGACCCGGCCGTCGCCGAAGGTCTTGCGTACGGCATCGAGGCGCAGCACCGGCGCGGCGTCGGCGGTCATACGGTCCCTCCCTGGGCGCGCCTGCGGTCGGTCCGCGCGGTCAGCCAGTCGATGAAGCGGGTCATCGGGATGGTCAGGGCGACGAAGACGAGTCCCGCGACGACGTACGGCGTGAAGTTGAAGTACTTGCCGGAGAGGATCTGGGCCGCGTAGACGGCGTCGACGGCGCCGGCGATCGAGACGAGTCCGGTGTCCTTCTGGAGCGACACGAGATCGTTGAGGAGCGGCGGGATGACCCGCCGCACCGCCTGCGGCAGCACGACGTAGCGCAGCGTCTTGGCGTAGGACAGGCCGAGCGAGCGGGCGGCGGCGCGCTGCGAGGGGTGGACGGATTCGATGCCGGCCCGGAAGACCTCGGCGACGTACGCGGAGTAGGTCAGCACGAGGGCGGCGCCGCCGAGCACGACGGGGTCGGTCGGCACGCCTTGCAGCCGCAGTGCCGGTACGCCGAAGACGATGACCAGCAGGCAGATGATCAGGGGCAGGCCGCGGAAGAAGTCGGTGTACGCGGTGGCGAGGGCGCGCAGCGGGAAGAAGACCGGGCCGCGCAGGGTGCGGGCGACGGCGAGCAGCAGCCCAAGAGCCAGGACGCACACACCGCAGATGGCGAGCAGCTTCAGGTTGAGCAGCAGTCCCTCGAGGACGTCGGGCAGCGCGATCCGGGCGTACTTACCGCTGAAGAAGATCTCGCGGGTGCGCTGCCAGCCCGGGGAGCCGGTGATGACGAAGTACAGCACGGCCGCCGTCACCAGGGTGGAGAGGGTGGCCACGCCCCGGGCGCGGCGGCTTCTCGCGCGCTTGTACCGTTCGCGTTCCAGCCGCCGCCGCGAGGGTGTGTAGGCCTCGCGGACGGCGGATTCCTCGGTCACTTGAGCACCGGCGCGTCCACGGCCTCGGACAGCCACTGCTTCTCCAGCGCGGCGAGGGTGCCGTCCTTGCGCAGCCCGTCGACAGCGGCGGTGACGCAGCCCGTCAGTGTGCTCTCCCGGTCGAGGACGAGCCCGAACTGCTCGGGTGTGCCCGCCGCCTGGGCGAACTGGCCGACCACCTTCGCGTCGGTCACCTCGGCCGAGGTGATGTAGAAGCCGGTGGGCAGGTCGACGACGATGGCGTCGACCTGCTTGTTGTTCAGCGCGGACTTGGCGAAGTCGTTCTTCTGGAAGACGGCCGGCTTCTGGGCCGGCTTGATGATCTCGTTGATGGTGTCGAGGCTGGTGGTGCCGACCTGGGCGCCGAGTTTCGCGCCCTTGAGGTCGGCGACGGTCTTCGCCTTGGCGTACGGGGACGACTTGAGCGCGATGACGGCCTGGCGGACGTCGTAGTAGCCGGACGAGAAGTCGACGGCCTGCTTGCGCTCGTCGCTCACGCTGACCTGGTTGATGTCGAAGTCGAACTTCTTCGCGCCAGGGGCGAAGGAGTTGTTGAACGGCACCGTCTGCCAGACGACCTGGTCCTTCTCGTAGCCGAGCGCCTTGGCGACGGAGTAGGCGACGGCGGACTCGAAGCCCTTGCCGCTCGCCGGGTCGTCGTCCTGGAACCACGGCGCGTACGCCGGCTTGTCCGTCCCTACGGTCAGCTTCCCCTTGGTGGCGGTCGCGAGCTGCCCCTTGGCGCAGGAGCCCGCTGCGGGGGACGAGGCGGCGGACGAGGAGGAGGCGTCCGTGGACGCGGACTCCTCCTGCGGGGCGCAGCCGGCGGCCGCGCCGGCGGCTATGACGAGGACGGCGGGCAGCCAGGCCCGGGCGCTGAGGTGCATGGCGCGAGAATTACACCTGGTGGGGGTGTGTGTCGAGATCGTTTCATTGCGATCAGGTGAATTCGCCCCGGTACGTCAGGTACGCCGCCGCCTGCCGTGGCTGTGCCGCCCGCCGCCGCCCCCGCCCGCGGCGGCCGCGTCGCGGTGCGGGCGGAAGAGCAGCAGATAGACGGTGGTCACGATGGTCACCGCCTGGGCGATGACGGTGAGCCGCTTCTGGCCGTACCAGATCGGCTCGTACATGTTCGGGAACCAGCCGAGTTCGCCGACGTTGTCGTAGCGGTACACCAGCAGGAGTGCGAGCCCGCCTGCCGCGACCGACCAGGCGAAGACGTCGCCGGGCACCCGCCGCCACACCAGCACGAGCAGCGCCGCCAGCGCGGCTGCGCCCGCCTCGATGCGGAAGAGGGTGCCCTGGCTGATCGCGGTCGTCGTGATCGCGTCGTACCGGTCCGCCAGATGGGCGTGCAGATACGCGTCGACGGCGAGGCCGGCGGCGGCGAGCACCCGGGCGGTTCCCCGCAGAAGGCGACCGGAGGTCGATGACGGCATGGCTGCTCCATTCGAGCCGCCGGCCGGCGGCGGGGACCGGGGTCACTTGACGGTGAGTGTGCCCGTCATGAACGGGTGGATCGTGCAGTCGAACGGGTAGGCACCGGTCTTCGAGGGTGCGGTGAAGGTGGTCGTCTTGCCCACCGCGATGTCACCGGTGTTGAAGGCTTTGCCCTTGGTCGCCGTCATGGTGTGCGTCGTCGTGTCCGAGTTGGTGACGGTGACCTTGGTGCCGGGCGCGACGCTCAGTGTGGCGGGCTTGAACTTGAAGTTCTTGATGACGACCTTCGCGGCCGTCTTCCCCGGCTGCGCCGAGGACGACGAACTGCCGGACGGACTCGGTACAGCGGTGGTGGCAGCGGGAGTTGACGAACTGTCACCGCTGCCTCCGCCGTTGCTGTCGGAGCAGCCGACGAGGGCGGTCAGACAGACGGCGGAGGCGACGGCGGCGAACCGTGCCCGGCCGGTGTGGCGTGACAACTGCATGAGGTCTCCGAAACGCTCGTCGGCCGGACAGGGCCGGACCGGCCGGGGGTCGGTGGCCGCCGGGGGTCGGTGGCCGCCGGGATCAGTAACCGGTACCGCCGCTGTTCTGCGCGCTCTTGGTGATCTGCTTGCCCGCCGGGTCGACGACGTACCACTTGGCACCGAACTGGTCGAGGCCCTGGCCGTTGGTGTTGCCGGCCTTCGTGTCGCCCTGGAACCGGTAGAGCGGGTGGCCGTTGTACGCGACCTGCTTCACACCACCGGACCGGTCGATCGTCGTGAGCAGGTTCGCCTTGAGGCCGCTGCCCAGCGTCGGCTTGGTCTTGTCGGTGAGCGGCGGCCACGCCGCTGCGCACGCACCGGTGCAGTTGGACTTGGTCTTGGTGTCCTTGTCGAACAGGTACAGCGTCCGGCCCTTGTCGTCGACGAGGATCTTGCCGAGCGATCCCTTCGCGACGGCCAGGGTGGGCTTCGCCGCTGACGTGGCGGAAGCGGAGGCGGAGGTCGAAGCCGACGCCGACGCCGAAGCGGCCACCTCGACCTTGCGGCCGTTGTCGTGGCTCCCGGTGGTGTGGCTGTCGTTGTCACTGCCGCTGCCGGAGCACCCGGCGACCGCCGCTGCGAACAGCAGGGCCGCGGCCGTCGCTGTGACTGTCCTGGTGTGCTGTCTCATGAAGGGACTCCTCTGGGTCCGTCCGGCCACCCCGTGCGGGCAGCGCGAGGCCGGCCCAGGCGGGGCCGCCAGCCCCAGTGGACAGCAGGCAGCGACCCCCGGCCACCGGGACGGGTCCGTCCGGGTGCCGGGGGTCGCGGGGAGGGGTCAGGCTTCCTCGAAGTAGGCGTCCAGCACCGCGTCGAGTCCGGCCTCCCACTCCTTGAGGCTGCTCCTGGCGGGTGCCTCGACGTCCGCCTCGTACGAGTGGCGGTCCGTCGTGTGGACCGTGACGGCGAAGCGGCGTCCGAACCGGGGGCTGCCGATCTCGACGGCGCCGATCTCGTCCCAGCGGAACTCCGCTTCCTCCTCGTCCAGTTGGAGCCGTACGCCGGTACGGTCCGCGGAGACCGAGCTGCGCCGGTCGCTGACCTCGAAGACGGGCCCCTCGGCTGCTCCGGCGGCGTCCCGCGCCGCGTCGTCCTCCGCTGCGGCGGGCTCCGCTGCGCCAGGTTCCTCGGCGGCGGGTTCGTCGGCGGGCTCTGCCACGGCCGGGCTCCCGGCCTGCCGCTCGGCGGCGTCCTGCGGCGCTTCCTCGGGGACGGTGTCGTCGGCCTCCTCGGCGGTACGGGGTGCCATGAGCCCAGGGATGTATCCGGGATCGGTTCCCGCTGCGGGTACGGGCTGGATTTTCGGATCGATGCGCTCCACGGCGGGCAGTATGGTCGATGAACCTGTGCGAGGACCACTCGGTCCCGGTCCGGCAGAGTGAGGAGCACAACGCCGTGTTCTACTACGTGCTCAAGTACGTCCTGCTAGGCCCGCTGTTGCGAGGTTTGTTCCGGCCGAGGATCGAGGGTCTGGAACATATCCCCGCGGACGGGGCGGCGATCGTCGCCGGCAACCATCTCTCGTTCTCCGACCACTTCTTGATGCCGACGATGCTCAAGCGCCGCATCACCTTCCTGGCCAAGGCGGAGTACTTCACCGGGCGCGGCCCCAAGGGGCGGCTCACCGCCTTCTTCTTCCGGAGCATCGGTCAGATCCCGGTGGACCGCTCGGGCAAGGAGGCGGGCAAGGCGGCCATCCGCGAGGGGCTGGGGGTGCTCTCCAGGGGCGAGTTGCTGGGGATCTACCCGGAGGGCACCAGGTCGCTCGACGGCCGCCTGTACAAGGGCAAGGTGGGGGTCGCCGTGATGGCGATCAGCGCCGGGGTGCCGGTGGTGCCGTGCGCCATGGTGGGCACGTTCGAGCTCCAGCCTCCGGGGCGCAAGCTCCCCCGGATCGGCCGGGTCACCATCCGCTTCGGCAAGCCGCTGGAGTTCTCGCGCTACGCGGGCCTGGAGAACGAGAAGGCGGCGATCCGGGCCGTCACCGACGAGATCATGTACGAGATCCTCGCGCTGTCCGGGCAGGAGTACGTGGACCGCTACGCGGCCGATGTGAAGGCCGAGCAGAGCGGACAGAAACGGGGGCGCCCGGCTCGCGCCGGACGCCCCCGCCGTACTGACTGACGCTCTTAACCCACTACAGCGCCTACGGCACCGGCGTGGCGTGCGGGCCGCACGTCGCGTCGTGCCGGTCGAGCGTGCCCTTGAGCAGGTACGCCTCGACCTTGCCGTTGATACACGGATTCACCAGGTTGGTGATGCCGTGCGATCCGGCGTCCTGTTCCGTGATCAGCCGCGAGCCCTTGAACCGCTTGTGCAGTTCGACGGCGCCCGCGTACGGCGTGGCGGCGTCCCGGGTGGACTGCGCGATCAGCACCGGCGGCAGGCCCTTGCCGGTCTTCACCGTCAGCGGGGTCTGCTGCTTGACGCCCCAGGTCGCGCACGGCAGGTTCAGCCAGGCGTTGCCCCAGGTGAGGAACGGGTAGTCGCGGTTGAGGCGGGTGTTGTCCCGGTCCCACTTCTGCCAGCTCGTGGGCCACTTGGCGTCGGCGCACTCGACGGCGGTGTAGACCGCGTTGCCGTTCTCGGCGGAGATGTTGCCCGCCGTGTTCGACAGGTCAGGACCGGCCGCGTCGACCAGTGCCTGGGTGTCGCCTTCCCGGAACTTGCTCCAGACGTCCGCGGTCGGGACCCAGCTCGAGTCGTAGTACGCGGCGCCCTGGAACAGCACGTCCAGCTCGTTGGGTCCGACGACCCCGCCGAACGGCGCCTTCTTGGCGGCGGCGCGCAGCGTCTCGTACTCCGCGGCGACCTTTGCCCTGGTCGTGCCGATGTGGAAGACCGCGTCGTTCTTGGCGACCCAGGTCATCCAGTCGGCGAACCGGCCCTCGAAGGCGACGTCCTGGTCCAGGTTGGCCTGGTACCAGATCTTCTCCTTCGACGGGTTGACGACGCTGTCGACGACCATGCGCCGGACGTGCGACGGGAAGAGCGTGCCGTAGACGGCGCCCAGGTACGTCCCGTAGGAGACACCCAGGTAGTTGAGCTTCTTCTCGCCGAGCCCGGCCCTGATGACATCCAGGTCGCGTGCCGTGTTGGGCGTCGTCATGTGCGGCAGCATCCAACCGCTGCGCTCCTTGCAGCCGTCCGCGTACTCGGCGGCGAGCTTGCGCTGGGCGCGCTTGTCCGCCTCGCTGCCGGGCCGCGGGTCGAGCTTCGGCGCCTTGACGTACTCCTGCGGGTCGATGCAGGAGATGGGCGACGAGTGGCCGACGCCGCGCGGGTCGAAGCCGACGAAGTCGTACGCCTTCGCCGCGCTCGCCCAGATGGCGTTCTTGTTGACGACCCTGGCGGGGAACGCCATGCCGGAGCCGCCGGGGCCGCCCGGGTTGTAGATGAGCGCGCCTTGGCGCTCCGCCGCCGTACCGGTGTTGCCGATCCGGTCGACGGCGAGCTTGATCTGCTTGCCGTTCGGCTTGGTGTAGTCGAGCGGAACGCTCACCCAGCCGCACTGGATGCCCTTGGCGATGCCCCAGTCGGCGGGGCAGTCCTGCCAGGCGATGCCCGTCTTCGCGGCTCGCTCGGCGGCTATTTTCGCGCCGTACGCGGCCGAGTTGTCGTGATGGCGTCCGTCGGCTGTGGCCGACGGGGCGGCCACGGCGCCGGCTATGAGCGCGCCCGCGAGCAGAGTGCCGGCCGAACCGAGCACTGCTGTGCGTCTCAAGTGGATCCTCCCCCTGTGTGGTGCGCCGCTCGTGGCAGCGCGTGTCCGTTGGGCTCCCCGGGATCCTTTCGTCTGTGACCTTGCTGGGTACAGGCTGTGGGACGATTTTTTTACCGAACTGATCTTTTCAGCGCTCGCACAGCGCCTCGTCGAGCACCCGGCGCAGCAGCCTGGCGTCCGCCGCCACCGCTGTGACCAGCGCGCCAGGTCCGGCGAGCGGGGTGCGGACGGCGGTGTCGCCGAGCAGCAGGGCCTCCTGGGGTTTCTCCGCGAACTCCGGCCCGGCGAGCAGCAACTGGCCCGCGGCCCGGTGGCCGCCGAGGACGGCGGGGCCCGCCCAGCCGCCGGGTGCGCCAGGACCGTACGCCAACTCCTGGTCGAGGAGCGGGCGTCCGGCGTACCGGACGGCGAGCCTGCTGGTGAGGGTGCCGGACTCCTCGCCGTGCCGGCCGAGGATCTGCTCCTCGCGCAGCACGAGCCGGCCGCCGGCCGCGATGTCGGCTTCGGTGCGGGTGCGCAGGTCGCTGCCGCGCACGGAGATGATCTGCTGGGGCAGCCAGTTGAGCGTGGCGCCGTCGCCGACCGTCAACCGCAGGTCGTAGCGGGCGTGTTCGGCGGTGCGGCCGGGCAGCGCGACGGTCGCCGCCGCCGCGTCCACGGTCAGTACGGCGCCGTCCCGTACGTCCACCTCGATGGTGAGCCGGTCGCCGCCGAGCGGCGCTGTCATCGCGCCGACGACGGTGACCCGGATGCCTGGCCCGGTGGCGCGGGTGCGGCGCAGGGCGAGTGGTCCTTCCCCGTGCAGCACGGGCAGCCCGTCCGGTGCGGCGACGATCCGGGCGGTGGCCCGGACGCTCACGCGGCCCAGGCCGCGAGCTGTGCGCGTACCCAGTCGGCGACGGGCCGCACCCCGTCGAGCGCCTCGCCGGGCGCGCCGTGCAGCGACTTCAACGAGGTGAGGACGACGGGGAGTTCGCCGCGCTGCTCCTTGGCGTCGCGGGCCATCCTGCCGAGGTCGGAGCCGACGTGCGGGGCGAGGTCGGTCTTGTTGATGACGAGCAGGTCGGCGGTGCTGACGCCGGGGCCGCCCTTGCGCGGGATGTCGTCGCCGCCGGCCACGTCGATGACGAAGATCTGCGCGTCGACCAGCCCTTTGGAGAAGGTCGCCGTCAGGTTGTCACCGCCGGACTCGACGAGGATCAGGTCGAGCGGTCCCACGGCGTGCTCCAGGTCCTCGACGGCTTCGAGGTTGGCGGAGATGTCGTCGCGGATCGCGGTGTGCGGGCAGGCGCCCGTCTCGACCGCCTGGATGCGCTCGGGCGGCAGGACGGCGTTGCGGAGCAGGAATTCGGCGTCCTCGCGGGTGTAGATGTCGTTGGTGACGACGGCGAGGGAAAGCTGGTCGCGCAGGACCCGGCAGAGCGCGGCGACGGTCGCCGTCTTGCCGGAGCCGACCGGGCCGCCGAGCCCGATGCGCAGGGCGCGCCGGGTGCCGTCGGACCGTACGGCGTCGGCGCTGACGGCGCCGGGACCCGGCTGGGGGTGGTCGAGATGCATGGTGCGGCTCCTTCTTTCGGTGGTGCGTGTTCGGTGGGACCGCCGCTACGAGGCGAACAGCCGTACCGGCCAGGCGGCGTGGGCCTCCGCCGCGATGTCGAGGAGCGGCGCCGAGGCGGCGGGCAGCGCTTCGATGCCGTCGTAGGCGGCGCGCGCGGCCCGTGCGGCGACCTGGTCGAGTTCGGGGGCGAGCCGGGCGAGCACGGCGGTGGCCTGGAACGGGTCGAGGCTGAGCAGGCGTACGACGGCGGTGGCGGGGCCGCTGACGCTCTCGTACGCCGCGCAGTGCCCGGCGTCCTCGGGGGTAAGCCCGGCGGTGCGCGCGGTGAGTCCGAGGACCACCGGCTGGTGCGCGCCGCGCGGCCGGGCGGCGGCGAGTGCGTCCAGCTCATCGCCCGGCCAGGTGGCGCGGGCGGCGCGCATGAACTGTCGGCCGAGTTTGCGCGCGGTCGCCCGCAGGGCGGGCGACGGGGTACGGGCGTCGGCCGCCTCGTCGAGCGCGAGGGGGTCGATGCCGTGGGCCGCCGCCGCGGCGAGCGCGGCGGCGGTCAGGCCTGCGGTGTGCAGCCTGCCCCGGCAGAAGGCCGCGAGGGTCGCGGCGTCATGGATCCGCCCCGCCTTGACGGCCGCCTCGGCGCCGCCGGAGTGGGCGTGGCCCCCGGCGGGGAACCGCCCGTCGGCGAGGACCAGCAGCGCCGCGCGGCTCATCAGAAGAGGAAGTAACGCTGGGCGAGGGGGAGTTCGACGGCGGGGGCGGGCTCGACCGGCTCGCCGTCGATGGTGACGGTGAAGGTGTCGGCGTCGACCTCGACGCGGGGCAGCGCGTCGTTCTCCCGCATGTCGGCCTTGGTGACCTGCCGGGTGCTGGAGATGGCCTTGAACTCCTTGTGCAGGGCGAGGCGTTCGGGCAGTCCGTCGTCCAGCGCCGGCTGCGAGACGAAGTTGACGGAGCCGGCCGCCGCCGCCCGGCCGAGCGCGCCGAACATCGGCCGTGGCAGCACGGGTTGGGGCGTGGGGATGGAGGCGTTGGCGTCGCCCATCTGCGCGTAGGCGATCTGGCCGCCCTTGATGACGAGTTGCGGCTTCACGCCGAAGAAGGCGGGGTCCCAGAGGACGAGGTCGGCGAGTTTGCCGGTCTCGACCGAGCCGATCTCCTGGTCGAGCCCCTGCGCCACCGCCGGGTTGATGGTGTATTTGGCGACATAGCGGCGGACCCGGTGGTTGTCGGCCCGGCCGTCGCCTGCCAGCGCGCCCCGGCGCTTCTTCATCACGTGCGCGGTCTGCCAGGTGCGCATGATCACCTCGCCGATCCGGCCCATGGCCTGGGCGTCGGAGGAGATGATCGAGATGGCGCCGAGGTCGTGCAGGATGTCCTCGGCCGCGATGGTGGAGGGCCGGATCCGGGACTCGGCGAAGGCCAGGTCCTCGGGGACCGCAGGGTTGAGGTGGTGGCACACCATCAGCATGTCGAGGTGTTCCTCGATGGTGTTGACGGTGTGCGGCCGGGTCGGGTTGGTGGAGCTGGGCAGGATGTGCGGCTCGGAGACGACGGTGATGATGTCGGGTGCGTGCCCGCCGCCCGCGCCCTCGGTGTGGTAGGCGTGCACGGTGCGGCCCGCGATGGCGGCGAGGGTGTCGGCGACGAAACCGGCCTCGTTCAGCGTGTCGGTGTGCAGGGCGAGCTGGGCGCCGGTCTCCTCGCAGACGCGCAGGCAGGCGTCGATGACGGCGGGGGTGGCGCCCCAGTCCTCATGGATCTTGAATCCGAGGGCTCCGCCGCGCAGTTGGGAGTGCATGGCGTCGCTCGACATCGTGTTGCCCTTGCCGAGCAGCCCGATGTTGACGGGGAAGGTCTCCAACGCCTCGAACATCCGGGCCAGATGCCAGGGGCCAGGGGTGATGGTGGTGGCCTTGGTGCCTTCGGCGGGTCCGGTGCCGCCGCCGACGAGGGTGGTGATCCCGGCCGACAGCGCCTGGTCGACCAGGGTCGGCGAGATGAAGTGGACGTGCGCGTCGATGGCGCCGGCCGTGACGATCTTGCCGTTGCCCGCGATGACCTCGGTCTCCGGCCCGATGACGAGATCGGGGTGCACCCCGTCCATCGTGTCGGGGTTGCCCGCCTTGCCGACGCCGGTGATCCGGCCGTCCCTGATGCCGATGTCGGCCTTGACGATCCCCCAGTGGTCGATGACGAGCGCGCCGGTGATCACGGTGTCCGGGGCGCCCTGCGCCCGGGTCGTACGGGACTGGCCCATCGACTCGCGGATCACCTTGCCGCCGCCGAACACCGCCTCGTCGCCCGCGAGTCCTGGACCGCCGCTGCGGTCCTCCTCGATCTCGACGAGCAGATCGGTGTCGGCGAGCCGGACCCGGTCGCCGGTGGTGGGGCCGAACAGGTCGGCGTACACCGGGCGGGAGAGCTCAGCCATCGAGGGGACCTCCGGTCTGCGCCCGCAGGCCGGGGACGATACGCAGTCCGGCGAGCGGGACGAGTGTGATGTCGACGGGGATGCCGGGTTCGAAGCGGACGGCGGTGCCCGCCGCGATGTTCAGCCGCTTGCCGTGCGCCGCGGCGCGGTCGAAGTCGAGGCCGGGGTTGACCTCGGCGAAGTGGTAGTGCGAGCCGATCTGGACGGGCCGGTCGGCCACGTTGACGACGGTGAGCGCGGTGGTGTCGCGGCCCTCGTTGAGGACGATGTCCCCGTCGCCGTACAGGATCTCTCCGGGAATCACGGGCGGTTCCTTGCCGTCAGACGATCGGGTCATGGACGGTGACGAGCTTCGTGCCGTCCGGGAAGGTGGCCTCCACCTGCACTTCGTGGATCATCTCGGGGATGCCGTCCATCACGTCGGCGCGGCCGAGCACCGTACGGCCCGAGGCCATCAGTTCGGCGACGGTACGGCCGTCCCTGGCGCCTTCGAGGAGATGTGAGGTGATCAGGGCGACGGCCTCGGGGTGGTTGAGCCGGAGTCCGCGCGCCCTGCGCTTCTCCGCCACGTCCGCTGCCACATGGATGAGCAGGCGTTCCTGCTCGTGCGGGGTCAGTTGCATGTCTCCACCTCACCGTGTCCGGCCCGTGGATGGCCGGACATTGCAGGTTAGAGGCGAAGTTTTTCCGGCGCGTTAACTGATCATGCTCTACCGCTGGTCACGGGGGTGCTCGGAGCGGTGCTGGCCCGCGTGGTGGGCGGCGATGCCGAAGCGGGCCGGTTCGCCGGGAGCTGACGGCCCCGGGCCGACGGACGAGACGGACCGGATCACCTGCTCCTCTTCGCGCTCCCGCTGCTGATCCTGCTCCTGCTCCTGCGCCTCTTCGCGCTCAAGTCGCGCCAGGTCGGCGGCGGACACCAGGGCCACGAGCGGTTTGCCGTGCCGGGTCACGACCACGCGCTCGTCCCCGTAGACGACGCGGTTGATCAGGTCTGCCAGCTCTGCGCGGGCTTGCGTCACCGGAATCTCGTAGGCCATGCTCCCCAGGGTACGCGTTGTACATCCTGTACATTTTTTACAGAGCGCCGCACGAGGAGAGCCATGCCCATGAACCGCCCTTCGGCCCGCTACGTCCTGCCCGAGTTCTCCGAGCGGACCAGCAACGGGACCCGCACGCTCGACCCGTACTCCAAGCTCTTCGAGGAGCGGATCATCTTCCTCGGCACCGCACTCGACGACACCTCGGCCAACGACGTGATCGCCCAGCTCCTGCATCTCGAATACGCGGCGCCGGACCGGGACATCTGCCTGTACATCAACTCGCCCGGCGGCTCGATCAGCGCCATGTCGGCCGTCTACGACACGCTGCAGATGATCACCTGCGACGTGGAGACCGCCTGCCTCGGCCAGGCGGTCTCCACCGCGGCCGTGCTGCTGGCAGCGGGCGCCCCCGGCAAGCGGATGGCGCTGCCGGGCGCCCGGGTCGTGCTCCAGCAGCCCGGCTTCGAGGAACCCGTCCAGGGCCAGCCGTCCGACCTGGCGATCCACGCCGAGGAGTTGCTGCGCCAGCGCGCCATGCTCGCCGGGATCCTCGTACGCCACACCGGCCAGGACGACGAGCGGGTGGCAGCCGACATCGAGCGGGACACGGTCTTCGACGCGGCCGGCGCCCAGGCGTACGGACTGGTCGACCACGTGGTCCGCAACCGCAAGGCGTCGCTGAGCGTTCCGGGACCCGCCCGCGGACGGTGATCCGCGCCACCCGTTCGGCCGCTCCGGCGGCGACACGCCCCGCACGTTCGGCGTAGGAGACCCGGCGGCGGGTTGACGGGCGCGAGTTGCGGGATGCGCCGGGGGTTTGCCCGGCGCGCCGCGCTCGCGTCGCAGGTCGGGCCCTCGGCGGCGGGGCGCGGGCGGTGGCTGGTCGTCACCTCGCGCACCGGATGGGTCAAAAGTGACGTATTTCACATATCACTATTTCAACTCGGAAAACGCCCCGTGCCGGGACACGATCCCTGGGTGACAGGTCGCAAGACCCCGCCACCACGGCGGGGCGGTCCGGGCGGACGCCGAGTCCTGCCGCCGTCCGGATGCCTGGTCGACACGAGTGGATCGGCAGGAGTGGAGGACCCGAGCAGTACGGGACGGCCCGGAAACGAGTCTCCCTCGGGGTGAAGCCGCCGCGGCGGCCGGGCAACTTCGCCAGCCCGAACCCGACAGGTCATCCTTCACAGGCGGCTGACGAAGGGTTGCGCATGACTGCGCAGACACATGTCCCGTCCTTGCTCTCGCGGGCCCGTACCGTCTCGGGTCTGACGCTCGTCGCCGTGGGCGGCATGCTCCTGGCGCCGGGTGCGGCCGCCGAGGCGCACGCGGCCACGCTGGCGACGAAGGCGCTGCAGATCGCCGCGTCGAAGAAGGGCGCGCCCTACCAGTGGGGCGCTTCGGGGCCTAGACGCTTCGACTGCTCGGGGCTGACGCTGTATTCGTACAAGAAGGCGGGGAAGAAGCTCCCGCGCACGACACAGCAGCAGTACAACAACACCAGGCATGTCTCGGCCGCCGGACGGCGCCAGGGCGACCTGGTGTTCTTCCATTCCGGGCGCAGGGTCTACCACGTGGGGATCTACGCGGGCAGCGGCAAGATCTGGCACTCCCCCAAGACGGGCGCCGTGGTGCGGCTGGAGCGGATCTGGTCCAAGAGCGTCTGGTACGGCCGGGTGCGCTGAGCCGGGCGGGTGCGCCGGGCCGGGCGGGTGCGCCGGGCCGGGCGGGTGCGCCGGGCCGAGAGGCGGGTGCTGAGCCGGACGGCGGGCGCTGGGCCGAACGGCGAGCACGGTACGCGCGGGGGGCACGGTACGCGCGGGGGCTGATCTACAGGCCTGGGTCCGCGGCGCTCAGGTCGGTACGACGACGGGCCACGGCAGGGCGATCCAGACCGTCTTGCCGCCCTCCGCCGTCGGGACGACACTCATCCGGCCGCCGCATTCGGCCGCGAGCCAGCGGATGATGACCATGCCGCGGCCGTTGTCCTGCTGGACCGCTGCCGGTAGCCGCTGCGGCCAGCGGGGATGGCTGTCCGTGACGCCGATCCGCAGTTGCTCGTGCCGTTCGAGGCGGATGTCCACCGTGAAGGTGGGTGACTGGCCGAAGGTGTGCTGGACGGCGTTGGTCGCCAGCTCCGAGACGATCAGGCGGACCGTTTCAGCGGTTTCCGCCCCGCCGGGCAGGCCCCATTCGGCGAGGATGTCGGCGACGTATCTGCGAGCGGCCGGCACCGAGACCGGATCACTCGGCAGGGTGACGGATGCTTCTTGATGGTCTGCCATGGCGAGGCTGTCCCTTTCCCGCCGGATCCGATATCCGGCACAGAACGGTTGACTGCGCGGAGGGCTCCGGATCCGTCCTCCGCGTCAGAGTGCCACTCATCGTGCCCCTGCCCCGACCAATCCACCGAGATATGCATATATCTGTCGCTCGAAGCGGTGAACTCTGCGACGCGAGAGCGTATTTGGGCGGCCGAAAGATACCTTCTCCGCGATATGGCCGAAACGGGGGCGGAGAAGGGGAGTTGATCATGCGCAACGGTCCTGCGGTGCGCCGCCGCAGACTCGGCGAGGAGTTACGCAGACTGCGCCGCGAGGCCGGTCTCACCAGCGACGAGACCGCGCGGCTGCTCGGCTGGCACCAGTCGAAGGTGAGCCGGATCGAGACGGGCGTCAGCGGCGTGAAGGACGCGGATCTGCCCAGGCTGCTGGACGCGTTGGGGGTCACCGACAGCCGACTGCGTTCCCTGCTCGGCACCTTGGCGGGCGCTGCGGGCGGCGGCCAGGGGTGGTGGCAGGCGTACGGCGGGGTGATCCCGCCCCGGTACCGGGACTTCATCAGCCTGGAGTCGCAGGCCCGCACGGCGCGCACGCTGGAGACATCGGTGGTGCCGGGGCTGCTGCAGACGCCCGGTTACGCCCGAGCGGTCACCCGGGCGGCGCTGGACGGCCCGCCGGCCACGACGGTCGACTCGCTGGTGGAGGTGCGGCTCGCCCGCCAGGAGGTGCTGCGCGCGCCGGATCCGCTGGCGCTGCACGCGGTGCTGGACGAGGCGGTGCTGCGGCGCGAGGTGGGCGGGCCCGGGGTGATGCGCGAGCAGTTGTGGACCTTGCGGAAACTCGCCGAGCTGCCCCACATCCGGCTCCAGGTGCTGCCGTTCAGCGTCGGCGGCCATGTCGGCCTGACCGGCCCTTTCGTCATCTTCTCTTTCCCGAACATTACCGATCTGGATTTGGTCGTTCTCGACCACTTGACGAGTAGCCTTTATTTGGAGCGGGAAGAAGACCTTGAGGCGTACTGCGCCGCGTTCCGCACCCTGGAGGCGCATGCCCTTTCGCCTGATGATTCGCTGGATCTCATCGCCGGGATCGGTGACGGCGTTTAGGGAGCATCATGACCGCTAACCCCCCACACCCCGCGGCTTGGCGGCGGAGCAGCCGCAGCGTAGGGATGAACAACTGCGTGGAGACGGCCCGCAAAGGCGCGGGCGAACTCGCCGTTCGTGATTCGAAGAACGTGACCCGCCCGCATCTGTCCTTCTCCGCCGAAGCCTGGAGCTGTTTCGTGTCGGCCCTGCGCGGGGAGGTGCCGGGGTCGGCCTACTGAGCCGCGACCGACACGATCGTGCCGACCGCCGTGTCGATCTGACGCTCCGTCAGGTCGGCGCGCGCGGTGAGCCGGATACGGGAGATGCCGTCCGGCACCGAGGGCGGCCGGAAGCAGCCGACCGACACACCTGCGGCCCGGCAGTCCGCGGCCCAGCGCAACGCCGCCTCGGGCGACGGCGCCTGTACGGAGACGACGGCGGCGTCCGGACGTACGGCGGTCAGACCTTCGGCGGTCAGCCGACCGTGCAGCGTGCGCGCCACCTCTCTCGCGCGCCCGGCGAGAGCGGGCTCCGCGCGCAGCAGCCGCAGGCTCGCCAGCGCGCCGCCCACGGCCGCTGGGGCGAGGCCGGTGTCGAAGATGAACGTACGGGCGGCGTTGACCAGATGGTCGATGACCCGGGCCGGGCCGAGGATCGCACCGCCCTGGCTGCCCAGCGACTTGGACAGCGTGAGGGTGGCGACAACCCCGGGCGCGCCGGCGACACCGGCCGCGTCCAGCGCTCCCCTGCCGCCCGCGCCCAGCACCCCGAACCCGTGCGCGTCGTCAACGACCAGCGCGGCTCCGAGACTTCGGCAGACGGCTACCAGCTCGCGCAGCGGCGCCGCGTCGCCGTCCACCGAGAACACCCCGTCGCTGACCACCAGCGCGCGCCTGCCGCGCTCGGCCTCCAGCGTCTTGCGTACCGCTTCCGGCTCGCTGTGCGGGACGACGACGGTCTCGGCGCGGGAGAGCCGGCAGCCGTCCACGATCGAGGCGTGGTTGCCCGCGTCGGACAGCAGCAGCGAGCCGCGCGCGGTCAGCGCGGTCAGCGCGGCGAGGTTGGCCGCGTAACCGGACGACAGCACGAGCGCCGCCTCGAATCCGCAGAACGCGGCCAGTTCGGCCTCCAGCTCCGCGTGCAGTTCGGTGCTGCCGGTCACCAGCCGTGAGCCGGTGGCGCCGGCGCCCCAGCGGCGGGCGGCCTCGGCGGCGGCGCCGGTGGTGGCGGGATGCCGGGCGAGGCCCAGGTAGTCGTTGCTCGCGAGGTCGAGCAGCGGGGAATCGGCCGGCCGCGGCCGGAGCGTACGGACCAGGCCCGACGCCTCGCGGGCGCGCGCCGCCCCGTCGGTCCAGTCGAAGGGGTCCTGCTCCATGGGTCCGGTCCCTCCGTAGGTCCTTTTGTAGGCTGCGCACAGACCCTAAACCCGGCCGGACCAGGACAGGGTGTGGCCATACCCACACTTCGAAGTGGCGGAGTTGTCAGATTCCACCCTGGCATCAGGGTGCGGAGGTAGGCGAAGATCGGCCCTATGGACCTGCTGAACACGCTGGTGGAGAAGGGCCTGCGGCGCGAGCCGCCGACCCGCGAAGAAGCGCTCGCCGTGCTGGCGACCTCCGACGACGACCTGCTGGAGGTGGTCGCTGCCGCGGGCAAGGTGCGCCGCCAGTGGTTCGGCCGGCGGGTGAAACTCAACTACCTGGTCAACCTCAAGTCCGGGCTGTGCCCCGAGGACTGCTCGTACTGCTCGCAGCGGCTCGGCTCGACCGCCGAGATCCTCAAGTACACCTGGCTGAAGCCGGAAGAGGCGTCGAAGGCCGCTGCCGCCGGGGTGGCGGGCGGCGCCAAGCGGGTCTGCCTGGTCGCCAGCGGGCGCGGTCCGACCGACCGCGACGTGGAGCGGGTGTCCGGCACGATCAAGGCCATCAAGGAGCAGAACGAGGGCGTCGAGGTCTGCGCGTGCCTGGGGCTGCTCTCGGAGGGCCAGGGCGAGCGGCTGCGGGCCGCGGGCGCCGACGCGTACAACCACAACCTCAACACGTCCGAGGGGACGTACGGGGACATCACGACCACGCACACCTACGCCGACCGGGTCGAGACCGTGCGGCACGCCCAGGCGGCCGGGCTGTCCGCCTGCTCCGGGCTGATCGCCGGCATGGGCGAGAGCGACGCCGATCTGGTGGATGTCGTCTTCTCGCTGCGCGCGCTCGACCCGGACTCGGTGCCGGTCAACTTCCTCATCCCGGTGGAGGGCACGCCGCTCGCCGCCGAGTGGAACCTCACCCCGCAGCGCTGCCTGCGGATCCTCGCCATGACCCGGTTCATCTGCCCCGACGTCGAGGTCAGGCTGGCCGGCGGCCGTGAGGTGCAGTTGCGCTCGATGCAGCCGCTCGCGCTGCACCTGGTCAACTCGATCTTCCTCGGCGACTATCTGACCACCGAGGGCCAGGAGGGCAAGGCCGACCTGGAGATGATCGCGGACGCCGGTTTCGAGGTGGAGGGCGCGGAGACGACGACCCTGCCGGAACACCGCGCGGGCGGGTGCGCCGCGCCTGCCGCCGCCGTGGCCGACGAGCCGCTGGCCGACGCGGCTCCGGCGCCTTCGCGCAAGGACCTGGTCTCGGTGCGCCGCCGCGGAGCCGGTACGGATCTCGCACCCAATGCCTGATCTCGCCCCGGCCGAACTGCTCGCGCTCGACCGGGCGCACGTCTGGCACCCGTACGGCCCGATGCCGGGCCGTACGGACCCGCTGGTCGTGGAGTCCGCGTCGGGCGTACGGCTACGGCTCGCCGAACCGGCGCACGGGCAGCGCGAGTTGGTCGACGGGATGGCGTCCTGGTGGTCGGCGATCCACGGCTACAACCATCCCGTGCTCAACGAGGCGGCGCACGGCCAGCTCGACCGGATGAGCCATGTGATGTTCGGCGGCCTCACCCATGAGCCCGCCGTACGGCTCGCCACGAAGCTGGTCGACATGACGCCCGAGCCGCTGCGGCACGTGTTCCTCGCCGACTCGGGCTCGGTCTCCGTCGAGGTCGCCGTCAAGATGTGCCTGCAGTACTGGCGTTCGGTCGGCAGACCCGCGAAGCAGCGGCTGCTGACCTGGCGCGGCGGCTACCACGGCGACACCTGGCAGCCGATGTCGGTCTGCGACCCGGAAGGCGGGATGCACGAGCTGTGGTCGGGCGTCCTGCCGCGCCAGGTGTTCGCGGGGGTGCCGCCGGTCGAGTACGACGAGACGTACGCGGACGGGCTGCGCGCGCTGATCGCCGAGCACGCGGACGAACTGGCGGCGGTGATCGTGGAGCCGGTGGTGCAGGGCGCGGGCGGGATGCGCTTCCACTCCCCCACGTATCTGCGGGTGCTGCGGGAGGCGTGCGACGCGCACGACGTCCTGCTGGTCTTCGACGAGATCGCGACGGGCTTCGGCCGTACGGGCACGCTGTTCGCCGCCGACCAGGCCGGGGTATCGCCCGATGTGATGTGCGTGGGCAAGGCGCTGACCGGCGGCTATCTGACGATGGCGGCGACGCTGTGCACGGCGGGGGTGGCCGAGGGCATCGCGCGCGGCGACGTTCCCGTACTGGCGCACGGGCCGACCTTCATGGGCAATCCGCTGGCCTCGGCCGTGGCCTGCGCCTCCATCGACCTGCTGCTCGGCCAGGACTGGGTCAAAGAGGTGGAGCGGATCGGCACGGGCCTGCGCGAAGGTCTCGCGGAAGCCGCGGAGCTGCCGGGCGTGCGTGACGTACGGGTGCTGGGCGCCATCGGGGTGGTCCAGCTCGACCACGACGTGGACATGGCGGCGGCGACCCGGGCGGCGGTGCGCGCGGGCGTATGGCTGCGGCCGTTCCGCGATCTCGTCTACACGATGCCGCCGTATGTGACGGGTGACGACGACATCGCGCGGATCTGCCGCGCGGTGACGGCGGCGGCGCGGGAGGGCTGACATGACCATTCTCATCGTCACGGGCACCGGGACGGAGATCGGCAAGACCGTCGTCACGGCGGCACTGGCGGCCGCCGCGCTCGCGCGGGGCCGGACCGTCGCCGTACTGAAACCGGCCCAGACGGGTCTGGCGCCCGGCGAACCCGGCGACGCTGCGGAGGCGGCCCGGCTGGCCGGTCCTGTCACACCGCTCGAACTGGCCCGCTTCCCCGAGCCGTTGGCACCGGCGACCGCCGCCCGGCGCGCGGGCCTGACACCGGTACGGCCCGACGAGGTGGCCGTCGCCGCGGAGAAGCTGGCCGCCGAGCACGACCTGGTGCTGGTCGAGGGCGCGGGCGGCCTGCTCGTACGCTTCGACGCCCACGGCGGCACCCTGGCGGACGCGGCACGGCTGCTGGGCGCACCCGCCCTGGTCGTGGCCCCCGCCGGCCTGGGCACCCTCAACGCCACGGCCCTGACGACCGAGGCCCTGCGCGCCCGTGACGTGCGCCCGCTCGGCGTGGTCATCGGCAGTTGGCCGACCGCCCCGGACCTCGCGGCCCGCTGCAACCTGGCGGACCTCCCGGACATGACGGGCACCCCACTCCTGGGCGCGATCCCGGCGGGCGCGGGAACCCTCCCCCCGAACCGCTTCCGCACGGAGGCGCCGCACTGGCTCGCCCCGGAACTGGCCGGCGAGTGGGACGCGGCGGCGTTCGGCGCGGAGTTCACCGCCCCATAGGCTGCTCCGCATGCGCGCACGTATCGACGAGATCGTCTTCGACTGCGGGAAGCCGGCGGAGCTGGCTCGGTTCTGGGCCGGGCTGCTCGGTGGTGAGCCGGCTGAGCGGAGTGCCGACTGGGCCTACATCGACCCGCCGGAGTTCAGCCGGATCGCCTTCCAGCGGGTTCCGGAGGGCAAGACCGTCAAGAACCGGCTCCATCTGGACCTGCTGGCCGACGACATCCCCGCCGCCACGGCCGAGGCGGTCGGGCTCGGGGCCGAGCGGGTCGGTGGGATCGTGTCCGACACGGCGGGCAGCTTCCAGGTGCTGCGCGATCCGGAGGGCAACGAGTTCTGCTTCGTGACCCCGGCCTGACCTGGCCGGACCTGCGCCGAAATCGGCTCGCCCCGGCGGTGGCCGCTCTGCTTGGCTCGGGGCATGGGTGACCTCCAGATCCGCTGCGCCGGACTCGCCGACATCGACGCCGTACTGTCCTTCTGGCGGCTGGCCGCCGAGGGCACCAGCATCAGTGACGACCACGACGGGATGACCCGGCTCATCTCGCGCGACCCCGAGGCCCTGCTGCTCGCCGAGCGCGACGGCCGGCTCGTGGGGACGGTCATCGCCGGGTTCGACGGGTGGCGGTGCTCCGCCTACCGGCTGGCCGTCCATCCGGAGCAGCGCAGGCGGGGTGTCGCCACGGCTCTGCTGGACGCCGCCGAGCAGCGGTTCGCGGCCATCGGCGGGCGGCGGGTGGACGCGATGGTGCTGGAGGACAACACGCGGGCGCGGCGGGCCTGGGCGTCCGCCGGGTACCACCGCGAGGATCATTGGCGGCGCTGGGTGAAGCCCCTGCGGTAGCCACTTTGCCGATCCTTTACCATGAGGGTTCGTTGTTCCGTACAACCGAAAGGTGTGAACGTCCGCTCATGGGCGAGCCTCCCAGTATCAGCAGACACCGCGCAGCCCTCCGCCCGCTGACCGATCATGTGACGGAGGTGAACCGATGACCGAAGTGCTGCTGCTCATCCTGGCCGTGCTGCTCGCGCTGCTCTGCGGAGCGTTCGTCGCCGCCGAGTTCTCGCTCACCACCGTCGAACGGGGTGATCTGGAACGGGCCGCCGAGCGCGGTGAACGGGGCGCCGCCGGGGCGCTGAAGGCCGTGCAGAGCCTCACCTTCCAGCTCTCCGGGGCGCAGCTCGGCATCACCGTCACCAATCTGGTCGTCGGTATGCTCGCCGAGCCGTCCGTCTCCAAGCTGATCCGGGGTCCGATCGAGGCCATCGGCCTCTCGGAGTCCGTGGCGTCCTCGGTCGCGCTCGTCATCGGTACGGCCCTGTCGACCGTCGTGCTGATGGTCGTCGGCGAGCTGGTACCGAAGAACTGGGCGATCTCGTCCCCGCTGGCCGTCGCCAAGGTCGTCGCCACACCGCAGCGGCACTTCACCGCCGTCTTCCGCCCGTTCATCGCGCATCTCAACAACACAGCGAACCGCATCGTGCGCGCGATGGGTCTTGAGCCGACCGAGGAGCTGGCCTCCGCCCGCTCGCCGCAGGAACTGGTCGCGCTGGCCCGGCACTCGGCGAAGGAGGGCGCGCTGGAGGCGGACACCGCCGAGCTGTTCGTACGGACCCTGAGCCTGGCCGCGCTCACCACGGAGAACGTGATGACGCCGCGCGTCCAGGTCATGGCGCTCGACGTGCAGGCCACGGCCGAGGACGTCGCCAACGCGACCCGGGCCACCGGCCTGTCCCGCTTCCCCGTCTACCGCGGCAATCTGGACACGGTCGTCGGTATCGCGCACATCAAGGACGTCCTGGCGGTACCGGCCGAGCGCAGGGTCCGGCACCCCGTCAGGGAGCTGCTGCGGGAGCCGCTGCTCGTCCCGGAGACGCTGACGGTGGACAAGCTGCTCGACCGGCTCTCCGGACGCTCCACGATGGCGGTCGTCATCGACGAGTACGGCGGCACGGCCGGGGTGGTGACGCTGGAGGACATCGTCGAGGAGGTCGTCGGCGAGGTGCGCGACGAGCACGACCCGCACGAGACCCCGGACCTGGCCCCGGTCGGTGAGGACGCCGAGGGCCGGCCGCTGTGGTCGGCGGACGGTGCCGCTCGCGCCGACCAGTTGGAGAAGATCGGGCTGCGGGTGCCGGAGGGTCCGTACGAGACGCTGGCCGGTTTCGTCGCGGCCGAGCTGGGCCGGATCCCCGCCGAGGGCGACGAGGTCGGCGTCGGCGGCTGGCGGCTGGAAGTCACCGACGCCTCGGGCCGCCGCGCGGCCCGGCTGACCCTGCACGGCGCGCTGCCGGGCGCCGACAGCGATACGGATGCCGACAGCGGTACGGATGCTGACGACACGGAAGAGGAGGCCGGACGATGACCGCGATCCAGCTCATCATCGGTCTGCTCACGCTCGTCGTGAACGCCTTCTTCGTCGGGGCCGAGTTCTCCCTGATCTCCGTGCGCCGCAGCCAGATCGAACCGGCTGCCGAGAACGGCGACCGCAGGGCGCGCAGCGTGATCTGGGGCCTTGAGCATGTGTCGGCCCTGCTCGCCGCAGCCCAGCTCGGCATCACGCTGTGCACGCTGGTGCTGGGCATCGTCGCCGAGCCCGCCATCGCCCATCTGCTGGAGCCGGTCTTCAACGGTGTCGGCGTGCCGCACGGCCTCGTCCATCCGATCTCGTTCGTGATCGCGCTGGTCCTGGCGACGTATCTGCACATGCTGCTGGGCGAGATGGTGCCGAAGAACGTCGCCCTGGCGGGGCCCGTCCGTACGGCGCTGCTGCTCGGGCCGCCCCTGGTGGGCCTGTCGCGGGCGCTGCGGCCGGTGATCTTCACCGTCAACGCCTTCGCCAACACCCTGCTGAAGCTGCTGCGGGTGGAGGCCAAGAGCGAGGTGTCGGCGACGTTCTCCGACGACGAGCTGGCCCGGCTGGTCACCGACGCGGGCCATGCGGGACTGCTCGACGACCGGGCGACCGAGCGGCTGCACGACGCGCTGGAGCTGGGCCGCCGGCCGGTGCGCGACGTGGTGCTGCCGCTGGAGCGGGTCGTGACGGCCGAGGTGGGGGTGACCCCGGAGGAGCTGGAGGCGATGGCCGCCACGTCCGGTTTCTCGCGCTTCCCCGTGGTCGACCCGTCGCGGCGGATCCTGGGCTATCTCCATGTGAAGGACGCGCTCGACGCGATGCCGCGCGACGTGCCGTTCCCGGTCACGGGGATGCGCGCGATCGCCCGGGTGAAGGACGAGACACCGATGGACGACGTGCTGACGGCGATGCGCCGCAGCCGTACGCACCTGGCCGCGGTGCTGGACGCCGACGGCAAGCTCGAAGGCATGGTGACCATGGAGGACGTGCTGCGCGAACTGGTGGGGCGCCATGCCTGAGCCGGGTCCTACCGCGCGGTAGGATCAGGCCCGCCATGGAGATGAATGCCAACTACACCAGTTTCGTCGCTGTCGGGGACTCCTTCACCGAAGGCATGTCCGACCTGCTGCCCGACGGTACGTACCGGGGCTGGGCCGATCTGCTCGCCGGCCGGCTGGCGGCCCGTACCCCCGGCTTCCGGTACGCGAATCTCGCCGTGCGCGGCAAGCTCATCGGGCAGATCGTGGACGAGCAGGTGGACGTCGCCGCCGCGATGACTCCTGACCTGGTGACGCTGGTCGGCGGGCTCAACGACACCCTGCGGCCCAAGGTCGACATGGGGCGGGTGCGCGGGCTGCTCGAAGAGGCCGTCGAGCGGCTCGCGCCGTCCTGCAAGCAGCTCGTGCTGATGCGCAGCCCCGGCAGGAACGGTCCGGTGATGGAGCGGATCCGGCCGCGCATGGAGGAGCTGTTCACGTACATCGACGAGCTGGCGGAGCGGCACGACGCGCTGGTCGTCGACCTCTACGGCGGGGACGTCCTCGGTGACCAGCGGCTGTGGGACGTGGACCGGCTGCATCCGACCGCCGAGGGCCACCGGCGTATCGCCGAGGCGGTCTGGCAGGGGCTCGGCCTCGACGCCGAGCACGACTGGCGCGCCGCGCTGCCGCCCGCCGCGCCGGCCCGCTGGCTGATGCGGCGCGGCAGCGACGTGCGGTTCGCCCGGCAGTATCTCGGGCCGTGGGTGGTGCGCAGGCTGACCGGGCGCTCGACGGGTGACGGCAGGCTGCCCAAACGCCCTGAGCTGCTGCCTTACCAGCCGTACGCGCCCGAGTCCGCCGACGGGACCCGGTAGGACCGTGGCGCGGTCCCCGGCCGGGCCCCAGTAGAATCCGCTCACGTGACTCCCGTGTCGAAGCCCCGTATCCCCAATGTCCTTGCCGGCCGCTACGCCTCGGTGGAGCTGGCTGTGCTGTGGTCCCCCGAGCACAAGGTGAAGCTGGAGCGCCGGCTGTGGCTGGCCGTGCTGCGCGCGCAGCGGGACCTCGGGATCGAGGTGCCGGAGACGGCCGTCGCCGACTACGAGCGGGTGGTCGAGCAGGTCGACCTGGCGTCGATCGCGGAGCGCGAGAAGGTCACCCGGCACGATGTGAAGGCCCGGATCGAGGAGTTCAACGCCCTCGCCGGCCATGAGCAGGTGCACAAGGGCATGACGTCGCGGGATCTCACCGAGAACGTCGAGCAGCTCCAGATCCGGCTGTCGCTCGAACTCATGCGGGACCGCACGGTCGCGGTGCTGGCCCGGCTGGGCAAGCTGGCCGGAGAGTACGGGCCGCTGGTGATCGCCGGCCGTTCGCACAACGTGGCGGCGCAGGCCACGACGCTCGGCAAGCGGTTCGCGACGGCGGCCGACGAGCTGCTGGTGGCGTACGGGCGGCTCGATGACCTGCTGGAGCGCTACCCGCTGCGCGGGATCAAGGGCCCGGTCGGCACGTCGCAGGACATGCTGGACCTGCTGGGCGGCGACGCGGCGAAGCTGGCCGACCTGGAGGGCCGGATCGCCGGGCATCTGGGCTTCGCGCACGCCTTCACCTCGGTGGGCCAGGTCTACCCCCGCTCGCTCGACTACGACGTGGTGACCGCGCTGGTGCAGCTCGCCGCCGCGCCGTCGTCGGTGGCGAAGACGATCCGGCTGATGGCCGGGCACGAACTGGTCACCGAGGGCTTCAAGCCGGGCCAGGTCGGCTCGTCCGCGATGCCGCACAAGATGAACACCCGGTCCTGCGAGCGGGTCAACGGGCTGATGGTGATCCTGCGCGGCTACGCGTCGATGACCGGCGAGCTGGCGGGCGACCAGTGGAACGAGGGCGACGTCTCGTGCTCGGTGGTGCGCAGGGTGGCGCTGCCCGACGCGTTCTTCGCCCTCGACGGGCTGCTGGAGACGTTCCTGACCGTGCTGGACGAGTTCGGCGCGTTCCCCGCCGTGGTGGCGCGTGAACTGGACCGCTACCTGCCGTTCCTGGCGACGACGAAGGTGCTGATGGCGGCCGTACGCGAGGGCGTCGGCCGGGAGGCGGCGCACGAGGTCATCAAGGAGCACGCGGTGGCGTCGGCGCTGGCCATGCGGGAGCGGGGCGCCGAGCGCAACGAACTCCTCGACCGGCTGGCGGCCGACGACCGGATCCCGCTGGACCGCGCCCGGCTGGACGCGCTGATGGCGGACAAGCTGTCGTTCACAGGCGCCGCGGAGGACCAGATCGGCGCGGTGGTCGCCCGGATCGAGGAGATCGTGAAGCAGCGTCCGGAGGCCGCCGGGTACACGCCCGGATCGATCCTCTGAGATGCGCCCCGAAGAACTGGAAGCGGCCCGCGACCGGCTCGTGCCCGATGTGGCCGGGCCGGGGCTGCGTGTGCTGTTCTGCGGCATCAACCCGGGCCTGATGTCGGCGGCGACGGGCCATCACTTCGCCCGCCCCGGCAACCGGTTCTGGCCGGTGCTGCATCTTTCCGGCTTCACACCGCGCCAGTTGAAGCCGGCCGAGGAGCAGGAGCTGCTGACCCACCGGCTGGGCATCACCAACGTCGTGGCGCGGGCCACGGCGCGCGCGGACGAGTTGGGCGACGAGGAGTTCCGCGCGGGCGGCGAGATCCTGACGGCCAAGGTGGAGCGGCTGCGGCCGCGCTGGCTCGCGGTGGTCGGGGTCACGGCGTACCGGGTGGCCTTCGCCGACAGGAAGGCCCGGATAGGCCCGCAGGAGCGGACGATCGGCGCGACCCGGGTGTGGGCGCTGCCGAACCCGAGCGGGCTCAACGCGCACTGGACGGCGCAGACGATGGCGGAGGAGTTCGGCCGGCTGCGCGCGGCGGCGGAGGCGGCCGAGGGACCGGCGGGCACGTAGCGCCGGCCGCCCGTGGGGCGGGACGGCGACGGCGCTACGTGTCCGGTTCGGGACGTGTCCCGGTCGGGACGGGCCCGTTCGGGACGTGTCCGGCTCGGGCCGGTGTCCGGCGTTAGCTGACCGCGATCGGTCCCGCGGTGGCGGTGCACTTCGTCTGGTCGGCGGCCACGGTCGCGCAGCCGGCGCCCGGCGTCGCCGTGTAGCCGGCCGGGGTGAAGATGATGACGTTGCTGTTCAGGCCCCACGCGCCCGGGGGCACGTTCACGCGGCCGACCGTCTCGGCGATGGTGCCGGTGATGTCGTAGGTGCTGCCGGGGTAGTACGCGATGTCGCTGCCCCAGACGTACGAGGCGCTGACCCCGTACATGCGCACGACGACGCCGCACACGATGACCGACCGCCAGGAGAGCTGGTGGGGCTGGGTCGGGGGGTAACCGATGCCGGAGGGCATGGTGACCTCGCAGGTGTACACCCCGCCGTCGTTGTTGTTGGTGAAGGTGACGAAGGCGCTGCCCGCGTCGGCCGGTGCGGCGGCGGCCGACGGCGCGGCCGGAGCGGCTGCCTGGGCCGAGCCTGCGCCCATCGTGAGGGACAGGGCAGCGACGCCGAGCGCCGCGAGGAGCGCGCCTGTGCGGCGCCGGAGGGAGTGGGGGGACACGGGGATACCGGCCTTTCCTGGGGCGGATCACGGCAGGACATGGGGGGACCGCGACGCACCGCGACGCGCACGCGCGACACGGTGACCAGAAGATCGTGACTCCTGGGCGAGAAGCCCGTCAAGGGTTTTGAACGTTCCAATCAGCCGAAGGGGCACCGTCCGTGCGTCAAGTCGCTTGTCAGGAAGGCACGTTGTCGCAGGTCGGGACGTATTTCTAGGCTACGGCGGGTCCGTTTCCGTTATGAGGGCCATCAGTTGG
Source organism: Streptomyces sp. NPDC087906 (assembly GCF_055584925.1). NCBI lineage: Bacteria > Bacillati > Actinomycetota > Actinomycetes > Kitasatosporales > Streptomycetaceae > Streptomyces > Streptomyces sp. NPDC087906. Next base: position 83,985 of record NZ_JBVJLC010000011.1, read on the forward strand.
TACGGCTGTTCCGCGCCCCACCGGGCCACCCCTATCGCCGTCCAGCGGTCCTGCGTCCGCCAGATCCACAGCGACTCCACCGCCGCGCTCAGCTCGTACCAGGGCTCGGGCAGCTCCTCGCCCGCCATGCCCCTGGCCCGCATGCTCCACAGGCTGAACCGCTGTGCGGGGCCCCAGCGCGCGTCCAGGCGCCCTGCCAGCGCCTCGCAGAGCGCTTCGTACTGCTCGGCCGCAGGCCCGCTGCCGCTGCCGTCGTCCTCCCAGAACTCCTCGCTGCTGCTCAGCGCGGCCAGATGGTAGCCGGGGCCGCCGGTGACCGTCCCTGAGCTGCCGCGCTCCGCGGGGAACTCCCGGGTGCGCAGCAGCTCCACGAGGGCGAGTTGCCGGGCGATGTCCATGTGTCCAGTAAACCCGGCCGCGCCGACAGTTGGCTCCCCGTCAGGCGTCGCGGCGGCGCAGCGCGAGTCCGCCCGCCAGTACGGCGGCGGCCGTCCAGCCGATCAGCACGGCAAGTCCCGTCCAGGCGCCGGGTGTTCCCGACGGGTCCAGCACGAGCATCCGCCGGCCCGCCTGCGCGGGAAAGAAGTCCGCCGCCTTTCCGTTGCCCGACACGTCCCCGAGCACGAAGGGCAGCAGCAGGAACACCGGCACGAGCAGACTCAGCGTCCCTGCCACGCTGCGCAGCAGCGCGGCGACGCCCGCCGCCAGCAGCGAGACGCAGGCGAAGTAGAGGCCGCAGCCGAGGATCGCGCGCGGCGCCGCCTGGTCGCCGATGCCGATGCCGAACTGCTCGCCGATCAGGGCCTGTCCGCCGGTGAAGCAGACCAGGCCGGTGACGAGCCCGACGGCGCACGCGAGGACGGCGACGACCGCCAGCTTCGCGGCGTAGAAGGCGCGTCGGTCCGGCACGGCGGCCAAAGAGACCTGGATCGTGCCGCCCCGGTACTCGGACGCCATGGCGGCGGCGCCGAACACGATGGCGGCGAGCTGGCCGAAGTTCAGGCCGGAGTACGAGGAGAGCAGCGGGTCGAAGTCGGCGCTCGCGGTGTCGTCGGGACCGAGCGTGCCGCAGATGAGGAGGGAGAAGACCGTCGTCACCAGGAAGCCGCCGGCCAGCGAGCCGGGCAGGGAACGCAGGGAGCGGACCTTGATCCATTCGGCGTGGGCCGCCGCGGGGAGCGACATGGCTCAGACCTCCTGGGGGTGCGGGGCGGTGGTGGACGTGTACTGCGCGGCGTCCTCGGTGAGTTGCAGATACGCCTGTTCCAGCGTGCCGACCTCGTCGGCGAGTTGCAGGATGGGGATGCCCGCGCGGGCGGCGAGCGGCCCGATCTCCACCACCCGGGCGCCCTCGACGGTCCAGCCGCCGTCGGCGTCCTCGACGGGCGCGAAGCCCTTCGCGCGCAGGAGGGTGCGCAGCCGGACCCCCTCGGTGGTGCGCAGTCTGACGCGCGGGCGCACGCGTGCGTCGATGAACTCCCGCAGCGGGGTGTCGGCGAGGAGTCTGCCGCGTCCGAGGACCACGAGGTGGTCGGCGTAGGACGCCGTCTCGTTCATGAGGTGGCTGGCGACCAGGACCGTTCTGCCCTCGTCGGCCAACCGGCGCAGCAACTCCCTGATCCAGCGCATGCCTTCGGCGTCGAGGCCGTTGGACGGCTCGTCCAGCATCAGCACCGGCGGGTCGCCGAGCAGCGCCGCCGCCATGCCCAGCCGCTGGCGCATCCCGAGCGAGTACGTCCTGACGCGGCGCCCGGCGACGGACGCGATGCCCACCTCTTCGAGCACGTCCTCCACCCGCCGGGCGGGGATGCGGTTGCTCGCCGCGAGTATCTGGAGGTGCGCGCGTGCGGTGCGCGCGCCCATGGCGGCTCCCGCGTCCAGCAGCGACCCGACCTCGCGCAGCGGTTCGGCGAGCCGTACGTAACTCTGCCCGCCGACGGTGGCGCTCCCGGACGTCGGCCGGTCGAGGCCGAGGACCAGCCGCATGGTGGTGGACTTTCCCGCGCCGTTGGGGCCGAGGAAGCCGGTGACCCGGCCGGGTGCGACCCGGAACGTGAGCCGGTCGACGGCGCGGGTCGCCCCGTACTCCTTGGTGAGGTGCTGGATGTCGATACTGGTCATGGCCTCAGCCTGGCCGTCGCGCAGGACCGTGCCCTCCCCCGCAGGTGGCCGGCTTCTCCCCCGGCCGGGGGAGGCTCCGGCGGCGCGGCCACTGGCACGATGGCGGCATGCGCCGACTCCTGGGACCGCTGGCCCGCACGGTGACGTACACCCGCGTCCTGCATCTGTGCATCCCGCTCGCGCTCCTCGCGGTCTGGATGTTCGTCGACCCCCGGCATCCGTACCTCCCGCTGCTGTTCCTCGTACCGATCGGGCTGCTGCCGGGGATGCGGCTGGCGGAGGGCGTGCAGGCGCAGCTCCTGCTCACGCCGCGTGAGCGGAGCGGTCCTGACCCGGTCATCGCCGCCGGGGCCTCGGCGACCTGGGCCGACCGGTGGCGGACGGTGCTGTGGCTGGAGGCGCGTTCGGTGCTGTCGGTGCTGATGCTGGGGTGCACCGTCTGGCTGCCGCTGCTCGGTGTCGATCTGCTGGTCAGGGCCGCCGGGCACGCGCCGCCGACGTTTCCCGCTCTGTCGGGGACGGCGCCGCGGCTGTGGTGCGCGGTGCTCGCGCCCGTGCCGCTCGCCGTCGCCGCCGTCGGGGTGGTGGCGATCGGGCGGCTGGCCGCCGCGGTCGCGCGGCGGCTGCTCGGTCCTTCGCCCGCCGAGCGGCTGGCGGCGCTGGAGGAGCGTACGGAGCAGTTGCTCGAACGCACCAGGATCGCCCGTGAGCTGCACGACTCGATCGGCCACGCCCTCACCGTCGCCGTGCTCCAGGCGGGGGCGGCCAGGGCGGCGGGCGACGCCGCGTTCACCGACCGCGCGCTCGGCACGATCGAGGAGACGGGCCGCGCGGCCCTGGAGGATCTGGAGCGGGTGCTCCTCGTACTGCGGGAGTCGGCGCGGCCCGCCTCGCAGCGGCCCACGCTCGTCGACGCCGGCCGGCTGCTGGACTCGGCGCGCGCCTCGGGGGCGCTGGTGGAGGCCACCGTCACCGGGCCGCTGGAGCGGGTGCCCGCGCCGGTCTCCCGTGAGGGCTACCGGATCCTCCAGGAGGCGCTGACGAACGTACTGCGGCACGCGGCGGGGGCGGCGCCGGTGCGGGTGTGTGTCGATGTGACGGGGGCGGGGCTCGGTATCGAGGTCACCAACCCGTTCGCGGGTGCGGCGGCCCACGGTCCGGTGCTGGCGGACGGCGGCGGGCTGCGGGGGATCAAGGAGCGGGCGGCGCTGCTCGGCGGCGAGGCGCGGACGGGGCTGCGGGGCGGGGAGTGGCGGGTGAGCGCGATGCTGCCGCTGGACGGCCGGGCGGGGGTACGGGCATGACGGTGAGCGTGCTGCTCGTGGACGACGAGCCGCTTGTCCGGGCGGGGCTGCGCGCCGTGCTGGAGGCGCAGCCCGACATCGCCGTGGTCGGCGAGGCGGCGGACGGCGCCGCCGTGATCCCGCTGGTGCGGAGCCTGCGTCCGGACGTGGTGGCGATGGACGTGCGGATGCCGCTGATGGACGGGATCGAGGCGACGAGGGCGGTCCTGCGGACGGTGTCGCCGCCGCCGAAGATCCTGGTCGTCACGACCTTCGAGAACGACGAGTACGTCTACCGCGCGCTGCGGGCGGGCGCCGACGGCTTTCTGCTCAAGCGGGCCCGCCCGGCCGAGATCGTCCACGCCGTGCGGCTGATCGCGGCGGGCGACTCGCTGCTGTTCCCGGCCGCTGTGCGCTCACTCGCCGCGGAGTACGGCAACGCCGAGGCGCGCAGGGAGCTGGCCGCCGCCGGGCTGACGGGCCGGGAGGCGGAGGTGCTGCGGCTGATGGCCCAGGGGCTGACGAACGGGGAGATCGCCGGGCGGCTGGTGGTGGGCGCCGAGACGGTGAAGTCCCATGTGAGCGCGGTGCTGGGGAAGTTGGGGGCCCGGGACCGGACCCAGGCGGTCATCGCGGCGTACGAATCGGGGTTCGTCGCGCCGCGCTGACCGCCCGGGGTGTGCCGCTGCTCGGTCGCGGTGTGCGGTGTGCGGTGGCGGTGCTCAGTGGCAGCGCTCGGTGGCAACGCTCGGTGGCAGCGCTCGGTGGCGGTGCTCGGTGGCAGCGCTCGGTGGCGGTGCTCGGTGGCGGTGCTCGGTGGCGGTGCTCGGTGGCGGTGCTCAGCCGGCCGTGCGGCGCAGCCGGACCACGGGGATGTCCCGTTCGGTCTTGAGCTGGTAGTCGGCGTACGGCGGGTAGACGTCGACCAGGCTCGGCCATACCCGCGCCTTCTCGTCGGCGGACAGCGTCTCGGCGTGTGCGGCGAACCGCTCGGCGCCGACTTGCAGCCGTACGTCGGGCTCGGCCGCCAAGTTCACGTACCAGAGCGGGTGTTCGTCGGCGCCGCCCTTGGAGGCGACGATCAGGTAGTCCTCGCCGTCACGGCCGTAGATGAGGACCGTACGGCGCCACTGACCGGTCCGCCGCCCCCGGTAGTCGAGCAGCAGGCACGGCGAGCCCTGGAAGTCGCCGCCCTCGGCCCCGTCCGAATCGGCGTAGAGCGTGGCCTGCTGCGCGACCCAGTCGGAGGGGCTGACAACGGGCTCTTCGTCCTGCGGCATGCGTGATCCTCCGGATCGTTCGACGGTTGATATTCGCCTACCCTCCATCGGCACTCGCCCGGTACGCAACCAACGAGTAGCATCCGGACACACCTGTACGAGCTGGGAGGGCACACCGTGGGGCGGTTGACCGGCGGAGACCCTTCCCTGCTGCGGAGGATCAACTCCGCCGTCGTGCTGCACGCCCTGCGCGGCGCCGACTCCCCCACGCTGACGGATCTGACCCGGATCACCGGGCTGTCCAGGCCCACGGTCGAAGGGGTGATCGAAGGGCTCATCGAGGCGGGGCTCGTCGTCGAGACGGCGCCGGAAGAGGGCGAGACCCGCAAGCAGGGGCGGCCGGCGCGCCGGTTCCGCTTCCGGGCCGAGGCGGGGCATCTGCTCGGTATCGAGATCGGTCCGCACCGGGTCGCCGCCCTGCTGTCGGGTCTTGACGGCCGGATCATCGGCGCCGGGTCGCGCGAGGTGACGGAGACGGCCTGCGCCGACGAACGGCTCGACCGGGTCAGGGCGGTGGTCGCCGATGTGCTGCGGCGGGCCGGGGTGGCCCGCAGCTCACTGCGGGCGGTCGGGGTGGGCAGTCCGGGCATCGTGGAGGCGGACGGGACCGTACGGCTCGGTACGGCGCTGCCGCAGTGGACCGGGCTCGCGCTCGGCGAGCGGCTGCGCCGCTCGTTCCGGTGTCCGGTCCTGGTGGAGAACGACGCGAACGCGGCGGCCGTGGCCGAGCAGTGGAAGGGCGCGGCCACCGACTCCGACGACATCGTCTTCGTCCTGGCCGGGCTGAGCCCTGGCGCGGGCGCGCTGATCGGCGGACGGCTGCACCGGGGTTTCGGCGGCGCGGCCGGTGAGATCGGCGCCCTGCATCTGCTGGGCCGTGAGGCCACACCGGAGACACTGCTGTCGACGACGGACGAGCCGCTGCACCCGCTGGACGAGCATGCGGTGGCCAAGGTCTTCGCCCTGGCCAAGCAGGGCGACGAGCGGGCGCAGGAGGCCATGGAGCGGTTCATCCAGCGGCTGGTGCACGACGTGGCGGCGCTGGTGCTCGCGCTCGATCCCGAACTGGTCGTGATCGGCGGCTGGGCGGCCGGTCTCGACGGCGTACTGGAGCCGCTGCGCGGCGAGTTGTCGCGTTACTGTCTGCGGCCACCGCGGGTGACGCTCTCGCTGCTCGGCGAGGCCGCGGTGGCGACCGGTGCGTTGCGGCTGGCCCTCGACCATGTCGAGGAGCAGCTCTTCGCCGTGGAGGGAACGGTGACGGCCCGCCGCTGAGCGCGGACGGGCCGTGTGGAGCAACATGGTGGTGGAGCAAGGCGGTTGAGGGGCGTGGTGACCGCCCCGCAGCGGATCAGGACGCCTGGCGCTCCGGGGGCTGGTCGGTGATCTGCAGGTCGCCCGAGTCGCCGAAGGTGAGCCGGCAGGTGTCGGCGCGGTAGGTGGCCATCGACACGGCGGCCGTGCGGCCCTCGGCGATGTAGCGCGTGGTGACGACGAGGACGGGCGCACCGGGCAGCCGGTCGAGTTCCCTGGCGTCGTCGGCGCGCGCGGAGCCGAGTTCGACGGCGCGATCCTGGCCTTCGAGCCCCAGATGCTGCAACTCCCGCAGCACGGCACGGGCCCTGGCGGGTCCGGACGGGGTGTCTATGGCGGACAGGCCGGGCACGGACGAGGCGGGTACGTACAGCAACTCGGCAGCCACGGACTGGCCGTGGGTCACCCGGATGCGCCGTACGACATGGACCTCTTCGCCGGACGGCGAGTCGAGCAGCTTGGCCACGGCGATCGGCGCGGGCTCCGTCACACAGCCGATGGGCTGCCAGGCGTCCTGATCGGCGCCGGGCCATTCGTGCTGGGCGGTGGAGACGTCCACACCGACGCGCGGCGGGGCGACGGTGGTCCCCACACCGCGCCTGCGCTGGAGCCGGCCTTCCAGTTCGAGCTGTTCCAGCGCCTGCCTGAGGGTGGCGCGCGCCACGCCGAACCTGGCGGCCAGCTCGCGCTCGTTGGGCAGCACCTCCCCCACGGCGAAGTCGGTGTCGAGCGCTTCTGCGAGCACGGTCTTGAGATGCCAGTACTTCGGCTCCGGCACCGTTTCGAGCTGCGTGGTCCCCACCCTGATCCTCCGCAATCGCCGTGTCCCCGGCGGGTTTTCCGTGCCCTTGTTTATTAAAGGTTCCTGCACTAACTAATGACGATAGGGCGGTGCAACCCTTTGGTCAAGACCAATCCCCCGGCCGTCGTACGCGGTCCTTCCTGCACGTACCCGTCCTGTGAGCTTCCCGGAGCCCCGGGCGACTCCCGCTCGTACGAGCAGGCTCCCGTGCCGCCACCGAGGGGGTGGACGATCATGGCGGCCGACCGGCCGATTGTCAGTGGCGGGCTCTAGCGTCTTTCCCATGACGCGATCCATGCAGGCACTCGCCTATTCACGTCCGTCCGCGCTGGAGAGCGCGCCTGACGGCCAGTTGCTCGGTCTGGAGACATCGGGCGGTCTGACGCCCCGTGGGGCGCAGGCCCATCCCCAGTTCTTCACGGGTTTTCTGACCTCGCCGCGGACGGCGGCCCAGGGGCTGCTCGCGGTCGCCGACGTGGCGGCTGCTCGCTACTACCAGCCGATGCTGCGCGCGTCGCTCGACCCGGTGGTCACGGGCAACGGGGACCGGTTGCGGTTCGAGTCGTTCTCCGGGTGCTGCGGCGTGTACGCCAGGCTGGATGTGCTGCGCGCCGGTCTCGACAGCGCGGACACCGGGCATGGCACAACCAATGTGGATGTGAACAACCCCCTGCGTGAGGCGCTTTCGCGGCTGGCGGGCGACGATCCGCTGCATCTGCGGGTGGGCCCGGACGAGATGGCGGTGACGACGCTCGACGGTCCGGTGGTCGAGAAGAAGGTGCCGCTGCCCGACCGCTGGCTGCGCGGGTTCGCCGAGGCGCAAGTGGCTTCCGCCGCTTTCGATCTGCGGGCCGAGCTGTCCGCGACGGAAGCGGTGCGCTTCCTGCGGTCCCTGCCGCGTCCTTCGAGCAGGTCGGGCGGTGCCTCGCGCGGTGCGATGTGGGTGATACCGGCCGGCCGTACGCTGCGGCCGACCTCCCGTCCCGTACCCGGCGCCGTCTGCCTGCCGGGCCCGGAGCGGCTGGCCGCGCTCCAGCGGGTGCTGCGGGACGCGACGGCGCTGCGGGTGTACGGGCCCGTGGCCGACGGCGCCGCGGCGGCGAGCGCGTGGGAGGTGACGCTGCCGGGGATGCGGCTCACGCTGACCTTGTCGCCCGAGGTGGCGCGCGGCTTCTCCGGTGAGGGCGGGGTGCTGGAGGCGCTGGCCGCCGACGAGTCGGCCGAGGACGCCGAGCTGGTGTCCGTACTGCTGGCCTGGGAGCCCGCCATCGAACCTGCGGATCTCGCGGCGCGCGCCGGGCTGAGCGTGGCGCGGGTGCGCGCGGCGCTGACCAGGCTGGGCTCGGCGGGCAAGGTCGGGTACGACATCGCCGACGCGGCGTACTTCCACCGGGAGCTGCCCTACGACGCCGGCCGGGTCGAGCGGCACAATCCACGGCTGACCGCCGCGCGTGCGCTGATCGCCGAAGGGGCCGTGCGGCTCGAAGGCGAGCTGGCGTCGGTGGCCTCGGGCGAGCGGCGCTACCAGGTACGGGAGGCCGCGGGGGTCCTGAGCTGCACCTGCGCCTGGTGGGCGGGGCACAGGGGCGGGCGCGGTCCGTGCAAGCACGCGCTCGCCGTCCGGATGGCGCGCCGCGGCGCGGTGCTGGTGTCGGGCGGTGCGCGATGAGTGCGCTGCTCGAAGCGGTGCGGGCCGGTGACCACGATGCCGTTCCCGGGCTGCTGAAGCCCCTGGCACCGGCGGACCGCAAGGCGGAGCTGGCGGAGCTGAAGGCGCTGCGCTCCGAGGTGCGCGGCTGGGACTGGAACCGCTGGCGGGAGCGTAGGCGCGTGCAGCGCGCCCTGCTGGTGGCGGGTGCGGGGTGTCTGACGGGGGCCGCCGCCACCGCGGCCTGGATCGGGGCCCGCGATCTGCGCGACGGCGACCGGGCGCCGTGGGGCCTGGCCGATCTGCTCGCCGACCGTGATCCTGCCTGGCTGGGCGAGGTGGCCCGCAGGCTCGCCGAGCGCAGTTCTACGGCGGAGGACGACTTCTCCCTCATCCGGGAGCTGAGCGAGCGGGCCGGTGTCCCGCTGCCCGACACGGACCCCGTGGTCCGGGGCTGGGCGAACACTGTCGGGGACCGAGAGCAGTCCTTGCTCGGCGGGCTGCGCAAGGACCCGCAGACGGCGGTGTTCGTGCCCCGGCTCTTCGAACTCGCCGAACTGCCCGACGGGGTGAGCTGGCGCACCGACGCGGAGGACCCGGGCCACTGGCCCTCGCTGCTGGCGGTGCTGGCCGACGAGGGGGTGGTCGAGCGCGCCCTGCTGGTGGACGCGTGCGTGGCCCGGCTGCTGCGCGGCGGCCGGCCGCGCGAGTTGGTCTTCTTCCTCAATGTGGCCAGGCGGCTGAGGCTGAGCCCGGCGGAGGAGGCGGCGCACACGGCCGACTGGATCGGGATGGCCGCCGACGGTACGTCGGCGGTCGCCGGCCACGCCCACGGGGTGCTCGCCCGGCTCGCGGCCGACGGCGCGCTGCCGGTCCGCAGCCTGGCCGAGCTGACCGGGGCGGTGCTGTTCCGGCCGGAGAAGAAGCTGCTGCGGGCCCAGTTGGTGCTCGTCGGGAAGGTCCTGCGCGGCGACCGGGGCGCCGCCGACGAGTTGCTGCCGGGGCTGGCCGATGCGGCGTTCGGGCATCAGGACACCGACGTCCAGGAGCGTGCGCTGAAGCTGGTGGCGCGGTATCTGGCCGATGCGGGCGAGGAGTCCCGGCAGGCGGTGGCGGCTTCGGCCGCGCTGCTGAGCCCGGTCCACCGGGCGCGTGCGGTCGAGCTGTTCGGCGATCAGTCGGTGGCAGGCGCCGACCTCGTACCGTACGAGGAGATCCTGCCTCCCGTACCGCTGCCGGTACGGCTCGCTCCGGCGCCTTCGACCGTCGCCGAGGTGGTCGAGGAGATGGTGGTGCTGTCCCGCGGGCGGGACGGCGACACCGTGTCGTTCGAGCGGACCCTCGACGGCCTGGTCAGGCTCGCCTACCAGGACGCCGCGGCGCTGACGGCCGCGCTGGGTGACGCGCTCGCGGACCGCTGGTGGTTCAAGGGCGAGAGGCGGATCGACCAGGACTCGTGGTTCGTACGGGCGGCCGATGTGGGCCTGGTCGCCGCCGCGCTGCTGGAGAAGGTGTCGGCGCGGACGCTGACGATCGTGAAGTCGCGGTGGACCGCGAACGGCAAGTGGTGTGCGCACGACGCGCTGGACGGCGTGCTCAACGCACGGCTGCGGGAGGTCGCTTCGCTGATCCGGACGAGACCGCTGCCCTTCCTGCTGGCCACTCCCACGTGGGAGTCCGGGGCGCTGGATCCCGATGTGCTGGTGGAGCGGCTGGGTGAGTACCAGCGGCTGTGCGCCACGCCCGCACCGGTCGACTTCGCCCAGGCTCTGCTGCGGGTGCGGCGCGGCGGCCGTCCGGAGACGGCCCGCGCCGCTGCGGCGCTGGGCACGCCCGAGGCGCGCCGGCTGGCCGACTGGCTCAGCGGCGGGGGAACACCCCTCCCGGCGCTGCTCCGTGACGATCTCGAAGGCCCCGCCGACCCCGCCGCGCCCGCCGCGCCCGCCGGAGGGCTGCTGCCGAGGGCCCGCAGGCTGCTGGCCGGCACGCGTGAACGGCGGGTGGTGGAGAAGGACTTCCCCCGTGAGTTCCACTGGCTGGGCCGGTCGGACGCCGAAGTGGCGCGGTACTGCTACCACTGGGGCGGCGGCCGGAACACCAACTGGCCCGCTGTGCTGCCCGAGGACAGCGAGGTGCTGGCCCACTGGCTGCTGCCCGGCGTCCAGGGCTGCGCCGAGGACACGCAGCGGGGCGGCACGTGGTGCCTGCCGGTCCTGGCCGAGATCGCCGAACTGCCGGGGCCGGGGCCCTCGCTCCATCTGGCGCTCGCGTACGGGCTCGGCGCCCGGCACCCCGCCGACCGGCTGGCGGCCGTGGACGGGCTGCTGATCCTGGCGGCCCGCGGCGGTCTCGACGGGAAGCTGCTGGGTGAGCGGACCGGGGCGCTCGTGGACGAGGACTCGGTGAAGCTGAACCGGCTCACCGACTCGCTCCGTACGGCGGCGGAGAGCGGTGCGGCCGGCACGGTCTGGTCCGTCATCCGCCCTGCTCTGCCAGCTCTGTTGGCCCCGGGGACCAAACGGACGGGACTCGGGGAGATACTGGCGGTGGCGGCCGACTGCGTGGAGCACTGCGGCGCCGCGGGCGAGGCGCCGGCCGGTCTCGCCGCGCTGGCCGCGCGGGGCGGCGCCGCGCGGGTGACGGCTCAAGCGGCCCGGCTGCTGGCCGCGTTGGCGCCACCCAACGATCACTCCACGCCAAAAACGGTAAAAACCAGCCTAAACTAAAACAGACCCATCCTTAACCCGTCAGTCACAAACCGTTCGTGATCGCGAAACACCGCTCGGTCACAGTGGTGCCATGACAGATGTGACTTCGGCGAAGAGTTCCCGCCGCCCCCACCACTGGCGGCGGGATCTGGTCGAGCTGGCCGCCCTGTTCACCGCGGTGGCGGTCGCGGACGCCATCGCGAACACGATCGCGCATGTTCCTGACGGGCTCTTCCTGCTGGTGGCCTCGGCCGTGGCGCTCGTCGCCACGGCCACGTTCCACACCTGGTGGGCACGTCACCACGGTCACGCCCCACCGGACCGGGCCGCACCCGACCAGGCCGCACCGGGCCAGGCCGCGACAGACCAGGCCGCGACGGCCGACCGACCCGACACGTCCGACGAACCGACGGCGCTGTGGCGGATGCGCACGACGGTCCGGGACGAGCCGGGCACACTCGCGCGGCTGTGCACGGCCCTCGCCACGCACCGCGTCGACATCCTCACCCTCCAGACGCACCCGCTGGCCGACGGCACGGTCGACGAGTTCCTGCTGCGCTCCCCCGCCGACCTCCAGGCGAGCGACCTCAGCAAGACCGTGTCGGCAGCGGGCGGCTGCCGTACCTGGATCGAGCGGGCCGACGCCCATGACCTGGTCGACACCCCGACCCGGGTGCTCGGTCTGGCGACCCGCACCGCCCTGGACGCCTCGGAACTGCCCCTCGCCCTGCGCCAGTTGCTGGGGCGCTGCACCATAACGTCACGGCCCGCCGTCTCCGTCACCGGCCGCCCGACCGGCGAGTTCGCGCCGGTCGAGGGCGTGCTGGACGGTACGTCGATGCGGCTGCGCGACCCGAACGGCGGCACGATCGGCGTCGAGCGCCCGTATCTCCCCTTCACCCCGACCGAGTTCGCCAGGGCCCGCGCCCTGGTCGAGCTGGACGCCCGGCTCGGCCCCCGGGTCCCGCGCGGCCAGCAGCCGCTCACCCTCCCGCAGGGCGAGGAGATCACCGTCCGCAGGGCGGACGAGGACGACCTCGAAGCGGCGCTCGCCATGCACGCGCGCTGCTCGGAGCGCACCCTGGGGCTGCGCTACCACGGCCCGGTCGGTGACGCGGACCGCTATCTGACCCATCTGCTCTCGCCCCGGTTCGGCCGGACCCTCGCCGTCTGCACGACGTCGGGCCGACTGGTCGCTCTCGGCCATCTGCTGTGGGACGGCGAAGAAACCGAGATCGCCCTGATGGTCGAGGACGCCTACCAGCAGCGCGGTATCGGCGCCGCGCTGCTCGGCCGGCTGACGGAGCTGGCCGCCGAGGCCGGCTGCGCGCATGTGTACGCCGTCACCCAGTCGTCCAACACGGGCATGGTGGCCGCCATGCGCGGCCTGGGCCTGCCGCTGGACTACCAGGTGGAGGAAGGCACCCTGGTCGTCACCGCCATGCTGGACCCGACAGCCGTGCACTCGCTGCCCCCGTACGGCGACTCCGGACGGCGCTAGACACCGCGCAGGGCGGGGCCGCGGGGCAGCGCGCCGAGTACCTGACAAGGGCATGGCAAGGGCGTGTGACAAGCCAACGACCGGCATTGATGTGACGCGGCCGGTCGCGTTCGAGAAGATGTCCCCATGTCAGACACAGCCGGCAGCGCGCTGCCCCGCCAGGTCGCCGACGCCTACGTCGACGCACTCATCGAACTCGACCCGATCACCGGCACCGTTCTGGGCGTCGCCGAGAGTTCGGCCCGCCTTCCCGACTACTCCCCCGCCGGCCGCCAGGCCCTCGCGGATCTCGCCGTCGCCACCCTGGCCAAGCTCGACGCCGCACAGAAACTGCCCGGCGCCGACAGCGAGGCAGAGGTGCGCTGCGGCCGGCTGCTGCGCGAACGCCTCACCGCCGAACTCGCCGTCCACGAAGCCGACGAGCACCTTCGCGCGGTCAGCAACATCCACTCGCCCGCCCACGCGATCCGCGACGTCTTCGCCGTCACCCCGACGAACACGGACGCCGACTGGGCGGCCGTCGCCGCCCGGCTGCGCGCGGTGCCCGCCGCGCTCGAAGGGTTCCGCGTCTCGCTCGCCCTCGGCCTCGACCGCAAGCTCCCGGGCGGCCCCCGCGCCACCGCGACCCTGATCGACCAGCTCACGCAGTGGGCGGGCGACCAGCGCGGCTGGTTCGACGACTTCGCGGCGACGGGCCCCGACGCGCTGCGCGCCGAACTCGACCCTGCGGGCGCCGAAGCCACCGCGGCCGTCGTCGCGCTGCGCGACTGGCTGCGCGACGTGTACGCGCCGGCCGTCGAGGACGCGCCGGACACCGTCGGCCGCGAGCGGTACGCCCGCTGGTCGCGCTACTTCAACGGTACCGACCTCGACCTCGGCGAGGCGTACGCGTACGGCTGGGCCGAATACCACCGGCTGCTCGCCGAGATGACGACGGAAGCGGCGAAGATCCTGCCCGGCGCCACCCCGTGGGAGGCGCTCGCCCATCTCGACGAGCACGGCAAGCACATCGAAGGCGTCGAAGAGGTCCGCGAGTGGCTGCAGGGCCTGATGGACGAGGCGATCGAGGCGCTGGACGGCACGCACTTCGAACTCGCCGAGCGAGTACGGAAGGTGGAGGCCAGGATCGCCCCGGCGGGCGGCGCGGCCGCCCCGTACTACACCACCCCGTCCGAGGACTTCTCCCGGCCCGGCCGCACCTGGCTGCCGACCATGGGCGAGACCCGCTTCCCGGTCTACGACCTGGTGTCGACCTGGTACCACGAGGGGGTGCCCGGCCATCATCTGCAGCTCGCGCAGTGGACGCATGTCGCCGACCAGCTCTCCCGCTACCAGGCGACGGTCGGCATGGTCAGCGCCAACGCCGAGGGCTGGGCGCTGTACGCGGAGCGGCTCATGGACGAGCTGGGCTTCCTGCCCGACGCGGAGCGCAGGCTCGGCTATCTCGACGCGCAGATGATGCGTGCCTGCCGGGTCATCGTGGACATCGGTATGCATCTGGAGCTGGAGATCCCGGCCGAGTCGCCGTTCCACCCGGGCGAGCGCTGGACCCCGGAACTGGCGCAGGAGTTCTTCGGCAACCACAGCGGGCGGCCCGCCGACTTCGTGGAGAGCGAGCTGACCCGGTATCTGTCGATGCCCGGCCAGGCCATCGGCTACAAGCTGGGTGAGCGCGCCTGGCTGCTGGGCCGGGAGAACGCCAAGAAGCGGCACGGCGACGCGTTCGACGCGAAGACCTGGCACATGGCGGCGCTGTCGCAGGGCTCGCTCGGCCTCGACGACCTCGTGGACGAGCTGTCCAAGCTCTGACCGCTGTCGATCCGAGGCGGCCGGGCCCCGGGGGTGTCCGGGCCCGGCCGCCCGCAGTTCCCATACGACTCGGGGGTGGCATCACACACGGGTTTCCTTCTCTGCTCCGATCCGCTGCGGGCCAGCCGGACCGATCCGGCGTTCGCCACCGAATCGGCGCTGGCCAGATCGTCGGCCGAACGGGTGGCGCTCGTCGACCACGACGCGCTGCTCGCCGGGGACACCGAAGCGGCGCTCGCCCGGGTCCCGCGCGACTCGGGCACGTACTGGTACCGGGGCTGGATGATGCCCGCTGAGGTGTACGCGGCGCTGGAGCGCGGGCTCGCGGAGCGCGGCTGCGCGCTGTTCACCGACGCGGCCGCGTTCCGTACCGCGCACGAACTGCCCGGCTGGTACGAGGAGTTCGCCGCGCTCACGCCGCGCACCGTCTGGCAGGCGCGGCCACCGGGCACCCCGCCGGAACCGGCGGCGCTCAGCGCGCTGGCCGCCCCGCTGGGTGCGGGTCCCGGGGTGGTGAAGGACTTCGTCAAGTCCCGCAAGCACGAGTGGGACGAAGCCTGCTTCATCCCCGAACTGACCGACCAGGCACGGCTCGTGTCGGTGGTGGGCCGCTTCTTCGCCCTTCAGGAGGAGTTCCTGGCCGGCGGTGTGGTGCTGCGCGCGTTCGAGCCGTTCGTGGCGGGCGGCGAGGCCCGCGTCTGGTGGCTGGACGGCAAGCCGGTCCTCACCACGGCGCATCCCGACACCCCCGAGCGGGTTCCCGCGCCTGAACTCGACGCGGTGGGCGCCGCCGTGCAGGCGCTCGGCTGCCCGTTCGTGACCACGGACATGGCGCTGCGCGACGACGGCGAGTGGCGGGTGGTGGAGGTCGGGGACGGTCAGGTCAGCGGGCTGCCGGCGGGGGCGGACGCCACGGCGCTGTTCACGGCGCTCGGCGCCCGCTGAGCCGTATTTCCGCACACCGGACCGGTCAGCCGGCCGTGCGTCCGGTGTCCACGGCCAGGATCACCGATCCCTGCCGCTCCTTCACGACCTCCAGTTGGGCCGGGATACGGCGGCGCAGATCGGCGACGTGGCTGACGATGCCGACGCTGCGGTCCCGTTCGCGCAGCGAGTCCAGGACGTCCAGGACCTCGTCCAGGGTCTGGTCGTCCAGGCTGCCGAAGCCCTCGTCGATGAAGAGGGTGTCGAGCCGTACGCCGCCGGCCTCGTCGGTGACGACGTCGGCCAGGCCGAGCGCGAGGGACAGGGAGGCGAAGAAGGTCTCGCCGCCGGAGAGCGTGGAGGTGTCACGGGCGCTGCCGGTCCAGGCGTCGACCACCTGGAGGCCGAGCCCGGAGCGCGACCGGCCCGACGCCCTGGCGTCGGAGTGCAGCAGCGCGTACCGCCCGGCGGACATCCGCTGGAGCCGTACGGTGGCCGCCGCGGCGACCTGTTCGAGCCGGGCGGCGAGCACGTACGCCTCCAGGCGCATCCGGCGTTCGTTGTCGGTGGACGTGCCCGCGGCGAGTCCGGCGAGCCGGGCCACCCGGTCGTACTCCTCGCGCAGCGGGCCGAGGGCGCGCACTTCGCTCTCGGCCTGCCGGGAGAGCCTGGCCAGTTCGGCGCGGCGGTCGTCGGCGGTGGCGCGGGCCGACGTGGCGTCGCGCAGGGCGCGCTCCGCCATGTCGTGGGCGGTGCGGGCCCCTTCGGGGTCGGCGGCGGGGCGGGCCGCGGCGTCGGCGGTGTCCGGTTCGGCGAGCCGTTCGGCGATCTTGGCCGCCTCGCTCTGCCACTCGTCCACCAGATGCTGGGTGGCGCGCCGGGCGGCCGTGCCGAGCAGCGCGTCGGCCGCGGCGCGCGGGGTGTCGAAGCCGGCCCGGAAGGCGGCGGTGGCGAGCTTGTCGTCGGCTTCCTTGAGCCGTACCGCCGTGGTCTCCACGGCCCGTACGGCGTCGGCCGCCGCGGCCAGCCAGCGCGCCCCCGAGTCCAGTTGGGCCGCGCGGGCGGCGACACTGGGGGCGTCGCCGCGCGCCTTGGCCAACTCGTCGCGCAGTGCGGCCTGTTCGCGGTCGAGGGCTTCGCGCCGCGAGGTACGGGCGGCGATCCTGCGCTCGGCGCCCGACTGGGCGGCCAGTCGGTTCCGCTGTTCCCGCTCGGCGCTTTCCAGCGCTTCGCGGGCCGCGTGCGTGCCCGCCGCGAGGGTGTGCGCCGCGCGGTGTTCGTCCTCCAGCCGCCCGGTGAGCCGGGTCAGTTCGGCGACGCTCGCACCGTCCGCCTCGGCCTCGGCCGCCACGTACCGCTCCCGTACGGCGCTGTGCGCGGCGTCGGCCCGGTCGCGGGCCAGACCCAGGCTCCGGTACCGGTTCAGCGCCGACTCCTCGGCCGCCGGGTCCACCTGACCGGCCGTCACCCGGGCCGGGGCCGGATGGTCGGCGGAGCCGCAGACCGCGCAGGGTTCGCCGTCCGCGAGCCGGGCCGCCAACTCCGCCGCCATGCCGTGCAGTCTGCGTTCGCGCAGCTCCAGCCAGCGCTCATGGGCCTGGTTGGTGTGTTCCTTCGCGGTGTCGAGCGTGCGCGCGGCGTCCTCGACCGCCGTCCGGAGGTCGTCGCGCCGGCGGGCGGCGGCGAGCTGCCGCGCGGCCGGGTCGAGTTGACCGGCGAGCTGTTCGGCGCGGGCGGCGGCCACCTGCGCCTCGTCGATACGGGCCAGCAGCGCGGCCCGGGTGGGCTCCCAGCCGCTCAGCCAGCCGGCGGCGTCCTGGAGGATCGCGTCGTCGGACCGCGCCTCCAGGTCAAGGGCCGCACGCTCCTCGCTGATGTCGGCGCTGCGCAGCTCGGCGGTCCTGGCGGCGGCCAGGGCGCCGAGCTGCTGGCTCACCGACCGTTCCAGCGCGACGAGTTGTTCGGCTCCGGCCTCGGCGAGGACGGCCGGCAGGTGGGCCGGGCGGCCGTGCAGCACACGGTCGTGCTCCGCCGCCGCGCTGCGGTGTGCGCGCTCGGCGTCCTCGCGCAACTCCAGCGCGGGCGCGACGAGTTCCGCCTTGTGCGCCCGGTCGAGGACGGCCTGCGCCCGGTCGCGCGCCGGGCGGCGCTCCTCCAGCGTGTCGGCGCGCCGCCGGGTCTCGGCGAACCGGTCCTGGAGTCTGGCCAGTTCACGCTCGCTGTCCAGGGCCCTGCGGGCCGCCGCCTGTCTGCTCCCGGCCGCTTCGAGCGCCGCCGCCGCGATGTCGGCCCGCTCGACCGCGAGCGACCGGGCGAGCGCGGCCCATTCCAGGACGGCGGGTGCCAGGCCCGGGTCGCCCGGCTGCCGCTCGGGCAGCGGCGGCGCCGAACTGTCCCGCGCCGCCTGGTCGATGCGCTGCGCGACGGACAGCAGCCGCTCGTCGCCCGCGCGCACCTGGTGCTCCGCCGCCCGGCGCAGCTCGGCGAGCCGGTCCTCGACGGCGGCGAACCTGCGGGTGTCGAAGAGCCGGCCGAGCAGTTTGCCGCGCGCCTCGGCGTCGGCCCGCAGGAAGCGGGCGAAGTCGCCCTGCGGCAACAGGACGACCTGGCAGAACTGGTCCCTGCTCATCCCGCCGAGGAGTTGGCTGATCTCCTCGCCGATCTCCTGGTGGGAGCGGCTGAGCGCCCGCCAGTCGCCGCTGTCGGCGTCGTACTGGCGCAGCCGGCTCTGGGCCTTCTCGGTGGTGAAACCCGTGCCGCGCAGTTTGCGGCGGAGCTGGGCGGGGCGCCGGGTGATCTCCAGTCTGCGGCCTGCGACGGTCAGTTCGAGGCTGATCTCGGTGGCGGTACCGGCCGCCGCGTGGTCGCTGCGCAGCGCCGCCCCGGCTCCCTGCCGGGCGCCGGGGACCTCGCCGTACAGCGCGTAGCACACGGCGTCCAGGATCGAGGTCTTGCCCGCGCCCGTCGGCCCGTGCAGCAGGAAGATCCCGGCGGTGGAGAGCGCGTCGAAGTCGACCTCCTCGGTACCGGCGAAGGGTCCGAAGGCGGCGACGGTCAGCCGGTGGAGTCTCATGGGGTCACCTCGCGTACGGTCGCGTCGACCCGTACGTCGTCGAAGGCGCCGCGCAGCACGGCGCGTTCGCGGGTGTCGGGTCCCGCGCCGCCCCTGACGTGCGCGACGAAGTCCTCGGCGATCTGCTGGTCGGTGCGGCCGTGCAGCCGGCGCGCGTAGGAGGCGTGCGGGTCGTCGTCGGCCTTGTCTGGGTCGAAGACCAGGCTGAGCGTGTGCGGGAAGCGCTTGGTGAGCCGGGCCATGGGTTCGGCGGGGCGGACCGGGTCGGTGAGCGTCACCTCGGTCCACGCGTCCTCGTGCCGGGCCAGCGCCGGGTCTTCGAGCAGGTCGTCGATCCTGCCGCGCAGCCGGGCCAGCGCGCGGGGCACGGGGCAGTCGATCCGCTCGGCCTCGATCTCGCCGCCGGGGCCGAGGTCCACCAGCCACATCGTCTTGCGGTGGGTGGCCTCGGAGAACGAGTACGCGAGCGGCGATCCGGCGTAGCGGACGCGCTCGGTCACGCTCTGCGCCCCGTGCAGATGGCCGAGCGCGGCGTAGTCGACCCCGTCGAAGACCGCGGCGGGCACGGACTCCACCCCGCCGACGGTGATGTCGCGCTCGCTGTCGCTGGGCGCGCCGCCGGCGACGAAGGCGTGGGCGAGTACGACGGAGCGGGTGCCGGGGGTACGGGCGGCGAGGTCGCTTCGTACCCGCGCCATCGCGGCGCCGAGCACCGCTTCGTGTCCGGTCTTCGGAGCCTTGAACTCGTCGCGTACCAGGGCCGGTTCCAGATACGGCAGGCCGTAGAAGGCGACGTCGCCGTGGGTGTCGGTGAGTAGGACGGGGGTGGCGCAGCGCGCCGGGTCGGTGCGCAGATGGATGCCCGCCCGCTCGATGAGGCCGGCCCCGACGCCGAGTCGGCGGGCCGAGTCGTGGTTCCCGGAGATCATGACGGTCGGTACGCCCGCATCGGCGAGCCGGTGCAGCGCCCGGTCGAACAAGTCGACTGCGGTGAGCGGCGGCACGGCCCGGTCGTAGACGTCGCCCGCGACCAGCAGGACGTCCACGGAACGGTCGACGGCCGTCGCCACGAGGTGGTCGAGGAAGGCGGCCTGGGCGTCCAGCAGGCCGACCCGGTGGAACGAGCGGCCGAGATGCCAGTCCGACGTGTGCAGAATCCTCAACAGACAGCTCCGAGCCCCATCGTTCCCTTCCCCACCCGCGCGCCGCACCTGCGCCGCCGCTCCGGGTCTGCCGGCCGGTCAACAGCCCACCACGCTAGCGCCGATCGTTCCCGGCTCCCCCACGGACCTCCGATTTGCTCACGCGTCGCCGTACGCCTCGTCACCCAGGTCCAGTACCGCCGTGCCCGCCGTCGTGTCGGCGAGCCAGCCGCGGAAGGCGGCCACCTCCGCGTCGGGGAGGGCGATCTCGATCGTGACGGCCGCCGCGTACCGGACCTCGCGCACGGCGCGGCCGGTGGAGCGCAGGTCGTTCTCCAGCTTTCCCGCGCGCTGGTGGTCGACGGTGACGGTGGCGAGCCGCAGCCGCTGCCGGGTGCGGGTGCCGACCGCGTCCAGGGCTTCGCCGACGGCTCCGCCGTACGCCCTGATCAGACCGCCGGCGCCGAGCTTGACGCCGCCGAAGTAGCGGGTGACGACGGCCACGACGAAGCGTGTCTCGCGGCGCAGCAGCATCTGGAGCATGGGCACGCCGGCCGTGCCGCCCGGCTCGCCGTCGTCGCTCGCCCGCTGTACGGAGGCGTCGGCGCCGATCACGTACGCGAAGCAGTGGTGGCCCGCGGTGGGGTACTCGGCGCGTACGGCCGCGATGAACTCCTGCGCCTCCCGCTCGGTCGCGGCGGGCGCGAGGGAGCAGATGAAGCGTGAGCGGTTCACCTCTGTCTCGTGCACTCCGGCGCGGGCGATCGTTCTGTACTGCTCCTGCATTCGGCCCACCCTATGCGCCGGGAACGGCCGGGTCGCACGGGCCGTTGTGCAGGTCATGGACGCAGAGACAGAGACGATCCGCAGGATTCTGACCTCGACGGGTGACACCTGGGCGGTGGTGGGCCTGTCGAACAACACGGCGCGCGCCGCCTACGGGGTCGCCGGGGTCCTGAAGCGCTTCGGCAAGCGCGTCGTGCCGGTGCATCCGAAGGCCGAGACGGTCCACGGCGAGCAGGGGTACGCGTCGCTGGCCGACATCCCGTTCCCGGTGGACGTGGTGGATGTGTTCGTCAACAGCGACCTGGCGGGCGCGGTCGCCGACGAGGCTGTCGCGGTGGGCGCCAAGGCCGTCTGGTTCCAGTTGGACGTCATCGACGACGCGGCGTATGAACGTACCCGCGCGGCCGGACTCGACATGGTCATGGACCGCTGCCCCGCCATCGAGATCCCCGCCCTGCGCTGACCGGGGCGCGGCTCATCGCCCGAAGGCCCACGCCACCATGAGGGGCAGTTCCTCCTGCCAGAAGGCGCCGCCGTGCGATCCTGCCCGCTCGGTCATGACGACGTCCCCGCCCGCGTCGCGGAGCGCGTCCGCCCAGCGCACCGCGTTCGCGCGGAAGAACGGCTCCGACGTGCCCGCGACGAAGTACGCGCGCGGAAGCGGCGTCGGCAGCGGGTCGGCGGGGCGGTAGCCGGCGCCCGGCGACGCGCAGAAGACCGCGCCGTAGAGTTCCGGGTGCCGAAGCCCCAGGGCGAGCGCCAGTTCCCCGCCGGCGGAGACACCGAACACGGCGGTCCGCACGGCGGGCAGCGCGACTCCGAAGCGCGAGCGCGTCCATCGGCGGACGCCGTCGACGAAGAACTCCTCGTGTGCCGCGAACCGTTCGGGGTCGAAGTCCGGTGAGTACTCATGCAGCCGCAGGGTCTCGTCCGCCGTCCGGTGCGCACCGACGACCATCGTGGGCGGCACGTCGGCCGCCGCCTCCAGAACCGCGCCCCACCGCGGGACCATCTGGCCGTCACCGGCGAACACGACGGCCTCGGGCGCACGCGGCGGCAC
This sequence comes from Streptomyces sp. NPDC087906, assembly GCF_055584925.1. NCBI lineage: Bacteria > Bacillati > Actinomycetota > Actinomycetes > Kitasatosporales > Streptomycetaceae > Streptomyces > Streptomyces sp. NPDC087906. Next base: position 105,436 of record NZ_JBVJLC010000011.1, read on the forward strand.
GTACGCCGTGACGTGCCGGCCGCCGTCGTACCCGAGCGTCTCCGTGACGAGTTCCCCGGTGCCGGCCATGGTCTCTTCTCCCTCAGCTTCGCTCTTACGGCTCCGTCAGGACGACCTGTACGCCGCGTCCGCGCAGCGCTTCGACCACGGATGGTTCGGCGGCGCCGTCGGTGACGAGGGTCCAGCCCGGGGGCAGTTGCGCCCAGGCGTGGAAAGGGCCGCGGCCGAGCTTCGCCGCGTGTGCGAGGACGTACACCTGCTCGGCGCGGTGGGCCATCAGCTCCTTGAGGCGGGTCTGGCGCAGGTCCGCCTCGCAGATGCCGTGCTCGGGCGAGACGCCGTCGGCGCCGAGGAAGACCCGGTCGAAGGTCATCCGGTCCAGCGCCGCCTCGGTCAGCGGGCCGACGAAGCCCTGGCTGAGCGGGCGCAGGGTGCCGCCGAGGCATTCGATGTGCAGGGTCTCCACGTCGGAGAGTTCCTGAAGGGCCGTCAGACCCGTGGTGGCGATGGTCAGTTCCTTGGCGGTGCGCAGTTCGTGCGCGAGCGCCCCCACGGTGGATCCCGCGTCGAGCAGGATCGTCTCGCCCGCCCCTATCTGTGCCGCGGCCCAGCGGGCGATGGCCTGTTTCGCCTCGAACGCCTCGCCGGTGCGCTGGCGCAGCGACGCCTCGGGGTGTGCGGCGAGCGCCATCGCACCGCCGTACGTGCGGGCGAGCCGCCCGTCGCCGGTGAGTTTCGCCAGATCGCGGCGGATCGTCGAGGCCGTCACACCGAAGAGCTGGGACAGCTCTTCGACGCTGGCGAGGCCCGTGGTGTTGGCCAGGTGGACGATGCGGTCACGGCGAGCCGTGGATCCGATCGGGGTCATCGGCACTGATCCTCTTTCGACGGATTCCCGCACCGGTTCACTCACCGGACGGCTGCTCACCGGACGGCTGCGGAGGACATCTCGGCCGCCTGGCGCAGGGCCTCGACCATGCTACCGGCCTCCGCGACGCCGGTACCCGCGATGTCGAACGCGGTGCCGTGGTCGACCGACGTGCGGATGACGGGGAGTCCGACGGTGAGATTGACACCGGCCTCGATGCCGAGCACCTTCACGGGGCCGTGCCCCTGGTCGTGGTACATGGCCACGATCAGGTCGTAGTCGCCTCGGCCGGCGAGGAAGAACGCGGTGTCGGCGGGGAGCGGGCCGCGCGCGTCGATGCCGTCGGCGCGCAGGATGTCGATGGCGGGCACGATCTTCTCCTCCTCCTCGCCGTAGCCGAACAGGCCGTTCTCGCCCGCGTGCGGGTTGATGCCGCAGACCCCGATGACGGGTTCCGGCACGCCGGCCCGCACCATCGCCTGGTGGCCCCTGCGCACGGTGCGCTCCACCAGGCCCGGTTCGATGCGGTTGACCGCGTCGATCAGTCCGATGTGGGTGGTGACGTGAATGACCTTCACCTTGGGTGTCGACAGCATCATCGACACCTCCTTGACGCCGGTGAGATGGGCCAGCAGTTCGGTGTGTCCGGGGTAGAGGTGCCCCGCCGCGTGCAGCGCCTCCTTGTTGAGGGGGGCGGTGCAGATGCCGTCGGCCCGTCCGCCGAGGGCGAGTTCGGCCGCGACCCGTACGTAGTGGTACGCGGCGTCGCCCGCGACGGCGGACAGTCGGCCCCAGGGCAGGTCGGCGGGGAGCAGCCCCAGGTCGATGACGTTGACCCGGCCGGGGGTGAACTCGGCGTCCTCGGGCCCTTCGACGGGCACGATCTCGCAGTCGATGCCCAGCAGCGCGGCTGCCTGGCGCAGCCGTCCCGCGTCGCCGACGACCACGGGCCGGCAGCGGGCCAGGGTGTCCGGGTCGAGCAGCGCGGGGACGATCACCTCGGGGCCGATACCGGCACCGTCGCCCATGGTGACCGCGATGACGGGGAGCCGGGCGGTGCCGCTGCCGGTCTGCTGGGCGCTGTCGGCGGTCGGGCTTGCGTTCACAGGGCTTCTCCTTGCGGTACGGGGTGGGGCCGGAGGCCGGGGCGGAGCGTGCGGACGATCCGCAGCAGCGAGTCGGCGTCGCCGAAGCTGCCCGGCCGGGTGACGACCGAGCGGCCGTCGGCCGTCGTGCTGTGCACGGCGCCGTGCTGGATCTGTCCGAGGGGGAAGAGCTGGGTGACGCCGAGGGCGTCGAGGACCCGGCGGGCGGTCTCGCCGCCGGTCAGTACGAGATCGGCGGGGGCGGGCGGGGCGGCCAGGGGCAGGGCGGCCACGGTCCTGGCGAGTCCCGCCACCAGGGCGCGCGCCGTGCCGGGGCTGATGCCGCAGGATCCGTCGATGCTGAGGACGGTGACCCCGCGGGGGTCGAGGTCGGGCAGTACGGAGGCGCCCGCAGGCGCGCCGAGGACGTCGGGCGGCAGCGCGATGTGGTGCGCGCCGACGGCGGTGAGTTGCGCGATCTGCGCAACGGCAGTGGGTTCGGCTGTGCCGACCACGACGAGCAGCGGCCGAACCTGCCCTCCCCCGAACGCCGATGACGGTACGTCAGGACGCCCCATGAGCCGTCCGACGGCGGCGGCGAGGCCGCCCGTGCCCATCAGCCGTACACCCGGGCCGCAGCCGGCGGCGGCCCGGACGACCGCGTCGAGGTCGGCGTCGCTCTCACCGTCGCAGACGGGTGCGAGCCCGTCGGCGACGAGGGTGCGGAGCCGCTGACGCAGCGCTTCGGCCGGGCCTCTGACCACCGCGAGCGGGACCACCTCGGTACGGATGCCGGTGTCCCGGGCCGTCCGGCCGAGCGCCTCGGCGACGGAGCGCGGCGGCGGCGCGCTCTCGGCGCGCCAGGCGTCCGTCTCGTGCAGGGGCGTGCCGTGCAGATGGACGACGCCGCCGCGTGCGGTGCGTCCGACGGCGGGCAGCGCGGTGGCGATGACCAGCCCTTCGGCGCCTTCGGCGAAGGCGGCGGCCTCGGCCGCGAGATTGCCCCGCAGCAGCGAGTCGGTCTTCTTCAGGACCAGGGTGCCGGGTGCGCCGGCGGCCCCGCCGAGCCCGGTCAGCGCGTCCGCCACCGCCGCGTGCGCCTCGTCCGCCGAGAGCTGGCGGGTGTCGAGGTCGAGGACGACGGCCGCACCCTCGGCGGGCGCGGGCGCGGCGGCGGGTCCGAGGACGACCGTGCTGCGGATCCGCAGCAGGGCGGCCGTCTCGGCGGCTCCGGACAGGTCGTCCGCCAGCGCGATGACGCGGCCGGGCGGACGTATGCCGCCGCTGTTCGGGGACACGGGTGCGGTTCTCTCCTCGGGTGACCGGGACGGCGGTCCCGACGGACCGCCTCGGCGGCTGATGATGGCACACCTTGCGCGAAATGCGCGAGACCTCTTGCGCGAAACACGCAATCGTGCGACGTTTTGCGCCGCGACAACCTGCCGCCCCCGACATACCGGGCGGCGGTCCGAGCCAGTCGCGTCCAAGAACCCGAGAAGGTCAACGATGACCCGTACTCCCCTGAGTGAGACGCTCAGCCGTCGCACCCTGCTGCAGTGGGGCGCGGCCGGCGGAGCCGCGATCACGCTCGGCCCGCTGACGGCATGTGCCGGGCCCACCGGCGCCCCCGGGCCCGGCACGCTGACACTGGGCCTGAACCGCTCGCTCGTCAGCCTCGACAACAAGCTGAACCAGTTCGACGCGGCGGTGACCGTACAGCGCGCCGTCCGGCAGACCCTGACCCGTATCGGGCCCGGTATGAAGACCCAACTGGTCCTCGCCGACCGGTTCGAGATGACCGAGCCCACCGTCTGGGACGTCCGGTTGCGCGCCGGGGTCCGCTACTCCGACGGCAGCCCGGTCACCGTCACCGACGTCTCCACCGCCCTGACCATGTACGGCAAGGTCAACGGCTCCTTCCTGCTCGGGCTCTTCCCCGAGCTGCCCACCGTCGAGGCCACCGGGGCCCGCACGTTCCGGCTGCACACCAAGAAGCCGGTACCGGTGCTGGATCTGCTGATGGCCAACATCCACATCACGCCCGCCAAGGCGAACCGCCCGGAGGAACTCAGCTCCGGGATCGGTTCGGGCCCCTACAGGGTGCTCAGCGCCAACGGCGGCGCGGGCGAGTACACCCTCGGCCGCAACCCCCACTACTGGGGGAAGCCGCCCGCCGTCGAGAACGTACGGGTGCGCTTCGTGCCCGAGGAGTCCAGCCGGGTCGTCGCGATCCGCAGCGGCGAAATCGACGTGATTGACACGCTCACGCCCGACTCGGCCGAGCAGCTCCAGGGGCTGCCGGGCGTCACGCTCGAAGAGAGCGCCGGCACCCGGTTGTGCGTGCTGTTCTACAACTTCCGCAAGCCCAAGGGCCATCCGCTCGCCGACACCCGGGTCCGCAAGGCGCTCACCTACGCCATCGACGGCAAGGCGCTGGTACGCGACGTACTGACCGGCGCGGCCGAGCAGACCGACGGGGTCGTGCCGATCGCCCTCCAGGGCGCGATACGCACCGGCGCGTACGCCTTCGACCCGGGCCTCGCCCGCAAGACGCTGCGGACGCTCGGCGCCGACGGGCTCAAGGTGAAGATCATCTGGGAGTCGGGCGAGTTCGCAGCTGACGCCTCCGTCATGGAGGCCGTCGTGTCGATGCTGGGGGACGTCGGGGTCCGCGCCACGCTCCAGGAGTTCGAGCCGGGCGGCGACATCCTCAAGTGGCGCCAGGGCCGCGGCGGCGACTGGGACATCATCGGCAACGGCTTCGGCAATCCCACCGGGCTCGCGCTGACCACCCTGCAGGGCCTCTACGGCGGCACACCCGCCAAGGAGCGCACCGGCGACGCGTTCATGGGATACGTGAAGCCGGAGATCGAACAGGCGCTGTCGGCCGCGGCCCAGGAGGTCGACCCGGCCGAGCGCACCACCCGGCTCGGCAACGTCCAGCGCGCCATCTGGGACACCTGGCCGTGCCTGTGGGCCTTCGCACCGAACACCCTGCTCGCGCGCCGCGACCGGGTGGCCGGGCTCGATCTGCTCCCGATCAACTCCTACGACCTGTCCGCAGTGCGGCTGGAGGGCTGAGCCGTGCCGATGTATCTGGCCCGCCGTGTCGGGCAGAGCCTGCTGACCGTATTTCTGACCCTGTCCGCCGTCTTCGTGCTCGTACGGCTCGCCCCCGGCGACCCGGCAGCCGCCTACGCGGGACCTTCCGCCACCACCGCCGACCTGGCGCACATCCGCGCGCAGTTCGGCCTCGACAAGCCGATGATCACGCAGTACGGCATCTTCCTGCGCGACCTGGTCACCGGGGATCTGGGCACGAGCTACTCGTTCCACTCCCCGGCGCTCCAGGTCGTGCTGGACCGCATGCCGTACACGCTCACCCTGTCCGTCGCCGCGATCATCGTGACCGTCGTCGTCGGGGTCCCGCTCGGCGTCTGGATGGCCCGCAGGGCGGACACCACCCGCGAGGTGGGCGCCAACGTGCTGACCATCGCGGGGCAGTCCATGCCGGACTTCTGGACGGGCGTGATGCTGCTGACGGTCTTCGCCGTCCTGATACCGGTACTGCCCGCTTCCGGATTCACCTCGTGGAGCGGTCTGATCCTGCCGACCGTGACCGTCGCCATTCTGCAACTGGCGCTCGTCTCCCGGCTCGTACGGCGCGAGATGACGACGGCGCTCGCCTCGCCCTACATCACGGTCGCCCGCTCGCGCGGTGTCGGCGAATCCGCGCTGACCTGGCGCTACGCGCTCGGCAACTCGGGTGTGCCGCTGCTCACCGCGATCGGCACCCGGTTCGCCGCGATGCTCAACGGCGTGGTGGTGGTCGAAGTCGTCTTCGGCTGGCCCGGCGTCGGCTCCCTCGTCGTACGCGCCCTGGAGACCCGCGACTACCCGCTCATCCAGGCCACCGTGCTCGTCACCGCAACCCTCGCGATCCTCGTCCAACTCCTTGTCGACCTGGCCTATCCGCTGCTCGACCCGCGGGTACGTCTCGGAAAGGCGGCCTGAGCATGAGTGCCACCCTCACCCGGCCGAGCGCGGTCACACCGCGCCAACTGGCCCGCGCCACCGCGACCCGGCAGCAGCGCGCCGCACACGTCAAGCTGTGGGCGGGCGCGGTCTGCACCGTGATCGTCGCGCTGCCCGTGGCACTGGCCGGCGTGCTGCCGCTGCCCGCCGCCGACGCGCAGGACCTGTCGGCGCGCCGGCTGGCCCCCTTCACCGACGGGCATGTCTTCGGCACCGATCAGCTCGGCCGCGACCTGCTCTCCCGTGTCCTGCACGGCGGGCAGGTGTCCCTGACGGTCGGCCTGCTCGCCGTGCTCGTCTCCGGCATCATCGGCCTGGTCGCCGGGTCCGCAGCCGGGTACTTCGGCGGCTGGGTCGACGCGGTCGTCTCCCGCGTGCTCGAAGCGCAGCTCGCCCTGCCGCTGCTGATGATGCTGCTCCTGGTGGTGGCCCTCTTCGGGCCCTCCGTCACCGTCATCACCTGCGTGATCGCGGTGGCCCAGTGGCCCGAGGTGGCCCGGCTGACCCGCTCGCTCGTGCTCGTCGAGCGGGAGAAGCCGTACGTGGCGGCGGCCCGGGTGCTGGGGCTGCGCAACTGGTCGATCCTCGGCCGGCACATCGTGCCCAACATCATCCGGCCCGCCAGCCTGGTCATCCTGCTGCTGCTCGCCCAGGCCGTCCTGCTGGAGAGCGCCCTGAGCTTCCTCGGCGCCGGACCGCAGCGGCCCTTCGCCACCTGGGGCCGCATCATCTCCGACGGGCAGGACTACCTGACCACCTCGTGGTGGCTGGTGACCCTGCCGGGACTGGTCATCGCGCTGCTGGTCGTCGGGGTCAACCTGATGGGCGACGGGCTGCGCGACCGTACCCGCACACGCACCACGAAGGGAGCCTGAGCCATGACCGGCACACCGGTGTCCGAACGCCCCGACCATCCCGACCACCTCGACCGCCCCGACGAGACGCTCCTCGACGTGGCGGGCCTGCAGATCGAACTGGTCACCCCGCACGGCGTGGTGCGCGCGGTCGACGGTGTCGACTTCACCGTGCGGCAGGGCGAGACCGTCACCCTCATCGGCGAGTCGGGGTCGGGCAAGTCGACCACGGCCATGGGGGTGCTGCGGCTGCTGCCCGAAGGACTCGCCGTCATGTCCGGCAGCGTCCGCATCACCGGTACGGACGTGATCGCCGACCCCGGCGCGGTACGCCGGCTGCGCGGCCGTACCGTCTCGCTCGTCCCGCAGGACCCGATGACCGCGCTGAGCCCGGTCCACACCATCGGCCGCCAGCTCGGCGACGCCGTGCGGCTGCGCCGTCCTGAGCTGTCCAGGGCCGAGGCCAGGGAGCGGGGCACCGAGCTGCTGGCGCAGGTGCACATCCCGCACCCGGAGACCCGCTGGAAGGCCTATCCGCACCAGTTCTCCGGCGGCATGCTGCAACGCGTCCTGATCGCCGTCGCACTCGCCGCCGAACCCCGGCTGCTCGTCGCGGACGAGCCGACGTCGGCGCTGGACGCCACCGTCCAGGCGAGCGTGCTGGGGCTGCTGATGGAACTCCAGGAGCGCACCGGCATCGGCATACTGATGATCACGCACGACCTGGGGGTGGCCAGGATGGTCTCCGACCGGATCCATGTGATGCGGGAGGGCCGGTTCGTCGAGTCGGGCACGGCGGAGCAGATCGTCGAATCCCCCGTCGAGCGGTACACCCGTGATCTGCTCGCGGCGGTGCCGCGCCTCGGCCCCTGGGACGAGGACGGCCAGAGTCCGCCCGGAGCCGGTCCAGGCGCCGGGTCCGGCACCGACATCGCAGCGCAGGGAGCAGCCAGGTGAGCACACCACTGTTGTCCGTCGAGAACCTCGTCGTCGAGTACGCCACCCGGCAGGGGCCCTTCCGGGCCGTGGACGACGTCTCGTTCACGCTGGAGCGCGGCGGCCGGCTCGCGGTCGTCGGCGAGTCCGGGTCGGGCAAGTCCACCCTCGCCCGCGCGCTGGTCCGGCTGCTGAAGCCGGCCTCCGGCCGGATCCTGCTGGACGGCGAGGACCTGGCGGCGCTGCCCGAGCGGCGGCTGCGTCCGCTGCGCCACCGGGTGCAGATGGTCTTCCAGGACCCGTACGGCTCGCTCGATCCCCATCTGAGCGCCCAGGACATCGTCGCCGAGCCGCTGAGGCTGGCCGGGGTCAGGGACAAGGCGGAGCGGGCCAAGCGGGCCGCCGCCCTCATCGACCGGGTCGGCCTGCCGTCCGCCGCGCTGCACCGCCGCCCGCCGGAGTTCTCCGGCGGCCAGCGCCAGCGCATCGGTATCGCCAGGGCGCTCGCCTCCAGCCCCGAACTGCTGGTGTGCGACGAGGCGACCTCGGCCCTCGACGTGTCGGTCCAGGCCCAAGTGCTGGAGCTGCTGCGGGAGTTGCAGGCCGAGACCGGGATCGCGTATCTCGTCATCGCACACAACCTCGGGGTCGTACGGGAGATCAGCACCGATGTCGTGGTGCTGCGCGCGGGGCGGGTCGTCGAGACGGGAGCGACCGCCGATGTGCTCGCAGCGCCCGCCGACCCGTACACCCGGGCGCTGCGCCGCGCCTCCCTCGACCCCGTGGCGATCAAGGGCCGCAAGCCGCGCGCCCTGCTCACCGCCGTACCGGAAGGAATCACGAAGTGACCACCGGCACCGACTCCACCGTCGGATCCGTCGCACTGCCGCAGGTGCCCGTCCCGCTGTCCCGGCTCGTGCTCGGCACGATGACCTTCGGCGACACCGTCGACGCGGCGGGTGCGGCCGCGATGCTGGACACGGCGCTGGACGCGGGGCTCACCGGCGTCGACACCGCCAACGGCTACGCGGGCGGCGCGAGCGAAAGCATCCTCGGCGGGCTGCTGCCGGGGCGGCGTGAGCGGATCGTGCTCGCCACGAAGGCCGGCATCCCGCACCCGGACCAGGGCGACCACGCGCCGCTGTCGGCAGCCGGGTTGCGGGCCGCGCTGGACGGGAGCCTCAAGCGGCTCGGCACCGACCGGGTCGACCTGTTCTATCTGCACCAGCCCGACCGGGCCACACCGCTCGCCGAAACCCTGGGCACGATCGCGGAGTTCGTCGCCGAGGGGAAGGTGCTCGCGCTCGGCGTCTCCAACTTCGCCGCCTGGCGGATCGCCGAACTGGTGCGCACCGCCGACGAGGTGGGCGCGCCACGGCCGGTCGTCGCGCAGCAGCTCCACAACCTGCTGGCCCGCAGGATCGAGGAGGAGTACGTCGAGTACGCGGCGGACAGCGGGCTGCGCACGATGGTCTACAACCCGCTCGGCGGCGGGCTGCTCACCGGCAGACACCGGTTCGCCGAGACGCCTTCGGCGGGGCGGTTCGGTGACTCCAAGCTCGCCGGGATGTACCGGCAACGCTACTGGGACGAGCGGCTGTTCGACGCCGTCGGGCAGCTCACCACCATCGCCGAAGCGGCGGGCCTGCCGCTCACCGAGCTGGCCCTGCGCTGGCTGCTGGGGCGTCCGTCGACCGACGCCCTGCTGCTGGGCGGTTCCAGCACCGCGCAGCTCACCGCCAACATCGCGGCGGCCGCCGCTGGGCCGCTGCCCGCCGATGTGACGGCCGCCTGCGACGAGGTGGGCCAGGCCCTGCGCGGACCGATGCCCGCGTACCACCGCTGAGACCCCCGACGGCCGAGACGGCGCCGCCGGCACCGAACCCCCCGCACCGCACCCCGCATGAAGGAGAGCAACTTCCCATGAACCCCGCCGCGTTCGCCACCGCCCTGCGCGCCCGTCAGCAGCTCATCGGCTACTGGTCGGTCCTGGACTCGCCCGTCTCCACCGAGCGCGTCGCCAGACTCGGGTACGACTATGTGGCGCTGGACGCCCAGCACGGGCTGATCGAGTACCGCGGTCTGCTCGCCTCGCTGACGGCCGTCGACACCAAGGGCAGTACGGCGGTCGGTCTGGTGCGGGTGGAGGCCAACGAGGCGGCGGCGATCGGGCACGCGCTGGACGCGGGGGCCGCCGGGGTGATCGTGCCGCTGGTCGACTCGGCCGCCGACGCTGCGGACGCCGTCGCCGCCGTACGCTACCCGCCGCTCGGGCGGCGCTCGTACGGGCCGATGCGCTCGGCCCTGCGGATCGGCCCGACGCCGGCGGAGGCGCACGAGCAGACGGTCGTCATCGCGATGATCGAGACGGCCGAAGGGCTCGGCGAGGTGGCGGCGATCTGCGCGACCCCGGGGCTCGACGGCATCTATGTCGGTCCTTCGGACCTGCGGATCGGCCTCGGCGGCGCCACCCCGAACGACCCGGCGCTGGACGGGGAGTTCGAGGCGGCGCTGGTGACGATCAGGGAGGCGGCGGCAGCGGCGGGGATCGCGGCCGGCATCCACAACCCGGACGGCGCGAGCGCGGCACGCCGGCTCGCCGAGGGGTTCACCTTCGCCACGGTCGCCAGCGACCTGGTCCATCTGGAGCAGGCGGCGAGCGGTCATCTCGCCGCCGCCCGCGCCAAGTAGCCGCCGGACGGCCTGTTCAGCCGCCGAGGCCGGGTACGACGACGGCGCCCGGCAGGCCGGTGAAGACCTTCCCCGGCACGATCAGCTTGCCGCGGCGGCGGCCGCTGCCGATCAGGACCCATTCGGTGTCGACGACCGCGGGGTCCACGAGCAGCGGCCAGCCGGCCGGCAGCCCGATCGGCGTGATGCCGCCGTACTCCATGCCGGTCTCCTGGACTGCCGTGTCCATCGGCGCGAACGACGCCTTGCGGGAGCCGAGTTGCTTGCGCACCACGCCGTTGACGTCGACCCGGGTACGGGACAGGACGACACACGCGGCCAGCGTCGTCTCACCGCCGCGCTTGCCGGCGACGACGACGCAGTTGGCCGACACGTCGAACAGCTCGGCGCCGTAGTGCTCCACGAACGCGGCGGTGTCGGCGACTTCCGGGTCGCTGTCCACGAACACCAAGTGCTCGGCGGGCACATCGCCCTGCCAGCCGCGTACGGCGTCGGCGACCGGCGCGGTGAGCAGGTCGAGGCAGTCGGGGGCCGGTGTGGCGTCGGCGAAGTTTCCGATGGGAGCGCGCATACGCCGCACGCTAACAGGGGCGGGCCGGGGTCACGGCAGACCCTGGTCAGCGCACGGGCGGGATGGAGACGGACATGATCAGCTCCACCGGTGCGGCGCCGTCGTTGCGGTAGCCGTGCGCGACGTTCGCCTCGAAGGTCGCCGACGAGCCCGCGGGGACGGGGTGCGTCTCGCCGTCCACGACGAGCGTCAGCTCGCCGGCCGTCACATGGAGCAGTTCGGTCGTGCCGTCGGGGTGCGGGTCGGAAGCGCTGGAGTCGCCGGGCATCAGGACCCACGACCACAGTTCCAGCGGACCGCCGGACTCGGTGCCGACGAGCAGGGTGGAGCTGCTGCCGGCCGGGGTCGACCACATCCGTACGGTCTGGTCCCCCGGCACCACCCTGACCTGCGGGCCCTGTTCGTAGTCGAGGAGTGTGGTGATGCTGACGCCCAGCGCGTCGGCGAGCTTGACCGTCGTGCCGACGCTGGGGTTGGTGCGGGCCTGCTCGATCTGGATGATCATCCCCCGGCTGACCCCGGCCCGCGCCGCCAGCGCGTCGAGCGTGAAGCCCCGCTCACCGCGCCAGCGTTTGAGGTTCCGGGCGAGCGACTGGGTGAGCTGGTCGAGGTCCGACACATTCCGTCCAATATAATTAATTGAGGAGTTCAACAGACTGCACTACGGTGTGATGCACCAATCGTGCACCGAACTGTACTGCGAGGGCCCCATGACCGCACTGTTCGCCCTGGCCACCAGCCTGCTCTGGGGCATGGCCGACTTCGGCGGCGGACTGCTGACGCGCCGGATGCCGGCGCTGACGGTCGTGGTGCTCTCGCAGACCGTCGCGGTGGTGGTGCTCGGCTGTGTCGTCGCGGCGACCGGCGGCTGGTCGGAGGCGGATCCGCGGCTCTGGTACGCGGTGGGGGCGGGCGCCGTCGGCCCGGTGGCGATGCTCTGCTTCTACAAGGCGCTCGCGCTCGGCCCGATGGGCGTCGTCTCGCCGCTCGGCTCCATCGGCGTGGCCGTACCGGTCGGCGTGGGACTGCTCGTCGGCGAGCGGCCGGGGCTGCTCCAGTTCGCCGGCATCGCCGTGGCCGTCGCCGGCATCGTGCTGGCGGGCGGCCCGCAGTTGCGCGGCGCCCCGGTGCACCGCCGGGCGATCCTGCTCACCCTCGTCGCCGCCGTCGGGTTCGGCACGGTGATGACGCTGATCTCCCACGCGTCCACCACCCTCACCGGGCTGTTCCTCGCGCTCTTCGTCCAGCGCGTCACCAATGTCGCCGTCGGCGGCGGCGCGCTGTACGTCTCGACGCGGCGCGGCGCCCCCGCGCTGCCGCCCGCCGAGGACGGCCGGCTCCGGCTCGTACGGGCGGCACTGCCCGCGCTGGCCTTCGTGGGCCTCGCCGATGTGGCCGCCAACGGGACGTACTCGATCGCGGCCCAGCACGGCCCGGTCACCGTCGCCGCCGTACTGGCCTCGCTCTACCCGGTCGTGACGGCGGTCGCCGCGCGCGGGGTGCTGGGGGAACGGCTGCGCACCGTGCAGGCGGCGGGCGCCGGACTCGCCCTGGTGGGCACGGTGCTGCTCGCCGCCGGCTGACCGCGGCTCAAGGAGTCAACGCCCAGGACTCAACGCGTAGGAGTCATGGCTCGGGAGTCATGGCTCGGGAGTCAACGCTCAGGATTCCTGCTCCAGTTCGGCGAGCGCCAGCAGTTGCTGCGGGGTGATGCCCTCTGGGATCGGCACCGGAGCCGGGGTGCGCAGCGGCGGCTGCCAGCCGCGCTCCGGATGCCAACTCCGTACGACCTTGGCGGGCGCGCCCGCCACCACCGCGTGGTCGGGCACCTCGCCCCGTACGACGGCGCCCGCGGCGACGACCACGTTGCGGCCGAGCCTGGCGCCCGGCAGGATCACCGCGCCTGTGCCCAGCCAGCAGCCCGCCCCGATGACCACGGGTGACATCCGGGGCCACTGCTTGCCGACGGGGACGTGCGGATCGTCGTAACTGTGGTTCGTGGTCGTGATGTAGACGTACGGACCGCAGTACGTCTCGGGCCCGATGGTGACCTTGGTGTCGGCGATGACATGGCTGCCCCGCCCCAGCACCACCCCGTCGCCGACCAGGAGGATCGGGTCGGGGCCGAGGTCGAGTCCTGGCATCATCCCGGCGGTGAGGGTGACCTGTTCACCGATGACGCAGTGGTGGCCCAGCTCGATCCACGGCTCGCCGAAGACGGTGCCCTGCGGAAAGGCGAGCCGGGTGCCGGGGCCGATCCGGGCGAACCGCAGCCGCCCCGGATGCTCGGCGGTGACGGCGCCCGCGCGCTGGATCCAGCGCCAGCCGCCCTGGACGGCCCGCGTGGCGAGACGGCGCCACCCGCGCGTCAGCGCGCCGGTCAACGCGGCGAAGGCGGTGGTACGGCTCTCGGGACTCTTCAGCACACCGCCACGCTAGCGCGCCGCCGGTACTCCGATACGGCACACGGTCCCCTTGTGTACCACGGTCCCCGGCCGCCGCGGGTGTCTTCAGGGCGGACTCCCCCGGACGTGTGGCCCGCGCACGTTGTACGCGTAATCACGCGACTGCGCGTGGTTAGCATGAGCGCCACATATGGAGTCCCCCGGCCGGTTGCGCGCTGGCCGGCCGGTCTTTCCCCCCGCACTCGAGCACCGAGGGACCGCGGAATGACAGTGCCTGTCGCCCCCAGCCCGCACCGCATACGGAAGGTGAGCCCGTTCCCCGTCGCCGTACCTCTCGCCCTGCTGGCGGTGGCGGCCGGTACGGGCGGTGCGGTGGCCGCCGCCGCCCCCGGCGGCGCGCGGGCCTGGGTGCTCGCCACGGTCGTCACCGCCTGGACGTGCCTGGCGCTCACGGTCCTCACGGCCGCGCTGCTGGTACGGCGCAGCAGGCGCGCGGCGGGCGCTGCCGAGGGCGACGCGCAGGGGGCGGGCGCCCGACTGGCCGCGCTCACCGCCGAGTCGGCCCAGTTGGTGAACGTGACACTGCCCGCCGTGCTGAAGCGGCTGCGGGACGGCGCGAGCGCCGACGACGCCCTTGCCACGGCGCCGCGGCCGACCGATCCCCGGCTGCGCGAGGTGCTGCGGCTGTTCGCGGCGGAGATCGCGGCCGACGAACAGCGCGCCGAGAAGGCCGTCGCCGCCAACGAGACGGCCGTCGGCCGGCTGGTCGAGGCCGCCGACGGCCTGGACCGGCTGATGACGAAGACGCTCCCCGACGCGTTCGACGGTCTGCGCCAGGGCAGTTCGGCCGACACGGTGCTCGGCAGGCTCGAAGCGCCGGCCGACCCGCGGCTGCGGGTGCTGCTGGAGACGCTGGTCAGGGAGTTCGCCGTCAGTGAGCGGCGCGCGATGGCGGCGCAGGCGGCCAGCGCCAAGGCGCTCAGCCGGGTCCAGGCGAAGGCGGTCAGCATGCTCGCCGATCTGCGCGAGATGCAGGACCGTTACGGCGAAGAGGTGTTCGGTGATCTGCTGAAGCTCGATCACAACACCTCGCAGCTCGGGCTGCTCACCGACCGGCTCGCGCTGCTGATGGGCGGCCGGGCCTCGCGCGCCTGGAACAAGCCGATCGGGATGGAGTCCATCCTGCGCGGCGCCGTCGGCCGGATCGCCGCGTACCGGCGGGTGCGGCTGCACTGCTCCAGCGACGCGGCGATCGTCGGGTTCGCCGCCGAGGGCGTGATGCACCTGCTGGCCGAACTCATGGACAACGCGGCCAACTTCTCCCCGCCCATCGACGAGGTGCATGTCTACGTCGAGGAGCGCACCGCCGGAATCGTGGTGACGATCGAGGACAGCGGTCTGAAGATGGCCGACGCGGCGATGCGCAGGGCCGAGGAGTCCGTTTCGGGCCGCTCCAACGACCTGGCGACGCTGCGCGGGACCCGGCTCGGGCTCGCCGTGGTCGGCAGGCTGGCGGCCAAGTACCGCACGAACGTGAGCTTCCGGCCGTCCTCGCGCGGCGGTACGGGCGTGGTCGTGCTGATCCCGCCGCAACTCCTCGCCCAGCAGCGCGGCGGCGTCGCCGAGCAGCGCGGCGTCGCCGAGCAGTATCCGCGCCGCCCGGCGGCCGAAGTACCGGCGCCCGCAGCGCCGCAGGACCCGGCGCCCGTGCCGCCGCCCGCAGCGGTCGGCGGGCCGCGGGTGGCGACACCGGGCGGACTGCCGGTACGGCCGCCGGGCCGCACCATGGCCGCCGCCGACCGCGACCGGCACCCGGACGAGTCGGGGCCCGCCGCCGTACCGCCCGCGCGTGACGCGGGAGCGCAGTTCGGGGCCTTCCACCGGTCCCGCCGCGCGCCGCTGCGCCCCGACGCCGAAGGCCCCGCCAGTTAGGCCGGGCGCACCCCCCACCGGAAAGCGAGGCACCCCATGCAGACCACTGACACCAGCCTGACCTGGCTCCTCGAAAGCCTGCTGGAACGCACCCCGGCCACCCGGCACGCCGTGGTCCTCTCCCGCGACGGGCTCAAGCTCTGCTGGAGCCGCCATCTCACCCTCGACCAGGCCGACCAACTGGCCGCTATCTGCTCGGGGATCCAGGCGCTGGCGCAGGGGGCTTCGGTGGAGTTCGGCAACGGCGCCGGGGGCGTACGGCACTCGATGACCGAGTTCCACGGCGGGCTGCTGTTCATCGTCGCCGCGGGCGACGGTGCCCATCTGGCCGTCGTCGCCGAGGACGGCGCCGACCCGGGCGTGGTCGGTCATCAGATGACCGAGCTGGTCGAGCAGATCGGTGAGCATCTGCGGGCCGAGCCGCGCACCCCGGCGCAGGGAGGCTCCTCGTCGTGACCCGCAGGCCCGTCGACCTCGGGGACCCCGACCGGCTGTACACCGTGACCGGCGGCCGCAGCCGGGTCGACGACGACACGTTCGACCTGGTCACGCTGATCGTCAGCGAGTGCGAGCCGACACCGGGCACCCAGTCGGAGCACATCAGGATCCTGGAGCTGTGCCGGCATCCCACGGCGGTGGTGGAGGTCTCCGCCGAGCTGCGGCTGCCGGTGACGGTGGTCAGGATCCTCCTCGGCGACCTCCTGGTGACAGGCCGGATCACCGCGCGCCGCCCGCCCGGCCCGCGGTCCGCCGCCGCACTGCCCGACTCCGTCCTTCTGAAGGAGGTGCTCCATGGACTCCGCAACCTCTGAGCAGTCCGCTCGTATACCGCTGACCGATGCGGCCGAGACCGGGCTGAAGATCGTCATCGTGGGCGGTTTCGGGGTGGGCAAGACCACCCTGGTCCGCTCCGTCAGCGAGATCAGACCGCTCAACACCGAAGAGGTCATGACCCAGGCGGGGGTCGGTGTCGACGACGCCGCCGGCGTGGCGACCAAGACCACCACGACCGTGGCCTTCGACTTCGGCCGGATCAGCCTCAACAAGCGGATGGTGCTGTACCTGTTCGGGGCTCCCGGGCAGGAGCGGTTCTGGTTCCTGTGGGACCGGCTGTTCTCCGGGACGCTCGGCGCCGTCGTGCTCGTGGACACCCGGCGGATGAGCGAGTCCTGGTACGCGGTCGACCGGCTCGAACACCACAAGACGCCGTTCGTGGTCGCGGTCAACCGGTTCGACTCGGACGCCTCGGCGTTCTCGCTGGCGGAGATCCGCCAGGCGCTGTCGCTGCCCGAGCATGTCCCGATGATCGACTGCGACGCACGGGTGCGCTCGTCGGGGAAGAACGTCCTGATCACCCTCGTGGACCACCTCTACGAACTGGCCATGGCACGGGAGATGACCCCATGACCGATCCGTCCGAACCCCGGCCGCCGGATACCCGGCAGGTGGACGCCGTGCCGCTGAGCGGCCTGGCCTATCAGCAGACCCCTTCGCAGATCTACCGCGAACTGCGCAGGGAGCACGGCGCCGTCGCCCCGGTGCTGCTCGACGGCGACATCCCGGCCTGGCTGGTCCTCGGCTACAACGAGGTCTCCTACGTCACCGGGCACGACGAGCTGTTCGCCCGCGACTCCCGGCGCTGGAACCAGTGGCCGGCCATCCCGGCCGACTGGCCGCTGATGCCGTACGTCGGGTATCAGCCCTCGGTGCTGTTCACCGAGGCGGCCGAGCACCAGCGGCGGGCCGGGGTGATCACCGAGGCGCTGGAGGCCGTCGACCAGTTCGAACTGGCCCTGATGTGCCGGGAGATCAGCGACGGCCTGATCGACTCGTTCGCCGGGAGCGGGCAGGCCGAGCTGATGTCCGGGTACGCGCACGCGCTGCCGATGCGTGCTGTCGTACGGCTCTGCGGTATGCCGGCGGGCGGCGGGGACACCGAGGAGCTGGTACGGGATCTGCGGATCTCGCTGGACGCGGCCGAGGGCGACGATCCGGTGGCCGCGTATCTGCGGGTGCAGACGCGTATCGAGCAGTTGGTCAAGGACAAGCGCAACAGCCCCGGCTCCGACGTGACCTCGCGGATGCTGACCCATCCGGCGGCGCTCGCCGACGACGAGGTGGTCCAGGATCTGATCACCGTGATCGCCGCTGCCCAGCAGCCGACCGCCAACTGGATCTGCAACACGCTCCGGCTGCTGCTGACCGACGACCGGTTCGCGCTGAATGTGTCCGGCGGGCGGCTCAGCGTCGGGCAGGCGCTCAACGAGGTGCTGTGGCTGGACACCCCGACGCAGAACTTCATCGGCCGATGGGCGGTGCGCGACACCCAGTTGGGCGGCCGGCAGATCAAGGCGGGCGACTGCGTGGTGCTCGGTCTCGCCGCCGCCAACACCGATCCGCAGATCTGGCCCGAGGGCCATGTCGGCGCCGAGAACTCCTCCCATCTGTCGTTCAGCAACGGCGAGCACCGCTGCCCCTATCCGGCGCCGCTGCTGGCCGACGTGATCGCGCGTACGGCCGTGGAGACCCTGCTCGAACGCCTGCCTGACGTGGTGCTCTCGGTGGATCCCTCCGAGCTGACCTGGCGTCCCTCGATCTGGATGCGGGGGCTGATGTCGCTGCCGGTCCGGTTCACCCCTGTCGTGCAGTGACGGGGGTGAAGCGCACCGGGAGCGAGGCGGGTCCCCGGGTGAACACCCCTTGTTCGACGGGGTCGAAGCCGTCGTCGAGCCGTACGTCGGGCATGGCGTCGAGCAGTTGGTCGACACCGGTCTCGATCTCGGCCTTCGCGAGCAGCGCCCCGACGCAGAAGTGCCGCCCGAGCGCGAAGGCCAGATGGTCGGCGGCGGCGGAGAAGGCGGTGGTGGCGGTCAGGTCGTCCCGGAAGATGTCGAAGGTGTCGGGGTCCCGGTAGTGGGAGCCGTCCCGGTTGGCGGCCCCGATCAGACAGGTGACCGTGGCGCCCGGCGGGATCGTGCCACCGCTCAGTTCGACCTCCGTCGCGGTCTGCCGCATGATCATGTGCACCGGCGGGGTGAACCGCAGTGTCTCGGCGAAGGCGCGCGGTATCAGCGCGCGGTCGGCCCGTACGGCGGCGAGCTGTTCCGGGTGGAGCAGCAGGTTCGCGAAGATCGAGGCGATGGCCTTGTCGGTGGTCTCGCCGCCGGCCGCGAGGAGCAGGCTGCAGAACGCCTTGATGTCCTCGTCACTCATCCGTACGCCGTCGACCTCGGCGGCGCAGAGCGTGGACAGCAGATCGTCGCCCAGGTTCTCCCTGCGGTCCCTGATGATCGGGATCATGTACTCGGCGAACTCGATCCGGGTGCGCTCGCCGGCCGCGGTGACGGCGGCGTCGCCGGACAGATTGCCGAGGAAGGCGATGACGGCGGTGTACCAGCCGTGGAACTTGTCGTGGTCGGCCCGGTCGAGCCCGAGCATGTCGGCGATGACATTGACGGGGAAGCGGGTCGCGAAGCCGCCGACCAGATCGACGGAGCCGGTGTCCCGGAAGGCGTCGATCAGCTCGCGCGCGTTGCGGTCGATGACCGGCAGGAACTTCTCCCGCAGGTCGGCGCCCCGGAAGGCGGGGGCGACCAGCGCCCTGCGCACCGCGTGCTCACGGCCGCTGAGCTGCAGGATGGTCTTGCCGTGCACGGGTTCGATCTGCCAGTCGTAGTTGTCGGTGGTGAAGACCGACTCCCGGTCCTTGAAGACGCGTTCGACGTCGTCGTAGCGCGAGATGATGTAACTCCGGGTGGCCTCGTGCCAGATGAGGGGCGCGCTCTCGCGCATCACCCGGTACGCCGGGTAGGGGTCGGCGGCGAACTCGGCCGACAGGATGTCGGGTATCTGCTGTGCGGTGGCCATGGAACTCCCTCGGTCGGGACCGGGCCGGTCGATAACTGGCAGTACCACCAAGGCTATTGATCGTCGGCCGACGGAAACAGCCAACTCCTGGCCGACCTGGCGTCGGCACGCGGCGGCCGGTCGCCTACGGTTCCTGTGACGACCGGTGACGAAGGAGAGCACGGATGACACAGCGGGCATGGGTGGCGGGCGTCGGCGGCAAGAGCCCCGAGATCGAC
Organism: Streptomyces sp. NPDC087906; assembly: GCF_055584925.1. NCBI lineage: Bacteria > Bacillati > Actinomycetota > Actinomycetes > Kitasatosporales > Streptomycetaceae > Streptomyces > Streptomyces sp. NPDC087906. The sequence continues at coordinate 124,898 of NZ_JBVJLC010000011.1, forward strand.
CCCGCCGCCTTTCTGGCACCGACGTCCGTGGTGGTCGGTGAGGTCTCCGTGGCGGCCGGCGCCAGCGTCTGGTACCACACGGTGCTGCGGGCCGACTGCGGTGCGATCCGGCTCGGCGCCGACTGCAACATCCAGGACAACTGCACCCTGCACTCCGACCCGGGCATGCCGCTGACCGTGGGCGAGCGGGTCTCGGTCGGGCACAACGCGGTGCTGCACGGCTGCACCGTCGAGGACGACGTACTGATCGGGATGGGGGCGACGGTGCTCAACGGGGCCCATATCGGGGCCGGTTCCCTGGTCGCGGCACAGACACTCGTGCCGCAGGGCATGCGGGTGGAACCGGGATCGATGGTCGCGGGGGTGCCGGCCAAGGTGCGGCGCCTGCTGACCGACGAGGAGCGCGAAGGGATCAAGCTCAACGCGGCGGTCTATCTGGATCTGGCGAAGGCGCACCGCGAGGCGCGGGAGATCTGACAGCCGCCGGCCGCACCGGCAGCCGCCGGTCAGTCGGTGGTGGCCGCCGTCACGGAGTCCTGGTCGCCCGTCGCCCGCTCGGCCTCCATCCGGTCGTGCGCCTTCTTAGCGCGGTTGCGCACCAGGAGCATCGAGCCGGCGCCGACCACCACGGCGGCGGCCAGGCCCACGTACGAGAACCGCTTGAGCCAGTCCTCGGCGACGACGCCGACCTCGTAGACGACGATGGTCGTACCGCCGGCCCAGACGATCCCGCCGAGCAGGTTCGCGGTCAGGAACTTCCAGTACGGCATGTGCAGGACGCCCGCGAGCGGGCCCGCGAAGATCCGCAGCAGGGCGATGAAGCGGCCGAAGAAGACCGCCCACATGCCCCACTTCTCGAACGACCGCTCCGCCATGGCGATCTGCGGTTCACCGAAGTGCTTGGGGAATTTCCTGGCGAGCCAGGCGAGCAGGGGCCTGCCGCCCTTGCGGCCGATCGCGTACCCCGTCGAGTCGCCGGCGACGGCTCCGGTCGACGCGCAGGCGGCGAGGATGTACGGGTTGATGTCGCCGTGCTGGGAGGCGAGCAGCGCGGCTGCCACCAGGACGAGTTCGCCGGGCAGCGGGATGCCCAGGCTCTCCACCCCGATGACCACGGCCACCAGGATGTAGACGCTGACCGCCGGTACGGACTCTAGCCACTCCTGGACGTGCAACGCCTGTTCCTCCCGCTGTCCCCTGGTGCGCCCCGCGCAGCCGACCGGCCTGCCCCGTCCGGAAGCACACCTGTTCACCCTACCCGCTGGGCGCGGTGGTCCAGGGGCCCGGCGGGTGCCGTGCGGGCGGCGCCCGGCCGGGGAACGCGCATCCAGCCGGTTTCCGTCTTGACAGCCGCACACCGGGGGTTTCCGGGGTCCGCGTACGGGGCGGGGTGCCAACTGTTGCATGCCCCCTCTATGGTTACTCGCCATGTGGCCAGGACAGCAGCCGCCCGGGGGCGAGCAGAACCCGCAGGACCCGAATCAGAATCCGAACCCGTATCAGCAGCCGGGGTACGGACAGCAGCCGAATCCGGCTCCCAACCCGTACCAGCAACCGGGGTACGGACAGCAGCAGCCCGGCTATCCGCAGCAGCAGCCGGGGTATCCGCAGCCCAATCCGTACCAGCAGCCGACCGTGCCGATGTACGGCCAGGGCGGGCAGCCGGGGCCGCCGAAGCCGCCGGGTGACGACCGCAGGAAGACGAAGATCACCGCGATCGTCGCCGTGCTCGCTGTCCTGGTGGCGGCCGGGGTCACCGGTTTCCTGGTGCTCGGCAAGGACGACGACAAGAAGCCGGTGGCCGATTCCACCTCGTCGCCGTCCCCCACCGGTTCCGGTTCCGAGGAGCCGGCTCCCACCGGTTCGCAGCCCAACCCGCGTGACGGCTCGGCCGGTGCCAAGCCGCAGGTCGCGGGGTGGAAGGTGGTGACCAACCCGCAGCACGGGACGGTCTTCGACGTCCCGCCGGAGTGGGAGGTGCAGAAGGCGGGCATCATCGCGGGCTTCGAGGACTCGAAGAAGGGGGACGGCACCCCGTACATCTCCTTCTCCGCACCGGCGTATCTGAAGTCCAAGTGGTGCTCGTCGGACCCGGACCAGGACGGCCAGTCGTCCGACACCAGCCTGGCCGGCACCGGCACCAAGGGCGGCCAGGGGGCGAAGGACACGCAGACGGCGGCGCGCAACGAGGCGGGGGCCTGGGTCTTCGGCGCTTACGCGCAGGAGGACCCCAAGGGCAAGGACAAGATCACGGTCAGCAAGGCCAAGCCGTACACCACCAAGTCCGGTCTGACCGGGAGCTACGCCACGGCGTCGAGCAAGGGCCTCACCAAGAAGTCGAAGTGCGACACGGACGGCAAGTCGGTCGCCTTCACCTTCAGCAACGCCAAGGGGGACTTCACCACGTGGGTGCTGTACGCCAACACCGGGGTGACCGGTGAGGTGCCGGACGCCACGGTGATGAAGATCCTCGACACGGTCCGGCTGCCGGAGTCGGCTTCCTAGGTCGTGTCCGCACGGCGGCGCCCGGCTCCGACCCGGCCGGGCGCGGGCCGGTGGTAAACGATTTGATAGGCGGGTGCCGGTCCGGGATAGTCCCGGGGTGACCTCTCCACGCCGCAACTACCGACTGCTGACCGCTGCGGCGATCATCACCAACCTGGGCAGTTCGGGCGCGCTGATCGCCTCGGCGTTCGCCGTCCTCGACGCGGGCGGCGACAGCGGTGACGTCGGTCTGGTGGCCGCCGCCCGCACCGTGCCGCTGGTGTTGTTCCTGCTGGTGGGCGGCGCGGTGGCCGACCGGCTGCCCCGGCACCACGTGATGGTCGCGGCGAACGCGCTCAACTGCCTCTCGCAGGCGGCGTTCGCCGCGCTCGTGCTGGCGGGCCACGCCCAGCTCTGGCAGATGATGGTGCTCGCCGGGCTCGGCGGCACGGGCCAGGCGTTCTTCAGCCCCGCTTCCGAGGGCATGGTGATGTCCAGCGTCAGCGGTGAGCAGGCGGGCAGCGCCTTCGCCGTGTACCGGATGGCGATGAACGGCGCGGGGATCGGCGGGGCCGCCCTGGGCGGCGCGCTGATCGGTGTGCTCGGCCCCGGCTGGGTGCTCGCCGTCGACGCGGGCGCTTTCCTGGTGGCGGGGACGCTGCGGGCCTTCCTCGACGTCAGCCATGTCCCGGCGCGCGGCAAGGGTGACGGGGTGCTCGCGGATCTGCGGGACGGCTGGCGCGAGGTCGTCGGCAGGCCCTGGCTCTGGGCGATCGTGATCCAGTTCTCCGTGGTCAACGCGGTCATCGCGGCGGCCGAGTCGGTGTACGGGCCGCTGGTGGCCAGGGACTCGCTGGGCGGCGCGGGGCCGTGGGGTCTGGCGCTGGCCGCTTTCGGGGCCGGGACCGTCGGCGGCGGTCTGCTGATGACCCGGTGGAAGCCGCGCAGGCTGCTGCTGGCGGGCTCGCTGGGCATCCTGCCGCTCGCGCTGCCCTCGGCGGGTCTGGCGCTGCCGCTGCCGATCGTGGCGCTGACGGTGGTGATGTTCCTGACGGGGGTCTCGGTCGAGATCTTCGGTGTGTCGTGGATGACCGCGCTGCACCAGGAGATCCCGGAGGAGAAGCTGTCCCGGGTCGCCGCCTACGACTGGTTCGGCTCGGTCGGCATGGTGCCGGTCGCCGCCGCGCTCGCGGGTCCCGCCGAGAGCGCCTTCGGGCGCTCGGCGGCGCTGTGGGGCTGTTCGGGGCTGGTCCTGCTGCTGACGGTCGCCGTGCTGTGCGTGCCCGACGTACGGCGGCTGACGCGGCGCCTGTCCGACGTACCGGTGCACAGCTCGGTCCAGGGAGAGGGCTCGGTGCTCGAAGCGGGTGCGGCGGGCGCGCTTCCGGTACCCGGACCTGCCGTCTCGGGTTCCGCCACCGTCTCAGCCGATGCTGAAGGCGCCGTCGGGCGGGAGCGGTGACGGTACGGCCCCCGTGTCCCGTACGGCCGTGGCGTCACCGACGAGGCGGCGCAGCGACGCGCCGTGCTCGACCCGTGCGGGGAAGGCGTCGCCCGCGGTCCTGCGGGCCAGTGCCGCCGTGTCGAGCGGGGTGTGCGAGGCGAGGAGTACGGCGTTGCCGAAGCGGCGGCCGCGCAGCACGGCCGGTTCGGCGATGACCGCCAGTTCCTCGAAGACCGCGGCGAAGGTGGCCAGTTGGGAGCTGAGGAAGGCGAAGGGCGCGGCGTCGGCGAGGTTGGCGGCGTAGATCCCGCCGGTGCGCAGCACCCGCTCGGCCTCGCGTGCGTACTCGACGGAGGTGAGGTGCGCGGGGACGCGTGAGCCGCCGAAGACGTCCGCGACGAGCACGTCGGCGGAGCGGTCCGGCGCCTGTTCGAGCCAGGCTCTGGCGTCGGCGGCGTGCACGTCGATGCCCACGCCCTCGGGTATCGGGAGCAGTTCGGCGACGAGGTCGAGCAGGGGTGCGTCCGAGTCGACGACCGTCTGCCGGGAGCCGGGGCGGGTCGCCGCCACGTAGCGGGGCAGCGTGAGGGCTCCGCCGCCGAGGTGCAGCACCGCCAGCGGCTCGCCCTCGGGGGCCGCGCAGTCGAGGACATGGCCGAGCCTGCGGATGTACTCGAACTCCAGATGGGCCGGGTCGTCCAGGTCGACGTAGGACTGGGGTGCGCCGTCGACCGTCAGCAGCCAGGCCCGCTCCCTGTCCACGTCGGGCAGCAGCTTCGCCGTGCCGCAGTCGACGGCGCGGATGACAGGAATGGGCTCGTTCACCTCCCCATTGTGCGCCCGCGAGCGCGGCCCTCGGGGCCTGCCCGGGTGGGCGGGCCCCGAGGGGGCGCTCCGGCTCAGAGCACCGTGGTGACCGTGCCGGCGCCGACGGTGCGGCCGCCCTCGCGGATCGCGAAGCCGAGCCCCGGCTCCAGCGGTACGTCGCGGCCCAGTTCGACGGTCAGGGTGACCGTCTCGCCGGGGCGCGCCACACCGCGCTCGCCGAGGTCGATGTCGCCGACCACGTCGCCGGTACGGATGTAGAACTGCGGCCGGTAGCCGCTGCCCACCGCCGTGGTCCTGCCGCCCTCGCGCGCCGACAGGACGTACACCTGCGCGGTGAAGCGCCTGCGCGGCTCGACGCTGCCGGGCGCCGCGACGACGTCGCCGCGGCGGACCGCGTCGCGTGGCATGCCGCGCAGCAGCAGCGCCACGTTGTCGCCGGCCTCGGCGGACTCCATCGGCTTCCCGAAGGTCTCAAGTCCGGTGACGGTGGTGGTCTGCGGCCCGGACTCGGCGCCGATGACCTCCATCCGGTCGCCGACCCGTACCGTGCCGCGCTCGATCGCCCCGGTGACGACCGTGCCGCGTCCTGTGATGGTGAGGACGTTCTCCACCGGGAGCAGGAACGGCGCGTCCGTGTAGCGCTCGGGCACGGGCACGTACGTGTCGACCGCGTCGAGCAGCGCCTCGACGGCGGCGGTCCAGCGCGGGTCGCCGGCCAGGGCGCGCAGTCCCGACACCCGTACGACGGGGGCGCTGTCGCCGCCGTAGCCGTGCTCGCTGAGCAGTTCGCGCACCTCCAGTTCGACGAGGTCGGTCAGCTCGTCGTCGCTCGCGTCGGCCTTGTTGAGGGCGACGACGATGTGGTCGACGCCGACCTGGCGGGCGAGCAGGACGTGCTCGGCGGTCTGCGGCATGATCCCGTCGAGCGCGGAGACGACGAGGATCGCCCCGTCGAGCTGGGCGGCCCCGGTGACCATGTTCTTGATGTAGTCGGCGTGGCCGGGCATGTCGACGTGCGCGTAGTGCCGGGTGTCGGTCTCGTACTCGACGTGCGCGATGTTGATGGTGATGCCGCGCGCCGCCTCCTCCGGGGCGCGGTCGATCCGGTCGAACGACGTGTAGGTGGTGCCGCTGTCCGCGCGGTCGCTGAGGACTTTGGTGATGGCCGCCGTCAACGTGGTCTTGCCGTGGTCGACATGGCCCATGGTGCCGATGTTGAGGTGCGGCTTGGTGCGCACGTATGCCGTCTTGGGCATGATTCCTGCCTGGAGCTCGAAGCGTGAGCGGGACCCCGGTGCCTTGCCGACCCTCCCCCTGCGGGGTCCGCCGGACGATCCGGGAAGGGTCAGCTTCGAGCGCCGCCGAGGGGCGCTGCCGCGGCTGCTGCCGCGTGTGCCGCCTGCGCTGCGAGGAATGCGGCAGCCTTCGGCGCGGCCGCTGCCGCGGACCGTGCGTCGAGGAAGGCGTACCGGAACATGCCACTGATCTTCGCCGACCGGACGCCCGGCGTCGAACGGTTTTTCAGCGGCGGTCGTCCGGCGGTGTGCGGGGGTCGCGGTCGTCACATTACGGCGATCACACCGGCGAGTCGGTTAGTCTCCACTGATGCTCGACACCGGTCCCCGGCCGTCTTCCGGCCTCGTTGTCCGCTGTTCCAGGGTGCTGCTCTCGCCCTGGTCCCGATTCTCGATGCTCCTGGTGGTGCTGGGCGGTGCGGCCACGGCCGTGCTGCTCTACGAGCCACAGAGATTCCTCTCGGCCGGCTGGCCGCCCCACGTGGGCGGTGGCGCTGCCGTGGTGCTGTTCGCCGTCGCGTACGGGCTGTGCGCGGTCGCCTTCGTGCCGCGTCCGCTGCTGAATCTCGCGGCCGGGGCGCTTTTCGGTACGGCGCTCGGGCTGCCGGCGGCGCTGGCGGGTACGGTGCTCGGCGCCGGGATCGCCTTCGGGCTCGGCAGGTTCCTCGGCCAGAGCGCGCTGCGCCCGCTGGTGAGGGGCCGTTGGCTGACGGCGGCCGACGGGCAGCTCAGCCGGCACGGCTTCCGTTCGATGCTGGCCATCCGGCTGTTCCCCGGGGTGCCGTTCGCCGCCGCCAACTACTGCGCCGCCGTCTCGCGGATGGGCTGGGTGCCGTTCCTGCTGGCGACGGGGCTCGGTTCGATCCCGAACACGGCTGCCTATGTCGTCGCGGGCAGCCAGGCGGCCTCGCCCATGTCGCCGGCCTTTCTGGCGGCGATGGGCTTTATCGTGCTCTCGGGTCTCGCGGCCGCCGTGGTCGCCTGGCGCAAGCGGCACCGCCTCGGCGGCAGTTGAGCCACCGGCAGATCCGGTGCCGTCGTCAGCTCCGGCGCTGTCAGCTCCGGTCGGCCACGCCGAGTGCGCCGCCGGGCGGTGTCGCGGAGAACCGCGCCACGTCCGCCTCGGTGACGCCCGCCAGCTCGGCGGGTGACCAACGCGGGCTGCGGTCCTTGTCGATGACCTGGGCGCGGATTCCCTCCACGAGGTCGTGGGTGGCCAGCGCGGCGCAGGACGCCCGGTACTCCTGCTCCAGCACCTGTTCCAGGGTGCCCAGTCGGCGGGCCGTACGCAGCCCGGCCAGGGTCGCCTTGAGTGCGGTGGGCGAGCGGGTCAGGACGGTCGCGGCGGCTTCCTTGGCCACCGGGTCGCCGTGGTCGAGGAGCCGGCCGACGATCTCCTCGACCGTGTCGGCCGAGTAACACGCGTCGATCCAGTGCCGGTCGGCCGCCAGGTCGCCCTCGGGCGCCGGCTGCTCGTAGGGCCGTACGGCTGCCCGCAGGTCGCCCGTCGTGGTGGCGGCGAAGGCGGTGTGCAGCTCGGGCAGCAGTTCCGACGGGACGAAGTGGTCGGCGAGGCCGCACAGTACGGCGTCGGCGGCGCGCACCACCCGTCCGGTGAGGGCGAGATGGGTGCCCAGCTCGCCAGGCGCCCGGGACAGCAGGTAGGTGCCGCCCACGTCGGGCACGAGCCCGATGCCGGTCTCCGGCATGGCGACGGCGGAGCGTTCGGTGACGATGCGTACGCTGCCGTGCGCCGAGACGCCGACCCCGCCGCCCATCACGATGCCGTCCATGATCGCGGCGTACGGCTTGGGGTAGCGGGCGATCCGGGCGTTGAGCAGGTACTCGTCGCGCCAGAAACCCGGGGACCCGGCGCCGCCGCTGCGGGCGTCCTCGTACACGGCCCGGATGTCGCCGCCCGCGCACAGCCCGCGCTCGCCCGCGCCGGTGATGACGACGGCGGCGACGTCCTCGTCGTGCTCCCAGCGCGCGAGCGCCGCGTCGATGATCCGCACCATCGGGCGGGTCAGCGCGTTGAGCGCCCGGGGGCGGTTCAGGGTGAGCTGGGCCAGCCGTCCTGTCCGGCCGGTCAGCACCGGCTCCTGGGGTCCTTCGGCTGCCATGCCGCCACCGTTCCGTTCGCTGTTCGGACGCGTCGTTCCCGTATCCGGTCAGACTCTAGGTGCCGCCGGGATCGCGGCCGTCGCCGGGCAGGGCCAGCGCCTCGATGATCCGCTCGGCCGCGAGGGTCGCCGTCAGCGTGCCGTCGCGTACCCGCTGTTCGAGTCCGGGGGTGAGTTCCCGTACGCCGGGGTCGTCGCGCAGCCGGTCGAGCAGGTGGTCGCGGACCATGGCCCAGGTCCAGTCGACCTGCTGGTCGCGCCGTTTGCGCGCCAGCCGGCCCTCGGAGGCCAGGACGGCGCGGTGCTGTTCCAGCTTCTCCCAGACCGCGTCGAGCCCGGTGCCCTCGCGGGCGCTGCAACTGAGCACCGGCGGGGTCCAGGCGGCGTCCACCGGGTTCATCAGCCGCAGCGCGCCAGCCAGTTCACGGGCGGCGGAGCGGGCGTCGCGCTCGTGCGGTCCGTCGGCCTTGTTGACGGCGATGACGTCGGCCAGCTCCAGCACGCCCTTCTTGATGCCCTGGAGCTGGTCGCCGGTGCGGGCGAGGCTGAGCAGCAGGAAGGAGTCGACCATGTTGGCGACGGCCGTCTCGGACTGGCCGACCCCGACGGTCTCGACGAGCACCACGTCGTACCCGGCGGCCTCCATCACGACGATGGTCTCGCGGGTCGCCTTCGCGACGCCGCCGAGCGTGCCGGCCGTCGGCGAGGGCCGTACGAAGGCGTGCGGGTCGACGGCGAGGCGCTCCATCCGGGTCTTGTCCCCCAGGATGGAGCCGCCGGTCCTGCTGGACGACGGGTCGACGGCCAGCACGGCGACCCGGTGGCCGAGGCCGGTGAGCAGCGTGCCGAGCGCGTCGATGAAGGTCGACTTGCCGACACCGGGCACCCCGCTGATCCCGATGCGCCGGGCGTTGCCCGCGTGCGGCAGCAGTTGGGTCAGCAACTGCTGGGCCAGCGCCCGGTGGTCGGGCCTGGTCGATTCGACCAGGGTGACCGCGCGGGCGATGGACGAGCGCGAACCGTCGAGGACACCCTTGGCGTAGCTGTCGATGTCGATCCGTCGGGGCATCAGCTCACCGCTCGTGGCCGAGCGAGGCGGCGAGCGCCGTCAGCAGGTCGGCCGCCGCGTCCGGGATGACGGTCCCGGGCGGGAAGACGGCGGCCGCACCGGCCTTGTGCAGCTCCTCGATGTCCTGCGGGGGGATCACCCCGCCGACGACGATCATGATGTCTTCGCGCCCCTCGGCCGCCAGCTCCTCGCGCAGCGCGGGTACGAGCGTGAGGTGCCCGGCCGCGAGCGAGGAGACCCCGACGATGTGCACGTCGGCCTCGACGGCCTGCCGCGCCACCTCGCCGGGCGTCTGGAACAGCGCGCCGACGTCGACGTCGAAGCCGAGGTCGGCGAAGGCCGTCGCGATGACCTTCTGACCGCGGTCGTGGCCGTCCTGGCCCATCTTGGCGACCAGGATGCGCGGCCTGCGCCCCTCGGCGCGCTCGAACTCCTCGACGGCGGCGCGGGTGCGCTCGACGGCGGGGGACGTTCCTGCCTCGTTGCGGTACACACCGGAGATCGTACGGATCTGGCCGGCGTGCCGCCCGTACACCTTCTCCAGCGCGTCCGAGATCTCGCCGACGGTCGCCTTGGCGCGTGCGGCGTTCACGGCGAGCGCCAGCAGGTTGCCTTCGAGCCCCGCCCCCGGTCCCGACTCGGCGGCGGCGGTGAGGGCGCGCAGGGCGTCCTGGCAGCCGTTCTCGTCACGCTCGGCGCGCAGCCTGCGCAGTTTCTCGATCTGCTGCTCGCGTACGGACGAGTTGTCGACCTTGAGCACGTCGATCTTCTCGTCGGTCTCCACCCGGTACTTGTTCACCCCGATGACGGGCTGGCGTCCGGAGTCGATCCGCGCCTGGGTCCTGGCGGCGGCCTCCTCGACCCGGAGCTTGGGGATGCCCGCGTCGATGGCCTTCGCCATGCCGCCGGCCTCCTCGACCTCCTCGATGTGCTGCCAGGCGCGCCGGGCGAGGTCGTACGTGAGCTTCTCGACGTACGCGCTGCCGCCCCACGGGTCGGTGACCCGGGTGGTGCCGGACTCCTGCTGGAGCAGCAACTGGGTGTTGCGGGCGATCCGGGCGGAGAAGTCGGTGGGCAGCGCCAGCGCCTCGTCGAGGGCGTTGGTGTGCAGGGACTGGGTGTGGCCCTGGGTGGCCGCCATCGCCTCGACGCAGGTGCGGGTGACGTTGTTGAAGACGTCCTGCGCGGTGAGCGACCAGCCGGAGGTCTGCGAATGGGTGCGCAGCGAGAGCGACTTGGGGTTCTGCGGGTCGAACTTCTTGACGAGCTTGGCCCACAGCAGCCGGGCGGCGCGCAGTTTGGCGATCTCCATGAAGAAGTTCATGCCGATGGCCCAGAAGAACGACAGCCGGGGCGCGAAGGCGTCCACACCGAGCCCGGCGCCGAGCCCGGCGCGCAGGTACTCGACACCGTCGGCGAGGGTGTAGGCCAGCTCCAGGTCGGCCGTCGCGCCGGCTTCCTGGATGTGGTAGCCGGAGATGGAGATGGAGTTGTAGCGCGGCATCTTCTGCGAGGTGTAGCTGAAGATGTCGGAGATGATCCGCATCGAGGGCGTGGGCGGGTAGATGTAGGTGTTGCGGACCATGAACTCTTTGAGGATGTCGTTCTGGATGGTCCCCGCCAGCTTCTCCGGCGGTACGCCCTGCTCCTCGGCCGCGACGATGTACAGGGCCAGTACGGGCAGGACGGCGCCGTTCATCGTCATCGACACGCTCATCTTGTCGAGCGGGATGCCGTCGAAGAGCTGGCGCATGTCGTAGATCGAGTCGATCGCGACGCCCGCCATGCCGACGTCGCCGGTGACCCTCGGGTGGTCGCTGTCGTAGCCCCGGTGGGTCGGCAGGTCGAAGGCGACCGACAGGCCCTTCTGGCCGGCCGCGAGGTTGCGCCGGTAGAAGGCGTTCGACTCCTCGGCGGTGGAGAACCCGGCGTACTGCCTGATCGTCCAGGGCTGGTTGACGTACATCGTCGGGTAGGGCCCGCGCAGGTACGGCGCGATCCCCGGGTAGGTGGCGAGGAAGTCGAGCCCCGCCGTGTCCGCCGCGGTGTACAGCGGTTTGACGGCGATGCCTTCGGGGGTCTCCCAGTACAGGTCGGCGTCCGACCTGCCGGTGGCCTCCTTGACGGCGGCACGCCACTGGCCGTCGCTGACGGCGGCGGGTTCCCCGTCGCCGAGTCCGATCTCGGAGAAGTCCGGGATCCGCATCACGCCACTCCCATCCGGTCGAGCAGGGCGGTCAGGACGGCGACGGCGTCGCCGCCCGCGACGACGAACTCGTCGATCCCGGCCCGTTCATAGGTCTCGCGCTGTTCGCCGGGCCGCCCGGCGAGCAGCACCCGGTCGGCGCCCGCCGCCTTCAGCGCCTCGGCGACGGGCACTGCCTGCTCCGCGTAGAGCGCGTCGCTGGAGCAGACGCAGGCGACGGTGGCGCCGCTGCGGGCGAAGGCGTCGCCCGCGGTGGCAGCGTCCACCGTCACCGGGTCGTGCACGGGTTCGATGCCGCCGGCCTGGAAGAGGCCCGAGGCGAACCCGGCGCGCGCCGTGTGGGCCGCCGCGGGGCCGAGGGCGGCCAGGAAGGCGCGCGGGCGCGCCCCGGTGGCGGCGAGGTGCGCGTCGGAGCGGGCCCGCAGGGCCTCGAACGCCTCGTCGCGCCGTACGGTCGGCAGCCCGCCGCCGGGCGGCGCCGGCGCGGGGTCGCGGGCCACGGCGACCTCGGCGAGCTGGGGGAACTCACTGACTCCGGTGACGGGTTCGCGGCGCTTGGCCAGCCGCTGCGAGCGCTCCCGCCAGGTGTCGGCGATCCGTTCGCCGACGAGCCCGGAGCGCAGCGCGGCCCGCTGTCCCCCGGCCCGTTCGATCTCCTGGAACCACGCCCAGGCCGCCTTCGCCAGGTCGTCGGTCAGCCGCTCGACGTACCAGGAGCCGCCCGCCGGGTCGATGACCCGGCCGAGGTGCGACTCCTCCAGCAGGATGGTGGAGGTGTTGCGGGCGATCCGGCGCGCGAAGGCGTCGGAGAGGCCGAACTCCTGGTCGAACGGCAGTACGGTCACCGCGTCGGCGCCGCCGAGTCCCGCCGCCAGTGCGGCGACGGTGGTGCGCAGCATGTTCACCCAGGGGTCCCGGCGGGTCATCATCACCCGCGAGGTCACGGCGTGCTGCCGCTGGGCAGCCGCCTCCCGGCCGGCGCCGCTGACCTCGGCCACCCGGGCCCACAGCCGGCGAGCGGCGCGGAACTTCGCGATCGTCAGGAACTGGTCGGCGCCGGCCGCGTAGCGGAACTCCAACTGCCCGCAGGCCGCTTCGACGCTGAGTCCCGCCTCGGTGAGGTCGCGCAGCCAGCCGACCCCGGTCGCCAGGGAGCAGCCCAGCTCCTGGGCGTCCGAGCCGCCCGCCTCGTGGTACGGCAGCGCGTCCACGACGACGGCCCGCAGGCCCGGGTACTCCTGGTGGCACAGCTCGGCGAGGCGCGCCGCCTCTTCGGTGTGTCCGGCCGTCTCCCGTCCGGTGCGGGCGAGTTGGCCGACCGGGTCGGCGCCGAGGTTGCCGGCCGCAGCCGTGCGCGGTACGCCGCGCTGCTCGTACAGCTTCAGCAACTCCCGCGCCGCCGGGCCGAATTCGTCGCCCGCTTCGAGGGCGATCGGCGCGAGGTCGAGATAGACACCGTCAAGTGCCGTCGCCAGGGCGGAGACGGGCGCGCCGCCCGCTCCGACGGCGAGCCAGAGCGAGGTGACCCCGTTCTCCAGATCGGCCAGCACGGCCTCGTTGAGCTGTACGGGGTCGGGCCGGCCGTGCCGCTGCCTGAGGTCCCAGCCGGAGACAGCGCCGCCTTCGGGGCGGCCGCCCCTGGTGAAGGGGGCGAAGCCGGGGAACCCGCCGTCGGCGGCGGTGTCGGCAGCGGTGTAGAGAGGACGGGTGGTGATCCCGTCCTGCAGGGCGGTGGAAAGGGCTGCCTCGGCCGCAGCGCCCGACACGTCCCGACCCGATTTGCGCAGGACCCCTGCTACCAGGTCCTGCCACTGCTCGTGGGTCGCGTCAGGGAACTCGGCTGCCAGCGAAAGCCCGTCATCAGGCAGGACCGTCATGCGTCGATGCTAGGCCAGCGAGGTCGGGCCGTAGCAGTGTGCAACCCCACAAACATCCCTCGACTTCGGATGCCGCTTCCATGTTTAACGGCAGATCCGGTACCTCCCGGCCGGGTCGTTGATCGCAGACGCTAGGCTGCCCACTCGGCCTCTTCGCGCATCGACCGTGATCACTTCCTGGGCGGCTCTGTACTCCATGTCTTGGTTCGAATCCTTCATCCTCGGGCTTGTCCAGGGGCTGACCGAGTTCCTGCCCATCTCGTCCAGCGCGCATCTGCGGCTGACCGCCGCGTTCGCCGGCTGGCACGACCCGGGGGCCGCGTTCACCGCGATCACCCAGATCGGTACGGAGGCGGCGGTCCTGATCTACTTCCGCAAGGACATCGCCCGGATCGTCTCCGCCTGGTTCCGCTCGCTCGGCAGCAAGGCGATGCGCTCCGACCACGACGCGCAGATGGGCTGGCTCGTCATCGTCGGCTCGATCCCGATCGGTGTGCTGGGGGTGACCTTCAAGGACCAGATCGAGGGTCCGTTCCGCGATCTGCGGCTGATCGCCGTCACGCTGATCGTGATGGGCATCGTCCTCGGCGTGGCGGACCGGCTCGCGGCCCGCGACGAGACGGGCGGCAAGCACCGTGCGTTCAAGCAGCGCAAGGGACTGCAGGACCTGGGCGTCAAGGACGGGCTGATCTTCGGCTTCTGCCAGGCGATGGCCCTGGTGCCTGGTGTCTCCCGGTCGGGCGCCACCATCAGCGGCGGGCTGCTGATGGGCTACACCCGCGAGTCGGCGGCGCGCTACTCGTTCCTGCTCGCCGTCCCCGCGGTCCTGGCCTCGGGCGTGTTCGAGCTGAAGGACGCGGGCGAGGGGCATGTGGCCTGGGGGCCGACGATCTTCGCCACGATCATCGCGTTCGTTGTCGGATATGCCGTAATTGCATGGTTTATGAAGTTCATCACATCCAAGAGCTTCATGCCGTTCGTGATCTATCGGATCCTGCTCGGCATCGCGCTGTTCTTCCTCGTCAGTACCGACACGCTGAGCCCGCACGCGGGCGAGTCGGCGGCCTAGTAACCCATATTCCCGATCCTTCAAACCCCGAATGTGAGCAAGGCCGCTAACGAAATGGTCACGTGGCGGCGGCCTCTGCCCATAGGGTTTGTCGTATGTCCTCTCCTTCCGCTTCCGTTCCTTCGGTCTCCGACGCTGTCGTGGCCAACGAACGGATCCGCGCGCTCGTGGACGCAGCCGACGGGACGTGGCCGGCCGAGGCGTACGAGGTCCTGTTGCTGGAATGGGCAGCCGCCCTCCACAACGGGGTCGACGAAGCCGCCTGAGCCACGCCGCCCGACCCGCGCGCCACTTCTCCGCGCACCACAACGCCCCTGCGGGCCGCCTGTCCTGAGGACAGGCGGCCCGCACTTCGTTGTGCGGGGCGGCCGCGGCTCGCGCACAGGGCACCCCGGTTCGACCGGGCGAACATCCTTTACCGCATGCTGGCTCCGATCGAGACACGCATCACATCGGCACCACGAGACCGGTAGAGGAGACCTCCGTATGGCATCGCGCATCGGAGTGGTGAAGGAATCATCGCCCGGCGAATCCCGGGTGTCGGCGACACCCACCACGGTTCGGCAGTTGTTGTCGCTCGGTTACGCGGTCGCCGTCGAGGCAGGCGCCGGGGAGCGGTCGAGCTTCACCGACGAGGCGTACGAAGAAGCCGGCGCCGCCGTCGTACCGACGGGCGAGGCGTGGGGCAGCGACCTCGTCCTGAAGGTCAACGCGCCGAACCCGGACGAGATCGGGCGGCTGCGCGACGGGGCCGTACTGGTCGGCCTGCTGGCCCCTGCCCTCGACCCGGAACTCGTCGAGACGCTGGCGCTGCGCCCGATCACCGCCCTGGCCATGGACGCGGTCCCGCGTATCTCCCGCGCCCAGTCGCTCGACGTGCTCAGCTCGATGGCCAACATCGCCGGCTACCGCGCGGTGATCGAGGCGGCGCACGTCTTCGGCCGCTTCTTCACCGGTCAGGTCACGGCCGCGGGCAAGGTGCCGCCGGCCAAGGTGCTGGTGGCGGGCGCCGGAGTCGCGGGGCTCGCCGCGATCGGCGCCGCAGGCAGCCTCGGTGCGATCGTCCGCGCGACGGACCCCCGGCCCGAGGTCGCCGACCAGGTCAGATCCCTGGGCGGCGAGTTCCTCGCTGTGGAGGTCGCCGAGCAGCAGCAGAGCACCGACGGGTACGCCAGGGCGACCTCCGAGGACTACGACCGGCGCGCGGCGGAGATCTACGCCGAGCAGGCGGCCGATGTCGACATCGTCATCACCACCGCCCTGATCCCGGGCCGGCCGGCGCCGCGGCTGCTCACCGAGCGGGACATCGCGAGCATGCGGCCCGGCAGTGTCGTGGTCGACATGGCGGCTGCGCAGGGCGGCAACGTGGCGGGGTCGGTGGCGGGTGAGGCGGTGGTCACCGACAACGGTGTGACGATCATCGGCTACACGGACCTCGCGGGCCGGCTGCCCGCGCAGGCCTCCCAGCTCTACGGCACCAACCTGGTCAACCTGCTGAAACTGCTGACCCCCGGCAAGGACGGCGAGGCCGTCCTCGACTTCGACGACGTCGTGCAGCGCGCGGTGACCGTCGTACGGGACGGTACGAAGACCTGGCCGCCACCGCCGGTGCCCGTGTCGGCGGCGCCCGCCGTCGCCGCGCCGGCCGCGCCGCCCGCCGTACGGGAGGAGAAGCAGCCGCTCACGGCGCGCCGCAAGTACACCCTCACCGGTGTTGCCGTGGTGCTGCTGTTCCTGCTCACCGCGTTCGCGCCCGCGCAGCTCATCGGGAACTTCACGGTGTTCGTGCTGGCCATCGTGATCGGCTACTACGTCATCGGCCATGTGCACCACGCCCTGCACACCCCGCTGATGTCGGTGACGAACGCGATCTCCGGGATCATCGTGGTGGGCGCGCTGCTGCAGATCGGGCGCGCGGACACGGTCATCACCGTGCTGTCCTTCGCCGCGATCCTGCTGGCCAGTATCAATATCTTCGGCGGTTTCGCCGTGACCCGACGCATGCTCAGCATGTTCTCGAAGGACTGAGCCGCCATGACTGCCGCAACCGCCGCGCAAGCGGCCTACATCGTCGCCGCCCTGCTGTTCGTCCTGAGCCTCGCCGGGCTGTCGAAGCACGAGACGTCCCGCTCCGGTGTGGTCTTCGGGATCTCCGGCATGGCCATCGCGCTGGCCGCCACCATCGGTCTCGCGTCCCGGTCCATCGCCGCCACCGGCGTCGTGCTGATCGTCGTCGCCATGGTCATCGGCGCGGTCATCGGGATCCTGCGGGCGCGCAGTGTCGAGATGACCGGCATGCCCGAACTCATCGCGCTGCTGCACAGTTTCGTCGGCGCCGCCGCCGTACTCGTCGGCTGGGACGGCTACTTCGGCGTCGAGTCGAAGGGCTCGCGCGAGGTCGAGATCGCCCACGACCTGCTGCGTATCCACCATGCCGAGGTGTTCATCGGTGTGTTCATCGGCGCCGTCACCCTCACCGGGTCCGTCGTCGCCTTCCTCAAGCTGTCGGCGCGCGTCAACTCACGGCCGCTGATGCTGCCCGGCAAGAACCTGCTCAACATCGGCGCGCTGGCGGCCTTCGTGGGGCTGACCGTCGCGTTCGTGATCCACCCGAGTCTGGGGCTGCTCATCGCCGTCACGGCGGTCGCGCTCGCGCTCGGCTGGCATCTGGTCGCCTCGATCGGCGGCGGCGACATGCCGGTGGTCGTGTCGATGCTCAACAGCTACTCGGGCTGGGCGGCCGCCGCTTCCGGTTTCCTGCTGAACAACAATCTGCTGATCGTCACGGGCGCGCTGGTCGGCTCGTCCGGTGCCTATCTGTCGTACATCATGTGCCAGGCGATGAACCGGTCGTTCCTGTCGGTCATCGCGGGCGGTTTCGGCGCCGAGGCGACGGGCGGTGACGACACCGACTACGGCGAGCACCGCGAGATCAGCGTCGCCGACACCGTCGACCTGCTGAAGAACGCCACGTCGGTGGTGATCGCGCCGGGCTACGGCATGGCGGTGGCGCAGGCGCAGTTCCCCGTCGCCGAGCTGACCCGCAAGCTCAGGGAGCGGGGTGTCGACGTGCGGTTCGCGATCCATCCGGTGGCGGGGCGGCTGCCCGGCCATATGAACGTGCTGCTGGCCGAGGCCAAGGTGCCGTACGACATCGTGCTGGAGATGGACGAGATCAACGACGATTTCGCCGGCACGGCGGTGGTGCTGGTGATCGGCGCGAACGACACGGTCAACCCGGCCGCCATGGAGGACCCGGGCAGTCCGATCGCCGGCATGCCGGTGCTGCGGGTGTGGGAGGCGGAGAACGTGATCGTCTTCAAGCGGTCCATGAACCCGGGGTACGCGGGCGTCCAGAACCCGCTGTTCTTCCGTGAGAACAGCCAGATGCTGTTCGGTGACGCGAAGGAGCGGGTGGAGGACATCCTGCGCACGCTGTGAGAGCGGACGGGGACCGGCGGCCGTCACCCCGCCGGTCCCCGCCCGCTCAGCCCTGTCCGCTCAGCCCGCCCGCTCAGCCCTGTCCGCTCAGCCCGGCCGCCCAGCCGTGTCCGCTCGGGCCGGCCGCTCAGCGCAGACGCGAGCCGTCGTTGTCGCTGCCGTCGTCGTTGTCGTCCTCGCCCGGTACGTGCACGTCCAGCACACTGATGTTGACCTCGGCCACTTCGAGCCCCGTCATGCTCTCCACGGCGTCGGACACACCGGACTGGATGTCCTCCGCCGCCTTCGCGATGGGCGTGCCGTACTCGACCACCACGGTGAGGTCGATCGCCGTCTGCTTCTCACCCACCTCGACCTTGACGCCCCGCGTCAGGTCGTCGGAGCCCATGCGCCCGCGTACGGCGCCCAGCGCGCGGGAAGCGCCGCCGCCCATGGCGTAGACACCGGAGGTCTCACGTGTCGCTATGCCGGCGATGGTCGAGACGACCGAGTCGGCGATCGTGGTCTTGCCCTTGACCGTGCTGTTCTTGTTGCTGGAGACGGTCATTGTGGATCCGTCGGATGCCATGAGGATTTCTCCCTCTCGAAGCGGACTCCCCCCTTCCCACCATGCGCGCGTTGCCCCGGGGCCGCCATTCGGGTGAGCGAGCGTGATCGTCCGGTGCCTCTGCGTCACCCCGATATCCCCGTGCCGGCGCGCCGGGCGCCCGCGTAGGCTGTGCCGAATGAGCAGCTCACAGAAGGCCGGGCGGGCCTCGGTCCGGCAGCGCGCACAGGGTATGACGCACCATCAGGTCGCGGCGGCGCTCGACGAGGCCAAGGACGCGAGGGACACCGCAGGACCGGCGGACGACGAGCAGGGCTCGGCCGAGATTGCCGAGTGGGAGCGGATCGAGGAGATGCTCGCCGATCACGACGGGACGTACGACCCGGACAGCGATCCCTTCGTCCAGGGTGAGCTGACCGCGCGGGCCGGCAGGCAGGCCGCGGAGTCCCGGGACGCGGCGGACCGCGCCCCGGTGGACCCGGTCGAAGCGGCCCCGGCGAAGGCGGCCCCGGCCAAGGCCGACAGCGAGACGGTCGACGCCGAGAACGCGCTGCGCTCGGCGCTGATCCGTACCGGCGCGCTGGACTCCGTGGGTCCCGACGACGAGAGGGTGGTGCGGCTGATCGCCCGCGCCGACCCGGGAGCCGCGCTCGCGCTGACCGAATGGCTCGTCGCCGCTTGGAACACCGGCCGCGCCGGGCGCTGATCAGCGCCAACCAGCCCGTCCCCGTACCCACTTCAGCCCCGCCTCCGACGACGGCCGGCCGGTCCCCCGCCCGGCGCGTCGCACCTCGGTCGCGGGGCATTTTCACGTTTGATCGTGTTGTAATCACGCAGTGAATATCACGGACAAATCATCCGCCACAAGGGTCGTACCGCTGCGCCGCAAGGCCGGTCGAGGCCGCGCCCAGCGGGAGTTCCGGCACGATGAGGGCAGCGGATCGGCGCTCCGCCACGACCCTTGACACTGCTCGCGAGGGGCTCATAGTCTCCACGCCACAGAATTGACGTTAGTTTTCACATAGAAGGATGATCATCTTCACGCCGGTCCGGTGCGAAGGGAGGACCTGCCTGTGTCCGCACTGCGGCCCTATGCCCTGCGGTGCGATCACCGCACCACCCCGCTCGGAATCGACGACTCCGCTCCGCTCCTCTCCTGGCGGCTCGCCTCCGACCGGCGCGGCGACGATCCCGTCGCATACCGGCTGCGGGTCGCCGAGCGGCCCGAGGCACTGGCGGACGGCGGGCAGCCCCACTGGGACAGCGGCCGGGTCGAGGACACCTCGGCGATCGGCGCCGGATACGCCGGACCCGCCCTGCGGGCGCGCACCCGCTACCACTGGCGCGTCGAGGTCTGGTCCGCCTCGGCCGACGCACCCGCGGACGCCGTGTCCTGGTTCGAGACGGGTCTCGCCATGCCGTCGGGCGCCGCGGGCCAGTCGGGCACGTCCGTGTGGCGGGCCTCCTGGATCACCCACAACCCCGACCCGATCGACGTGGTGGACGCGCCGACCGAGGGCGAGCGCGCCCTGGACGACCACGGGCTCGCCCCGTGCCCGCTGCTGCGCCGGGTCTTCTCCGGATCGGCCGTCTCCCCGCTCGTCCTGGCCCGGCTCTATGTCAGCGCGCGCGGGCTGTACGAGGTACGGCTCAACGGCGCCCGGGTCGGTGACGCCGAACTCGCCCCTGGCTGGACCGACTACACCCGCCGGGTGCAGTACCAGACCTACGACGTGACCGAACTGGTCGGCCAGGGGGAGAACGTCCTCGCGGCGACGATCGCCGACGGCTGGTGGAGCGGCTTCGTCGGCTTCGAACCGCGCAGGGCCGGCGCGCACTACGGCACGTTCCCCCAGTTCATCGCCGAACTCCAACTCACCCACGCCGACGGCAGTGTCAGCACGGTCGGCACCGACGAAAGCTGGGTCACGCACACCGGCGCGATCCGGCACGCCGATCTGCTGATGGGCGAGTGCCACGATCTGCGGCGCGCGGTCGACGGCTGGGAGCTGCCCGGCTTCGACGCGAGTGGCTGGTCGCCCGCCCGGATCACCGACGCGGAGCACCGGCTGCTCGTGGCCTCCGTCGACGAGCCCGTACGTGCGACGGCCGAGGTACGGCCCGTCTCGGTCACCCGGATCTCGCCGGACACGCACGTCGTCGACTTCGGCCAGAATCTCGCCGGGCGGGTGCGGCTCGGTGTCGACGGGCTCGCGTCCGGCGCCCGGGTGGTCGTCCGGCACGCCGAGGTGCTGGACGAGGACCAGCGCCTGTACACGGCCAATCTGCGCACGGCCGCTGCGACGGACGTCCTGATCGGCGACGGCCGCCGGCACGTCGACTTCGAGCCGCGGTTCACGTACCACGGCTTCCGGTACGCCGAGATCACCGGCGTACCGGCGCTGAGCAGCGACGACGTGGTCGCCGTCGCGCTGCACAGCGACACCCCCTGGGCCGGTTCCTTCGACTGCTCGGATCCCGACATCCGCCGGCTGCACTCGTGCGTGGAGTGGGGGCAGCGCTCGAACTTCGTCAGTGTGCCGACCGACTGCCCGCAGCGCGACGAGCGGCTCGGCTGGCTGGCCGACGCGCAGGTCTTCCTCCCCACCGCCGCCCTCAACGCCGATGTGGCGGCCTTCTTCACCAAATGGCTGCGCGACGTGGCCGACGCCCGTACACCCGAGGGCGGCTTCCCGAACGTGGCGCCGCGCCTCGCAGGGGTCGCCGACGAAGGGGCGCCCGGCTGGGGCGACGCGGGGGTGATCGTGCCGTGGCATCTGTACCGGACCTACGGTGACCCGCGGTTCCTCTCCCGCGCGCTGGACGGCATGCGCGGCTGGGTCGCCCTGATCCACCGGCACAACCCCGATCTGATCTGGCGCTACCGGGTGGGCCCGCACTTCTCCGACTGGCTCGCCCCCGGCACGCCCACCCCGCGCGAGGTCATCGCCACCGCCTACTTCGCGCACAGCACCCGGCTCACGGCGCTGGCGGCGGACGCGCTGGGGCGGCACGACGTGGCGGAGGCCCACCACCAACTGGCCGCGGCGATCAGGTCGGCGTTCGTCGAGCGCTTCGTCACCGTCGAAGAACCGGAAGGCACGGAGGGCTCCGCGCTGCGGTTGCGGGTGGCGGGCGACACCCAGACCGGCTATCTGGTCGCGCTCGCCTTCGGCCTGCTGCCCGACCACCTCACCGAAGCCGCAGCCGAGCGCCTGGCCGAACTGGTCGAGGCGGCGGGACCCGCCCTGCAGACGGGCTTCGTCGGTGTGGCGCTCGCGGCGCCCGTGCTCGACGCGTACGGGCGCGCCGATCTGGCCCACGCGCTGCTGCGCCGTACGGAAGTGCCGTCGTGGCTGTTCCCGCTGCGGCACGGCGCCACCACCATCTGGGAGCGGTGGGACGGCTGGACGCCCGAGGGCGGCTTCCGCGCACCGGCGATGAACTCCTTCAACCACTACGCGCTCGGCTCCATCGGCGAGTGGCTCTACCGGGGTGTCGCCGGTGTCGACCAGGCCGAGGACTCCGTCGCCTACCGGCGGCTGCGGGTGCGGCCCGAGCCAGGCGCCCTCACCTACGCGAGCGCCCGCTACGAGTCGGCGCGCGGCACCGTCGCGGCCGGCTGGCGGCGCAGGGGCGACCGTCTCAGCCTGCGGGTGCAGGTGCCGCCGGGTGCCACCGCCGATGTGTTCGTACCCACCACCGATCCCGGCTCGGTGCGCGAGGCGGACCCGGCGTCAGGCGACGGCGGCCACGCCACCCTGATCGGTGCGGGACCCGGCCACGCCCACTACCAAGTGGCCTCGGGGGCCTACCACTTCACCGCGGCATTCTCTCCGGCGGAGCGACCGCCCGCCGGTCTCCACGAGGAGGACACACCATGAGCACGGGTTCCCGAAGTCTGCCCGGCCGGGGCACGGTGAGCCGCCGGGGATTCCTCCGCGTCGGCGGTGGGGTCATGGCCGCCACCGCGCTCCCCTCGGTCCTCACGGCGTGTTCGGGGTCGAGCGGCGGATCGGGCAAGGTACGCATCGTCGGTGTCGCCGACGAGCAGAAGCCGATCACCGACCTGCTCGCCGTCTACCGCAAGAGCCACCCGGACACCTCTTTCAGCACGTCGTTCGCACCGACCGACCAGGTGCAGACGGTGGTGCGGACCCAGCTCGCCGGCGGCAACGCCCCCGATGTGCATGTGCTCTACCCGGGCAGTGGCAGCGCGATGTCCATGGTCGAGCTGGCCAAGGCGGGGCTGCTGGCCGACCTCGACGACCAGGCGTGGACCAAGACGATCCCGAAGGGCTTCGACGCCGCGTACCGCAGGGACGGCAAGACCTATCTGTACTCGGCGGGCAGCAGCACCATCGGCGCCATCTACAACAAGAAGGTGTTCGCCGACGCCGGTGTCGAGCCGCCCAAGACGTGGTCCGAACTCCTCGACGTGTGCGGCAAGTTGAAGGCCAAGGGCGTGGTGCCGATCGCGCTCGGGGCGCAGACCCCGTGGGTCACCCAGCTCATCACGTACGCGCTGGTGCCCAACGCGGTCTACGCCGAGAACGCCACGTTCGACGACGACATGGCGGCAGGGCACGCCACGTTCGCCGACTCGGGCTGGGCCGACGCCATGGGCAAGTACCAGAACCTGCAGAAGCGCGGGTTCTTCAACGACAACCCCAACGGCACCACGTACGAGCAGCAGACGTCGATGGTCGCCACGGGCAAGGCGGCCATGGCCGTGCAGGTGTCGTCCGTGCTGACCAACTTCCGGCAGGCGGCGAAGACCCCGGACGACATCAGCATGTTCCCCTTCCCCGGCGGCGACGATCCGGCGAAGCTGTGGATCCCGGCGGGTGTCGTCGTCGGTCTGGGCGTGTCGGCGCGCGCCAAGAACGCCGCCAAGGGGCGGCAGTTCATCGAATTCCTCGGCAAGCAGGAGAACCTCAACGCCTGGGCGACGGCCGTCTCCGCCATCCCGTTCACCCGGGACTCCACCACCAGACTCGACCCGGCGCTCGCGGAGTTCCTGCTCATCATCGACGACAACCGCGCCGTCCCCTTCATGGACCAGCGCTGGCCCAACGCCGAGGTGCAGCCCGCCCACTTCGCCGCCGTACAGGACCTGCTCGCCGGCAAGACCGATGTGAAGGGCGCACTGGGCGAGATGGACAAGGCCTACGGGAAGCAGTCGTGAAAGAACCTCGCACCGCCGGGCCCGAGCCCCGGATCACCCAGCCCCGGCCCCGTACCGTCCCGCTCCGGCTCCGTTTCGCCGGACCCCGGCCCGGCCGCCGCGACCCCACCGTACCGCCGTGGATGTTCGTCGTCCCCGCGCTCGTCGTGTACGCGATCGTGGTGCTGTACCCGAGCATCGCGGGTGTGGTCTACGCGTTCACCGACTGGTCCGGCATCGGTTCGTTCTCGTTCGTGGGCCTCGCCAACTTCCACACGCTGCTCGGCGACGACCGCGCCATCCAGTCCGTCACCAACACACTGCTGCTGACCGTCGCCATTGTCGTCGTGCAGAACGGC
The DNA here is from genome assembly GCF_055584925.1 of Streptomyces sp. NPDC087906. Classification (NCBI taxonomy): domain Bacteria; kingdom Bacillati; phylum Actinomycetota; class Actinomycetes; order Kitasatosporales; family Streptomycetaceae; genus Streptomyces; species Streptomyces sp. NPDC087906. The sequence goes on from NZ_JBVJLC010000011.1 coordinate 148,807, forward strand.
ATCGGGCTGCTGCTGGCGCTCGGCGTGAACGCCAACATCAAGTCCAGGGCGCTGCTGCGGGTGATCTTCTTCGCGCCCGCCGTGGTCAGCCCGGTGATGGTGGCGTTCCTCTGGAAGTACGTCTACAACCCGGACAACGGGGCCGGGCTCAACGGCATCCTCGGCGCCGTCGGTCTGGGCGGTCTGCGCCAGGACTGGCTGGGCAACCCGTCGCTCGCGCTGTGGTCGGTGGCGGCGATGGTCGTGTGGCAGTACGCCGGCTACTCGATGGTGATCTTCCTGGCCGGGCTGCAGGGCGTGCCCGCCGAACTCCACGAGGCGGCGCGGATCGACGGCGCCGGCACCTGGCAGCGGTTCCGCTATGTCACCTGGCCGCTGCTGGCGCCCGCGCTGACCATCAACCTGATGCTGTCGACCATCGGTGGTCTGAAACTCTTCGACCAGGTGTACGCGGCGACCAACGGCGGTCCCGGCACATCGAGCGAGACGCTGTCGACCGTGCTCTACAAGGAAGCGTTCGTGTACGGAAAGTTCGGCTACAGCACGGCCGTGGCCCTGGTCCTCGCGCTGTTCGTGGCCGCCGTCTCCCTGATCCAACTCCGTTATCTGCGTGCCCGGGAGGTCACCGCGTGAGTACCTTCACGGCCGGCGGGGTCAACACCGGCGCCGAGCGGCCAGCCGCGGCACGCCGCAAGCGGCGGCCCGGGTACGGGCGTTACGCCCTCGAACTGGTGATGATCGCGGCCGCCGTCGTCTTCCTGTTCCCGGTGTACGCCCTGCTCACGCTGGCGCTCAAGACCCCGTCGCAGATCGCCGACTCGCCGCTGTCGCCGCCGACCTCGCCCACCCTCGACAACTTCGGCAACGCCTGGTCGTCCGCGTCCCTCGGATCGGCCCTGGTCAACAGCGCGGTCATCACCGGCGTCAGTCTGCTGCTGCTCATCGTGGTCGGCTCGACCGGCGCCTACTACCTGGCGCGGTGTGTCCGGGGCCTCGGCTACGGTCTGTACGTCCTGTTCCTGCTGGGGATCGTGCTGCCGTTCCAGCTCGGCATGATCCCGCTGTACAAACTGGTCGACAACCTCGGCTGGCTCGGCACCTACCAGGGCATGATCCTGTTCTACACCGGCATCCAACTGCCCTTCACCGTCTTCCTGTACACCGGATTCATCCGGGCGCTGCCCGCGGACTACGCGCAGGCGGCGCTGATCGACGGCTGCAACCACCGGCAGGCGTTCACCCGGATCGTCTTCCCGCTGCTGCGGCCGATCACCGGCACCGTAATCATCCTGAACGCGGTCTTCGTCTGGAACGACTTCTTCACCCCGCTGCTGTACCTGGGCGGCTCCGGCAAGGAGACCGTGCCGGTCGGGATCTTCTCGTTCGTCGGGCAGTACGTCTCCGACTACGGCCTGGTCTTCGCGGGGCTGGTGCTCGCGGCGCTGCCGATCCTCGTCATCTTCCTGTTCCTCCAGCGGTTCGTGATCAAGGGGTTCGCAGGTGGGCTCAAGGGCTGACGGCCTCCCGGGAGAGATAGCCGCGATCCTCGCCGACCCACCGAGGGCCTTCTCGCCCACCGCCATCTGGTGGTGGAGCGGGGAGCGGCTGGACCGGGCGCGGCTGCGGGCGCAGCTCGAACGGTTCGCGGCGGGCGGGGTGTGCCATCTCGTCATCCTCAATCTGGCGCCGTCAGGGCCGCTGTTCGGCTCCGACGCGGACGATCCGCCGTTCATGAGCGACGCCTGGTGGGCCCTGCTCGACGGGGTGTGCGAGGACGCGGCCGAGCTGGGCGTCTTCCTCTGGTTCTACGACCAGTTGGGCTTCTCGGGCGCCGATCTCCAGGCGCGTCTCGTGGACGAGCAGCCGCGGTACGCGGGGCGCAGGCTGGAGCGGGTGCGTGCCGTCGTGGACGGCGCCGGCGAGCTGAGCTGCCCGCCCGAGGGGCAGCCGGTCGGCGGCCACGCCGAACCCCTCGACGGCGCGGGGCGGGTGACGGGTCCCGCCGTCGCGCTCGCCGTCGACGGGCGGACCGTACGGGCGCCGGGCCCCGGGCGCTGGCGGCTGACGCTCCATCACCAGGTGCCGCTGGGCTTCGACTACCTCGGCGCCGAGGCGTGCGCCGCGCTGCTCGACCGGGTGCACGGCGCCTTCGAGCGGCATCTCGGCGACCGGCTCGGGACCGTCGTCGTGGGCTCGTTCCAGGACGAACTGCCGTCCCTGCCCACCTGGTCGGACCGGTTCGCCGCCGCCTTCCGGCGGCTGCGCGGCTACGACCTCGTACCGTGTCTCGACGCGCTGTACGACGACGGCGCGGGCGCCGGCCCGCGCCCTGACGTGAGCCGGATACGGCACGACTACCAGCTCACCCGGGCGGAGCTGGCCGAGGAGGCGTTCTTCCGGCCGCTCGCGGAGTGGCACGAGCGGCATGGGCTGCTCGTCGGCTGCGACCAGCAGGACCCGGCGCGCGCCGGACACCCCGTCGGCGGCGTCGAGTTGTACGCCGACTACGCCAGAACACACCGCTGGTTCTCGGCGCCTGGCTCGGACCACCACGGCGACGCCCGTATCCACTCCTCGCTGGCGCATCTGTACGGGGGCCGGCGCACCTGGATCGAGGCGTTCCACTCCACCGGCTGGGGCGGCACGCTGGAGGAGACGTTCGACTGGCTGCTGCCGTGGCTGCGCGCGGGCGCGACGCTCTACAACCCGCACGCGGTGTATTCCACCACCAAGGGCGGCTGGTGGGAGTGGGCGCCGCCGGGCACCGACTGGCGGCAGCCGTACTGGCGCCACCACCGGGTCTTCGCCGACGCCGTGACCCGGCTGTGCGCGATCCTGAGCCTCGGCCGCCATCTGTGCGACGTCGCGGTGCTGCTGCCCACCACGACGGCGCAGGCAGGCACGGCACTGGACGGTGTGTCGGCGGCAGCCGAGCGCGCCCAGGCGGTGTATCTCGAACTCGTCGGTGACATGGCCTGGTTCCGCACCAGGCCGGGGGTGCTCGACCGGCTCGGCCAGGATGCCGACGTGATCGACGACGCCTCGCTCGCGCGGGCGGCGGTACGCGGCGCAGGCGCCGACGGGACCCGGCTCTGTGTCGCGGAGGAGCGGTACGGGACGGTCCTGCTGCCCGCGTGCACGGTCCTCGAAGCGGCCGGCGCGCGGCGGTTGGTGGAGTTCGCAGCGGCCGGCGGGCGTCTCGTGGCGCTCGGCGCCGTACCTGAGCAGATCGTGGGCACGGACGCCGACGCCGACGCTGACGCCGTCACGCTCGCGGCGCTCCGGGCGTGCTTCGCCGACGGCCGCGCCGTGTTCGTCCCCTCGGCGGAGGAGCTGGCGGATGCGCTGTCCGCTGTGCCCACCGGGCAGCGCCGCGCTGTCGAGGCGACGGTCCCCGTGCTCGCCCGCCGGGTGGGGGACGCCACCGTGGTGTTTCTGACGGCGGGCGCCCCTCGCGCGACCCGGGCGGCCGTCGCGGCGCCCGACGAGCGGGGGGCCGCGCTCGGCTGGCTCGACGCACGCTACGACTTCGACCCCGGCCGCTACGCGCGCACCGCGCGGGTGCGGGTACGGGGCGTGGCGGGACCCGCCGTGCTGGTAGACCCGTTCGGCGGCGCGCCCCGGCGTCTGCCGGTCAGGGAGGCTCCGGACGAGCCGGGCTGCCGCGAGGTCGATGTGCCCTTCGACGCGGGCCCCGCCGCTGTGCTGGTGTTCCCGGGTGGTTCCGAGGAGCCGCCGCAGCCGGAGGCCGTCGAGTCCGTCGGCGCGGACACCTCTGTCGTGATCCCCGTCGAAGGGGACTGGGACATGTGTCTTGTGCCGACGGCCGACAACACCTGGGGCGACTTCGGCCGTCCCGCTGCCGCGCCGCAGGGTGGTCCGGTCCACACCGAGCTGCGTACGTTCCGCCACCGGGCGGAAGGCCCCGGCGACGACGGCGTACGCGACGGATGGGCGGTGTCGGGGGGCACCGCGCGTCCGGCCAGGGAACTGCCCCCCGTGCACGCCACGTTCGGACCGCACGCGGTGCTGCGCGAAACACACGGGGAGACGGTCCGGGTTCTGGAGTGGTCCAACTCGCGCGGCGTCCACAAGGATCCGGTGCACCGGCCGGTCCTGGGACCCAAGGGCCATGTGCCGGAGGAGTTCATCCACATCGGCCAGACGCCTGCGGGGACGACCGTGCGGGTCGCGGTCGAACTGCTGCTGTCCGAAGCCTTCGACGGACATCTCGCGATCGGCGCCGCCGCGGCGAAGTCGGTCCGGCTCGCCGGACAGCCGGTCGGCCTGGCCGACGGCGGTCATCTCGCCCTGGGACCGGTCCGGTTGGGTGCCGGCCGCCAGTTGCTGGAACTGGAGCTGACACCCGATCAGGACGTCGAACTGCGCGCGCATGTGGCGCTCGTACGCGATCCGGACCGCTACCGGCGGCCCGAGTGGATATCGGCCGCCGTACGTGTCGGTACGGTCCTGACGCTGGCCGGGACGCCGGCCGGCGCGGTGGTGCAAGTGGCCGCCCGTGGCCGGTGCGTGCTGCGGGTCAACGGAAACGTGGTGGGCAGGCAGGGCGGCTTCGACCCGTACGCCGAGCACGCCGTGCCGCGCGTGCGTCGGCACGACATCACCGGCGCCCTGCGGGCGGGTGACAACGAGCTGTCGGTGGAGAGCACCGGCGGCGACCCCGCCGTGCTGGTCGACGCCGTCGTCCACGACAGCGAGCGGGCGGTCCTCGCGACCGTACACAGCGATGCCACCTGGTGGGCGGAGCGCGACGGCGAGCGGGTGCCGGTGGCGGTACGCCGCGAACCGGTGGGCGATCCGGCGGCGCTGTATCTGCGCCGCAGACCGCACCCGCTGCCCGGCGCCGCCTGGCTGGACCCCGACGCCGACGACGGCACCGTGGTCGCCGTCGGCTTCGCCGTACCGGGCGCCCGGCCAGCGGTGGAGTGGCTGTGGTGCGAACTGCCGCCCGGTGCGCGGATGTTGACGGTGCGGGTGCACGGCAGGGCCACGGCGTACGTGGACGGCGTGGCGCGCGGCACGACGGCAGACGCGGACGGCACACTGACCGTCGAGCTGACGGAGGACGGCGCCCCCACCGGCGTACGGTCGGCCGCGCTGCGGCTGGAGCCGGACCCCGGCCATGAGGGTGGCGCGGCCCTCGCGGGCCCGGTGCGCTGCGAGGTCGGCCCCGGGCGGATCAGGGCCGGTGACTGGGAGGCCAACGGACTCGCCGAGTACAGCGGCGGGGTCCGCTACAGCCAGGTCGTGCACCTGCCGGCCGATGCGGCGGACGGCCGGGTCTCCCTCGACCTCGGCCGGGTGCGCGGGACGGCCGAGGTGTCGGTCGGCGGCGCCGCCGCGGGCGTACGGGTGTGCTCGCCGTACGTCTTCGACCTGACCGGGCTGACGACGCAGGGGCCGAACACCGTCGAGATCACCGTGTTCGGCACGCTCGCGCCCCAGTTGGACGCGTCGAGCCCCACGCATTTCGTCTTCCCCGGTCAGCGGGTCAGCGGGCTGCTGGGGCCCGTACGGCTGCTCACCGGCACGGCCGTACCGTCCCCGGCCGCCCGCCTACCGCACCAGCGGCCCGAGCCGCCGGTGCGGGCGGAGAGCGACCGGAGCACGGGCGACTGACCAGTCATCAGGACCGGCCGGTCCCCCGGGTGTCAGCGGGTCCGTGCCAGCGTTCGCGCGCGCTCGCGACCCGGAACAGATAGTCGACGTACGCCTCGTCGTAGAACGTGACACCGGCCGGATCGGGATCGACCACCGCTTCGGGGGCGGTCCACTCCGCGATGTCCAACTGCCGCGCCAGTCTGTCGCCGTGGGCCGCGACGGCGGCCAGCACCGCGCCACGCGCGCCGGGTTCGGGACCGCGGGCGACGCGCAGCGGACGGCCCAGTACGTCGGCGAACAGCCGCAGCCAGGCGGGGTTGCGGGCGCCGCCGCCGCAGACCGCCAACTGGCCCGTCAGACCTGCCGCTTCGAGGCAGTGCCGGGCGGCGAAGGCGATGGCCTCGCACATGGCGCGGACCAGGTCGGCGCGGGTGGCCCGCAGGTCCAGCCCGGTGAACTCGGCGCGCGCCAGGGGGTCGACGAACGGCGAGCGCTCGCCGGACGGCGACAGGTAGGGCAGCGCCGCCACGCCGCGCGCGCCGCGCGGTGAGGCGTCGAGGAGTTCGGAGAGCTGGTCGTGGGTCGCGCCGGTGAGGCCGAGCACCCAGTCCAGCGCGACGGTGCCGGTCATCGCGGGCAGGGCCCGCATATGGCGGTCCGCCCTGGCCGTGGCGAGATGGAAGCCGACCGGGTCGTCGTCGAGGGCGACGCGCTCCACGACGACCTGGCAGGCCAGGGTCGTACCGACGGTGAGCAGCCCGTCGCCCGGCTCGGTGACCCCCGCGCCCGTGGCGCAGGCCGGCAGGTCGTAGGGGCCCGAGGTGACGGGGGTGCCGCGCGTGAGGCCCTCGACGCGCCCGAGCGCCTCCCCGTACGGCAGGGTCTCCGCGATGGGCGGCAGCAGTCCCGCGCGGTGTTCGATGCCGAGGGCGGCGAGCGCTTCGGGCGCGTAGGTGCGGGTGCGCGGGTCGAGGAAGGGCACCGACGCGTCGGAGAGGTCGGTGCCGCGCTCGCCGGTGAGCCGCAGATGGATGACGTCCTTGCAGCAGGCGGCGGTCGTGGCGGCGTCGAGGGACGCGGGTTCGTTGCGGTCGAGCCAGGCGAGTAGCGGCCCCGCAGACCCCGGGAACAGCACGTTGCCGGTCCGCCGGTAGAGCCGGTCGGCCGTACCGTCCGCCATCCAGTCGGCGACCAGGCCGCCGGCCCTGCCGTCCATCCAGGACATGGCGGGTCGTACGGCCCGGCCCTCGGCGTCGACCAGCCACAGGCCGTCGCCCTGTCCGGTGACGGCGACCAGCGCGGGTGCCTGGCCTTCGGTGACGGCCGCGATGACGCCGGTGGCGGCGCGCACCACCTCCTCGACGTCCTGCTCGACGTTCTCGCCGCGCCCGCCGAGCGCGATCGGCGTCGATTCGACCCGCAGGGTCGTGCCGTCATCGGCGAAGGCCGCAGCCTTGGCGACCGAGGTTCCCATGTCCAGTCCGACGAACACCGTTCGTTCCTTCCCTCGGCTGAAAGACCTTCAGATGACGCGATGGGCCAGGGCTTCGCCGCGCAGGAACCTGCCCACCTCAGCGGCGGCGATCCGGGCCGCGTTGTGCGCGACGGACGTGTTGGCGCCCGCCAGATGGGGCGTCATGACCAGCCGGGGGGCGCTGCGCAGCCGGGAGTCGGGCAGCGGGGGCTCCACCGCGAAGACGTCGAGTCCGGCGGCGGCGAGCCGGCCCGACTCCAGAGCGTCGCACAGGGCTTCCTCGTCCAGCAGCGCGCCGCGCGCGCAGTTCACGACGACCGCCCCTTCGGGCAGCAGCGCCAGTTCGCGGGCGCCGAGCAGCCCGCGGGTCTCCGGGGTCAGCCGCGCGTGCAGCGACACGACATCGGAGCCGCGCAGCAGGTCGTCCAGGTCGGCGACGGGCTCGCCGGACTCGCGCAGCGTCGCCGGGTCGGCGTACGGGTCGTAGAGGCGTACCCGCGCGCCGAGCGCGGTCAGGGCGCGCGCCACCCGGCTGCCGACGGCGCCGCAGCCGATCAGCCCGACGGTCGCTCCGTCGAGTCCCGGGCCGCAGTTCTCGTACGTGTAGAACTCCCCAGCCCAGCGGCCCGCGGCGAGCGCCGCTGACGTCTCGGGGATGCGGCGCATCGCGGCGAGCATCAGTCCGAGCGTGTACTCGGCGGTGGCCGCCGCGTTGCGCCCCGGTGTGTTGCAGACCTGGACGCCGTGTTCCTTCGCCGCTTCGAGGTTGACGTTGACGGGACCGCCCCTGCCGATGACGACCAGCCGCAGATCGGGAGCGCCGTCGAGGATCTTCCTGGTCAGCGGGGCCATTTGGGTGACACACACCTGCACCCCGCGCAGCGCGGTGAGCATGGTGTCCTCGTCCCCCGACGCCTCGTCGACCTCGGCCACAGGGCCGAAGGGGGTCAGCGGCCACGGCAGCCGCAGTTCTTCGACGGAGTGACCGGTGCCGATCTCGGCCGTCAGCTCCCTGGTGAGCAGATCGGGGGCGACGAAATGGTCGCCCGCAGCGAGGATTCTCATGGGCGAGGTCTCCTTCAGGTGCTCAGACGCTCAGGTGGGAGCTGTCTCGTATCAGGTCGGAGCGGTCTCGTACGGGACGCCGCTCTCGTCGAGGGAGCGCAGGACGTCGGGCGGGGTGCGGTCGTCGACCAATATGAGGTCGAAGGTGGTGAGCGGGGCCAGCCGGTGCAGCGCGGTGCGGCCCAGCTTGGAGTGGTCGATCATCAGGATGTTGCGGTTGGCGGCCTTGAGCATCGCCCGCTTGACCGCGACGATCCGCTGCTCCTGGTGGAAGGCGAAGTCCCCGAGGACGGACGAGGTGGAGACGAAGCACAGATCGACCCGCAGCGCCTCGACGGCCTCCACGCAGGGCACGCCGAGGAAGGAGTCGTGGTGGCGGTCGTAGTCGCCGCCGAGCGCCATCAGATGCAGTCCGCGCTCGTCGGCGAGCAGGTTGAGGGCTTCGAGGAAGTTGGTGACCACGGTCAGCGGCTCGATGCCGGGCAGCAGCCTGGCCAGTTCCAGCGCGGTCGTCGAGTCGTCGATCATGACGGACATGCCGGGTTCGATCAGGGTCACCGCCTTGGCGGCGATGGCCTCTTTCTCGGCCACCATCGTCTTCTTGCGGAAGGCGACATTGCTCTCGAACACACCGGACGGCTGGACCGTGACACCGCCGCGGAACTTGCGCAGGATGCCCTCGCGCTCCAGCTCGTCGATGTCCCGGTAGATGGTCATCAGACTCACACCGAACCGCTCGGCCAGGTCGGCGGCCGAGACCGACCCCTCGGCCAGCACATGGTCCGAGAGCTCGCGACGGCGCTGCGAGGGCCCATGGCGGTTCTTGTCCTGTGACATTCCTCGGTCCTGTTCCGATCCGTCGGGCCGACAATAACATTCTGTGCTGTGGATATAACATTCCTGGCTGAGGTAGCGTTCGGCAGTGTTCACCACGCGCGGTGGCCGGGTCAACCCGTCGAGTACGGATGCGGGCGGCCTCTCAGCAGATGGGAGCGGCGATGCCGACCCGTCCGGGCCCGGCAGGCGGACCTCCGCCCAGGCGTGTGGTCGCGGTGTGAAAAGCGGCCAGGAACGGCCGAACGACAGAACGGCCGAGCGACCGAACGACGAGGAGAGGACGGGACCCTGTGCCGGACACACCTGACCAGGAGCTGTGGCTGGGGATCGATCTCGGGACGCAGAGCGTACGTGCCCTCGCCGTGACCGGTGCGGGCCGGGTGCTCGGCCGTGGCTCTTCCCCGCTCACCGGCCTGAGGGACGGCGACCGGCACGAACAGCTCCCCTCGGACTGGTGGGACGGCGTCGGCGCGGCGGTCCGCGAGACGCTGCGGCCGCTCGGCTCCGCGCGGGTGCGGGGCGTCGCGGTGTGCGCCACGTCCGGCACCGTCCTGCTCACCGACTCCGCCGGCGCCCCCCTGACACCGGCCCTGATGTATGACGACAGCAGGGCGGCCGGCGAGGCGCGGTACGCCCAGGAGACCGGCGCCGACGTGTGGCGCTCGCTCGGCTACCGCATCCAGCCGAGCTGGGCCCTGGCGAAGATTCTGTGGCTGACCCGGCAGGGTGCGGGAGATGTCGCCGCGCTGCGCGGCGCCCGGGTCTGCCATCAGGCGGACTACGTCACCACCAGGCTCGTCGGGCGGCCGGTGCCCACCGACTCCAGCCATGCCCTGAAGACCGGCTACGACCTGCACGGCCGCCGCTGGCCGCGCGAGGTCCACGAGCAACTGGGCCTGTCCGGGCTGGACTTCCCGGAGGTGGTGGCGCCCGGCGCGGTGCTCGGCACGGTCTGCGCCGAAGCGGCGGCCGTGACCGGTCTCGCCGAGGGGGCCCCGGTGATCGCCGGTATGACGGACGGCTGCGCGGCCCAACTCGGCTCGGGGGCCTGGGACGTCGGACAGTGGAACACCGTCCTCGGCACCACGCTCGTCATCAAGGGCGTCACGGCGAGCCCGCTCGCCGACCCGGCGGGGGTGCTCTACAACCACCGCTCGGCGGACGGGAACTGGCTGCCGGGCGGCGCTTCGAGCGTCGGCGCGGGCGCGCTGACCCGGGCGTTCCCCGGGGCCGACCTGGCGCGGCTGGACCGCGCGGCGGCCCCCTACGAACCGGCGAGTGTGCTCTCGTATCCCCTGGTGTCGCACGGCGAGCGCTTCCCGTTCCTCGCCCCGGACGCCGAAGCGTTCACCCTGGGCACCCCGAAAAACGAAGGGGACCTGCACGCTTCGCTGCTGCAGGGGGTCGCTTTCGTGGAGCGGCTGTGTCTGGCGTACGTACAGCTCCTCGGCGCCTGGATCGAGGGGCCCGTCGCCTTCACCGGCGGCGCGACGAGCAGCGCGTACTGGAACCAGTTGCGCGCCGATGTGCTGGGCCGTCCGGCCACCGTCCCGGAACAGGCCGACTCGGCGCTGGGCATGGCCGTACTCGCCGCCCACGGTGTCACCGCTGCGGAGAGCGCGGCAGCGGGCCCGGCGCGTTCCGCGCCGCCGCTGTCCGCACTGCGCCCGATGGTGCGCGTCCGTACGGCACTTGAGCCGCGGCCCGAGGTGAGCCGGCGGTTCGACGAGCCCTTCGCCGCGCTCGTGGACATCTGGGAACAACGCGGCTGGCTCCCCGCGGAGACGGCCGCCTACGCACGGGAGCACGGATGACGACCACCGCCACCACGACGCTGTTCCTCAGCCGGCACGGCGAGACCGTGTGGCACGAGGAGAACCGCTACACCGGGGTCAGCGACATCGGCCTGACCCCGCTCGGCCTGGCGCAGGCGGAGTCGCTCGGCGCTTGGGCGGTGGGCGCCCGGCTCGACGCGATCGTGACGTCCCCGCTGTCGCGCGCCCGGCGTACGGCCGAGCCCGCGGCACGCGCGACGGGACTCGTCCCCGTCGTCGAACCGGAGCTGGTGGAACTGGACTTCGGGATCGCCGAGGGCCGCACCCTCGGCGAACTCGAAGCGTCCCACCCGCAGGAGGTGGCCGCGTTCCTCAAGGACCCGGCCGCGTACCCGCTGCCGGCCGGCGAGGATCCGATGGCGGCTGCGGCACGCGGCGCCGCCGCCCTGCTGCGGCTGGCCGACGGCCGGTTGGGCACACGTGTCCTGGCCGTCGCGCACAACACCCTGTACCGGCTGGTGCTGTGCCGGCTGCTGGGCCTGCCGGAGAGCGAGTACCGCAGGATCTTCCCCGGGCTGCGCAACTGCGCGATCACCGAACTGCGGGTCGCGGCGGGGCAGGTGTCCCTGATGGCGTACAACGTGCCTACCTAGGCGCCGGGAATCGGGCCGTCAGAAGTCCACGGCGTCGGCGATGGCCTGCAAGCCCGCCTCGTTCGGGTGCAGATGGTCGCCGCTGTCGAGGTCGGTGCGGTAGCGCGTGGGGTGTGCCGGATCGTGGGTCGCGGTGTCCTGGTCGACAACACCGTCGCAACCGCTGTCGGCCCCGCGGATGAAGGCGTTGACGGCGGCCCGCTTGGTCTCCAGATCGGCGTTCCAGCCGTTCGTGCCCTCCACCGGGGTGAGTGTGGAGCAGAGGAACGTGATCCCGCGCGCGTGCGCGCGAGAGATGAGCTGCTTCAGGCCGTCGATGAGCTGGTCGGAGCCCGGCGCCGCAGAGGTCAGGTCGTTGATGGGGTCGTCGGAGAAGATGACCCACCGCACCCCTGGCTGGTCGAGTACGTCCCGGTCGAAGCGGTTCAGCGCGCTCTGGCCCGCGCCGTCCCTGAGCAGTTGGTTGCCGCTGATCCCCTGGTTGAGCACACCGACCGTACGGCCCGCCGCGGTGAGCTTCGACGCCAGGTCGTCGGGCCAGCGCCGGTTGCTGTTGGAGCCGGAGGCGATGCCGTCGGTGATCGAGGCGCCCAGGGCCACCACGGCGCCCTCCGCCGCCGGGTTCACCACGTCCACACCCGAAAGGAAGTAGTAACTCCCCGTCGTGCGGGCGCCGGTGAGGTCCGCATTCCCGCTCACGTCGCCCGTGGCGATGTAGTTGTCCTGAAGACCGGTCTGATGCGTCGTCGCCGGGCCTGTGGCGGTGGGGAGATGGAGGCTGACCGCCAGATCGGTACCCGCGCCGACGGTGAAGGACAGCGGGTCGCTGACGGCGGAGCCGCCGGGCGCGACGACCGTGCCGCTCTGCCCGCCGAAGGTCAGCGCGCGGTCGCTCGACGGGACGACGGACGACCCCGAGGCCCGCTGCGCCACATGTACGTCGTCGACGGTCAGCGGCTGACTGCCGAAGGCGTTCGACAGCCGGACCCGGACGGAGGTGCCGGAGATACTGGTGCGCACGATCTGCCGCAGGGTCTGGTTGGCGAAGGTGTCACCGCTGCTCTGCGGCGCCGCCGACCACGTACCGGTCCAGGTGTCGGCCGCGGGAGCCGCCGGGCCCTCGGGACCGGCCGGACCCGCCGAGGCGCTCTGCTGGGTGGCGAGCAGAGCGGCGACCGCCACCCCGGCGGCCAGGGTCAGGTGGGCTCGTTTCACGGTGGTTCCCTCCGTCGACGCGCAGCGGGCCGGGCGGCCGACTGGTCGCCTGCCCAGTCGGTCGCAGATTGAACTCCCCCTGACGGACGGTCACTTGACGGCAGCGTCGCCCGCCGGGCCGCCCTCCGAGCAGGTGCGCGCAGATCCGGTACGCGCCACCCGCAGCGTCAGCGCCGCCAGCGCCTCGGGGGCGCCCGCCTGGCCGCGTGCGCCGGGGAAGGCGTTGATGTCCACGATCTGCGGCACCCCGCCGCCGGTGTCGAGGACATCGACGCCGTACACCTCAAGGCCGAAGAGAGGGCCCACCCGGCGCGCCAGGTCGGCCCAGCCGTCGGGGAGTTCACCGGGTGCGAGCGGCAGTGTAGGGCCCTGCTCCCCCTCGGCGAGTTCCGAGCGGCGCAGCGCGGCGAAGACGTGTCCGTCGATGACCCACAGTTTGTGGTCCCAGCCGTCGTTGGCCGTGAACGGCTGCACCACGACGGGCTCCTCCGCCCATCCGGTGCAGAGGTCCCGCAGTTGCCCCGCGCCGGCGACGCGGGCCACGAGATCGCCGCGCCTGCTGTGCCGGCTCTTGACGACCAGCGGGTACGGGAGCGCGGGCTCGGCGGCGAGTTGGCGCAGCGTCGGTACGGCCCTGGTGGCGACGAACGGCAGCCCCGCACGCCCGGCGAGACCCGCCATCAGGACGCGGTCCTGGCACAGTTCGGTGGACGCCGCCGAGTTGAGCACCGGCACACCGCGCTTCTCGAAGGATCTGGCGAGTGCGAGGGCGCGCGGCGAACGGGCCTTCAGCAGACAGACGTCGGCCTGAATCACATCGGGGTCGGGCACGGGGGCTGCCGGGTCGAGCCACTCGACCTGGTGGTCCGGCGTCAGCAGCGCGGTGGTGGCGGCGAACAGCGGATGGTCGGGGCGCGGGGTGAGGAGGCAGACCCTCATCTGTCCTCGCCGACCGGTACGGCCATCTGGGCGGGCACCCGCAGCACGTCCGGCAGGGTCGGCAGTGCGGTGGGCGCGGTCGGCGCCGGGTCCGGCAACGCACGTCCCTCGCGAGCCAGTTCGAGGATGGCCCGGCCGACGCGGGCGGGCGCGTCCGGCACCTGGCGGAAGCTCGGGAAGTCGTTCACGTCGACCACCACGGGTCCTTCGGGCCCCAGCAGGATGTCCACGCCGTACAAGTCGAGTCCGTAGACCCGGCCGACGTCGGCGGCTATGCCGGCCACTTCACGGGAGAGCGGCACCCGGCGCTCGCGGTTCGGCCGGTCGGGGTGGAGCGGCGAGGACCGCTCCGTCGCGAAGAACTCGCCGCCGACGCAGTAGACCTTGAGGTCGACGCCGGAGTTCGGCACGTACGACTGGGCGATCAGCAGTCCCTCACCGGCCAGTTCGGCGCCGAGGTCGGCCAGCCGGTCCGCCGAGGGTACGAGCCGTACGGCCCGCCCCGAGCTGCCGTCGGCCGGTTTGACGACCAGCGGGAACTCGGCGGCGCGTATCTCCGCCAGTGATTCCCACCGGGCGGCCGCGTAGGTCACGGGGACCGGCAGCCCCCGGTCGCGGCCGATCACCGACGCCAGCGCCTTGTCCCGTACCCACCGGACGGCCCGCGCGTCGTTGACCGTGGTGAGCCCGACCGCCGCAGCGGCCTCCAGCAGCGTGAGGCCGGGGCCGCCGGACACCGTCTTGAGCACCCAGGCGTCGTGGCTGCCGGCCCGTACCGCCTCGGACACCGGCAGCAGCGAGCTGCCGGGGCGCAGTACGTCGACGCGGTGCCCCCAGGAGGTCAGTTGCCGGATCACCTCGACGGGCATGCCGTCGTGCCGGTACTGCTCCTCCACCAGAAAGCAGAGTCTCATCGGTCTTCCCCGTAACCCAGGACGCCCGAGCGACCTGCCCGGCGACATGACACCTCGGAGGTCATGATCCACCTCTCCATTGCTCCGGACCCACCGGCCCCTCCGGCCACGCGCTGGGTCTGAGGTGGTCAGCTCGCCTTCCATTCGTTGCGCGGACGATACCCCGTCAGGGAACAAGGCCTGGCACATGGTGAGTTGTGGGGCGTGGCGGACATCGGCGTGATCTTGGGCGAGGGGCGCCCCGCAGAGCCGTGCACGCCCTCCGAGCAGGGCACTTGGTCTGGGGCCCGTACTACCGGAGACTGAGCCAATGACGCAGCGCGTGGAACTGGCGACCGTGATGGACCGACTGGCCATCGATGAACTGATCACCGGTTACGCGGTGGCGGTGGACGATGCCGAGTGGGCCGATTTTCGGGCCCTGTTCACCCCCGACGGGCGCGCCGACTACACGTCGGCGGGCGGCGTCGAAGGGACGGTCGCCGAGGTGGCCGACTGGCTGACCGGCGCGCTGGAGCCGTTCGCCGTCCGGCAGCATCTGATCGTGAACCGGCGGCTGCGCATCCAGGATCTGGGCGGCTACCCGGGCGACCGCGCCGACCTGCGCGCCGACTACCTCAGCACGTTGCGCCAGGAGGGCGGCGAGGACCGTACGAGTGGTGGCCGCTTCGACTTCGGTCTGCTGCGTGGCGACGCGGGCTGGCGGCCGCACTCCGTGGTAGTCCAGGAGAGCTGGCGGCGCGTCAACTGATCACGCACCGGACCTGAGCACCCCCCGGACCTGGTCGCGGTCCGTGCCTCCGGCCGCTTCGTTCCCTCGCCCGAGGGAAGGAGACACCCCCCACGGGTTCGGCGAGGAGGCGCGGTATGCAGGTCCTGGCCGGACGGCATGACGGAGTCGAGCAGCGGTCCGCCCCGCCGTGGCGGCGGGCCGCCGCCGGCGTGGCGGCCGGCGCGCTCCCCGCGCTCGCCTTCCCCGCCCCCTCCCTGTGGTGGCTGGCCTATGTGGCCCTGGTCCCCTGGCTGCTGCTGGTACGCGGCGCGCCCACACCCCGCAGGGCGGCGCTCGACGGCTGGCTGGGCGGCGCCGGATTCATGATCGCCGTCCATCACTGGCTGATGCCGAGCCTGAACGTGTTCATCGTGGTGGTGGCCGGGCTGCTCGGGCTGTTCTGGGCGCCGTGGGGTGTGCTGGTGCGGGCGACCCTCGGCGGGGCGCCTTCGCGGGCCCGTACGGCCGCCGCGCTGGCGGTGGTGCCCTCCGGCTGGCTGCTGATCGAGCTGGCCAGGTCGTGGGAGGGTCTTGGCGGCCCGTGGGGTCTGCTCGGCGCCAGCCAGTGGCAGGTCTCCCCCGCCCTGCGGCTCGCCTCGGTCGGCGGTGTCTGGCTGCTGAGCCTGCTGGTCGTCGCGGTGAACACGGCCGTCGCGATGCTCGTCTCGACGGCGGGCGCGCGGATCACGGCGGCCGTCGGCATCGTGCTGTGCGTCACGGCGGTGGGTTCGGCCTGGGCCTGGGCCCCGGCGCCCGAGCGGTCGGGGGTCGCGCGGATCGGGGTCGTCCAGACGGGCGGGATCGCGGCGGGCGCCGCAGCCGTCGAGAACCGCTTCACCCGCAGCGAGACGCTGACCCGCAAGCTGACCGGTCAGGATCTGGACCTCGTCGTGTGGGGCGAGAGCAGCGTCGGCGCCGATCTGCGTACCCACCCGGGCTATGCGAGACGGCTGGCCGCGCTGTCCCGTACGGTCGGCGCGGACCTGCTGGTCAATGTGGACGCGCGCAGCACGAACGCGGCGGGCCGCACCGGCATCTTCAAGCGCAGTGTCCTGGTGGGACCGACGGGCCCCACCGGCGACACGTACGACAAGATGCGGCTCGTCCCGTTCGGTGAGTACATCCCCTTCCGCTCGGCCCTGAGCTGGGCGACGTCGGTGGGCAGGGCGGCGAGCGAGGACCGGGTGCGCGGCACGCGCCAGGTGGTCATGACCCTGCCGGGGCACCAGGGCGCGGGCCGGACGGGCGGCGGCGGGCTGCGGATCGGCCCGCTGATCTGCTTCGAGACGGCGTTCCCCGACATGAGCAGGCAGGTGGTGCGGGACGGCGCGGAGCTGATCGTCGCGCAGTCGTCGACCTCGTCGTTCCAGCACAGTTGGGCGCCCCAACAGCACGCCTCACTGGCCGCGTTGCGGGCCGCAGAGACCGGCCGGCCGATGGTGCACGCCACACTGACCGGCATCAGCGCGGTCTTCGGCCCCGGGGGCGAGCGGATCGGCGAACCGCTCGGTACGGACCGCCGTACCGCCGCCGTGTTCGACGTACCGCTGGCCGGCGGCACGACGCCGTACGTCAGGTTCGGCGACTGGGCGGTGTACGCGGCGCTGCTCGTCGTGCTGGCGTTCTGCGCGGCCGAGAGCGCGCGCTCGTTCAGGCGGTCCCGTCGAGCGCCGCTCGTACCACCCGCTCGCACAGCTCATGAGTCCGCAGGGCGTCCCGCGCGCTGAGCACCTTCCCCGCCCGTACGGCGTCGAGGAAGCCGAGGACGCCCTGTTCGATACCGCGCTGGCGGGCCACCGGCACCCAGTCGCCGCGGCGGCGCAGCGACGGCTGGCCCTTGTGGTCGATGACGGTGGCGAGGTCGTGGACGGCCCGCTTGGTGTCCTGCCCGGACACTTCGAGGATCTCCTCGGTCGAGCCGTTCATCCGGTTCATCATGCCGATGGCGGTGAAGCCGTCGCCGGACAGTTGCAGGACGACGTGTTCGAGCAGCCCGTCCCTGACCCGCGTCCGGATGTCGGTGTGCTCGACGGGCCCGGGGACCAGGAAGCGCAGCGTGTCGGCGACATGGATGAAGTCGTCGAGGACGAAGACGCGCGGGTCCTCGGGCAGCCCCACCCGGTTCTTCTGCAGCAGGATCAGCTCGCGCGGATGGTCGGCACACTGGACGTACGCGGGCGCCGTACGGCGGTTGAAGCCGACGGCGAGACTGACACCGCGCTCCTCCGCGAGCAGCACGACCCGCTCGGAGTCCGCGTACGCGTAGGCGATGGGCTTGTCGACGTAGGTCGGCACGCCCGCTTCGATCAGCCGGGTGGCGATGTCGGCGTGTGCGGCGGTCGGCGCGTGCACGAAGGCGGCGTCGAGGTCCTGGGCGAGCAGCGCTTCGAGGTCGGTGTGGCACTGCGCTGCGGGGATGCGGTGGGTCTCCGCCGTCCGGGTGAGGGTCGCCGGGGTGCGGGTCTGCAGATGCAGCTCGACCCCGGGCAGCGCGGTGAGCACCGGCAGATACGCCTTCTGCGCGATGTCGCCGAGCCCGATGCAGCCGACCTTCACGGGGACCTCCTGTGCGCGCCGGGACGGTCACCCGGAACGATCGTTCGATTACTGATATGCCGTCCCGGCAGCATACGTGCGCTGCGGCGGCTGCCGGTCGGCGATCCCCGCGATCCCGGTGAAGCAGGCGAAACGGCGTGGCACGCGGGACGGCGCCGGCGGATAACCCGTGGCAGCGGCCCCGTCCGGTACGTGAGGATGGCGCCATGACGACATCCGAGCGCAGGGAACCCTCCACCGTCGCCGGCGAGCGCGAGATGCTGGAAGGCTGGCTGGAGTACCACCGCTCCACCCTGGCCTGGAAGTGCGCCGAGCTGGACGACAAGCAGCTCAGGCGGGCCGCCGTCGCACCGTCCGAGCTGACGCTGCTCGGCCTCGTCCGCCATATGGCGGAGGTCGAGCGGAGCTGGTTCCGCCGGGTGCTGGCGGACGAGGACGCGGGCCCGATCTACTACACGGACGCCGACGAGGACGGCGACTTCCACGTCGGCCACGACGACACCTGGACCGAGACGTACGCCGTCTGGCAGGCCGAGATCGCCCGCGCACGCGAGCTGGCGGCGGCGCGCTCGCTCGACGACCTGGGCGCGGGACGGCGACGCGAGCCGGGCACCGGCGCAGGGATCAGCCTGCGCTGGATCTACACCCACATGATCGAGGAGTACGCGCGGCACAACGGCCACGCCGACCTCATCCGCGAGGCGATCGACGGAGTGACCGGCGACTGACCGCTCGCCCCTCCCCGGCAACATGGGGCCCGCCGGGATCACCCGTCCGAGCCCAATCCGGGCCGTACGTCCGTCAAGAGCCCGTTCGGCCAGCAGAGTTGTCCGGATGGACCGTACGAGACCGGCGACCGCGACGCGAAGCACGGCGGCGACGAGAAGCACCGCAGCGATGCTGCTGCTGGGGATGACGATGACGGCGGTCTCGGGCTGCGTTTCGGTGGCCGCGCGGCCCGCTGCCGTACCGGCGCCCCGATCGGAGGCGGGCGACCACCCGCCGGCCCGGGTGGAGCCACAGATCGTCCAGCCGCCGGCGCGTGAGGCCCTGGAGGCGGTGGCCCCGCCGCCCACCCCGACGGGCCCTGTCCGACGGGCGGCGCCTGCCCCTCCGGCAGAGACCGGTGGTGGCGCGCCCACCCCGGCCGCGCCCGCGCCGCCCCGGCGACCGGCCCACCCGCCGAAGCAGCGGACGCCTGCGCCTTCTCCTGCCGTGCCTGCGGGGCCGCCCGCGCCTGCAACGGGCGCGGAGCTGTGCGCGCTCGGCACGACGTACGGCCACTGGCCGGCAGGCAGCCCGCAGGCGCGGATCTGCGCGCAGACGTACGGCTAGTCTGCCGTCCCGGACAGGACCTACTCCCCCGCCAGATCCAGCCGTCGCTCCAGCCGGTCGATGGCGGTCCGCACCCCCTCGTCGTGCCCGTCGCCCACCGGGCCCTCCCCCAGCGCGTCGGCGGCGGAGCGCGCCCGGTCCAGATGGACGCGCGCCGCTTCCGGCCGCTGGAGCTTCACGTAGTCGGCCGCGAGATTGAGATGCAGCGAGGGGTAGAAGGCGCGCACGGCCGACGAGTCGCCGCGCGCCGCCGTGAGCGCGCGCAGGTCCCAGGCCAGCTCGTCGCCGGGGTCGTCCTGGGTGTCGGCCATGTAGTGGGCGAGCGTGCAGCGGTGGAGCGCGTCGCCCGCCTCCCCGATCTCCGCCCAGATCGCCCCGAAGCGGTTGCGGGCCTCTTCGCGGTCGCCGCCGTGGAGCAGCATGACCGCCTGCCCGATCCTGGTCATGACGGTGTCGTCCGACGCCTGCTGCTGCTCCATCGCTGCCGCCTCCGCTGTCCGCTGCCCGCGCCATCCGCCCCCGCCGTCCTCCTGACGGTCCTTCTGACGCTAGCTCCCGTGACCGACAATCGCCTTCAGGCTCGGCGGCTCAGCCGAGGTCCGGGATGCGCCAGTCGATCGGCGCGTGCCCCTGCGCCGCCACCGCTTCGTTGATCTTCGTGAAGGGCCGGGACCCGAAGAACTTCTTCGCCGAGAGGGGCGACGGGTGGGCGCCCTTCACCACCACATGGCGCGTCTCGTCGATGAGCGGCAGCTTCTTCTGCGCGTACGCACCCCACAGCACGAAGACCGCGGGGTCGGGGCGCGCGGCGACGGCGCTGATCACCGCGTCCGTCACCTTCTCCCAGCCCTTGCCCTTGTGCGAGTTGGCCTCGCCCTCGCGGACCGTCAGGACGGCGTTGAGCAGCAGCACCCCCTGCTGGGCCCACGGCATCAGATAGCCGTTGTCCGGCACCGGGTGCCCCAGCTCCTCCTTCATCTCCTTGTAGATGTTGCGCAGCGACGGCGGAATCCGCACCCCCGGCCGGACCGAGAAGCACAGCCCGTGCCCCTGCCCCGCGCCGTGGTACGGGTCCTGGCCGAGCACGAGCACCTTGACCTGGTCGTACGGGGTGGCGTCGAGCGCGGCGAACACCTCTTCGCGCGGCGGGTAGACCGGCCCGTTCGCCCGCTCCTTCTCGACGAATTCGGTGAGCTCCTTGAAGTAGGGCTTCTGCAGCTCGTCGCCGAGGACGCCGCGCCAGGACTCGGGCAGCATGTCGGTGTCGGTCACGTCAACAACCTCCGGTGGGTGATCACTTGTCCGGCACTGAACCTACCGGGCACCACTGACAACGCCCGCAGTGCGCGGGATGCCCCGCTCCGCCGGCGAGCGGCGAAGGAGCGGGGCATCGGCGTTCTGCGGGCGCGCGGGGGTGGCAGTGCTCAGGCGACCCCGGCGTTCAGGAAGATCCCGCCGTCGACCACGAGGGTCTGTCCGGTGATCCAGTCGGACTGGTCGGAGGTGAGGAAGGCGGCGGCGCCGCCGATGTCCTCGGGCACGCCGAGCCTGCCCAGCGGGTACGCGGCGGCGGCCTCGGCCTCCCGGCCCTCGTAGAGCGCCTCGGCGAACTTGGTCTTGACGACGGCGGGCGCGATGGCGTTCACCCGTACGCCCGGCGCGAACTCGTGCGCGAGCTGGAGCGTCAGATTGACCATGGCGGCCTTGCTCATACCGTAAGCACCGATGAACGGGGAGGCGGAAACCCCGGCGACGGACGCGATGTTCACGATCGCGCCGCCGTTCTCCTTCTGCCACGCCTTCCAGGTGAGCTGCGCGAAGCCGAGCGCGGAGACGACGTTGATCTCGAAGACCTTCCGGGCCACATTGAGATCGAGTTCGGCCATCGGTCCGAAGACCGGGTTCGTTCCCGCGTTGTTGACGAGGAAGTCGACGCGTCCGAAGGCCTCCATGGTGCGCTCGACGGCGATCGCCTGATGCGCCTCGTCATGTGCCTTGCCCGCGACGCCGATCACCCGGTCGGAGCCGAGCCGTTCGACGGCTTCCTTGAGCGCGTCCTCGTTGCGCCCGGTGATGCACACCCGGTCGCCCCGGGCGACGAGCGCCTCGGCGACCCCGTACCCGATGCCGCGGCTCGCGCCGGTGATCAGGGCGGCCTTTCCGCTCTCCGGCGCGCGGCCCTGTGTCTGCTCTGCCATGTCCGTCATCCCCTGCGTCAGTTGAGCGGTCCGCCGGCGACGTACATGACCTGTCCGGAGACGAAGCCGGCGTCGTCGGATGCGAAGAAGGCGATGGCGTTGGCGACGTCCTCGGGCCTGCCGACGCGCTGGACCGGGATCTGGCTGGCGGCGGCGGTCTGGAAGTCCTCGAAGCCCATGCCGACGCGCTCGGCGGTCGCCGCGGTCATGTCGGTGACGATGAAGCCGGGGGCGACGGCGTTGGCCGTGATGCCGAACTTGCCGAGTTCCTTGGCGAGGGTCTTGGTGAAGCCCTGCAGACCGGCCTTGACCGAGGCGTAGTTGGCCTGGCCCCTGTTGCCCAGCGCCGAGCTGGAGGAGAGGCTGACGATACGGCCGAAGCCCGCGTCCACCATGTGCTTCTGGCACGCCTTCGCCATCAGGAACGCGCCCTTGAGGTGCACGCCCACCACGGTGTCCCAGTCGGACTCGGTCATCTTGAAGAGCAGGTTGTCGCGGAGCACACCCGCGTTGTTGACGAGGATGGTCGGCGCGCCGAGCTCGGCGGCGACGCGTGCGACGGCGGCCTCCACCTGGGCGCTGTCGGAGACGTCGCAGCCGACGGCGAGCGCGGTGCCGCCGTCCGCCGTGATCTTCCCGACGGTCTCGGCGCACGCCGCCTCGTCGAGGTCGAGTACGGCGACGGCGCGGCCCTCGGCCGCGAGCCGCACCGCGGTCGCCGCGCCAATGCCGCGCGCCGCCCCGGTCACGACGGCGACACGCTGCTCGGTGGTGGACATCCCTGATCTCCTCGTCCTAGGCTGCCGCGGCACTCGACACTGAGCAACCGCTTAGTAGGTTCAGCAGACAGACGCTAGAAGCCCTGGCACCCGGTGTCAACGGCCCACGGCACGGGCGGGGTGATGAGCAGCCGAAGTCACACCGTCGGACCCGGCGGACCGGCGGCCAACGGGCCAGCGGTCAGCGGTCAGCGGACCAGCAGGTCGAGCAGCCGGTCCGCCTCGGCCTTCGGGTCGGCCGTGAGTCCTGTGTGCACAGGGCCCGGCTGTACGACGGTCGAGCGCGGCGCGATCAGCCACCGGAACCGCCGCCCCGGATCGTCACCGCCCGCCTGCCCGGCGGCCTCACCCCCGTCGCAGATCCCCTCGACGGCCCGCAGCGCGGCCCGGATGCCCACCACGTCGGCATGCGGGTCGAGGCAGCGCAGCTTGGCCTCGTCGAGATGGGTCCTGGCCGCGACGTAGGAGGCGGCGCGGCAGTACACCAGGACACCGGCGTTGAAGAACTCACCGCGCTCCACGCGCGGCACGACGCGCAGCAGCGCGTACTCGTAGACGTCGCGCGCGGTCACTTGGCACCGCCCTGACCCGTGAGCCAGCCCGGCGCCCTGGAGGGCCGTGGCGCGCTGGGCGCTTCGAGGACGATCCGTTCGTGGATCGTCCCGGCCCGCGCGAGCAGCGGCGCCACATAGGCGGCGCGCAGCTCGTCGGTCGCCGCGAACCCCGGTTCGTCGACCAGCCATTCGTCCGGCACTTGCGCGACGACGTCGGTCAGCAGCTCCTCGGTGACCAGTGGGGCGAGTTCCGCCGCCGCCGACACGATGTCGGGCCGGAAGGGCGCGAGCGCGTGGTCGGAGGCGTTGTACGGCTTGGCGGCGGACGCGGCGGCGGTGGGCCAGTTGTGGTGCCAGATCATCGTCGCGCCATGGTCGATGAGCCACAGATCGCCGTGCCACACCAGCATGTTGGGGTTGCGCCAGGACCGGTCGACGTTGTTGATCAGCGCGTCGAACCAGACGATCCGCCCCGCCTCGGCGGCGGCGACCTCGTAGGCGAGCGGGTCGAACCCGATCGAGCCCGGCAGGAAGTCCATGCCGAGGTTGAGCCCGCCGCTCGCCTTCAGCAGCTCCTGGACCTCCTGGTCGGGCTCGGAGAGCCCGATGACCGGGTCCAGATGCAGCGTGACAAGATCCGGCACCCGCAACCCGAGCCGCCGCCCCAGCTCCCCGCAGATGACCTCGGCGACCAGCGTCTTACGCCCCTGCCCGGCCCCGGTGAACTTCATGACGTACGTGCCGAGATCGTCCCCCTCGACAATCCCGGGCAGCGAACCGCCCTCCCGCAAGGGGGTCACATAGCGGGTCGCGACGACCTCTTTCAGCACTTCCCAAGCCACCCATCTCATCGACCTTGCAAACCATGCCCAGCATCGACGGGACGCCGCGGCCAGAATCTCCGGTCAGAGGGTGCGCCCCTTGCGTCCTGCCTCTGGCATGAAGTGAGCATAGTAACCGAGGGTGATCGCGGGCGACGAGGGCCCATCCTCCGACATCCAACCTGCGTACGGCCGCGTCTCCGGGATCAGTGCGGCGCCCACGGCATGTATCTATGACCGCCAGGTGAGAGTTTAACGTGCCTTGTGAGGAACGTTTCTACCGCAACGAGCAGAGTGGAATTGTTTGACGCACACCGAGCACTGCCGCATGCTACTGTCGTACTCACTTGGAATCTTGATGCTCAAAACTCCAAGCGCCTTCGTCAGTATTTTCAGCCACTGGAAGCATTTTTGTATTTCCGGTCATTCTGCGGGCGGGGCATCATCGCGGCGACCCGGTATCCGCACATTGCAGGTCCCGGCGTACCGCCCCAAAGGAGATATGACATGGCGTCCGGCACCGTGACGTGGTTCAACGCAGCCAAAGGTTTCGGCTTCATCGAGCAGGACGGCGGGGGCGCCGACGTGTTCGCCCACTTCTCGAACATCGCCGCCCAGGGCTTCAACGAGCTGCTCGAAGGCCAGAAGGTCACCTTCGACATCGCACCGAGCCAGAAGGGCCCGACAGCCGAGAACATTGTTCCCATCTGACGCTGACGCGCACTTCGCGGCAGGGGCGCGGGCTCCAGCCACGACATTTCCCGCAAAGTTTTCTGGGGCCGGCCACCACTCGCAGGCCCCCGACTCACGTAATTCGGGCCGCTTCGAATCCACACCTGCCGGTGCCCTGAATTTCATATGTGCATGACGTCAACTATTTCTTGGCCTGCCCCGCACCGAATTCACTGCCGGTCAGCTTCACTTATAGATTTCATTCGGTCCGTTCTTGTGATTCCCCGCGCTGAGCTTCCGCTGCGAGAATTCCTTGATACGTGCCATATCAAGGAAGATTCCGCATGAACCCCACACGCAAGGCCAGCCCGGTCTTCATGATCAAGAAGCTGACCCATCTCTGCAGGAGACACGTCTTGACGCTGGTTCAGATGCAGTCCCGTTCGGCGAATGCCGCCCCCGCATACAGGACGGCGGCCGACCCCCTGGCCGCAGCCGAGCAGGCGACGGCGCACCGCCCGGTCGATGCCCAGCCTGTCGTCGCCGGGCAAGGCAACCTGCCGGGCGTCCTCGTCCCCACCCGCTGAACCGCCGTACCCCGGCACAACCACCCCCTTCCGTTCTTCTTCTGTGAGGCATCATGCGCTTCGTCATCGCCCGCTTCCCGTTCGACCTCACCAGGAGCGGCGTCCTGGAATCCATGAAGGGCATCAAGCCCGAGCAGGTCATTGGCAGGTCCGTGATCATCGGCCGCCGCACCTACCCCGTCAAGCAGGTCGGGCAGGTCATCACCCGCCAGGACCGCCGTGACTTCAGCGCCCAGGAAGTCCTCCGGGCCATGGCCCAACTCGGCTTCACCTGCCCCGCCCCGGCCCAGACCGCCGCCCCCACGCGGCTCCTCAGCCCGTTCCAACAGGCTTCCGCGATGCTCGGAGCCCCTGCGACCGCCTGACCGACAGGCGGACGCGGTGATTCAGCGAGTCGCCCGGACAGGGTCGTGCGCCTGAGGGGCGGCGACCAAGCTGCCCGGAGAACCGGCAGAACTCAGCTCTCTCAAGCCCCGGCCGCCGGCTTTGACGCTTCGGCGGTGCGGTGGTGTTCGGCGTTGATGCGTTTCGCTTCTTCGAGCTGGTCTTCGAGGATGACGATGCGGCACGCGGCTTCGATCGGGGTGCCCTGGTCGACGAGTTCCCGGGCGCGCGCCGCGATGCGCAGTTGGTAGCGGGAGTAGCGGCGGTGTCCGCCCTCGGAGCGCAGGGGTGTGATGAGGCGGGCTTCGCCGATGGCGCGGAGGAAGCCCTGGGTGGTGTTGAGCATCTCGGCGGCCCGGCCCATCGTGTAGGCGGGGTAGTCGTCGTCGTCAAGACGGCCGAACGAATCGTCTGCTGTCATCTCGCCTCTCTGTGGAACACGCTGGAGGGGCCTTGGTGCCATACGGCACCAAGGCCCCGAAGGAACTGCTACACCATCTGCCGGCCGACTACCTCGCCGGCCTTCTGTGTCCGCACACCCACCCGGGAGAGGATGGGACTTGCGGGGATCGCGGTTGCTTGACCGGAGACCACCTCACTATCGATGTCCTGCGGTACCCGGACTCAACACTCCGTCCGGGCGATCCTGATGGCGCCTGGCTCCTCCGTTCTTCCCTCTGGATCAACTCACTTCGTACTGCTGATACTTCGCACTACTCGTACTGCGTACTGCTGGTGACCTGGCACAAGCGTCACTCTTCGGCAGCCAGCCCCGTCGCCTCTCCTGCGTCTGCTCCGGCTTAGAACCCCACTGCCGAACTTCCCGGTGCGCGCGCCCGCAGCCGGCGCCTTCACCGGGGTGCTGCTCACTTACCCGCACTGCTGGGTACTGCGAACTGCACCTACGGGTACCGCCGTTGCGGTACCGCTCGCGGCGGCCCCTGATGACTGCGGGCCACCCGGTCCGGTCGTCAGCCCCGTCGCCGTCCTGCAAAAACCTGGCTTCGAAACTCCACCACCGCACCGCTCTGCGTACTGCAACTACCTGCACTACTGCCCGGCAGTTCGTCCCTGCCGGGCCTTGCTGATCTCGGCTACGAGAGAAACCATAACCACGCCCCCCATCAATGTCTACTCCAGCCGGGATAGATTTTTCGTTGTCCGAGGCTGAGGTAACCTGCCTCGCTCTCCGTGGGACAGGGTCTGCCCGAGGAAGACCGCCGCACAGGCGGGCAGGAGCGGTCAGGCCACGGTCTGCGGCCAGGGCGCGCCCTCGGCGACGAGCCGTCGGTAGGTGCGGGCGGCGCGGGCCATGTTGATCGCCACGACACCTCGGACGCTGCCCGCCGTGCCGTAGAGCGCGACGAGCGCCCTGTCGTCCACGCTGCCCTCCACTATGCGTACGTGCTCGGCGCCGCGGGTCATGCCGTACATCTGGATCTTGAGGTCGTACTGGTCGGACCAGATGTACGGGACGGTGCTGAAGTCGGTGGCCGCCTCGCCCGCCAGGATGTTGCGGGCCACGGCCAGTCCCTGTTCCGCTGCGTTGGTACGGTGCTCGATACGGCGCCGCAGTCCCGTCACCGGGTCCGGCCAGGAGGCCACGTCGCCCGCCGCCCAGATCCCGGCCGCCGCGTTGAGGCGGGCGTCGCACTCGACACCGTTGCCGAGCGGGAGTCCGCTGTCCCGCAGCCACTCGGTGTTGGGCAGGGTGCCGATCCCGACCAGGACCACATCGGCGGCCACGGTTCTGCCGTCGGAGAGTTCGACACCGGTGGCGGCCCCGTCCCGGGTGGTGACCGCCTTGACGCTCACCCCCGTTTCGACCCGCACACCGTGGGCGGCGTGGGTGCGGGTGAGCATCGCGCCCAGCTCAGGGCCGAGAACGTCGGACAGCGGCTGGGGGATGTCGCTGATCAAGGTGACGTCGCTGCCCGCCTCGCTCGCCACGGCAGCGGCCTCGGCGCCGATGAATCCGGCGCCGACGACGGCGAGGCGCGCGCCGGGGCGCAGCGAGGTGCGCAGTGCGAGCGCGTCGTCCATGGTGCGCAGTGTGTGGACTCCGGACACACCGTCGGTGCCGGGAAGCCGGCGCGCGCGTACGCCGGTCGCGATCACCAGGGCGTGGTAGCCGAGGTCGGTGCCGTCGCTCAGTTTCACCTCGCGGCGGCCGGCGTCCAGGGCGCTCGCCCGTACTCCCAGGCGCAGATCGAGCCCGAGGCCGGTGAGATGGTCGGCGCTGCGCAGATGCAGCCGCTCGGACTCCCAGGCCCCTGCGAGGAGTTGCTTGGAGAGGGGCGGCCGGTCGTACGGCGGGTGGAGCTCGTCGCCGACGAGGGTGAGGGGGCCGGCGAAACCCCCGCGGCGCAGCGCTTCGGCCGTACCGAGTCCGGCGGCCGAGGCGCCCACGACGACGACGCTTTCAGGGTGTTCCACGTTGCTCATGGTGTCCTGTCCGGCTTGTGGGGGAAGCGGCGTTGTCGTGGGGCCGGCGAGGCGGGCTCCTCGGGCTACCAGGCTACGGGCAGTCCGTGGACGCCGTAGACGAGCATGTCGTCCTTGAACCTGATCTCCTCATCGGGAACCGTCGTGTGGAGGTTCGGGAAGCGCTTGAGCAGCGCCGGGTAGGCGAGTTGCAGCTCCATCCGGGCCAGGTTCTGCCCCAGGCACTGGTGGGTGCCGTGGCCGAAGGCCATGTGCCGCCGCACGCCGGGCCGGTCGATGTCCAGGCGGTCCGCATCGGCGAACAACTCCGGGTCGCGGTTGGCCGAGTCGTTCACCAGGATGACGCCCTCGCCCGCCCGTACGAGAGTGCCCGCGACGTCCACGTCCTCGATCGCGACGCGGCGGCGTCCGGTGTGCACGATGGTGAGGTAGCGCAGCAACTCCTCGACGGCGCCCGCGATACGGGCGGGGTCGTCGGAGTCGCGTACGGCGGCGAGCTGCTCCGGGTTGTGCAGCAGGGCCAGGGTGCCGAGGGCCGTCATGTTCGCCGTGGTCTCGTGGCCGGCGATGAGCAACAGGATCGCGTTCTGGACCAGTTGGTCCTTGGTGAGTTCACCGGTGCGTACCCGCTCCTTGATCAGCGTACTGAGCAGGTCGTCGGCCGGGGTCTTCTCCTTGGTGTCGATGAGATCGCCGAGGTAGGCGCTGAGTTCGTCGTTGGCCGCCAGCACCTCTTCGGCGGTGGCGTGCAGCCTGATGAGCCGGCGGGCCGTGCGCTGGAAGATGCCGCGGTCCCCGGACGGCACGCCGAGCAGTTCGCTGATGACCAGGGAGGGCATCGGCAGCGCGAAGTCCTCGACCAGGTCGGCCGGCGGGCCCGCCGCCGCCATGTCGTCCAGCAGCCCGTCGATGATCTGCTGGAGCCTGGGCACCATGGCCGCCACGCGCTTGACGGAGAAGTGCGCGGTGAACATGCGGCGGATCTGGTTGTGTTCGGGATCGTCCTTGACGATGAAGGGCAGTTCGGCCGACTCGCGCCGCACCTTGATGCCCGCGCTCTGCGAGGGGTGTCCGGGCCGGGTCGAGTCGGCGCTGAAGCGGGGGTCGGAGAGGATGGCCCGCTGGTCCGCGTACCGGGTGACCAGCCAGGCGGTCTGTCCGTTCCAGATCCGTACGGGGGTGACGGGCTCGGCCTCGCGCAGCGCCGCGTACTGCGGCGGCGGGTCGAAGGGGCAGCCGGCGGCGCGGGCGAAGGGGAAGTCGGGAACGGTGGTCCCGGGGGTGGCCGTCTCGGTCATGACGCGTACTCCAGACAGAGGTGGGGGTGTGCCGTTGAGTGGTGCGTTCAGCCGTTCCGAGCGGGATCAGGTGCGGACCTCGATGGCGGCCGCGGGACACAGCGCCGCCGCCTCGCGGGCCCGGTCCAGCGCGCCGGCGTCGGGAGCGGCGTCGAGCAGTACGACGACGCCGTCCTCGTCCCGCTGATCGAACAGATCGTCAGCCGCCAGCACGCACTGACCTGCGGCGCAGCACTTGTCTTCGTCGATTTCGATACGCATTCGGAGCTCCATGTGCGACTCGTGGGGGTATCGCCAAGAGGTTACGTAACTTAAGTACGTGATACATCCTGCGAAAGTACGGTGCAACCGGGCCTTGAGTTTCCTGGCCGCGATTGGCTGAAACCGTGTGCCGGTTCGGCATGATGCCTGCGTGGAGAAAACCCCTGGATCCCGGGCCGGCAGCATCGCCGAGTTGCGTTCGGTGTTGAGTGCGCTCGCCTACAGCCTGACGCGAACGCGCGCCCACGATCGGCTGGTCGCCATGGCGGGCATGCCGATCGACCGGCCGGGGCTCGCGCTGCTGCGCGTCCTGGTGCGGGAGGGGCGGCCGCTGCGGGTGGGTGAACTGGCCGACCGGCTGGACGTACGCCATCCCCATGTGACCCGGCAGGTCAAGGAGTTGGCGGAGCAGGGCCTGGTGGAACGGGTGCTGGAGACGGGCGACCGAAGGGTGCAGCGGGTGGTGCCCACCCGGCGGGGCGAGGACACCCTGCTGCGCTTCGACAGCGCCTTCCAGCGGCTGCTGGAGGAGAGCTTCGTGGATGTGTCCGCCGAGGAAATCGACGCGGCGGCCAACGTGCTCCGCCGGATCACCGGCCACCGCGAGCGGAGCGACCCGGACGGCTGACGGGCGGACGGTCATCCGTAGGAGAGGTCGGAGCAGAGGTTGTGGTCGGCGGAGCGCGCCTGGCCGGAGACGCGGGTGGGCAAGGGCGCCGGTGTCGCGGGTGGGGCGGAGGCGGCGGGGGCGTCGGCGTAGTCCAGGCCGGTGACGAGGTTGAGTTGGACGCCTGCGACTGACTGGAGTTGGGCGCCCGGGAACAGCCGGGCGAGGGTCCGGGCCTGGGCTTCGAGTCCGGTGCCGTACTGGACGACGGTGGTGGCGTGGTCCTGGGTGCGGGCGGTGGCGGTGCCGGTGACGGTGAAGTGGTGGTCGCGCAGCAGGGTGGTGGCGCGGCCGGCGAGGCCGTTGGTGGCGGTGCCGTTGTACACGGCGACGGAGATGCCCGCCCCGTCCACGGGGGCCGTTCCTGCGGTGGCTGCGGGCGAGTCCGG
The DNA here is from genome assembly GCF_055584925.1 of Streptomyces sp. NPDC087906. Classification (NCBI taxonomy): domain Bacteria; kingdom Bacillati; phylum Actinomycetota; class Actinomycetes; order Kitasatosporales; family Streptomycetaceae; genus Streptomyces; species Streptomyces sp. NPDC087906. Next base: position 179,019 of record NZ_JBVJLC010000011.1, read on the forward strand.
TTTCTTCTGGCCGGTGGTGCGGCCGTCGAGGGTGCGGTCGTCCTTGAGGGTGGCCCAGAGGTTGTCGACGTCCGGATGGACAAGGGCGACGCGGGCCCCGTCGTAGCGCCAAGGGGCGGTGAGGAACTGGATGTTGGCCAGGTCGATGTTCTTCAGCGACATGGCGAACGACAGGAGCTTCTGCGCCGAGCCGAGGCCGGGGTCGACGGTGAGGGACTCGGTGGCGGCGTTCGCGAGCGGAAGCAGTGTGGTGGGGCTGAAGCCCTTCTTCTTGACCTGGGTGATGAGGCTGGAGATGAACGCCTGCTGGCGTTTGGTGCGGCCGATGTCGGAGCCGTCCCCGATGCCGTGCCGCAGCCGCACATAGTCCAGGGCCGCTTTCCCCGAGACCTCCTGTTCGCCCTCGTGGTACAGGAGTTTGCCCTGGGTGAGGCGGCTGGGGCTGAGGTCTTTCTGGTAGATGTCCTTGGGCAGGCATACCGGTACGCCGCCGACCGCGTCGGTCATGGCGGCGAAACCGGCGAAGTTGACGACCACGGTGTGGTCGACGCGCAGACCGGTGAGGGCTTCGACGGCGTTCTGGGTGCAGGCCGGGTTGCCCGCCGCCGTGCTGCCCAGCGAGAACGCGGCGTTGAACATGGTGTTGTGCTGGGTGTCGGTCCATGTGCCGTCGGGCAGTCGGCAGGGCGGGATGTCGACGAGGGAGTCGCGCGGTATCGAGACGCCCACGGCGTGGCGGTGGTCGGCGTAGACATGGAGCAGGATCGTGGTGTCGGAGCGGCCGACGGCGTCGGTGCCGCCGCCGAGTTTCGCGTTGTCGCCGGAGCGGCTGTCGGAGCCGATGAGCAGGATGTTCTGGGCGTCCCCAGGAGTGTCCTGGGGCCTCTGGTGGCTGAGGCCCTTGCCGTCGAACGTGTCGATGTTCCCGTTCAGCCGCAGGTACACCGCGCCCCCTGCGGCCACGGCGAGGACGATCACCGAGGCGGCGACCGCCAGGAACAGCTTCTTCCGGCTGCGCCCGCGGCGTCGGGCCCGGTCACGGGACTGCCGCTGGGCCGCGCGGCCACCGGGAGCGGGCGGGGCGGTCGGGGCGGGCGGGGGTGCGTCAGGCGTGGGGTGCTGATCGGTCATGAGTCACGCAATCGTCCGGGCGCCCCGGTGTACGGGCGCGGTGCTCGTGTCCCGCTGATGCTCGGGGCCGCTCTCCGTGCCGGACACGACGGCGCGGGGACGGCCGGGTGCCGGCGGCAGGCCGGCGGGAGGCCGGTGGGAGGCCGGCGGGAGGTGCGGGAGGCTGCCGCCGGGGCGCGGGCGGGTCAGCCGAGGATCGGTACGAGGCCGATGCCGAAGACGACGTAGAACCCGGCCGCCACCGTGAGACGAGCCGGGGTGAGCCGGTGCGCGCGCATGGTCAGCAGCAGGTAGACGATCGCGGCCATGGTGATCAGACCGGCCCAGATGAGGGCGCCGTCGAACTTCCAGGTGGTGAAGAGCAGTCCGAGGCCGCTGGGGACGGTGGCCTGGATCATCATGGCGCCGGAGATGTTGGCCAGGGCGAGTTTCGTCTTGCCCTGGCGCACCCAGATGATCGCGTTCATGATCTCCGGCAGCTCGGTCGCGACGGGCGACAGCAGCAGGGCCGTGACCGCGGCGGACAGGCCCAGCATCGGGCCGATCGCGTCGAGTTGCTTCACGAAGAGCTGGGAGGCGAAGAAGATCACCACCAAGGTGGCCAGGGTCTGCGCCACGACGGCCCAGGTCGCCGGTGAGGCCGCCGTGCGTTGGAGCTTCAGCGGCTCCAGTTCCTCGTCGTCCTCGTCCCCGTCACCGCCGCCGCGGATCTCGCGCCAGAAGTAGACGCCGTAAGCGGCGAAGAACAGCAGCCCCAGGACCGGCTTGAAGGCGAAGGCGACCAGCCCGAGCGCGACCTTGACGACGAAGATCGGCAGAAACCACTTCTGGTCCTTGGCCAGCCGCCGCATGTCCTTCGCGTCGCCCAGCGCCTCACCGGCGGGGCGGCTCTCCGGCATACCGGTGAGAGCGAGGACTTCGGCCTTTTCCTTGCGGCGCTTGAGCAGCAGCATCGCGCCTGTGACGCCGTAGGCGACGGTCGCCAGGGCGAGCGGCCCGCCCATGGCGGCGCCGACACCGATGTTCTTGGCTTCCTCCGTACCGCCGGTGGTCACGGCCACCAGCGTCACCACGGACTCGGGCAGGGCGGTACCGAAAGCCGCCAGGATCGTACCGACGGCCATCTTCCCGACGTTCAGCCGCTGCCCGAGCCACTCGACGGCGTTGACGAACCACTCGCACGAGAGATAGATCGCCACCGCGCACACGAGCAGCAACACGAAATGGATCACGCTGACTGTCCAGCTTTCCCGCACCGCGGGAGCTGGGAAGACGCGCGGGGAGGGTTCCGGCGTTCGACCTCGGCCCCAGCGATGCGCGTACGTCATCGACAAGGAACCGAAGGTCTCGCCCGCCCGGCAGAATCTGCACGGGCCCGGCCACCGGGAACCGCAAGGGTTCCAGCATGTCGACGACCGGTTTGCGGGGCTACTCCCCTTCGCAGCCGCTCACTCTACACAGGTCCGGACTCGCGCCAGCAACCCCCGGCAACCCCGGCAGCCCCGGCAACCCACGCACGACCTCGACCGCGCCCCGGCCCCGGCACCGGCCCGCACCGTCACGGCACACTCGCCCCCCACCTGACGTCGGCGGGGTCGGGGCGGACGGCAGATATCGGGGGCGTCAGGCGTCCGTCCGGCGGGCTTCCGTCGAGACGGCCTCCTCGTCCTGCGCCTCGGCACGCAGCAGGAAGCCGCCCGTGCGCGCCCGGCCCGACGTGAGGCTGCCCCCGACAGCGCGCAACCGCTCGGCGAGGCCCAACAGGCCGTAGCCGCCGCCCGTTTCCGCCCAGGTCTCCATGCCGAAGAGCTTCCCCCGGCCGTCGTCCTCGATTTCGAGCCACGCCGCGCCGAACCGTACGGCGCAACTCCGCGCCCCGCTGTGCTTGAGCACATTGGTCACGCCTTCACGGAGTACGTGGGCGAACACGTCACGCAGCTCGACACGGACGATGTCACCCGTCTCGGGGAGTGAGGCGGAGATCCCTGCGGCGCGCAGTGCCAGTGCAGCGTTCGCCAACTCGTCGTCCAGGGAGACCAGTCGCGTGTCGAGGACCGTGCTGCGGATCTCCTGCATCGCCTTGCGGGCCAGCTCCTCGATGTCCCGGACCTCGGTCCGCAGCGAGTCGTTGACGTCGCTTTCCCCGGCCCCCCGGTCCCCGGCGACCTCCAGGATCCTGCGTGCCACACCGCCCTTGAGCGCGATCGTGGCGACCGTGTGCCCCAGCACATCGTGCAGATCCCTGGCCAGCCGGTTCCGCTCGTCCATGACCGACTGGTGGGCGATGACCGCGCGGGCGGCGCTCAACTGCGAGACAACACGGGTGAGCAGGAACAGCGACGACAACGACAACGTCAGCAGCACGAGCAGCCACGTACCGTTCCAGTCCACCCGGCCGACGGCCAGCCGGGTCGCCACCACCTGGGCCAACGCAACGCCCAGCCCGACCAGTCGGCTCGCCTGGGCCGGCAGCAGTACGACAGCCGCCACGATCGCGTAGGCGAGATTCACCAGTGTCGTGACGTCTCCGGTGATGACCGGCAGGAACGAGCCCACCAGCAGGAGCCAGCCCACCAGCAGGGACCGGATCCACCGCGAACTGCGCTGCCCCACCCGCGTGATGACGAGGAAACTCGCCGCGTAGAGCGCGAGATCCAGCGCCAGCAGAGCCCAGCGGACCCCGGTGGGCCCGCCGTCCATGTCCACGGTGGCCAGAGGCAGTACGACGATGAGGAACACCACCACCAGGTGGCCCCGCAGCCGCACCAACCGGGACTGCGGCCGCCCTCCCTCGCCTTGGCCCTCGACGGGCCACTGCCAGGACCCGAAGCGCGTCGCATCAGTGTTCACGCGCGTCCACCGCGGCTTTCCGGGAGTTCATACCCATGGTGCCTGTCACGCGTCATTGTGCCCCCGCCCGTGGCCTGAGCGCCGACGGTGCAGGGGCGCTCGGTCGTACGGGGAGGCGGTGGCCTCGGAGGGGGCACGTCAGAGCCAGCCTCGGTCCTCCGCGATGCGAGCCGCCTCCGCGCGGGTCCTGGCGGTGGTCTTGGCCATGGCCGAGGAGACGTGGTTGCGCACGGTCCCCTCGGCCAGGTGCAGCGCCCGTGCGATGTCGGTGACCGTGCCCCCGTCGAGTGCCTGGGCGAGCACCTGCCGCTCCCGCACCGTGAGGGGGCTGGTGCCCGAGTGAAGGGCTTCCGACGCGAGGCCGGGGTCTATGACCCGCAGCCCGGCCGCAGCCCTCCGTACCGCGTCGACGAGGTGTTCGGGGGGCGCGTCCTTGACGACGAACCCGACGGCGCCCGCCGCCATGGCCCGGGTCAGATATCCGGGCCTGCCGAACGTCGTGCAGATGACGACCTTGCAGGCCGGAAACTGCCGGCCGAGGTCGGCCGCCGCGCTCAGACCGTCCTTGCCCGGCATCTGGACGTCCATCAGCGCCACGTCGGGTCGGGTACGCAGCGCTGCGGGCACGACGTCGTCCCCGCTGCCGACCTCGGCGACGACCTCGATGTCGGGTTCCAGGCGGAGCATCGAGGCGAGTGCACCGCGCACCAGCGCCTGATCGTCGGCGAGCAGAACCCTGATCACGCGTGTGTGCTCCTCCGACGGGCTGTACGGGCTGTACGGGTACGCGGCTACGGGGAGTATGGGGAGTACGGGCGGACTCAGCGTACTGCCCGGGACGTTGGTGCCGTCCCGGACGTCGTGTTGGTGTCGCGCAGCGGCACCTCGCGGATGAACCACGCGACCGCGAAGGTCAGTACGCCCACCACCGCGCCGCCGATCGCGACGACGTGCAGCCCGTCGGTCACCGCGTCGCCGAAGGCGTCCTGGACCGTCTGCGGCAGCTTGCGCAGCAGCTCCGGCGTCAGGTCCCCGGACGCGCCGCCGTCCGTACCCGTACCGCCGGATCCGAGCCGGTCGGCGAGGGTGTCCTCCAGGGAGTTGCCGAACAGGGAACCCAGCAGCGCCACGCCGAGCGAGCCGCCGATGAGGCGGGCGAGGGTGTTCGCGCCGGTGCCCGCCCCCATGTCGCGGATCTCCACACTGTTCATGGTGATCACCACGGTGTTCTGGACGAGGCAGCCCACACCGAGGCCGATCACCGCGGTGAGCAGTGAGCCGACAAGGGTGTTGGTGCCGGCGTCGAGCAGCAGCAGGAGCAGCATGCCGACGGTGACCAGCGCGCCGCCGATGATCGGGTAGATCCGGTACTTGCCGGTCCTGGTGACCAGGATGGCGGCGACGACCATCATGTCGACCATGCCCAGCATCATCGGGACGAGCAGCAGACCGCCGGTGGTGGACGAGACGCCGCGGGCGTACTGGGTGTACTGGGGAAGGAAGTTGGTGGCGGTGAACATCGCGGCGCCGCCGAGGAACGAGAGCGCCTGGGCGATGACGAAGTTCCGGTCGCGGAACATCCGCGGCGGCATGAGCGGTTCCGCCACCCGCCGTTGGACGTAGCCGAAGGCGATCAGCGCGGCGACGGAGACGACCGCGAGACCGATGATCTGCACCGAGGCCCAGCCGTACTCCGAACCGGCCCAGCTCGTCAGCAGGGTGAGGGCGACGATGCAGGCTGTCAGGAGTCCGGTGCCCAGGTAGTCGATCTTCGCCCGGACGGTCGGTGCGGCGGTGTGGAGGAAGAGACCGGTGGTCAGCAGCGCCAGGGCGCCGATCGGGATGTTGACGTAGAACACCCAGCGCCAGCCGAAGGTGTCGGTGAGGAAGCCGCCGACGAGCGGGCCGCCGACGAAGGCGGTCGGCATCATGACGGCCGTCATCGCCTGGATTTTTCCGCTCTTGCGCGGCGGCACCAGTTCGCCGATGATCGCCTGCGCGCCGACCATCAGCCCGCCGCCGCCGAGTCCTTGCAGCGCGCGGAAGCCGATGAGCCGGCCCATGTCCTGGGCCAGCCCGGACAGGACCGAGCCTGCGAGGAAGAGGACGATCGACAGCAGGAAGACGCGCTTGCGGCCGTAGAGGTCGCCGAGCTTTCCCCAGACGGCCGTGGTCGCGGCCGTCGCCAGCAGGTAGGCGGTGACGACCCAGGAGAGGTGGTCGAGGCCGCCCAGGTCACCGACGATCGTGGGCAGCGAGGTGGCGATGATGAGGCTGTCGAGCATGGCGAGGAACATGCCGAGCATCAGCCCGCCGATGCCGAGCCAGAAGAAGCGCGCGAGTACGACGTCGTCCTCGCCGCCCGTACCGGACGGCCCCTGCCCCAACTCCACCGTTCCCGTCTCCGGCATGGTCCGTCCCTTTTCAAGTGTGCTGCCCGGCTGACCCGTCGACCGGACATGCCGGCCCTCCCGCACCCGCGGCGCGCTACCGCTGCGGGCTTGCTCTCAGCCTGCTCGCCGGGCTCCCGCCGCGCCCACGACGTTTGTCACCGGTGTGCCCCGACGGGTGCCACGACGGGTGCCACGACGGGTGCCACGACGGGTGTCACGGGCAGGCTGCGGGGCGGCGACGAAGCCCCCGGAGGGGGCCTGGCCGCCGTGGCGGCCAGGCCCCGGGAGGACTCAGCCCTTGGCGGCGACCGCGGCGAAGCCGCCGTTGGCCGGGACGTCGACCGTCAGGGTGTCCTGTGCCGTCACCTCGTGGCTCTCCCGCACCAGTCCGTCCGGGCCGTCCCGCACGACGTCGAGGGTGTACGTCCCGTCGCCCAGGAACGTGAGCGGCACCTGTTCGGTGCGGGCGTCGCCGGCGGTCACACTGCCCAGGAACCACCGGTCGCCGTCGCGGCGGGCGATCGTGGTCTCCTTGCCGGGGTCGCCGGACACGAGCCGCGTCTCGTCCCAGGCCGTGGGCACGTCCGCGAGGAACCGCTCCAGCTCCGGGCGCTCGCGGTACTCGTCGAGCGAGCCCGCGAAGTTCTGGAAGCCGGACTCGTAGACCACCGAGAGCGCCAGTTCGGCGGCGTCGGACACCGGGATCTTGCCGGTCTGGAAGTCCATCGGGGTGAAGTCCATCGACCCGACCACATTGCGGGTGTAGGGCAGCACCGAGACATTGGCCGCCGTCACGTTCAACTGCTCGGCGCCGTGGACGGCCTCCATCGACATGACCTGCGGCCAGGTCCGCTGGATGCCGTGCGGGATGGTCGATCCGTGGAAGTCGACGAGCAGGTGGCGGGCGGCGGTCTCCTGGAGGATGCCGTCGTACCACTGGTAGCGGACCTGCTGGTCCGAGTCCATGAAGTCGATCTTCACCCCGACCACGCCCCACTCGGCGAGTTGGTCGAACACCGCCTTCTGCTCGTCGGCGGTGTCCACGTCGGCGTAGTTCATCCACAGCAGGATCTTGACCCCGCGCTCCTCGGCGTACGCGGTCAGCTCCGGCATCCAGTCGGTGGTGTTCCAGCCGTCGTCGACGAGCGTGTACTCCCAGTGGTGCTCGGCCGCGTAGTCCACCATGGACTTCTGCTTCGCCAGGCTGCGTTGGGCCTCCTGGCCGCCGTCCATCCAGGACCAGGCCACCTTGCCCGGCTTGATCCAGGAGACGTCGTCGACCCGCGAGGGCGGAGCGACGTCGTCGTTGAGGGTGGATTCCGTGACGGTTGCCAGATCGCCGGTCGTCACGGTCCGCCACGGAGTGCTCAGCGGTCCGGGCGAGTTGATCTCGTCGTCGGCGAGCGCGACACGGTACTCACCCGTGCCCGCGGTGTGCGCGAGGTGGCTGCCGTCGTAGCTGCCGGTCACGTCCGACTCGCTCAGCAGCGCGTAGTCTCCGTCAACTCCCGTCCCCTGCGTGCGGAACAGCGCCGGGTAGGCGTAGTCGCCGTCGGCGGCGCCGGCGGCCGAGAGCGACTGGTGGGCAGCCTCGTAGTTGCCGTTCGACCACGTATTGATCCAGGCCGAGGCGTTGTCGGGCAGCTCGAAGGCGGACGCCTCCTTCGTGACCTTCACACCGTCGCCCGCGGTGTCGGGCACCACATAGCGGTAGGCGACGCCGTCGGCCGCGGCGCGCACCACCACGTCGAGTGCGGCGCCGTCCGCGTTCTCGAAGGTGAACCGGGACTCCGCCTGGTCCACGGTCCGTTGCCTGCGTTTGCCGACGGTGGTGGTGTAGTCCTCGTGCACCGGCGTGTCCGTCTTGCTCACGAATCTGAGTCCGGAGGTGAGATCGCCTTCGTCGGTGACGATCCCCACGGCTCCCGGGTCCAGCACGGTACGTCCGTCGAGCTGCACGCCGAGGGAGAGCTTCCCCTCGCCGTCCAGGCTGAGGGTGGCGGTCGGATCCGCGCCGTCCAGGGCGACGGTCCAGGACTGGTCGTCGGCCTGCGCAGGTGGAGCAAGTACGCTGCCCGCCATGGCGGCGGTCAGCACAGCACCAAGCAGTACGGGTGTTCGTGCACGCATAAGTCCCCTTGGTTCCAGAAGCCAGCAGCAACATCGAACATTTCCAAACGATTTCACACGCACTTCCGGGTCGCTTGCAAGGGGCATGACAACTCCGGTCCCTGTCCACGCGCCGGCACCGATGAAGAGGAGCATTGACATGGCGGACATGCCGACGGAAAACGCGCCGCGAACCGTCGAGGAATGGCGCAGCTACCTGGCCGAGTACGGCAGGGAGTACGTGGAGGCCCACGAGGACGAGGACCACTCGCGCTTGACGGACGAGCAGATCGAGAGCCAGTGGCTCGGTGCCGATCCGGCGGACGAGCAGACCATCGCGGCCCAGGAGCAGCGTCTGGGCATCCAATTCCCGCCCAGCCTGCGGGCGTTCCTGGCCGTCACCGACGGCTGGCAGGGAGTTGGGGGGTGGATCGACCAGATCAGTCCGTGTGCCGAGATCGACTGGATGCGGAACACCGGGCCGGGCGACAGTTTCATCCATCTCTATGCCGCCAGTGAGGAGTCCGAGGAGGACGAGGATCTCGTCAGCTTCGCCGACTTGTTCCGACGCGCCCTGCTGATCGCCACTGGCGAGGATCTCTGGCTGCTCGATCCCACCGAGATCGGGGCGGACGGCGAGTGGACCGCCCACGAGTTCGCGCCCAAGTACGGGACGGTCGAGGAGTATCCGAGCTTTGCCGAGCTGTTCCACGAGAGCAAGGACGAGATATGACAAGGGCCGGCATTGTCTTTCGGCACGGCATGGGGTTCAGTGGTCAGCCGTGATCATCAACACCGCCTTCCGGCGCCTCACGACCGCGTTAGCCATCCTCTCGGCCGTGCTCACCACGGCGGTGAGCGCACCCGTAACGGCCCAGGCCGTGGCCACGGCCACGGCGGACGTTACCGCCCCGCCCGAATTCGTTGCCCTGCGGGACGTGGCGCCGACCATTCCGCAAGAAATCCGGTACAACACCCCGCACAACTTCACCGGCAAGAGGATCAACGGCTACGAAGAGCCGCTGTGCATCCTCACCGCCCCGGCCGCGCAGGCTCTGGCGAAGGCGCAGCGGACGTTCCTCGCGCAGGGCTACACGCTGAAGGTGTACGACTGCTACCGGCCGCAGCGGGCCGTCGACGGGTTCGTGAGCTGGGCCGAGGATCTGGACGACGAGCTGATGAAGGGCGAGTTCTATCCACGGGTGGAGAAGACCGACCTCTTCACCGACGGATACATCGCGGCCAAGTCCGGGCACAGCAGGGGAAGTACGGTGGATCTCACCCTGGTGAAACTGCCGGCGGCCACCACCCGCCCCTATGTGCCGGGTGAGCCCCTTGTTCCCTGCTACGCGCCGGCCAAGAAGCGATTCCCGGACAACTCCATCGACATGGGGACGGGTTACGATTGCTTCGACACCCTGGCCCATACGCTTGATCCCCGCATCGTCGGCACCCAGCGGGCCAACCGACTGCGGCTGAAGAACGCCCTGGAATCCCTCGGATTCGTCAATCTCGCCGAGGAATGGTGGCACTTCACCTATTCGCCGGAAACTTTCCCCTCCGACTACTTCGACTTCCCGGTGTCCCGGGATTCGCTGACCGACTAGAGCCTGGTTCCGGAAGGAACGAGATGTCCCATACGGACAAGACAAAGCCGTTGTGGGTGCGCTGCGCCGAGCACCAGCCCCGTCCGCTCCACGACCACCGCCACGGCACGTGTGATCTGCCGCCGCGCCCCACGCGGGAGGAGTCGGAAACCCGCTGCCGCTGGGCCTATTCGTGGTTCGGCGAGACCTGCTGCTCGGGGCCCAACGGGCGTGCGGCCAAAAGGGAGTCGGGGCAGATGAACAGGGCGCACAACCGCGCGGACCGCTACGCGGGCCGGCTCGAAGCCCGCCGGCGCGTCATGGGGGACGACGGCTGCTGACCGGCCCGGCGCCCCTGGCCGGGACAGGCGTCCGACCGGGCACGGCAACGGCCCCCTCCCCATGGTCCTGACCGGGGAGGGGGCCGTTCGCCTACCTGGTCAACTGCCGGAGCAGCCGGCCACGGTCGCCTGCGACGCGTCGTGGATCAGCGCGTCCTGCGCCGCCTTCAGCCGTTTCACATCGGGCTTGACGATCTTCCGGTCGTAGGTCACCAGGCCGTTGAGTTCGCCCTCCACATCCGAGATCTGCGTGTACACAGCGCCGTTGCTGCCCTGGCACGCCAACTGGTGCACCTCGGCGAGCCGCGCCAGGTAGTCGTCCGTGTAGGCCGCGGGGTCGACGTCCACGTACGACTGCTGCACCGCCCAGGCGTGCCCGGGGACGGCGAGTCCGAGTCCGCCGTACTCACCGCTCACCAGGGCGCGCTTGCCGTCGGGGTGGGGCGGCAGGGCGGGACTCGGATAGCCGTGCTCGTCCATGATGTCGCCGGTCCCGCCGTCAGCGCCCAGGTTGAGCCCCGACATGTTGTTGACCAGCCGTGTCGGGTCCCAGGCCTTGGCCTGTTCGGCGATGCGGCCCACGTCGTACTGGCCCCAGCCCTCGTTGAAGGTGACCCACATGACCACCGAGGGGTGGCTGCTGTGCTGGTCGATCATGGTCTTCAGCTCGCGCTCGTACTCGGCGCGCGCGGCCGTGTCCGGCTCGGCGCTCATGGCCGGCATGTCCTGCCAGACCAGCAGGCCCAGCTTGTCCGCCCAGTAGAACCAGCGATCGGGTTCCACCTTGATGTGCTTGCGGACGGAGTTGAAGCCCATCTGCTTGTGCGCCTTGAGGTCGTAGGCCAGGGCCTCGTCGGTCGGCGCGGTGTGCAGGCCGTCCGGCCAGAAGCCCTGGTCGAGCGTGGCCATCATGAAGACGGGCTTGCCGTTGAGTACGGTACGCGGGGTGCCGTTCACGTTTTCGACGGCGATGGAGCGCATCCCGAAGTAACTGCCCACCTGGTCCTGCCCGACGCGCACCTTGAGCGTGTAGAGGAACGGGTCGTCCGGGGACCAGAGATGGGCCTTGTTGATCTTCAGACTGACCGGTGCGCCCGTGCGTCCGGTGACGGTCGCGATCTTCCGCTTGCCGTCATAGGCGGTTGCCGTGACCGGCACACCGTCCGCTACGCCCTTGACCTCGACGCTCGCGCGGCCGGCCGGGACGTCCGGGGTGATCTTGAGGTCGGCGGCGTGCGTGGCGGCCACCGGCTCCAGCCACACGGTCTGCCAGATGCCGGAGGACGGGGTGTACCAGATGCCGCTGGGGTCGAGGCGCTGCTTCCCGACGGGCGGGTTCTCGCCGTCCGCGGCGTCGGTCGGGTCGTAGACGCCGACGATCAGCTCCTGGGTACGGCCCGGCTTCAGCGCTTTGGTGATGTCGGCGCTGAACTTGTCGTAACCGCCCTTGTGTTGGGCGACGGCCTTGCCGTTGACGTACACGTCGGCCTGCCAGTCGACAGCTCCGAAGTTGAGCTGGAGATGCTTGCCCTTGCCGACCTTCCAGTCCTTGGGCACGGTGAAGGTGCGGCGGTACCACATCCGGTCCTCGTGGCGTTCGATGCCGGAGAGCTGGGACTCGACCGGGTACGGCACGAGGATCTTCTCGGCGAGCTGCTTGCCGACGGGGGGCTTGTCGCCGGGCCGGGCGGCGGCGAACTGCCACTGGCCGTTGAGGTTCTGCCAGTCGTCGCGGGTGAGTTGGGGCCGCGGGTACTCGGGGTGGGCGTTCTTCGGCCCCACCTCGTCGGCCCACTTGGTGCGCAGCTCGTACTCGGAGCCGTTCGGGCCGCTGCTCCAGAACTGCCCGACGGCGGCGCCGTCCGAGCCGGTCAGGCCGCCGTTGCCGTCATACGTGAGGTCGGCCTGGCCGGTGGCGCCGCCGCCCTTCTTGCCGACGACGGGTTCCTTGAGTCCGACGACGAGGGAGCGCGGGTCCGCGGGGTCGGCCTTGACCGTGCCGAGCGGCCACTTGGCGCCGCCGATGACGGCCTGCAGATGATCCACGAGACCGTTCGGCGGGGCCGCGAGGGGCTGTGCGAAGTCGAGTTTGAGGCTGCGGCCGTCCTTGAGGACGGTGGTGGAGATGGCTCCGTCGTAGTCCCAGTCGGCGGGGATGCGGAACGCGGAGGAAGGGATCGCTTCCTTCTGCCGGCCGGGTTCGGTCCAGCGCAGATGGAGGTTGGATCCGCCGGTGTGCTCGAAGTACTCGACCTTGATGTCGTAGGCCTTCCCTGCCGTCAACTCGACCGGCTGGGAGGTCTGTTCCACCTCCCAGTCGTCCACCCAGTGGTCGATGGCCAGCTTGCCGTCGACCCAGAGCCGGAAGCCGTTGTCGCCGATGACGGAGAAGGTCGTCGCACCGGTCTCCTCGGGCACGATCTCGCCCGTCCAGCGCACGCTGGCGTTGTCGGCCTGGCCGGTGGCGGTCTGCAGCCGGGAGTCGAGGCTGCCGAAGTCGATGTTCGGGTCGAATCCGGTGGCCTTCAGCTCACCGAAGTCGAAGGCGCCCGGGGCGGACTGGGTGAAGTACTCGCCCTTGAGACCGTGTGCTCCTGCGGGGTCTTCGGCGGCTCCTGCGGCCCCGGCCGACGGCGGCACGGACAGTACGGCGAGGCCGAGCCCTGCGGCCAGAAGCATGGCCAGTTTGCCTCTGAGTCGTTTGGTGCGCACGAATTCTCCTTGACTGAGATGCGGCTCTCGATTACCAACAGTCAGTACAACGTTGGAAACAGTGGCCGTTGCATGACAACATGCCACCGGGCAGGCTGTCCAGAGTCGTGCCGACCTTGACCGGGCGAACGCCGCGCACGCGTTCCCCCGCCAGGAAAAACTCGGAGTCCCGGCGGACGATGGACGGGGGAAGGCGAGAGCGGAGCAAGGGAGCGGCCATGTCGGACACCAGCACCGTCGCTGTTCTCGGCGCGGGCGCGCTCGGCGCGGCGATGGCGCGGCGGCTCGGCGAGAGCGGCCATGAGGTGCGGCTGTGGAACCGTACGGAGGAACGGGCCCGTGCGGCGGCCGAGCACGCTGTCGGCGTCACGGCGGTGGCAGGCGTGGGCGACGCGGTGTCGGGCGCCGCCGTCGTCATCACCGTGCTCCGTGACGGTGACGCCGTGTCCGCGGTCATGTCGGACGCGCTCCCTCTGCTGGGCGCCGGCACCGTCTGGGTGCAGGCGAGCACGGTGGGGCCGCAGAGCGCCGCCGACCTCGCCAGGACAGCCCGCGATCACGGCGCCGACTACCTCGACGCACCGGTTTCGGGGAGCACCGCTCCCGCTCGGCAGGGCAAGCTCGTCTGGCTCGTGGCCGGCCGGCAGGACGTCCTCGCGCGGGCGCGCCCCGTCCTCGACGCGCTCGGCTCGTCCGTGCAGCACGTGGGGACGGGGGTCGAAGGCAGCGCCGTCAAGCTCGCGGTCAACGCGTGGATGGCGGCGTCCACGGTCGCCATGAGCGACGTCCTCGCGTTGTGCGACGCGCTCGGCGTCGACCATGCGACATTCGTCCGGGTCCTGGGGGCGGGTCCGCTCGCGATGCCGTACGAGCTGCAGAAGATCGACGCCATGGACGACGCGTCGTACGCACCCGGATTCGCGGTCCGACTCGCCCTCAAGGACCTCGACTTGGCCTCGGCGGCTGCCGCCCCCAGCCCGCTGCTCCAAGCCGTCCGCGACCGTCTGGACGCGACCGCTGCGGCCGGGCACGGCCAGGACGACCTCGCGGCCGTCGACCACGCGAGGAAACCGCAGGCCGGTGGAGCGGGTTGAGCTTCGGTTCAGGTGCGCGCGGTGCGGCGGCGGCCGGGGGTGCGGAGGTACGCCAGCGCCATGTCGCCGAGTTCGCCGGCGTATTGGCTCAGGGCCGCCTCGCCGGTGACGGGATCGGGGCGTACGGAGTTGTGGAAGCAGGCGCCGAGGACGGCGCGGGCGGCGGTGTCCAGGGCCGCTTCCGGGTCGGAGCGGCGGATCTCGTGGATGTACGGGGCCGCCGCTTCGAGCAGCAGGCGGTGGATCTCGGTGATCGTGCGGGCTCCGCGGTCCAGCGCACCGGCTCCCCGCGCCCGCAGCAGTTCGGGGAAGAGGTTGCTGTGGTCGGCGAAGGACCGCAGCAGCGCGTGGGCATAGGCGTCCATGACGCCGGCGAGTGACGGTTCGGCCGTGCGCAGTCGCTCCGCGACGTACTCCTCGCGCCGCTCCAGCATCCGCTCCGTGAGGGCGGCGATCAACTGCTCCTTGCCCTCGAAGCGGCGGTAGATCGAGCCGACAGCGACGCCGGCCCGCTCCGCGACGCCGGTCATCGTCATCTCTTCCAGGCCGGACGAGGAGGCGATGTCCTCGGCCGCCCGCAGGACGCGCGCGAGCGTCGCGGCGCTGCGGGCCTGCCGGGGCTGCCGGTAGGGCGCCGCGCTGTTCGGCTCGTCGGTCATGTCACGCATCGTATCGGCGGCGGTATCGGCAGGTGTTCTAGACAAGTCGCGGACACCTCCGGGTACGCTCAAAATGCGAATGTGAATTCATGTTCGCATTCTAGCGAGGGGACCGACCATGACCGACAGCCGCACCGCCCCCGCCCCCGCCCCCGCCGCGCCCGTGACCGTGACGCTCACGTCAGGGCCGACCGGCGCCGGGAGCATCGACGACTTCGAGCTGTTCTACGCCCGCCGCGCCCTGGACCGGTTCAGGACGCGGCTGGGGCGCCAGGGCCTGCTCGACCTCCTGGCGGCCGACATCGAGGAAGGCAACGCCTTCCTGCGCGACAGCGCCCGCGCCTCCGACGGCGGTTTCACGGCGGGCACGACAGTGCTCACGACACGAGGTCTCACCGCGGGCGCGTTCCTGGCCTGGATGGACGGCGCCTTCGCGGGCGACGAGAAGGCACTCCTCGCTGCGCACCCCGAGCACTATGTGATGGCCCCGGAGGCGGACGGCTCGTTCAACGTGGTGGAGAACATCGGCCCCCACGTCTGCTCGTTCTTCATGGGCGGCTGGGGAACGGACGCGATGGCATGGGCGGCGGACGCGCCCGAACTCCTCCCGGAGGAAGAGTTTCCGCACAAGATGTCGTCGAACCTCTTCCTCTCCGACGGCACGGTCGTCGGACGGGCCCTGACCCAGTTCGGCGACACCCCGGACGGCTTCACCGCGAGTCTGACGGTCTACGTGCCGACGTCCTGCCCGCAGGAGGTCCTGGAGCACCATCTGCGGCACTACGCGGTCGAGTTCAGGAACTGGATCGTCGCCGCGGCGGCTTGAGCGAGCTTGGCGCGTTCGCGAACCGTGCCGGACGAGGCCGACGTTGGCGATGTATCAGCGGGAGCCGGTGGGGGCCGGAGCCGGTGCGGTGAGGAGCAGGGTTTCGTACGTGTGGTGGCGGCGGGTGCCGGTGCGGTGGTGCAACAGCTCGGCCGCGCGGGCGTGTTCGCCCGCGTCGACGAGGGCGCGGGCGCGGGTGTCCTGGATGATCTCGCGCTCCACCCGAACTCCCCCGATCCGTTCGGCCTTCTCACCCAGGCCGCTCAGCAGGTCCGCCGCCGCGCGCGGGCGTCCCGCTGTGATCTCCGCCAGTGCCTGGACCACCGGAGCCAGGACATCGCGGTAGTCGGCACGTTCGTCGGCCGACGCCCGGCGGGACAGCAGGTGCAGGTCCTCCGTCGCGCTCTCCACGGCCAGCGCCAGGGCGAGGTTGAAGGTGTGGAAGATCTCCGCCGTCCCGCCCGGCGCGGCGAGCAGTTCCCGGATGTGGTCCGGGTCGCTGCGGCCGGCCGGCGACTGACCTGCCAGGAGCAGGCGCCAGTTCGTGGCGGCCCGCATGCCGACGTCCGTACGCACCAGTGCCGTGTCGGCCCGTCGGCGCGCGTCGGCGAAGTCACCGCAGGCGATGGAGTGCAGTGCGGCGTGCCAGTTCAAGTGCCGTGCCTGGACGGCGTGCGGGTCCGGGGCAAGCCAGTCGTCCAGGAAGCGGATGCCGGCCGGGCCGGTGCCCAGCTCGTGCTCGGCGTGGGCGAGGGCGTGCGCCGCCACACCGGCGCGGGGATTGAGGGCCAGGGCCCGCTCTGCCAGTTCGTGCGCCTCGCGCGCCCGGCCCTGCTCCGCCCTGGTCGAGGCCAGCCAGCTCACCCACGGCCAGTTTCCCGGCCCTGCCAGCTCGGCCTGACGCTCCATCAGGGCATCGCCCTGCGCGCGGTGGTCGGCGTCTTCGCAGGCGGAGAACGCACCCAGCATGAGGCCGGCCTGCTCGTCGGTGGGCCAGCGGTCGAAGTGCCCCGCCAAGTGATCGGCCGTGAGCCGGTATTGCCGGTGGGTGTGGAGGAACACCCCGTAGACCAGGCTCGCCTCCCGCTCGCCCGCGGCCCGCGCGTCCCGGTGCGCGATCACCAACTGCTCTTTCAGTACGGCGTCGTCCCAGTGCCCGCCGGCCGCCAGCGCGAGCAGCGCCCGCGCCACACCGCAGTCCGGTTCCGAGCCGACCCACTCGCGCAGCAGCGGCAGCGTCCGCCCGCTCAGGGCCAGCAGCGCCGCCACGGCCCGCTCCGCCAACGGCCGCTCGGCCAGCGGCGCGTCTTCCGCCGTCCCCCTCAGCGCCGTCCCATTCACCGCTGTCCCGCCGGTCACCCGCTGCTCGGCGCCCTGCTCACACACTGGACATGAACACGGCCGTGCAGATGATCCCGCTGTTGCCGCAGTGGTTACGCGGCAGACTCAGCGGCAAGCCGGTCTGGTTGCCGTTCGCGAGTCCGCTGCCCGTCACCGTGGCGCCCTCGGCCCTGGCGTCGTCGTGGGCGGCGCAGGTGTTGCCGAGCGCCGCGTTCCCGACCCCGACGACATTCGCCTGAGCGGGCCCGGCCGGAAGCAGCGCCACCCCGGCCACCGCGCCCAGCATCGCGGCCCGCGCACCCACGCGCCCCGCACTGCCGCCCGCGCCACGCGTCGTCTCCACACCCATCAGGTTCCTCCTTCGTCCTGGACCGGACCGGCCCTGTCCGCACTCCCCCAACGAGAGAACCCGGCGCACGACACGCGAATACCCCGAGGTCACCCCCGGTCGGATGGCAGGGCGGCCAGGGCCGCGCGTGCCTTCGGTGCGTGGAGCGGGCTGAAGTGCGGGTTGACGGCGAGGGCCCGCTTCAGTCCGTCCCGTGCGGCGGCCGTGTCGCCGAGGGACCGCTGGATCATCGCGCGGTGGTAGTGGAACAGGGCGTTGCGGGTGCCGAGGGCGAGCGCCCGGTCGGACTCGGCGAGCGCCTCGTCGTCCTGGCCGTTGACATGCAGCGCCCAGGCCAGGGCGTCGTGGGAGTCCAGGAACGGGCGGCTCTTGAGGCCCTGTCGGGCGATGGTCAGAGCGCGTTCGTGGTCCCCGTGGTCGGCTTCGAAGAGCGCGGCGTCCGCGTCGAGGGCGACACCGTTGTCGGTGAAGAGTCGCTGTTCGGCGCGGAAGACCTGGAACTGCTGGGCCGCTTCCCGTCGATGGCCCAGCGACTGGTGCAACTCGCCGAGCTGGAGCACGTATTCGGGAAGCGGTACGCGCTGCACCGCGCGGCTGAGGTCGGCGACCGCCGCCGTCATCTTCCCGAGCGCGGCCTCGGCCCTGGCCTTCGCCTGGAGCAGCGGGGTGTAGGAGGGAGCAACCCGCAGCCCCGCCTCGGCCTCCGTGAGCGCGGTGGCGGGATCGCCGTTGTTGAAGGCGAGTTCGCCGAGGTAGTAGTGGGCGAACGCCTGGTCGGCGGGGCCGGCCGCGTCCTGGAGCACGCGCCGCATGTCGGTACGGGCGGTCCGCGTGTCGCCGCGCAACTCGGCGACGTAGGAGGCGCGGGACAAGGACGGGGTGCCGGGTTTGAGGTCGACCATCTTCTGTACGGCGCCGGCCGCTTCGGCGTAGCGGCCGAGCTGGGTGTAGGCGTCGGCGAGCGTGCCGTACAGCGACGCGTTGTACGGATTGACGGCGACGGCGCGCCGGGCCCAGCCGAGCGCCTGGGTGAAGCGGTGGCGGCCCGCCTCCAGCGCGCCCATGCCGCCCATCGCGGTGAAGTTGTCCACCGGGTCGAGCGCCAGCGAGCGCTTGAGGGCGGCTTCGGCCTTGGGGTAGTACGTCGGGTCGGCGGTGGTCTTCGCCTGCTGGACGTAGTCGAGGCCGAGCGTGCCCAGCGCGACGGCGTCCTTCGGGTTCTGCCGCAGGTGGATCTGGAGCGCGGTGATGCCGGCCGTCAGCGAGTCGGCTCCGGTCGCGGGTCCGCCCGCCCGGGTGCGGGGCGGACCTGCGGGGGCCCGCTGGTCGCTGTGCCAGGGCGCCAGGCCGATGCCCCCGGCGGCGAAGAGTCCCACACCGAGCGCCGTGGTCAGGGCGGCGGACAACAGGGGGCGCCGGCGCGCTGCGCGCCGGCGGAGGTGGTGCGTCAATTCCCGCTCCGGTGAGGGTGGTTGGACGGGCGGACGGGCGGACGGGCGGAGTGGCGGACTACGAGTGCTTCGGCGCCGGGGCCTTGAGCGTCGCGTAGACGACGACGTTGTCCCGGTAGCCGCCGCGCTCACGGTCGTAGCTGCCGCCGCAGGTGATCAGCCGCAGCACGGGAGGCCCTGCCGTGACGTACACCTGGTCGTCGGGGAAGGCGTCCTTCTCGTACTGGCGCAGGGCCCGGACGGTGAAGGCGGCCTTGGTGTGGTCACCGCGTTCGACACTGATCGTGTCGCCCGGGTGGAGTGTGGACAGGCCGTAGAAGGCGGCGGGTCCGGTGGCCGAGTCGACGTGGCCGACGATGACGGCGGCGCCCGGATCGCCGGGCCGCGGGCCGTCGCTCCACCAGCCGATCTGGTCGGGACGCGCCGGTACGCCGAGGTGGCCGTCCTGCTGCACCCGCAGGCCGATGAGCGCGTGGTCGAGGCCGATCGCCGGTATTCGTATGCGCATCGGCGGCGCGGCGCGCGGGTGCTGCGTGGCGGTGCGGCCGTCGGCGCCCTGCGGCAGCGGGAGCGCGCCTATGTCGACCTGCGCGGGCGCCGGGGTCTCGTCGGTGACGAGGGCGACGGTGCCGGTGACCGCCAGCCCGACGCCTGCGGCGAGAGCGGCGAGAGCGGCTGTCCTCCGGTGGCGCGACGGTCGCCCGCCCTCCGGTGCGGAGGGCGGGCGACCGTCAGTGGCGGGGCCGTTCACGCCTGCCCTGCGCGCCGGCGGCGCAGAGCGAGGACTCCGGCGCAGGCCAGGAGCGCGCCGCCGCCGATGGCGGCCGCGGAGGCGACGGGGAAGTCCCCGCCGAAGGCGCTGCCGCCGAAGCCGGCGCCGACACCGCCGTCCGGGTGCAGGGAGTCGGCCTGGTTGACCGCTGCGGTGTTGGGCAGCGCCACGTACGGGAACGTGTCGCCGGGCTGGCGGTACGGGGTGTCGACCGCGTCTCCGGCGGCCAGCGCGGGCACGATCTTGCCGGTCTGCGCGGCGCCTTCGAGCGCCTGGAGTTCGATGTCGACGACGTCGTCGTTGAGCCTGCGGCCGTTGGGGAAGCCGCCCAGGTCGCCGCCGATGACACCGAGCCGGTTCGGGTTGGCCGAGACCGGCACGGACATGTTGAGCCGCAGTTCCTCGGCGGGCAGGAACGCCTTCTTGTCGACGTCCGCGTTGAGCAACTGCGAGTTGAGGTCCGCCTTGACCGGGCCGCACGCCTTGCAGATGCCGGTCAGGAAGATCTCGACCAGGTCGTTGCGGGGTGTGGCGGGCGCCGGGACCTTGTAGATGTTCTGGATGAGCTTGGGCACGATCGGGTCCTTGACCGCGTTCACGACCGGGGTGACCGTGTGGTCGTCGACCGGCGGCAGCGCGTTGAAGGCGTCCTTGTACTTGAGGGGCACGACCACCTCGTTGACCAGCGGGTTGCCGAGGCGCGAGACCTGGCGCCAGCCGCCTTCGCCGCCCTTGTCTGGCGTAGCCGGACCGCCCTTGCCGTCAGCCGCCGGCTCCGCGTTCTCGCTGCCCTTGCCGGTGACGACCGCGCCCTGCCGGTCGGTGGTGGACCACACGCCGACCACGGGGTTGCGGGTGACGTCGCCGTTCAGTGCCAGGTCCTTCTTGGGCACCTGGATGGCGATGGTGTTGACGTTGTACCCGGCGAGTGTGTTGTGGCCGGTCTCCTTGAGGTTGCCCCCGTAGAGCAGGTCGAAGATCCGCAGATCCAGGAAGAACGGGTCGGACGCCTGCCCCGCGTACGTCTGACCGCCGTTCGGCAGGGACACAGTGGCCTGCTCGCGCAGCGCCGCGTAGTCCGGCATCGACGCCTTGCCGACGTTCGACGGCGCTGCCGGGGCGTCCTTGAGCAGTGTCTTGGTGTTGCCACTGCCGTCGGTGGCCGTCAGGGAGTACGTCTGGCGGAAGTTCAGTGTGTCGTCGTCCAGGGACTTCACCACGCCGGTGTTGTAGAGGAACTGGTTGGCGTCGTCCCTGACGTGGCTGGTGAACGACCAGGTGTACGTGGTGTCCGGCTTGCCGTCGCCGTTCGCGTCGATCTTGATGTTGTAGTGCGCGTCGTCGGCGAACGGGTAGAAGTTCGGGCCGCCGTTGGGCTCCTCGAACGGGATCCAGTTCGCCACCAGGGTGACCGTGTCCGGCTTGTCCGGGCTGGTGAACGCGTAGACGTCCGTGTTGTCGGCCTTCGGGTCACCTGCCGTCAGCGGGGCCTCGCGGTGGCTGGAGGCGGCGCTCGTACCCGGCGCGAGGCCGGTAACAGCGGCGGCGGCCACCAGCGCGAGGGTGCCGAGGGAGGCGAGCGCGCGTTCTGCCGGGCGTCCCGGAATTCTGCGGCGTGACGGGCGGGAGGACTGCATGGGCCATCCATTTCCGGTGTGGTCGCCGCGCCTCGCGTGGACCGGGCGGGGGTGCGGCTGGGAGCGGTGGATGCTCGAAGCCCCACACGGACCTGTACGGCCTCGCCCTTCGCGGCGTGAGCCATGCGGTAAAAGGCCAGCAATGTGACTTAAAGCTACGACCAAGTCACCATGCGTGCGGAGTGCCCGCAACGCGGCTGAGCCGAACGGGCAGGCGCCGCCGCCTCCCGTGCCGCCGTTGACAAAACGGAACACGGTTCCGTAAATTAAACGGAACGATGTTCCGATTCCAGTGGCGTCCGAAGCTGCCGCCACTGACCGCTGAATGGATCCCCCTCATGAGTGGACCTTCCGCCACGCCCGTCCTGTCGGTCAGCCCCGTGGTGCTGCCGGCTCCCGGCCGGGCCGTGGATCTGGAGCTACGGGTCTCCGCACCCGTGACCGGCGGCGACCTGCCGGTGATCCTGCTGTCGCACGGCCAGGGCATGTCGAACAACCTCTCCTCGCTGAACGGCTACGCCCCTCTCGCCACCTTCTGGGCGGCGCACGGCTTCGTCGTCGTCCAGCCCACCCATCTGAGTTCCAGGACCCTGAGCCTGGATCCCGGCACCCCAGGGGCGCCGCTGTTCTGGCGCTCGCGCGCGGAGGACATGCGGCGCGTGCTCGACCAGCTCGACGCGGTCGAGGCCGCCGTACCGCAGCTCGCCGGCCGCCTGGACCGGAGCAGGGTCGCCGTGGCGGGGCACTCCATGGGCGGCCACACCGCGAGCCTGCTGCTGGGCGCGCGGCTCACCGATCCGGACGACGGCGCGGAGGTGGACATGGCCGACCCACGGATCAAGGCGGGGGTCCTGCTCGGCGCGCCCGGCAGGGGCGGCGACGCCCTCAGCGAGTTCGCGGCGACGCACTACCCCGTCTTCCTGACCACGGACTTCTCCCGGATGACGACGCCGACCCTGGTGGTCGCCGGCGACAAGGACACCTCGACGCACCTGACGGTCAACGGCCCGGACTGGCATGCCGACCCGTACGTCCTCGCCCCGGGCCCCAAGTCCCTGCTCACCGTGTTCGAAGCGGAACACGGCTTCGGCGGTGTCTCGGGTTACGACGTCGCCGAGACCACGGACGAGAACCCGGCGCGGGTGGCTGCGGTCGCCCGTCTCACCTGGGCGTATCTCCGCAGCGAGCTGTACCCCGGAGACCCCGCCTGGCAGGCCGCACGCGCCGCGCTGACCACGGGGCCCGAAGCGCTCGGCCGGGTCGAGTCCAAGTAGCTCGGCTTCCGCTCCGGGAGGGGTCCCGGGGCGGCCGGGTCGGATCCGGTGCGGGGGGGGTTCCGTCACCACCCCGGCGCGTCCGCGACGCGCCGGGGCCCACTCGTCGCTCTACCAGTCCAGTGCGACCGGTACGAACGGCGCGTCCTCCGGGGCTGTTTTGCGGGCCTTCAGAGCTGTTTCCGCCGGCTCGCCCACCGCGACGCGCAGCGGGGGGTCCGGGTGTTCGATCGTGTCTGCCACCGCTGTGGCCACGGCCTCCGGGGTGATCGCCTCGAAGATGGACGTGCCGCGCAATGGGCCGAATTGTTCGAACAGGGGCGTGTACGGGTCGTTCTCCTTGAAGAAGGACTTGGCGCGCTCGGCCCCGCCGGAGGAGACCGTGCCCGGCTGGAGGATGGTCACCTTGACGCCGAAGTGGCCCGCCTCGACCGCCAGTGTCTCGGCGAACGCCTCCAGGGCCCACTTGGTGGCGGCGTACGGGCCGATGATCGGCACGACCAGCCGGCCCTGGATGCTGGAGACGAAGAGCAGCCGCCCCGCGCCGCGTGCGCGCATCGCGGGCAGCAGGCCCTGCACCACCCGCAGCGGGCCGAAGGTGTTGAGCTGGAAGAGGGCTTCGACCTCGGACACGGGGACGTTCTCCAGAGGTGCGCGGACCGTCGCGCCGGCGTTGCTGACGAGTACGTCGACCTCTCCGGCGGCGCGGACGGCCTCGTCCACACTGTTCTGGTCGGTGACGTCGAGCCGTAGCCGCTGGTCGACAGGGAGGTCGTCGAGGTCGTCGGTCCTGCGGGCGGTGGCGACGACCCGGTGGCCGCGGGCGGCGAGTTCGATCGCGGTGGCGCGGCCGATGCCTCTGGAGGCGCCGGTGATGAGCACGGACGTCATGTCGGTGTCCTCCTTCGGGTGGTGCGGCGGCTGCGCACATCCGCTCGACCTGCCTCGCCGGTACGCCGTAACGCCGAGCGCCATACCCACAGCGGCGGGGAAATCGACGCTATACCGCGCTCGGGCGGCCCGCATGCCCAGCAATGCGCAAGGGACTCTCAGCGGCTCAACTGGTCGGCGAGCAGGGCGACATCGAGTGGCACGACCGCTGTGATCGGCACGGCCAGTCCGGTCATGACCGGGACCGTACGGGCCCGTGCGTCACGGGAGCTGGTCTCCGTCCGGTGAGTCCGGTGGGGCGCCCACGGCGTGGTCCGAAGGGAAGGCCAGGGCCGCGACCGCTGTCGCGACTGCCGCCACCGCGGGGCCGAGGCGCAGGTCGAGGGTCATGGCGCCGGAGGCCGTCAGCGAGCCCAGGACGAGCATGACGACCACGACGACGCGGATGGGCGCGTGCCTGCCGCTGCCGTCGGCGGCGTCCTGCGCGAGGCTGGTCAGGGTGCCGGTGACGAACGTCGTGGTCACTCCGGACGAGCGCTCGTACCGCTTGGCGGCCGCTGTCTGCGCCCCCATGGCGGCCGCCGACACCGCGAGCAGCCCCAGCCGGAGCGCCGATCCGGGGCCGGGTCCTGAACCGGAGCCGGAGCCCGAGTCGGCGGCGATCGCCGCGAGCAGACCGGCATTGAGCAGCACCACCGCCCACAGCACCCGGCGGATCGCGCGCCACTGCCCGTCGGGCCGTACCGGTGTGGCCCGGGAGGCCGCGTACACCGCGAGCAGAAACGCGGCCAGTGCGGTGGCCGCACCGGACACGAGGTCCCCGTACGCCGGCTGGGCGGTGAGCCCGGCCAGGACGAGGCTGCCGGTCATGTTCGCCGTGAACACCCCGCCGAGCTGCGCGAAGGCGAAGGCGTCACCGGCGCCCGCCGCGTACGACATGAGGGCCGACACGGTGGCCAGGCGCCCTCTCCCGGAGAGCGCGGACAGGGAGGGCACAGGCGTGACTCAGGCCGTGCTGCGCGTCAACGAGACCCGGTGCGGCGACGGTGCGGACATGGCGGAACCCTTCCGGAGATCGGTTCGTCCTATATGCCCCGCACCTCGGGCGGTCTCACACCCACCGGAGCGTTCGAGTGACCGTCCGTGGACCGCGCTCACCCGCGTCGCGCTCACCCGCGCCGCGTGGAGTGTCCGCGGCAGCGGCGAGGAGTGCCACGCTACGCCGCGTACCGGGCTGAGGCGATGCCACTCGTACAGGAACGTCCTACGCTGGACAGGGGGCCGGACGGACCAGTGTCAGACGGGAGTCCTGACCCATGACTACGATCACCGACCGCAGCACCACGACCATCGGTGAATTTCTCCTGAAACGGCTTTCCGAGGCCGGAGTTGGGCAGATCTTCGGCGTTCCGGGAGATTTCAACCTGGAATTCATGCAGCAACTGGAAGACGCCGGATCGCCCACCTGGATCGGTGCCTGCAACGAACTCAACGCGTCGTACGCAGCCGACGGATACGCGCGGTTGACCGGCCTCGGTGCGCTTGTCGTCACCAACGGGGTGGGCGCGCTGAGCGCGATGAACGGGATAGCCGGTGCCTACAGCGAACACGTCCCTGTGATCTGCGTCTGCGGCTCGCTGCCGAACAAGTCGATCGAGCGGCAGCACATGATGCACCACACCTTCGCCGACCAGAGCCACGACCGGTTCTACCGGGCCTTCAGCCAAGTCACCACCGCCCAGGCCCGGCTCACACCGCAGAACGCCGCAGCCGAGATCGACCGGCTCATCCAGACCGCCCTGCGGGAGAAACTCCCCGTCTACCTGGAGCTGCCCTCCGACATCGCCTACCTCACCGTCGACGCGCCGCAGGAACCGTTCAGGTACGTGGCACCGCCGAGCGACGAGGAGCGCCTGACGGCGTGCGCCATAGCCATGGCCGAGCGCCTTTCGCACGCGAAGGCGCCGGCGGCGCTCCTCGATCTCGACGCCGACCGGTTCGGCCTGGCGGACGACATCCTGCGACTCGCCGAGAAGCTCCAGATGCCCATCGCTGCGATGAACACGGCCAAGGCAGTGATCAACGAGAACTCGCCCTGCTTCTGCGGCACTTACGCGGGCGCGGGCAGCGATCCGGCGGTGCGTGAGGCCGTCGAGCAGAGTGACTGCCTGCTGGCGATAGGGGTGCGGAGGACCGACAGCACGTCGGGCTTCTTCACCGATTCCCTCCCGCCCGGCACGATCCACGCGCGCCCCTATTCCGTGGACATCGGCACCGAGAACTACCAAGGCGTCACGCTCAAGGACGTACTCCGCAGGGTGATCGAGGAGGTACCCGCCGTCGGCGGGAAGGCGAAACGGCAGGCCGCCACCACCGGGATCCGTCCGCCGACTGCCGGGAAGCTGACGCAGGCCGCGTACTGGGACGCCGTCCAGGGCTTCGTCAGGCCGGGCGACGTACTGATCGCCGAGGACGGCACGTCGAGTGCCGGCGCCGGCGCGCTCACCCTGCCCCCCGACTGCACCTTCATCACCCAGGCCGTCTGGGGATCCATCGGGTACAGCCTGGGATCGCTGCTCGGCACGCTCGTCGCGGCGCCGGAGCGCCGGCACCTCCTCTTCATCGGCGACGGCTCGTTCCAGCTCACGGCCCAGGAACTGTCGACGATCCTCCGGCACGACCTGAAGCCGTACATCTTCCTGGTCAACAACCACGGCTACACGATCGAGCGGACCATTCTGGGCAAGACCGCCCACTACAACGACGTGGCGGACTGGTCGTACGCGGAACTGCCGAAGGTGTTCCGGCCGGACACCACCGCCGAGTCGTTCGTGGTCAAGACCGTCGAGGAGCTGAGCAAGGTCCTCGACTCGCCCCACGACCATCTGGTCTTCATCGAGTCGATGATGGATCCCACGGACGCCCCGCCGAATCTGATCAGGGGCGGTCACGCGTCGGCCGACATCGACTTCGGCCCGCGGGGACCGCAGCGCCGGGACAACAGCCAGATCTGAGCGCGCCGGATCTCTCCGTGGCGGCGTTCGGCCGACGTCGTAGGCTGGCTACGGGCCGGAGATCATCCGGCGCCGGTACGTACGAGACTGCCGGTACGCACGAGACTGCCGGTACGCACGAGACTGGAGAGCCGGTTGACGGTCGAATCTTTTCCGGGGCCCGAGCCGCAGTCGGTGCTCAGCCCGCTGACCACCGGTGCGATCTTCCTGGTGGTCACGGTCGACGCCGGGGGCGAGGAGACGGTACGGGACCTGCTGGCCGATCTGTCCGGCCTCGAACGCGCCTTCGGATTCGGGGCGCCCGACGGCGCGCTGAGCTGTGTCGCCGGGATCGGCGCCGGCCTGTGGGACCGGCTCTTCGAGCTGCCCAGGCCTGTCGGGCTGCACCCCTTCAAGGAGCTGGTCGGTGCCCGGCACCGCGCGGTCGCCACCCCGGGCGACCTGCTCTTCCACATCCGGGCCGGCCGCCCGGACCTGTGCTTCGCGCTGGCGACCGAGATCATGGACCGGCTGCGGGGCGCGGTGACCGTGCGGGACGAGGTCCAGGGGTTCAAGTACCTGGACACACGTGACCTGATGGGTTTCGTCGACGGCACCGAGAATCCGGTCGGCGGCGCGGCCCGTACGGCCGTCCTGGTCGGCGACGAGGACCCCGCGCACACGGGTGGCAGCTATGTCATCGTGCAGAAGTATCTGCACGACCTGGACGCCTGGAACAGCCTGCCCGTCGAGGCGCAGGAGAAGATCATCGGCCGCAGGAAGCTCAACAACGTCGAGCTGGACGAGGACGCCTCGCACGTCGCGCTGACGACCATCGTGGGTCCCGACGGCGAGGAGCAGCAGATCCTGCGGGACAACATGCCCTTCGGCAGCCCGGGGCGCGGCGAGTTCGGTACGTACTTCATCGGCTACTCGCGCACGCCCGACGTCACGGAACAGATGCTGCGCAACATGTTCCTCGGCGCGCCGAACGCGAGCCACGACCGCATCCTGGACTTCTCCACCGCCGTGACCGGCACTCTCTTCTTCGCGCCGTCCGTGGACTTCCTCGACGGCCTTCCCGACTCGGCCTCGGCCACCACTTCCGTACCCCGGCCCGCTGACAGCCCCGCGGTGACGCCCGCGGACGGCAGCCTGGGGATCGGCGATCTGAACAGGAGCACCGCCAGGTGAACAATCTGCACCGCGATCTCGCCCCCGTCTCCGCGGCCGCCTGGGCCGATCTGGAGGCCGAGGCGCAGCGTACGTTCAAGCGCAATGTGGCGGCCCGCCGGATCGTCGACGTGCCCGAGCCCGGGGGTCCCGAGCTGGCCGCGGTGGCGACCGGGCATCTCGACCCGGTGGCGTCGCCCGCCGCCGGCGTCCTGGCGCACACCCGCCACTCGCAGCCCGTCGTGGAGCTGCGGGTGCCGTTCACCGTGGACCGGCAGCAGGTGGACGACGTGGAGCGGGGCGCCCAGGACGCCGACTGGCAGCCGGTGAAGGACGCAGCGCGGCGGCTGGCCTTCGCCGAGGACCGGGCCGTCTTCGAGGGGTATCCGGAGGCGGGTATCGAAGGCATCCGCGCCGGCTCGTCCAACCCGGCGGTGCCGCTCCCCGCCGATGTGCGCGAATACCCCAACGCCGTCAGCCGTGCCATCACCGCGCTGCGGCTGGCCGGTGTCGAGGGCCCGTACACCCTGGCGCTGAGCGCCGACGCGTACACCGCGGTGAACGAGACCTCGGACCACGGCTATCCCATCCACGAGCACATCGCGCGCCTTCTCGACGGCGACATCATCTGGGCCCCGGCCATCGACGGCGCCTTCCTGCTGTCGGCCAGGGGCGGGGACTTCGAACTGCGCCTGGGGCAGGACGTGTCCATCGGCTATCTCAGCCATGACGCGACGAGTGTGCGGTTGTACTTCCAGGAGACGCTGACGTTCCTCGTGCACACCAGCGAGGCGGTCGTCGCGCTCACGTCCTAACGGTCCAGGCCGAGGGTCGTGGTGGCCCACTCCTCGCCGGTGGCGGCGAGGAGTTCGGCCGTACGCGCCGCCGGCAGCAGCGGGCCGTGGTCGGCGGTCACCCGGAGCGCCGACACCGCTGTGAGATGGCCGAGCCGCAGGGCGGCGACCGGGTCGCCGCCCTGGCGCGTGCCCGCCAGGAAGCCGGCCGCGAACGCGTCACCCGCACCCACCGGTTCGGCCACCGCCGTGGTGAGCGCCGGCACCGTGTACGCCGCCGGGCCGACGAAGGCGGTGGCGGAGCGCGAGCCGTCCTTGACGACCAGGGTCCCCGGTCCTGGCAGCAACGCGCGTACCGCGTCAGGGCCTTCGAGGTGGGCGCCCCACAGCGCCTGGGCCTCGTCAAGACCGACGAAGACGATATCCGCGCGGTCGGCCAGGGCCCGGAGCGTTGTGGCGGCCGTCCCTGCCGGGGTGCCGGACCACAGTGCGGGGCGGTGGTTGACGTCGAAGCTGACCGGGTACGGCCGGTCGGGGGCGAGGACCGCCTCCACCAGTGCGTGGCAACTGGCCGACAGCGCGGGGGTGATGCCCGTGAGATGGACGAGTCCGGCGTTCAACAGCACGCCTTCGCCCAGGAGTTCGGGCCCGAGCGCGGACGCCGCCGAACCACGCCGGTAGTAGTGGACGCGGGTGGCGTCCCGCCCCGGGTCCTTGATCAGCAGCCCGGTGGGCCGTTCCGGATCGGTGCGTACGCCGGAGACGTCGACGCCGGACGCGGCGACGCGCTCCCGTATCCGGCGCCCGAACGGATCCGCGCCCAGCGCCGACACCCAGCGGGCGGGCACCCCGTGGTCGGCGAGATACATCGCCACATTCGACTCGGCGCCCGCGATGTCGATCCGCAGCAGGTCGGCGTCGTCGAGCGGGGTGACCGGGTCGGGCGCGAGGGCCGCCATCGTCTCGCCGACGCAGACGACAGGGCCGCTGCCCAGGTCCGGCACGGTGGCGCTCATGCCGGGCCTTCGGCGTCCGGTGCGCCGGTGCGTACGACATCGAGGAACGTCCTCGTACGCGCGCGCAGCGCGTCCAGGTCTCCGCCGTCCGCCGCGTCGCCGATCAGTGGGGACCCGACGCCCACCGCCGTCGCGCCGGCCGCCAGATACGCGGCGGCGGCCGTCGCGTCCACTCCCCCGACCGGTACGAACGGCAGCGCGGGGAACGGGCCGCGCAGCGCGCGCAGATAGCCGGGGCCGCCCGCCTGCGCCGCCGGAAATATCTTGAGCGCCTCGGCGCCGAGCCGCACCGCCGACAGGATGTCCGTGGGCGTCATCACCCCGGCGAGCACGGGCAGTCCGAGTTCCCTGGCCGCCGCGACTCCGTCGCCGACGGCGGGCGTCACCACGAAATCGGCGCCCGCCTCGTGCGCGGCGCGTGCGTCGTCGGCGCTCAGCACCGTACCCGCGCCGAGGGGCGCGTCGGGTCCGAGTGCGGCCCTGGCCCGTTCGATGACCGCGAGCGCGTCCCGGCCGCTCAGCGAGACCTCGACCAGCGTGACGCCCTCCTCGACCAGGGTCAGTACGGTCTTCAGCGCGGCGTCCGGGTCGTCGCCGCGCACGATGGCGACCAGACGGTGCGCGTGCAACGCGCCGAGCAGATCCATGGGGTGGTTCCTTTCACCTGCGGTGTGTCGTTGTCGGTGTTACGGCCGTCGTCACGGTCAGGCGCCAGCGCACCTCGCCGGCCGCCGGGACGCGGGCCGCGTCCTCCTCCCCCGCCGCCGCCAGGTCGAAGACGCGGCCGAGCATGGGCTCCACACCGACGGACCGGTACGGCGCGTCGTCGGGGAAGCCGCCGAGGTTGCGCCAGAGGGCGGTCGAGACGGGCTGTCCCGGGGCCTCCAGGGCCAGTGTCAGTGTGTCGGGCCCGTCATGGACGGCCGCCTCCGGTGTGTCGACCACGGCTCCCAGCGCCGTACCGTCGTCGGGTCCCAGCCGGTCCAGCCGTACGCCGCCAGCCTGCGGCCACTGCCCGCGTACGGTGTCCGAGCCGCCGTCCGGGTACAGCAAGAGCCCGGCCCCGTGGCGCAGTTCGGCCGTGGCAGCCTCGGAGACAGCCAGCAGCGCGTGGGCGGCCCAGAGGAAGCGGTAGCCCGGCTCGGCGGTCAGCCGGTAGTCGACGACCGTGCGCCCCGGGTGCGTACGGATACGGCGGACGAGCCGGAAATCCGGGCAGTGCACGGCCTCTTCGCCCGCGCCGACGCGGGTCCAGGGCCTGCTCCAGGCCGCGCCGTGGTCCGGGGTGCCGCGTACCGTCGGAACACACTCCTCAAGGCCGCCGGCGTCGGCGAAGGCGTCACCCGGACGTACGCCGCCCCGGCGCGGCTCGTCCCGGTGCCACAGCCACTCCCGGCCGCCGTCGGCACGCAGGGAGGTCCAACGCCCGCCGTGCTCCGGGTCCGTGACGACGCGCGGTCCGGTCACCGTGTCGCTTGCCCCTGCATGGACCGCGTCGCTCACCATTCGGCGAACGATCCGTCCTCGTGCCGCCAGACCGGGTTGCGCCAGGCGTGTCCTGACCGGTCGGCGGCCCGGACCGCCGCCTCGTCCACGGTGATGCCGAGCCCCGGCAGCTCGGTGCGCTGCGCCTGCCCCGCCACGAACCGGAAGGGCTCGGTGTCCACGAGGTACGACAGCAGATCGGCCTCCTTGTTGTAGTGGATGCCGCGGCTCTGCTCCTGGATGAGGAAGTTGGGTGTGCAGAAGGCGATTTGCAGACTGGCCGCGAGGGCGATCGGGCCGAGCGGGCAGTGCGGGGCCAGCAGCGCCCCGTACGTCTCGGCCAGCGACGCGATCCGGTGCACCTCGGATATCCCGCCGGCGTGCGAGAGGTCCGGCTGGGCCACCGCTATCCCGGCGGTCAGGGCGGGCAGGAACTCGGAGCGCCCGTAGAGCCGTTCACCGGTCGCGATCGGCACGTTCACCGCCGCCACCAGCCCCGCCAGCAGATGGCCGTGCTCGGGCAGCAGCGGTTCCTCCGCGAACAGCGGTTGCAGCGGGGCGATTTCGTGCAGCACCCGGCGCGCGCCGGCCGGGCTGAACCGGCCGTGGAAGTCCACCGCCACGTCCCGCTCAGGGCCCAGCGCCTCCCTGACGGCCGCCACCCGCGCGACCACGGCCGCCGTCTCGGCCGGTGTGGACAGCGGTGACGTACGGCCCGCCGCGTTCATCTTGACGGCGGTGAAGCCCGCCTCCACCTGCTCGTTGACGTCCTCGGTGAGCTGGCCGGGTTCGTCGCCGCCGACCCAGGCGTAGACCCGTACGGAATCCCTGACCGGCCCGCCGAGCAGCGCGTGCACCGGCGCGCCGTACGTCTTGCCCGCGATGTCCCACAGCGCCTGGTCGAGGCCGGCGACGGCGCTGGAGAGCACAGGGCCGCCCCGGTAGAAGCCGCCCTTGGTCATCACCTGCCAGTGGTCCTGGATCCGCAACGGGTCCTGGCCCACGAGGTGTTCGGCGAGTACGTCGACGGCGGCGCGCACCACTTCGGCCCGGCCCTCGACCACCGGCTCGCCCCAGCCGACCACCCCGTCGTCGGTCTCGATCCGGCAGAACAGCCAGCGGGGCGCCACCAGGAACGTCTCGACGCGAACGATCTTCACTTCGGCTCGGTGCCTTTCGTACGGGGGGTGCCGTGGACCTTGTCGAGGTCGCGTACCGCCTGGTCGAGCAGGGCGCGCATGGCGCGTTCGGCGGCGTCCTGGTCCTGCGCGCGTACCGCGTCGAGCACGGCCCGGTGGCTCGGTACGGGATCCTCGCCGTGCGGTGAGCTGTGCACGATCTCGTCGCGGTGGGCGAGGCCCGACTCGATGACCATCTCCATCCGCTCCAGGAGTTCGTTGTGGGTCGCGGCGAGCAGCGCACGGTGGAAGGCGAGGTCGGCCTCGACGGCGTGCCCGGGACCGCCGGTTCCTTCGACGGTCGCCATGGCGGTCAGTGCCGCTTCCAGTGCCTGGAGGTCGTCGTCGGTGCGGCGTTCGGCGGCGAGCCTGACGGCGGCCGGCTCGATGATGCCGCGCACTTCGCCGAGGTGGCGCAGCAGTCCGAGGTCGGCGCCGGAGCTGGTGCCTTCGGCGAACTGCCAGCGCAGCACGTCGGCGTCGAGCAGGTTCCAGTCGGCGCGCGCCCTGACGAAGGTGCCGCGCTTCTGCCGCGCGTCGACCATGCCCTTGGCCGCCAGCACCTTCAGCGATTCCCGCAGGGCGGTCAGACTGACGTCCAACTCGCTCTGCAGTGCCGGGAGATCGAGTGTCGCTCCCTCGGGGATCGCACCGCTGAGCACCCGGCGCGCGAGAGTCTCCACGGTCTGGCCGTGCACTCCGCGGCGCGCGTATGGCGTCATGTCGTTCTGCCTTTCTGCTGGTCGGTAGGGGGTACGGCGGGCGGTCAGGCGGATGCCTTGAGCACGCTCCAGCCGCCGTCGACGACCAGGCTCGTTCCGGTGATGTAGGAGGCTTCGGCGGCGGCGAGGAAGGTGATGGCGGCTGCCGCCTCCTCGGGTGTCCCGAACCGGCGCGCCGCGGTCTCGGCGACGCTGCGCTCCCGGTCGGCCTCCCCGACCCGGTCCCAGGCCGCGGTGAGGATCGGGCCCGGCAGTACGGCGTTGACCCGCACGTCGGGCCCGTACTCGACGGCGAGTTGGGAGCAGAGGGAGAGCAGGGCGCCCTTGGTCGCCGCGTACGCGGGGTGGCCTGGGATGCCCTTGTGGGCGTGGACGGACGAGACGAGGACGACGGCTCCCGCGTTCTCGCGCAGATCGGGCAGGCACGCTTTGAAGCCGAGGAAGCCGCCGGTGAGGTTGACGGCGAGCTGCCGCTCCCAGGAGGCGAGGGACATCTCGTGGGCGGGGGTGACGTCCACGGTGTAGGCGTTGCTGACCAGCACACCGACGGGTCCGTACGTGTGTGCGGCGGCCACGATCCGGTCCCAGCCGTCCTGTTCGGCGACGTCCGCCCGGACGAAGACGGCGCGTCCGCCGTCGTCGCGTATGCGTGCGGCGGTGCTCTCGCCGCGCTCGGCCGCGAGGTCGGCGAGGACGACGGCTGCGCCTTCGGCCGCGAGGCGCCGCGCCGCCGCGGCGCCGATGCCCGAGGCGGCTCCGGTGACCACGGCGACGCGGTCGGTGAAGCGGGCGGCAGAGTTCATGAGGCGGGTCCACTCCTCGGTGTTGGCGGACGCTTCGTGGCGTCCTGGGCGACTTTAGTGACTGCGGGGATGCGGTACGGACAGCGCAGGGTCACTGCCTGGTCAGGACCACCAGTTCCGCGTCGTGGTGCGCGCTCCAGTCGAACGGCAGCCCGGAGTGCAGCAGATGGGCGCCGCTGAGGACGGTGCCGGTCGCCGTGTCGGCGTACCGCGCCCGCGGGTCGAGGCCGCGCAGCCGCAGCCGCGCCGCGCGTCCCGGAACGAGCGGCGCGCCGTCGAGGCGGCCGGTGTTCCACGCGGTGACGACGACGCGGGCGCCGCCGGGCTCGTCGTACTGCACACCGCAGGTGGCGTCGGCCGGTGTGTTGAGCAGCCGGATCTCGCCGTGGTGGATGACGTCCCTGATGTCCTTGTAGCGGGCCACCCACCCGGCGGCCTCGGTGCGTTGCTCGGGCGTCCAGGTGCGGATGTCGGCGCCGATGCCGAGCACGCCCGCCATCGCGTTGACGAAGCGGAAGCCGAGGGTGCGCGGGCGCGGGTCGAAGACGCCGGGCGAGTCGGTGACCCACGAGCTCATGGTGTGCGGGGCGTGCGCGTGCAGGTAGCCGTACTGGATCGAGAGCCGGTCCAGCGGGGCGGTGTTGTCGCTCGGCCAGACGACGTCCGTACGGGCGATGGTGGCGTGTTCGATCCGGGCGCCGCCACCCGCGCAGCCTTCGACGGTGACGTCGGGGTGGTGGGCGCGCAGATGGTCCAGGACCCGCAGGTAGCCGGCGACATGGGCGGCGTCGAGGTCCTGCTGCTCGGCGGGGCCGCCGCCCGGTCTGCCGCGCTCGGTGGGCGGCCGGTTCATGTCCCACTTGAGGTAGCTGATCGGGTGGTCGCCGAGGAGCCGGTCGAGGGTGGCGAGGACGAAGTCCTGCACGTCGGTGCGGCCGAGGTCGAGGAGGAGCTGGTTGCGGACGAGTGTGGCGGGGCGGCCCTCGACACGGTAGACCCATTCGGGGTGGCGCGCGTACAGCTCGGACGCGGGGCTGATCGCCTCGGGTTCGACCCAGAGACCGAAGTCCAGGCCCAGGGCCCGCACTTGGCCGATGAAGTGGTCGAATCCCTCGGGGAACGCCTTCGGGTCGGGGGTCCAGTCGCCGAGGCCGCCGGTGTCGTCGGCACGGCCGGGGAACCAGCCGTCGTCGACGACGAACAGTTCGGCGCCCATGTCGGCGGCGAGCGAGGCGAGTTCGAGCTGGCTCGCCGCCTCCACCCCGAAGCCGGTGGCCTCCCAGGAGTTGTAGAGCACCTTGCGGGGGCGGTTCATCCGCTCGCCGGTGAGTCCGCGCTCGTAGCGGTGCCAGACGCGGGCGAGCCCTTCGAGCCCCTCCGGGCTGAAAGCGCAGGCCAGGCGCGGGGTGGTGAGGGTGGCGCCGGGGGCGAGTCGGACGGCCCCTTCGTGCGGCACCCGCCCGGCGCGGACGCGGAGCGCGCCGCCGGGCTCGGCGTCGGCGGTGATGTGCCAGTTGCCCGACCACTCCAGCGCGATGCCGTAGGTGGGCGTCGCGCCTTCGGCCGGTGCGGCGGCGTCCTGTACCGCGAGCCACGGCGCGTACGCGTGTCCTGGGACCGCCTGGGTGGAGCCCATCTCGAAGCGGCCACGGGTCAGTTCGAGCTGGGTGCGCTGGAACTCCCGCGACCACTGCCCGCTGAGGTAGGTGAGCCGGGCGCCGTCGGCCGCCGGGATGTTGACGGCCGCCGAGTCGAAGCGTTCCAGCCGCAGTTCGTCGTCCCCGACGCAGGTCAGCTCGGTCCAGCGGAGGAGGACGTCGGTGCCGGCGACGCTCTCGTAGCAGAGCGCGGCCCGCAGGCCGAGTGTGTCGTCGGTGAAGACGAGCCGCAGCGCACGGTCGGCGTCGGCGCTCGCTTCGGTGAACCGCCAGTAGACGCCGCGTTCCCCGCCGGGACGCTGGGCGACCAGGTCGGCGCCGTTGAACGGCCGCAGCCCGTACGGGATGTACTCGGCGGGCGCCAGGTCGGCGGGGGTGATGAAGTGCGTACGGCGCGACCAGTCGAGCGGCGACGGGCCGCTCTCCACGCCGTGCGGGCCCCAGGCCACCAGCTCGGCCCACTGCCCGGTGTCCGCGAGGGCGACCTCGTAGACGGTGTGCTCGGTGCGCAACAACCAGCTTTCCCGCGCGGTCACTTGACTGCTCCCAGATTGAGTCCTGCGACGAAGTGGCGCTGGAAACGGAGAAATACGATCACGGTCGGCGCCGCGGCGATGACTGACCCGGCGGCGATGACGTTCCACATCGACACGTACTGGCCCTGGAGTCCGATCAGGGACGCGGTGATGGGCATCTTCGTGTCGGTCCGCAGCACGGTGATGGCCCAGAGCAGGTCGTTGAAGATCCAGGTGAAGGACAGCGCGCTGAGCGCGGCGAGCGCGGGCGTGGTCAGCGGCATGATGATGCGCCGGTAGATCTGCCAGGGCCCCGCACCGTCGATGACCGCCGCCTGCTGGATCTCCGACGGTATGGACCGCATGAAGCCGTGCAGGACGAAGACGTAGAAGCCGACACCGAAGCCGACCTGCACCCCGATCAGCGCGTAGAGGCTGTCGTAGAGCCCCAGCGACTCGCTGATCTTGGAGACCGGGATGAGCAGGATCTGCGGCGGCAGCAGATTGCCGCCGAGCATCAGCAGCAGCAGGGTGCGGCGCAGCGGCAGGTCGTAGCGGCTGAGTGCGAACGCGGCCGTGGAGGCGAGCGCCAGCGAGAGCAGCACGGTGGGGATCGTGACGATCAGGCTGTTGATCAGGGCGCGGCCCTGGCCGCCGTCCACCCACGCCTGGCTGAAACCGCTGAGGGTGAAGGAGTGCGGGAGGCTGCCGAGGCCGTGGGCGGCGATGTCGTCGAAGGAGCGGGTGCTGGTGACGAGCACGAGCGCGATCGGCACGAGCCAGAGCAGCGACAGCGCGCTCGCGCTGACATGAAAGCTGACGGTCCGCCAGGCGCGGCCCCGGCTGCGGCGGTTGCCCGGCGGGCGCTCGCGCACGGCGGTGTCCGGCTCCTGGCCCGCGGGCGCGGTGGCGGAGGCTTGGGTGACGGCCATCAGTCGGCCTCCCGGAAGGCGCGGACGAGATACGACACGATGACCCCGAAGGCCAGCACGAAGATCACGACGGCGAGGGCGGATCCGTATCCCAGCCGCAGCGACTGGAACGCGGTGGAGTACATGTAGGTGCTGAGCAGTTCCGACGAGTGGTACGGGCCGCCTCGGGTGAGCGCCCAGACGACGTCGAAGGAGCGCAGCGAGTCGATGACGATGACGGACAGCACCACCGCGTTGACACTGCTGAGCTGCGGGATGGTGATGTGCCGGAACTGCTGCCGGCGGGAGGCTCCGTCGACCTTCGCCGCTTCGTAGAGCACCGGGTCGATGCCCTTGAGGCCGGCCAGGTAGAGCACCATCACATACCCGATCTGCCGCCACAGGGCGGGCACGATCACGGCGTACAGGGCGGTGTTCTGGTCGGCGAGCCAGGCGTGGGTGAGGCTGCCGAGGCCGACCGCTTCGAGTGTTTTGTTGATCAGCCCGTCCGGCTGGTACATCGCCTGCCACACCAGCGCCGTGGCGGTCAGCGAGAACACCACGGGCAGGAACAGCGCGGCCCGGTAGAAGCCGACCCCCCGGCGCTCCTGCTGGAGCAGCAGCGCAGCGCCGAGTCCGAGGATCGCCGAGAGGCCGCCGAACAGCACCAGCCACAGCACCGTGTCGAGCACGGCGGTGCGGAACACACTGTCGCCGAACATCTCCCGGTAGTTGCCGAGCCCGACGAACTGCGGTGTCGAGACACCGTCCCAGTTGGTCAGCGAGAGATAGAAGCCCTGGATGGCCGGCCAGAACACCCAGAAGCCCTCGGCCAGCAGCGGGACGAGCACGAAGGCGAGCACCACGGGCGGGACCCTGGTGGCGCCCCGCTTCCGCCGCGGCTTTCGTACGGCAGTGAGCACCGCCATCTCACTGGCCCCAGATCTTCTGCGCGTCCCGCTGCCAGGTGGTGAGGATCGAGTTGATCTCCTTGGGCTTGGCGAGGAAGCGGGTGAGCGCGGTGTCGGCGGACGGCTGGAGCGCGTCGCTGGAGTCGCGGTTGAAGAACTGCGTGACGTCGGCGGCCCCTTCGATCAGCGCGCGGCCCTTCTTGACCAGCGGGGTGCCGGTGTCCTTGGCCTTGGGGTTGGTCGGCAGCGAGGTGCCGGACGAGCCCTTGAGGTAGATCTCCTGCGCCTCGGCCGTGGCCAGGTAGCGCATCAGCTCCTTGACCTCGTCCTTGCGGCCGGTGCGGGCACTGGCGAAGTAGCCGTCGGTGGGCCCCTCTTCGGCCAGCGGGACCTTCGGGTCGATGACGGGGAAGCGGAAGAAGTCGATGTCGTCCAGCTCGGCCTTGGGCGCCGAGTCGGCGAAGAACGTACCGATGAGCATCATGCCGGTGCGGCCCTGGAGGAGCGCGGTGGTGGCGTCCTGGAAGGCGAGCGCCGTGCCGTTCTTGTCGAAGTAGGGCAGTGCCTCGCCCCACCGGTCGAAGACCTTGTGGACCTCGGGGTCGTCGAAGCGGTGCTTGCCGGCGAGCAGATCGCGGTGGTACTGCGCGCCGTTGATCCGGATGTTGAGGTAGTCGAACCAGGAGGACGCCACCCAGGCGGTGTTGCCGCCGGCGCCGAGCCCGATCGGTGCGACGCCCTTGGACTTGAGCTTGTCGCACAGGTCGAGGAACTCGTCCCAGGTCGTGGGCTCCTGGACGCCCCACTTGGCGAAGTTCGACTTCCGGTAGAAGACGCCCCACCAGTAGTACGTGGCCGGCACGAAGACCTTCTTGCCCGCCGACGAGGTGCAGAGCTTCTGCTGCGCCTGGCTGTAGCCGGCGAACTCCGGCTTGGTCCAGATGTCGCTGACGTCGAGCAGCAGGTCCTTCTTGGCGTACGAGTCGGCCACCGAGCCGGGGTACCAGGTCAGCAGGTCCGGCGGGTTGGCCGAGGTGAGGTACGTCGGAAGCTGGGTGCGGAACGTCTCCGAGGCGACGGTGTTGAGGGTGGTCTTCGTGCCCCCGCGCTTGTTGAACGCCGCGACGAGGTCCTGCATGGCGGACTTGGCCAGCGGCGAGGACAGGTTGGACTGCAGGGTGACCGGGCCGCCGCCGGACTGCTTGCCGCCGCCGGAGGAGCTGGCGGTGACGCAGCCGCTCATCAGTGCGGCGGCGCCGACGGCGCCCGCCCCGGCGAGAAAGCCACGACGGCCGGTTGGTGTGCTGATCATGGAAGAACTCCCTATCCGCCCGCCGAACGGAGCCCGACCCCCTGACGGTGGGCTCTCGTTCGGCGGATACAGACTGACCCGGGATCGGGCCAGCGTCAAGATTAATTACTAATTTATTTCCGCTTGGTGCAGCCGGTCGGCGACACCGCGGAACGCGGCCAGCACACTTCCGTCCGCCCCCGCCGCCGCGCCGAGCGAACCGTCGAAGACGGCGCTCGCGAAGCCCGCCTGCTGCGACCAGCCGCTCCAGTCGCCGGCCGAGAACGCCCGCTGCCAGAGGGTGTAGTCACCGGCGCGGGCGTAGAGGTGGACGGTGTCCCCCGAGGCGACGAGCGTCGGGCTGCCGCTCACCGTGCCGCCCAGCGAGGTCCAGTCGGACCAGGTGCCGGACGTGTCCCGCACCCGCTCCCACACCGCGTCGTCGTTGGTGCGTACGGCGACATGGATACGCCCGGCCGAGTCGGTGGCGGCCGAGGGCGCGCCGTACACCGTCAGACCGGACGGCGCTCCGACCGAGGTCCAACCGCCTTGTGCGGTACGGGAGATGACACTGCCGTCGGCGCCTTGGGCGAACAGCGTCCAGTGGTCCTCGCCCTGGCTCTGGTTCCCGAAGGTGACACTCGGCGCGTCGCCGAGTGTGCCGCCGAGCTTCTGCCAGCGGCCGGGACGTCCGCCGGTGACGACGAGCCGGTACGCGGCGTCGTCCGTGCCGCGCACGAAGACGTCCGTACGGCCGGGGGCCGGGCTGTACGCGGTGGGCGAGCCGAGGATCCGGCCGCGGGTCGGGCCGCCGAGGTCCGTGCTGTCGGACGACCAGTGGCCGCTGCGACCGGTCTGCTGCCGCAGGGATCCGTCGGAGGAACGGGAGTACACGCTCAGCCGGTCACCGTCGCGCACCAGCGCCGGGGTCGCCGTGGAGCGCGTACCGAGCGCGACGCCGGGGGCGTCGTCGGTACCGGACAGGCCGAGGAAGGCCGTACCGTGCGCGGGCACGGTGACGGTGTACGAGCCGGTGTGCGCGCCCGCGTTCTTCCTGGCCCGCAGGTCACGTACCGACACCCGGCCGGTGAGTCCGGCGTCCGCGAACCGCACGGTACGGGCGCTCGCGGTGTCGGACCGGTTGAGCAGGACGACAGCGCGCTTGCCCGATCCCTGGAGGACCTTGCTGTACACGTCACCCGTCGCGTCGGTGGCGACCCGTACGCCCTGGACGGCCAGCGGGTCCTGGTCGACGGCGACGATCTCCGGGTTGGTCAGTGTGTCGATCATCGCCTGCGGCAGGGTGCGCGGATCGGAGCCGATGATCAGCGGAGAGGCCATCTCCGCCCACATCACGAGCTGGGTCGTCGACTCCTCCTGCGAGAGTTCGTACGAGCCGTCCGGCATCGTCCGCATCGGGATGAGGTAGTCGGGGTCGTTGTAATGCCCGGGGCTCTGGGCCTCCGGGTGCCAGGCGTTGGCGTCCATGTTGCGCAGGACGTTGGGCCATTCGCCCGCCGTCGGCGTGCCGTACGCGATGTCGGTGCCGGTACGCCAGGAGTCGGCCGTCGTGGGACCGTAGGTGTAGGCGTTGTGCGCGTCCTGGGCGGGGGTGTGCGGCAGACCCCAGTCGTCGGTGAGCGGGTTGCAGAAGTTGAGCAGCATCGGCCGGCCCGCCTTGGCGACGGCGTCGCTGAACTCCTTGTAGGCCGGCCCCGGGTCGAGCTTCTCCGAGATCCCGCAGAGGAAGTCGACCTTCACGGCGTCGATCTTCCAGTCCGCGAACTGCCGTGCGTCCTCGGCGTAGTGGCCCCGGCTGCCGAGTCCGCAGCTCTTGCCGCCGTCGTAGGTGCCGGCGTCGGTGTAGATCCCGGCCTTCAGGCCCCTCTTGTGCAGATAGCTGACCAGGGCGGGAATGCCGGAGGGGAACCGCTCCTCGTTCGCCGCGAGCCGCCCCTTTGCGTCACGCGGGGTGTCGGCCTGCCAACCGCCGTCCAGCCAGACGATGCTGTAGCCGCTGTCCTTGAGCCCGCTGCTGACCAGCTTGTCGGCGACGCTCTTGACCTGGACCTCGGTGGGCGCGCCCAGGCCGTAGTAGGTGTTCCAGCCCATGTAGGGCGTGGGCGCGAGGCCGCTGTCGTAGTACGCCGGTGTCCCCTGGTCCTGACCGGGTCCCGCCGGGCGGTCGGTGGCGTGCGCCGCGGGCGCCGCCACGCCTGCGAGCGCCGCCGCCACCACGGCCGCGGCGGCGCGCCGGGCACGCACCATCCCTGCACGATGCGAAGTCACTGATGTCTCCCGAGAGTTGGGGTCGCGGGCGCCACCGGGCCCCGGAAGCGGGGGCGGCGGCGCCACGACGAAGACTGTGACCTCAGCTCCACATCATGTCAATGATAATTACTAATTAACTTAAACACGGGGTGCACTGTCGCTCCCTACGCCTTGGTCACCGTGGCCCGGCTGTTGTATCCCTCCGTACGCAGCGCCGGGCGCCCGGAGCGCAGCGCGTCGGCCGGCCAGGACACCGTG
The DNA here is from genome assembly GCF_055584925.1 of Streptomyces sp. NPDC087906. NCBI lineage: Bacteria > Bacillati > Actinomycetota > Actinomycetes > Kitasatosporales > Streptomycetaceae > Streptomyces > Streptomyces sp. NPDC087906. The sequence goes on from NZ_JBVJLC010000011.1 coordinate 220,414, forward strand.
ACGGTCCGCGACTCACCGGGCAGCAGCCAGAGGTAGTTGTCGCCGTACAGCGTCGGCAGTACGCGCTTGCCGTTGCCGGCGTCGAGCAGCGACAGCCGCACCATGGAGGCCACGGCGGATCCTCGGTTGCGCAAGGTCACCGTCATCGTGCGGCGCGCTCCCGACTCCGTACGCGAGACATGGCCGAGGTCGGCGGTGATCTTGACCGTCTTGGCCTTGTTGAGCGCCTTCATGTCGGCAGCGTCGCGGTAGCGCCAGTAGGTGTTCTGCGACAGCGTCCTGCCCCTGCTGTCCTCAAGTCCCAGCCGCAGCAAGTGCAGTCCGGGCAGGTCGGCCCCGAAGGCGACGGTGAAGGCGGCGCCCTTCGCGGAAGCGGCGATGTCGAGCTTCGTCCGGCGCGTCGAGCCGAGCTGACGGCCCGACAGGTCGTAGAGCCGGGCGGTGACCGTCGCCCCCTTCAGCGCCTGGGCCGTGTGGTTGACCGCCTCCACCGCCCACTTCACCGGGTCGGCCTGCACATGCACGGCCTCGCACGCCTTGCGGGCCCCGTAGTAGGTGCCGTTGACGTCGAAGTCGTAGTCGTAGGTCTGCCAGACGGTGCTGTGCCACGCCGGATGGGACATCCAGAGCATCAAACCGCTGGCGTCCTCCCACAGGTTGGCGTTCCACGCCTCGAACATGGCCCTGGTGTTCTCGTAGTTGACGAACTGGGCCTTGGTGGTGAAGTCGTCGAGGTCCTTCGCCGTGTCCAGCCGGGCCTCGATGGCGGCGCGGTAGTTCTGCGGGGCCTGGTTACCCCGGGTGCTCCAGTCGTGGTAGTACCAGGCGTCGCCGATCGGCCACTCCGGTTCGTCGCCGACGAGGCTGCGCATGCTCTCCGCCGTGGACACCACGGGCATACCGATCTCGGTGTGGAAGCCGAACGAGCCCGAGCCGTAGGTGGACGGGGCGAAGTAGCTGTCCGGGTCGACCCAGCCGTACGGGCCGCCGCCGGTGATGATGCCGCCCGCCGAGTTGTTCTGGTAGAAGATCCCCGGCGCCCCTGACTGGACCGCCTCGCGCATGCCGCTGTCGATCGCGGCGGGCGGGCTGCCCTCGTTGGCACCGCACCACAGCACCACACTGGGGTGGATGCGGTAGCGCAGCACGGTGTCCCTGGCCAGGCTGTTGAACGCGTCGTGGTCCGGCGGGTCCATGCCCCAGGCGTTGGGGAAGTCGTTCCACACCAGGATGCCGTACCGGTCGCAACTGGCGAAGAACTCCTCCCGGTCGCTGCTGCCCAGCCAGTTGCGGATCATGGTGAAGTTCATGTCCCGGTGCATCCGCACCGCCGTGTCCATCCGCTCGGCGGGCATCCGGCGCAGCAGCTCGTCCCAGCCCCAGTTGCCGCCCCGGCAGAACACCCGCACACCGTTGACGCTGATCTTCAGCGGCTGCGGGGTGTTGTCGACGGACTTCACATCCGTCCACGTCCGGCCGTCGTCCGAGATCCGCACGACGAAGGTCTTCGGGTAGGCGGCCTCCCACACGACGACCACGCGGTCGAAGTCGACGGAAGCGCCGAGGTCGACCTGGATCCACTGGTCGTCCTGGTACGCGGAGGACCAACGGGTGCTGGAGCTGCCGTCGGTGGCGTTGGCCGCCTTGTTGTCGCCGTCCTCGGTGGAAGCGGTGGCGGTCTTGTGCAGCGCGAGGTCCGTACCGGCATTGGCGCTGTCGACCACCGACAGGCTCCACAGGGAATTGCCCCAGCTCGTCGCGCGCGCCCCGCCCTCGATCCGGACGTAACGGGCCTTGCGGGCGCCGATGTCGAGGTTCTGCAGGCTCGCGTCGGCGCTCTGGAAGGGCAGCGGCACCGCCGAGTTGTCGACGGACGCGGCGTCCGTCCAGGTGTCGCCGTCGGCGGAGACCTGCACCACGTACGTCTTCGCGTACGCCTGCTCCCACAGCAGGTCGACCCGGTCGAAGTCGACGGAAGCGCCGAGGTCGACCTGGATCCACTGGTCGTCCTCGAAGGCGGACGCCCACCGCGTGTCCGCGTCACCGTCGGTGACGTTCGCGGCGCCGTGGTCCGTCTCGTCCTCGGACGAGGCGGTCGCGGTCTTGTGCAGGGCCAGGTCGGTGCCCGGCGAGGCGCTGTCGAAGACCGAGAGGCTCCACAGCGACGAACCCCAACCGGTCGCGCGCGTCAGGCACTTGACCCGTATGTACCGCGCCTTCCTGGCGCCCAGGTCCACCGACTGCGTGTACGCGTCGGTGCCGTTGCCGAACGGCAGCGGGATGTCGTACTCGTAACCGAACTGCCGGATGCCGAAGCGGGTGGTGCGCCGGTCGCTCTCCGCGCCGCCGATCGCGGCGACGAGCGTGAGGTCGTGCAGGGCGGGCTCGCCGTAGCCGTTGGGCCACCACAGCTTGGGGTTGCGCACCGTGAGCCGGGCGAAGTCGGCGGGTGCGAAGGTCACATCGGCGCTGCCACCGCCCGGCAGCGTGACGGTCTGCGAGACGCGTACGTCGTCGAAGGACGCGGTGACGGTCACGCGGCGCTCGGCGGAGTCGGCGTTGCGGACCGGCACCACGATCGTCACTTCGGCCGTGCCGGTGTCGGGCAGCGAAGGCAGCGCGGTGTCCACGCGCGGGTCGCCGATGACCGCGTGGCCGGTGGAGCGCAGCCGTACGTGGTTCCAGATGCCGGCGACCCGGTCGCGCACGGCCGGCATCCAGTCCCAGCCGGAAGCAGCGAGGTACGTGGGCGAGTTGCGGTTCATCATGTTGGCGCCGGCGTCCACGAACGACAGCCCCTCCACGCTCTTGTCCGTGGGGCTGCCCGGGAAGGGCATCGGCGTGATGCGTACGGCGAGGGCCTGTTCGCGGTCGCCGGAGGCCAGCAGGGACGTCACGTCGTGGGCCGAGCGGGCGAAGGGATACGTCAGCCCGCCCACCTGCTTGCCGTTGAGCCAGATGTCGGCCTTGTGGTTGACGCCGTCGAACTCCAGCCAGACATGCCGTCCCGAGCCGGTGCGCAGACCGCGCGGCAGCCGGAAGCCGCGGCGGTACCACCACGCGTGCCGGGAAAGGGCCTCGGGGACATGGAGGTTGTTCATGCCGGCGACGGGATCGGGCAGCTTGCCCTGGTCGACCAGCGAGCCGAGGACCGTGCCGGGCACGGTCGCGGGCAGCCAGCCGCTGGTGTCCACGTCGGCCGCGGACAGCTCCGCTCCCCCGCCGCCGGCCCAGTCGTCCATCGTCAGGGTCCAGCCGGACTCCAGCGGTACGGTGCCGTCGTCGGCGACCTTCAGCGCGGGCGCGTCGTGGTGGTGCGTGCCCCAGTCGGTCCAGCCGGTGGCGGCGGGCCGGTGGCCCTTCGCCGTACCGAACACCTCGAAGCCGTTGAGGCCCAGCGGGTTGGCGTTCGACCGCTTCGTGACCGTCATCCGCACCCAGCGCGCCGCGGCGGGCTTGGCCAGCTTGATCTCGGCGACCCCGCCCGCACCTGACGTGGTCTCGTACACGGTGGTCCACTTGTGCTGGTCCAGGGACGTCTCGACGGTGAAGGCCACCGCGCAGCTCGACAGGATCTCCTGACCGGTCGTGCCGTCGCGCGGACTGCCGCTGGGGGACGGTACGAAGACCGGGTCGTCCTTGGTGGCCTCGAAGGTCAGCCGTACGGACTCGACCTGGCACTGCGCCTGGAGGTCGACGGATATCCACTGCGGATCGCCGGCGACGGCCCGCCACCCACTGCCCCGGACACCGGTGGAGGTGAGCTTGTCGACGGCGAACTCGGCAGGCGCGGGCGCGTAGTCGACGGACGAGACCTGGACCGGCCGGTAGGCGGCGAGTTCAGCTCGGGAAGCGCCCGCGCCGGAGGCCGGCGCAGCACCTGCGGCATGGCTCGCGGCGGGGAACGCGGTCGCGAGCCCGAAGCTCGCGAGCAGGGTGGAACCCGTTGTGACAACGGATCTGCGGGAAGGGTGAGATGACTGGTTCGGCATGTGCAACGTGATCCATTCCAGGCGGCCCTCAAGAACAGACGGCCCGCACAAGCCGCCTGACAACGTTGCCATAGGCTGTATTCCGCCGGAGATTCTGTCAAGAGTCGGCGCGATGACACCGCGAGACGGCGGCTGGCCCGCGTCACACCTAATGGGTAAACTCGGTAGATGACCATTGACTCGGGTAAGGATGCGCACAGGGGCCCGGGGCCGAGCAGGGATCCGAGCAGGGATCCGAGCATCGACGAGATGCAGGCGGCGGGGTTCCCCATGGGCGGGGAACCCGCGGTCGCGCTGGACCTCGTCGACACCCTCATGACCGTGGCCGCACCACCGGTCGACCTGATCGAGTCAGCCGACGCGCACGCCGCCTGGTGGGAGTTGGAGCAGCCCAGACTCCCGCCTGGCCCTGCACCGGAGCCCACGGCCACGCGCCGGCTCCGGGCGGCGCTCAGAGACGTCTTCGACGCCCGGCTGGAGCAGCGGCGTCCGGAGCCGGTGTCGGTGGAGGACATCAACGCGGCAGCGGCGGCAGCGCCGGTGAGCCGCAGGCTCGTCGTGACCCGCGAGGGCCCGAGGGGCGAGGCGCGCTGGCACACCGAGTACGGCGGCAACGCGGCGCTGGCGGCCGTCGCTGCGGACGCGATCGAACTCCTCACGGATCCGGCGCGGTTGGCCTTGCTGCGGCGCTGCGCCAACCCCGACTGCTCGATGCTCTTCCTGGCGGAGAACAAGCGCCGCAAGTGGTGCGCGAGCAACATGTGCGGAAACCGGGTCCGGGTCGCGCGGCATTACGCCCGAGGCCACGCGGCCCGCGCGCCGGGCGAGGGCTAACCTGTACAGTTCATTTTACCGGTTGGGTACGGGTGGGCTGCGGGCGGGCGGGACGGGAGGGCGCGAAGGTGCTGACGGACATCGGAACGGCACACGAGGACATGCTCCTGTCACTGCTCAACACCACACCGGTGGTGGACGGCAGCCGGCAGGACCAGCTCGCCGGCTCCGCAGCGGCCCGGCAATGGCTGCTGGACCACGGCGGCAGTGGATCGGCCAAGGAGCAGCGGGCCGTACGCGAAGCGCGGGACGCGCTCCAGAGACTGGTACGCGGCGAGACGGAGCCGGACGCCCTGGCGGCGTTCGTCTCCGGTGTCAGCTACCGGCCGGTGGTCGGCGGCGAGGGCATCACCTGGCAGCTCGACGCGCCCGCCGACCGCAGAACGGCGGCTCTGGCCGTGCTGGCGTGGAACCGTATCCACCAGGAGAAACCGGGCCGGCTGCGGCCCTGTGACAACCCCGACTGCCGGCTGTTCCTGCTGGACCGGAGCAAGGCGAACAGGGCCCGTTGGTGCTCGATGACGGTCTGCGGAAACCGGATGAAGGCGCGTCGGCACTACACGCGCGTACGGGACGGCGGCGGCGCGACGAGCGCGGGCTGAGCTGGTCCCGTCAGACGAGCGGTTCGCCGCGCCCCTTTCACACGAGCGGTTCGCCGCCGCCGACCGGCCGTCCTGCCCTGCGACGTAGTCCTCATGACCGCTTCCCTGACTAATGCCTCACTTCACTTTAAAGGCATTAGCCGAGCACGGCAACAGTGCACGACCGCAGGGAGTCCATTTATCGCCTAACCCGGCCAGCCCGTTTGACGGGTTAGGTGTCGGCTGCTTGGCTATAACCATCAAAGGCAACCAAAGGGGTTAGTCATGAGCGTCGTACACCACCGCTACGCGACTGTGCGCGGGCAGCGGCTCTTCTACCGGGAGGCCGGACCCGCCGAAGCCCCCGCGGTCGTTCTGCTGCACGGCTTCCCGACCAGCTCGTTCATGTTCCGCGAGCTGATCCCCCAACTGGCCGAGCGCTACCACGTCATCGCCCCCGACCACCTGGGCTTCGGCCTGTCGGACGCGCCGGCCGCCGACCGGTTCGACTACACCTTCGACGCGCTGACCGACCTCACCAAGGGGCTGCTCGACCAGCTCGGTGTCAGCCGCTACGCCATCTACGTACAGGACTACGGTGCGCCCATCGGCTGGCGGCTGGCCCTCGGCAGTCCCGCGTCGGTCACCGCGGTCGTCAGCCAGAACGGCAACGCGTACGACAGCGGATTCGTCGAGAGCTTCTGGACGACCGTGTGGGACTACCAGCGCGAGCAGACCCCCGAGACCGAGGCCGCCATCCGCACCGCGCTCACCCTCGACGCCATCAAGTGGCAGTACGTCACAGGCGTCCCCGACGAGACCGTGGTCAGCCCGGACACCTGGCACCACGACCACCAGTTGGTCGCGCGTCCGGGCAACGACGAGATCCAGCTCGCGCTGTTCCGCGACTACGCGACCAACTCGCCCCTCTACCCCGCCGTGCACACGTACTTCCGCGAGCACCGGCCGCCGCTGCTGGCCGTCTGGGGCAAGAACGACCCCATCTTCGCCCCTGCCGGGGCGCAGGCGTTCCGCGACGACCTGCCCGACGCCCAGGTCCATCTGCTCGACGGCGGCCACTTCCTCCTCGAAAGCGCCCTCCACGAGACGAGCCGGCTCATCGGCTCCTTCCTCGACGAGGCCGGTCTCGACGGCGACGTCAGCCGCTGACCACGGGCCTGACGGGACTTCGCGGACACGACCTAGGTGTGGCTGCCCGTCAGCGTCGCGTAGACCACGACATTGTCCGGGTAGTAGTGGTCCGCCTTGGAGTACGTACCGCCGCACGTGATGAGCCGGAGCGCGGCCTGGTCGGTGTTGCGGTACACCTCGACCGTCGGGAAGTCGTCCTTCGCGTACGTCGCGATCCGGTCCACCGTGAACCGCGCGGTGCGCCCGTCCTGCCGCTGGACGTCGATCCGGTCACCGGGCGCGAGGTCACCCAGCTTGAAGAAGACGGACGGCACACCGTTCCACGTGACATGGCCCGCGATGACCGAAGGGCCCTGCGCACCGGGGGTGGGACCGGGGGTGAACCAGCCCGCCTTCGCCGGGTCACGCGGGGTCTCCATGGTCTTGTCCTTCGCGAGTCCCAACTCCTCCAGTGTCGAAGACACCTTGATCGAGGGGATGTTCACCCGCACGGGACGGGAGGCGGGCAGCGCTGCGACGTGCTGTGCGTGCGCTCCCGCCCCGGTGGACGGGGTCGGCGAGCCCGCCCGCGGAGCGGCCGGCACGGAGACCGGCGGTCCCCCGCTGTCGACCGCCCGGGGCGGCGCGGGCTGCTGCCGGGTGAGTCCCACCGCCAGCAACAGCCCGCCCACGATCAGCAGGACCGGAATCGTGACCAGCAAAACCGTGCGCCGACGCGCGAACCTGGCGTCCATCGGCTCCGTCCCTCCTGTCCGGTCAGGGCCGGTGCTCAGTTGCCCTGGTGGGTGTCGGCGGGACGCATCCTGCGCCGGGCGGCGAACAGCGCGCCGGCCGCGACAACGGCCAGTCCGCCACCGGCGATCAGGCCGGGCGACTCGATGCCCTGCGTGGTGCCGGAACCGGTCTCGACCCCGCCCACGGGCATGGAGCCCACTGCGGCGCCCTTGACCATGCCGCAGTCGGTGGGTGCGGTGGCCTCCTGCGGGAGCTTCGGGTCGAGGTCGCTCTTGCCGGCGCCGAAGTCGTACTTCTTGTTGTTGTTGGGGTCGATGCCGTGCTGCACGACGTGCAGGTCCTTGATGTGGTCCGCGACGTCCTGCGACACGTCGATCGTGCGCGAGTACTTCAGGTCGCCGTTCTTGTCGGCGACGGGCATCCGGTCGACGGCCAGACCACTGGCCATGTCCGTGGCGCCCTTGGTGGTCAGCGAGATGTTGATGTTGCCGTACATCGGCACACCCTCGCTGGTGGAGACGATGCCGTCGCCGTCCTTGTCGGCGCTCGCGTCGGGGCAGTGGAAGTCCGTGCCCTTGGTGTCGCCGTGGATGTGCTGCGCGTGCGGCGCGCCGGGGGTCAGACCCGAGGACTCGATCTTCACCGTCAGCTTCGTACCGTCCAGGCTGAGCAGCGCGACACCCGTGGCACCGGAGTCGTTCAGGCTGTCCAGGTCGATCTGGTACGTGTTGTTGTCCGCCGCCTTCGCGGTGCCACCGGCGGCGAACGACGGTGCGGCGGCGGCGAGTGTGAGTGCGGCGGGCAGAGCCAGGAGTGCGGTGAGGCGGACTGTGCGCTGGGCTATCACGTGAGGCATCCCCTTCGTGCGGCCCACGAACCGTGCACGGGGGCCGCGTTGGTTTCCTGCCTCACATTCGGTGTGACGTGCCGCGCGGCTTGGTCCGCACACGACATTTCTGTGCACCGTACCGAGAAATCCGCGAACGGGCAGGTCCGCGCCGTGCGATGCGCCGTGATGTCAGACGAAACCGGTGACGGTCACGCCCACTTCCGGGGCCACCGCGTCCGTGAGACCCGAACCCACCACCGCTTCGGCCACCGCGATCCGTACGGCACGCGCGACATCGACCGCGCGCCGGTTGCGGCGCAGTACGACATGGACGCTGATCGTCCACACCCCGTCCGCACCCGCCGTACCGCCCGTACCGCCCGAGCCGCCCGAGCCACCCGAGCCACCCGAGCCACCCGAGCCGCCGGAGCCGTCGGGGGTCCGGCGCTCGACCCGTACCCCCGTGCCGTCGGGCCGCCCGTCGGGGTCGCGCCGGATCGCCTGCGGCACCGAGCCGCGCAGCAGCCCGGCGAGGCCGGGCCGCAGGAACGCCACACCGGGCACCGCCAGCGCCGCCGGCGCTGCGACACCGGACAGCCGCTCCTCGACGGTCCGCCCCTTGCCCCGGTCCTGTTGGGTCACCGGTCCGCTCCTTCCCACGTCGCTCCTTCGTCCTGCCCGGCGTCGTCGACGATGTCCGTGATCGTGACGTCCACGGCGGCGACGCCCATACCCAGCGCGCTGTCCGCCGCTTCCGTGACCCGCTCCCTGATCCGGTCCGCCGTATCCTGGAGCGGCCGGGCCAACGTGACGACCGCGCTCAGCCGTACCCGTACCGGCCCTCGCAGCGGTCCTCGTAGCGCGGTGGGCGACGCGTCGGCGGACGCGGGCAGCGGGCTGATCCGGCAGCTCCCCACCCGTACGCCGGGCAGCAGTTCGGCCGCTGCCCGCAGGGTCCTGGCCGCCGCTGCCTCGATGATCCAGGTGTCGTCGCCCGGTCCGCCCAGCGGGAGCGTGCGGCCGGGGCGCAGTTCCAGCCGTACGACATCCATGACGCGCTGGGTGAGCGTGGCCGTGTCCGCCTCGTCGAATCCGGTGTCGCGCACCCCTTGTACGGTTCGGCCGAGCTGCCGCAGGTCGTCCAGCGCGGCGGCGCAGTAGGGGCACCCGTCGGTGTGCGGGTCGGGCCTGCCTTCCTCCCAGCCCTCCCACACCTGCGACAGCAGGCGTCCGCAGGGCAGTTGCTCGTCGTCGTCCGCCGGCTGCGGGACGTTCTCGTAGGGGGGACCGGAGTTCGTGTTCACCGCCATGCGCCCATCGCCTCCGTCAGATAGCGCCGAGCGCGGAACACCCGCGCGCGGACCGCCTGTTGGCTGATCCCGACCGTCTCGGCGATGGTCTCGTAGGACGTGCCGTCCAGCTCGCGCAGCACCCAGCAGACCCGCTGCTCGGGTGAGAGACCGGCCATGGCCACCGACAGTGCCGCCACCGCCGCGTGCGTCTCGGCGCTCCTGGCCGGGGAGTCGCGGTGGTCGGGGGCGGGCTGCTCGGGCACGGTGTCGAGCGGGGTGACCGGCCGTCTGGCCCGCAGTACGTTCAGACAGCGGTTGGTCACGATCCGGTGCACCCAGGTGCCGAACGCGGCGTCCCCGCGGAACTCGGGGAGCTTGCGCCAGGCGCTGACGAGTGAGTCCTGCACGGCGTCCTCCGCTTCGGTACGGCTGCCGAGCAGCCGGGTGGCCAGCGTCAGCAGGACCGGGCCGTAGCGGCGCACCAGCGTCTCGAACGCCTCTTCGTCGCCTTCGCCCGCCCGTACGGCCAGCAGACCGTCGTCATGCCAGGGACGGCCGTCACCCGCCGCCCGTGTCGTGCCCAGGTCCCCGGACAACACGGCTCCTCTCGCTCGCCTCACCGTGTTGGACACCCGGCGGCCGGGCGTGTGACGCGGCTTTCGCACACTATCCGGCGGCGGCGCACGGCAGCGGCGTCCGAACATCTCGGGGAACGCGCGTCACAACCCGCTGGAAGGCGTGTCGAAGTAGGTGAGGGCGAGCAGCAGTTCCGCCCCGACCGACCGACCGAGGAGATGCCATGACCACGGACCTGTCGCCCGCCGTGCCTGCGGCGAGCAGCACGGAGAAGAACCAGAGCGCCCAGAACACCACCACGCTCAGCGGGGGCGGCACGGGCCCCGCCGAATCGGCGGCGACGCGCGGCAAGACGGCCATCGCCGACCTCGTGGTGGTCAAGATCGCGGGTACGGCCGCACGGGACATCCCCGGCGTGCACGACATGGGCGGCGGCCTCTCCCGGACGCTCGGAGCGGTACGCAACCGCGTGCCGGGCGGTCGCCCGAACGTGGGACGCGGAGTCAAGGTGGAGGTCGGTGAGCGGCAGACCGCCATCGATCTGGATCTGGTGGTCGAGTACGGGGTGCCGATCACGGACGTGGCGCGTGACGTACGGGAGAACGTGATCGCGGCCGTCGAGCGGATCACCGGTCTTGAGGTCGTCGAGGTCAACATCGCGGTCAACGACGTACATCTGCCGGAGGACGACGACACGGACTCCGCGTCCGAGGCCCGGGTCGCCTAGCCGGACCTCCGTTCCGAGCACCGCACGTGTCCCCCCGCACGTGTGTCCCCCGCACAAGACGTTGGTGAGGTGAGTGGTGAGCAGAGCGACAGTGGGTCTGATGGTGGGTATCGCGCTGGGCTTCGCGGGCTGGTTCGGCGGTTTCGGCGCGTTCCTCGTGGTGGCCGCCCTGGGGGCGGTCGGCTATGTGGTCGGCCGGCTCCTCGACAGCGACGATTTCGATCTGCGCGAGTTCCTGAACTCCGGTCGCGGGGGACGCCGATGACGACGCCCGGTGACAGGGCGGGTGCGGCCGGCTCCGTCTCCGCACCCGTCGCACCCGCGGCGGCCGGCGAGCGCGGTACGACGACGGTGGCCGACCGCGCGGTGCGGCGGATCGCCGAGCGGGCCGCCGGGGAGGCGCTGCGCCCCGGCGCTGTACGGGTCGCGCACGGCTCCGTCTCCGTGCAGGGCCGAAGGGCGCAGGTGTCGCTCGACGTCGCGCTGCCCTACCCAGTCGCGCTGGACGAGGCGGGGGGTCTGATCCGGCAGCGGGTGACGGAGCGGACCGGCGAACTCACCGGCCTGAAGGTCACCCGGACCCGGATCAGGATCCGCGGGCTGGACGGGACACCGTACGAGCCGGGTGCGCTCAACTTCCCCAGCCCTCGGGGCCATCAGGACGACGGCTCCACACCCACCGGGACCGGCGCCGACACCGCCGTACCGGCCGCCCGGCGGCCCTGGGCCCAGCGCCGCACGCCCATGGTGCTGCTCCTGCTCGCAGCAGCGGCGGCCTGCGCCCTGCTGCTGTACGACGTCGTGTCCGTGCACGCGGCGAACCGCTCCGCCATGTGGTGGCGGACGCGTCTGCTGGACTGGCTCGCGGGACACGGCCCCGGCGACGCGGTGGTGACCGGGCTCGCCGCGGTGATCGCGGTGGTCGGACTGTGGCTGCTCGTCCTGGCGGTCACGCCGGGGCAGCGCCGCCAACTCCCGCTCGTCACGGTCGAACCCGGCCTCCGCGCGGTGCTCGACCGTACGGCCGTGGCCGTACTCGTCCGGGACGCGGTCGGCGGCGTACCGGGCATCACCGAATGCCGGACCCGGGTCGGCAGGCGGCGGATCCGGGTGCGGGCCCAACTCGGCTTCGGCGACCGGGCGCACACCGAACAGGCCGTGACCGCCGCGGCGTCGCGGGTGCTGGCCGGACTCAGCCTGCACCGCCCGCTGCGGCTGCGCGTGACGGTGAGCGCAGAAGCACATGCCGACCTGACCCCCGACCGTCCCACGGAGCCCGCGCCCGAGCCGGGGCCGGGGCCCAAGCCGGGGCCCATGCCGACGCCGACGCCGACGCCGACGCCGCAACTGTCCGGGATGGGGACGGATCCTGATGCGCCAGATGCGTAACGTGACGAACCGGATCGCCTTGGCCTGCGCGGGCGTTGCCCTGCTCGCCTCCGGTCTGTTCCTGCTCTCCGCCGCGTCCGCCGTACGGTCCCGGCTGCCCGCCTGGTGGCCGCTGCCCGGCGCTGACACGGCGCTCGTGGACCGGCCGGGCCTTGAGCGGCTGCGCGCACACGGCTGGTGGACGCCCGCCGTGCTGAGCGGGCTGACGCTGCTCCTGCTGCTGCTCCTGTGGTGGCTGGCAGGGCAGTTCCGCGGCGCCGGCCGTCGCCCGATCCCGCTGACCCCCGCGGGCATCAGCCTGCGCACCGGCGCGCTCGCCCAGGCCATGGCCGCGCAGAGCGCCCAACTGCCGGGAGTCGCGCGGGCGAACGTACGGCTCCGGCACGGACCGCGCCGGCTGCGGGCGACGGTCGACGTCGTCCTGGAGCCGGACGCCGAGCCCGCCGCCGTACTGCACCGGCTCTCGGCCGAAACCCTCGCCCAGGCACGCGAGTCGGCGGCGCCGCGCTCCGTCGACGCGGCCGTACGCATGCGGGTGCGGGCCCATCGGGAGCGCCGGACCCGCTGACTCAGCGGCCGTTCCTCATGACCGGCCGCCGAACTGCCGGCGGTGGACCTCGGTGTCGGCGTACCGGCCGGGCGTGAGGACGGCGCGCGCCGTGGCCGGGTCCGGCGCGCGGAGCAGCGCCGCCGTGGTGTCGACGCTGCCCTTCCGTATCGGCGTTGCCGTTCCTAGGGCTCTTAGGTTATACCTAGGGGCCCTAGGAGAATGAGGAGGGCACATGGTGCGGGCCGGTCTGACGGTGGAGCGGGTGACGGTCGCGGGCGCCGAACTGGCGGACGAGGTCGGGCTCGATCAGGTGACCATGTCGCAGGTCGCGCGGCGGCTCGGCGTGAAGGACGCGAGTCTCTACGGCCATGTCCGCGGCCTGGAGGACCTGCGCGGCCGGATCGCGCTGCTCGCCGCGGACGAGAAGACCATCCGTATCGCCGAGGCGACCACCGGGTGCGCGGGCAAGGACGCACTGGTCGCGTTCGCCAACGCCTGGCGCGATTACGCCCACACCCACCCCGGCCGCTACATGGCGACGCAGACCCCGATCGAGATCGACCCGGAGCTGGTGGCCAAGGCGGCCGGACCCCGGCGCGCGGTGGAACTGACCTACGGCATGCTGCGCGGCTACGGGCTGCCCGAGCCCGATCTGACCGACGCGGTACGGCTGTTGCGCAGCACGTTCCACGGGTTCGTCGCCCTGGAGGCCGCCGGCGGGTTCGGGCACGAGCGTCCGCCGCAGCGGTCCTGGGACCGCGCCCTCGACGCGCTGCACACCCTCCTTGAGCACTGGCCGACCACCCCCGAAGGAGATCCCTCATGACCGGCCCGACCACCGGCACCCTGCGCGTGAACGGCGCGACGCTCCATTACGAAGTGCGCGGCAGCGGCCCGCTCCTGCTGCTGATCCCGGGCGGTACGGGCGGGGCGGCCTCCTTCGACGAGATCGCCGACGACCTGGCCGCCGAGTACACCGTCGCGACGTACGACCCGCGCGGCATGGCGCGCAGCACGCTCGACGACCCCGAGGCCGAACAGAGCGTGGCCGAGCATGCGGATGACGCCTCGCGGATGCTGGACCTGCTGTCGCCCGGCGCGCCGGCCCGGGTCTTCGGTGCCAGCTCGGGCGCCATCGCCGCCGTACATCTGCTCATCAGCCGCCCCGAGCGCGTCGAACGGCTCGTGGCGCACGAACCGCCGCTGGTGGAGGTCCTGCCGGACGCCGCCGAACACCGCTCGCTCGTCGCGGCCGTACGGACGACGTTCCGCGCGGAGGGAGTGATGCCGGCGATGGCGGTGTTCGCGGCGGGGCTGAAGAAGGCGGACCACAGCACCGAGCCGAAACCCGAGGTCACGCTTTCGCCGCAGGCGGCGGCGCGGGTCGAGCGGACGATGGCCGGCATGCCGTTCTTCGTCGGGCACATCGTGCCGGAATTCATGTCCTACGCACCGGACTTGGCGCGCCTCGAAGCGGTCTCGGACCGGTTCGTGCCGGCCTGCGGCGAGGACTCACGCGGGGAACTGCCCTACCGCCCGGCCGCGTTGCTGGCCGAGCGCTTCGGCACGGAGCTGGTGCACTTTCCCGGCGGGCACATCGGACTGACCACGCACCCCGCCGCATTCGCGGCGCGCCTGCGCAGGGTGCTCGGCAACTGACCCGCTGTGCGGGGCGCGGCTAGGACTGCGGCTTGGGGGCCTGCGAGAGCCGTACCGTGTTGCCCGACGGGTCGCGGAACGCGCAGTCGCGCGGGCCGTACGACTGGTCGATGGGCTCCTGAAGGACCTCGGCGCCGGAGGCCAGCACCGTCTCGAACGTCGCGTCCACGTCGTCGACGCTGAAGACGATGTTGGGCAGGACGCCCTTGGTGAGGAGTTCCTGAAGGGTGTCGCCGTCGGCCTGGGACCGGCCGGCATGGGGTTCCGACAGGACGATCTCCAGGCCGGGCTGAGTGGCGGAGCCGAGCGTGACCCAGCGGAATCCGCCCGACGCGACATCGTTACGCAACTCAAGGCCGAGGGCGTCCCGATAAAAGGGCAGCGCTTCATCCGGATCATTGACGGTGATATGGCAGTACTGCAGTGCGATACTCATGCGGACAACGCTAGTCGGCGGCTTTCGGGCTCGCTTCTCGAATCCTGCTCACATCGCCCCGACCCGCTGCGCTCCGGGTCGCCGCGGTTCGCGTCGCCGCGGTTCGCGTCGCCGCGCTCCGGGTCGCCGCGGTTCGCGTCGCCGCGGTTCGCGTCGCCGCGTTTCTGACCGGCCGGGTCCGCACCATCGCCACGCACGCCGGCATCGCCGTCACTGCCTGGTGGTCGCGGTTGCGGTACGCGCTCGGCGTCTCGCCCATGATCTCGGTGAACCGCGAGCTGAACGAGCCGAGCGACGTACAGCCGACAGCCATGCACGCGTCGGTCACGCTCATTCCGGCGCGCAGCAGCGCCATCGCCCGCTCAATTCGGCGGGACATGAGGTATTGGTACGGCGTCTCACCGTAGGTCGCGCGGAATTGCCGGGAGAAATGGGCGGGCGACATGAGGGCGTGCCGGGCCATCGTCGGCACATCCAGCGGTCGGGCATATTCCCGGTCGATCAAATCCCGCGCCCGGCGCAGATGCGCCAGATTGGCGAGATCCTGCGAGTCCATACGGCGAGATTAGCATCCGGACGGTAAAGGAAGCCGCTGGCCAGCGGAAACAAGCGTGCGGGGGCCGTGGTGGTGACGGAGGCGGCCGGTCCGCCGGTGGCCGCTTCGTAAAGAATCTTCCGATGCTTGAACATCGCAGCATCTCCGCCCGTACCCCCTGACGACCGGCCGAGAGGCGGCCGTATGCGGAAAAAGGGGACCCAGGTATGACGGCAACGCGCGGAACAGCACGCGTGGCACGCAGGACCGTCGTCGCGGCGGCCGGCGCGACCGGGCTCGGTGTGGCGCTCGCCGCTTGCGGTTCGGACAGCTCGGACGGCTCGTCCGACGCAGCGGAGAAGCCGGACGCCAAGGCGCCAGCGGCGGGCGGCGGTGACGCGCTCGCGAAGACGTCCGACATCCCCGAGGGCGGCGGCAAGGTCTTCGCCGATCAGGGCGTGGTGGTCACCCAGCCGACGGCGGGCGAGTTCAAGGCGTTCTCCGCCACCTGCACCCACCAGGGCTGCAAGGTGAAGGACGTCTCGGACGGGGTCATCCACTGCCCTTGCCACGGCAGTCAGTTCAGCGTGGCGGACGGCAGCGTCAAGGGCGGTCCCGCGACGAAGCCGCTGCCCGCCGAGCAGATCAAGGTCGCAGGGGACTCGATCACCCTCGCCTGACGCTGCTCGGTCACCCTCGCCTGACGCGGCTCGGCCACTCTCCGCCTGACGCTGCTCGGTCACCCTCGCGTGACGCCGGGCGCGCTCCCGGCCTCCGTGAGCGCGGCGACCGCCGCCCTGATGGACGGGCGGCGGTCGGCGTCGGCGCGCCACACCGCGTAGATGTGCCGCCACATCTTCTGCCGTACGGGTACGACGACGACCCCGTCGGGCACGGGGCCGCGCCCCAGTCGCGGCGCGACGCAGACGCCGAGTCCCGCGGCGATCAGCGCGAGCTGGGTGTGGTGCTCGGCGGCGAGGTGGGCGATCCGCGGCTCGATGCCCTTCGAGCGCAGCGTGAACATCAGCCACTCGTAGCAGAATTCACCCTCCGGCCAGGACACCCAGCCGTCGTCGGCGAAGTCCTCCAGGTCGACCTCGGCGCGCCCCGCCAGCGGGTGGTCGGCGGGCAGGGCGACGTCGGCCGCGTCGTCCAGCAGCCGCGCCGTGGCGAGACCGCCGGGCACCGGCAGCCGCTTGTTGTTCCAGTCGAGCACGACGGCGAGATCGAGATCCCCTCGGAGCACGCCGGTGATGCCCGCTTCCGGTTCGATCTCCAGGGACCGCACCCGCAGTTCGGGGTGCGAGCGCGCCAGCGCCACCAGCGCGGTGGGGAACAGCCCCCTGGCCGCCGTCGGGAAGGCGCCGATCCTGACCTCGCCGACCGCCTGGCCACGCTGCGCCTCGATGTCGGCCTGCGCCACCTCGACCTGCGACAGGATCCGCGCGGCGTGATCGGCGAGCAGCTTTCCGGCGTCGGTGAGCCGGACCCCGCGCCCGTTCTTGGCCAGCAGTTGCTGGCCGACCTCCCGCTCCAGTTTGGCCATCTGCTGCGAGACGGCCGACGTCGTGACATGCAGCCCGCCCGCCGCGCCGCTCACCGAACCGTGCCGGGCGAGCGCGTCCAGGGTGCGCAGCCGCTCCAGATTCAACATGTAAGCAATGCTAAGGGAACAGGTGGATCAATTCTCGCTTGTTCTACGAGGTGTCAGCCGCCATCGTTACCGGCATGAGCATCGCCCTGCCGCCTCGCCGCAAGTCAGCCACCCCGCCGGCCCGAGCCACCCAGCCGGGGTCGGCCACCGCACCGACTCGACCGGCCCTCGACTGGCGTATCCGGTTCGGCGTGCTCTCGCTCATCTGGGGCTTCAGTTTTCTGCTCATCAAGGTCGGCACCCATGGCTTCGCGCCCTTCCAAGTCACCTTCGGCCGACTGCTGTTCGGCACGGCGGTGCTCGCCGTGGCCCTGGCCGTACGACGCGAGCGGCTGCCGCGCGGCGGGCGCACCTGGGCGCATCTGACCGTCGCCGCTCTCCTCCTCAACGCGCTGCCGTTCTCGCTCTTCGCCTACGCGGAGCTGACGATTCCCTCGACGCTGGCGGGGATCTGCAACGCCACGTCGCCGCTCTGGGGCATGGTCCTGTCGCTCGTCGCCCTCTCCGAGGACCGGCCGACCCGGCGCAGGGTGGCGGGGCTCGGCCTCGGCTTCCTCGGTGTGCTGACCGTGCTCGGCGCCTGGCAGGGGTTCTCGGGACTCGATGTCACCGGTACGGCGATGGCCCTGCTCGCCTCGCTCTGCTACCCGATCGGCTGGATCTACGTACGCCGCACGCTCGGTGGCAACGGCAGCTCGCATCTCGCCCTGTCGACCAGCCAGTTGCTGCTCGCGACCGTGCAACTGGCGGTGGTCCTGCCGTTCTTCACGAGCATGCCGTCGTCGCTCCCGGTGGGCCCGCTGCTGGCGGTGGTCGTGCTGGGCGCGCTCGGCACGGGCTTCGCGATCCTGCTCCAGTACGGCATCGTCGCCGAAGTGGGCCCGACCACAGGCCAGATGGTCACCTACTTCATCCCGGTCATCGCGACGGCCGCCGGTGTCAGCCTGCTGCACGAGCCGCTGAGCTGGAACACCCCGGTCGGTGCGCTCGTGGTGGTCGCGGGCGCCGCCCTCACACAGAGCCGGCGCAGGGCGCCCGCCGCCCGTACGGCAGCCGCCTCCCGTTCGACCGGCGCGGATCAGCCGTAACTGCGCGCCTGCACCGGGCTCGCCGCCGCCGCTACGGCGTCGGCGAGCGGCCCGATGTCGGCGTCCGACAGCGGCGATACGGTCAGCCGTACGCCCTGCGCCGCCGAGAGCCGGAAGCGGGCGCCGGGCGCGACGGCCCAGCCGGCGTGCAGCAGCCGCGCCACTGCTCCGGTCTCGTCCGCCACCGGTACCCAGACGTTCATACCGCTGCGGCCGTGCGCCGCGACGCCCCGCTCCGCCAGTGCCCGTACGAGTGCGTCGCGCCGCCGCCCGTACGAGGCGGCGACGGCCGGCACGTCCACCGCGCCCGAACTCCACAGCTCCACGACGGCCTGCTGCAGAAGTCTGCTGACCCAGCCGGGTCCCAGCCGCTGACGCCCCGTCACCCGGTCGACGGTCAGGGCGTCTCCGGTCAGTACGGCGACGCGCAGGTCGGGGCCGTACGCCTTCGACGTCGAGCGCACGAACACCCAGCGGTCCGTGACACCGGCGAGCGGATGCAGCGGGAGGTCGACGATGGCGTGGCCGTGGTCGTCCTCGACGAGGACCACGTCGGGACGGGCGGCGAGGACGGTCCGCAGCTCGGCGGCGCGCCGGGCGGAGACGGCCGCGCCCGTCGGGTTCTGCGCCCGGTCGGTGACGACGACCGCCCGGACGCCTTCCCGCAGCACGCGCGCCAACTCGGCGGGCAGCGGCCCCTCGTCGTCCAGGCCCATCGGTACGGGGCGCAGCCCCAGGGCCGGGACGAGATCCAGCAGACTGCCCCAGCCGGGGTCCTCGACGGCGACGGCGTCGCCCGGCCGCAGGTGGGCGGCGAGCACCCGCTCGATCGCGTCCAGCGAGCCCGATGTGACACCGACGGGTCCTGCGGGCACCCCGTCGGCGTCGAGTCCCGCGCGGGCGAGCCGCGCCAACTCCGCTTCGACCGGGGCCTGTCCGTAGAGCCCGGGGGCGCTCTCGTGGCGCAGCGCCGCGGCGGCGAGCGCGGCGCGCAACGACGGCAGCAGGGCGGGATCGGGGTTGCCCTCGGAGAGGTCCCGTACGCCCGGCGGCGCGTCCACCCGGATCGAGCCGCGGACCGTACTGGCCGGGCGGCGGCGCACGCTGCTCCCCTTGCGGCCCGCCGTCTCGATCACCCCGCGCTCCCGCAGGGTGCGGTAGGCGGCGGCCACCGTGTTCGGGTTGACCCCCAGATCCGTCGCCAACTCCCGCATCGGCGGCAAGGATTGGCCCGGGGCCAGCTCCCCCGAGCCCACCCCGCGCTCCACACTCGCCGCGATCTCAGCTGCGCGCCGACCAACGATCCGATACTCTCCTAGCACAAAGAAGATTATGCACTAGTGCAATGGAGAGCACAATGCAGGATCCCACCGGCTACCCGCCGACCGCGCGCACCGTCCCCACCCGCTCGGCGAAGCGGGCGTCCTACGACCGCGAGTTGGTGCACGCGATACTCGACGAGACGTACCTCTGCCATCTCGGCTTCATCAGGGACGGCGCGCCGGTCGTGCTGCCCACGCTCTACGGGCGGGTGGGCGAGCGGCTGTACGTGCACGGGTCGACCGGCTCGCGCCCGCTGCGGATGGCAGGCGCCCGGCAGCCGGAGGACACCGACCCCGGTCTCGCCGTGTGCCTGACCGTCACCCATGTCGACGGTCTGGTGCTGGCGCGCTCCGCCTTCCACCACTCGATCAACTACCGCTCCGTGGTGGTGCACGGCGTCGCGCACCAGGTGACCGACCCGGAGGAGCGGCGCGTCGCGCTCGACACGATCGTCGACCATGTCGTACCGGGCAGGTCCCACGACTCCCGGCCGGGCAACGAAAAGGAGCTGGCCGCGACCGCCGTGCTCAGCCTCGATCTCCACGAGGTGTCGGCCAAGGTCCGTACGGGCGGACCCGGCGACGAGCCGGAGGACGTGGCGCTCCCGTACTGGAGCGGTGTCGTACCGGTGCGGCGCGGTTACGGGCCGCCGATTCCGGCGGACGACCTCGACCCGGCCATCGCCGTGCCCGACTATCTCACCGTCCTCTGAGGAGCCCGCCGTGCTGATCCATCCCTGGGACGCGCCGCAGGACGACGGCGTCTGGCAACGGTGGCTCGCCGCGCACGACTTCGGCCAGCTCGCCGTCAACGGCCTGCCGGGCGAGGCGCCTTACGTCCAGCCGCTGCACTTCGCCTACGACCCGGAGCGCGGGCCGCACGGCGAGGTGCTCACGCATCTCGCCCGGCCCAACCCGATATGGCCGGCCGTCGAGGCGTCCGCACAGGTCCTGTTGAGCGTCGTGGACGATTACGTGTACGTCCCGGGCCCCTGGCAGGCGCCGGACGACACCCCGTCCGAGCACGGCACACCCACCAGCTTCTACGCGGCCGTGCAACTGCGCTGCACCGCACGCCTCGTGGACGACCCGCAGGAGAAGGCCGACCTCCTCAACGCGCAGGTGGGCCACTTCCAGCCGGACGGCGGCTCGGCGCGCGCCGCCGTCGGCGAGGCACCGTACGGCAGGATGCTGTCCGGGATCCGGGGGCTGCGGCTGGAAGTGACCGAGGTCCGCGCCAAGTTCAAGTACGCGGCGCACAAACCGGACGACGTGAAGGAACGCACGGCGGCCGGGCTGCTCGCCCGCGGCGGCCCGCGCGACGCCGCCGCGTACGACCACCATCTGCGCCACCGGACGCCCGGCGCCCCGCAGGACGGCGCCCCGCAGGGGGCTGCCCCGCAAGGCTGACCGGGCGCCCGGCGCGACCTGATGGACCGTCAGACGAGCACAGCGGCCCTGCGCCGGGCCGCGGCGCCCCTGGCCTCGGCGACCGCGAGCCCGGCCACCGCAGCGAGCAGCAGCAGGGTGCCGGCGACCGTGGCGCCGGTGAGCCGTTCACCGAGCAGGGTTACGGCGATCACCGCCGCGCTCACCGGCTCCAGCAGCATGATCACGGAGACGGTCGCCGAGCGCACGACTCCGGCGCCGGCGAAGTACAGCGCGTACGCGAGGGCGGTGGGCACCGCCGCCACGTAGACCAGCAGACCGACGACGTCCGGCAGTTGGGCGGTGTGCGGCAGCAGCCCCTCGACAGCCCCGAGCGGCAGCAGCGTGACGGTGCCGACCGCACAGGACCAGGCCGTCGTGGACAGCGGATCGGCGCCCCCGCCGCCACGGCCGAGCCAGCGGGTGAGCAGGGTCATCGCCGCGTACCCGGCCGCCGACAGCACCGCGAGCGCGATCCCCGCCGGGTGTACGTCGCCGCTGCCGCTGCCGCCCAGGACCAGCACACCGAGCCCGCCGAGCGCCCCGGTCACGGCGAGCAGCCCGCCGCCGCCCAGCCGCTCGCCCATGGTCAGCCGGGCGCCGACCGCGATGAACACGGGCCCGGCGCCGAGGGTGACGACGGTACCGACGGCCAGCCCGGTCAGTTGGACGGCGCCGAAGTAGGCGGTCTGGAAGACGGTGAAGCAGCAGCCGCTGCCGAGGATGCGCAGCAGCCTGCGCCCGCGCGGTTCGGCGGCGGTGGCATTGGCCCTTGCCCTGATTCGGCGCGGGCGCAGCGCCAACGCGCCGAGCAGCAGGGCGAGTCCGCCCGCGCAGCGCCAGAAGGAGAGCGCGAAGGGACCCATGTCACTGATCCGGTAGACCAGGGAGCCCGCGGCGCCGGCCGTGCCCCAGGCGAGACCGGCGACGATCAGAAAGGACAGACTCCGCCCCACGCGCACGTCGGACGGGCCGACGGCGGCGGAGCCGGAACCAGAAACGGAAACGGAAACGGAAACGGAAACGGAAACGGGAGAAGACTTCGACACGTGACAACTCCGTGAGAAGAACGGTTGGTTGGTCGCTCAGCTCCGTCACGCGGGCAGCGACGAACCACCCGGGGCACCCGCACCATCGGCGGTCCCCGGTCCGGTCTTCGTCAGCGGATGGCCGCCCGCGCTGGGTCGTGTCCGCGAAGTCTCGTCCGGCTCGCGATGCCTGGCACGCACGCTCGCGGCGTTGCCCAAAGGGCGGACGACGATACTTCGCGGACACTCCCTATGCGGCGGGAGGCGGCAATACGGTCAAAGCCATGATCCGCAGCCTAGGCGGTCGGCCCGGCGGCGGACAACCGCTCGCCGCGAGCCTCGTCGGGACCGCCCGGCGCCGGACCCTCCGGCGGATCCGACGGCGGCTCGGGCGTGGTGGACTGGGCGACGAAGGCGCCGACGAGCACGACGGCGCCGCCCACGATCTGCGGCGCCGACAGATGCTCCCGCAGCAGCACCCAGGCCAGTACGGTCGCTATGACCGCCTCCAGACAGGCGACGACGCCTGCCACCTGCGGCGAGAGCCTGCGCACCGAGACCACACCGGTCATGTACGCGAGCACGGTCGCGACCAGGACGATCCAGCCGACCAGCAGCGCCCCGGCGATCCGCGTCCCGCCCATGTCGGCGCTGCCGCCGAGCAGCGACCAGTCCATGCCCCACGGCCGGGCCACGACCGTGAGCACGAGCGCGCCGACGAGCAGCCCGTACGCGATCACGCCCATCGGGTGGGCCGGTTCTTCGCCGTCCCCCGCATGGTCGGACAGGACGAAGTAGCCGACCTGGCAGCACGCGGCGCCGAGGGCGAGCAGCAGACCGACCGCGTCGAAGCTCAGTCCGCTCCAGATCTCGACCACGCAGGCGAGCCCGCCGACGGCGAGCACCACACCGACGGCCGCCGCGCGGCTGACCGGCCTGCGCTGCACGAAGCGGACCCACAGGAGCACCAGGGCAGGGGCGAGGTATTCGACGAGCATCGCGACCCCGACGGGGATACGGGAGATCGCACCGAAGTAGAACGCCTGGACCCCCGCGACGCCCAGCAGCCCGAAGCCGGCGAGCAGCGCCGGCCTGCGGGTGACCAGGGCGCGATGGCGCCAGGCCACCGGCAGCATGACGAGGGCGGCGCCGGCGACTCTGAGCCAGACCACGGAGAGCGGGTCGAGCCCCGCCTCGATCAGCGGCTTGGCCGCGACCCCGGACCCGCCGAACGCGAACGCCGAAACCAGGGCGAGGCCGAGACCGGCGTTCCTGCGCTGAGAGACATGCATGGCGTCATCATGACAGTCGGCGTCAGGAGCAACACACCGGTGGCACCTGTCGTAGCGGTCACGCCGAGTGCGCCGTGACCGCGCGTCACACCTGCGGGCAGGCGCAGGCCAGCCGCCAGGCGAGGGTCCGGGTGTCCACCCCGGCCCGTTCGAGAACCTCGACCGCGCGGCAGACCGGGTCGGCGGCGAGCGCGGCCAGCAGATCCAGTCCGCCGGCCTGCGGGTCACCGCGCCGCGCCGCGCGCTCCAGGGCGCCGTCCATCGCGGTGCGGGCGGCGGGTGACCAGCCGGCCACCGCGGGGCCCGGCCCGGTCACGACGGGCCCGGCGCCCGAGTCCTCGACCGCGCCCTGCCAGCGCAGCCCGTAGCCGATGCTGCGCTGCACGAGATAGCCCAGCACCCGGGCGACCTGGGGGCCGCTGTCGAAGGCGTCGCGCACCTCGGGGTCGGACTCGACCAGCGAGTGCAGCAGATGGGCCGTGTCGATCTGCGCGTCCCCGTCGCGGTGCGCCCTTCTGCGCGCGCCCGAGACCACCGAGGCCAGTTCCACGGTGAGACGGGCGTCGATGTCGGAGCTGTTCGGTGCGGGCTGTCCTGGCACCTGCGGGGTAGGGCTTTGCACACTCCCACCTCATCAGTCGCACATAATTGCCGCATCCCCGCCGGGAAGCATTCGCCGGTCCCACCGAAGGTGGGCACAGGCATCCGGCTTCTCCTCCTTACGAAGGAGATCGCCCCACTCCTCCCGGAGGGGAGGCGAGCCGCCTTGCCATCCGCAACCGTCACGGAGCGCGCACGCGTCGCAACGTACGACACCGAGACCCGTTGCCGCAGGGGGGCGCCGATGTACTGGATGGTGGCCCTGCTCGCCGAGGACGGGCTGCAGTACGTCTACCGCGTGTACGCACCGGCGGAGGCGCTGCGGGGCGATGTGTTCTGGGCGGCTTTCCTCTGCCATGACGAGGGCCCGCACCCGCGGGCGTCCGACTGGTTCGACTCGGCGGTGTTCTGGCGGCTGCGGACGGCCGACCGCACGTAACGGCAAAGGGCCTGTCCGGCGGTCAAAGCCGGACAGGCCCTCGGTACGCACTCGTCTCACCCATGGCGGCCGACGATCACTCGTCGTCGCCGGCAAGGATCAGATAGAGCTTCTTGCGTGCTTCGTTGGTGACGGCGAGCGCCTTCTGGCGCTGCTCGGGCGTGCCGGTCTTCCAGACCTGCCCGAACGCCTCCATCAGGCCGAAGCCCGCCTGGCGGATCTCGTTGATCGACTCCCAGTCGACGCCGCGGCCCGCCTCTTCCCAGGGGGCCTCGGGGCCGGACTCGGCCTCCGTACGCCCCGATTCGGTCAGCGTGAACAGCTTCTTGCCGCCCTCGCTCTGACTGGTGATGTGACCCTCGTCCTCCAGGAGCTGGAGTGTCGGATACACCGAGCCGGGGCTGGGCCGCCAGGCCCCACCGCTGCGCTCGCCGATCTCCTGGATCATCTCGTAGCCGTGCATCGGCCGGTCCTTCAGCAGCGCCAGGATCGAGGCACGCACGTCACCGCGCCGCGCCCGCCCCCTGCCACCGCCGCCACGACCGCGCCCGCCGCCTCCGAAAGGTCCGCCGAACGGCGGCCCGAACGGCCCGAAAGCCCCACGCCGCCCCTCGAAGCCACCCCTGCCGTGCTGGCCGGGTCCACAGTGACCCGCTTCGGGTCCGTGCTCATGTCCATGTGAACGCATGACTGCGCTCCTCTCGTCGTAGACTTATCGCGAATCTGTCGCGATGGCTCAACGATATATCGGAACGCATCGCTTGGCAAACATCTCCCGGAACTTTCCGTTGTCCCGTCTCACTCAATCGAGTCTGTCGGGCGACGAGGGCAGTGGATTCACCCCTGCGGTGCCACCAAGGCATTGATGGCCGGGCGCAGCAACGCGGCGATGTGACCCGCAGGAACCTCACGAAGCGCGGGCAGGCCGAGGAGCTGGTGGCCGATGGTCACGCCCAGCAGCGCGGTGACAAGCAGTGCGGCACGCAGTTCGGGATCCTCGGCATCGGTCAGGGCGGCACCGACGCTGTCGATCTGCCGGCCGAGAGCGGTACGGACGTGATCCGCTGCCGCCTGGTCGGTGAGCATCGACCGCATCATCGCCAGCGTGCCCTCGGGGAGACCGCCGAGCTTGAGGCCGAGGGAGTTCAGCAACTCATCGACGAGCTCGTCGGTATCAGTGGCCGTCAGCGGCGTGGGCAACGCCTGCACCGCTTGGCTGAACAGTTCACGCTTCGAGCCGAAGTACTGCATCACCAGAGCCGGATCGACGCTCGCCGCGGTGGCCACGGCGCGAATGGTGGTGCGCTCGAATCCCTTCTCGGCGAACAGCTCCCGGGCGCTGTCGAGGATGCGTACCTCGGTTGCTCGGCGGCGGTCGGCGCGGGTCGGGCGAGGAGTGGACACCGATTCACTCTACAACCGTTGACCGAGCGTCCGGCCGAACCTACGGTGGTTGGGTCAACAAGTGTTGAGTGAATGGAACAACCCCATGTCACCTCTGGAAACACCTGCTGTTCGCACCCCTCACGAGGTGCTGACCTGCTACTACCAAGCCATGCTCGACAAGTCCCCTGACGATCTGGCCGATCTCTACTCCATCGACGCGGTGCACGAGTTCCCGTTCACCTCACCCGGCTTCCCCCGATGCTTCGACGGTCGTGAGGCCGTGCGCGCCGGCTACCGGGCAGCCTGGGGCGCCAGCCCCGCCGAAGTGCGGGAGGTCAGGAGGATCGCGGCCCATGAGACCGCCGATCCAGAGGTGATCATCGCCGAGCACGTCGTGGTGGGAACGCTGCCGACCAAGGCCACCACGTTCACCGTCCCCGGTCTTCTGATACTCCACGTCCGCAACGGGCTGATCACGCGAGTCCGCGACTACATGGACAGTTCAGGAGTCGCCGGCGCCAGGGCCTGACGGCCCGACCAGTACAGCGGCAGCCCGACCCGGGACCGGACAGCACGCAGCCTGTTCGGTCCCAGATCGGGCCGCCGCCCGCGTATTGGCCTTGGCCTGCGGCTTCGCGTGCCGCCTACGCTCGGCGGATGCAGATTCGAATCGTCGACGCCTTCACCGACCGGCCCTTCGCGGGCAATCCCGCAGGGGTGCTCCTCCTGGACTCCGACGGCTTTCCCGCCGACGGCTGGCTCCAGCAGGTCGCGACGGAGGTGCATCTCTCGGAGACCGCCTTCGCCCACCCGCTGCCGCCCGGCGGACCCGCCGACTGGGCGCTGCGCTGGTTCACCCCCAGCACCGAGGTGGGCATGTGCGGCCATGCCACGCTCGCCACGGCGCACGTCCTGCACACCACAGGCCGTACGAGCGGTTCCGTACGGTTCGCCGCCCGGCCCGGGGTGCTCGGCGCCGCCGTGCACGACGACGGCACGATCACCCTGGACTTCCCGACCTCACCGCTGACGGAGGTGCCGGCTCCTGACGGGCTCGCCGAGGCCCTGGGCGCCGACGTCGTCTCGGTGCACGGCACCTCGGAGCACATCGGGGACCTGCTGGTCGAGCTGGCGGACGAGCGGACGGTACGCGCGCTCGCGCCGCACTCCCCCGACCTGAAGCGGCTGAGCCGGCGCGGCATCATCGCCACAGCGGCGGCCGAGGATCCGGGCCGCGGCTTCGACTTCGTCTCGCGCTGCTTCTTCCCCGGCGTGGGGATCGACGAGGATCCCGTGACGGGCAGCGCGCACACGGCGCTCGCCCCCTTCTGGTCGGCCCGGTTCGGGCGCGGCGAACTGACCGGTCTCCAGGCGTCAGCCCGCACTGGACTCGTCCGTACGGCACTGCGCGGCGAACGGACCCTGCTCACCGGCAGCGCCGTGACGGTCATCGAAGGAGAACTGTTCAGCTCCCCGCCCGGTCGCTAGGGCCTGTCTGACACATCCCGCCTGGCTTGCGACGCCTGGCACGCACGCTCGCCGCGTTGTCGGGCTCGTTCAGGTACGTCCAATACGACGACGACCCTCCGACCCTCCGCCTTGCGATCGCACGCACCAGACGCCGCAAGCCCCGCCCTGCGGGCGGACGGCGCTATGTGTCAGACAGGCCCTAGCCCGTCGGCAGCCAGCCGACCTTGCCCGCCAGCAGGGCGAAGCCGACGAACGCCCCGATGTCGAGGAGCGAGTGGGCCGCGACCAGCGGTCCCACCCGTCCCCAGCGCCGGTACAGATAGACGAAGACCACGCCCATCGCCATGTTGCCGAGGAAGCCCCCGACGCCCTGGTACAGGTGGTACGAGCCGCGCAGCACCGAACTGGCCACCAGCGCCGCCATCGGCGACCAGCCGAGCTGGCCGAGTCTGCGCAGCAGATACCCGACGACGATGACCTCTTCCAGGACGGCGTTCTGCACGGCGGAAAGAATCAGCACGGGGAACTTCCACCACACGTCCGGCAGTGACTCCGGTACGACGGTGAGGTTGAAGCCCAGGTTCTGGACCACCAGGTAGAACGCGAGCCCGATACTGCCGATCCCGGCGGCGATCAGCACCCCGCGGCCCAGGTCCGAGCGCGGCCGCAGCCGGTCGAAGCCGATGGCGCGCAGGCTGCTGCCCTCCCGCAGCAGCAGATGCGCGACGAGCGCCACCGGCACCAGCGCCGTGGCGATACCGAACAACTGCCAGGCGAGATCCAGCCAGGGCCGCCCAGGCGCTGCCGACGCGTTGAGCGTGGCCTGCTGATGCTTCAGCGCCTGGCTGTTCGTCACCGAGCCGACAAAACTGATCAGCGCCGATACACCGCTCGCACCGAGCGAGAGCGCGAGTACGAGCACCGTCTCGGACCGGAACATCTTCCGCGACGGGTCCTCGTCGGGAAAAGAACCGGCCACGCTCCCGGCGTCTGTCTGCACTCCTGCCTCCAGTTGTTCATTCCCGCCTCATGCCACACGCCGTGCCACTAGGGTCTCGAATACAGGTACGAAGATCGCGCACGACAGGCCGGGGGACGGACGCCGTTCGACGGCGAGGTCCCCCTTCTTCCTTGTTCACCCTTCACGGAGGGGCACCACCGCTATGGGACGTCACAGCTTGCCCGACGAGCCTGTGAGGAACACCACCAGGGACCGTCCGCCGCGCCGCCGGGGTGTCGTGGTCACCACCATCCTCGTCCTGGTGGTCGCCGCCGGAGCCGGGGTGGCCGCCCAGGCGGGGCTGCTCTCCCGCTCAGGGCCCTGCGCGGGTGATCCGGTACGGGTGGATCTGGTGGCCTCCCCGGACATCGCGCCCGTGCTGCGTACCATCGCCGACCAGGCCCGGCGCGACAAGGTCACCACGGACGGGCACTGCCTGGACGTCCAGGTCGCCGCGCGGGAGAGCTTCAAGGTCGCGGCCTCACTCTCGGACGGCGCCACCGACCCCGGCTACCAGATCTGGGTGCCCGACTCGACGCTCTGGACGGACCGGGCCAGGGGCAAGGGCAACGGCGTCCCGCTCACCCCGGCAGGCAATGTGGCCAGCTCCCCCGTCACGGTCGGCGCCGTCCCCACAGCGGCGGCCGCGCTGGGCTGGCCCGACAAGAAGTACACCTGGGCCGAGCTGACGGCGGCGACGACCGCCACCGACAAGGTGCGGCTCGGCACCGCCGACCCGGCCCGTAGCGCCACCGGTCTCCTCGCGCTCACCAGCATCGCCCAGTCCGCCCGGACCACCGGCGCGGGCAGCGACACCCAGGTCGCCGCGACGGCCAAGCTCCTCGCCCAGCGCGCATCCGACTCCGACACCCAGGTGCTCCAGACCCTCGCCCAGGACGAGTCCGGTACGGAGACCGGCAATCCGCGCCGCAACGAGGCGGTGCTGCTGTCCGAACAGGCGGCGTTCACCCACAACTCGGACGGCGACGGCGCTTCGAACCTCGACCTCTTCTACCCGACGGACGCCACCCCGGCCCTGGACTACCCGTTCAACCTCGTCGACGGCAGCAAGCTGACCACGGACCAGGGCAGGGCGGCGCTGCGCTTCATGACCCTGCTCAGCCAGAGCGCCGCGCTGCACACCCTCCAGGACCACGGCTTCCGGGCGGCCGACACCCCGCTGAAGGCGGCCATGGTGCGCACGGCGGGCGGCCGGGCCCCGCAGCCGTACGCGTCGAACGACGCGTCCCCGCCGACGGACGACGCGGTGCAGCAGACACTCGGCCTGTGGACCATCACCGTGCAGAGCGCCCGGCTCACGGTGGTCGTGGACGCTTCCGGCTCCATGGCGGATCCGGTGCCCGGCCGCAAGGGGCAGTCCAGGATGGACGTCACCAAGGGCTCGCTGCTCCAGGCCCTCGCCCAGTTCACGCCCCAGGACGAGGTCGGACTGTGGGAGTTCGCCACGAAGCTCGACGGGGCCAAGGACTACCGCGAGCTGGAGCCGACGGCCCGGCTCGGCGAGTCGGCGCCGGGCGGCGGCACCCACCGCGAGCGCCTCGCCGCCGCCTTCGCGTCGCTCAAGCCGGTGCCGAACGGCTCGACCGGGCTGTACGACACGACGCTGGCCGCCTACCAGAAGGCGCAGTCGACCTATGTGAGCGGCAAGTTCAACGCGCTCGTCGTCCTCACGGACGGCACCAACCAGGACGACCACAGCATTTCCCGCACCGCCCTGATCAGCCGGCTCAGGACGCTCGCCGACCCCCGGCGCCCGGTGCCGATGATCGGGATCGCGGTGGGTCCCGACGCCGACCGCGCCGAGGTCGACCAGATCGCCCAGGCGACCGGCGGCGCCGGCTACGAGGTGAGCGACCCGGCCGACATCCAGGCGGTGATCCTGAAGGCGGTCATGGCGGTCGGCCAGTCCTGACGGTCAGGCGCGCTCCTGGCCGGGGAAGCCGACCGGCCAGGTGTGCACCGGGTCCCCCTGGTGCATCAGCTCGCTGTAGCGGCGGGTGAGCGCGGCGAACGCGGCGTCCCGCTCAAGCCCGGCGTCCAGGGCCCGGTGGAACGTGTCCACCTGCCACGAAGCACCGTTCATCCGCCGCTTGCAGCGCTCGTCGATGATCCCGAGGTAGAGGTCGCGGTCGGCGGGCTCGATGTTCCAGGCGTCGAGCCCGGCCGCCGCCAGCGGCAGCAGCTCGTCCCGTACCAGCTTCACCACCGGTACGGAGGTGATGCCCGACGCCCGCCCGGGGCGCGGCCAGGCCAGCTCGGCCTCGATCCCGTGGCGGCACGCGGTGTCAAAGTTCTCGGCCGCCGCCGAGAAGGGCAACTGCTCCCAGACCGGCCGCTCGTCCTCCGCCAGCGCCCGCACCAGACCGTAGTAGAAGGCCGTGTTGGCGATGACGTCGGCGACCGTCGGGCCGGCCGGCAGGACGCGGTTCTCGACCCGCAGGTGCGGCACGCCGCCGGCGACCTCGTACACCGGCCGGTTCCACCGGTAGACGGTGCCGTTGTGCAGGGCCAGCTCCTGGAGGTCGGGGATGCCGCCGTCGTCCAGGACCCGCAGCGGATCCTCGTCCGAGCAGATCGGCAGCAGCGCCGGGTAGTAGCGCAGATTCTCCTCGAAGAGGTCGTAGGCCGACTCGATCCAGCGCTCGCCGAACCAGGTCCTCGGCCGGACGCCCTGCGCCGTCAGCTCGGGCGGCCTGACGTCGGTGGCCTGCTGGAACAGCGGCGGCCTGGACTCCCGCCACAGCTCCTTGCCGAACAGGAACGGCGCGTTGGCGCCGAGCGCGACCTGCACGGCGGCGACGCACTGCGCGGCGTTCCAGACGTCGGCGAAACGCTCCTGCGTCACTTGCAGATGCAGTTGTACGGAGGTGCAGGCGGCCTCCGGCGCAATCGACGACGACGTGCAGACCAGCCGCTCCACGCCGTCGATGTCGAGGGTGAAATCCTCGCCCCTGGCGGCCACCATCTGTTCGTTCAACAAGGTGTAGCGGTCGACGTCCGACAGATTCGCCGAGACGACGTCCTTATCCGTCAGCGTCGGGAGAATTCCGATCATCACGATGCCGGCGTCGACCTCGTTGGCTTTGCGGTGGGCATATCCGAGTCCGGCCCGCAGTTCCTCGGCGAGCTGATCCAGAACCCGCCCGTCCAGACGGTGCGGAGCGATATTTACTTCCAGGTTGAACATTCCCAGTTCGGTCTGGAAATCCTCGCTCGCGATGCGCTTGAGCACCTCCGCATTCATCATGCGGGGCATCCCGTCGGAGCCGGCCAGGTTCAGTTCGATCTCCAGGCCCATCAGGTTCCTGGGCTTGTCGAACCTCTCCTCGGCCAGCAGCCGCCCCAGCGCCGCGAGGCACTGCTGCGACTTCCTGCGGTACTTCTGGCGGTCGGACAGCTCACCGCCGTCCGCCGCGACCTTCTCACCCATCGAAGTGTCCTCCCCGAGTGACCGGCCGGTCGGCCCGTACTCATGTCACGGTCGATAATGCCCCCAGACGGTGATCCGTAACGTCCCGTTCACGCGTGACGCCGGGTAGACTGGTGAGAACGGTCGTACGGCACATTCATTTGGCATGCCCATTGGTATGTCACTTGGCATCGGACAGGCCCCGACGGCGGACGCTGCCCGGTCGGGCGCGGAATCGCCAACGAGTTTCGGCCGACCGCACGGGCGGTATCGGCCCAGGCCAGACGCCCGCGTTCACGATTTATCTGCGAGAACACCGCACAAGTTGGACCGAATAACGCCTTGCCGCAATATCTACGACAGCCGGAAGAAACACCGCGTGAACACGCGTCGTATAAACTGCCGAACGAGGCGGAGAGTCGGCGCCCGGCCACGTGGCCCTTGGCTCCTCCTCTGACCTCGTCTGCCGACAGCGACGTCCGCACCCGCACGCACCACCCCCGTATGCCCACGTTCCACCCTGTCTCCTGAGTGAGAGGCAACCCACCATGCCGCTGCATGTCCCCCCGGCTCCCGCGCCCGCCCTGCGCAGCGTTCTCGCGGCCCTCGGTTCACCTACCGCCGTCCGTGAAGCACGCACGCCCGCTCTGCAGTCCGTCCAGGGATCGCTGAGCGCCGAGTTCCCCCTGCCCGTACATGTGCTGGACCGGGCCACCCCGGCCGGCAGCACCCCGAGGACCCGGTTGACCGGCTGGCGGTTCCTGATCCGCAGCGCCGACCGCGCTGTGGCCGCTGCGGACACGATGCTCACCCCCGACGGGTGGACCTTCTCGCGGTTCTTCGAAGGCCCCTACGTCCCCTCGACCGAGCGCGCGCTGCGCCAGGCCGAGACACTGAGTGCCGCGTACCAGCCGCGGCTGCTCTCCGTACCCGAGCTGTACATGCTCACCCTGTGGCTGCACGAGGACACGGAAGCGGACGCGTCGGAGGGCTCGCCCGCCCCGGCCGACCTGCTGGTGCCACTGGCACCCGCACCGCCCGGTATCGCCTCGCACCTGCCGCACCGCGTCTCCGAACTGCTGCCGATGATCGGTCTGCGGCTCGCGCCGAAGCCGGCCTCACTCATCCGCACCCCCGCCTGACCTGCGTCGCGACCGCCGTCCCCGCGCCCCGTTGGCCTCCGGCCACGGGGCGCGCCGCATGCCGTGCCGAACGCTCCTGGAGGATGGCCGAGTTGAGCTGAACCGCCCAGCACTGAGCGACGTCATTACTCAACACAAAGTGCTGCCGTGAAATACCTGCGGATCGGCGTCCGTGGGGCAACACTGGGACCGACAACAGATACAGGGGCGGCCGTGAGCGCATCGAGCCGCAGGACAGTCACTACGACGCAGCGAAAGAACCTACCCATGTGCCAGCATCAACCCGCCTGCCCGACAGCCGACTCAGCCGACCGGGAGGCCGCCCGACTGATGGCGAGCCACCCCGAACAGGGCTGGAGCCTGCTGTGCAACGGCATCCTGCTCTTCGAGGACACCGGTGAACTGCTGCCGGACGGCAAGATCATCGCCCCCCACCGGCCGCTCCGCTCCGAGCAGGTGGTGACGGCAGCCTGATGCCGTCGGTATGACTGGGGCCGGCCGGAGATCTTCCTCCGTACCGGCCCCGACGCATGTCCGCGCCTCGTCACTCTCCGCTGTCGGCGGTCACCTCAGTGGTCGTACGCGTCCAGCGGCGGGCAGGAGCAGACCAGATTCCGGTCGCCGAAGGCACCGTCTATCCGGCGCACCGGCGGCCAGTACTTGTCGGCCGCCGAGACCCCGGCGGGGAAGACCGCCTCGTCGCGGCTGTACGCGTGGTCCCACGCGCCGCCCAGGGCAGCCGCCGTGTGCGGGGCGCCGCGCAGCGGGTTGTCGTCGGCGGGCCACTCGCCCGACGCGACCTTCTCGATCTCGGCGCGGATCGCGATCATCGTCTCGCAGAACCGGTCCAGCTCGGCCAGGTCCTCGCTCTCGGTCGGCTCGATCATCAGCGTGCCGGCCACGGGGAAGGACATCGTCGGCGCGTGGAAGCCGTAGTCGATCAGGCGCTTGGCGATGTCGTCGACGCTGACGCCCGTCGCCTTCGTCAGGGGCCGCAGGTCCACGATGCACTCGTGCGCGACGAGCCCGTTCGGGCCCGTGTACAGCACCGGGTAGTGCGGCTCCAGCCGCTTGGCGATGTAGTTGGCGGCCAGCACCGCGACCTGGGTGGCGCGCTTGAGCCCTTCGCCGCCCATCAGCCTGACGTAAGCCCAGGAGATCGGCAGGATGCCCGCCGAGCCCCAGGGCGCCGCCGAGATCGGTCCTACGCCCGTCTCAGGTCCTGCGGCCGGCTGGAGGGGGTGGTTGGGCAGGTACGGCGCGAGGTGGGCCCGTACGCCGACGGGGCCGACGCCGGGGCCGCCGCCGCCGTGCGGGATGCAGAACGTCTTGTGCAGGTTCAGATGGGACACGTCCGAGCCGAACCTGCCGGGCTTGGCGAGCCCCACCAGCGCGTTGAGGTTCGCGCCGTCCACGTACACCTGGCCGCCCGCGTCGTGCACGGCGGCGCAGATGTCGGTGATGTGCTCCTCGAAGACGCCGTGCGTGGACGGGTAGGTGACCATCAGGACGGCGAGCTGGTCGCCGTACTGCTCGATCTTCGCGTGCAGGTCCGCGACGTCCACGTCACCGTCGTCGCTGGTCTTCACGACGACGACCTTCATACCGGCCATGACCGCGCTCGCCGCGTTCGTGCCGTGCGCCGAGGACGGGATCAGGCAGACGGTGCGCCCTTCCTGGCCGTTGGCGCGGTGGTACGCGCGTACGGCCAGCAGCCCGGCGAACTCGCCCTGCGAGCCCGCGTTGGGCTGGAGCGACACCGCGTCGTAGCCGGTGACCTCGGCGAGCCGCTCCTCCAGCTCGCGGATCAGCGTCAGATAGCCCTGCGCCTGCTCTGCGGGGGCGAAGGGGTGCAGCGCGCCGAACTCGGGCCAGGTGATGGACTCCATCTCCGTGGTCGCGTTCAGCTTCATGGTGCAGGAGCCGAGCGGGATCATGCCGCGGTCCAGCGCGTAGTCGCGGTCGGCGAGCCTGCGCAGGTAGCGCAGCATCGCCGTCTCGGAGCGGTGCTGGTGGAAGACGGGGTGGGTCAGGTACTCGTCGGAGCGCAGCCCCGCCTCCGGCAGCGCGTCGTCGGCCGCCGCGTCGAGCGCGTCGATGTCGGCGTCCACGCCGAAGGCGGCCCACACGGCGGAGAGCTGCACGCGCCCGGTCGTCTCGTCGCAGGCCATCGAGACATGGTCGGCGTCGACGAGCCGGATGTTGACGCCGTTCTCGCGCGCCGCGGCCACCACGTCGGCCGCCCGGCCGGGGACCCGCGCGGTGACGGTGTCGAAGTACGCGCCGTGCACGATCTCCGTGCCGCCGGCCCGCAGGCCCTCGGCGAGCAGCGTGGCGAAGCGGTGGGTGCGTCGTGCGATGGCGCGCAGCCCGTCAGGACCGTGGTAGACGGCGTACATGCCGGCCATCACGGCGAGCAGCACCTGGGCGGTGCAGATGTTGCTGGTGGCCTTCTCGCGGCGGATGTGCTGCTCGCGGGTCTGGAGGGCCAGCCGGTACGCCCGGTCGCCGTCGGCGTCGACGGAGACACCGACGAGCCGGCCGGGCAGGTTGCGGGCGTACGCCGCGCGTACGGCCATGAAGCCGGCGTGCGGTCCGCCGAAGCCCATGGGGACGCCGAAGCGCTGGCTGGTGCCGACGGCGATGTCGGCGCCCAGCTCGCCGGGCGAGGTGAGGAGCGTCAGCGCGAGCAGGTCGGCGGCGACGGTGACGATCGCGCCGAGTTCATGGGCCCGCTCGATGACGGGCGCGATGTCCCGTACCGCACCGGAGGCGCCGGGGTACTGGACGAGGACGCCGAAGACGCCGCGCTCGGCCACCTCGGCGGGGATGCCGCCGGCCAGGTCGGCGACGACGACCTCGACACCGGTCGGCTCGGCGCGGGTCCGGATCACGGCGATCGTCTGCGGCAGGGTGTCGGCGTCGATCAGGAAGACACCGTTCTTGACCTTGCCGACCCGGCGGGACAGCGCCATCGCCTCGGCGGCGGCCGTGGACTCGTCGAGCAGGGACGCGCCGGAGGTGGGCAGTCCCGTGAGGTCGGCGACGACGGTCTGGAAGTTGAGCAGGGCTTCGAGGCGGCCCTGGGAGATCTCCGGCTGGTAGGGCGTGTAGGCGGTGTACCAGGCCGGGTTCTCCAGCACGTTGCGCAGGATCACCGGCGGCGTGAAGGTGCCGTAGTAGCCGAGGCCGATCATCGGCGCGAGCACCTGGTTGCGGTCGGCGAGGCTGCGCAGCTCGGCCAGGACCTCGGCCTCGGTACGGGCGTCGGGAAGCCGCAGCGCCTCCGCACTCTTGATCACGTCGGGCACGGCGGCGGCGGTCAGCTCGTCCAGCGAGCCGTAGCCGACCTGGGCGAGCATCTTCGCCTGAGCGCCGGCGTCGGGACCGATGTGGCGCTGCTCGAAGGGGGTGCCTCGCTCCAACTGTGCGAGCGGAATGCGGTGGGCGGTCATTACGGAGGCCTCCTGGTCGACACGACCTGCGAGGGGCACCAAGACGCGGGTACCCGGGCGGCCTCCCCCTCTGTCATCTCGACCTGAGAGCTTCACCGGCCCGCCCTGCGGCGGCCCGGCTTTCACCGTCGGTGAGAGCGACTGCCTCGCGGCATCCGCCCTGCTTTCCAGAGTGACCTCGTCCGTGCGGTACGGGGGCCTGAGAGATTCCGGGGAGGATTTGCTCCTTCGGCGCCTCCGATGATCTCAACCGGAGGACTCTCCCGCACGGGGTCGACAGCCGACTGCCAGCCTACCAGCGAGCGCTTGAGGCCAACTTTTCGAGTGGCCGCCTTGCCGGATCTGCACTTTTGTAGTCTTTACCAGCAGTTGCGACCAATTGGAGGGACCGTGGAGAGCGATATCGATCCGCGCAGCCTGATCGGCCGCAAGGCGTTCGACCGCGACGGCCACAAGATCGGGACGGTGGACGAGGTCTACCTCGACGACGCGACGGGCGTGCCGGAGTGGGCCGCCGTCCGTACGGGGCTGTTCAGCCACGACGCCTTCGTACCGCTCAGCCCCAGCACGCTGGTGGACGAGGCGCTGCGCGTGCCGTTCGACCGGTCCCTGATCAAGGACGCGCCGGACTTCGGTGTCGGCCGGCATCTCTCCCCCGAGCAGGAACTGCAGCTCTACCACCATTACGGCCTCGCCCTCCCGGAGCCGTCCGAGCGGCCCGCTTCCCTGTCCGACGGGGATTCCCAGCGCGACTTCGGCCGTCTGGCCGGCCAGGAGGACTGATCCCGCGCAGCCCGGTCGGGGTCCGCGCCGCCCGGGTCCGCGACGTCCGTCTCAGCGGGCGGGAGCGGTACGAGCGGCAGCGGGTCGGCCGGTTCCAGGTCGGGGTCGTCCACCCAGAACGTCCGCACCCGGCCGGGCGGTGAGCCCGGCACCTCGAAGCGCACCGTGACCCGGCGGAGCCCGCTGCCCTGGACCCAGCCGGGTCCGAAGGCCGCGTGACGCACGTCATGTCCGGCGGCGAAGCGGCGCTCCGCCGGGGCCGGGACCGCCACGGCCGCTGCCGGGTCCTCTGCGGGCACCGCGGACGACGGGCCGCCGGGAGAGCCACCGGGCTCCGCCGAGGGCTCCGGCGGCCCGCCGGCGGACGCGGCGGACTCCGCGGCCTCGGCAGCCGCCGCTTCGGGCCTGTCGGCCGCCGCCTGGGCGAAGAGGTCTTCCTGCGTGTAGTCGGCGAGCCCGGTGACGCCCACCCCCAGCAGCCGCACCCCGCCGGTCGTGTCCACGGACTCCAGCAGCCGCCCGGCCGCCTCCCGCACGACTCCCACGTCGTCCGTGGGCCCGCGCAGCGTCTCCGAACGGGTCAGCGTCGAGAAGTCGTAGCGCCGCACCTTGAGCACCACCGTCCGCCCGGAGTGGCCGGAGGCGCGCAGCCGCTGCACGCACCGGTCCGCCAGCCGGTCGACCTCCGTACGCACCCGCACCCGGTCGTGCAGGTCCACGTCGAAGGTGTCCTCGACCGACACGGACTTGGCCTCCCGGTCGGACACCACGGGACGCTCGTCATGGGCCAGCGCCATCCGGTACAGCGAGCTGCCGTGCGCCTTGCCCAGCAGCCGGACCAGCTCGTCCTCACCGGCCTCGGCCAGCTCGGCGACCGTGGTCATCCCGGCGCGCCGCAGATGGTCACCGGTGGCGGGACCGACCCCCGGCAGGATCCGCACCGACATCGGCCCGAGCAGCCCGCGCTCCGTGCCGGGCTCTATGAGCACCAGCCCGTCGGGCTTGGCCTGCTCCGAGGCGATCTTCGCCAGCATCTTGGACGCCGCGAGCCCCACCGACCCGGTGAGTCCCGTGACGGCCCTGATGTCCCTGCGCAGCCGCTCACCGGCCGCCCGCGCGCTCGCCGAGTCGTCGGCCGAGCCGCCGGCCTCCAGGTCCACGAAGGCCTCATCCAGGCTCAGCGGCTCCACCAGCGGGGAGAGCCGCCCCAGCAGCTCCATGACCTGCTCGCTGATCGCCCGGTAGACGGTGAAGCGGGGCACGAGATACGCGGCGTTCGGCGCGAGCCTGCGCGCCTGCGCCATCGGCATCGCGGAGTGCACCCCGAACCGTCTCGCCTCGTACGAGGCCGTGGAGACCACTCCGCGCGGCCCGAGGCCCCCGACGACGACCGCCTTCCCGCGCAGACTCGGCTTGGCCGCCTGCTCCGCCGCGGCGAAGAAGGCGTCCATGTCGAGATGGAGGATGGTCGGGGCGCTTCTCACACCACCGATGCTGCCTCAGAGCACTGACAATCGGCCGTTCGTCACACGGCCCGGTCGCGCCGCCGTCTGGCGAGTTCGTCCGCGGGGTTGTTCCCGACGAGCGTCTCGCCGGTGTCGATCCGCTCCCCGTGCAACTGCGAGAGGGCCGACTCGACGTCGCGCCAGACCACCCCCACGGCGATGCCGAAGATCCCCTGGCCCCCCTGGAGCAGTCCGACGACCTCGTCGGGCGACGAGCACTCGTAGACCGTCGCCCCGTCGCTCATGAGCGTCATCAGCTCCAGGTCCTGGAAGCCCCTGGCGCGCAGATGCTGGACGGCCGCCCTGATGTTCTGCAGGGCGACACCGGTGTCCAGGAACCTTTTGACGATCTTGAGGACGACGACGTCCCGGAAGCTGTAGAGCCGCTGGGTACCGGAGCCGTACGCCGGCCGCACGCTGGGCTCGACGAGCCCGGTGCGCGCCCAGTAGTCCAACTGGCGGTAGGTGATGCCAGCCGCCGCACACGCGGTCGGACCCCGGTACCCGACGGTCTCGACCTCGACCTCGGGCGGGGCGACCACAGGGTCGGCCGCGCTGCTGTGAAGCGGATACGGACCCGCCGCCGTGCTGTCGCCGCTGCTTCCCACGCCGACCTCCGTCCTTGACCTGCCTTCACGACGGTAGGCAGTCACTCGGGGTGCGTCAACGATCGCCGCACTCGCCACGCCGAGTGATAATCACCCTGAGAGTGGTTTCGCGTGTCCCCTTCCGGGGAAGGGCTGTCCGAATGCGCTGATGAGGACCGGCGCAGCGCTCACCGGCCGCTCACTGGCTGTTGGTTCCGAAGTCCTCGGGAGAGATCTGATCGAGGAACTCCCGGAACTTCTCCACCTCGTCCTCCTGCTCGTCGGGGATGGCGATGCCCGCATCGTCGAGCACCCCGTCACTCCCGTAGATCGGTGTACCCGTGCGCAGGGCGAGCGCTATGGCGTCGGACGGCCGCGCGCTCACCTCTACCCCACTGGCGAAGACCAGCTCCGCGTAGAAGACCCCGTCACGCAGATCCGTGATGCGGACCTCCGTGAGCTCCTGGCCCACCGCTTCGAGGACATCCTTGAAGAGATCGTGGGTCAGCGGCCTGGCCGGGGCCATCCCCTGCTGGGCGAAGGCAATAGCGGTCGCCTCCCCCGGTCCGATCCAGATGGGGAGGTAGCGGTCGCCTCCCACTTCACGCAGGAGCACGATCGGTTGGTTGGAGGGCATTTCCACCCGGACACCCACAACGTCGAGCTCGTTCACACAGCAACCCTAGGACGTGCCCGGCCGGTTTGGGTAGTCGGACTCCACCAAGATCAGTGGAACCGGACCCCGAGAGCCGTGCTGACCAGTGCCGCGTGCAGCCGTACGGACAGCTCGGCCAGCTCCTTCGTGGTGGCCTCGGCATGGGCCCTGGTCTGCGGATTACGGTGCCGGCGCAGGGGCGCCACCACCTGTTCGACCAGTCCGGCCTCGCGTTCGGCGGCGGCTTTCATCGTCCGCAGATGTCTGGGCTCCAGCCCGAATCCGCTCAGATCCTTGATGAGCTTCGCCACTGTGACGGATTCGACGTCGTACCCGCCGTCCGGCATCGGAGTGACGAGACCGTACGACTCCCACTCCGCCAGCTCGCTCCCCTCGGCCCCGGCGGCGGCCAGCAGCTCGGCGCGGCCGATCCTGGCGGCCGTCGGCAGCTCCGCCGCGTCGGCGGCCCAGGACCCGGCCAGCGGCTCCCGCGCGGGACCGGGCACCGGCACCCGCTCACCCCGGCCGGCGGCGTCGAGATGCTCCTTGATGACCTTCAGCGGAAGATAGTGGTCCCGCTGCATGCGCAGCACCTGCGCCAGCCGGTCGACGTCCTGCGGGCCGAACTTGCGGTACCCGGAGGGTGTCCTGCGCGGCTCGATCAGCCCCTCCGCCTCCAGGAAGCGGATCTTCGAGATGGTGACCTCGGGGAACTCGTCCCGCAACTGGGCCAGCACGGCCCCGATGCTCACCAGTGGCTCGCCCGTGTGGGCGGTGCCGTGTCCGGCACCGCCCGTCGGTGTTCGCAGCATGGACCTTCCCTTTGAGGGGTCACACGCCCAGCGGACTCGCGTAGAGGACCAGCCGGTACTTGCCGATCTGGACCTCGTCGCCGTTCGCCAGCAGGACCGAGTCGATCCGCTCACGATTGACGTACGTGCCGTTCAGACTGCCTACGTCCGAAACGGTGAAGTGGCCGTCGGCGCCCCTGCGGAACTCCACATGGCGACGGGACACCGTCACGTCGTCGAGAAAGATGTCGCTCTGCGGGTGGCGCCCCGCCGTGGTCAGGTCGCCGTCCAGCAGGAAGCGGCTGCCCGAGTTCGGCCCGCGGCGCACCACCAGCAGCGCCGAGCCCGCGGGCAGGGCGTCGACAGCGGCCTGCGCCTCGGGCGAGAGCGACGGCAGCGCCGTCTGCCCGGTGGCCTCGGCCTCGTACGCCTCAAGCCCGGAGATGGAGATCGTGGACGTCGTCTCCGAGGGCCGCTCGGCCGGCGCGCCGGCCCGCAGCGGCGCGCCGCAGTTGGAGCAGAACCTGCTCGCTTCGGCGTTTCGGTGTCCACATCTGGTACAGACCGGCAAGGCCGACATGGCGGGACCCTCCTGCCGCGACTGCCCTGCTGCGGCGTCGGTGGCGTACGTACCGGTGGGAAAGTCTCCACCCGTACTTGAGGTTGATGGTTTCCCGAAACCTATGCGCCCCTGACCGGCGGGGTCAACAGCCGACGCGCCGTGACCACCGGGATTATCACCGTCCTCGCCACCGCGCTGATCGCGGAAGAGCGGGCGATCACCGCTCGCCTCCTCGCTCTGGCCCTGGCGTGACGCGCGGTGACGGGCGGAGCCGCCGCTCTCCTCGCGTGCGCTCCTGCCGAACAACTTCGCAAACAACTTCACGGGCGATTCCCCTTGACCGAAACAGACCCGCCCGTGGGGCAGGACGAACCCTGAATGAACACACCTGCCGACCCGGACATCTTGACAACGTCCGTATCCACCGGACAGTTTCCACCACTCAACGTGCTGATCGTGCGCCGACCCCCCGCAACCTCATGCCCTCCTGTGGCACCTGCCATGCACCATCCGCCCACTACGATGACGACCGAGCGTAGTCAGGCTGCTCCGCCGGTCGCAAGGCATCCACGACGATCTTCTCCGAGCCGGTCACAGTGGCTGTGGCCTGCTCCTTCTCCAGCGTCTGCACCACACCGCCGGGAATGTTCAGCGCGGGCTCCAGATCCTGCGGTTTGCCGATCACCTTGAACCGGTACGGCGCCTCCACCGCGCTGCCGTCCACCTTGACGTCGCCGGCCGCCCCGGAGAAGTGCGTGGCGGCCACCACCCGCACCTGGTTGATCTGAATGGCCTCAGCTCCCGCCGCCCGCAGCTCCTGAATCGTGTCGAGCAGCATGTCCGGCTCGACGGAGCCCTGACCGTCACCGATCGTCAGGACGATGCCGGGCCCCTGGGCCGCCACCGTACCGGCCAGGATGCCCAACTGCTGCTCCTTCTCCAGGGTCTGCTTGCGCGCCTCCTCCGCCTGGTCCGAGCTGGTCTCCAGACCGGTCCGCTGGTTCTCCAGACGCTGCTTCTCGTCCTCCAGGCGCTGCGTGCGGTTGTCGACCTCGTCCAGGATCCGCACCAGGTCCTCCTGGCGGGCCCCGCGCAGCGCGCTGTCGTCGTTGTTCGACCTGACCTGAATGGCGAGCCCGAGGCCCAGGACGAACAGCAACACGGCCACGACGAGTTGGGCGCGGGTCACCCGCGGCGGCCACAGCCCGGCCGCCAGCCGCTGGCGGCCCGTCAGCTCGTTCGTACGGTCCTGCGGGGGCGGCTCGCTGCTCATCGGCCCCTCGCCCGTCGGCTGCTGGTTCATCGGCTGGTCGTTCATCGGCGTCACGCCCGGAAGACGTGCCGGCGGATCGCGGCGGCGTTGGAGAAGATCCGGATCCCGAGCACCACGACGACCCCGGTCGAGAGCTGGGCACCGACACCCAGCTTGTCGCCGAGGAAGACGATCAGGGCCGCCACCACCACGTTCGACAGGAACGAGACGACGAACACCTTGTCGACGAAGATCCCGTCGAGCATGGCCCGCAGCCCGCCGAAGACCGCGTCGAGCGCGGCGACGACGGCGATCGGCAGATAGGGCTCGACCACCGCCGGCACCTCGGGCCGGACGAACAGTCCGACCACCACTCCCACGACGAGGCCCAGTACGGCGATCACGATGTGCCCTTCCCTGTGTCAGCCGTCCCCTGCCCGGCACCCGTCCCGGTGCCGGCGGTCCTCGGCTCTGCGATACGTACGATCAGGCTCGGCGCGGCGGGCAGCCGCACCTCGTCCCGGTCGGAAATGCTGGTACGGATACCGAAGTTGTCCTTCAGCGAATGCAGGTACTGCCCGTCGGCGCTGTCCAGGAACGCGGTGCTCAGCTTCTTCGCGTTCCCCACCGCCAGCAGCGTGTACGGGGGCACCAGCGGCCTGTTGTCGACCAGGATGGCGTCACCCGCCGCCCTGATCGCCGAAAGGGCCGTCAGCCGCTGCCCGTTGATCGCGATGGCCTCGGCGCCCGACTCCCACAGACCGTTGACGACCCGCTGCACGTCGCGGTCGCGCACCCGGCCCGTGTCGGAGAAGTCGCTGTTCTCCCGCGGCCCGCCGCCCCCGCCGGACTCGGTGTCCTTCGCGTCGTCGACGACGAGCTTCACCCCGGGGCCGTGCACCTCGGTCCCACCGGCCAGCAGCGCCACCAGCGCGCCCTGGTCACCGCCGTGGTTGCGCAGCGCGGCCCGCTGCCGGTCGCCGACGTCCTTGCGGAGCTTGTCGACGGACTTCTCCAGGGCGTCGGCCCGCGACGTCTCCGTGTCGACCCGGTTGATCAGCTCGTCGCGCTCCTTGGCCACCACGGGCGCGGCGACCCGCGCCTGCGCCGCGCCCACCGTGACGACGGCCGCAGCGAGCACCAGCCCTGCGGCCAGCCCGAGCTTCGCCTTGAGCGTGCGCGGCAGACCGCCTTCCTCAGCGTCCCTGCGCGCCGCCGCCTCGGCGTACCCGTCGTCGAGGCTGTGGTCCATCACGTTGTTCAGCAGCGACATCGAGGCGTCCGGCCGCCGAGGCGGCGATACGGTGCTCCGAACGGGGGGCTGCTGCGACATGCCGCACATCGTCGCACGTCGCGAGTGCTACCGCCGAATGGCCCCACCGGAGTGCCCGGTGGCGTCCGCGGACACCACCGGGCACATTCCCGTCACTTGCCTCACATACGTCAGCGACCTGCGCTGTCGACGACCGCCGCCCACTCGTCGAGCAGCGCCTGCGCCGAAGCGTCGTCCGGACCCTCCGCCCACAGATGGGTGACGGCCTCCGACGGGTCGGGCAGCACCATCACCCAGCGGCCGTCGGTCTCCACCACCCGTACGCCGTCCGTCGTGTCCACCTGGCGGTCCGCCGCCGCCTCGACCACCCGGCGCATCACGAGCCCCTTGACCGCCCACGGCGTCGCCAGGTCCCGGCGCAGCACATGGGCGCGCGGAATCCGGGCGTCGATCTGGCTGAGGGTGAGCTGCGTACGCGCCACCAGACCGATCAGCCGCACAAAGGCGGCCGTACCGTCGAGGACACTACTGAACTCCGGCACGATGAAGGCACCTCGCCCGTCACCACCGAAGATCGTGTCCTCCTCGCGGCCGACCCTGGTCAGGTCGTCGGGCGACGTGGTCGTCCACTCCACCTGCGTGCCGTGGTAAGCGGCGAC
This sequence comes from Streptomyces sp. NPDC087906, assembly GCF_055584925.1. Classification (NCBI taxonomy): domain Bacteria; kingdom Bacillati; phylum Actinomycetota; class Actinomycetes; order Kitasatosporales; family Streptomycetaceae; genus Streptomyces; species Streptomyces sp. NPDC087906. The sequence goes on from NZ_JBVJLC010000011.1 coordinate 264,502, forward strand.
CTGCTCGGCGATCCTGGTCGTCGTCACGGGCAGCGCCACCCGGCCACTGCGCCGCTCGGCCGCGACCAGGTCGAGCAGCACCAGCAGCGCGCGGTCGTCCTCGATGATCCTGCCGCGCTCGTCGACCAGCGACAGCCGCTCACCGACCGGGTCGAACCGCACCCCGAAGGCCGCACGCGCCGAAGCGACGATCTCGCCGAGCCTGACCAGACCCGACCGGCGCGATTCGGCGGTCTCGGTCGGCCGGGACTCGTCGAGCCCCGGGTTGATGGTCAGCGCGTCGACACCGAGCCGACCGAGCAGACTGGGCAGCACAAGCCCGGCGCTACCGTTCGAGGCGTCCACGACGACCTTGAGATTGGCTTCCGCGATACCCGTCGTGTCGACGTTGCGCAGCAGGGACCCGGTGTACGAGTCGAAGACGCTGGCCGGGAAGTGCAGATCCCCGATCTCACCCGGGAACGCCCGGCGGTACTCCTGCCGCGCGTACACCCGGTCCAGCTTCCGCTGCCCGGCCTGGGAGAGGTCGGCGCCGCGTTCGTCGAAGAACATGATGTCCACGGAGTCCGGCACACCCGGCGACGTACGGATCATGATCCCGCCGGCGCTGCCGCGCGCCGTCTGCTGCCGCGCGACGGGCAGCGGCACATTCTCCAGGTCGCGTACGTCGATGGCGCTGGACTGGAGCGAGGAGATCACCGCGCGCTTGAGCGCACGGGCACCACGCGAGTGGTCACGCGCCGTGGTGACGGTGGACCCCTTCTTCAGCGTGGTCGCATACGCGCCGGCCAGCCGCACGGCCACCTCGGGGGTGATCTCCACATTCAGGATCCCGGAGACACCGCGGGCACCGAAGAGGTTCGCCTGGCCCCTGGACTCCCAGATCACCGACGTGTTGACGAAGGCGCCGGCTTCGATCGTCTTGAACGGGTAGACCCGGACGTTGCCCTGGATGATCGATTCCTCACCCACGAGGCACTCGTCGCCGATGACGGCGCCGTCCTCGATCCGGGCGGCGCGCATCACGTCGGTGTTCTTGCCGACCACACAGCCGCGCAGATTGCACTGCGGGCCGATGTACACGTTGTCGTGGATGACGGACCTGTGCACGAACGCGCCGCTCTTGACGACCACGTTGGAGCCGATGACGGTGTGCTCGCGCAGCTCGACATCGGCTTCGATCTTCGCGTAGTCACCGATGTACAGCGGACCGCGCAGCACGGCGTCCGGATGCACCTCGGCACCCTCGGCGACCCAGACACCCGGCGAGATCTCGAAGCCGTCGATATCGACGTCGACCTTGCCTTCGAGCACGTCCGCCTGAGCCTTCTGGTAGCTCTCGTGCGTACCGACGTCCTCCCAGTAGCCCTCGGCGATATAGCCGTAGATCGGCTTGCCTTCCTTCATGAGCTGAGGGAAGACGTCACCGGACCAGTCCACCGAGACGTCGGCCTCGACGTAGTCGAAGACCTCGGGCTCCATGACATAGATGCCCGTGTTGACGGTGTCGGAGAAGACCTGCCCCCAGGTCGGCTTCTCGAGGAAGCGCTCGACCTTTCCTTCCTCGTCCACGATCGTGATGCCGAATTCCAGCGGGTTGGGCACCCGGGTGAGGCACACCGTGACGAGGGCGCCCTTTTCCTTGTGGAAGGCGATCAGATCGGTGAGGTCGAAGTCGGTCAGGGCATCGCCCGAGATGACGAGGAAGGCATCGTCCTTGAGCGCCTCCTCGGCATTCTTCACCGAACCAGCGGTGCCGAGCGGCTTCTCCTCGTTGGCGTAGGTCAGCTCCATTCCGAGCTCTTCGCCGTCACCGAAGTAGTTCTTGACGAGAGAAGCCAAGAACTGCACGGTGACAACGGTCTCGCTCAGCCCATGGCGCTTGAGCAACCGCAGAACATGCTCCATGATCGGCCGGTTCGCGACCGGCAGAAGCGGCTTGGGCATGCTGGAGGTCATGGGGCGAAGTCGAGTACCTTCGCCACCGGCCATCACGACGGCCTTCATGTCGGAAGAATCCTCCTCGAAGAGACGATCTCGCCGACGTCACCCGTCAGAGGCAGGCGCATAAGCGTCCAGCGCGGGCCGGCGACACTGCACGGCACGACAGAACGACGGGCTCAATCGGCCACGGTGTCCGCTCTGACGAGCCGGCGGACCTGGACCACATACAGGATCCCTGCCCACCAATACAGAGTTGTACCCCAAACTGCGAACGCCCATCCGAAAACTTCGGCGAGTGACGCAAGCCAGCCATCTCTGTCACTGAGCAGCAGCAGAGGGAAGGCGTACATCAAGTTGAAGGTAGCTGCCTTCCCGAGGAAGTTCACCTGGGGAGGCGGATAACCGTGCCGGCGGAGGATTCCGACCATCACCAGAAGCATCAGCTCACGGGCCAATAGCGCTGCGGTGAGCCACAGGGGCAGGATCTCGCGCCAGGTGAGGCCGACGAGGGTGGAAAGGATGTACAGCCGGTCGGCAGCGGGGTCGAGGAGCCGCCCCAGGCTGCTGATCTGGTTCCACCTGCGGGCTAGCTTGCCGTCGAGGTAGTCGCTGATGCCGCTCAGGGCCAGGACCAGCAGCGCCCACAGGTCGCTGTTGGGGCCACCGAACTCGGGGCGCAGGATCAACCACAGGAACAGCGGCACGCCGACGAGGCGGGCCATGCTGAGGATGTTGGGGATGGTGAGCACCCGGTTCGTCTGAACGCGGGTCTCTTGGACCTCCACCCGGGGGCCTCCATGTGGGAAACGTGCCGACGATGCCTCCTGACCTTACCCTCAGCACTGACGGGCGGACGCCAGGGGGGTGCGGAACGCAGAAAAGCCCCTGCACCGTGAGGTGCAGGGGCTTCCCTGTTGTTGCTAAGAATTGTTCGGCGGCGTCCTACTCTCCCACAGGGTCCCCCCTGCAGTACCATCGGCGCAATGAGGCTTAGCTTCCGGGTTCGGAATGTAACCGGGCG
>NZ_JBVJLC010000012.1:0-91472 GCF_055584925.1 Streptomyces sp. NPDC087906
TTGAGTTCTCAAGGAACGGACGCTTCCTTCAAATCCCTCTCAGGACTCTCCGGGCGCTTCCCTCCGGTACTGCGTACTTCGTGTTCCCGACTCTATCAGACTCTTTCAGAACCTGATTCCCAGTCAGCGGGATTTGTCTTCCCGGCCCTTCGGCCGTTCCGACGTTTCAAACCTTAGCGGATTCCGTCTGCGACTCATAATCGAGCTATTCGAGCTGAGTCACGAAATGGATTTCGGCATGCCGAAATCCACCCCTGCTGGGATCACACATAGTTTGGGTGCCGCTACTTACCGCGGCTGAGTGGCTGTCGGTGGAACCTACCGGCTCCGTGACAACTCGAAGAACCTTACGGATCGGTCCCGGACGTGTCAAGTCGGTTCCAGGTGGGTACTGCGGCCCCGCCTAGTCCAGGTCCGTCAGTCTGCCGCCGGCGTCCGGCTGGGCGTGTTCCACCCTGCGGAGCAGGCGGATCAGCATCTCGCCCAGGACACCGCGCTCCTCGCCCGAGAGGTCCTGGAGCAGCTCCTCCTCGAACTCCGAGGCCATCCGCATCGCCGCGAGCCACTTCGTACGGCCCTCGTCCGTCAGCTCGACGATCACCCGTACCCGGTTGTGCTCGTCGCGGTCGCGGGTGACCAGGCCCTCGCTCGCCATGCGGTCGATGCGGTGGGTCATGGCGGCCGGGGTGAGGCCGAGGCGTTTGGCCAGTTCACCCGGGCCCAGTCGGTAGGGGGCTCCGGCGACCACGAGGGTCTTCAGGACTTCCCACTCGGCGTTGCTGATGCCCAGGTCGGCGACCTGCCGGCCGTACGCGACGCTCATGCGGCGGTTGAGCCGGCCGAGGGCCGAGACGACCTTTTCGACCTGGGGGTCGAGGTCGCGGAACTCTCGCTGGTAGGCCGCGATCTGCTCGTCGAGGCTCGGCTCACTGAGTCCCGTCGGGCCTGCCGGGTCGGGGGTTTCGGACATCCCGACAGTGTCCCACGGGCGCTCCCTGGCCTTGAAGTCCTTCGAGGTGTATTGTTCAGATCCTAACTTTAGCTTCGAAGTCTTCATAGTCGAGTACTTCACGATTCAAGGGTAGGTGAGTGTGACAAGGCTGATGGGCGCGGACATGCGCCGGATCCAGGCAGGGAACGTGCTCAGCGCGTTCGGGCTCGGGTTCACCGTTCCGTACCTCTATGTGTATGTGGCCCAGGTCCGCGACCTGGGGGCGAGTACGGCCGGCGTCGTGCTCGCCGTCTTCGCGATGGCCGCGCTCGTGGTGCTGCCGTTCACCGGGCGGGTCATCGACCGGCGCGGTCCGCTGCCCGTGCTGATGGGCGGCGCCGTGCTGGCCTCGGCGGGGGCGCTCGGCATGGGGTTCGCCGGGAGTGTCCCGGCAGCCGTGCTGTCCGCCACCGTGCTGGGGGCCGGGACCGCCGTGATGCAGCCGGCGCTGGCCACGATGATCGTGTGGGGGACGACGCCTTCGACGCGGACCCGGATGTTCGCCATGCAGTTCTTCCTGCAGAACCTGGGTCTGGGCATCGGCGGGCTGGTCGGCGGGCAGATCGTCGACGAGAGCAGGCCCGGGAGCTTCACGCTGCTGTTCTCCGTCGAGGCCGTGATGTTCCTCGTCATGGTGGGTCTCGCCGCCACCGTACGGCTGCCCCGCCCGCCGTCGGTCGTCGTCGGTGATCTTGCCGGGGCCGCCGGGACAGCGGCCAGGAGCGGGCTGCGGGCGCTGCTGGGGCACCGGGCGATGGTGCAGTTGCTGGTCCTCGGCTTTGTGGTGTTCTTCGCCTGCTACGGACAGTTCGAGTCCGGTCTCGCCGCGTACGGGACCGAGGCCGCGGGCATCGATCCTTCGGTGCTCGGGATCGCGCTGGCCGCCAACACGGCGGTGATCGTGATCGCGCAGTTCGTCGTCCTGCGGGTGGTGGAGCGGCGGCGGCGGACGCGGGTGATCGCGGCTGTCGGGCTCGTCTGGACCGTCGCGTGGATCGTGGCCGGGCTCGCCGGGCTCGGGAGTGTCGGTCCTCTGTTCGCGACCGTGGCGTTCGTGTCCACGTACGCGCTGTTCGGGCTCGGCGAGTCGATGCTGGCGCCGACCGTCGCGCCGCTGGTGGCCGATCTGGCGCCCGCGTCCCGCGTCGGGCAGTACAACTCGGCGTTCGCGCTGGTCAAGCAGCTCGCGCTGGCGCTCGGGCCGGCCGTGGGCGGGCCGATGGGGGCCGCGCTGCACGGGCCGTACATCGTGACGTTCGTGCTGTTCTCGCTGGGCATCACCGTGCTGGCGCTGCGGCTGGGCAAACAGCTCACCGCCGTTCAGGAGCGGCCGTCGCTCGCTTCGACGTCACGTGTCGTCGTCCAGCATGTGCCCGACCCCGCACCGGAGCCTGTGCGGGAAATCGCTCGGGAGAGCGTGCACTGAGACACGCGCCTCCCCCGCAGCGCCGCTCCCCCGTCGCGCCTCTCCCCCGCCGCGTCACTTCGGCAGGGCGAATTCGCACCAGACCGCCTTGCCGCCGCCCGGTGTGCGGCGCGATCCCCAGGACGACGCGATCGTCGCGACGATCGAGATGCCCCGGCCCGCCTCGTCGATCGGTTCGGCGCGGCGGCGGCGCGGCAGATGGTCGTCGCCGTCGGTGACTTCGATGATCAGCCGGCGGTCGGTGCGGCGCAGCCGCAGGCGCATCGGGGGTGTGCCGTGCTGCAGCGAGTTCGCGACGAGTTCGCTGGTGGCGAGGACGCCGAGGTCGCGCAGTTCGACGGGGAACCGCCAGGAGGCGAGGACGCCCGACGCGAAGGCGCGGGCGCGTGGCGCCGCCTCGATGCCGCCGAGCAGGTCGAGCGCCGCGTTGTGGAACAGCTCGGCGTCGGGGCCCGAGCGGTCGGGGTGCTGGAGGACGAGTACGGCGACGTCGTCGTCGTGTTCGGCGGTGACGCCGAGGGCGCGGATCAGCCGGTCGCAGACGACCTGGGGGTTTCCCTTGGCGCCTGACAGCGCGCGTTCCAGCGAGCCGACGCCTTCGTCGATGTCCTCACCGCGCCGTTCGACCAGGCCGTCGGTGTAGAGGACGGCGGTGGAGCCGGGCGGCAGGGCGATGCTGCCCGAGGTGTGCTGCCAGCCGCCGGCGCCGAGCGGCGGGCCCGTGGGGTCGGCGGCGCGTTCGACGGTGCCGTCGGCCGCGCGTACCAGGATCGGCAGATGGCCGGCGGAGGCGTAGACGAGGACGCCCTCGTTGGGGTCGTGGACGGCGTAGACGCAGGTCGCGATCTGGCTGACGCCGATTTCGGCGACGAGTACGTCGAGGAGCTGGAGGATCTCGTGCGGCGGCATGTCGAGCCGGGCGTAGGCGCGGACCGCGGTGCGGAGCTGGCCCATGACGGCCGCCGCGCGTACGCCTCGGCCCATGACGTCGCCGATGACGAGGGCGGTGCGTCCGGCGCCGAGGGTGATCACGTCGTACCAGTCGCCGCCGACCGCGGCGTCGAGGCCGCCGGGCTGGTAGGTGGCGGCGACGCGCAGGTCGTCGGGCTGTTCCAGTTCCTGCGGCAGGAGGGAGCGCTGGAGGGTGACGGCGGTTTCGCGCAGTCGGCGTTCGCCCGCGCGCAGCCGTTCGGCGGCCTCCGCGTGGTCGGTGACGTCCGCCGCGTAGATGAGCACACCGCCTTCGCCTGAGCCCTGGGCGTCCACGGGGGTGCAGGTGACGGTGAAGGAGCTGTCGCCGCGTCTGGTGTTGCTCTGGGACAGGGTTCTGGCCTTGCGGGATTTGACGGTGCGTGGCTTTCCGCTGCGCAGGACCTGGTCGAGGAGCGGGAACAGGCCCAGTTCGGCCAGTTCGGGGCAGCTCTCGGCGGCGGGGGTGCCGAGTTCGCGGGCGCCGAAGGCCGTGGTGTAGGGCTCGTTGAGGTACGCGACGCGGTGCTCGGTGCCGTGCACGAGCGCGACCAGGGCGGGGAGTTCTTCCAGGATCTGCTGTACGGACAGGTCTTCGAGCGCGGGGACCTGCGGTGTGTCGCCGGGCTCGGCGGGCTGGTCGTACTCACCACGGGCCGCCGGCACGGATCCGTGCTCCGTCCGTGCGGCGGCGCGGCGCTGTGTTCCGGGGAGCCGGGCGCTCCAACGCGTGAAGTTCACGGATTTTTGGGCCTCATGGTGTCGTCGTGCTGTTCGTCTTGCCGGGCGGGTCGGGCCTGGCGGGTCGTCGGGGCCTGCTGCGCCGAGCCGGCCGGGTCACTCCGGGTCACTCTGTGCAGATGTGAACCCACCTATGGTCACACGTCCGGACGGGCGAGGGCGCTGGCGGGGACGCGGAGGGCCTTCGGATCGTTGCCGTTGCTACTTCTTTTCGGGGTGTTCGCCTCCTGCGGCGACTTCGAATTCGGCGCGGGGGTGCTCCAGGGAGCCGAGCGAGACGATCTCGCGTTTGAAGAGACCGGAGAGTGTCCACTCGGCGAGGACCCTGGCCTTGCGGTTGAAGGTGGGGACCCGGCTGAGGTGGTACGTACGGTGCATCAGCCAGGCGGGGTAGCCCTTGACCTTACGACCGTAGACATGCGCCACGCCTTTGTGGAGGCCGAGGGAAGCGACGGAGCCCGCGTAGGCGTGACGGTAGTCCTGGAGGGGCGCGCCGCGCAGGGAAGCGAGGATGTTGCCCGCGAGTACCTTGGCCTGCCGGACGGCGTGCTGGGCGTTGGGGGCGCAGCGGGTGCCGGGTTCGTCCGAGGTCAGGTCGGGTACGGAGGCGGCGTCGCCGGCGGCCCAGGCATTCTCGACGCCGTCGACGGCGAGGGTGGTCGTACAGGCCAGCCGGCCGCGTTCGTCGCGGGGGAGGTCGCTGGCGGCGAGGACGGGGTGGGGTTTGACGCCCGCCGTCCAGACGAGGGTGCGGGTGGGGAAGCGGGTGCCGTCGCTGAGGACGGCGACGCGGTCCTCGCAGGAGTTGAGCCGGGTTTCGAGGCGTACGTCGATGTTGCGGGCGCGTAGTTCCCGTACGGCGTAGCTGCCCATCTCGTCGCCGACTTCGGGCAGTATCCGGCCGGTTGCCTCGACGAGGATCCACTTCAGGTCGTCGGCCTTGATGTTGTGGTAGTACCGCGTGGCGTAGCGGGCCATGTCTTCGAGTTCGGCGAGTGCCTCGACGCCTGCGAAGCCGCCGCCGACGAAGACGAAGGTGAGGGCGGCGTCGCGGACGGCGGGGTCGCGGGTGGACGAGGCGATGTCCATCTGCTCGATGACGTGGTTGCGCAGCGCGATGGCTTCTTCGACGGTCTTGAAGCCGATGCCGTGTTCGGCGAGGCCGGGGACCGGCAGGGTGCGGGAGACCGAGCCGGGGGCGAGGACGAGCTGGTCGTAGGCCAGTTCGTAGCTGCCGGTGCCTTCTTCCTCGGATGCGGGGGTGCGCAGGGTGACGGTGCGTTTGGCGTGGTCGATCGCGGTGGCCTCGCCGACGACGATCTTGCATTGGTCCAGCAGCCGGCGCAGCGGGACCACGACATGGCGTGGCGAGATGTTGCCGGCCGCGGCTTCGGGGAGGAACGGCTGATAGGTCATATATGGGTCGGGCGACAGTACGGTGATCTCCGCTTCGCCGCTCTTCAGTTTCCGTTGGAGGCGCAGCGCTGTGTACATGCCGACGTAGCCGCCGCCGACCACGAGAATGCGCGTGGCGGGCGTCGACGCGGGGGTCGCCCGGGGAGAGATCTCAGCCATCACTACCCCATGACGCCTCCAGCTCCGGTGTTTGTCCACAGCCCCGACAAATTGTGTGACCGGAGCCCGGTCGGGCGGCCGGCCGGGCAAATGCTCATGTTTTGCGGGATGTTCGCAGGTCAGAATGGGTCTGCGGGGGTGCGGTGCAGGGGCGAATCAGACACCTGCCGATCCTTGCTCCGATCGGGCGGCCCGCCATACGGAACTCCCCCCTTCTGAATTGCCGTGGGCTCAACTATGTTCGTAGTCATCGGAGCGGGCGGCTCGTGACTGGGCCTTCAGCGTGCTCCGATGTCAATACGGGGCGTCTCCGGGGGGAGACACATCATTACCGGGGGAACACATATGCACATTCAGGATTCGACATGGCAGCCTGCTGTCGTCTCTGACGACGACGCACGGGCGGGCGGTTCCGGGGTGGGGCGTTCAGCGCCGCTCCGGGTGGACGCACAGCGCAATCTGGAACATGTACTGCGCGCGGCGCGCGAGGTGTTCGGCGAGCTGGGGTACGGGGCGCCGATGGAGGACGTGGCGCGGCGCGCGAGAGTCGGGGTGGGCACGGTCTACCGGCGCTTCCCGAGCAAGGACGTACTGGTCCGGCGGATAGCCGAGGAGGAGACGTCCCGGCTGACCGACCAGGCGCGTTCCGCCCTCGGGCAGGAGGAGGAGCCGTGGTCGGCCCTCTCGCGTTTCCTGCGTACGTCGGTGGCGTCGGGTGCCGGACGGCTGCTGCCTCCGCAGGTGTTGCGGGCGGGGGTGGACGGGGACGACGAGCCGGTGATCAGGGAGTTGCCCACCGAGCCCCGTGTGCCGCACCAGCGGCAGAGCCAGCAGGATCTGCGGGTGCTCGCGCGGCATCTCGCGGTGGAGGGGATCGACGACCCGGGGGCGATCGAGCTGCTGGACGTCGTGGGTCAACTGGTGGAACGGGCCAGGGAGGCCGGGGAGTTGCGCGGCGATGTGACGGTCGCCGATGTGCTGCTGGTGATCGCGACGGCGGCGCCGGCGCTGCCCGATGCCGCGCAGCAGGCGGCGGCTTCGGCGCGGTTGCTGGAGATCCTGCTGGAGGGGCTGCGCCCGCGGGCGGCCTAGGCCGCAGGATGTGACAGTACTGCTCCCGCATCGAACTGGCGTGCAATCGGGCGCTGTTGGATCTCCCTAACGGGTGAAGTTGCGGGTGCGGACCGGTGGGCGGGCCGCCGCGCGGTGGCACGGCGGCCCGGCCATGAGCCCTTGGCGGCTTCGAATGCAAGGTGTTGAGGCGTCCGCAGGATGGTTTCCTGTGGGCGCCCCGGCCGTGCCGCAGACGGAGTGGGGTGCCGGGCCGTAAACGTCCCCGGACGGGTGGTTGCCCGGAATCCGGCCGGGCCGGGGCCGCGCGCTGTGGCACGCTGGCCCGGTGTTTGGGTCTGAGCGGTGCGGACGGGGGCTTCCGCGATGAGCGGTGACGGACGGGACGAGCCGCTCGGTGGCGGCGGTGCCGGTGGCGCCGACGGCGGGACGGAACCCGGTGAGCCACCGTCGCGTCAGGTGCCGAGCCAGGGCGGCCCCAAGGGGTCGCCGGGGCTGACAGGTCCGACGAGTGTGCCAGGAATGAGCGGTCCCACGACGGGCGGCCCTGTCCGCTTCGGCCAGTCCGAAGGGCCGGGGGCTTCCGGTGGCCCGGGAGCGTCGGGGCCGGGAGCTGACGGGCAGGGGCCTGTCGTGCCGAACCCTGCCGCGGGGCCCGACGACAGCATCGTGCCCGGTGCGGACAGCAGCGTGCCGCAGCAGCGCGAGGGGCGCTGGTCCGGGCCCGAAGGCACCTTCGGAGGCGGGCAGTTCGCGGACCGGCAGGTGTCCGGCGATACGCAGGGCGAGCGCGCGCAGGGCGAGGACGATGTGCCGACGCTCGAACTGCACATCGCCGGTGCGGCGGGCGACGCGGGTGCGGTCGGCGCGGCGGGTACGGCCGGTTCCGCCGGTGAGGTGCCGCCGTCGGACGCCGATCTGATCCAGCGCATGCGCGGTGGCGACGACAGCGCGTACGAGGAGCTGTTCCGCCGGCATTCCGAGGCGGTCCGCCGCTACGCCCGTACCTGCTGCCGTGACGCGCACACCGCCGACGACCTGACCGCCGAGGTGTTCGCCCGTACGCTCCAGGCGGTGCGCGGCGGCGCCGGGCCCGAGCAGGCGGTGCGGGCCTATCTGCTGACGACCGTACGGCGCGTCGCCGCGTCCTGGACGAAGTCGGCGAAGCGCGAGCAACTGGTCGAGGACTTCGCGGTGTTCGCCGCGCAGGCGGTCGCTTCCTCCGGTATCTCCGACGACGACACCCTGGAACTGGGCGCCGACGTACGGGCGATGCACGAGGCGGAGCAGTCGCTGGCCATGCAGGCGTTCCGCAGCCTGCCCGAGCGGTGGCAGGCCGTGCTCTGGCACACCACCGTCGAGGAGGAGTCGCCGAGTCAGGTCGCGCCGCTGTTCGGGCTGACCGCCAACGCCACCGCCGTACTGGCGGGCCGTGCGCGCGAAGGTCTCAAGCAGGCCTATCTCCAGGCGCATGTGAGCGCCTCGCTCACCGCGGGCGGCGACTGCGCGCGCTACGCCGACCGGCTCGGCGCTTACTCGCGCGGCGGCCTGCGGATGCGGGCCGAGCGCGGGCTGCGCAAGCATCTGGCGGAGTGCGCCAAGTGCCGTCTCGCCGCAGGTGAGTTGGCGCATGTCAACTCCGGCATCCCGAACGTGATTCTGATCGCCGTGATCGGCTGGTCCGCCGCCGCGTACTCGCTCAAGGCCGTCGGACTGGTGGCGGGTGGCGCGGCGGGCGCTGCCGGGGCCGGCGCCGCCGCTGCGGCGGGCGGCGCGTCGGGCGGGGCGGCCGGGGCCGCCGGTGGTGCGGCGGGCGGCGCTGCGGCCGAAGGGGTCGGCGCCCCGGTGAAGGTGGGCATCGCGGGCCTGGTGGTGGTGGCCGCCGCCGGTGTGGTGTGGGCGCTGACCGCCGGTGGCGGCGACCACGCGCCGGACCGGCCGGACGCGAAGCCGCCGGTCGCCCAGCAGGTCGTACCGCAGCTTCCGCCGAAGCCCGATCCGCCCAGGAGCGCGCCCCCTGCGGCGCCCGAGCCGGCGCCCGCGTCTCCGGCGCCCGCCAAGCCCCGCCCCAAGCCCAAGCCGAAGCCGCCGGAGAAGGCGCCGCCGCCCGCGCCGAAGCCGTCGGTGCGTACGGCTCCGCCCGCGCCCGCCGCCCCGGCCCGGCCCGCTCCGAAGCCGCCGGCGCCGAAGCCGCCCGCCCCCGCACCCGCGCCCGCCAGTTTCCAGGTGAACCGGCTCTCCTACGGCGTCATCGGGGACGGCACGAAGCCCGAGGTACGGCTGGGCAGCAGCGGCTGGCTCTGGCAGCGTACGAATGTCTCCGTCGGCGGTGTCCGCTACGCGCACGGCGTGAGCATGCACGCCGGCTCGTCGGTCACGATCGATCTCAACCGGAGCTGTTCGTCGTACGAGGCGATGGTCGGGGTGGACGACATGACGCTGGGCCTCGGCTCCGTACGGTTCGCCGTCTACGGCGACGGGGGCCGGCTATGGCGCTCGCCCGTGCTGCGGGGCGGCCAGCGGGCCGTGCCCGTGTCCGTGGGGATCGCCGGGCAGAAGTCGATCCGGCTCGTTGTCGAGCCGGACTCGTCGTTCAGCTCGGTGGCCGTCGCCGACTGGGCAGATTCGCGGATCAGTTGCCGCTGACCGGCGGGGTCAGTTGCCGCTGACCGACGCGCCGGAGGAGCGGTCGGCGGGCGCTTCGAGCAGTTCAGCGATCTGCTCGAAGGTGAGTCCGCCGCCCGCGGCGCGCTCGGCGGCGAAGCGGGCGGGGCCGAGTTCCGCCCGCGCCTCGGCCTCGACCGCTCGGCCGCCCTTCGCTCCGGTGCCGAACGGGGCACGTCCCCGCGGTGCGCCTCGACAGCGGCCAGCACCCGTACGGCGGCGGCGGGCCGGCCCGCGAGCAGCAGGATGGGCGCCGACATCTCGGCCCATGAGGCGACGATGCCGGCCGCGAGGCCGCTGCCCATCGCCCGCCGCAGCACCGGCGCCAGCGATCGGACGGCGGCTGCCGGTCCCGTCGGCTCATGGGCCGCGACCCGCGCCTGCACCCCGTCGAGCACGAGCTGGAACTGCGGCGGCGGTGTGCCGCGCTCCGCCGCCGCGCACGCACCGTCCAGCGCCTCCCTGGCCTGGGCGAACTCACCGCGGTCCAGGGCGAGTACGGCCCGCATGACGAGGACGAAGGCGCGCGTGTCCTGGACGTCGTGGCGCTCCGCCTCCGCCCATGCCTCGTCGAGGCCCCGCTCGGCGGCGGCCGTGTGCCCGGCGCGGAAGGCCAGTTCGGCGAGCCGGGTCAGCAGGAACGGCGCTTCGGCGTGCGCGCCGACCTCGCGGGCGAAGCGCAGCGCTTCCCGGTAGGCGTCCTCGGCCTCGGCGTACTGGCCGCGCGTCATGGCCGCCTCGGCGACGGCGCTGGCCACCTGCGCGCGTATCCAGCGGTCGCCGACGCGGCGGGTGAGCTGGTGCAGCTCGGCCAGGCCCTCGTCCACGTCGGCCATACCGCCCGGCGAATCGACCAGGACGTGCGTACGGCCCATCAGCAGGACGGCGACCTCCCAGTCGCCGCCGTACACGCGGCAGTTGGCGAGGGACGCGTCCATCTGGGCCCGCATGTCGACGGTTTCGTCGTGAAAGTGGCCGACGATCCCCCAGAGCAGGCCGGGGAACCGGGCGCCGTGCGGCCCCGGCTTGCCGAACGCGTCGCTGACCCGGCGGACGAGGTCCTGGAAGGACGGGTCGGAGCGCAGCTTGTCCGTCCCGTCGCTCTCCGCCACGAGGAACAGCCGCATCACCAGCAGATGCATCCGGGGCCAGTAACGGGGGTCGTCGGGGTCTGTCGTGTCGGGTCCCAGCTTCAGGGCGCGCTCCACCCAGGCCAGCCCCTCGGGGCGGTAGTTGCGCAGCCACCAGAACCAGCCGACGGCGAAGATGATGCGCAGCGCGGTCTTCTCGTCGCCGGTCACGGTGACCGTGCGGTGCAGGGCGGCGCGGATGTTGTCGAGGTCCGCCTCCAGCCGCCGTATCCAGGGCAGTTGCTCCCCGGAGCGCAGCAACGGCTCGGCCTGTTCGGCGAGTCCGGTGAAGTAGGCGGTGTGCAGGCGCTCGGCAGTGGCGCGGACGGCCGGGGTCGCGGCGGCGCGCTCCACGGCGTACTCGTGGATGGTCTCCAGGAGGCGGTAGCGCATCTCGCCGCCGCCGCCGGGGCCGGCGGGCCCGTCGGTGGGGGCGGCGACGACGAGGGACTTGTCGACGAGGGCGCCGAGCAGGCCCGGTACGTCGGCGGAGGGTGCGGCGTGGGCTTCTGCGGCTGCTCCCGCGTCGGCGGCGGATCCGCAGACGCTCTCCGCCGCGGTCAGGTCCCAGCCGCCCGCGAAGACGGAGACCTGGCGCAGCACCGAGCGCTCCCGCTCGTCCAGCAGGTCCCAGGACCAGTCGACCACGGCCCGCAGGGTCTGCTGGCGCGGCAGTACGGTCCTGCTGCCGCTGGTCAGCAGCCGGAACCGGTCGTCGAGCCGGTCGGCGATCTGGCGGGGTGTGAGCAACCGCAGCCGGGCGGCGGCCAGTTCGATCGCCAGCGGCAGCCCGTCGAGCCGGCGGCAGATCTCCGCGACAGCGGCGGAATCGTCCGCCGGGTCGAACTCGGGCCGCACCGCCCGCGCCCGCTCCGCGAACAGTTGGTGCGCGGTGTCGCGCGGCAGCGGCTCGACGGGCCGTACGGCTTCGCCGGGGACCCCGAGCGGTTCCCTGCTGGTCGCCAGCACGCGCAGCCCCGGGCAGCGGGTGAGCAGCGTCTCGGCGAGTGCGGCGGCAGCGCCGATGACGTGCTCGCAGTTGTCGAGGATCAGCAGCATGGGGCGGCGGGCGAGATGGTCGACGAGCCGGGCGGTCGGGTTGTCCTGACCCGATGCCCGGTCGTCGCGGGTGGGCAGATGCGTCTCGCGCAGGCCGAGCGCGCTCAGTACGGCGCCGGGGAGCGCGGACGCGTGGTCCAGCGGGGCCAGTTCGACCAGCCAGGCGTCGGGCGGCGCCGACTCCTCGGCGAGCCGGGTCTTGCCCGAGCCGCCGGGTCCGGTGAGCGTCACGAGGCGGGAGCGGTCCAGGTCGGCGCGGATGGCGGCGAGTTCGCGTTCGCGACCGACGAAGGAGGTCAGCCGGGGCCGGATGTTGCCTGCGGGCCCGGCGGCGGAACCGACGTCCCCGACGGGCCCGGCGCCCCCGGCCGAACCGGGCGCCCCGACCGGACCCGGCGCCCCAGCCGAACCGGTGACCCCGGCCGAACCGGGCGCCCCGACCGGACCCGGCGCCCCGGCCGAAACGGTGACCCCGACCGAACCGGGCGCCCCGACCGAATCGGCACCCCCAGCCGAACCGGCACCCCCAGCCGAACCCGGGGCCCCGGCGACCGGCGGACCGGGGGCCGCGCGGGATCTTCCCGCCGGCCCGGTGGCAGCCAGCAACTGCCCGTGCAGCGCGATCAGTTCGGGCCCGGGGTCGACGCCGAGCCCGTCGGCCAGGGTGCGGCGCGTCCGCTCGTAGGCGGCGAGGGCGTCGGCCTGGCGGCCCTGCGCCCGCAAGGCCCGGATGAGCAGCGCGTGGAACGGCTCGTCGTACGGATGGGCCGCCGTCAGCTCCTTCAGCTCCGGTACGAGGCTGTGCGTGGTCCCGCACCGCAGGTCGGCCTCGATGCGGTGCTGGAGCGCGGCGAGGCGCTGCGCCTCGGGACGTACGCCGTGGTCGTCGCCGGGCAGATCGACGAGCGCGGGCCCGCGCCACAGGCCCAGCGCCTCGCGCAGCGTGCGGGCGGCGCTCCGGGGATCGTCCGCTTCGAGCTGAGCGGCGCCCTCGCGGGCCAGCCTCTCGAAGACGTACAGGTCGATGTCGTCGGGCCCGGCGACGAGCCGGTAGCCGCCGGGGTCCGAATCGATCGCCTCTTTACCGAGGACGCGACGCAGCCGCCCGACGAGCGCTTGCAGCGCGGCCGAGGCGTCGTACGGCGGGTCGGCGCCCCACACCCCGTCGACCAACTCCCCCACCGGCACGGCCCGCCCGGGACGTAAGGCGAGCACGGCAAGCAGAGCCCGAAGCCGAGCCCCGCCGAGCGGCACCACGCCGCCCGCCGCGTCCCGCGCCTCGGTGACCCCCAGGATGAAATACCGCACGGCCCCATTGTCACCTCAGGGTCTGACAACGGCCTGTGGTTTCTCCGGGGCGTCGCCCCGCGGCCGCCCGCCGGCAACCGGATCCGGGCTACGGATGCGGCCTCTACGGATGCAGCGTCGGGCGCGGGATCACGCCGCCCGCCACCGCTCGCTGGCGGGGTGCCGCCGTGCCCGTCCAGCAGGTGCCTCGGCGGGACAGCAGGCGGCGGAGCCACAGTTCTGTGGAGACCAGGTCGGCCAGGCCGTCCAGGGGGACGCGTTCGCCTTCCGCCGCCGCCCGGAGGGCCTTGCGGACCACGCGGGCCTCGATCAGGCCCGCGTCCGCCAGCAGAGGCGCGTCGAAGAGGGTGATGAGGTCGCCGACCGCCACGCGCAGTCCTGCGCGGGTGGCGGCGGCCGAGGTTTCGCGGGAGGTGGCGCCCCAGCCCTGCGGAAGGTCGTGGATGCCGGCTCCGGCGAGGACGGTGCGCAGGATCTCGGCGCGGGCGTCCGGCTGGACCCTGAGCGCTTCGGGGAGTTCGCGGCAGGCGCGGACGACCTGGTTGTCGAGGAACGGGGCGTGCAGGCGCTGGCTGCGGATCTCGGCGGCCTGTTCGAAGACCCGGTGGTCGGCGGCGTACCGGGCGAGGACGGCACGCGCGCGTGCCTCCCCCGGGCGCTGGACGGAGGTGGGGCGGGTCGCGGCGGCGGTGAGCCGGGCGGCGACCTGGGCGAGCGCTTCGCCGGTGAGCCAGCGGGCGGCGGGTCCTGGCCGGGACCAGGTGAGGGCGGACAGGGCCGCGTTGACCGGCCCTTCGTAGACAGGGGAGTTGGCGGCCCTGTTGGCGTCGGGGAGGCGGGCGGCGGCCTGTTCGAGGCCGGTGCGGTAGGGCGTACGGGCGAGCCTGCGCGCCGCCCGGTAGACGGTCAGCGGCACGAACAGCGAGGCGGGCGAGGCGCCTTCGGCCTTGACGAGTTCCGTGACGGGCCGCAGCAGGTTGCGTCTGCGCCGGTCGAGCAGCAGGTCGGCCATGCGCGCGGGGTGCGCGTCGAGGACCTCGCGCGCGCCCGCGCCGGTGAAGTGGTCCGCGCTGCCCGCGGCGAAGCGGCGCCGGTGGCGCTCGGCGGAGATGAGCGAGGGGCCGGGCTCGTCGGTGAGCGCGCCGTCGAGTTCGGCGTACGGCAGGGCCTCTTCGCCCGCCGCGACGACGACGTGGTGCAGCCGGGGGTTGGCGGCGATGATCCGGGCGCGTTCGAGTTCGGCCTCGTCGCGGCGGCCCGGCGACAGGTCGTTGAAGGTGACGGCGAGCAGCCGCTCGCCCGCGCCCGTGCCGTGGCCGAGGACCGTACCGGGCGCGCCGGGCAGTCCGGCGGCGAGCAGCGCGAGCGTGGCCGAAGCGGGGCCGCCCGACAGGTCGGCGCCGATGCCGGGGACGGGCGCCCCGCGTGCGGCACGCCGGTCGGCGGGGCCCATGCCGGGCACGGGCCCCGGGTCGGGGGCGGCGGTCTCGGGCGCGTGCCGCGGGGCGGTCAGCCGGGCGCGTACGGCTTCGACGAGGGCGTCCCGTACGCCTTCGACGGCGCGGTCCGGGTCGCGCTGGGCCGCGGCGACGGCGAGCGAGGCGACCGGCTCGTAGCCGGTGATCTCGCGCGAGCCCTCGCGCAGGATCAGCGCGTGTCCGGGCGGGATGCGCTTGACGCCGTCGTAGGGCGTGGAGTCGCGCAGCGCCTCCGGGGTTTCGGGGCAGGCGAGGAGCGCGGCCAGGTGCCCGATGTCGAGTTGGGCCTCGATGAGGTCGGCGAGGGGCAGGGCGGCGGTGGCGTACGCGGTGCCGCCCGCCCACGGCGTGTAGAAGACGGGTCTCGCGCCGGCGAGGTCGCCCGCGATCGTTATCCGTCTGCCGATCTGGGCGACGGCCGTGTAACTGCCCGTCCAGGCCGTGAGATGGCGCAGGGCGCCGCCGCGCGCGGCGAACAGCCCCAGACGCAGTTGCTCGTCCGTCGCGCCGCAGCAGCCCAGTACGGCAAGCCTGTTGAAGGCGTCGATGGACACGACGCGCACCTCGTCGGGCCGCCAGTCGCCGACGGCCCACAGCGGATCCGGGTCGCCCCACAGGAGTTGGGAGCCCACCGGGTGTACGGAACCGCCGTCGGACCCCTCACCGACCGGCCCCACGGCCCCCGCCGTGCCGAAGTGCGCGGCGATACTGCTCCACCCCACCAACCAGCGCATCGCCGCCTCCACAGCCTGTGGACAAAGTCGGGCGCGACCGAGGTCCGTGCCCGTTCGGGACCATGCTGCCACGACAAGTGGGCACAGGAGGGGCTACGGGGCGCGCGTACGGGAAAGTGAATGCGCCCCTGGCATGAGCCATTTGGCGAAGATTCGGCTGTCGGCGGACAGGCAGCATTCAGCCAATCTCCGAACTGGGCACGGCGTCGATACGCCGGCAAACGCTCGGTCCGGGAGGCGCGCCGCGCCTCCCGGACCGATCCACCGCCCGCGGGGATTGGGGCGGCGGTATCCCCCAGCCCACTGGTTCCAGTACGCAGTGGGCCGACCCACGCAGGTCTCATGGAAGCGCCACCGCTCCCTTCGGGCCAAGGCGCACGGCCGGGCGCACGGCCACACAGCGGGAGCACGGCCCGCCGGCCGGCGATCTCCGCACGTACTCCCGTACGGACAACAATCCCGCCATCCGGAAGTCCGCCCCTTAACGGTCGGGATGTGGCGAACTACGCTGGGTTTACGAATGCCGCGCGCCTATGCCGCGACGCGGCGGCCGTCTGTGTGTCGAGGGGTGACGCATGTCCAGAGAGCTACGCGGGCCGAACGAAAAACTCGGCACCGTTCTCGCCCTCGCGGGAATCAGCAACGCCGGGCTCGCCCGGCGTGTCAACGACCTCGGAGCGCAGCGCGGTCTGACTCTTCGCTACGACAAAACGTCGGTGGCGCGCTGGGTGTCGAAGGGGATGGTCCCGCAGGGTGCGGCGCCCCATCTGATCGCAGCGGCCATCGGCGCCAAGCTCGGCAGGCCCGTACCGCTGCACGAGATAGGGCTGGCCGACGCGGATCCCGCGCCCGAGGTCGGCCTCGCCTTCCCGCGCGACGTGGGGGAGGCGGTCCGCTCCGCGACGGAGCTGTACCGGCTCGATCTCGCGGGCCGCAGGGCCGGCGGAGGCGGCATCTGGCAGTCGCTGGCCGGATCTTTCGCAGTGAGCGCTTACGCGACGCCCGCCTCACGGTGGCTGATAACACCCGCCGACTCCTCCGTCGCGCGCGACGCGGCGGTGGCGGAGGCGGCGCAGGGAGCGCACGGACAGGGTGGCGAGACCTCGGGAGAGGTGTCGCCGCTGCGCGTCGGCCACAGCGACGTGGCGAAGCTGCGGGAGGCGGCGTCCGACGCGCGGCGCTGGGACTCCAAGTACGGCGGCGGCGACTGGCGTTCGTCGATGGTGCCGGAATGCCTGCGGGTGGACGCGGCTCCGCTGCTGCTCGGGGCATACAGCGACGAGGTGGGCCGGGGCCTGTTCGGGGCCACGGCCGAACTGACCAGGCTGGCCGGGTGGATGGCCTTCGACACCGGTCAACAGGAGGCGGCGCAGCGGTACTACATCCAGGCGCTGCGCCTGGCGCGCGCCGCCGCCGACGTACCGCTCGGCGGGTACGTCCTCGCGTCGATGTCGCTCCAGGCGACGTACCGGGGCTTCGCCGACGAGGGAGTCGACCTGGCCCAGGCGGCGCTTGAGCGCAACCGCGGTCTCGCCACGGCCCGCACGATGAGCTTCTTCCGGCTGGTGGAGGCGCGGGCGCACGCGAAGGCGAGCGACGCCGTCGCTGCCGGTGCCGCCCTGAAGGCCGCTGAAGGGTGGCTGGAGCGCTCGCGGCCCGGCGACGCGGACCCGAGCTGGCTGGGCTTCTACTCGTACGACAGGTTCGCGGCGGACGCCGCCGAGTGCTACCGCGATCTGAAGGCGCCGCGCCAGGTGCGGCGGTTCACCGAACAGGCGCTGTCCCGGCCGACGGAGGAGTTCGTACGGTCGCACGGCTTACGCCTGGTGGTGAGCGCGGTCGCCGAGCTGGAGTCCGGCAATCTGGACGCGGCGTGCGCGGCCGGCACCCGCGCGGTGGAGGTGGCGGGGCGGATCTCGTCGGCGCGCACCACCGAGTACGTACGCGATCTGCTGCACCGTCTCGAACCGTACGGCGACGAGCCGCGGGTGGCGGAGCTGCGCGAGCGGGCGAGGCCGCTGCTGGTGGCACCCGCGTAGCGGGTGCGGGTGGTCGGTGACTGCGGCGCCCCGCGTGCGTGATTGCGGCGCCTGACGGCGGGGCACCCGATGGTGGCGCCGGTGCAGGGGCCGACGCGTGCGTGGACCCGTCGCAACCACCGCCCGGTGCCGCGCGCTGTCAGTGGTCCGGTGCACTATCGGGGTGGGAGGTGGTGCGCCATGAGCGGGCGAGGACCTGCGGAGTTCGACTGCGACGTGCTGGTCGTCGGCGGCGGCATCGTCGGCCTGTCCACGGCGTACGCGCTCACCCGCGCGGCGCCGGACACCCGCGTCGTGGTGCTGGAGAAGGAGCGCGGCCCGGCGCGCCATCAGACGGGCCACAACAGCGGTGTGATCCACAGCGGGATCTACTACGCGCCCGGCTCGCTGAAGGCGCGTTACGCGGTCAGCGGCTCGGCCGAGATGGTCGCGTTCTGCGCCGAGCACGGCATCGCGCACGAGGTCACGGGCAAGCTGATCGTCGCGACGCGGCGCGACGAGCTGCCGAGGCTGCACGCGCTGGCCCAGCGCGGCAGGGAGAACGGGATCCCGGTGCGGGAGCTGGGGCGTACGCAGATCGGGGCGTACGAGCCGCGCGTCCGGGGCGTCGCGGCGATCCATGTCGGCTCGACGGGCGTGTGCGACTTCGCCGCCGTGGCGGAGCGGCTGGCCCAGGAGGCGGCGGCAGCGGGCGCCGCCGTGCGGTACGGCGCCGAGGTGACGGCCGTCGACCGGCGCCCCTGGGGTGTCGCCGTCCGTACGGCCGCCGGCGAGATCGTCAGGGCCCGCGCGCTGGTCAACTGCGCGGGACTGCAGAGCGACCGGCTGGCGCGGCTCGCGGGCGACGACCCGGGGATGCGGATCGTCCCGTTCCGCGGCGAGTACTACGAACTGGCCCGCCCCGAACTGGTCCGCGGGCTGGTCTACCCCGTGCCCGACCCGGCGTTCCCCTTCCTGGGGGTGCATCTGACGCGCGGTGTCGACGGCGCGGTGCACGTCGGGCCGAACGCGGTCCTGGCGCTGGCCCGCGAGGGCTACGGCTGGTCGGTGCTGCGCCCCGGCGAACTGGCGGACACCCTGAGCTGGCCGGGCTCGTGGCGCACGGCGCGCAGACACTGGCGGTACGGCGCGGGCGAACTGCACAGGTCGCTGTCGAAGCGCGCCTTCGCCACGGCCGTACGCCGCCTGCTGCCCGCCGTACGGGACGCCGACCTGCTGCCGTCCCCCGCCGGAGTACGCGCCCAGGCGGTCCTCCGGAACGGCACGCTGGCCGACGACTTCCTGATCCGCGAGGCCCCCCGCACGGTCCACGTACTGAACGCCCCGTCCCCGGCGGCGACGGCGTCGCTCCCGATCGGCCGCGAGGTGGCGCGGCGGGCACTGGCGGCGCTGTCGGACGACTGACGGCGCGGGTCGGTTGCGGGCCTGGGTTGCGGGTCTTGGTTGCGGGTCTTGGTTGCGCTGTCGCCGTTCGGCGCGGGTCGGGGCGGCCGGTCTTGGTTGCGGTGTCGCCGTCCGGCGCGGGTCCGGGTTGCCGGTCTTGGTCGCGGTGTCGCCGTCCGGCGCGGGTCCGGGTTGCCGGTCTTGGTCGCGGTGTCGCCGTCCGGCGCGGTCGGGGCGGCCGGTTGTGGTTGCTGTTGTCGCCGGGGGCCGTTCCGGGGTGGCCTCCTGCGCTGCACGATTTACGGCGCGTGCGCCTCTGACGTGCAGTGACCGCCGAGATGCGCCGCAAATCACGCTTTACGCTCCGGACACCACCCCTGCACGACCCCCTTCAGCCCCCGGCCCATGGGTCGCGGGTTTCTCGGTCGCCGTGGCGCTCCGTAGAATCGAGCGCATTGTGTCCGAGCCTGAGAAGACCGAGATGACCGACCTCCCCTCGCCCGCCGAGGCGCGCCCCGCCAGTCGGATGTTTCCCGACGGGACCGGCCCTGCCGCCGATCCCGCCGGTGCGCACTTCGAGCGTCGGATCCGTAGCTTTCAGCCGCGTCGCAGTCGGGTCACCACGGGTCAGGCCGACGTGTTGCGGCGGTTGTGGGCCGACTGGGGGCTGGACATCGACGGGCAGCGGGTCCTCGATCTGCCGGAGATGTTCGGCGGGCTGCCGGTCGTGCTGGAGATCGGCTTCGGCATGGGCGAGGCGACGGCAGCGATGGCCGAGGCCGATCCCGGCACCGGGATCCTCGCCGTGGACGTACACACCCCGGGTCAGGGCAATCTGTTCCGTCTCGCCGAGCGGAACGGCCTGTCCAACATCCGGGTCGCCAACGGTGACGCGGTGATCCTGCTCAGGGAGATGCTGCCCAGCGCCTCGCTCGCCGGGATCCGCGTCTACTTCCCCGACCCCTGGCCCAAGAAGCGGCACCACAAGCGGCGGCTGATCCAGCCCGAGTTCCTCGACCTCGCCGCCGCCCGGCTGAAGCCCGGCGCCGTGCTGCACTGCGCGACCGACTGGGAGCCGTACGCCGAGCAGATGCTGGACGTCATCGGCGCCCATCCCGGCTTCGAGAACACCAGCCCCGACGGCGGCTACGCGCCGCGTCCCGCGTTCCGGCCGCTGACCCGGTTCGAGGGCCAGGGCCTCGACAAGGGCCATGCCGTGCACGACCTGCTGTTCCGCCGCACGGGCACGGACTCGTAGGCCCGCCGCTCATATCCGGCCGCACCCGCGCCAGGCACCATCGCGGCTGGCGGCGGCTCTCGTTAGGGTCGACAGGTGCCAGAACCGTCCCCGCAGCGCCTCGAACCGCAGCCACCGATCCCCGTCGCCGAGGTGTGGGACCGCGGCGGCGAGCTGTGGGGCGCGGTGCCGGAGCCCGTGCGCCGGCGGCGCTACTGGCCCGGCCGGGCGTTCTGGCACAGCAAGGCGGTACGCGCCGGGGTGGTGATCACCCTGCTGGCGCTCTGCGGTCTGGTGATCCTGACGCTGGTCAGGCACGAGACCGGCACCCAGGGCTTTCTGGTGGGCCTCGGCCTGGCCGTGCTGCCCGTCCCGCTGCTGATGGCCGCCTTCCGCTGGCTGGAGCGGGTCGAGCCCGGCCCGTGGCGCAATCTGCTGTTCGCCTTCGCCTGGGGCGCGTGCGCCGCCGCGCTGGTCGCGATCATCGCGAACTCCTTCGCGACCCACTGGATAGCCACGGCGACAGCCGACCCGGCGGGCGCCGAATCCCTCGGCGCGACGGTCGTGGCGCCGGTCGTCGAGGAGAGCGCGAAGGCGGCGGCCGTGCTGCTGATCTTCCTCTTCCGAAGACGCGACTTCACGGGTCTGGTGGACGGCGCCGTGGTCGCCGGCTTCACCGCCACGGGCTTCGCCTTCACCGAGAACATCCTCTACCTCGGCAACGCCTTCGGTGAGGACCGCGACTTCGGCCAGTCGGGCTTCGCGACCTACACCGTCGCCACCTTCTTCGTACGGATCGTCATGTCGCCGTTCGCACATCCGCTGTTCACGGTGATGACCGGCATCGGCTTCGGCCTCGCCGCCCTGGCGCCCCCGCACCGCAAGCTCCGCCGCCTCGCGCTGCCGCTGCTCGGCCTGCTCCTCGCGATGGGCATGCACGCGCTGTGGAACGTGTCGTCGTCCGCCTTCGGCCCGTACGGCTTCTACGCGGTCTACGGCATGTTCATGTTCCCCGTCTTCGGCCTGGTGACCTGGCTGGTGATCTGGGCCAGACAGCGCGAGTTGCGCACCGTCGCCGCCCAACTGCCCGCGTACGCGGCGGCGGGCTGGCTGGGCGCTGCCGAGCCGGCCGCGCTGTCCTCGATGCGGGCGCGCACCATGGCGCGCGACTACGCGGGCCGCACGTACGGCACGACGGCCGCCAGGGCGGTCACCGAGTACGAGGTGTCGGCGACGTCCCTGGCGTTCCTGCGCCACCGCGCCGGACGCGGTCTCGCCGTCGGCGACTTCGCCGCGCGCGAGCGGGAGCTGCTGGACCGGCTGTGGGCGCGCAAGGAGCTGGCCGGGCCCGCGCTCACCTACGCGGCGCGGGCCACGGGCCAGGTCTGGGTGCCGCCGCCGTACGTCGACTACGACGGCTACAACCCGTACCGCCAGTACTGAGCCCGGATCGCGAGGACGCCCCCCTACGCCGACGCCGCCGTCAGCTCGGCCACTTCTTCCGGCGTCAGTTCGAGGTCAGCGACCGCCAGCAGCGGCGGCAACTGCTCGACCGTACGCGCGGACGCGAGGGGCACGGCGACGGTCGGCTGCGCCGCCAGCCAGGCCAGCGCCACCGTCGCGACCTCGGCGCCGTGCGCCGCCGCGACCCGGTCGAGCGCGTCGAGGACCCGCGGCCCCCGGTCGGTCGCCAGATACGCGCTCGCCCCCTCGCTGCGTACGCTCTCGACCGTGGTGCCGGGCCGGTACTTGCCCGTCAGGAAGCCGCGCGCGAGCGAGAAGAACGGCACGGCGGCCAGCCCGTGCCGGGCGACGACGTCGCGGAGTTCGCCCTCGTAGCTGTCCCGCGAGACGAGGTTGTAGTGGACCTGGAGCGCGGCATAGCGGGCCAGGCCCTCATTCTCGGCGAAGGCGACCGACTCGGACAGCCGCTCGGGGCCGATCTGCGATGCGGCCAGGGCGCGGACCTTGCCCTCCTTCACGAGCTGGTCGAGGGTCGTGACGATGTCCTCGACGGAGACGCTCGTGTCGTCGACATGCGTGTAGTACAGGTCGATGTAGTCGGTACGCAGCCGGCGCAGCGAGTCCTCGACCGCCGCCTTGATGTTCGCCGGCGCGAGCCCCTTGCGCTGGGGGTGGCTGGCGACCTTGGTGGCGATCAGGACGTCGGAGCGGTTGCCGCGCGAGGCGAGCCAGTCGCCGATGATCGTCTCGGACTCGCCGCCCTCGTTGCCGTCGACCCAGGCGGTGTACGAGTCGGCGGTGTCGATGAAGTTGCCGCCCGCCGCCGTGTACGCGTCCAGTACGGCGAAGGACTGCGCCTGGTCGGCACCCCAGCCGAAGACGTTGCCGCCGAGGGCCAGCGGGGAGACGTGGAGGTCGGAGGTGCCCAGCTTTCGTAGATCGGTCATTCGTCCATTGAACGCCGAAAGACCGACGACTCCGACGTCGGGGGGTGAGCGCCGGAGCCGCCGGGGTCTGGTGGGGTCAGGGGTTGATGCCCCTGGCCTGCAGCCATGCGTTCGGGTCGATACCGGAGCCGTCCGGGGTGTGCACCTCAAGGTGCAGATGCGGCCCGGTCACGTTGCCGGTCGCGCCGACGCGGCCGATCACATCGCCCGTGGTGACCTTCTGGCCCGCGGTGACGGTCATCGACGACTGGTGGCAGAACCACAGCTCCGTGCCGTCGTCCAGCGCCAGGACCGTGCGGTAGCCGTACGAGCCCGCCCAGCCGGCCGACTTGACCGTACCGCTGTGGATGGCCTTGATCGGGGTGCCGGTGGGCGCGGCGAAGTCCAGCCCCGTGTGGTAGCCGGAGGCCCACATGGAGCCGGCCTCGCCGAAGGTGGAGGTGATCGTGTACGAGGCGACGGGGAGGGTGTAGCTGGAGGCCAGCTTGGCGAGCCGCAGCTCCTCGGCCTTCTTCTTGGCCGCTTCCTCCGCCTTCTGCTTCGCCTCTTCGGCCTTCTTCTGCGCCTCGGTCTGCTGCTTCTCCGCCTCGGCCTCGGCCTTCTTCGCCGCGGTGGCCTCGGCGGCGGCCTGGGCCGCCTGGTCGGCCTCCGCCTGCTGGTGCTCGGCCTGCTGGAGGATCCGGGCGCGCAGGGCCTCGCCCGCGTCGCTGCCGGCGGTCGCGCCGTGCTGGACCTCGGAGCTGGCCACCAGGTTCGTGCCGCCGAGCGGGGCGCTGGCCAGGATGTTCGGCTCGGTGTCGTCCGGCAGCAGAGCGCTCATACCGGGCAGCGACTTGGCGTCCGGGATGTGGTCGGCTATCGAGTCCGGCAGCGAGATGGAGACCGCGGGCTTCTCCTGCGCCGTGGCGATACCGCCGGCGCCGACGGCGGCGATGACACCGACACCGAGCACCGTGGAACTGCGGGCGAGACCGTTGCGCTGCTTGGCCACGCGATGCCTGCCGCGTACCGGAAGGACGGACTCCTCGGTGGGATTCCAGTCACCGGGGTTCCAGTCGCCCCATGCCCCGTCAGGCGGGGCTTCGGTGGCGAGGCCGCCGAAGGGAGATGTTTCGGGGGAGGCCTCGGGGGCAGGCTTGTTAAACGCCACTGGGGCGCTCTCCTTTCCTTCCTTCTCGCCTACCGGGTTAGCTGACGGGTTCGGAGCAGGAAGGTCTCCTACGAGTGCGACTCGCTGCTTCGCGGCAGCAAGAGGCGCCCGATTCACCCCAATTGTTGGTTCCCCGGTTTCCTTGCGGAATTCGGCGCGTGCGGCACGGCGCCATCTCTGACGACGGCTGGGACGACCGCGCTGCGTTATCGAACGTTAATAGAGACCAGGCCGTTATTCCAAGCTGTTCCCAGTGATCGTTAACAAGTTCGCATCGGACGTAATGGGACACATGCTGGCGCAGTCGGGCGAGTTGACGGGTTTACGGACCCACCCGGGTTTCTGACGGTGTGTCAGTAGTTATGCGCAGGGGCGCCGTTCGAACACGGAAGGTAGCGAGCCGGGATCCGGACGGGTCGCGAGCCGGGATCCGGACGCGTTCCGGCGACCGGCCCGCATGCGGTGCGACGCGCGCTACGGCACGACCGGCAGGGCCTTACGGCACGACCGGCATCGTTCTGCGCCGCTCCGGCTGCCCCTCCGCCGGCCTGCTGACCGCGAGCAGCGCCATGTCGTCGTTGGGTCCGCCGCCCGTGTGCACCCGTACGTCACCGATCATCGCGTCGAGCAGCTCGTCGGGCCCCGGGAAGATCACCCCGTCCAGCCGGCCGCGCGGGTCGTAGAAGACGCCGTGCCGGTCGCGCGCCTCGGAGAGGCCGTCCGTGTAGAAGAGCAGCGTCGCGCCCGTCGGGTACTCGATCTCGTCGGAGCGGTCCGGCCACCCGCCCAGCTCGGCCATCCCGAGCGGCAGCGCGAACTCGCTCGGCGAGAGCATCAGCGCGGCGCCGTCGGCGAACAGCATCAGCGGCTCCGGATGGCCCCGGTTGATCAGCCGCACGACCTCTTTGCCGTGCGGGATCTCGGCGAGCACGGCGGTGGTGAACCCCTCGAAGACATCGATGGTGCCGCGCCGCGCGCCCTCGCGTGTCATGGCGCGTTCCAGCCGCTGCGCGACCCCCTCCAGCGAGCTTTCCTGCTCCGCCGCCTCCCGGAAGGCCCCGATGACCACGGACACGGTCTCGACGGCCCCGAGCCCCTTGCCCCGTACGTCGCCGACGACGAGCCGTACCCCGTGCGGGGTGTCCTGTACGGCGAACAGGTCGCCCCCGATGAACGCGCCCTCCTGCGCCGCCTCGTACCGCGCGGCGATGTGCAGCCCGCCGATCCGGTCGGCCGGTGTCGGCAGCACGGCGCGCTGCGCGGTCTCGGCGATGATCCGGGCAGAGGTCAGCCGCTCGTTGGTGCGGCGGACGATGCGGTTGATGGCGAGCGCGAGGACGGAGACCACCAGGATCGTCAGCAGCTCGGTGAACGCCTGGAGTCTGAAGAGCCCGTCCCCGAAGACCCGCAGCACCACGTCGATCGCCACGGCGGCGATGCCCGTCAGCAGGGTGCCCGTCAGGGTGAAGAAGGGCGCGGCGACCAGCGGGGCCGCGGCGAAGAAGGGGGATGCGGTGAAGCGCGTGGGGGTGGCCGAGTCGAAGACGACACCCACGAAGATCACCAGAGCGGGCATGCAGCGTACGAGCCAGCGCGCGCGGGGGCTCTGCTCGCCGTCCGCGCGTGGCACCCTGCGCGCTACCGGAGTCCTGCGGCTCCCAAGCATCCCCACCAGTTGTCTCTCCTGCCGCTCCGGCTACGGTCGCGGACGGTACCGCGCCCCACCAAGGCTGGCCGCTGCCGCGCCGGGCTGCGACCCGCATCGACCGAGTGGGCTACCGGCCCGCCCGGCGAAGATCCGGCCGTCCACTCCGACGATCCGCCCCTCCGCCGGGCGGCGCAAGCTCTGACAGCAAGCTCTTGTGCGCCGCGGTGCCCGGTCGGGGCGGCGGAATTACCGAAGGCCCGGATCCAGTGTGGATCCGGGCCTTCGGTGGTGAGTAGCGGGGGCAGGATTTGAACCTACGACCTCTGGGTTATGAGCCCAGCGAGCTACCGAGCTGCTCCACCCCGCGTCGGTAAACACAACACTACGGCATCCCGACCAAGATCATCTCCACTTTCGGGCCACCGCGGTTCTCAGGCGGCCGTCACGACCTCGGCCTTCACCGCCGCCGACCACTCCACCAGCAGCCGCTGATAGCGCTCCTGCTCGGCCGGCGAGAGGCCGGCGCCTGCCTGCGCCCAGAGGGCGCGGATCTCCGAATTGACGACGGCGGCGGACCGCACGGGACCGCGGGCGCGGGAAGAACGCGAAGAAGCGGACGGATAAGCGAACATGGGAGCAAGGCTACGGCCAGCCACTGACAATGGGCGGAGAGTCGCACCCTAGGGTTGGACCGGTGATTGAAACCATCGTGTTCGACGTCGGCGAGACCCTCGTTCGCGACGACCGCTACTGGGCCTCCTGGGCCGACTGGCTGGGTGTTCCCCGGCACACCATGTCCGCTCTCGCCGGGGCGGTGACCGCGCAGAACAGGGAAGCCACCGACGCCCTGCGCCTGATCAAACCCGGTATGGACGTGGCCGAGGCGTACCGGGCGCGGGAGAGCGCGGGGCGCGGTGAGCATCTGGACGAGTCCGACCTCTACCCCGACGTACGTCCGGCGCTCGCCGGGCTCCGGGCGCTCGGCGTCCGGGTCGTACTCGCGGGGAACCAGACGGTCCGGGCGGGCGAGCTGCTGCGCGGCCTCGACCTGCCCGTCGATCTGGTCGCCACCTCGGCCGAGTGGGACGCGGCCAAACCGCTGCCGGAGTTCTTCGCGCATGTCGTCGAGGTGGCGCAGGCGCCGGCCGACCGGACGCTGTACGTCGGCGACCACCCCGCGTACGACCTGTTCCCCGCCCGCAGGGCCGGGCTGCGCACCGCGCATCTGCGGCGCGGGCCGTGGGGCTTCCTGTGGGCGGACGACCCGGATGTGGTCGAGGCGGCGGACTGGCGCGTCAACGGCCTGACGGAGCTGGCGGCCATCGTGGCGGAGTGAATGCGGAGAAAGAGACGGAGGCGTCAGCCCGAGGACGTCAGTTCAAGGACGTCAGTTCAAGGACGTCAGTTCGAGCCGTACTCGTGCGGGAGGCCGCCCTGCCACTCCACCCAGCCCGGATCGTCGAGCAGATCGAAGGCGTCGGGCAGGCCGGCCAACCGCAGGAACTCGACCAGGTGGTCGTCCGAGTGGGCGAGTCCCATGATCTGCCCGCGGACGGTGACCCGCCGGCCGCCTGTCCCGGACGCCCGGTGTACGACGATCGGTGCATCACTCATAGGCCCAAGAGTGCGACGATCCCGGCCGCTCCGCAGCCTCTCGGGGCTTTTCTTTTCCCCTGGACCCCGCCGATTCCGTCACACCCCGCCGCAGGTCGGCCCATGGTCCACCGCACGTCACAGCGCCACTACTGAGCGTAGAGCCGCCGCGCCCTGCCCCAGGTCCACCCGAGGGCGCCGGCCGTCGCCGCCGCCACCAAGGCGGCCGAGACGACGAGCGCGGTCGGGTGCGCCGTACCGCCGGACAGGTAGTACACGGCGGGCGCCAGTGCTGTACAGATGACCAGCGGCGCCCGTACGTACCAGAGCAGCACCTGGACCGGCGCCGTGTTGCCCATCATCGTGTCGGTCCCGATGAACAGCGCCTGCGGCATGCTCCCCCGGTTCGCCGACACCAGCGCGGCGCCCACCAGCGCGGGCGCCGATACGAGGACGGCGACGCCGGGCATGACCGGCAGCCCGAGCAGGGCCAGTACGCCGCAGCCGACCGCCGCCGTACCGGCCAGGGCGGCCGTCGGCAGCAGCGCGTGGCGCAGCATCAGCGCGGGGTACGGGTACGGCAGCAGCCGGGAGCGGCGCAGATCGTCCGCCTCCGTCCAGGCCGGTTCGACCCAGCGGCCCGCCGCCAGATAGCCGAAGACGAGGGTGGCGGCGAGGGCGCAGAGCCGCGCGGGGGTCGTGTCGGCGGCCACGGCCGTCGAGGAGGCGGCGAAGGCGCCGGCCCACCACGCGAGGCCCCAGCCCGCCTGGGCGGGCGCCGCGGTCAGGGCGACGGCGTCGCGCCAGGGGATCAGCAGGCTGCGGCGGCGCGGCGGCCGGGGGCTCCAGCGGGCCCGGTCGAGGCGGGTGTCGCCCGCGCCCGCGCGGGCGGCGAGCCGCAGCCGGCGCAGGTCCGCCGTGCCGACGGCGGCGGCGACGCCGTCGGCCGTACGGGCGCGCTCGCGCAGGAACTCACCGCTGATCAGCGGCGCCTGCCGACCGGCCCACAGGGCGCAGCCGGCGGCCGAGCCGACGAGCAGCACGGCGGCGAGCAGCCAGCCCGCCCCGGACACGACGGCGTTGCCGCCCGTGGCGAGGACGAGGGTGTGCGCGGCCCAGCCCCACGGGCCGGACCACAGCGCCACGTTCTCCAGGAGCACGCTGCGGTGCCCGTACCAGGCGAGGACGGCCTGGAGGACGAAGAGCACGGCGAGGACACTCAGCAGCAGCGTCCACCAGGCGCTGCCGCGCCCGCCCCGTACGGCGACGAACGCCGAGGCGCTCACGGTCAGTACGCCGAAGGCGCCGCCCGCGAGGGCCCCGGCGAGCAGGTCCACGGCGAACGGGCCGAGCCCCGCCAGGCATAGACTCAGCCCGCCGAACGCGCCGAGCAGCACACCGCCGACGGCGCCCTTGGCCACGGCTGCCCGGAACTTGGGCCGCAGCAGCCGGTCCCAGCGCACCGGCAGCGGCAGCAGCCAGTCGACCGTGAGCGCGTCGAGCAGGACGGGACCGCGCCAGCGCGCGGTGCGCAGCACGGCGAGCAGCGCGAGGGTGCAGACGGCCGTCACCGCGTACGGCAGGGCGGCCTGCCAGGGGATGTCCGGCCGGGCGACCTGGGCGTGGAACGTGCCGTCCCGGATGACCTGGATGGTGTAGAAGCCGCCGTACGTGCCGACCAGCAGGACCGTGACGTACACGGCGAAGGCGGTGTCCCGGCGCTGCTGGGCCCGCGCGTCGGCGCGTATGCGGCGCAGGTGGGCGAGGGTGTCGTCGGTGAGTTCGTCCCAGTACGCGTCGTGGTCGGCGGGCAGCTCGTCCTCGTCCACCACTGTCTCAGCCGCGCTCACAGGGTCAGCTCGGCCAGGACGGTGGCGGGGTCGCCGGAGTTGAGCACCCTGCCCTCGTCCAGGACGATCACCCGGTCTGCCGTCCGCAGGGCCAGATCGGTGTGGTGGGTGGCGACGAGCACGGCGACGCCGTCCGCCTTCTCGGCCCGCAGTTGCTCGGCCAGCCGGCTGCGGGCGCCGGGGTCGAGGCGCTGCTCCGGCTCGTCGAGGATGAGCAGTTCGCGCGGCCGGACGAAGGCGGTGGCCAGCAGCAGGGACTGGAGCTGCCCCGAGGACAGCGCCGAGGGGTAGCTGTCGGCATGCGCCCCGAGCCCCCGGTCGGCGAGTGCCCGGTCGGCCCACTCCCCCGCCTCGTCGCCGACGCCCTGCGCGACGGCCACCAGCAGCAGATGCGCCCGCGCCGTGAGATCGGGGTAGCAGGCGACGGTGTCACCGACCACGGCGACCCGCGCGCGGGTGGTCGGGTCCTCCTCGCGCATCTTCCGCCCGTCGAACTCGACCCGCCCGGCCGTCGGCTGCTCCCGCCCGGACGCCAGCCGCAGCAGGGTGGACTTGCCGGACCCGTTGGCGCCGACGAGCGCCACGCACTCCCCGCGCTCCACCGTGAGATCGACGGGCGCGAGCGCCACCCGGCTCCCGTAACTGCGCGCGGCACCCCGCAGCCGCAGCAGCGGCTGCCTGCCACTGCCGGCGAGGCTCCGGCCCCCTGCTGTCCCGTCGGCCATGGGCCACTTCCCGTCCGGTGGAGAGCGGGCACACGGCGGTCGGCGGCCCCACTGCCCACCAGTGTGCGCCACCGCCCTGTGCCCCTTGGCGGTGCGGGGTCAACCCAGGACGCCCCCTGTCATCTATCCGGGCCGAAGACGCACATAGCCGACGCCCGCCCGCACTTGGTCTGAATACTCAGGCCCAGTACGTGCTGAGAGCGACGTGCCGAGAGTCGGGAGGCCCCATGGCGTGCACCAAGTGCGGCGGGCAGATGACGCGTACACAGGACGGCTGGTACATCTGCTACCCGTGCGGCACCAGCCAACCCGCCTGAAACGCGGACGGCGCCAGGTCAGACCCTCCTGACCTGGCGCCTCACGTAGGCCGTGTGGGACTTGAACCCACAACCAACGGATTAAAAGTCCGCTGCTCTGACCAATTGAGCTAACGGCCCGCACCCCGAAGCATAGTGGGGCCGGGTCACAGCTCTTTGCGGAGGGCGGACAAGATCTGCTTGGTGCGGGCCGCGGTCTCCGCGTGGGCGACCATGCGGTCCATCGCCTCCATGTGGCCGGCGACCTCGTCGGGCTCGTCGAGATAGAGCGCGCCCGTCAGGTATTCGATGTACACCATGTCCGGCAATTCGGGCACGGCGAAGCGGAAGAGCACGAAGGGGCTGTACGTGCCCGCGTGGTGGCCGGCGGCGAATTCGGCTATTTGCAGCGTCACGTTCGGGAGTTCCGTGGCCTCCAGCAGCCGGTCGACCTGTTCGCGCATGATCGCGGGCGAGCCGACCGTTCTGCGCAGGACCGTCTCGTCCAGCACCGCCCAGAACGCGGGCGCGTCGTCGGGGCGGGTGAGCAGGGACTGGCGCCGGGTGCGCAGTTCGACGTGGCGGTCGACGCGGTCCAGGTCCAGCCGTCCCATCGCGCCCGCGATCAGCACCTCGCGTGCGTACGCCTCGGTCTGGAGCAGGCCCGGCACGAAGTGCGGCTCGTAGCAGCGGATCGTCTGGGCGGCCTCTTCGAGGCTGACGTAGCCGCTGAACCACTCGGGGAGTACGTCGTAGAACCGCTGCCACCAGCCCGGCCGGTTCGCCTCGTCCGCCAGCCGGAGGAAGGTCTCCATGTCGGCGTCGGCGACACCGTAAGCGGGCAGCAGGGTCTGGACATACGGAATCTTCAGCGAGACCTCCGCCAGCTCCATCCGGCGCACCGTCCCGACGGTGACCCGCAGCAGTTTGGCCGCCCTCTCACGGCTGAAACCCGCGTTCTCGCGTAAGGCACGTAACTGCCTGCTGAGCACGAGCTGACCGATCGTCGGAGCCGACCTGGGCTCGCTCACATCACACCCCCGGGCGGTGAAAGATGCGCGCAGTCTGCCACAGCTCAACTCCGCTCAGTACATGGCCTTTTCGGCCGGGGGCGGGCCCCGGCGGGTCCGGGGGTGTGACCTGCTACGGCGTAAGCGGAAGGCGCCCGAAGCCGCGCGCGCCGACCGCGCGCGCCGCCTCGCGCGCCGACCGCGTACGCCGCGCCGTACACCGCCGTGGCCGCCGCCATGACGCCGAAGCTCGGCGGTACGCCGGGCACCGCGTAACTCAGCCCGAGCCCGGCCCACATCTCCGCGACGGCGAGCCCGGCCGACAGGGCGAGCGCGCGGTACGGCCGGTCGGTGAGCCGCTGGGCCGCGCCCGCCGGCGCCGCGAGCATGCCGAGCAGCAGCAGCGAGCCGACGGCCTGGGTCGCCTCCGCAGCGCACGCGCCCACCAGCACCAGGAACACGAAACCCAGCAGCCGTACGGGCACACCGCGCGCCGCCGCGACCGCCTCGTCCACGGACGCGAACAGCAGCGGCCGGGCGATGCCGACGACGGCCGCGCAGATACCGGCGGCGACCAGGGCCGCGGTCAGCGCCTGCCCCGCGGAGAGCCCGAAGACCGAGCCGAAGAGGACAGTGACCCCGGCGCCGCCGTTCCCCGCACTGCGCGAGGTCGTGTAGAGGGTGAGGAAGAAGACGCCGAGGCCGAGGATCCAACTGAAGACGGCCCCGATGGCCACGTCGTCCGCCCGGCCGCCGCGCCCCAGGGTGCCGAGCAGCAGCGCGACGGCGATGGTCGCGGCGAACAGGCCGAGCCGCAGGTCATGGCCGAGGGCGAGCGCGGCGAGCGCGCCGGTGAAGGACACATGGCTGAGCGCGTCGCCGGTGAACACCTGGGCGCGCAGGACGAGGAAGTAGCCGACGAGCCCCGAGGCGGCGGCGACGGCGGTGCCCGCGAGCAGCGCGTGCTGGAAGTACGGGTGCGTGAGCGCACCGGCCCAGCCGGGCGCGGCGAGAACCTGTCCGGCCACCTGTCCGGGGCTCATGTCCGTGCCCCGGCGAAACGGGTTGTACGGGTCACGGCGTACGCGACGACGTAACCGGCGAACGCGAACGTCGTCACGTAGAACCCGATCGGATACGAGGAGTAGTACGCGGTGATCAGCCCGAACCAGGTCACCGCCACCGCGATGACCACGGACAGCGCGAGGCTCACGGCGGGCCGGGCGCTCAGGGTCTGCGCCGTGGCCGCCGGCATCACGAGCAGCGCGAACACCAGCAGCGAGCCGGTGATCTGGCTCGCCTCCGCCACCGCGGCGCCGAGCAGGACCAGGAAGGCCGTGGACAGCAGCCGTACCGGTACGCCGCGAGCCGCCGCCACGTCCGGGTCGACGGAGGCGAACAGCAGCGGCCTGCCGATGACGGCGAGCACCGCGAGGACGGCGGCGGTCACGGCGAGCAGCAGCCACACCTGGGCCGTGGTGATCCCCAGGAAGCTGCCGAACAGCAGCGAAGTGACGCCGCCGAGCAGCCCGTTGTACAGCGTGGTGAACAGGAACCCGCAGGCCAGCAGGAACGCCTGGACGGTCCCTGTGACGGCCGACTCGTGTCCGCCGGCCGACTCGTGCCCACCGGCCGCCCGCCCCCCGCGCGGCAGCACCGCGATCACGAGCGCGGCGGCGACGCAGAACGTGAAGTACCCGTAGACCGCGCCGACACCGAGCAGCGCGGCGCCCGCAGCGCCGGGGAAACCGACGGTCGCCACCGTGTGCCCGGCGAAGCTCTGCCGCCGCAGCACCATGAACCAGCCCATCACGGCGGCCCCCACCGCGATCAGGGTGCCGGCCCGGAAGGCGTTGACCATGAAGGGGAACGCCCACATCTGCCGCAGGTCGGCGAGCGGGTTCCACGACCAGCCGCCCGGCCCGGCGGACAGCCCGGCGGACAGCCCGGCCGCGCCCGCCGCGCCGTACACGTCAGCCGTCAGCACGGTCGGCCCCCGCGTGCCGGTCGGTGTGTTCGGCCGGTGGCTCCGGCTGTCCTACGACGACGAGCCGGCCGTCGGAGGTCCGCAGCACCTCGACGGGCGTGGCGTAGAGCCGGCTCAGCGTCCCGGACGTGATGACCTCCGCCGGAGTACCGGCGACCGCGCCGCCCTCGGCGAGATACACCACCCGGTCGAGCCGGGACAGGATCGGGTTGACGTCGTGCGCGACCATGATCACGCCGACCCCCTCCGCCCGGCAGATATGGCCGACGAGCGCGGCTACCGCGGCCTGGTTCGGCAGGTCGAGGCTGTCCAACGGCTCGTCGAGCAGCAGCAGTTCGGGACGGCGTACGAGCGCCTGCGCGATGAGCAGCCGCTGCTGCTCGCCGCCCGAGCAGCGCCCGATCGGCCGGTCCGCGTACGCCTCGGCGCCGACCAGCGCGATCACTTCGGCGATCCGGTCGGCCGCCGCCCGGCCGCGCGCCCGCCCGGCGGCCCGAAGGCCGCCGAACAGCGGTACGCCCCACCGGTCGCCGTCCCAGCCGAGCCGCACGATGTCGGTGCCGCGCATCCGCAGGGACGCGTCGAAGCTGCGCCGCTGCGGCAGATAGCCGACCCGGCGCCCCGCCCGGCCCGGCCGCCCGCCGAGCACACGCACCTCACCGGCCGCCGGGGGCAGCACCCCGAGGAGGACCTTCACGAGCGTGGACTTGCCGACCCCGTTGGGCCCGAGCACGGCCACGAACTCCCCCGCGCCGACGTCCAGATCGACCCCGGACCACAGCGTCCGCCCGCCAACTCGCACGGCGGCGCCGCGCATCGACACCACGGGGGCGGTCATGGGCGGGTCGCCTCGGCCAGCGCCCGCTGGATGCCCTGGAGTTGACGTACCTGCCACGCCTGGAAGGTGGCCCCCGCCGGGGTCAGCGTCTCGGTGACGGTGGCCACCGGTATCCCGTGCGCCTTGGCCGCCTTCACCTGGGCCTGGACGTCGGGGGTCGCGTTCTGGCTGTTGTAGACATAGACCTTGATCTTCTTCTCGGCGATCTGCCGGTCGATCGCCGACGTGTCCTTGGCGGTCGGGTCGGTGCCCTCGCTGACCGCGGTCAGGAAGGAGTCAGGAGTCAGCATCTTCAGACCGAGCCCCTCGGCGAGCGGGCTGACGATCGACTCGGACGCGCCGACGGGCGTGCCGCCGTAGGTGGCCTTGATGTCCGCTGTCAGCTTGTTGTACGGGGCGAGCGTCGTCGTCTCGAAGGTCTTCTTGAGCTGGTCGAAGTCGGCCGCGTTCGCCGGGTCCTGCTTCTTGTAGTCGGCGGTGATCCGCTCGACGACGCGGTGGACGTCGTCGGGCGAGTACCAACGGTGCGGATTCCCCCCGTCCTTGACGCCGACCAGCTCGCCGACGGTCAGGTCCGTACGGCCGGACGACGGGCCGGCCGCCAGCAACTTGCCTGCCCAGGAGTCGTATCCGACGCCGTTGACGATCGCGTACCGCGCGCCGGCGACGGTACGCGCGTCGGCCGCCGTGGGCTCGTAGTCGTGCGGGTCGGCGTCGGGGTTGTCGATGATGCTGGTCACCTGCACATGGCTGCCGCCCAGTTGACCGGCGATGCTCCCCCAGAAGTTCTCGGCGGCCACCACCCGGATCGGCCCTCCGCCACTTCGGACCGAGCCTCCGGCCGACGACGGGGACGGGGACGGGGACGAACTGGAGCAGGCGGCGACACTCGTCGCGGCCAGAACGGCGACACCGCCGACGGCGAGCCGGGTGCGGACAGCGTTCATGGAACGGGATCTCCTCAGCGAGGCCGGACGCCTCGGCGGACTGCCGACGCTCCGGACACCCATGACGCTAGATGGAAATGATTGTCATAACTAGAGATTGATATTGGAATATGAAAATCATCACCACACGCAGAGATGCCAACTCGCCGATGACGGCGGCGCGGACACCTCCACACATGCAGACATAGCCATATGCTAATGTTGCAATACATCACACAGAGAGGTTCCGTCATGCCCACTTCTGTCGACCACCGCCCGCACGCCGGACACGACCACACCCACGGCGCCAACTGCGGCCATGTGGCGATCCCGCACGGCGACCACACGGATTACGCGCACGACGGCCATCTGCACCGGGTCCACGACGACCACGTGGACGAATGCGCGCAAGAGGGCCACGAGGTGCACGGCAGCCACACCCACGAACACGGCCCCACGTGCGGACACGTCGCCGTACCCCACGACGGCCACACGGACTACGTGCACGACGGCCACCGGCACGCCGCGCACGAGGGCCACTGGGACGATCACTGACCGCGCGGTCCCGACCAGTTGACTCTCGTTATCACATGCTAATGTGCGCATATGACAGACCCAGCGGCTGACGCGGCTGAATCGGCTGACGCCCCCGGCGGCCCGGCAGCGGCCCTCAACGCGGCGAGCGAACTGCTGCGGGCCCTGGCGTCGCCGGTGCGGCTCGGCATAGTGCGCGAGCTGTCAGGCGGCGACAAGCGCGTCCACGAACTGGTCACCGCGCTCGGCGTCAGCCAACCGCTGGTCTCTCAACACCTGCGCGTCCTGCGCGCTTCGCGGATCGTCTCCACCCGCCGCCAGGCGCGCGAGATCGAGTACTCACTGATGGACGAACACGTCGCCCACATCGTCCTGGACGCGATCCGCCACACCCAGGAACCCAGCGCCTCTTAACCAGGGCCCGCCGGACCGGGTTCGGCGTCCCGAGCAGCTCTCACGGGCCGAGCGGCCCTCACGCGCCGGAGACGCGGTCCAGCCAGTCGCCGAGCAGGGCGCGCTCGTGGGGGGTGAGCGTCGTCAACTCCGGCAGCGCGGCGCGCAGGGTGACGGCGGCGGCGACCGGACGGGCGGCTTCGCCGACGTCGACCCCCTGCTCGGCAAGCTTCTGGGCCGGGAGCCGCACACGGCACGCGACGCACTCTCCCGGCCCACCGGCTGAGACGGCGGCCGAAACAGACGGCAGCCGAAGGGGCCGGCAGCCTGGTGGGGTAGGCCGTGTGGGACTTGAACCCACAACCAACGGATTAAAAGTCCGCTGCTCTGACCAATTGAGCTAACGGCCCAGGCACAACAACCCGAGCATAGCCCGCCGGGGGGCGCGGGCCGATCGGGTATCCCGTCGTCGGCGGGTCACGCGAGCCGGGCAGCACAGCGACAGGGCCTGTGCCCCACCTGGTCGGTGGGGCACAGGCCCTGTCGTCGTGTCAGTCAGCCGTGCCGGTCAGCCTCGCGGCCGGGGCGGACGGTCAGCCGTTGCGCTTCCAGCGGGGCTTGTCGTCGCGGCGGCCGAAGGAGCCGGTGCCGGTGCCCGTCGAGCCACCGCGGTGGTCGTCACGGCGGCCGGTGGGCCGGTCGTGACCGCCGGTGCGGAAGCCGCCGCCGGCCGGACGGTCGTCGCGGCGGTCGCGGTTGAACGGACGGTCGGTGCTGCGGTGGTCACGGTTGAACGGACGGCCACCGCGGTCGTCGCCGCCGCGGTCGTCACGGCGGTCGCGGTTGAAGCCGCCGCCCGTGCTGCCGCCACCGGTGCCGCCACCCGTGTTGCTGTCCCTGCGGTCGTCGCGGCGGAAGCCGCCACCCGCCGGGCGGTCGTCACGGCGCTGGAACCCGCCACGGTCGCCGCCGCGGTCGTTGCGGTCGCGGTTGAAGCCGCCACCGGTGCTGCTGTCCCTGCGGTCGTCACGGCGGAAGCCGCCACCGGCCGGACGGTCGTCACGGCGCTGGAACCCACCGCGGTCGCCGCCGCGGTCGTCCCTGCGGTCGTCACGACGGTCGTCGCGGCGCTGGAAGCCGCCACGGTCGCCGCCGCCCTCACGCGGGGTGTAGCCACGGGCGCCCCCACGGCCGCTCCGCTCGCCGCGGTCGTCGCGGCGCTCGAAGTTGCCCCGGTCGTCCCGCTTGCGGTCGTCGCGCGGCGCCGACTGCTCGGGGACGGCAGCGGCGGCGGCAGCCGCCTCCGACACGGCGCGCTCGGCCTCGGCGGCCATCTCGGCCACCGCCACCTCGGGGTCGTCGCCCCGCTCGCGCGCGGCACGGGCGACCAACCGGTCGGCCTCGCCGCGCAGTTCGGTGGCGCGGCGCTGCACGCGCTCCAACTGCTTGGCCAGTTCGACGGCCTCGCGCTCGGCCTGCTTGGCCGCGTTGTTGGCCGAGTCGGCCTGGACCTCGGTGAGCGAACGGGCGCCGGTGATCTCGGCGACCTCCGTCTCGAATACGCCGGTTCCGCCGACGATGTGGCGCGAGGCGTCGACGCCCGCGTCCTCCATCATCCGGAAGATCTGCCGGCGCTGGTGCGGCAGGGCGAGCGACACCACGACGCCCGACTTGCCTGCGCGGGCGGTACGGCCCGAGCGGTGCAGGTAGTCCTTGTGGTCACCGGCCGGGTCCACGTTCAGGACCAGGTCGATGCCGTCGACGTGGATACCGCGCGCGGCGACGTCGGTCGCGACGAGCGCGTTGACGTAGCCCTTCTTGAAGTCCTCAAGAACGCGCGTACGGGCACCCTGCGTCATCCCGCCGTGCAGGGCGTCGGCCTTCACGCCCGAGTCGCGGAGCTGCTCGGCGATACGGTCGGCGCCGAGCTGCGTCCGTACGAAGATGATCGTGCGGCCCTTGCGGGCGGCGATCGCCGCCGTGACGGGCGCCTTGTCCTTGGGCTTCACGACGAGCACGTGGTGGCTCATGGTCGTGACGTTGCCCTGGG
This sequence comes from Streptomyces sp. NPDC087906, assembly GCF_055584925.1. NCBI lineage: Bacteria > Bacillati > Actinomycetota > Actinomycetes > Kitasatosporales > Streptomycetaceae > Streptomyces > Streptomyces sp. NPDC087906. Next base: position 37,217 of record NZ_JBVJLC010000012.1, read on the forward strand.
CGCTGTCCACCTCGTGGCTGACCGGGTTGGTCAGGTAGCGCTTGACCAGCGTGCCGATCTCGTTCTCCATGGTGGCGGAGAACAGCATCCGCTGGCCGCCGGCCGGCACCAGGTCGAGCAGCTCGGTGACCTCGGGCAGGAAGCCCAGGTCGGACATCTGGTCGGCCTCGTCGATGACCGCGATCTTGACCTCGCTCAGCGAGGCGGCGCCGCGGTTGATGATGTCGCGCAGTCGGCCCGGGGTGGCGACCAGGATGTCGACGCCGCGCTCAAGGGCGTAGATCTGGTTGCTCATCGACGTACCGCCGCAGACGACCTTCATCTTCAGGCCGAGGACGTCGCCGTACGGCTGGAGCGCGTCGGCGACCTGCATCGCCAGCTCGCGGGTCGGCGTGAGGATGATGCCGCGCGGCTTCTTCTTCTCGGTGTGGCCGCCGGTGAGGGTGGCCAGCATCGGCAGACCGAAGGAGAGCGTCTTGCCGGAGCCGGTACGGCCACGGCCGAGGATGTCCTTGCCGGCCAGGGCGTCCGGGATGGTCGCAGCCTGGATCGGGAAGGGCGAAGTGACGCCGTTCTGCGCCAGCTTGCGGACGATGCCTTCGGGCAGACCCAGGTCGGTGAAGGTGATGCCCGGGTTCTCGGCGTTGTTGTCCGCGACGGCCGGGGTGCTGTCCGTGACGGCCGGGGTCTCGGTGACGGGGGTCCCGGAAGCCTGCGGCGCCTCGACGGCCGGGGTGCTGTCCGTGACGGCCGGGGTCTCGGTGACGGGGGTCTCCGTCGCCGGGGTCCCGGCGGTCGTCGCCTCGGCGGTCGTCGCCTCGGTGGCCGCAGTCTCGGTCGGCTCGGTGATCAAGGTCTCGGTGTTCGTGGTGTTCACGGTCTCCGTGTTCGTCGTGCTCGTCGTCTGGGGGTCCGAAGCTTCGGCAGCCTCGGGGGCCGTCTCCGTACCCGTGAGGGTCTCTACGGTCTCGACAACCGCTGCGATCTCGGCGATCGCCTCGGGGGACTCGTTGGACTCGTTCTCGGGCATGACGGCGTGGTCAGTACTGGAAATGGACATGCGAAATGCGAAACCTTCCGGAGTCTCGGCACGCGCCCAAACTCCGTGATTCGCAAATCGACCGCCTCAATGCGGTCAGCCACGGCAAGGGAGAGTACGCGCCACGCGGCGCTCTTCTGTGTCGGCGCCAGGCAATGGTCAAACGATCTACTACCATACGCATCCTCCCCCCGCTTAGGCAAACAGCCCCGCTGCGACCCCCGTCACACCGGTCCCACCTGCGGTGATGCCGACGGCTCCCGGCGCAGTCCCGGAGCGCCCGCACCCGCCAGCGCGCCCGTCCGCACATCGGCCGCCGGTGAGGCCGACGGCGGCTCGGCGGGCGGCCCCGGATCGGGGTCGGTGCCGGGCCCGGGGCCGGGGTCGGGATCGGCCGGCTGCGGGGGCTCGGTGGACGGGTCCTGGTGGGGGCGGTGCGGCCGGTGCGGGCGGTGCCACCACGGCGGTGCGGACGGTGCGGGCAGCTCCCCCGGCGGCGCCGGATCGGCCGTACCGTCCGCACCGCCGCCGGGCCTGATGTCCGGCGAGGGGCCGCCCGAGGGCTGCGGTCGTGCCGAAACTCCCTTGTCCTCCCCGCGCTTGACGCCCTTGGGCGGCCGCGCCGAGCCGTACACCCCGTCGTCGCCCCGCCAGTCGCCGGACGGGCCGGCCACCGCGCCCGTACCGCCGTCCGGCTCCGTGCCGGCGCCGTGGTGCCCGGCGGAGTGCGCGGGGGACGGCTTCCCCGCGTCGTGGCCGACGCTCATGCAGCCGGCCGAGGCTGCGACCGCCAGCGAGGTGGCGATCCAGAGAGCGAGACGGCCTGGGGCGGGCAAAGGGCGCACGAGTGGCACCTCCGGGGGCACGGGACGCGGTCCGCCTCGCCGGCGGCGGGGGCGGGATTTCACTGCCCAACGCGCTTTTCCGGTCCGGGGACACGCTTTTGCCGGGCCGGGGCCCGGTCGGTACGCCGAGACGGCCCGCTCAGCGCGCGTCGGTACGCCCCCACGTCCCGCTCAGCACGCGTCGGTACGCCCCCACGTCCCGCTCAGCACGCGTCGGTACGCCCCCACGTCCCGCTCAGCACGCGTCGGTACGCCCCCACGTCCCGCTCAGTGCGCGAAGAAGCCCCGCCCCAGCTCCGTCCCGAGGAACACCGCTCCGAGCCCCACGAACAGCGACACCAGCACATTCGCCGCCGAGAAGAACCTCCAGCCGCGCTCGGCCAGCCGCAGCGTCTCGTACGAGAAGGTCGAGTACGTCGTGAGCGTCCCGCACAGGCCCGTACCGATCAGCGCGTACGTCCCCGACGAGACCGCCGCCCCGGACACGATCCCCAGGATCAGGCTGCCCGCCGTGTTGACCGCCATCGTGCCCCAGGGGAAGGCGGAGTCGTGCCGCGCCTGGACCGTACGGTCCGTCAGATACCGCAGCGGGGCGCCGACGACGGCCCCGACGATCACCAGCAGCCAGTTCACCGGGCCGCCTCCGTGCGGTGCACCAGCCGGCGGGTCACGGTGGCCGCCGCCCAGACGGCGGCCATGGCGCCCGCGAGCGTCCCGGCCGCGTATGCGAGCGCCCGGCCCGCCTCGTCGCGGGTGAGCAGGTCGGCGAAGCCGGACGCGTACGTCGAGAAGGTCGTGAACCCGCCGAGCACCCCGACCCCGAGGAACGGCCGCACCAGCCGGTGCGCCGACCTGCCCTCCTCGCTGACGAGGACCATCAGCACCCCGATCAGCGCGCAGCCCAGCAGGTTGATCCAGAAGACCGTCCAGGGAAACGCCCCGGCCGGCGTCGGCCAGAGCAGGATCGCGCCGTAGCGCGCCGCGGCTCCCACGGCGCCGCCCGCCGAGATGACGGCGAGCACCGGCCAGAGGTGACCTGCCGCCAGCTCCGCGCGCTGGGCGGGCATCTGGAGGTCGATGTCGGGGTCGACGGGCTCTAAGGCGGCTTCGTGGGAGGCGTCGTGCCCCGGGTCGTGCCCCGGGTCGTGCCGACTGTCGTGCCGGTCGTCGGGGGGATCCCGCCGGTCGTCGTCGCTCATCCGTACCCCAGGGCGTGCAGCCGCTCGTCGTCGATCCCGAAGTGGTGCGCGATCTCGTGCACGACGGTGATCTCCGTCTCCGCCACCACGTCCTCCCGCGTCGCGCACATCCGCAGCGTAGGACCGCGGTAGATGGTGATCCGGTCGGGCAGCACCCCGGCGTACCACTCCCCCCGGTCGGTCAGCGGCGTCCCCTCGTACAGCCCGAGCAGCTCGCGGTCGGCGGCCTCGGGTTCGTCCTCGACGAACACCGCCACGTTGTCCATCAGCCGGGTCAGCTCCTGCGGGATCCGGTCGAGCGCCTCGGAGACCAGCTCCTCGAACTCCTCACGCGTCATTTCCAGCACGCGGCCATTCTCCCGTAGCAGGGCCGTGGCGCGGGTACCGGCGTCCGCCAGGCATGGCAGAGGGGCGGCGCGGGCATACGCGCCCAATGGCCCGTGAGGTACTTCATGTCCCGTTCCGTGCTGCCCGCACCGCCCTCGTACGACTGGAGCGCCGCCTCAGGCCAGGGGGCAAGAACCCGGCGAACGCGCTCAGCCACTCGCCGCACGCACCGCATCCGTTCACCCGCTCGTTCGGCCTGGTCGCCGTGGTGCTGCTGGGCGCCTATCTGGGGCTGCTGGTCGTCGGCAGCGTACGGACGCCGGTCGGCCCGATGGACACGCGGATGGCGCTGCGGCCGTCGCTGACCGGCGGTACGAAGATCAACGTCTCGCCGCTCGGCGCGCTCGAACTCGACTCGCACACCGGGCCGCTACGGCTCGACGTGGACGTCGACCGGCTGGACCCGGTCCGCTCGCAGGCGCTGGTCAACCACCCGGACCGGATCTCCGGGCTCCAGGAGGAGGTCGGCCACGACGTGGCGAACGGCGCGACCGAGCTGGCCGTACGCTCCTGCGTCGCCGTCGTGTCCGGCGCGACGGCCCTGGGCCTGGCCGTCTACCGCAGGCCCCGCCGCGCGCTGGCGGCCGGCGGGCTCGCGCTGACCCTGCTGGCCGCGTCGGCGGGCTGCGCGTACGCCACCTGGAACCCGAAGTCGGTGCTGGAGCCGAAGTTCTCCGGGCTGCTCTCCTCGGCCCCGCAGGTGGTCGGCAGCGCCCGCTCGATCGTCACCGACTTCGACGTCTACCAGAAGGAGCTGGCCCGGCTCGTCACCAACGTGACCAGGCTGTACGACGCGACGTCCACGCTCCCCGCCTACCAGCCCGACCCGGCGACGCTGCGCGTGCTGCACGTCTCGGACATCCATCTGAACCCGGCGTCCTGGCAGATCATCAGCTCGCTCGTCGACGAGTACAAGATCGACGCCGTGATCGACTCGGGCGACACCATGGACCACGGCGCCGCCGCCGAGAACAGCTTCCTCGACCCCATCGCCGACCTGGGCGTCCCGTACGTCTGGGTGCGCGGCAACCACGACTCGGACGTCACCCAGCGCTATCTGGAACGGATGAAGAACGTCCGGGTCCTGGACAACGGCAGGGCCGTGACGGTGGCGGGGCTGCGGGTGGCCGGGATGGGCGACCCGCAGTTCACCCCGGACCGGTCGGTGGCGGCCAAGGGCGACCCGGCCGAGCGGCTGGCGGGCGCGCGCCTTGCGTCGGCGCTGCGCGACCAGGCCCAGGCGGGCACGCCGGTGGACATCGCCGTGGCGCACGAGCCGGTGGCGGCCGAGCAGACCGACGGCGCGGTCCCCCTCGTCCTTGCGGGCCATGTCCACCACCGCGAGAACAAGGTGCTGCCGTTCGGCACCCGGCTGAAGGTGGAGGGCTCGACGGGCGGGGGCGGGCTGCGCGCCCTGCAGAACAACAGCCCGGAGAAGGTGAACGCCTCGGTGCTCTATCTGGACCGTACGACGAAGCACCTCCAGGCCTGGGACGAGATCACCCTCGGCGGCCTGGGCCTGACCACGGCGGAGGTGAGCCGCCACCTGCCGGCGGAGGCGGGAGCGCCGGGGGCGGACGCGTCGCCGTCGGAGTCCCCCTCCCCGTCGGATTCCCTGTCCCCGTCGGAGTCCCCCTCCCGGCCGAGGACCCCCGTACCCACGCCCACCAGGGCCGTCCCCGCACCCACCCGATAAACCGTTTTGGCGATACCTCGGCCGATCCCATATGCTGCTCGCGCCCTAGCCCTCATCGTCTAGTGGCCCAGGACGCCGCCCTTTCAAGGCGGTAGCACGGGTTCGAATCCCGTTGGGGGCACAATTCCAGAACACTGCCAGGCCGGGACGCGATGCGCGTCCCGGCCTGGAGTGCGTGCAGGGGCAGGATCAGCGGGCGAGCGAGGCGGCGTCGCCCATGACGACGACCGGGTGCAGCGCCGGGTCGAGGGTGCGCAGGAGCGTCTTCATGTGGGGCTTGGCCAGGCTGACGCAGCCATGCGTGGGACCGCCGTGGTCGACGTGGAACCAAATCCCGCCGCCCTTGCCCGCGCCTTCCGGGCGGGTCCAGTCGCGCGGGGAAGTGCCCGGCGCGCGGTTGTAGTTGATGGCGACGACGTAGTCGAAGGACCCGGCGAGGGGCTCGCCCGCGAAGCCGGTTCCGCCGATGGAGAAGCCGACGGGCGCGTGGTCGTACGGGAGGCGCGTACCGGGATCGCTGAGCCGGCCGCCCGCGTCGGTGAGCGCGAACACGCCGACGGGAGAACGCAGATCGCCTGCCCGGTGGTCCGCGCGCCAGCCCTCCTTGGCGTTGTGGGCGGCCCAGGTGGCGCCCGCGTCCCAGCCGTTGGCGGTGCGCCGGTACAACGCCACCTGGGACAGCGGGGAGTTCGTGCCCCGGCCGGTCACGATCACGACCTGGCGGGCGTCGCCCGGCACCTCGGCCAGTGTCCGCGCGCCAAGCCCCGGAAGCTGCCGGGGCAGCGGGCTCATGGTCGCGGTGGCCGCCCCGGAGAGCGGCGAGAGCGGCGCGGCCTGCTGCGTACGCGGCGCGGCGCCGGTGCCGGTGCCGGTGCCGGATGTACCGCCGGTGCCGCAGCCGGACACCGCGGCCAGTGCGGCAGCCGCCAGCACGAGGGCGACGGGGTGGCGTGAAGGCATCGAGAATCCCTTTCGGAACAGAACAGAACGGATCGGATCAGTGGTGCGGGTACCCGTCCGGCCCGGCGGACGGGACCGCGGGCAGTACGGCGCCGTCGAGGATGTCCTCGACCTGGGCGAGGGTCGACGACGACGGGCCCCTGAAACAGACATAGGCGTTGATCACGGGCCTCTTGACCGCGGGTTCGGGGGCGGCGCCCCAGCCCATCAGCTCCTTGTACCCACCGATCGCGCGGCAACCGTCGTCCACCTGATCCGCCGGCCGGACGGTGAACGTCTTCCGCCAGGACCAGTTGTACGGCTGGTCCTCCTGCCGGAGCACCAGCAGCGCCTCGCCCGCACCGAGCCGGGAGACGGGCGCGCAGGTGAAGGGGTCGCGGGTCGGCTCGGCGCACGTACTGCCGGTCAGCCGCTGCCCGTTGCCGATGAAGACCGTCACGAGCGACCGCGCGTCGGAGGTGGACAGCCGCTGCCACCCGGCGGGCAACGTCATGACGAGCCCGAGGTCGTCCGCGTCCTTCTCCGTCTCCGTACGCGCGCCGCCCGGCGACGACGAGACGCCGACCGTTCCGACGGCGGTGGGCAGGCGCGCGGGGCGCTGCGGACCCGGGTCCAGGACGCCGGCGCCGGTCAGCGTACCGACGGCGAGCGCCACCGCCCCGACGCCCGTCACGGCGGTCAGCAGGGCGAGCCGGCGCCGCCTGTGCCGTACGACGCGGCGGCGGATCTGCCGCATCCACTGCGGCGACGCGGTGAGTTCGGGGGTGGCGTACTTGAGCAGGATGCGCAGATCGTCCTCCGCCACCCGTACCGTCTCCTCTTCGTTCAACACCATTCACCGCCCTTCCACGAGCATGTTGACGGCCAGCAGGCCGCGCAGGGAGCCCAGCGCCTTTGCGGCCTGGCTCTTGACCGTGCCGGGCCGGCAGCCGAGGATTTCGGCCGTCTCCTCGACGCTGAGGTCTTCGAAATAGCGCAGCACGACCACCGTCCGCTGCCGAGGCGGCAGCGAACGCAGTGCGACCGCGAGCGAACGCTCCAGGTCGACGGCTGCGAAGACGTCGACCCCTGCCGTGTCCCGCGACGCGTCGGGCAGCACGTCGTGCGGCACCTCGCCGCGCCAACGCCGCTGCCACCACGACGCGTACGTGTTCACCAGCGCCTTGCGGGCGTACGCCTCCGGACTCCCGTCCGGGCTCCCGGCCGCGATACGGCGCCACTTGGGCCACATCTTGGCCAGCACCGTCTGCACCAGGTCCTCCGCGAGATGCGCGTCCCCGGTCAGCAGCCAGGCGGCGCGCAGCAGGCGGGGCCCGCGTGCCGTGACGAACTCCTCGAAGTCCGCGAAGCCCGCCTCCGAATCCGTCACCGCCCTCCTCCGGCACTGCCCCGTCGCGTCAACCCCACACCGGGTCAACCGGGTGGAGGGAGGATCCGGTTGCCTAGGTCCCGAAAGTATTTTCTACGACCGCTCGGTCGGCCCTGCGGCGAGCCGCAGCCCCACGCCAATCGCGGCGAGATGCCGCTCGGGGCAGGCACCGTCAGTCAGCCCGCCGTTCTCAGCCGCAGCGCGCGGATCGACCAGTCAAGCGCCGGTGTCAGGCGCTCCGGGGCCGGCCAGCCGTTGATCACTGCGAGCAGTTCCAGGTAGCGCTCCCTGCGGGGGTCGTTCGCCGTCTCCAGCGTGGCCAGCAGTCGACGCAGACCGCCGTCGTGCGCGTACCGCGCCGTGATCTCCGCCACCACCCCGTCCGCGCCGCGCGACGCAGGGTCGACGCCGGCCGCCAGGGCGGGTCGTACCTGGTCGCGGACTGTCGCCACCGGGCCGCGGCGTACGGACCCGCTTCCTCCCGCGTCCGCCGCGAGCTGCTCGACCATGCGCCTCAGCGCGGCCCGGAAGTCCGGGTTCTGGGTGAGTTCCGCCAGTTCCACCCAGCCTTCGATCTGTTCGGGTTCCGGGTGGGCGGGCAGTTCCGGGGTCAGGGTGCGGACGAGCCCGGCGATGGCCGGGTCGGTCGCCAGGTCACCGAACACCGCGTCCAGGAAGTCCGCGATCAGGGCGCGGCGCTCGTCCTCCGACAGCTTGGCAAGCTTGTGCATGAGATCCATCTCCTCGGGTGTGGAGCCGCGTCTGGCCACCGCCGTCAGCACCGCGCGGCGCAGCCGCAGCGTCCCGATCCGGGCCGTCAGCGCCTCCGCCTGCGCCGCCGCGGCCTCCGGGAGGGTCAGCTCACCGGCCAGGACCCGGCGGACCGTGGACAGGTCGAGGCCCAGCTCGCGTAGCGTCCGTACGAGATCCAGGCGGGCGACGGCGTCGGCGCCGTACAAGCGGTAGCCGGCCGGGCTGCGCTCGGCGGCCGGGACGATGCCTCGGTCGGAGTAGAAGCGGATGGCGGTGACCGTCAGCCCCGTCCGACGGGCCAGCTCACCGATCGAATACAGCGTCTTGCCGTCCATGGGTCCACCCTCCCGTCTCCACCCGGTGGAGACTCAAGGCCGACCGCAGCGCGGACAGGGCATGTGCCGCATTCTGATACGCTCATCTAGCGACATCGGGCCACCACAGCGTGTCTGTTCGATCACTCAAGGACACCGTGGAAATCCCGTTGGGAGCATGTTTGACCGTGTGCGAGACTTGTCCCGCACATCAGCGAGGTCCTGTGGAGCAGCTTGGAGTGCTCGCCACCCTGTCAAGGTGGAGGCCGCGGGTTCAAATCCCGTCAGGACCGCTGCAATCGCGAGATTGCGTGGCTGGGTAGCTCAGTTGGTACGAGCGATCGCCTGAAAAGCGATAGGTCGCCGGTTCGATCCCGGCCCCAGCCACCTCGGCCCGCAAAGGCCCGAAACCCCCTGCCGAGAGCATCCGGCGGGGGGCTTTCCGTATCCCCCGGCGAAATGGTTCGCCACTCGCTCGCCCCGGGTGAGATCCTGGTTCCGGTATGTCTACTTCCCTTGCCGACCTCCAGACCCTGCTGGCCGACGTCTCGCTGCGTGACGCGCAGCGGCTCGGCCGCCGTCTCGAAGGCTCCCGGCGCATCCGCAAGCCCGAGGCACGGCAGGCCGTGCTGGAGGAGATCGCCGCCGAGGCCGAGAAGGCCACCGACCGGGTCCGGCGGCGTGGCGCCCGTGTGCCCGCGGTCAGCTATCCCGAGCAGTTGCCCGTCAGCCAGAAGAAGGACACGATCCTGGAGGCGATACGCGACCACCAGGTCGTGATCGTCGCCGGTGAGACCGGGTCCGGCAAGACGACGCAGATCCCCAAGATCTGTCTGGAGCTGGGCCGCGGCGTGCGCGGCATGATCGGGCACACGCAGCCGCGCCGGATCGCCGCCCGTACGGTCGCCGAGCGCGTCGCCGACGAGCTGGACACCCCGCTGGGGGAGGCCGTCGGCTGGAAGGTCCGCTTCACCGACCAGGTGAACCCCGAGTCGACCTTCGTCAAGCTCATGACGGACGGCATCCTGCTCGCCGAGATCCAGACCGACCGCGAGCTGCTCGCCTACGACACGATCATCATCGACGAGGCGCACGAGCGCAGCCTCAACATCGACTTCCTGCTCGGCTATCTCGCCCAGTTGCTGCCCAGACGACCGGATCTGAAGGTCGTCATCACCTCGGCGACCATCGACCCCGAGCGCTTCTCGCGCCACTTCCGCAACGCCCCGATCGTCGAGGTCTCCGGGCGTACGTACCCCGTCGAGGTCCGCTACCGGCCGCTGCTGGAGGAGGACGGCGAGGAGGGCGACCGCGACCAGATCACCGCGATCTCCGACGCCGTCGACGAACTCCAGTCGGAGGGTCCTGGCGACATCCTGGTCTTCCTCTCCGGCGAGCGGGAGATCAGGGACACCGCCGACGCCCTGGAGAAACGCAAGATCCGCGGCACGGAAGTCCTCCCGCTCTACGCCCGCCTCTCGCACGCCGAGCAGAACCGCGTCTTCCAGCGGCACAGCGGGCGCAGGATCGTCCTCGCGACGAACGTCGCCGAGACGTCGCTGACCGTCCCCGGCATCAAGTACGTCATCGACCCGGGCAACGCGCGCATCTCCCGCTACAGCCACCGCACCAAGGTCCAGCGGCTGCCGATCGAGCGGATCTCGCAGGCGAGCGCCAACCAGCGCAAGGGCCGCTGCGGCCGTACGTCGGACGGCATCTGCATCCGGCTCTACTCCGAGGACGACTTCACCTCGCGCCCGGAGTTCACCGACGCCGAGATCCTCCGTACGAACCTGGCTTCGGTCATCCTCCAGATGACGGCGGCCGGGCTGGGCGAGATCGAGAAGTTCCCCTTCATCGACCCGCCGGACCACCGCAACATCCGCGACGGTGTCCAACTCCTCCAGGAACTCGGCGCGTTCGACGCGGCACAAAAAGATACGAAGAAGAAGCTGACGCCCCTCGGGCGCAAACTCTCCCAACTCCCCGTCGACCCGCGCCTCGCCCGCATGGTCATCGAGGCCGACCGCAACGGCTGCGTACGGGAGGTGATGGTGATCGCCGCCGCGCTCTCCATCCAGGACCCGCGCGAGCGCCCGGCCGAGAAGCAGACCCAGGCCGATCAGCAGCATGCCCGCTTCAAGGACGAGACGTCCGACTTCCTCGCCTTCCTCAACATCTGGCGCTACGTACGGGAGCAGCAGAAGACGCTGTCGTCCTCGGCGTTCCGCCGGATGTGCAAGTCGGAGTATCTGAACTTCCTGCGGATCAGGGAGTGGCAGGACATCTACTCCCAACTGCGCACAGTCGCCAAGCAGATGGGCCTGAAGATCGGCGACGAGGACACGGCAGCCGCCGACCAGTCCGTCCATGTGTCGCTGCTGGCGGGGCTGTTGTCGCACATCGGCATGAAGGACGTGAAGGACGGCGCGAAGAACGAGTATCTGGGTGCGCGCAGCGCGAAGTTCGCGGTGTTCCCCGGCTCGGCGCTGTTCAAGAAGCCGCCGCGGTTCATCATGTCGGCCGAGCTGGTGGAGACGTCCCGGCTGTGGGCGCGGGTCAACGCCAAGGTCGAACCGGAGTGGATCGAGCCGCTGGCCGGCCATCTGCTGAAGCGCACGTACAGCGAGCCGCACTGGGAGAAGGACGCGGCGGCCGTCATGGCGTACGAGAAGGTGACGCTGTACGGCGTCCCGATCATCGACCGGCGCAAGGTCAACTTCGGCCGGATCGACGCGGAGGCGTCCCGCGATCTCTTCATCCGCAACGCGCTGGTCGAGGGCGACTGGCGAACGCACCATCAGTTTTTCCATGACAATCGCAAACTTCTCGGCGAGGTCGAGGAGTTGGAGCACCGCGCGCGGCGCCGCGACATCCTCGTGGACGACGAGACGCTGTACGACTTCTACGACCAGCGGGTGCCCGAAGACATCGTCTCCGGGGCGCACTTCGACTCCTGGTGGAAGGCGAAGCGGCGCGACGAGCCCGAACTGCTCGACTTCGAGCGGTCGATGCTCATCAACGAGAAGGCCGGCTCGGTCACCAAGGACGACTACCCGGACACCTGGCGGCAGGGCCAGCTCAGCTTCCGGGTGACCTACCAGTTCGAGCCGGGCGCCGACGCGGACGGAGTGACCGTCCACGTACCGCTCCAGGTGCTCAACCAGGTCACCTCGGAGGGGTTCGACTGGCAGATCCCCGGGCTGCGCGCCGACGTGGTCATGGAGCTGATCCGCTCGCTGCCCAAGCCGATCCGCCGGCACTACGTACCGGCGCCGAACTACGCGGAGGCGTTCCTTGACCGCGCTGTGCCGCTCCAGGAGCCGCTGCCGGTGACGCTGGCGCGCGAACTCCAGCGGATGGTGGGCGTGCCCGTCACGGGCGACGACTTCGATCTGGGCCGGGTGCCGGACCACCTCAAGATCACATTCCGGATCGTGGACGAACGGCGGCGCAAGATCGCCGAGTCGAAGGATCTGGACGAGCTGAAGCTGCAACTGCGGCCCAAGGCCCGCCAGGCGCTGTCGAAGGCCGCAGCCGCGACCGCCGAGCGCGCGGGCGGCGAGACCATCGAGCGCACAGGCCTGACCGACTGGACCATCGGCACGCTGGTACGGATCTTCGAGACGCGCAGGGCGGGGCAGCCGGTGAAGGCGTACCCCGCGCTGGTCGACCGGGGCGACAGCGTCGCCGTACGCCTCTTCGACACGGAAGCCGAGCAGCAGCAGGCGATGTGGGCGGGGACGCGGCGGCTGATCCTGCTCAACATCCCGGTCAGCCCTGCCAAGTTCGCCTCGGACAAGCTCACCAACCAGCAGAAGCTGGCGCTGTCCCGCAATCCGCACGGCTCCGTGCAGGCGCTGTTCGAGGACTGCGCGACGGCGGCGGCGGACAAGCTGATCGCGGACCACGGCGGGCCCGCGTGGGACGAGGAGTCCTTCCGCAAGCTGTACGACAAGGTCCGCGCCGATCTCGTCGACGCGACGGTCCGCACGGTCGGCCAGGTCCAGCAGATCCTGGCGGCCTGGCAGGCGTGTGAGCGCCGGCTGAAGGCCACGAACAGCCTGGTGCTCATCAACAACGTCCAGGACGTCAAGGACCAGCTCGCGGCCCTCATGCCGGCCGGCTTCGTCACCCGCACCGGGCTGCCGAGGCTGCCGGACCTGATGCGCTATCTGGTCGCTGTGGACCGCCGGCTGCAGCAGATGCCGACCAACGTCCAACGCGACACGACGCGCATGGAGAAGGTCCACGAGATGCGGGACGAGTACGCCTGGCTGCTGGAACAGCTCCCGCAGGGCAGGCCGGTGCCTCGGCAGGTCCTGGACATCCGGTGGATGATCGAGGAGCTGCGGGTGAGCTATTTCGCCCACGCCCTGGGCACGGCCCAGCCGGTCTCGGACAAGCGGATCGTGAAGGCGATCGACGCGGCGGCGCCGTAGGTCGCGCGTAACGCCGCCATCGCCCGGAGTGAGTTCGACCGGACCCTCTGAGCTGCTGTAGAGTCTGTCTTCGCAGCCGCCGCCAAGGGGCAGCGAAACAAGGTCCTGTGGAGCAGCTTGGAGTGCTCGCCACCCTGTCAAGGTGGAGGCCGCGGGTTCAAATCCCGTCAGGACCGCAACATCGAAGAGCCCGCACCCTCACCGGTCGGGCTCTTCGCACGTTCGGAACCACGACCGGCCGCCACCCGCCAGGCCGCGCCCGCGGCGGAGCCGCAATCAGACACAGCAAATCCCGTCAGGACCGCAACATCGAAGAGCCCGCACCCTCACCGGTCGCGGGCTCTTCGCGTATCCGCCGCCGCGCGCCCCCACCCCGCCGTACCGAAGCGCTCGCATCCGATCGGATGCGGGCTCTTTTGCGTATTGACCGCCCCGGGCCGACCCGAGTAATCAAGCATCTGTAACTAGTACGCATGGCTGCGACGACGGCCCGGCCATCCGCGAACCACCTCCGCCCGGCGTTGGCAAGAGGCATGCAGTGTGACGGTAGTCACCTAAGGTTTTTCGGGAATGGGTGTTCTTACACCCTTCCTACAATCCGGCAATTTAATATGTGCAATTGTACTCACCCACCAAGGGTCCCCACAGGCGCACAAAAAAGATCGCGCTGGACCCGGCGGAGTCCAGCGCGATCGACGACTTACCCATGTTGCTTGGGTACGGAGCCTGTTGGGGCAGGCGCCCGTCGTATGGAGCTGTCAGTCGGGACGACCGTGTTGGGGGAACCCGGCTGTTGTCCCTGCGTGCTTATGGTGCTGGCGGTACTGGTGGAACAAGTGGTGCGTGTGGAACAGGTTGTGCGTGTTGATCCCTAATGTGTTGATCAAGCTTCGCTACGCTGCTGCGGAATACCCGCAAGCAGTGCGCGAACCTCTGCCTCGCGATACCGGCGATGCCCACCGAGCGTGCGGATGGACGTGAGCTTGCCTGCCTTTGCCCAGCGTGTGACCGTCTTCGGATCCACACGGAACATCGTGGCAACCTCAGCCGGGGTCAGCAGCGGCTCGGCATCAGGGGTGCGAGCGGTCATGAGCGGCCTCCTCGGGAGAACCGAACCATCTCGGTTCTTTCCTCTAAATTCTGCACCTTGACCCACGTTGCCCGAAATGGCGGACGCAGGCCGAGTCGGTTATAGGACGAACGGCTTGTCCTCGGCACTACAACTACACCATCCGTCCAGCCACGTCGGCCAAACCGATGGAATTGCCCTCTGAGGTGTTCATCAACGGCGGAAGCCGATGGACCATGCCATAGCGGACAGTCACGGCACAGTAACGATCAGTCACAGAGCGATCGGGGGTCATCGGAACCCCCGCATAGAGTGCGATACCGAGCATTCCGCCCGTACCGGCACGGAAGGAACCCTCCCCGGACTCCTTGTCCTATTTTGACACGAGGGTGGGCGATGGGCGCAAGGCCCTTGTTAGTGCGGTCCGTCACGCTTAAGGCCCTGTTAAGAAAAAAGCCCGGATCGGGACCTTCAGACGTAGGACCTCTGACGGATCGTCGGTCTCAGTTGGCGAACTGGCGGTCACGGACGGCCCGCCAGCGCTCTGTGAGCCGCCCGTAAGCCTCTCCTGCCCGCTCCCCGTCCCCCGAACGCAGCGCGGCGATCCCGGCCGCCACATCGGCCGCTGAGCGATCTTCCGCGAGCTGCTCCTCGGACAGCACGTGCACGAGCCCGCCGTAGTCCAGCTCGACCAGCGACCGCGGGTGGAACTCCTCCAGCCACCGGCCCACGTCCACGAGCCCCTCGATCATCGGACCGTCGTCGATGCTGTCCCGTAGCGCCTTGAGGCCGCGCGCCAGCCGCCGGCGCGCCTGCACCATCGGCGTCCGGTAGCGCAGTACGGGCACACCGGGGCCGGCCGCTCCGGACTCCGCCGACTCCCCGGTCTCGCCTGCCGCCCCGGACTCCCCCGGCTTCGCCGGCTCACCCGGCTCGTACGTCCGCTCGTCGTCCGAGAAGAGCGTGAACCACCTGACCGGCACCTGCCAGACGCCCGTCCTGATCCACGGCCGCGCGTCCGGGTTCCGCTCGCGCCAGCGCTCGTAGTCCGCGCTCGCCTGGACGCGCACCACGGCCGGCAGCACCGCGTCGAGCAGCGGCAGCGGCAGGACGTCGGGCAGCTCCTCCAGGGCCAGCCAGCCGCGCAGCCGGGTCCGCCACGGGCAGACGCAGACCACCCCGTCCACCTCGGTCACGAACGCGTCCGCGCTCTCGTGCACCGGCACGGGCACCGGCGGGGTGGGCAGCAAGTCCGCCAGGGCGCGGCGCAGTTCGTCCTGGACGGTGGGGGTACGGCCGCGCCGGGCGTACTCGGCCCAGTGACTCCTCTCCGGTTCGGGAAAGGCGGCCAGCGGCTCGTACACCCGCAGGTAGGACGTGTAAGGGACGAGAACCGAAGACACCGCTGGCATGCCGGAATCGTCCCACGCCCACGGCGCACGAGCGGGTGATCCTCCGCACTGCGGCTGATCTACGCCGGGGTAAGACTTACTCTCAACCCCAACCGGCCCCCTCCGCCACCCATGGAGGGGCCGATCCCCGCCGCTTCGTACTTGGGAGTCACCACCGTGACCGATGTGACCGACGGCGTCCTGCACACCCTGTTCCGTTCGGACCAGGGGGGCCATGAGCAGGTCGTGCTCTGCCAGGACCGCGCGAGCGGCCTCAAGGCCGTGATCGCCATCCACTCCACCGCCCTGGGCCCGGCCCTCGGCGGCACCCGCTTCTACCCGTACGCGTCCGAGGACGAGGCAGTCGCCGACGCGCTGAACCTCTCCCGCGGCATGTCGTACAAGAACGCGCTGGCCGGGCTCGGCCACGGCGGCGGCAAGGCCGTGATCATCGGCGACCCCGACCTGGTCAAGAGCGAGGCGCTGCTGCTGGCGTACGGCAGGTGCGTGGCCTCGCTCGGCGGCCGGTACGTGACGGCCTGCGACGTGGGCACGTACGTCGCCGACATGGACGTCGTGGCGCGCGAGTGCGCGTGGACCACGGGCCGCTCCCCCGAGAACGGCGGCGCGGGCGACTCGTCCGTACTGACCGCCTTCGGGGTCTTCCAGGGCATGCGGGCCAGCGCGGAGCAGCAGTGGGGCGATCCCTCGCTGCGCGGCCGTACGGTCGGTGTCGCCGGCGTCGGCAAGGTCGGCCGCCACCTGGTGGAGCATCTGCTGGAGGACGGCGCCGAGGTCGTCGTCACGGACGTACGGGCCGAGGCGGTCGCCCGGATCACCGAGCGGCATCCGGAGGTCAGGGTCGTCGTCGACAACGAGGCGCTGATCCGTACCGAGGGTCTGGACGTGTACGCGCCGTGCGCGCTCGGCGGCGCGCTGAACGACGTGTCCGTGCCCGTACTGACCGCGAAGGTGGTGTGCGGCGCGGCCAACAACCAGCTCGCGCACCCCGGCGTCGAGAAGGACCTCGCCGACCGCGGGATCCTCTACGCGCCGGACTACGTGGTGAACGCGGGCGGGGTGATCCAGGTCGCCGACGAGCTGCACGGCTTCGACTTCGAGCGGTGCCGCGCGAAGGCGGCAAAGATCTTCGACACGACTCTTTCGATCTTCGCACGTGCGAATAGCGACGGCATTCCGCCGGCTGCGGCGGCCGACCGGATCGCCGAGCACCGGATGGCGGAGGCCCGCGCGAGGTGACCGGGGAGACGTGACTCACCCCGGCCGGGCGGGTCGCCCTCAAGAAGAGGTTAAAATCATGGCTGACCAGCGAGGACGGGGCGTCTCGCCGGTCGAGCGCCGAGGCGCGTCATGCGGGCGGCGTACCGTATGGCCGCGGAAGCAGGTACCGTTGAAGCCCTACGGACGGGTCTCTCCGAGGAGAGCTCGTTCTGAAACATGAACGCGTGTCAAGACTCTGGGGCCGTCGAGCCCCGTCACCGAGGGGGTCGAGCCATGGGGCGCGGCCGGGCCAAGGCCAAGCAGACGAAGGTCGCCCGCCAGCTGAAGTACAACAGCGGCGGGACGGATCTGTCGCGTCTGGCCAGCGAGCTGGGCGCATCTCCGACAAGTCAACCGCCGAACGCGGAGCCGTTCGAGGATGACGAAGAGGAAGATGACCCGTACGCACAGTACGCGGATCGTTACAACGACGACGAGGACGAGGACGACGAGTCCGGACCCTCGGCTCAGCGCCGCGGCGCTTGACGTCTGCATACCTCCAGCAGTTCCTCACAGTGGCCCGGTCCGGGGCCGTAGTCCTGGACCGGGTTCTGTGCTGCCACAGCAGGGAACCGGGTTGCCCCAGCACCGCACCGGCTGATCAGCTCCGGTAGTCGCCTGTCAGGGCGGCGCCGGTGGCATGTCCGGCGCGCTCGGTGATCTCGCCGGCGACCCAGGCGTCCACCCCGCGGTCCGCGAGGGTGGCCAGCGCGGCGTCCGCCGAATCGGCCGGTACGACGGCGATCATGCCGACGCCCATGTTCAGCGTCTTCTCCAGCTCCAGCCGTTCGACCTGCCCGGCCGCACCGACGACGTCGAAGATCGGACCCGGCTGCCAGGTCGACCGGTCGACCGTCGCGTGCAGCCCGTCCGGTACGACCCGGGCCAGGTTCGCCGCGAGGCCGCCGCCCGTGACATGGCTGAAAGCGTGCACCTCGGTGGTCCTGGTCAGCGCGAGGCAGTCCAGCGAGTAGATCTTGGTGGGCTCCAGCAGCTCCTCGCCGAGGGTCCTGCCGAACTCCTCGACCTCGCGGTCCAGCGCCCAGCCGGCCCGGTCGAAGACCACATGCCGTACGAGTGAGTACCCGTTCGAGTGAAGACCGGAGGACGCCATGGCGATCACCGCGTCACCCGTGCGGATACGATCCGCGCCGAGCAGCCGGTCCGCCTCGACCACACCCGTACCCGCGCCGGCGACGTCGAAGTCGTCCTCGCCGAGCAGGCCCGGGTGCTCGGCGGTCTCGCCGCCGACGAGCGCGCAGCCCGCCAGCACGCACCCTTCGGCGATGCCCTTGACGATGGCGGCGACCCGCTCGGGGTGGACCTTGCCGACGCAGATGTAGTCGGTCATGAAGAGCGGCTCGGCGCCGCAGACCACCAGGTCGTCGACGACCATCCCGACGAGGTCGTGGCCGATCGTGTCGTACACGCCCATCCGGCGGGCGAGGTCGACCTTCGTACCGACGCCGTCGGTCGCCGATGCCAGCAGCGGCCGCTCGTAGCGCTTGAGCGCCGAGGCGTCGAAGAGGCCGGCGAAGCCGCCGATGCCGCCGAGGACCTCGGGGCGGCGGGTCTTCTTGACCCATTCCTTCATCAACTCGACGGCGCGGTCACCGGCCTCGATGTCGACGCCAGCGGCGGCATAGCTGGCACCAGTTGTCGTATCGGGCGTGGCAGGCATGGCTGGAAACCTTCGTGTCGTCGTACAAGGTCGTCGTACAAGGCGTCGTACAAGGGCCGGGGAAACGCGGGACGGGCCTGGGAGCGGGCTCCCTGGCCCGTTACGGGCGGCGCAGGGCGTCGCTCGCCGCCGTGTCGGCGGGGCCCGCTGCCAGCTCGGTCTCCAGGAGCTGCTTGCCGAGCAGTTCCGGGTCGGGGAGATCCATCGGGTACTCGCCGTCGAAGCAGGCCCGGCAGAGATTGGGCTTGTCGATCGTGGTCGCCTCGATCATCCCGTCGATGGAGATGTACGAGAGGGAGTCGGCGCCCAGCGAGGTGCCGATCTCCTCGATGGACATCCCGTTGGCGATCAGCTCGGCGCGGGTGGCGAAGTCGATGCCGAAGAAGCACGGCCACTTCACCGGGGGCGAGGAGATCCTGATGTGGATCTCCGCCGCGCCCGCCTCGCGGAGCATCTTCACCAGCGCGCGCTGGGTGTTGCCGCGGACGATCGAGTCGTCGACGACCACCAGCCGCTTGCCGCGGATGACTTCCTTGAGCGGGTTGAGCTTCAGCCGGATGCCGAGCTGGCGGATGGTCTGGGAGGGCTGGATGAAGGTCCGGCCCACATAGGCGTTCTTCACCAGACCCGAGCCGTACGGGATGCCGCTGGCCTCGGCGTAGCCGATGGCCGCCGGCGTGCCGGATTCCGGTGTCGCTATGACCAGATCCGCCTCGACCGGGGCTTCGCGCGCCAGTTTCCGGCCCATTTCCACCCGGGACAGATAGACGTTCCGGCCGGCGATGTCCGTGTCGGGACGCGCCAGGTAGACGTACTCGAAGACGCAGCCCTTGGGCTTCGCTTCCGCGAATCGCGACGAGCGAAGACCGTTCTCGTCGATGGCGATGAACTCGCCGGGCTCGATCTCGCGTACGTACGAGGCGCCGCAGATGTCGAGAGCGGCGCTCTCGGACGCGACGACCCAGCCGCGTTCGAGACGGCCGAGGACCAGCGGGCGGATGCCCTGCGGGTCGCGGGCCGCGTACAGGGTGTGCTCGTCCATGTAGACGAGCGAGAAGGCGCCCTTGACCTGCGGCAGCACCTTGGGGGCCGCCTCTTCGACGGTGAGGAACTTGCCGTCCTCGTCCGTCTGGCAGGCCAGCAGCGCCGTGACCAGGTCGGTGTCGTTGGTGGCCGCGACCCGCGTCGCACGGCCGTTCTCCCTGGGGAGTTCGGCGACGAGCTCGGCGAGCTCGGCGGTGTTGACCAGATTGCCGTTGTGACCGAGCGCGATGGAGCCGTGGGCCGTGGCCCGGAAGGTCGGCTGCGCGTTCTCCCACACCGAGGCTCCGGTGGTGGAGTAGCGGGCATGGCCCACCGCGATATGGCCCTGGAGAGAGCCGAGGGACGTTTCGTCGAAGACCTGTGAGACGAGGCCCATGTCCTTGAAAACCAGGATCTGGGACCCGTTGCTCACTGCGATGCCCGCGGACTCCTGTCCGCGGTGCTGCAGGGCATACAGTCCGAAGTAGGTGAGCTTGGCGACCTCTTCACCCGGGGCCCAGACTCCGAAGACGCCGCAAGCGTCTTGGGGGCCCTTCTCACCGGGGAGCAGGTCGTGGTTGAGTCGTCCATCACCACGAGGCACGCCACCGAGTGTAGGCGAGATCGACCACTGGTCCGAATTGGGGACGGGGCGCAGTGGGCGGGATCACTTCGCGGCGGGGCCCGTCCCGGCCCCTGCGGGGGCTGTCTCGGCCATGATCCCCTGGCCGTCCTTGCCGGTGAGGGTCAGTGAATGATGAGCCAGCTCATAGCTGACCTCGCGTTCGCGCAGCAGTTCGTCCAGCCGCTTCTCGACGGGCGTCGTGGGGGTGTCACAGGCCATTTTCGTCGAGCTGACCTTACCGAATGTGACGGTCGAGCCGGAGACCTGCGCGGTGGTGCGCCAGGTGTTGCAGTGCAGCCGCAGGCCCTGGACCGAGCCGTCCTTGCCGAGGGTGAAGGCGGGGGCGGCGGCCAAGGTCTCGGGCGACCGGTCGGTGACAGAGCTGACGGTGCCGTTGTCGACGAGCGAGGTCACCACCCACTTCGTGCCCGTGAGGGCGGCGTCCTTCTCGGCGGTCATGGCGATGGTGTCGCCGTCGGCGCCGGTGAGGGTGAGCCGCTGGTCGGCGACCTTGGCGGTCAGCTTCCCCGAGAAGGCCCCGTTGAGGCGCTTCTCGAAAGCCGCCAGCTCCTTCGGGCAGCCGATGAGCGTCGACTCCTTCTTGCCGACGACGACGGTGTCGCCCTTGACGGTGACCTGCGCGCCGATGGTGTTGCACCCGGTGCTGGCGCTGGCCCGCCCCTTGGAGTCGATCTCCACGCCGGCCCCCTCGGGTGCGGCGGTCTTCGCGCCGTCGACGGTCACGCTGTCCACGCTCCAGCGCACTCCGGTCAGCGCGGGCGACGACTGTACGGAGCTGTCGGGGGCGGCCGGGTCGCGCGGTCCTGAACCGGTCTCCGTACCGCAGGCAGAGGCGGCCAGCGCGAGCAGGGCACCGGCGGTGATGTAGGTGAGCTGCTGATTCCTCATGCGGCTGGGACGTGCCGGGCGGGCGGACGGTTCCGCCGCGCGCCCCGTACGGCCCGGGGTACGCCCGGTACGGCCCGGGTTACGCCCGGTCGGCTCAGCCCATGAGGGGCAGCAGCCCGGACAGATCGGCGCGCTCGCCGCTGGCACTGACCCGCGCGGCGTCGAGCGCGTCCGCCCAGCTCGTACGGCCGGTGGCGAGCCTGATCCAGGTGAGCGGATCGGTCTCCACGACATTGGGCGGGGTCCCCCGGGTGTGCCGGGGGCCCTCGACGCACTGCACGACCGCGTACGGCGGAATCCGCACCTCCGTCGAGGCGCCGGGCGCCTTCACGGCCAGCGCGTCGGCGAGCAGCCGCGTACAGGCGGCGAGCGCCTGCCGGTCGTACGGGACGGCGAGGCCGGTCGCCCGGTTCAGGTCGTCGGTATGGACGACCAGCTCGACGGTGCGGGTGACGAGGAAGTCCCCGAGCCGCATCGCGCCGACCCGGGTGGTGACCAGGCGATCGTCGGCGGCGCCCGGCAGCAGCGCGGCGATCCGCTCGGCGGCGCGGTCGAACAGCTCGGCGGGCTCGGCCGACGCAGCGATCGCCTCGGCGTCCTCGGAGATGTCACCCGCCAGACCGGCCGTCGCGAACGGCCAGTCGAGCAGCGGGACGACGGGCCCGGCCGGCTCGGGCTGCTCGACGGCCCGGCTGACGGCCTCGACCGCCGTCGTCAGATGCGCGGCCAGCTCCCGCACGGTCCAGCCACCGAGCCCGGCGGGCAACGCGAACTGCGCCGCGGTCAGTGCGCCGACCGCCTCGCGTACGTGCGCGAACTGGGCCAGCACGGCGGTACGGGTCTTGGCATGGTCGTAGCTGCGCAGACGCTTCTTGGCCGGGGGCATAGCGGGGAGGCTAGCCGAGCCCACTGACAGTCGGGTCGGGAGCGGCCAGGTCGGCGGCCGGGTGCGAGGCGGGCGGCCGGGTGCGAGGCGGGCGGCCGGGTGCGAGGCGGCGGCCGGGCCGGCGGCGGCCTGCCGCAGGCCAGCCAGAGGTGGAACGCTCGCCGCCGACCTCCGTGGCGGCGACCCGCCCGTCACCGGCTTTGGCACCGGTCCGGGCCTATTCGGCAGTGGCCTGCCCGGCGGCCGTCCGGTCCGCGCCGGTCCGCTCGGCGGCGGCCGGCCCGCCCGCCTCGTCCTCGTCCTCGTCCGCCGTGAATGCCGTGAAAACCTCGCCGTCCGCCGGGACTCCGATGCCGTGCCAGCGGAACGGGATGCCGCGGGCCACGTCCATGTCCGGGTGGTCCATGAGCTGGAAGTGCACATGGGGCTCGGTCGAGTTGCCGGAGTTGCCGCAGCGGCCGACGAGCTGGCCCGCGCGTACCCGGTCGCCCGCTCGTACGGTGAGGGAGCCGCGCTGTACGTGGGCGTACATCGCGTACGTGCCGTCGCCGATGTCGATGATCAGGTGGTTGCCGGTGATCCAGGCGGCGCCCGCCATGTCGCGGACGGCGGCCTCGACGAGCATCAGGTAGACCAGCGCGAGCAGCGAGTTCCTGCTGAGGTGGTCGCGGCGGCCGTCGGAGGCATGCACGACCGTTCCGTCGGCCACGGCGAGCAGCGGCCTGCCGAAGGCGGGGAAGGCCGTGCTCCGGCGCGCCACCGGCCAGGCCCAGGCGAATCCGGGGCGGCTGCCGGGCTCCGGTTCGGCCACGATGTCGATCGCGTACGTCTGCCCGTACGCGTGGGTGCGGTGGCTGGGCACGCGGCTCGCCGGGCTGTTCAGCGCCGACCAGCGGCCGGTGACCGGCGCCGCGACCTCGACGGCCGGCGGCCTGGCGGCCCCATGCGCCCGTGCCGTACGCCTGCCCAGGGCGATGACGAGGGTGACCGCGATGATCTCCGGCACCCAGATCAGCCACCATGCGAACGGCAGGTCGACGAAGGCCCCCGCGACGACCAGCGCCACGAAGAGCACCGTGAACAGCCGGTAGAAGATCATGACGAGTTTGCGTACGGACATCGTTCCCCCTTGGTGGACGGTCAGGTCGGTCGGGTCGCCGCCAGCATCACCAGCAGCGGCACCACCCGGCCGCCGGGGACCTCGTACTTGCCGCGCCCGACGGTGTGCAGCCAGCCGACCGAGGTGAGCTGGCGCAGGTGGTGGTAGATCTGGCCGGTCGTGCCGAGTTCGGCCAGCTCGGCGAGTTCGGCGGCGGTGCGGCGGCCGCCGAGGATCTCGCGCAGCAGCCGCAGCCGTACCGGATGGCCGAGCGCGCCGAACGACTCGGCCGCCGCCGGCCAGTCGGTGTCCAGGACGGCGTCGGTGAACGTGCCGTACTGCCACTCGTACCGCTCGTCGGTCGGCAGCCGGACCGCGCCGGTGAAGAGCACTCCCCCGCTCGCCGCGCCCGCCTCGGCGAGTTGGTCCTTCAGCCCGTGCAGAGCCCAGAACTCGCCGCCGTCCAGCACGCCGTCCAGCGCGGGCGCGGGCGCAGGGGCGGGCGCGGTCGACGCCGTCTGCTCCAGCGCGGCGAGCCGGCGTTCCAGCTCGGCGACGCGTTCCTCAAGCTCCATGGCAATCAATTTACGTAATTACGTAATCCCGCACAAGGTGGCAGGAGATTCGGCTCGCTGTGCATCCGCCGAGGAGCGGCTCGCCGCGCACCTGCGGGCCGAGCGCGAGGAGGGTGTGGCGGACGGTGGGTTCGGCCCGGGACTCGACCCGGTGACCACCGCGTCCACGATCGTCGCCGTACTGCGGGGCCGTTACGTCCTGGCCCGCGCGGCGGATTCCGTCGAGCCGTTCACGGCGGCGGTCGACGGCGTACTGGACCTGCTCGCCGTCCGTCGGACGGCGTAACGCCCGGTCCTGCGGCCGGTGTTCGCGAAACTCCGGCCGCAGGACCCGTCCGGCGGGATCAAGCCTGCCGGGGGCGCTCCAGCGTGAGCAGCAGACCCTCGACGGCGCCGGGACCTATCCGGCCCTTCACGTCGGCGGCGGTGATGGCCTTGAGGGCCCAGCCCTCGGCGGCGTGCTTGTTGAGCGTCTTCTCCAGCTTGTCGCTGTCCAGGGCGTCGCCGATGAGCGACTCCCTGAACGTCACGACCTTGTACTCGTAGGACATCGGGCGTTCCCCTCGATCAGGCCGGTACCGCACGGCGGATCCCGTGCGGGCACAGCCAATCACGCGGTGCCCGCCCCGATCGCGGCGAGGCTCAGGCCAGCAGCGCCGGGATCGTCGCCTCGTGCGCCGTCCGCAGTTCGTCGAGACCGATCGTGAACTCGCCCTGGACCTCGACCTCTTCGCCGTCCACCACACCGATACGGGTCGCCGGCAGACCGCGCGCCCCGCACATGTCGTTGAACCGCAGCTCCTCGCTGCGCGGCACCGCCACGACAGCGCGGCCCGCCGACTCGCTGAACAGGAGCGTGAACGCGTCGAGCCCGTCCGGCACGATCAGCCGGGCGCCGGTCCCGCCGCGCAGGCAGGACTCGGTGACGGCCTGGATCAGACCGCCGTCGCTCAGGTCGTGCGCCGCGTCGATCATGCCGTCGCGCGAGGCCGAGATCAGGATCTCGCCCAGCAGGATCTCCCGGTCCAGGTCGACCTTGGGCGGAAGACCGCCGAGATGGCCGTGGATCGTGCCCGACCAGGCGGACCCGCCGAACTCCTCGTCCGTGTCGCCCAGCAGATACAGGAGCTGGCCCTCCTCGGCGAAGGCCATCGGCGTACGGCGCGCCACGTCGTCGATCACACCGAGCACGGCGACGACCGGCGTCGGGTGGATCGCCCGCTCGCCCGTCTGGTTATAGAGCGAGACGTTGCCGCCGGTCACCGGCGTGCCCAGCTTCTGGCAGCCGTCGGCGAGACCGCGGATGGCCTCCACGAACTGCCACATGACGGCCGGGTCCTCGGGCGAACCGAAGTTCAGGCAGTCCGAGACGGCGAGCGGCTTCGCGCCCGTCGCCGCCACATTGCGGTACGCCTCGGCCAGTGCGAGCTGCGCGCCCGTGTACGGGTCGAGCTGCGCGAACCGGCCGTTGCCGTCCGTCGCGATGGCGACCCCGAGGCCGGTCTCCTCGTTGACCCGGATCATCCCGGCGTCCTCGGGCTGCGCGAGGACGGTGTTGCCCTGCACGAACCGGTCGTACTGGTCGGTGACCCAGGACTTCGACGCCTGGTTAGGCGCCGAGACCACCCGCAGCACCTGCTCGCGCAGCTCGGCCGCCGTCACCGGCCGGGCCAGCTTGTTCGCGTCGTCGGCCTGGAGGGCGTCCTGCCACTCGGGCCTGGCGTACGGGCGCTGGTAGACCGGACCGTCGTGCGCGACCGTGCGCGGGTCGACGTCCACGATCTTCTCGCTGTGCCAGAAGATCTCCAGCCGGTCGCCGTCGGTGACCTCACCGACGACCGTCGCGATCACGTCCCACTTCTCGCAGATCTCCATGAAGCGCTCGACCTTCGCCGGCTCCACGATCGCGCACATGCGCTCCTGCGACTCGCTCATGAGGATTTCCTCGGGCGAGAGCGTGTGGTCGCGCAGCGGTACGTCGTCCAGCTCGACCCGCATACCGCCGGAGCCGTTCGACGCCAGCTCGCTCGTCGCACAGGACAGACCGGCGGCGCCGAGGTCGGAGATGCCGTCGACCAGCTTCTCGGCGAAGACCTCCAGCGTGCACTCGATGAGCAGCTTCTCCTGGAAGGGGTCACCGACCTGCACGGCGGGGCGCTTCGACGGCTTCGTCGCGTCGAAGGTCTCGGAGGCCAGGATCGAGGCGCCGCCGATGCCGTCACCGCCGGTGCGGGCCCCGTACAGAATGACCTTGTTGCCGGGACCCGACGCCTTGGCGAGGTGGATGTCCTCATGCCGCATGACGCCGATGGCACCGGCGTTGACCAGCGGGTTTCCCTGGTAGCAGGCGTCGAAGACCAGCTCGCCGCCGATGTTCGGCAGGCCGAGCGAGTTGCCGTAGCCGCCGATGCCCGCGACGACGCCCGGCAGGACGCGCTTGGTGTCGGGGTGGTCGGCCGCGCCCATCCGCAGCGGGTCCACGACGGCGACCGGGCGTGCGCCCATCGCGATGATGTCGCGGACGATCCCGCCGACACCGGTGGCCGCGCCCTGGTACGGCTCGACGTACGAGGGGTGGTTGTGCGACTCGACCTTGAAGGTGACGGCGTAGCCCTGGCCGACGTCTACGACGCCCGCGTTCTCGCCGATGCCCACGAGCAGCGCGTCGCTCTGCGGGGCCTTCTCGCCGAACTGGCGCAGATGCGCCTTGCTGCTCTTGTACGAGCAGTGCTCCGACCACATGACGGAGTACATGGCCAGCTCGGCGCCGGTCGGGCGGCGGCCGAGGATCTCGCGCACCCGGGCGTACTCGTCCTCCTTGAGGCCGAGCTCCTTCCAGGGCAGCTCGATGTCCGGGGTCCCGGACGCGTGCTCGACTGTGTCCAGAGTCATGAGGCGGCTACCAGCTTCTTCAGGATCGAGGTGAAGAATCCGAGGCCGTCGGTACCGCCGGTACCGATCAGCGGCTCCACGGCGTGCTCGGGGTGCGGCATCAGTCCGACGACGTTCCCCGCGGCATTCGAGATTCCGGCGATGTCGCGGAGCGAGCCGTTCGGGTTGCCGTCCGCGTAACGGAACGCGACCCGGCCCTCGGCCTCCAGCTCGTCGAGGACGTGCTCGTCGGCGACATACCGGCCGTCGATGTTCTTGAGGGGGACGGAGATTTCCTGGCCTTCGGAATAGTCGGCGGTCCAGGCGGTGTCCGCGCGCTCCACCCGCAGTTTCTGATCGCGGCAGACAAAGTGGAGATGGTTGTTGCGCAGCATCGCGCCCGGCAGGAGATGGGACTCGGTCAGGATCTGGAATCCGTTGCAGATCCCGAGGACCGGCAGCCCGGCCCGCGCCTGCTCGATGATCGTGCCCATCACGGGCGAGAAGCGGGAGATGGCGCCGGCCCGCAGATAATCGCCGTAGCTGAAACCGCCGGCCAGCACGACGGCGTCGACCTGCTTGATGTCCTTGTCGCGGTGCCACAGCGGTACGGGCTCGGCCCCCGCGATACGCGCGGCGCGCAGCGCGTCCCTGTCGTCCAGGGTGCCGGGGAAGGTGACGACGCCGATACGAGCCGTCACGACTCCACCTTCACGACGAAGTCCTCGATGACGGTGTTGGCGAGAAACGTCTCCGCCATCTCGTGGATACGGGCGAGCGCGGCCTCGTCGACCGGTCCCGCCACCTCCAGCTCGAAACGCTTTCCCTGACGGACGTCGGCGATCCCCTCGAAGCCAAGACGCGGCAGCGCGCGCTGCACTGCCTGGCCCTGCGGGTCGAGGATCTCCGGCTTGAGCATGACGTCGACTACGACGCGTGCCACTGGCACTCCCGGTGGTGTGGTGCGGCTGTGTTCTCCAGGGGAATCCCCCTCGACCCCCCGAGCTTCCGTGCTTGACTCAGGGTACCCGGCCCAGGAATCTACGCGGGTAGATATGCCAGGTCACAGATCACCCGGGGATATCGTCCACCGAGAACAACCGAAAAGTCCGCGAAAAAAATCAGCGTCAGCTATTGCCCGGGGACACGCTGATGCAATTGGCTGGGCTTCACAATGCGAGGTCTTCCGCTGTACAAAGGAATACAGCGGAAAACAGCATTGCCCATTGACAGCCGGAAGGCCGGTGCCGCCGCACGTCAACCGCGATTCCCGTGCGAGCGGGGTCCGGGCACGGCAGGCGGCGCCGCAGGAAAGGACCCATATCCGTGGCGCAGCGCGTAGTGGTCACGCTCTCCGACGACATCGACGGCGGAGAAGCGGCGGAAACGGTCACGTTCGGCTTGGACGGGAAGACGTACGAGATCGACCTGAATCCCGCCAACGCGAAGAAACTGCGGAAGGCCCTGGCCCCGTACCAGGCAGCGGCCAGGAAGCAGACGAACGCGGCCAGGAACGGCAAGGCCCGCACGACGTACCACCACACCTCACTCGAACCGGCTCCGGCGGCCGTACGCGCCTGGGCGCAGTCCCACAAGATGGAGGTGCCGGCCCGCGGCAGGATCCCCAAGCGGGTCTACGAGGCGTTCCGCGAGGCCAGTTGAGCGACCCGGGCGTGTCCCGAGTTGCGGACCACCCCTGCCGATCGGCTAGAGTCTGGAGCACGCCGAAGGGCAAGGCCGAAAGGCCGAACCCCAAGCAGCGTGCGGGTGTAGTTCAGTAGTAGAACGCCCCCTTTCCAAGGGGGAGGCGCAGTGTGCGATTCCTGTCACCCGCTCGCGGACGTAGCTCAGTTGGTAGAGCGCAACCTTGCCAAGGTTGAGGTCGCCAGTTCGAACCTGGTCGTCCGCTCAGAGTGAAGGCCCCGGTCCATCGGACCGGGGCCTTCGTCGTGTCGCCGTCCGTGCGGATGCCCTGCCGGATGTCCTGCCGGATGTCCTGCGGATGCCCTGCCTGCCAGGGCTTACGGGCCGGGGCGCGCTGATGACATTTGTCATGTGCGGTGATGACAGGGCGCACTGCCGGGCGGCCCTGCCCGGCGGAAGCCTGGAGGCATGACACCGATCGCATCATCCGAAGTCGTCATCGAGGTGGACGACCTGCGCCGCTCCTATTCGGGCGGGTTCGAGGCGGTGCGTGGCATCTCCTTCTCCGTGGGGCAGGGCGAGCTGTTCGCGCTCCTCGGGACGAACGGCGCGGGCAAGACGTCCACCGTCGAGGTGCTGGAGGGGCTGGCGCGGCCCGGCGGCGGCCGGGTGCGAGTCCTGGGCCACGATCCGTACCGCGAACGCAAGGCGGTACGGCACCGGGTGGGCGTGATGCTCCAGGAGGGCGGCTTCCCGCCCGAGCTGACCGTCGCCGAGACGGTCCGGATGTGCGCGGGGTGCACGAGCGGGGCGCGGCCCGCCGGTGAGGCGCTGGAGCTGGTCGGGCTCGGCAGGCGCGCGGACATCCGGGTCAAGCAGCTCTCGGGCGGCGAGCGGCGCAGGCTCGACCTGGCGCTCGCGCTGCTCGGCAGACCGGAGGTGCTGTTCCTGGACGAGCCGACGACCGGCCTCGACGCCGAGGGCAGGCACGACACCTGGGAGCTGGTCAGGGAGTTGCGGGACGACGGCACGACCGTACTGCTGACCACGCACTACCTGGAGGAGGCCGAGGCGCTGGCCGAGCGGCTGGCGATCATGCACCAGGGCACCATCGTGGCGTCGGGGACACCGGCCGAGGTGACGGCGGAGCGACCTGCGCGGATCCGTTTCGTGCTGCCCGCGGACGTGCCGGCCGGGCGGTTGCCGCTGGGGCTGCGGGCGGCGGCCGACGGGCGGAGGATCGAGATCCGCACCCGGACGCTCCAGCGGGACCTGGGTGAACTCCTGCGCTGGGCCGGGGAGTCGGGGGTGGTGCTCGGGGAACTGGACGCGCGGTCGGCGTCGCTGGAGGACGCGTTCTTGGATATCGCGCGGCGCGGCGGGGGGTTGTCGGCATTGGGTGCGGGCTCGGGTGCGGGCGCGGGCTCGGGCTCGGGCGCGGGCTCGGGCTCGGCGGAGATGGCGGGTGCGCGATGAGTGCGGTGGGGACGACGCGTGGTGCGGGGCGTACGACGGCGGCGGGGCGTACGACCGCCGCCGGGCGGCTCGGGGCGCTCGGGCGGGCCGAGTTGACGCTGCTGGTACGGAGCAAGGCGACGCTCTTCGCCGCGCTGTTCGTACCGGTGACGACGATCGCGGCGTTCAAGACCTCGCTGCACGAGGGCGACCTGGACACCCCCGGCGCGAGCATCCTCGAACTGGCGATGACCGGCGGTATCGGCGTCGTCCTGATCTTCGCCGTCTACACCAACCTCGCCGCCGTCTACACGGCCAGGCGCGAGGCGCTGGTGCTCAAGCGGCTGCGTACGGGCGAGACCTCGGACCCGGAGATCCTGGCCGGCACCGCGCTCCCCGCCCTCTCGCTGGCGCTCGCGCAATGCGTGGTGCTGATCGCGGCGGGGGTCGCCTTCCTCGGCGTACCGGCACCCGCCAGTCCGCTGGTGCTGCTCGGCGGGGTACTGGCCGGTCTCGTACTGCTCGCCGCGCTGGGCGCTGCGACGTCGGCGTTCACCCGTACCGTCGACAGCGCGCAGATCACGGCGATGCCGCTGTATCTCGTCTCGCTGGTGGGCTCGGGGGTCTTCGTCCCGCTCGATGTGCTGCCCGACGGGCTCGCGCGGGTCTGTGAACTCCTGCCGGTGACCGGGGCGATGACCCTGATCAGGGCGGGCTGGCTGGGCGGCGCTTCGGGCGGCGAGCTGGCGGGTGCGGCGCTGAACGCGCTGGTCTGGATCCTGCTCGCGGGGTTCGCTGTGCGACGGTGGTTCCGCTGGGAGCCACGGCGCTGAGGCCGAGGAAACACATGACGGGGGAACGGAGGACGCGATGTCCAGGCTGACCGACCGGTGGCCGATGGCGGACCTGCGGCCGAAGGCGGACTCGCGGCCGACGGCGCACCTGCGGCCGGCCGTGCGGTGGTCGCAGTTCGGCTGGTGGCGGCGGCAGAGCAAGCCGGTGAAGCTGGAGCTTTACACCCGCTGGACGTTCCACACGTTCGGGATCGGCGAGGCCGGCGTGGTCATGGCGACCACCCCATGGGTCGGCCTGGGCCCTGCGGGCGGCTGGCTGGTGGCGCTGGCCTGCGTGCACGCCGTGCTCTGCGGCGTGCTGCTCGGGCGGGCCCTGGACTGGCGGCTCGGCAGAGGTGAGCAGCCGGTACGGCTGGTCCTCGTGGTCGTCGCCGTGTCGGTCGCCGCCACCGGCGTCGTGTTCGTCCTGCGCGGGTCCGTGGCGGCGGGAGCGGAAGCGGGGCACGGGCCGAGCATCTGGCTGTCGGCGGCGGCGTTCCTGGGGTTCGGGCTGCCTGCCGCGTCGCTCGGTCTGCCGGAGCGCCGGATGGCGCTCGCGGGGCTCGGCACGGCCGTCGCCGTCGGCGCGTGTCTGGCCGTGTCGGCGCCGTCCGGCAGCGAGGTGGCGGTGATCGCTGCCGTCGCGGGCGGCACCGGCGGCCTGGTCTTCACGTACGGCTTCTCGGCCTGGCAGCTCATCGCCGTCTGGGAGTTGGACGCGGCCCGCGCGCTCCAGTCGCGGCTCGCCGTCGCCGAGGAGCGGCTGCGGTTCGGCCGCGATCTGCACGATGTGATGGGCCGCAACCTCGCGGTGATCGCGCTCAAGAGCGAGCTGGCCGTGCAACTCGCCGAGCGCGGCAAACCGGAGGCGGTGGAGCAGATGGCGGAGGTGCAGCGGATCGCCCGCGAGACGCAGCGGGAGGTGCGCGATGTGGTGCGGGGGTATCGCGAGGCGGATCTGCACACCGAACTCGAAGGCGCGCGTGGGGTGTTGACCGCCGCGGGGATCGACTGCCGGATCGAGGGCGACGACGGCGCCGGGCTGTCGGCCGACGGCGCGGGGCTGTCGGCCGACGGCGCGGGGCTGTCGGCCGAGGTGCAGTCGGCGCTCGCGTGGGTGGTGCGCGAGGCGACGACGAACGTGCTGCGGCACGGGGACGCGCGGCGCGTCACCGTACGGCTCGGCGCGACCGGGCCGCAGGCGGTGCTGGTGGTGGAGAACGACGGCGTGCCGGAGGCGGCGGGGGCGGACGCCGGTGTGGGTGCGCGTGTGGGTGCGGACGGGCGGGGCTCCGGGCTCGCCGGGCTGCGGGAGCGGCTGGGCGCGCTCGACGGCGTACTGGAGGCGGAGCGGGTGGCGGACGGGCGCTTCCGGCTGACGGCGCGGGTGCCGTTGGAGGCCGCCGCCGCTGAGGCGGCAAAGGTGGATGCGGCAAAGGACGTGGCGGCATGACGGGGGACAGCGTTGATGCGGCCCCGGTACGGGTGCTGCTCGCCGACGACGAGCATCTGATCCGGGGCGCGTTGGCCGCGCTGCTCGGGCTTGAGGACGATCTGGTCATCGTCGCCGAGGCGGCGAGCGGGCCCGAGGCGCTGGCGATGGCGCGGTCGCACCGGCCCGATGTGGCCGTGCTCGATCTGCAGATGCCGGGCGCCGACGGTGTGAGGGTCGCCACATCGATCCGGGCCGAACTGCCCGGCTGCCGCACGATGATCGTGACCAGCCACGGCCGCCCGGGTCATCTCAAGCGGGCGCTGGCCGCCGGCGTACGGGGCTTCGTGCCGAAGACGGTCAGCGCGCGGCAGCTCGCCGAGATCATCCGTACCGTGCACGCGGGAAACCGCTTCGTGGACCCCGAGTTGGCGGCGGACGCGATCTCCGCCGGCGACTCGCCGCTGACCGCGCGGGAGGCCGAGGTGCTGGAGCTGGCGGCGGACGGGGCGCCGGTGGCGGAGATCGCTGAGCGCGCCTCGCTGTCGCAGGGGACCGTACGGAACTATCTGTCGTCGGCCGCGTCCAAACTGGGGGCGGAGAACCGGCATACGGCGGTGCGTCTCGCGCGGGAGCGTGGTTGGGTATAGTGGTTCTCGCGCTTCGGCGCTCGCGGACGTAGCTCAGTTGGTAGAGCGCAACCTTGCCAAGGTTGAGGTCGCCAGTTCGAACCTGGTCGTCCGCTCGTCGTTCCAGAAGTCGCAGAAACCCCCGACCGGCGCGGTCGGGGGTTTCTGCGTGTCCGGCGGCCCGCCCGGCTACTGCTGCCAGGGGGTGCCGGTCAGGCGCTCGTACGCCTCCAGGTACTTGGCCCGGGTCTCGTCGACGACATGCTGCGGCAGCTCGGGCGGCGGCTGCTCGCCGTGCCGGTCCCAGCCCGAGGCGTCGGATGTCAGGTAGTCGCGGACGAACTGCTTGTCGTAGGACGGCTGGCTGTGTCCCGGCTCCCAGGACTCGGCGGGCCAGAATCGCGAGGAGTCGGGGGTCAGCGCCTCGTCGGCGATGACCAGGCGGTCGCCGTCGAAGCCGAACTCGAACTTCGTGTCGGCGAGGATGATGCCGCGCTCGCGCGCGATGTCCCGGGCCCTGCCGTAGACGTCGAGCGTCGCCCTGCGAAGCTGCGCGGCGGTCTCCGCGCCTACCTGGCGGGCGACTTCCTCGTAACTCACGTTCTCGTCGTGGTCACCGACGGCCGCCTTCGTGGCGGGCGTGAAGATCGGGGCGGGGAGTTCGGAGCCGTCCACCAGCCCCTCGGGCAGGGCGAGTCCGCAGACGGTGCGGTGCTCGTCGTACTCGACAAGCCCTGAGCCGGTCAGATAGCCGCGGGCGACGCACTCCACGGGGATCATCCGCAGCGACGTGCAGACGAGGGTGCGGCCCGCCCAGTCGGCGGGGGCGCCCTCGGGCAGGTCGGTGGAGATCACATGGTTGGGGACGAGATCGGCGAACTGGTCGAACCACCAGAGCGAGAGCTGGGTCAGTACGCGGCCCTTGTCGGGGATCGCGGTGGGCAGCACCCAGTCGTACACGGAGATACGGTCGCTGGCGACCATGACGAGATCGCCTGCCTCGTTCCGGTACAGGTCCCGCACCTTGCCCGTGTGCAGATGCACAAGGCCGGGCACCTCAAGCGGTTCGGGTTTTTCGACGAATCCGGGCACGGTTCCTCCGCGTCGTTCGATTCGATCCAGGAGTTGGGTCCTGGATGTCGCCTAGATTCTCCCGTATGCCCGGTGCCTGAGGAGGGCAGGGGTGCCGTTCGGGATCGACGCGGCGAGTCGGCGACCGCCGGAGTCGGGCCGCCGGGCGTACGGCCTGGCGTACGGCGTGGCGGACGGCTCAGTCGCGTTTGCAGATGCGGTCGAGGAGATTGGCCGTTGCCCGCTGGATACGGGAGTCGACATGGCCGGGCCGGTCGAGCGCCGGGGACCAGGCGAAGGTGCCCGAGGCGAAGACGAGCGCGCCTGAGGGGGCGCGGTAGAGCGACGTCTCCTGATGGCGCTTGGCGTTCTCGGTGTCGCGGTACGGGGAGTGCGCGAGCAGGATCCGGTCCTGGTGGTCGGGCAGCGCCGTACGGGGGAAGTAGCGGTCGGCCTCACCGGCGACCAGCCCCGCGATCTCCTCGCCTTCGACGGCGCCGGTGGCGTCCCAGAGCCAGTGATCGGCGTTGCGCACGATGAGCGGGTGCGGTTCGGGGACGCGGCCGGCGTACTGGATGCCGAGGAGCTGCTGCTCGGGCCGGTCGACCTCGCGCCAGAGCGCGGGCCTGCCGGGGCCGTGCCGCTTGCGGCAGTGCAGCATGCGGTCGGGGACGCCGGAGGCGGAGGGGCCCAACTCCACCTGCCAGTAAAGGGTGTTGGCGGAGAGGAAGACGAGCGACGTGCCGTGCTCACGGGCCAGTTCGACGTTGCGGCGCATCGGCACCGACCAGTACTCGTCGTGGCCGGGGAAGACGAGGCCGCGGTAGCGGGTGGGGTCGACGCGGCCCGCGTGCAGGTCGCGGGTCTCGGCGTACGCCAGGTCGTACCCGTACCGCTCGGCCCAGCGGATGAAGTCGTAGGCATGGCCCACATGGAGGGGCAGCCCGGCGCCGGCGTACGGGCGGTCGAAGGAGACGGTCGTCGCCGCGTCCTCCTCGCCGAGGAGCGTGCCCTGCTCGTCCCAGGCGTGGTAGAGGCTGGCGCCGGTGCGGCCGTCCTCGGGGTAGAGGTTGTACGCCTGCCAGGTGATGTCGGGGAGCAGGAGGAGCAGGTCGGCGGGGTGGCTGTCGCGGACCGTGAAGGGGATGTGGGATCGGTAGCCGTCGACGGTGGTGAGGACGGCCACGTACGCGCCGATCGCCCAGTGCACGGGGATCTGGAGCCGCCAGGAGAGCCACCAGTGGTGGCAGGAGACCGTGCGGTCGGCGGCGAGCGGCGGCGGCTGGACGAGGCCGGAGATGCGCGGGCTGGTGATGATCTTCCGGGCGCCCTCGCCGTTGTAGTGCCCGATCCGGTAGATGTCGATGAAGAACTGCTGGGGCGGGTCGACGGTGACGTGGAAGTCGATCGCCTCGCCGGGGGCGGCGGCGCCGGTCGAGACGAAGCCCTTGATCTGCCGCCCGACATCGTCCGCGGTACGCGGCCCGCCGCCGCGACCGCGGCCGGTGAGGGTCTCGTCGGCGTACCAGGGCACGAGATGCCCGGTGTCGTCGAAGTAGTTCTCACTGCCGCGCAGCCAGGGCAGCGGGCCCTGACCGAAGGGGTCGGAGACGGCATGGGCGAGAGCGCCCGATTCCCAACGCCGGATCGGCTCAGCCCCCATGGTGCGACCCTCCTTCGAACCTCCGGGCCCGTGCTGTCGATTGGCAACGGCCGGGAACACCGGTGGCGCGATCGTTCAAACGCCGGCTGTCAGCGCCGGTCCCCAGCACATCACATAACGCACGCACTCCGTCACCGTTCGTCGCGAATTGGCGTTAACGGAAGGGGTAGTTCCGGCTCTTGGGTGGGATTGTCGGGGTTGGTGGTGACGAGGGTCACAGCGGGACGGGCGGGTGGGGGACGGGAGTTGGGGGGCGGGGTGGGTTTTTTGGGGGCGGGGCGGGATGCGGCGCGGGGTGCGGATCGGGATGCGGCGCGGGTTGCGGATCGGGCCGGTCGGCCGCGACGGCGCGAGCCGACGGCAGCGCAAACCCTCTTCTACCGGGCAAGCGGTGCGGGTGAGGTCGCTTTGTTCACGAGAACCGACAGCAGACGTCGGCCACTTCGGCAGTCACCAGGGTCAGCGGCCCTTCGATTTCCGCCGTTCGCCGGCTTGTCCGCCGCGGCCACACACCGGCGTCTCATGCGGCGCGCGGGGGACGACGACGAACCCGTGGCCGACTGCCCGATGCGCGGCCGGTTTCGGGGCTGCTCCTGGTGAGGTCACGAGACGCGAGCAGCTCGATCCCGGGGCTCACTCAAGTGACTCCCGAAGTCGTGCACCTCTGCTGTCGGTTCTCGTGAACAGAGCCAGTCGGGACCAGCCGTCGCAGGGGCCGCGCGGACCGTCAGACGAGCCGGACCGGGCGGTACGGTCCCCCTCCGCCACGAAGGGTCCGCCTCAGCGCGAGCAACTGCCCGGGGGGCTCGTCCAGGTGACCTCGCAGGCTGGGCACACCCTCACCGGACACCGGAGCCTGACTGTCAGCATCACTGTCAGTGCTGCGTGGAAGACTGCCTGGCATGATCGAGCCGAACCCGAAAGCGGACCTTCTCCGTTACCTGCAAGAGGGGCGTGACGCCCTGCTGTGGAAGCTCGACGGGCTCTCGGAATATGACATCCGCCGCCCGCTGACTCCCACGGGTACGAACCTGCTGGGACTGGTCAAACACATCGCCAGCGTGGAGCTCGGGTACCTCGGTGACACGTTCGGGCGGCCCTTCTTCAAGGAGAAGGTGCCGTCTTGGTGGTACACGGAGGACTCAGAAACCAACTCGGACATGTGGGCCACCGCGGACCAGTCGCGAGACGAGATCGTTGGGCTGTATCGCCAGGCTTGGGAGCACTCCGACCACACGATCGCGACGCTGCCGCTTGACGCGATCGGTCACGTCCCGTGGTGGCCGGAGGAGCGCCGAGAGGTGACACTGCACCACATCGTGGTGCGCGTGATCACCGATACCCAGCGGCACGCCGGCCACGCCGACATCGTGCGAGAGCTCATCGACGAGAACGTCGGGTATTTGAAGGACAAGGACAACATGGCACCAGGCGATCATGCGTGGTGGGAGGACTATCGGAACCGACTGGAGCGCGTCGCACGCGAAGTCGGCAACATCTGACCCCGCCCTGCTGCCGCCGACCCCGCCTGCGGGGACCGGGCCGTACGAACGGACCCGGCAGGCCGATCTGGCCGCCACCGGCCGCCACCGGCCGACAGTGGCCGACAGTGGCCGACAGTCAGGAGCATCAGACAGGCGGGGCCGGGCGTCACGACCGGCGCGAGTACCGGAACACGACGCTGCCGGCCGAAGCCGTTACGGGCCAGGCGCTGTGAGGGCCGGCGGGCACGGGCCGGCCGTAGCGAACCGGCCGTCGCAGACCGGCCGTACGCCGTGAGGACCGCCGGACGAACAGGACCAGGCGCAACGAGCTGGACGGACGGCTCAACCGGCAATGTCGACCCGGCGCGACCGCCGACCGCCGACCGCCGCGGGCCGGACACCGCGAGCCAGGCAGTGTGAGGGCCGGCGGGCACGGGCCGGCCGCACGGGGCAGGTGGCGGGATGTCGGCCCAGCCGGCCATCGCCATCAGCCGTGAGGACGCTCCGACGAACTGGACAACCTGCGGCGTCGCCCCGGCCTCTGGCACCGGCTGCCCGTCGGCCGAGCGGTCTTCGGCGGGCGTACGGACCAGCCGGTGCGGGCCGGGTAGTGCGAATCCCTCGTACCCACCGGTTGGCTCGAAGGCGTCAG
Organism: Streptomyces sp. NPDC087906; assembly: GCF_055584925.1. Classification (NCBI taxonomy): domain Bacteria; kingdom Bacillati; phylum Actinomycetota; class Actinomycetes; order Kitasatosporales; family Streptomycetaceae; genus Streptomyces; species Streptomyces sp. NPDC087906. Next base: position 74,494 of record NZ_JBVJLC010000012.1, read on the forward strand.
ACCAGCCGGACCGGTTTCTCCGGGCGTACGCCCAGCGCCGCCAGCCACGCGCGCAGGGGCTCGGGGTCCCCCTCCTCCACCAGGCTCATCACGTGGCCGCCCAGGTCCGCGCGGCGGCGGCCGTCGACGATGAGGGCCGGGCCGTCCAGCCAGTCCAAGCCAGGCGCGGCGCCCGCCGTGTCCACGGCGGAGCAGCAGACCATCGCCGTCACGTGATCCGCGAGCAGGTCGCGGCCGGTGCGGGGCGGCTGGAGCGGGAGGAGTGGCAGCGGGTCGGTCCCCCACGGGGGCGCAGGCGCCTCGCCGCTGGCCGCGGGCGTCGCCGCCTCCTCGCGGGCCAGCTCGGCACTGATCCCGGCGGCCAGCATCGCTCCCCACCCGTCGCCATCACCGTCATCGTCGCCGTCGCCGCCCTCCCCCGCCCGCCCCGCCTGGGACAGGTGCTCCATGACCCGGGTGAGCGTGGGGCCGCCAGGACCCGTGGGGCCGACGGGGCGGCGTACGCCCATGTCGTCCAGTACGCGGTGCAGCCTGGACGCTTCCGTACGCCACTTACGGTCGACGACCTCTTCCGGATACTGCTGCCAGTCCACCGGGGCCCAGTCAGGGCCCGCGTCGGCCGGACCGCCGTGGAACAGCCGGGCCGCCAGCAGCGAGGTGGCCTCGTCCATCGCGCCCGGCTCTTCGAGCAGATCGCAGGCGGGCCGCTCGCCGAGCCGGGACGTGAAGCCGTCGGCGAGGCGGTCGCGGCGGGACAGCTCGGTCAGCGCCGACACCACGCCCGCGTCCAGCCGGGACGGCCAGCGGCCCATGCGCCAGGCGGGCAGCGCCACGCGGGTCAGCAGCCGGTCCCAGCCCGCGTAGGCGAGGCCGACCTGCTCCTGGGCGACGATCCGCAGCCCGTAATCCACAGCCTGTGCACGCTCCGACGCGGCCGAGGCCACCCCGCGCTCCATCAGGGCCGCATGCTCACCGCAGCCACGCAGCAGCAACCGGGCGACCCGGCCCACGACGCGGAGCGGCGCCCGCCGTATCGGCCCCAGGTCCGCCCTGCCACCGAGCGCGACAGCCGCGTCCAGCCCGCGCACGAAGCGACGGGCGGCGGCTATGTCCGGCTGGGCTGCGGGACCCGTACCCGCGACGACGGGGGCGAGCACCGCGCGCAGCTCGGCGACCCGCATCCACCACAGGAACGGGGAGCCGATGACGAGAACGGGCGCGGCGGGTACCCGGCGGCCCCGACCGCCGGTCCGACCGCCGGACTGCGCATCGGGCCTCTGCGCGCCGGGCCCGGCCTGCGCCGTCGGCGCGGGCTGCGCGCCCTGCGCGTGCGCCGGGTGCGTACGGTCCTCCAGCCAACTGTCGCAGTCGGGGGTGAGCGCTATCGCCGAGGGGGCCGGGACGTTGAGCCGGTCCGCCAGGTCCCTGACCAGGCGGTAGAGGTCCGGCGCCGACCGCTCGGCCACCTCGACCGTAGGGCTCAGGGCCGGCCTGGCCCTGGCCACCACGACGGCGACGGCCGCTGCCAGCAGCAGTACGACGACCGCGCAGGCCGACACGGCCCAGCGGGCGGCGTCCCAGCCCGCACCGGTCAGATGCCCGGTCGCACCACCGACCAGCAGTACGACGGCGACCGCCGCGGGCAGCAGCGCGACGGCGAGCGCCCGACTGCGGACGCGCAGCACGCCGAGCGCCCGGGAACGGGCACCCTGAGCGCCCATCTCGACGCCGACGTCTGAGCCGGCGGAGCCGGTGGAACCAGCGGAACCGGACATGGTCGGACCTCACCCCCTCTGCCCTGCGGCGGCGTTGCTCACTCCCCCACTGTGGCACCCGCCACCGACATCGCAATGCCGGTGGGCCATGTGCCCGAATGCTTGCGCCGCACCCTAGTTGGGGCCCTCGCGGGAGTCATCCGGATGGCCTAGCCGTCACCCGATGGAATGGCTTTGGCTAAAGCTGCTGACGCGGCGAGGTTGAGGAGTTCGGGGTTTTACGGGGTCCGAGGGCAGCGCGCCCGGAGGTCCGGGGACTTGCGCCCCCGGAGGGCTTGAGCCCACACGCTCAGGCCCGTGCGTCGGCCGCCGCCCCGGTCCTGACCTCGGCCTCCTGCTCCGCAGCGCGGCGGGCGATGTCCGTACGGTGCTGCGCACCGTCCAGCCGGATCCGGCCCACGGCGGCGTACGCGCGCTCCCTGGCCTGCGCCAGGCTCTTGCCCGTACCGGTCACGGACAGGACGCGACCGCCCGCACTGACGATCCCGCCGTCCGTGCCGCCCGTGCCGCCCGTGCTGCCCGCTCCGTCCGCTCCGTCCCCGCCGTCCGCGAGGCGGGTGCCGGCGTGCAGGACGTACGCGTGCGGTCCATCCTGCGCCGCGATCTCGTCCAGGCCGAGGATCGGGTCGCCGGTGCGCGGGGTGTCGGGGTAGTTGTGCGAGGCGACGACCACGGTGACCGCGGCGTCGTCGCGCCAGTTGAGCGGGAGCAGCCCGGCGAGCGTGCCCTCGGCCGCCGCCAGCAGGACACCGGCGAGCGGGGTCTTCAGCCGGGCCAGCACCACCTGGGTCTCGGGGTCGCCGAAGCGCGCGTTGAACTCGATGACCCGTACGCCGCGGCTGGTGATCGCGAGACCCGCGTACAGCAGCCCGGCGAAGGGCGTGCCGCGCCGCCGCAGCTCGTCCACCGTCGGCTGGAGGACGGTCTCCAGGACCTCGTCGACCAGCTTGGGATCGGCCCACGGAAGCGGCGAATAGGCGCCCATACCACCGGTGTTGGGGCCTTCGTCGTTGTCGAGGGCGCGCTTGAAGTCCTGCGCGGGCTGCAACGGGAGGACCGTCCGGCCGTCCGTGATGGCGAAGAGGGAGACCTCGGGGCCGTCCAGGAACTCCTCGATGACGACCCGGCCGCAGGCGAGCGCGTGCGCGCGGGCGGCGGCGAGATCGTCGGTGACGACGACGCCCTTGCCGGCGGCGAGCGCGTCGTCCTTGACGACGTACGGGGCGCCGAACGCGTCGAGCGCGTCATCGATCTGCTGCGGTGTCGTACAGACGTAGCTACGGGACGTCGGGACGTTCGCCGTGGCCATCACGTCCTTGGCGAAGGCCTTGGAGCCTTCGAGCATGGCCGCTTCCGCCGAAGGGCCGAAGCAGGGGATGCCCGCTTCCCGTACGGCGTCGGCGACCCCGGCCACCAGCGGCGCCTCGGGCCCGACGACGACGAGCCCGACCGCCAGCTCCGTGGCGAGCCGGGCGACCGCGGCGCCGTCCATGGCGTCGACCGGGTGCAGCTCCGCGACCTCGGCGATGCCGGCGTTGCCGGGAGCGCAGAAGAGGGAGGTGACGTCGGGGTCGAGGGAGAGAGAGCGGCACAGGGCGTGTTCGCGGGCACCGCCGCCGATAACAAGGACCTTCACGGGAGGCAGCCTAGCCGGGCGGCCCGAAACCGCTCGCCCCTGCCCGCGCCGGGCACACGAGGCACGGCAAGATCCGAACGGGCGGCCCGGCCCGAGTCGAGCACGAGCCCCTCGTCACACGAGCCACTCGTGACACGGGCCCCTCGTCGCACGAGCCCTAGTCAGCCCCTAGTCGTTGGTGTACTCCTCCACGACCGTGGCACCCAGCTCGCGCACGATCAGGTCATGCCCGGAGAGGGCGGAGTCGACGAGATCGGGGTCGTCCGCCTCGGCGGTGTCGTCCTCGGGGGCCACCGGGGGGCGGGCCGAGGGTCTGGAGGGCTCCGGGGGCGGCGGGGCGGAGGCGCTGCGCTGCGGCTGCGGGGCGTGCTGCGACGGCGAGGGCGTCGAGGCGGGCGGGCGTTGCTGCTGGCTTTGCTGCCCCTGCTGTTGCTGCGGCCCCGGACCGCCGGACGCGGGTGCGGAAGGCCCGCCCCCACCGTAGCCACCGCCCCCGCCGCCCCCGCCGAACCCGCCGCCGCCCGCACCACTCGGCCCGAACCCGCCTCCCCCGCCGGCCACTCCCCCGCCGTTGCCGCCTCCGTAACCGCCCGGAGCGGGCGGCGGGGTGCCACCGGACGGGTCGACGATCGCTTCGATCTTCCACTGGACGCTGAAGTTCTCCGCCAGGGCCTGCTTGAGCACGTCCTCGCTGCCGCTGCTCACGAAGGTGTCGCGGGCGCCGGCGTTGATGAAGCCGACCTGCAGCGTCGTCCCGTCGAACCCCGCCACCTGCGCGTTCTGACTGAGCAGGATCCAGGTGAACCGCCGGCGGCCCTTGACGGCCTCCAGGACGTCCGGCCACATGTTCCGTACCTGCCCGGCGCCCTGTGCGGCCCCAGGGCTGGGGGCAGCGGCAGGCCCGGCGGGCGCGGCAGCGGGCTGGGGTGTGGCAGCCGCCGGTGCGGCGCCGGGCGCGGAGGCGGTGGGCCACCCGCCGGGACGTCGGCCACCGGTGTCGGCGGAGGCGGCTGGCGCCGCGGGCGACGCGGAGGCGGCGCCGGGCCAGGCACCGGGCCGCGACGGCTCGGGAGCGGGGGCCGGCGGCGGTGTCTCCTGTACGGGAGCCGGGGACGCAGCCGGAGCAGGGGCGGGCGTGACAGCAGGCGCCGGTGCGGGCGCCGGTGCCGGCGCGGGGGCATGGGCCTCGGGCCCGGGGACGTACCCGACGGCGGGCCCGGCGGCCGGCCCCGGACCGCCGACCGAGAACGCGGCGCTGGCGACCCCGCGCTCCAGCCGGTCGAGCCGGGCCTGGACGGACCGCTCGTCGTCGAAGGCGGCGGGCAGCAGCACGCGCGCGCAGATCAGTTCAAGCTGAAGCCGCGGCGAGGTGGCGCCGCGCATCTCCGTCAGCCCGGTGTTGACGAGATCGGCGGCCCGGCTCAGCTCTGCCGCGCCGAGGACCGACGCCTGAGCCTGCATGCGCTCGACCACATCGGCGGGGGCGTCGATGAGCCCCTTCTCCGCCGCATCGGGCACGGCGGCCAGAATCACCAGGTCCCGCAGCCGCTCCAGCAGATCGGCCACGAACCGCCGCGGGTCGTTGCCGCCCTCGATGATCTGCTCCACGACCTCGAACGCCGCTGCCCCGTCCCCCGCGGCGAAGGCGTCGACGGTGGCGTCGAGCAGCGAACCGTCGGTGTATCCGAGCAGGCCCGTGGCCATGGCGTATGTCACACCGTCCTCGGCGGCGCCCGCGAGGAGCTGGTCCATGACGGACATCGAGTCACGCACGGACCCGGCCCCGGCCCGTACGACCAGCGGCAGCACCCCGTCGGCGACGGGGATCTGCTCCTGGGCACAGACCTGCCCGAGATAGTCCCGCAGCGTCCCCGGCGGCACGAGCCGGAACGGATAGTGGTGCGTACGCGACCGGATCGTCCCGATGACCTTCTCGGGCTCGGTGGTCGCGAAGATGAACTTCAAATGCTCCGGCGGCTCCTCGACCACCTTCAGCAGGGCGTTGAACCCCGCCGGGGTGACCATGTGCGCCTCGTCGATGATGTAGATCTTGTACCGACTGCTCGCGGGCCCGAAGAACGCCTTCTCCCGCAGGTCACGGGCATCGTCCACGCCTCCGTGCGACGCGGCGTCGATCTCGATGACATCGATCGACCCCGGCCCGTTCCTGGCCAGGTCCTGACAGGACTGGCACACCCCGCACGGCGTCGGCGTGGGCCCCTGCTCACAGTTCAGGCACCTGGCGAGGATCCGCGCGCTGGTCGTCTTCCCACAGCCTCGCGGCCCGCTGAACAGGTAGGCGTGATTGACCCGGTTGTTCCGCAGGGCCTGCTGCAGCGGGTCAGTGACATGCTCCTGCCCGATGACCTCGGCGAAGGACTCGGGGCGATAACGGCGGTACAGCGCAAGGGACGACACACCTACGACGATATCGGCCCCCACCGACAACGCACCCGAACCGCCCCCACAACGCAGACGCCCCCCACGCACCCGCCAGAGCCAACCTACCCTTGCTGCCTTCCGGCCCTGGGGGAGTTCAGTCAGATAGCGCCACGTGAGGGGCTCCGCACACAGTACCTGATCCCCACCCCCACGAACGAGTTCGCGAGCACCACCCCCCGTCTTGTATGGTTCGTCGCGGAGGATTCGCCTAGTGGCCTAGGGCGCACGCTTGGAAAGCGTGTTGGGGGCAACCCCTCACGAGTTCGAATCTCGTATCCTCCGCCATTGCTCTCACCGGGCAATACGTCGAAGGGCCCCACCGGTCGCGGTGGGGCCCTTCGACGTTGTCCGTCTCAGTCGTCACCGTCACCGCCGATCCGACCCTTGCCGCACGCACGGTAGAGATGGGCCCGGCCTCCGGCGCACCGTGCGCGGCCGGACCGATTGGCTTCATGGGCACGGCTGCAGCGGTGAGGGCCACGTCCTGCGACCAGGACGTCCCGGCCGGTTTCCGTAGGGCCTCGTCCCATCCACTGAGACGTGGTGTACCGGTTTTCGCCATCCTTCGCGTTCGTCGGCGATGTCGATATGCGCGGCATGAACCGTTATGCGGTGAAAAAGCATCGCCATGGAATCGCGAATTGTTCCGGAATGCACCATTCCCGCCGTCGGTTACCTGGGGGTATCCGCGGAACCTTTCCGTCCGCCCCGAAACGACTCCGTAAAGGTCGTTTTGCGCCAGCCAGAAGAGCTCACTCGTCCAACCTCTGTACCCGACCTAGGGTCATCGACGGACCACTGAGGTCCAACTGGATGTCACCGAGAGGGAGTTCCATGAGACTCAAACACCTGGCGGCTGTCGGCGCGGTCGCTCTGGCGACCACCGCGGGCAGCCTCGTCCTCGCTGCGCCGGCCAATGCGGCCGTCTCCTGCAGCGTCGACTACGCCTGCCTGCACTACAACTCCAACAACGAGGGCGCCCTGTACAAGCAGTACTACGCGATCCCGGACTACGCCGGCCTCAAGTTCTCCGCCAGCACCAGCGTCAACGGCGCGAACGGCGCCGGGCAGCCGGTCAAGAACAACGTCGCGTCCGTCGACAACTGGGACTTCGACCTCGGTATCCGCATCTACTACAACTCGAACTACAACTCCAGCTTCGCTTCGCAGGGCATCGGCAAGGGCGGCTTCGCGAACCTGAACTCCACGATGAAGAACAACAACGCGTCCGGCGACTGGTACTGAGCAAGACCATCCGCAGAACCGCGTGACAAGAACCGTGCCCCGAAGCGTCCTCAGGACGTGGACGAGATTCTCCGCACGGTGCACGGGCACTCCGCTCGCCGGAATCGGGCGGAGTGCCCTTCTTCCTGCTCAGGTCCCAGAAGCCCACTCACCAACAAGGAAGTGCCGCTCGTGAAGCAGGTCCGCTCCCGTTCCCTCCAGGGCGCAGCCGTTCTGACCGTTCTGGCTGCCGCGCTGGCCACTGGTTGTTCCGGTTCATCGACGCAGACCGCGGCATCCGACGCCGCGGGCTCCGACGGCGCCCCCAAGGTCTCGTCGATCCCCAAGATCACCACCCGGGTGGAGACGCCGGTTCCGGTCGAGGCCTACCTCCTCACCGACGAGCAGTCGGCTGCGCTCGGCAAGGCCGAGAACACCTTGCGCGAGCGCTGCATGCAGCGGTTCGGCATCCAGTTCCACGAGCCCACGACGGAGCTGAAGGGCCCGAAGTACGTCATCTCGCAGTACCGGTACGGAAAACTCGACCCTGCCGTCACCGCCCAGTACGGGTTCCAGGTGCCCGGCCAGCACACCGCTTCCGACCTGGCCAAGGCGAAGAACGCGGGGACCGACTCCCGGTCGAACCTGTCGACGGCCCAGCTCGGTGTCCTCAGGGGCACCACCGATCCCTCGGTCAAGTCCGGTCCTGGCGGCCAGGACTACAACGGCCAGAAGGTCCCCGCGGGCGGCTGCTACGGCGAGGCGAAGAAGAAGCTGGGCAACTACCAGGACGCCCCGGTCGCCGTCGACGTCAACATCAACAGCTTCCAGAAGTCGACGGAGGACAAACGGGTCAGGGCGGCCTTCGCCAAGTGGTCCGGCTGCATGAAGAAGGAGGGCTTCGACTACCCGACGCCGATCAAGGCCGACGGTGACCCGAAGTGGGCGGGCACGACCGTGAGCGCCGAGGAGAAGCAGGTGGCGACGGCCAGTGCCACCTGCATGGAGAAGTACAACGTGGCGGGCATCTGGAACGCGGTCGACGTCGCCTACCAGAAGCAGGCCATCGAGAAGAACGCGCAGCAGTTGGACGACGTCAAGAAGGACATCGAGCACGACGTCAAGCTGGCCGCGCAGGTCACGGCTGAGTGACATGACGACGACCGGTGACATGACGACGGCCGAGGACGACAACGCGTCCGTACTCGCCAGGCGGCGGCGCTGGGTGGCCCTCGTCGCCGCCGGGGCGGTGCTGCTGGCCGGGGCCGGCGTCGGCGCCTCCCTGCTGATCAAATCCCCGGCGCAGGCCGCCGCCGACGCGCGGGCCCCCGCTCCGGACATCCTGACCTCACCGGTGGAGTACCGGGTACTGAAGGACTCGGTGATCCTGCGGGGCACGGTCACCGCCGGACAGTCCGTCGACGTGACCCCGGCCACCGCGGGCGGAGAGGACGGCGGCCGCCCGGTCGTCACCAAACTGCCGGTGCGCCAGGGGCAGACCGTCTCCGCGGGCCAGGTCGTGATGGAGGTGTCCGGGCGCCCGGTGTTCGCGCTCAAGGGCTCGGTGCCGGTGTACCGGGACCTCAAGCCGGGCACCGAGGGCGACGACGTCAAGCAGCTCCAGGAGGCGCTGACCTCACTCGGACACCGCACAGGGGACGACCGCGCAGGACACTTCGGAGCGGGTACCAAGAGCGCCCTCAGCGCCTACTACGCCTCCATCGGTTACGACCCGCTGCCCGCGTCCTCCGACGAGGCCGACCAGATATCGGCAGCGGAGAGCGCGGTGACGGCAGCGGAACGCGCCCACGAGGACGCGCTGGACACCCTGCACGAAGCGACGGCGGCCACAGCGTCCTCGACTGCCTCGGCGTCCACAGCCGCACCGAGCCCCTCGGCTTCCGCGACACTCTCGGCGGCCGACCTGGCCGACGGCAAGACGGTTCCCGGCTCGGCCGGTTCGGGCGGCGGCGACGGCACGTCCGGTGGCGCGGACACCCGTTCGCTGCGGAAGGGTGTCAACCGCGCCGCGGAGGACCTCGCCACGGCCCGGGAAGCCCTCAACAAGGTCAAGCAGAAGGCCGGGCCGATGCTGCCGTCCGGCGAAGTGGTGTTCATCCGCAGCTTCCCCGCCCGGGTCACCCAGGTCTCCGCGGTGGTGGGCTCCGGCGCCGACGGTGCGGCGATGAAGATATCGGCCGGTCAACTGGTGGTGTACGGCTATCTGCAGGAGCAGCAGAAGGGCCTGATCAGATCCGGGCAGAAAGTGCGGATCGACATCGAGTCGGCCGGCCTCACCGTGCCCGCCACGGTCACTTCGGTGGCCGACTCCCAGGACAACAGCCAGCAGGCGACCGGGCAGAGCGGCACCGACGGCTCCACCGCGGGTGACACCGCGGGCAGCGACACGGGCGGCAGCGCCGCTGCCGTCCCTCAGGGCTATCTGATGGTGGTCCACCCGAACCGGCCACTGCCGTCGAACTCCGCCGGCGAGGACGTACGGCTGACCATCGAGGCGGCCTCCACATCGGGCGCCGCACTGGTTGTTCCGGTCACCGCCCTGTCGTCGGGAGCCGACGGAAAGAGCGTCGTCACCGTCCTGGAGGCCGGTGACGGACAACAGGGTGGCAGACAGCGCAGGGTCGCGGTGCGGCCCGGCACCTCCGGTGACGGGTTCGTGGCCGTGACGCCCGAGGCGGGCGCATCCCTCAAGGAGGGCGATTCGGTGATCACCGGCGTCAAAAGGGGCGCGGGGAGCGGCTCGTGACGCTGATCCAGCAGGACGCCGTACCGCGGGCTCCCGGCGTACCGCCTCCGGTCATCGAGTTCCGGCAGGCGGGCCTCACCTATCCGGGACCGCCGCCGGTACCGGCGTTCAGACCGTGCGACCTGATGATCCGCCGCGGTGAGTTCGTGTCCGTCGTCGGCCCCTCCGGGTCCGGCAAGTCGACGTTCCTGAACATTGCGGGGCTGCTCGACGCACCGACCCACGGCAGCTATCTGCTGGACGGCATCGACACCGGCGCCCTGCGGGACGCGGACCGCACCGCGCTGCGCGGACGCCGTATCGGATTCGTTTTCCAGTCCTTCCACCTGCTGCCGCACCGCTCGTCGCAGGAGAACGTGGTCCTGGGCATGACGTACAACGGCGTCGCCCGCGCGGAGCGCTCCGCGCGGGCGCGCGACGCGCTGGTACGGGTCGGGCTCGGCCACCGGCTCAACGCGCTGCCCACCCGGCTGTCCGGCGGTGAACGCCAGCGCGTCGCCATCGCCCGCGCCGTTGCGTGCCGTCCCTCGCTGCTGCTGTGCGACGAGCCGACCGGCAACCTCGACACCCGTAACGCCGAAGCGGTGCTGGAACTGCTGGACGAACTGCACGCCGACGGCATGACGGTGGTCGTCATCACCCATGACCCGCTGGTCGCCGGCCGCGGCGCCCGTACCGTCGCGATCCGCGACGGCGTGCTGCACGAGGACCGGGAGAGCACCGCGTGAGCGACACCGAACGGCCGGGCCGGGCCGTCGAACCGTCCTCCTTCGGCGTGCGTGACCTGCTCGCCGAATCGCTGGCCGGACTGCTCCAGCGACCGGCCCGTTCCGCCCTGACCGCGCTGGGTACCGTCCTCGGTGTCGGCACCTTCGTCGCGATCCTCGGCCTGACCGCCACCACCTCCTCGCAGATCGATGCCCGGTTCTCCGTACTCACCGCCACCGAGGTCACGGTCGAGGACGTGGCACGGGAGCAGGACCCGTACGCGTCGATGGCCTTTCCCCGCAACGCCGACCAGCGGATCGGGGGACTCGCCGGGGTGGAGCACGCCGGGGTGTTCTGGACCGTGCGCACCGGCCCCGACATGCGGGTACGGGCCTCCCTGGGCGGCGGTTCGGCCGACGGGACCGGCGAGGACGCCGCCCTGGTGGCGGCCTCCCCCGGGGTCCTCGAAGCCGCCGTACCGCACCTGTCCCAGGGCAGGATCTTCGATGCCTACCACGAGAAGCACGCCGCTGACGTGGCCGTGATCGGCTCCGGCCTCGCCGAGCGACTCGGCGTCGCCACCCTGGAGACGCATCCGGCGATCTTCGTCGGCGAGCAGCCGTTCACCGTCATCGGCATCATCGACGACGTCCGGCGCAAGGCCGATCTGCTCTCGTCGGTCGTCATCCCGCGCTCCACCGCGCTCGGGCTGTACGGCGAGCCGCAGGACACCCCGGCGAAGATGCTCATCTCCACCCGCCTCGGCGCCGCCCAGCAGATCGCCGCCGAGGCGCCGACCGCCCTGCGCCCGGACCATCCCGGTTACCTCAAGGCCGTGCCACCGCCGGATCCCAAGTCGCTGCGCTCCCACGTGACCAACGACCTCAGTCAGCTCTTCCTGCTGCTCGCCTCGATCTGTCTGGTCATCGGCGCGGTCGGTATCGCGAACACCACGCTGGTCGCCGTCCTTGAGCGCACCGGAGAGATCGGTCTGCGCCGGGCGCTGGGCGCTCGCGGCCGCCACATCACCGTGCAGTTCCTCGCCGAGTCCGCCGCCCTGGGCGCACTCGGCGGCCTCATAGGAACCAGTCTCGGGACCGTGACCGTGGTGGCTGTCGCCGCGGCCCGCGACTGGACGCCGGTGGTGCACCCGTCGACCGTCGCGGCCGCCCCGGTGATCGGCCTGGTCACCGGCCTGGTGGCCGGCCTCTATCCGGCGCTGCGGGCATCCCGCATCCAGCCGGCGGAAGCACTGCGACGCTGAGATCCGTATTTCTTTTCCGGACGCCGTGACAGGATCCGCACCCCGCGGCGTCCTTGAGGATGTGGAAGAACTCCGATCGGCTGAAGGGCTGGGGCACAGTGGCGTCTTCGGAGGACCTCGGGCAGTTCGAGGAGTTCGCCCGTGCCGGCAGCCCGCGCCTGTTCCGTACCGCCCTGCTGCTCTGCGGGGACTGGCACCTCGCCGAAGACCTGGTGCAGACGGCCCTGGGCAAGGCGTACGCCTCCTGGCACCGGGTGCGACGGGCCGACAACCCGGAGGCGTACGTACGGACCGTGCTGATGCGCAGCTTCATCTCGCACACCCGGCTGCGCCGCTCCACCGAGCGCCCGGTCTCGGCCGTGCCCGAAGGCACGGCCATGGATTCGGACGCCGCGCTGCGGGTCACGCTCCTTGCCGCGCTCGCGGAGCTCCCGGTGCGGGAGAGAGCCGTGGTCATCCTGCGGTACTGGGAGGACAGGAGCGTGGCCGAGACGGCACATGAACTCGGCCTCAGCCAGGGATCCGTCCGCAACCGGAGCGCGCGCGGCCTGTCCCGGCTGCGCAAGCTCATCGGTGGCGAGCACGCCTCGTACTCTCCGCACTGATCATGGCAGTCCAACCGAACCACCCTGCCCGCCACCGAGAAGGACGGTGCTCCGATGCCGCTGCACGAACACGATGACCCAGCCGCAGACCTTTTCGGACCCGAGCTGTCCCGCACCATGAGCTCGACGCTCAGCGACCTTCCGGTGCAGACCGAGACCCTGGTGAGCGGCGCCGTGGCCCGGGGCCGCCGCACCCGGCGCCGCCGGCGGGCGGTGGCCTGGAGCACGGCGGGCACCGCGCTCTCCGCGCTCACCGCCTTCGCCGTCGTCACCGTGCTGCCGGGCAGCCACGCCGGCGACACCACCGCGACCAGCGTCAGGATCCCCGACTTCGCGGCCGTCGGGGCGCAGACCTCCCCGCCCGCGGGCAAGGAGGCCCTGACCGGAGCCGCGACCGTGGACATCCTGCGGGACCTGCTCCCCGGCGGGGCGGGCCCACATCCCACCGTCCGCTGGCAGAACACCGATCCGCGCTTCACATCCGTCCAGACCACGGGAAGCATCACCACCCGCCCCGACAAGAACGTCGTCGACGTCCGGTTCATGGGCGACTTCGTCTTCAGCCCCGCGGAGGCCGAGGCCGCTCCCGGCACCGCCCCCGGTGCGGACAAGGCATCGCCGGGGACGGACAGCGGCGGCACCGTCGCACCCGACAAGGAGGCCGGCAAGAAGGACGCCGCCCGCCGCAGTCACGAATCGGGCATCGCCAAACAGCGCCACGACACCAGCAGGAGTCAGTTGCAGCACCTCTACACCTGCGACGTCCGGAGCACCACGCCCCTCACCGACTGCCACCTGAGCACCCTCGAAGGCGGCGCCATGCTGCTCGCGTACACCACCACCACCGACGGTGTCCGCACCCGTACCGCCGACCTGCTGCGCCCCGACGGCACCAGGGTCCTCGTCACCGCCACCGGGGCCTCGCTCACCGAAGCCCAGTTGCGTACCATCGCGGCCAGCCCGCGTTGGCAGCAGTGGGTCGAACCGGCCGTGAACGACAGAGCCGCCGGGAAGACCCCCTAGGTGTACCGACGGGCCCACCGACCCCGTGGCCCCGCCCTATTCCGGAGGGCGGGGCCACGGTTCTGGTCAGCCCCCAGGGACCACGGGCCGCCCGCCGCCGCAACGGCGGTACCCGCAGGCGGGTCGGCTCACCAGGGGCGGGTGATGGTGTTGGTGTCCAGGGTCACGGAGCCGTCGCGGGCCAGGGTCTGGCCGGCGACGGTCACACCGGCGTTCACCGTGATCGATGTCGCGGCCAGGATCCTGCCGGCGAACGCGGTGTCGGTGCCGAGGGTGGCGGAACTTCCGATCTGCCAGATGACGTTGCGGGCCGCGGCGCCATGGGCGAGAAGTACGCGGCTTGCTGTTGCCGTCGTCAGAGTCGATCCGATCTGGAAGATCCACTGGGCGTTGCGGTTGCTCTGAGCGTCCAGCGTGAGGGTGCCGGTGAGCGCGATGGAAGAGGTCGCGTTGTAGACGCCGGGAGTCAGCGTCAGGCCGCCGAGGTCTCCGGAGATGCCGGCGTCCGGGATCCGGCCGGCGGCGTTGTCGTACGCCGCAGCGAGATCGGCGTGGGCTTCCAGAGCATCCGCGTCCGAGATGTGGATGGTTCCGTCCACCTGGCCGGGCGGGAATCCGGTGACGGAAACCCCCGGGCTGACTCCGAGGTCTCCGGTGATGGTGGACAAGCCGGTGTTGGTGACGGACTGTCCGCCCAGCACCGCGAAACGCCCCAGATAGGTGTAGGCGTCCGAGGCCGTGGTCGTACCGCCGAGGGTGGTGACGGAGACATCGACCGGGCCGCGCGCTCCGGCGGGTACCAGGGCGTCGATCTCGGTGTCGGAGGCGACCCGGTAGGAGGTGGCGGGTATCCCGCCGAAGGTGACGGCGGTGGTGTGGGAGAACGCGGTGCCGGTGATGACGACGAGGTTGCCGCCGTCCTCTGGTCCGGAATCGGGGGTGACGACGGTGATGACAGGGAGGCCGAGGTAGGTGTAGGTGACCGCGCCGGCGATCCCTCCCCGGGTGCGTACGGTGACTGCGACCGGGCCCGCCGAGAGCGCCGAGGGGACGATCGCGGTGAGTTGACCGTCGGAGTCGACGGTGAACCGGGTGGCTTGCGTTCCGAAGCTGACCTGGCTCGTGGTGGACAGGCCGAGGCCGGTGAGGGTCACCGTGTTGCCGCCTGCCAGGGGTCCGGCGGGAGGCGGGACGAGGCGGAAAGAGGGCGGTGGCAGGTAGTAGAAGGTTCCGACCGCTCCCGTTCCCCCGGGGGTTGTCACCGAGACGGGCACGGGGCCGTGGCCGGAGGGGGTGATGGTTTCGGTGGTGGTGTCGCTGACGACCGTGAAGCTCACGGCTTGGCGGGAGGCGTAGCGCACGCCGGTGGTGCCGGTGAAGTGGCTGCCCGTGAGGGTCACCGCGTCGCCGCCGCCGGTGGATCCCTGGTTCGGTGAAACCGCCATGGGGGACTCCTCGAATCCATGGGTCGACGAACCTGGAGTGCCGCGGACCGGCCTGTCGACCGACACATCTGTTTGTTAAGCGAAGTAGCCCAGTGGCTGGAGGCGGTGGCAATGCCCGGGGCGCTTTTTCACCCGAACGGGGAGGAGCGCGGCACGAGGGGGTGACGAGTGCCCTGCGGGGCGGCGGTGAGTGGTGGTGGTGAGGTCACCGAGCGGTCGCGAGAGGAGGCGGACCGCTCAATTCCGGTCTCAAAAATACTATAAATTAATATCTTGTATTCATAAATACGCCCTCAGGGCGCCGTGTTTCACTCTTGAGCGCTCGACCGAATGGCTGGCGTTTTGGCATAGGCCTTGTGGTCATGCCACTCGGATGGCCTACTCGAAGTGTCCGTTTCGACGGATGTGTAACCTTCGAGCCAGATGCGAGCAGGTCGCTGATTCGAGCGTCGGCCGACGCCGGAATCACGGTGTTCCTCGATAGCCCCGCGTATCACGCAGGCGGCCGACACCGCCAAGCGCGCGCCATCGCAGGGCCACCGAATGACCACCTGGCCAGTGGACATGAGATCCGATTCGCACCCGGTCGAGGCATCCGAGAAATCCGAACGCCCCATCACTGCTCGTAATGTACCGCATTGCGAGCGAGGAAGAAGCTCTCATGCCAATCAGCCCGAATCAAGGATCAAGTGGCGGCGGCACACTCGTCACCATCACCGGTACCGGTCTCAGCGGCACCACCGCCGTGCGCTTCGGCACCCGGGCGGCCACCGCCGTCACCAACGTCTCGCCCACCCAGGTCACCGCCGTCTCCCCCTCGGGTAACGGGTCGGTCGGCGTCACCGTGACCACGCCGGGAGGGACGAGCAACCCCCTCCCGTTCTTCTACGTCGGGGCGCCGTTCAAGCAGTCCCTGAGCCCGACCTCCGGGTCGACGGCGGGCGGCGGGACCGTGACCATCAACGGGACCGGCCTGTCCACCGCCAGCAGCGTCGCCTTCGGCGCCAACAACGCGGTCCCGACGGTCGTGTCCGACGGCACGATCACCGTCGCCGCACCGGCGGGCACCGCAGGGTCGGTAGGAGTCAGCGTCACCACTGCGGGCGGCACCAACAACGGGCTGTCGTACACCTACGTCGCCGCTCCGACGGTGACGACGGTCACCCCCGCGGAGGGGCCGACGACGGGCGGCACGACCGTGACCGTGGCCGGTACCGGCCTCACCAGTACCAACCAGGTCACCTTCGACGGGAACCCGGCGCCCTTCACCGTGCTCTCCGACACCGCGGTGTCGGCGGTCACGCCTCCCGGGGCGGCCGGCGCCGTCGACGTCGTCGTCACCAACGACGCGGCCAGCGCGACCGCCGCGGACGCGTACACCTATCTCGCGGGGCCCGGCATCTGACCGCCCCGGAGGGGACCGGCCACCGCCGGCGATCGTCGTCCCACCCATAGCGGACGCGCCGACCACACAGGGCGCCGTGCCCGCCTCACAAGCCCCCGGTTCGGAAAGTCATCACCGGGCCGGGGGCCCGAGCCGTCCAACCCCGCGCCACGTCAAGACCAGGCCGCGAGCGTTCTCCCGACGTCGCCGGAGCCCGCGTGACGGGTGGTGGTGGCGGGCGGGATCCGATCAGTAGTCCCCGACCTTCCCGGGAGGGGAGGCACACCTACGGAGACACCGTGGAAAACAGTGATCCAACGGCGCGAGCGGTACAACCCAGCGTCGCGGCCGCCGCCCCCGTCCTCAGTTCCGTCGTCCCCAACACCGGCTCCGCCGCAGGCGGCAGCACGGTCACCTTGAACGGCAGCGGCTTCACCGGAGCCACGTCGGTCACCTTCGGCGCCAACCCCGCCCTCAGCTACACGGTCGACACCGCCGCGAAGATCACCGCGGTGACACCGTCCGGCACCGGGGCCGTCGCGGTCACCGTGCGATCCCCCAGCGGGACGAGCAATTCCGTCACCTACACCTACGCGGCCACGCCGGCCCTCACCGCCATCGCGCCCAACCAGGGTCCGGCGTCGGGCGGTACAACGGTCACCCTCACCGGCACCGGCCTGTCCGGAGCCACGGCGGTGGCCTTCGG
>NZ_JBVJLC010000012.1:91567-247442 GCF_055584925.1 Streptomyces sp. NPDC087906
TTCGGCGGCAACGCCGCCACCACGTTCACCGTCAACTCCGCGACGCAGATCACCGCCGTGGCACCCGCCGGAACAGGAGCGGTGCCCGTCACCGCCACCACCGTCGGCGGCACCACCGGCCCCGTCTATTTCTTCTACCTGAACGCGCCCTCCCTCATCGCCGTCTCCCCCAACCAGGGTCCGGCGTCGGGCGGTACAACGGTCACCCTCACCGGCACCGGCCTGTCCGGAGCCACGGCGGTGGCCTTCGGCGGCAACGCCGCCACCACGTTCACCGTCAACTCCGCGACGCAGATCACCGCCGTGGCACCCGCCGGAACAGGAGCGGTGCCCGTCACCGCCACCGGGCCGGGCGGGACCAGCAACACCGTGGTGTACACCTACGTGGCGGCCCCGGTGCTCACCGCTCTCTCGCCGGCTCTGGGGCCGACGGACGCGGGGGCCGGCATCACCCTCACTGGCACCGCGATGACCACCACGACCACCGTCTCCTTCGGTGCCGTACCCGCCGCGTTCACCGTGTTGTCCGACACCACCGTCGTCGCCCAAGCGCCCGCGGGACCGGCGGGGCCTGTCTCCGTCAACGTCACCACGGCCGGCGGCGTCAGCAACTCCCGCACGTACACGCGCGTTTCACCACCCGGGATCTAGGGCCTGCCCCGAACCCCGTCGAGGGGTGCGGCGGCCTGCCTGGCGCCGCGTGGGGGGTGTGGGCGCCTGCCCGGCGTGATGCCGGGCAGGCGCCCACCCGTGTGATGCCCAGGTCCCGCCCATCCGGGGGAACCTCCGTGACCAGATCCGCGGATCGCCAATTTTTGTCATGTAATGGCAGGATTAGCCCCTTACTGTGTCGCTACTGGAGTACCGCGTCGACCTCGGCATGTGCCCGAACAAGGAGTCGAACAGTGACACGTTGGAACGATCGGGCAGCCTGGAACCTGGTCCCCCTCGCCGCCTTGACGGCGGTAGTGGCCTTCTCCTCGCCGGCAGCGGCGGCGGAGGCGTCGACGACCACGGCCCAGGCGTCACCATCGGCCGCGACGATCGGCCAACCGGTGAATCTGACCGCGATGGTGGCCTGCGCGGATGATCCCAGCGGCGGCCTGGGCATGACGTTTTTCGACGGCGGCGACATTCTGGCCACCGTCCCCGTCACCGCAGCCGGGGCCGCGGCGTACACGGCCAACCTGTCCACCGTTGGCACGCACTCGATCACCGCCGCCTACAACGGCAACGACAACTGCAGCGCCTCGAACGCCGAAACGACAGTGCTGATCTCAGCGGCGCCGACGCCTCCCACAACCCCGACCGGTTTCTGCCTCCTCGCCTGCGGCGGCCTGATCAACTTCAACGTCGGCGACATCCACAACGAGGTCAACATCTACCGCGGGGGTCGGGCGCCCTTGGTGCGCCACCACGGCTAGCCCGATCGCCGCGGAACACGGCCCGGCCCGCCGTTCCACGCAGGTCAGAACGTCTCTGCATCCCCGCGCACGGCCTCGTGAACAGTTGGAAAGCGTGTGGGGGGCGACCCCTCACGAGTTCGAATCTCGTATCCTCCGCCATTGCTCTCACCGGGCAATACGACAGTGGCTCCGACCGGTTCCGACCGGCTGGAGCCACTGTCGCGTTCCGGCCCGAGACCGGACACCGAGACCAGACACGAAAGCCCGAGGTTGGCCGCCTAAGGCGGAATATACTTCTTCCAGTTAGCCACCAAAGGCGGAATACAATACTCCGAGTTGGCTACTGAAGACGGAATATGACACTCCGAAGTTCGGATTTCAGCCAGCATTCTCAGTTCGAGGCGATAGGCGACTGGCGGCGTAGCTGTGAGATCTTCAACGAAATATCGGACGCAACCCCCCGAAGCGAGCGTCGCGAAGTGGGGAAATGTCCGGACTGAGGCGATCGGACCCGGCCAGGCCGAGTTTTCGGCCACCTGGTTCTAAATCCCTTTACAGATTGGTGCGGACCTGCGGAAGATTTCTCCTGTTCCCAACAGGGGGAATCACGGGAGGGGATTCAATGAAGATCACCGGTAGATCCGTCACTTTCGCTTTCGCGGGTGCCGCTATCGCGGCTGTCGGCCTCGCTGCGCCGGCCACCGCAGACAGTACTCAGGTGACTACCACCGCCGGCGCCACCGTCACCGTCCACCACCGCGGGGACGGCACCAAGGCCCCCGCAGAGCTGGGTAACCCCTCTGAGTGGGGTGTGGTGACGTTCAAGATGGACGCTTCGCCGGGTACCGTTCAGCCGATGTCGGAGGCGTGCATCAGCCCGTCCAGCGGTGGCACATGGTGTTACGGCTGGTACAGCACCACATCCGGCGGCACAATCATGAAGAAGTGCTACTCGAACTACGCGCAGCAGACGAAGGGGCACTCGTCCACGGCGAAGATCGGGAACGGCAGCTCTTACGATCACGCCGCGGCCGGCGACACCTCCAACGCGAGCCGCATTGCCGGTTTCGCCTACACCTGCTCCACCTACTACAGCGTGGATTAGGTTCTGCTCCCGCACCAGGCGATAGCTCTTCGGAAGGTGCGGTAGGTTGCTGCGCCACTCAGGGGCTGTGCGGTCGCCCGCGCAGCCTCAGGGTGGCGCCATCTGCGACTATGGCTGACTCACTGAACGGGGAAGAGAGATCACAAGCAGTCTGCGTACGCACGTTGTGCCGGTCGCTGCGTCGCTCGGGACGGGATTGCTGCTCGGCCTGGTGGGCCCTGTCGCGGGGAAATGGGACAACCCCGTTTGCGTTTCCGTGAGTATTCTTTTCTCCAGTGGCTGGCCGTGGGCCTGTTATGCGTTCTTGGTGGGCTGTCTTTGCCGTTCCAAGATCGAGTCAGCCTTGCTGGCATCTTTAGGGTTGGCCATCGGTGTGGTCACATACTATCTTTTCAAGGATATGAACCCCACCATTCCGGCGGGAATGGAACCGGCCACCTCCGTCCCGACCGGACTGGAATCCGGCGCCTCCCGCGAGGGGCAAATTGCCGTGTGGGGGGTAGCGTCTTTCGTGTTTGGTGCACCCGTGGGACTCGTCGGGAACCTAGCGCGAACTCCCGGAATTAGCGGCCTCTTGCTCCGCCTTCTTGTGCCATTGATTGCCTTCTTCGAGGCCACCCTGCGATTGGGTGCGGAGGCCGATGCGCAAGGGCTTAATTTTTCAGTAACCTGGAACGCGATTCGCATTGCTGCAATCGCTTCTGCTGTCGCTCTCGTCGGGCACACGGTGTGGAGCCGGCGCACCCGGCGTAGCCTTCGGAGAAGCGCCGCCGCACGCCAGTAACTGTTGGAGAAAACCTCTCACGGTGTGCCTGGGGCGGGGGACTTATCGGCGCCGGCGAGGGCCAGCCAGACTGGGTCACCGACGACGAGAGTGGAATTGGGGGCGCCTGCGGCGATGCTTTCGATGGCTTCTGCGATGTCGAACGGCTCGTGGAGCCCCTGCGGACCCGTCTCGTCGCAGATCAACGGCCTTTTGGGCTTGCCCAGGTGGGCCAGTGTCGAGCGGGCCGTTCGGGTGCGTTCGGTGTCGCCGACTTCGGTGCAGGCGACTACAGCTCGTTCCAGTATCGGGCGGGCGCCGGCGCGATCTCCTGTATGCGCGAGGAAGGTACCGAGTTGGCACAGGGCCTGGGCGATGAGTTGATGGTCTGTGCCTTCTTCGGCAAGTGCTAGTCCTTCCCGGATCCATCGGATCGCCGCCGAGCCGTGGCGGGCCGGGCACCGCGTCCAGTAGGCGGTGCCGAGTCCGATAGAGGCGACCGCCACTTTCGCCTGTGAGCCTGTTTCCCGGAAGTCGCGGACCGCCGACGCCAGGAAGGTCAGCGCGGCCAACGGTGTCCGAGGATCTTCCAGCAGGGATTGTGCGTGGGTCAGCGCCACCATGGCGCTTCCGTGCACGTCGCTCGTTTCGTGGACGAGGCGCGCCGCTCGGACCAATGCCGCGGTCGCGGCCTCGGGGCTGCCCTTCCGGCGGAGGGTATGCGCGAGAGCGGCCAGCGCCATGGCTTCGCCCCGCCGGTCGCCGCAGTTCCGGGAGAGTTCGACGTCCAGGCTGTGGGCGCGTTCGGCCCTGTCCCATTCACGGCGCAGCGCGTGGACCAGGCCAAGGTTGTGGAGCGCCGAGCTGAGCGCACCCGCGTTGCCGGCGTTCGCTGCCGCACCCACGGCTTCGGTCAGCCGTTCAATTCCCTCGTCGAAACGGCCTGTCAGACGGCAGGCATTCCCGACGAAGGCCAGCGCGGCTGCCAGATCTGCCGGCGTCAGATGTCTGGCTGCTTCCACCGCGTGCACGCCGCACTCATAGGCGTCGGCGCCGAACCAGCCCTCCTCCAGGTAGTGGTGAAGGTTGAAGGGGATCGTGTAAGCCGAGCGCCAGCGCCCGCCGTGCCGGGCGGCGGCCACCAGGGCGACGACGTTGGCCCGTTCGGCATCGAGCCAGGCCAGCGCCTGTACGGCACTGGTGAAATCATGAGTGGGCGGCGCCCCGCCCGTCGTGCTGCCTAGACAGTCGCGTGCGGCTGCCGTCAGCTTCGTGAAACGTCCGTCGATTCTCCCCGCCGCGGCCGCGGCCTCGGACGGATGCCGGTCGGCCTGCTCGGCCCCGTAGAGCCGTACCAGGTCGTGCAGCGACCACCGTTCGGCGTCCTCGGGCGACAGCAGTGCGTCGGTGTCCGCGCCACGCAGGTCGGTGCGGGTGAGCAGATGATGGCGGGCCAGACCGGCGAGGTGGCGGCGGGCATCAGGGCGGGGGAGGTCGAGTACGACGGCGGCAGTGGCCGTCGAGACGTCCGGGCCCGGCGTGGTGGCGAGCAGGCGCAGGGCGCGGGCCGGCTGCGTCGTCAGGTGCCGGTACGACAGGTCGAGGCTGGCCCGCACCGCCAGGGGCCGGCCCTCGGTGTCTTCCTCGTCGAGTTCCAGCGCGTCCAGTCGGTTGCGGACCTCGCGTAAGTCCGCTGCGTGGGCCGACAACTGCCGATCGGGGTCCGCTCGCAGCAGCGCGGCCGTAATGCGCAACGCGAGCGGCAGTCGGCCGCACAACTCGGCCAGGTCCAGGACTGCGACCGGATCGGTGGCGCAGCGTACGTCGTCGGTCTCCCCCGCCCGTAGCGCCGTGTCCAGTACGGCCACCGCCTCGTCCGGTGGCAGCGGTGCGAGGCTCACGCGGTGGGCGGGCAAGGACGAGAGCGCCTGCCGTGAGGTGACCAGGGACCGGTGCGGCGACCTGGGCAGCAGCGCGCCGACCTGGCCCAGGTCACGTACGTTGTCCAGCACCACCAACAGCGGAGTTCCTTTCGCTGTCAGGGAGTTGAGCAGGCCTTGCCAGGCATCCACCGCGCCGTCGTCGGTGCCGGGTAACTGCCGTGCCGGTACGCCCATGGCTCGCAGCAGCCTTTCCGCGACAGCGCCCGCGCGCACGGAGCCCTGCGCGCTGTACCCGCGCAGGTCCGCGAAGACGGCGCCTCCCGGAAACCAACCGCGCCCGTGCGCCTGATGGGCCGCGTGCAGGGCGAGTGCGGTCTTGCCGACCCCGCCCATCCCCGCCACCGCCGAAACGACGACTGCGGCCGAGGTCTCGGATTCGGCGGCTTCCGGGTCCAAACAGCGCAGGACTTGGCCGAGTTCGGCGGTACGGCCCGCGAAGTCGGCGGGCGGTGGCGGCAGCGTAACCGGCCCGGACACCGGCCCTGCTTCTGGTTTCAGGGCCCGGGGCCGGCCGCCGGGCCGTTCCGCTGCCCGCTCCTTACGTGCGGCGCGCACCAGGCGCAGCCAATACGCCCTGTCAGCAGGGACGTTGGCGGGGGCACCGGCACGTCGGCGAAGGTAGGCGACGAGGTCGAGAAGGAAGACTTCGCTCGCCTTCGCGGGAACCGAGATGCCGCCCAGCCACTCGCTGAGGCTTGAACTGCCCGGCCTCAGCGCGGTCGTTGGCCGACCTCCCAAGCGCCGCATCTGACCGAGCGTCGGTTCACCTGCGGCCTCGTACGCCTTCTTCAACTCGGCGAAGAACCGCTCGGTCTTGCGTCCCATCCCTGCACCGCCTCCGGCTCTGGCCCTTCCGGCCCGCGCCCGGTCCCGGAACCCTCCGGAATACCCGCCACGGCCGTCCCGACCAGGCTAGCGATGGCCCTTCACCCCGGACAGGCGGTCGCCGGAAACCCTCCGGATGCTGCTCCATCGGCATCTCACCGGTCGCGCCCCGCGGCCGTGCCGATCCCGCACGGAGCAAGGAGAACGTCATGGACCTCACCCACGCAACGCCACAGGAGCAGGCCCCCTCAACCACAGACGCGACGCCCACCGGCGCCCTGTGGAGCCGCGCCGCACGGCACTTCGCTCTCGCCATGGCCACCGGCGCGGCCGACGCCCTGGTCACTGCCGTGCTGCGGCTGCTCCAGTCGCTCTTGGGTTGAGAGCGGCAGTCGTCTCGGCACGTTGGCGAACCACCACGGACCGCCGCGCAGTTTCGTGGCAGCCGAGCTGCCTCTTTCCCTGCGACCGTCGAAGGAACGCCGTCCGTAGCTCCGGGTTCCAGGTGGGGTACGGACCTGATCCTTCTTTCGATCACGGATGTGGTCTTCTCAGGTTTGCGGCCCTCATTGACCCGAATTGGGCGAGGATTTCCTTCCTCACCCAAGCGGCGAAGTAGGCGAAGTAGGCCTAGGCGGTGCCGTGGTTCAAAGTCTTTCGGGGCCGTTTCCCGGGATTCCAATGCGGTTCATGTTCAAGATTGCGTCAAAACATTGCACAGTTCGCCCCTGGGCCGGCCGGTCAGGCGCGCCATTTGAAAAATTAGGTGTTTCTATGACGCCCACGGATCAGACGGTAAAGGTGTACACAACACGGAACAAATGGGCGCCGAGAGCGGAGCCTGGAAGGCCGCGCTGCCTTCGGTCCGCGGGCGGCCCGGCCCGCGGTCCACCAGCGCTTCGCCCAGTGGGGCCGGGCCGCTGGTCACCGATCCGGAACGACCGGGTAGGCAACGACGTTGCCGTACTTCCAGGAACACATTCCGTCCGGATGCACAGTGCAAAACCAGCCGTTCTTTTCTCAACACATCCGGATTGCCGACCTCGGCGCATTTGCAAGATCATTCACTCCGCCGTCCGGCCAGTACCCCCTGACGAAGGGCATCGGGCACCGCACCGCACCGTCGTCTTTGGTCGACCCTCCAAAGAAGATGGTGTATAAGCTGCCGTTCACATAGGCTGCTGGCCGTGCCTGCAGTTGCACGTCTCTATGGGGGAGAAGTATGTCCATCGACGAATCCGAGCGCCATCTCGTTGTCGTCAACGAGGAAGAGCAGTACTCAATCTGGCCAGAGGGAAGGACACTCCCGGCCGGCTGGCGAGCCGTGCAAGAGCCGGCGTCCAGGGAAAAATGCCTGGAATACATAGAAACGCACTGGACCGACATGCGGCCTTTGAGTCTGCGCCGCGCGATGGTGGCCGAGAGTCGCACGCCGAGTACGACGGAGACGTCGGCTCAGGAGGTGACCGCCGTTCATGGCCGGCAGTGAGTCATCTCCGCGGCATCCAGCGGCCGAGCGAGCCGCGCTGACGGCGGAGGACATGGCGAACCTCCTCGATCCGAATCGTTCCGTGCCCGCGATCGTGGAGATTCACGGCGAGCCCTGGATCGGCAAGACCCGGTTGCTGCAGCAGATCGTCGGGACAGCGAGAGAGCGAGGCTGGGCCGTCGCCCACGCCGCCGCGGTCCCCACTGCGAGTGCTTCGCCCTACCAGCTCTTCGCCGACGCCTTCGAGGAGATTCTGTCCGAAAGGGCCGAGGCGGTGCTGGAGGCCATACCGGTCGCCCACCAACGCGTCCTCGTACCGGTGTTCCCCGCCCTCGACCGGAAGGCTCACCCCGGTCCTGCGGCTTCCCCGCCGGCTGTACCGGCGGGCGCGATGGGATCGGCGCTGCGCCAGGCGTTGCGCGAGCTGGCCGGGTCGAACGGCCTGGTGCTGGCCCTGGACAACATCCACTGGGCGGACCCGGTCTCCCTGGACCTGCTGGAGAGCCTCGTACGCACGCCGCCCCATGCCCGACTGTTGATCGTGGTCGCCCATCGCGACCGGCAGTCGCCGCTCCACCTGAGCGGACTCCTGGCATCCATCCCCGGGTCACACAGAATCGAACTCGGCCCCTTGCCCGAGCAGGAGCTGACCGCTCTCCTACCGAAGGGAACGGCCCGGCCGCTGCGCAAGACCCTGCTCAGCCGTGCGGGCGGCAATCCAGGGCTGTTGCTGGCCCTGTCGGCTTCCCACGGCGCCTACGAGGGGACCGCGCCTGACGGCTCGAAACTCGCACCGTTCGCCCGCTTCCTGGACGAGTTGCGCGCCGTGTCCGACGACGGCTGGCTCGCCGCACAGTCGGCCGCCGTCCTGGGCGAGAGTTTCACCCTCCAGGAGATGCGGTCCGTGGCCGCGCTGCCCACCGAACGTCTCGCGGCGGCCACCACGGAGCTTCTGCGCGAGGACATCATCCGGCTCTGCGGGCTGGAGGGCACCTACCGTTTCCGCCATCCCGCGCTGCGGGAGACGATTTATCACACCACCGGTGAGAAATGGCGGCTGGCCGCGCACTCCGCGGCCAGCGAGCTCATGCGACTGCCTGCCGCATGGACCCACTCGGCGCTCGAACCGATGCCGTCCCGGACGCCCGTGGCCGACCACGTCCGGTCAAGGTTGCTACCGCGCGAGTTCGGCCAATCCCCCGGCGACGAGATCAGGCTCTACGAGCAGCGTGTTCGCACGGGTAAAGCCCTGGTCGTCGCAGGACGGCCGAGGGAGGCCCTGGAGATCCTCGATCGGACCTCGCGGCCGTGCATCGATGTTCCGCTGATCGTCCGGGCGGAGGCAGCCGAGTGGCGGGCGTGGGCCCAGCGTCTGCTGGGCAGGCACGCCCTCGCCGAGACGCTGCTGGAGACCGTGCGGGCAGAGGTGGCCGCCGAACCCGAGGCACTCGCGCTGGTTGAGCTGGCGCAACTCGCGGCCACGCTGGAACGAGGAAGCCTGCCCGGCGGTGACGCCCCCGGAATTCGGTGGGCCGCCGGACAGCACGACCCGTTGGCCCGCGCGTACGCCTGTTCGCTGCTCGGTGCCCAGGAGGCGGACTCGGGCCGTACGGGGCGTGCCGCCGTCCGGCTCCGTGAGATGGCCGGCCTGCTCGACGGTCTGGACGACCTCACCCTCATCGGACGGCTCGACGCTCTGTACTGGCTGGCCAGGGGCCAGTCCCGACTTGAGCAGGACGCCGAGGCCGCACGCCACTTCGAGCGCGGCCTCGGCCTGGCTGCGGCGTACGAACTCGAGTATCTGATCCCGCAGTTCGCCACAGGGCTCGCCGAGGCCTGCCTGCGTCTGGGGCGAATCGACCTCGCGATCGAGTCGGGACGCCAGGCGATGCGTGCCGCGGAACGGATCGGCGCCGACCACCTCATGGCCGAGACCGGTGCCGGGCTTGCCAGGGCGATGTGGATCAACGGCGACCAGGCGACCGCTTGGATCACGGCGCGCAGGGCCGCGGAGCAGGCGGAGGCGTGGCGGGAGCCCTGGGCGGACCGCGTGCGCCTGGCGCTGCTTGAGACGACCTTCGACACGGGTGACCAGGAGTTGTGCAAGGCTCTCCTGTCAACGGGGACCGTGCGGCGCGCGGCCACGTTCCCGATCATCGCGCTGGCCCCGGCCGCCGCTGAGATCCTGGCCCGCCTGGAGTCGCAGCGGAGCGGGTCGGACGCGGAGGCGGAGGCGGAGCGGTGGGCGACGGCGGCCGAAGCGGCCGCCGGCCGACTACAACTACCGGGTGCGACCGGACTGGCGCTGCTGGCCCGCGCGCACCAGCAGCGGCGAGCCGATCCGCTCCTGGCCGCCGCCTTCGCGTCCAGCGCGGTCGTCACGCTGACCAGAGCGGGGCGGCTGCTCGACGTGGCCCGCGCGCACCTGGCCGCTGCGGCGGCCTGGGCCGTCGTCGATTCGGCGGTGGCGCACAGCCAGCTCAACGAAGCCCGGCTGTTGCTCGACGGGTGCGGAGCACACGGCTATCTGGAATACACCGTCAGCCTGGCCGCGAACGCACCCCGTCAGTCGGCCGACGCCCGGCTGACCCGGCTGAGTTGCCGGGAGCGGGAGATCTCGGTGTTGGTCAGCGACGGCTACACCAATCAGCAGATCGCCCGTGCGCTCCAGCTCAGCCACAAGACGGTGGAGACCCATCTCGGCAGGATCTTCAAGAAGCTCAAGGTCGGTTCGCGGGCCCAGGTCGCCGCCTCGATCGGCCGGGCGAGCACGATCACGGACACGCAGTTCTCCGGCCGACCGGCGTAGACCGGCGGCGCGCGCAGATCGGATCGCCTTGGGACGCGATCTTGTGGCCCAGCCAGGAAAGTGCCTCCGCCTGGACGGACAGAGCCTCTCAAGGTTCATGGTCGCCGGGCGGGCAGGGCACTTTCGCCTTTCAGCCCCATGGCCGGTGGTACCCGAGTGAAGCGGCGAGGCTGAGCGTGGCTCGAATCGAACCGGCGGTCGGCTCCGCTCACGGTCCGTACGACATGCCCTCGAAGATCATGTCACGCATCAGCTCGCTGGCGCCCGCGGCGATCGTTCCCGCCATCGCGTCGCGATAGTGGCGAGCCGCCGCCGAACCCTCGGCATAGCCCTGCGCACCGTGGTACTGGACACAGATCCGGGCCGTCTCGACCGCCAGTTCCGTCGCCCTCAGTTTGAGAATCGAGGCGGTCTGACCGTCCAGATCGCCTTGGCTGTGACGCCATGCCGCCCGGTGTGCGAAGTGGCGTACCAGCTCGAACTCCGCCACCAGATCCGCCAGTCGATGCTTGACCGCCTGCTTCGCGGCGAGCGGCGCGCCTCCCACGTGGTGCTCGCGGACGAATGCTCCGAGCACCGCCAGACAAGCGTGAACGCCGCCCACGGCGAGGATTCCGGCGACCAGCCGCTCGAACTCCAGTGCCTTCATCAGGTACATCAGCGCGCGATCCGGGCGGCCGATCAACTGATCGTTCTCCACCCGGACCTGATCGAAGTCGATGCGGCACACATCCGCGCTGCGCATGCCGAGCATCGGCTCGGGCCGACGGGTCACACCGGGGCTCTGTCCGTGGACGAGGACCAGGCCGGCCCCCGTCAGGCCTCTGTCCGAGGTGGCCTGACGGGTCCTGACGAGGGTGACGAACAAGTCGGCTCGGGAGCCGTTCGCCACAGGCCACTTACAGCCGTTGACGTAACGGCCGGAGTCATCGGCCGACAGGGCCTCTGTACGCAGCCGGCTCAGATCCGAGCCCGCACCGTCCTCGCTGATCGCCAACGCGACGACGCGCTCTCCGCTGCGGATCCGCGGCAGGTATCTCGCCTTCTGCTCGGCGGTGCCGAACAACTCCAGGTAGGAGGCGGCCATATAGGCGTGCACCCCGACAGCCGCCCGGATGCCCGCGTAGCCTGTTCGGCCCAGCTCCTCCAGGAAGACCGCACTGCGCAGGAAGTCCTCCCCGCTGTGTCCGAGCGCCAACAGACCCTGCTCGCCCAGTGCCCGCCATCCCTTTGCCGGGATGTACGCGTTCTGTTCCCACTCCTCCGCGTAGGGCAGCACCGACTGCGCGAGCAGGTGGCGTATTCGCGCCCTGAACTCGGCGTGCCCGTCGAACGAATACGGGTCCCGTATGGCTGACTCCCCGTCCGGCGGGCTCACTTGACGGAAACCACCGTGTGCTCGTCCAGGATGTCCACGATCTTTCCTGGAATCTTGAAGACCGCGTTGGGAGTGCCGGCGGCGGCCCAGGTCTCGTCGAAGGTCAGCAGATCCTCGTCGACCAGCACGGTTAGCTGCTCGCGGTGACACAGCGGTGGCACACCGCCGATGGCGTATCCGGTGACCCGCTTGACGAACTCCGCGTCCGCCTTGCCGATCTTGCCCCCGACGTGAGCCGCGATGGCCTTCTCGTTCACCCGGTTCGGTCCGCTGGCGAGCACCATCACCCCCTCGCCCGTCGTCTCGTCGCGGAACACCAGGGACTTCACGATCTGGGACTTCTGGCAGCCCAGCGCCTTGGCCGCGTCGTCCGCGGTGCGGGTCGAGTCGGGCAGTTCGACGACGGTCAGATCCAGACCGCGCTCCTGGAGGGCGTCCTGGAACTGCTGCGCGCGCTTACTGATGATCATACTGGCGTAATTCCCCTTGCTTAAAGGTGAGATGAGAGCAGGACCCGGCGGTCGACCTTACCGGTCGGGGTCAGCGGCAGCGCGGCACAGAGGTGGATGCCGGAGGGAACCATGTACCCGGGGATCCGCCTCCTGAGGTGTGCCCGCAGCACCTCGGTCGTGCAGACCTCGCCATGCGGCACGACGAAGGCCACCAGCGCCTTTTCCCCCGTCGCGCGCTCGGTGACCATCACATAGGCCTGCTTCACGGTGGGGTGGGACTCTATGTGGTGGGCCACTTCGGCGAGTTCGATGCGGAACCCGCTGACCTTCACCTGGTCGTCCTGACGCCCTTGGAAGACCACGTCTCCGTCGGCGCGGAGATAGGCGCGGTCACCGGTGCGATAGAGACGCTCGGGCAGCCCGGCCACGTCGCGGTCGATGAACCGCTCCCGGGTGATGTCCGGCATCCCCAGATACCCCGGAGAAAGGCCGGCGCCCGCCAGCAGTACCTCACCGGTCTCACCTGGTGCGCACAGCGTGTCGTCGTCCACCACGTACAAGCGGGTGTTCTGTATCGGCCGGCCGATGGGGAGCGCCGGATCCTCCGGGCGCACTTCCCTGACAGGGTGGAACGTGGCGAAGGTCGTGCACTCGGTGGGACCGTACACACTGACCAACCGCTCCCGGCCGTAGTGCCGCAGCGCCTTCTCGATGTGCTTGAGGGAGTGCGCCTCACCACCCGTGAGAATGGTGTCAAGGCCGCCGAGGGTCTCGGGCGCCTCGTCCACGACCGTGTTGAACAGGGCCGTGGTCAGGAACAGCACGGTGACACGGTGCTCGTCCAGAACCCGCTTCAGCTCGGACAGACGCACATGCTTCCCGGGGTACAGCACACAGGTTCCCCCGTGGAGCAGCGCACCCCAGATCTCGAATGTCGCCGCGTCGAAGGAGACGGAAGCCAACTGCAACAGCGTGGTGTTCGCGTCGAGGCGCGCGTATACGGCGCCGAACACCAGGCGCGCGATCGCCTGGTGCTGGATCGTGACGCCCTTGGGTCTGCCCGTCGAGCCCGAGGTGAAGTTGATGTACGCGATGTCCTGGGGGCCGACGGGCACTGCCGGGTTCGTCCGGCCGCGCGGCGGCTCGGCGTACGTGGCAGGGACGACCTCGCACTCGGGGAAGCGCTCGGCGAGCGCGGTGTCCCGATCGGTGAGCACCCGGCGACAGCGGGCCTGACCGAACAGGGTACGCAGCCGTTCATCGGGCCATGAGGCGTCGAAAGGGAGATAGGCCGCACCGCACTTGAGCACCGCGAGCAGGCCCACGATCAGTTCGGGGGACCGCTCGACGCACACCCCGACGGCATCGCCCGGGTGTACGCCCCGCGACCGCAGCACGTCCGCGAGACCGTTGGCGAGTTCGTTGAGTTCGCCGTACGTCAGCGTTCGGTCACGGTGGACGACGGCCACGGCGGCGAAGTGCCGGTCCACGCAGTCCTCGAAGAGATCCTTGACGCTGGACTCGTCGGGAAAGGGAACGGCGGTCCGATTGATCTCCTTGTGGATCGACAGCGCCTCCGCTGTGCAGACCAGGCTCTCCACTCACGTCCCCAATCGGGCGTTGACGACCGCCAGCAAGGGCCGGCTGTGTGTCTCCAGGAAGAAGTGCCCGCCGGCCATGTCGAGCAGCTCACAGTCCCGCTCGGTGAAGAGCTTCCAGTCCCGCATGGACTCGCGCCCGTCGATCGGGTCGTCCTGGCCGTACAGGGCGGTGACGGGTACGGTCACACCCTTGTCGTGCCGGTCACCCCACAACTCCGCCAGCCGGATCTCCGCGCGCGTTGTCGGCAGGAAGAGCCTCATCAGCACCTCGTCGTCCAGGACTTCGGCGGGGGTGCCACCCATGTCACGGAGGGCGTCCAGGAATCCGGCGTCCGTCAACTCGTGCAGGTACGGGCGGCGTTGGGGATCGCTGGGGCTGCGGGACGCGGCGAGGAAGAGCCTCCGGGTGAGATCACCGTGCTCGGCCACGGCCACATGGGCCAGTTCGTAGGCCAGTCGTGCCCCGAAGCTGTGGCCGTAGAAGGCGTGGGGCTCGTTCAGGTAGGGGGCCAGGGCCGCATAGGTGTCCGCGATCAGCGGCTCCCACTCGGTGTAGTGGCCTTCCGCCAGTCTTGGCCCCCTGCCGGGCAGCCTGACAGCGAGCAGTTCGATGTGAGCGCTCAGACCGTCCGCCCAGGCCCTGAAGAGATCGGGGCTTCCGCCTGCGTAGGGGAAACAGATCAGCCGGGTGACCGGCACGCCGGACGCCGCCCTGAGCCTCATCACCCATCTGTCGCTGTCAGGCAGCACCGTGGCGCCTAGCTCTCGCCGACGGCGCCCACGGGCGAACCGTTGCGTCGGATCGTCGCCGCGATGTCCCGCAGCCTGCTCTCGGCGTACAGGTCGTCGGGGGGCAGGGCGTCCTCGCCATATGTCCCTTCTGCCTTGCCGATCAGCCTCATCGCGGTCAGCGAGGTACCGCCGGCCTCGAAGAAGTCACTGTCGGCATCCGTGACCGGAAGGCCGAGATCCTTACAGGTCTCCACCACCCAGGCGTCGATCTTGTCGTCATTGTCGGAAGCACTCATGGCGCTACTTCGTCTCCTCTCGCGCTCGGCGCTGTGGCCTTGGCTCGGACGTGCCGGGGCGTGCGGGGGCGGACGCCCCCCTCCGGGAGGGGAACCCGCCGACGCGCAGCCGCCTAGCGGACCGGGAAGCGGTATCCGTTGACCGTGGTGTCGACGAATCGGTTGTGCTGGAATTCGTCCTTGCCGGAGACGAGCACATTGCCGAACTTTTCGAGGCTCGCGGCACCGCCGAACTCCTCAAGGGCGTCGGAGTACGGATAGACCTTCACGGACGTCGGAAGATAGCGACTGGCGAATCCCAGCCGCATCTGGTCGGTGAGACCACTGTGCGGGTGAGACGCATGCATCAGCGTCGACCAGAAGATGATGAACTGGCCCTGTCGCATCACCTGGGATTCGGCCTTCGACTCGTCCGGACTCCAGTCGGGGTCCTTCTGCAGTTGGCGGTAGTCATAGCCGAAGAATCCCCTCCGCACACCGCCCTTTTCCTTCTTGTTGATGGAGTCGGCGTCGTACGTCATCGTCTTCGACTCGTCGTAGTTCATCGTCCTGTGCGAACCCGGGATGAACTGCAGGCAGCCGTTTTCGAGCGACGCCTCGGTGAAGGCGGACCACACGGTGATGGTGCCACCGAATTCGGCGTCCTCAGGCCAGACGATCTGCGGGTGCTTGGAGCCGGCCACGTTCGAGAAATTGTCGGCCTGGTGCCAGTCCGTGCCCTCGTCACCGGGGTACTTGGGGAAGAACTCGCTCCGCCAGCACAGCACGTCCGGGCCCAGCAGACTGGAGACCCGTTGGACGATCTCGGGCCTGGCGATGTGCTCCGCCAGGAAGTCGACATCGAGATGCCGGTCGTAGCTGGCCAGATTCGTGCTGCCCGAAACAGCCTTGTCCTGACTGTAGATCGCTTTCTTGCCGCTCAGCAACTTGGGACGCAATGCGCGGAGATTCTTCTCCATCTCTTCGGCTTCATACAGGTCAAATGGACCTATGAACCCGTTGCGATGGAACTGCTCGATCTCCTGGTTCGTGAGAGAGAAGTCCAGATCCTGCATTTCATACCTTTCGCCGAACACACACTGGAGCAGAGCTGGAGAACGGAGACCCAAAGAGGTGAAATCGACCTCGGATTCCTGCACCACCGCGGCGCGCCGCCCCAGGGTCGAGCCGGGCCGACAACGCAACGAGGCAGAAGGCAAGGTGCCGTCATCGTCGCCTCTTCGCAATCACCGTCAGCGCGCAACGCAGTCTGGCACGGAACGTCGCTGTGTCCGAGGAGTTGCCGCCCTTCGCCGGGTAAGGGAACTCCCCGACTGGTCGGCGTCCGTACAGGCTGCGAACCTCGATGCGACTTCACAGAGATCGTTTGACTCAACGGGAACAGTGTGGTGTTGCATGAACGCGCTACGGGTGTGGTCGGACCCGGACGAGGTCCGGATGTGGCTGCTCTGTCTGCCGCCCGGAGGTGGCGGTGCGCGGCTGTTCAAGGACTGGGCGGGGCTGCTTCCTGAGGGCCTTGGCGTGGCCGCGCTCGAACTGCCCGGACACGGTGGGCGCCCGACCGAGCCGCCGGCCACGAGCTTCGAGGACGCCGTCGCGGAACTCGCCGACGCCGCGACACCGCTGCTGGAGCGACCGGTGATGCTCTTCGGTCACAGCATGGGCGCGGTCCTCGCACTCGACCTGGCCTACGAGCTGCGTACCCGACGCGGCTGGAGTCCGGTGGCCCTGGTCGTGGCCGCGAGTGAGCCGCCCGAGCGGCACAGCGCGTCGGAGGCTTCGTCCGACGCCTCGGACGAGGAGCTGGAGACCTGGCTCCGCGGCCTCGGCGGCATGTCGGAGGAATTGCTCGCCAGCCGGGAGTTTCTCGACGAGATGCTGCCGGCGCTGCGTGCCGATCTGCGTCTCGTCGAACGCAGGACGCAGCGTACGGAGACGCCGCTCGACTGTCCGCTGCACGTCTACCTCGGCGAACAGGACCCGACGGTCGACGGGCCCGCGGCGGAGCGGTGCTGGGCCACGCACACGACGCGCGCACAGCCGCCCCGTAGCTTCCCTGGCGGTCATTTCTTCGTGCAGGAATCCGCCGAGCTGGTCCTGGCCGCGCTGGCCGACGACGCGAACGCCGCGGTCGGCGGCCGGCTCATGCGATCCGGGTGAGCGGTCCAGGCGCACGAGGGCGACGCCGAACTGGAGGAACGGGAGGAACGGGCATGGTCAAGTCGGATACATCCGCGGCCCACGAAGGCGACGCGGACAGCGGCGCTGCGGGCGGGACAGCCAGGGAGACGGCCCAACTCCCGTTGGAGGGGCTCTCGGAGGAGCGCAGGGCGCTGCTCACCCTGGAGCTTGCCCGGCGAAAGGCGGTGGCGCTCAAACCGCGACGGCTGCCGCGTGAGGGTGCTGAGCCGCGTTTCCCGCTGTCCTACGCACAGGAGCGGCTCTGGTTCCTCTCGCAGGCGGACCCGGAATCGACGGCCTATGTGATGTCCGGAGCGCTGCGCCTCCGCGGCGAACTGGACCGGCAGGCCCTCAGCGGCGCCCTCGACGAGATCGTGCGCCGGCACGAGGTGCTGCGCACCACCTTTGTCGACGAGGGCGGTCGGCCCGAGCAGCGTGTCGGGCGCCCCCGGCCGGTCCCGCTTCCTGTGCTGGACGCGGCGGCGAGCGAGGAAGCGGTCGACTCCGCGTACCGGTCCGAAACCACCACACCCTTCGACCTCACGTCCGACCTCATGGTGCGCGCCCGGTTGTTGCGTCTGTCCGACGACCACCACGTGCTCGTGCTCGGGCTCCACCACATCGCCGCCGACGGCTGGTCGCTCGGCGTCCTGCTGCGCGAACTCGGCGCGCTCTACGACGCTTTCCGGCGCGGTGCGCCCTCGCCGCTGCCGGAGCTCGAAACGCAGTACGCCGACTTCGCCGTCTGGCAGCGGGACTGGCTCGCCACCGGACCGCTGGACGAGCAGATCGGCTACTGGCGGGAGCGTCTCGACGGCGCCCCCGTGCTGGAACTGCCCGCGGACGTCGCGCCTGCGGCGGCGCGCACGTGGCGGGGCGCGTCGGAGCCGTTCGCCTTCCCGTCCGAACTCTGGAAGCGGGTGGCGGCTTTCGCCGAGCGGCACAGGACGACTCCGTACATGGTGCTGGTGGCGGCGTTCGCTGTCGTGCTCGCGCGGTGGAGCGGCGAGCGGGACGTGGTGATCGGTTCGCCGCTGGCCGGCCGGACCCACCCCGAACTGGAGCCGCTGGCCGGGTTCTTCGTCAACACCTTGCCGCTGCGCGTGGACGTTCCGGGCACGGCGTCGTTCGCGGCGCTCCTCGCCGAGGTGAAGCAAACCTGCACCGAGGCCTACGCGCATCAGGACATCCCCTTCGGCAAACTCGTCCAGGCGCTGCGGCCGGACCGCTCGCTCGGCTCTGTGCCGCTGGTGCAGGTGATGCTCGCGCTGCGCGATGTGCCGGGCCAGGCGCCCGCGTTGGCCGGGCTCGACGTGGCGGAACTGGACCTGGCGACCAACCAGGACGCCAGCAAGTTCGACCTCGTCCTCGATCTGGTCCCGGAGCAGGACGGCCGGCTGCGCAGCCGGGTCGAGTTCAGCACCGACCTCTTCGAAGCGGCCACCGCGAGGAGGGTCGCCGACGCGTTCGTCCGGGTGCTCGATGCCGCGCTGACCGAACCGGACCAGCTCGTCGACCGGCTGCCGCTGCTGTCGGGGGACGAGCGGGGCCGGCTGGTCGGCGAGCTGTCCGGGGACGGCGACGCGAGCGCGGCCGACGCCGCCGGCTGCCTGCACTCCCTCATCGCCGCGCAGGCGGAGGCCCGGCCGGACTCCCCGGCGGTCGAGTGCGGCGGCACCGTGCTCACCTACCGCGAGCTGACCGAGCGCGCCGACCGGCTCGCGCACCGGCTGCGCTCGCTGGGTGCGCGACCGGAGCAACTCGTCGGGGTCTGCCTTCCCCGCTCGGCGGACATGGTGGTCGCTCTGCTCGGCATACTCAGAGCGGGCGCCGCGTACATGCCGCTCGACCCCGGCTATCCGCAGGGCCGGATCGAGCTGATGGTCCGCGACTCGGGTGTCTCGCTCGTCGTCACCGACAGCACTGTGGCCGCCACCGGGCGGCTGAACGTGGGAGACAGGAACGGCGCCGCCCCCTCCCCCGGGCTGGTCCTCGTGGACGACATCGGTGTCGGGGGGCCCGCGGAACCACTGCCCGAGTGGGCGCACGCACGCACTCTGGCCTACGTCATCTACACCTCGGGCTCCACCGGCCTGCCGAAGGGCTCGGCCAATGAGCACGGCGGCGTGGTGAACACGCTCGCCGGACTGAACCGGACGCTCGGTCTCGGGCCGGCGGACCGGATGCTGGCGATATCCAGTCTCAACTACGACATGTCGGTCTACGAGATCCTCGGCAGCCTGCTCGCGGGCGCGTGCGTGGTGGTCCCGCCCGACGATCTCGAAGTCACCGATCCGGTGAAGCTGCGCCGGCTTCTCGTCGACGCCCGGGTCACCACGTGGAGTTCCGCGCCGGCACTCCTCGAACTGCTGGTCAACCACGTGCACGGCGGCCCCGGCCTCGACGGCGCCGCGCTGCGTATGGCCGTCCTCGGCGGCGACCGGCTACCGCCGGGGCTCGCCGAGCGGCTCGGCGAGTTGCTGCCGGATCTGCGGCTCTACAACCTCGCCGGCATGACGGAGGTTTCGTACTGCTCCACCTACCACCTCGTACGGCGGCCCGAACCGGTCCCCGGCATCATCCCGTGGGGCAGGCCGCTGCCCAACCAGCGCCTGTACGTCCTCGACGCGCACGGTGAACCCGTCCCCGTCGGCGTGCGTGGCGAGCTTTTCATCGGCGGCGCGGGAGTGCGGCGCGGTTACTGGCGACGGCCGGGCCTGTCGGCCCAGCGGTTCACGCCCGACCCGTTCGGCAATACCCCCTCCGGGCGGCTCTACCGCACCGGCGACGCCGCGCGCTGGCGTTCCTCGGGCGAGCTGGAGTTCCTGGGCAGGCTCGACCACCAGGTGAAGCTGCGCGGCCTGCGGATCGAGCCGGGAGAGATCGAGGCCGCGCTGACCTCCCATCAGGACGTCAAGCGCAGCATCGTGCTCCTGCGCGGAGCGGCCACCGACCAGCGGCTGGTGGCCTACCTCACCACCCGGGGCCAGTTGCCGCCGAGCGTCGGCGAGCTGCGCCGGTACCTGCTCGACCGGCTGCCCGACCACATGGTGCCGTCGGCGTTCGTCCTCATGGAGGAATTCCCCCTGCAGCCGAGCGGCAAGCTCGACCGGGCCGCACTGCCCGACCCTGCCGCGGACCGGCCCGAACTGTCCGGTGCCTACGTCGAGCCGACCGCACCACTGGAGTGGGTGCTCGCCGGGATCTGGGCCGAGGTGCTGGAGCTCGACCGGGTGGGGGTGGCCGACGACTTCTTCGACCTCGGCGGGCACTCGTTGCTCGTCACACAGGCGGTGTCCCGGATCCGTGACCTGTTCCGGGTGGATTTCTCGATCCGCAGCTTCCTGGCCGCGAGCACCGTGCTCGCACTGGCCGGCCAGATCCGCTCCGCCGCGGCCGAAGCGGGAATGGACGCCGACCGCACGGCGGATCTGATCCTCCAGGTGAGCGGCATGGACGCGGACCAGGTGACCAGGAGGCTCGCCGAATGATCCCGTCCGGCGCTGTCGCGCTCGCGCGACGTACCGGGTACGCGGCGGCCGGCAGCCGGCCGTCACCGGCGGCATGACCACACTCCGTCCTACCCGGCTCGGTCAGCGCGATCAGGTCCTCCTCTTCGAGTGCGCGCACTGAGCGGGCCGGCGCGGGTCCGGGCCGCGACCTCCCGCTCCGCCACCGCTGACCGACTTCGTCCGAGGAGTTCACATGGGCCCCACCTTCATCGAGACCCTCCGCCGGCGGGCCGAGAGCACTCCTCATCGCCTGGCACTGGAGTTCGAGGTCTCGGAGACAGAGATCCGTACGCTGGAATACGCCGGTCTCGACCGGGGTGCCAGGGCGGTCGCCGCGCTGATCCAGAAGCGCGCCGGACGGGGCGACCGGGTCCTGCTCCTCCACCAGCCCGGCCCCGACTATGTGACGGCGTTCTTCGGCTGCCTCTACGCCGGGGCGGTCGCTGTCCCGGTCTACCCGCCGCTCGGCGCACACGGCCTGGAGCGGGTACGGGCCATCGCCGCGGACTCCGGCGCCGTGCTCGCCCTGGTCGACTCCGCGACGCTCGCCGTGATCGATGACCGCGGCAACCGGCCCGACCTGGGTTCAGCGCTCACGTGGGTGACCACCGATGACGCGACCACAGCGCCGGAGGACTGGCGGGAGCCGGAACTGTCCCCGGACGACCTGGCATTCCTCCAGTACACATCGGGCTCCACCGGGACGCCGAAAGGCGTCATGCTCAGCCACGCCAACCTCGTGCACAACTCGGCGACGATCGGGCGCTCACTCGGCCTGGACGAGAACAGCCGCGGCGTGAGCTGGCTTCCGCCCTACCACGACATGGGACTGATCGGCGGCATCCTGCAGCCCATACACACGGGCTTCCCCTGCACGCTTCTCTCCCCCCTGACCTTTCTCCATCAGCCGATGCGCTGGCTGCGGGCACTCAGCCGCACCCGGGCGACCATCACCGCCGCCCCCGACTTCGCCTACGCCGAGGTGCTGCGCCGCACCGCGCCCGCGGATCGCGACGGGCTCGACCTGTCGGCGCTGCGGCACGCGCTCGTCGGCGCTGAGCCGGTGCACCGTGCCACGATGGAAGCGTTCGCCGAGTCGTTCCGCACAGCGGGTTTCCGCAGCTCGGCCTTCTACCCGTGCTACGGGCTCGCCGAGGCCACCCTGTTCGTCACCGGCAGGGACGACCCGGCGGCCGAGCCCGCCGTCCTGCGCGTACGGCGGCCCGACCTGGACACCGGCCGGGCAGTCGCAGCCGCACCCGGTGAGCCCGCCGCCGAGCTGACCGGCTGCGGCTGGGCGCACCACGAGGACCTCACGCTGATCGTCGATCCCGCCACGGGCGAGCCGTTGCCCACGGGCGCCGTCGGCGAGGTCTGGGTCAGCGGCCCGACCGTCGCCCGCGGCTACTGGAACCGGCCCGAGCAGACGACTGCCGCCTTCGGAGCCACGGCGCAGGGGCACCCCGGACGGACCTTCCTGCGCACCGGGGACCTGGGCTTCCGACACGGCGCCGAACTGTACGTGACCGGCCGCATCAAGGATCTGATCATCGTCCGTGGCCGCAATCTCTACCCACCGGACCTGGAGGTGACGGCCGAGCGGGCCCACCCGCTCCTGCACCCGGGCCGGAGCGCGGCGATCGCGGTCGACGACGGGACGTCGGAGCAGGTCGTGCTCGTGCACGAGGTGGTCAGGAAATTCCGGGAAGAGGACGGGCCCGACGTCGTCAGGGCCGTGCGCGAGGCAGTGGCGGCCGAACACGGGCTCGCACTCGCGGACGTCGTCCTCGTCCGGATCGGCAGGATCCCGCGCACCAGCAGCGGCAAGATCCGGCGCGCGGAGTGCCGCGCGCGCTGGCTCGCCGGAACGCTGGAGCCGGTGGCGACGGCCGAGCGGGCCGCACCGGCGGCGACGATCCCCGTCGAGCTGGCCGCGCTCGTCGCCGAGGCGCTGGACACCGACCCCGCCGCACTCGTCGCTGACGCACCGCTGGTCGGCCAGGGTCTCGACTCGCTGCGCGCCGTCCGGCTCAAGGCGGCGCTCTCCGAAGCACGCGGCGTGGACGTCCCGCTCACCCGGTTCCTGGACGGCCTCACACCGCTGGACCTCGCCGCGTTCCCCGTTCACGAACCCGCGCGACCGGCCGCTGCCCCGTTCGCGGGACCGACCGTCGTCACTCCCGAGCAGGAACGGATGTGGCTGCTCGACCAGATGGGCGCGGGTACCGCCTATCACGTCGCCGGCGGCCTTCGGCTGCACGGTCCGCTCGACCGGGCGCTGCTGGAGCGCTGCCTCACCGGGCTCTTCGACGAAGTCCCGCTCCTGCGTTCGGTGTTCCTGCGAGGCCCGGACGACGCGCTGAGTCTGTCCGTCCGGCCCACCGCCGACGCGTTCCGGCTGCCGTTCCACGACCTGACGGCGCCCGGCGAGGACGGGGTGGGAGAAGCACTGCGCGCACTGGCCGCCGAACCGTTCGATCTCGGCTCCGGGCCGCTCGTACGCCTGCTCCTGCTGCGGCGGGGCCCGCGGGAATGGGTGCTCGGCGTCGCCGCGCACCACGCCGTGCTCGACGGCTGGTCGATGGGCCTGCTCCTGCGGCGGCTCGGTGACGCCTACCGGGAGGGCGGGACGGCCGGCCCGGTACCGGCGGCGGTCCCGCCCCGCGCGCCATGGCCCGAGGCGGCCCTCGGCGCATGGCGCGACCGACTCGACGGGGCGCAGGCGCTGGCTCTGCCCACCGACCGTCCCGTTCCGGCCTCGCCCACCTGGCACGGCGGTTCACTGCCCGTAGAGCTCCCCGCAGCTCTGGTCGGAAGGCTGCGGACGGTCGCCGCGGACCGGGAGGCCACCCCCTTCATGGTTCTGCTGGCGGCCTTCGGCGTGCTCCTCGGCCGGTGGAGCGGCCAGGACGACCTGGTGGTCGGCACCGTGGCGGCGGGTCGGGACCGGCCGGGCACCGAAACCGCCATCGGCATGCTCGCCGACACGCTGCCGCTGCGGGTGCGGACCGGTTCGGCCAGTTTCGCCGCCGTCATCGACGACGTGCGGACCCAGTGTCTCGCCGCCTACGGTCATGAGCGGCCGCCGTTCGACGAGATCGTCCGTGCGACCACCGAGCGGGCCGCCGACGGCCGCGCTCCGCTTGTACGCGCTCTTCTCGCGCTCCAGAACCTGCCGACCGACCCCTGGGAGGCCAGGGGTGTGCGCGCTGAGCCCTTCGAACTGCCCGCACCCGGTGCACAGTTCGAGCTGTCCGTGCACCTCGGACCGGGACTCGACGGGACGCTGACAGGCCATGCCGTCTACGCGGCCGATCTGTTCGAGGAGCAGACCGTCGCAGGTCTGCTGGCCGGGCTGCCCGTCCTGCTCGAAGCAGCGCTCAGCGAGCCGGCCACCGCTGTCGCGGACCTGCCGACGCTGGCTCCCGCCGAGGCGGAGCGGATCGCACGAACCGTCGCGGACGGCGGCCCGGCGGCGATCGGCGACGTGCTGGTCCACCAGCTCGTCGAGCGCGTCGCACGGTCGGCCCCCGAGGCAATAGCGGTGGCATGGGACGGCGGTTCGCTCACCTATGGCGACCTCGACGCGCGGGCCCGGGGGCTGGCGGCCCGGCTACGCGCACTCGGCGTGACCCCGGACCAGCCGGTCGCCGTATGTCTGCCGCGCTCGCCCGAGCTGGTCACCGCCGTGTACGCGGTACTGCTCTCCGGGGGCGCCTATCTGCCCCTCGACACCTCTCATCCGCCGGCCCGCCTCACGCGGCAGCTCGCCGACGCGCGGGCCCGGGTACTCATCGGATCCGCGCCAGGGTTCACCCCTCCCGAGGGCACCGTGCTGGTCGATCCCGACGGGAGCGGCGCCGGCCCGTTCAGCCACGCGGAGGTGCTGCCCGGCCATCTCGCCAACGTGCTGTTCACCTCGGGCTCGACGGGCGAACCCAAGGCCGTGATGACGACCCACGCCGCCCTGGCGAACATACTCGTGTGGTTCCAGCGCGCCTACGGGCTGGCAGCCGGGGAGGCGGTGCTGCTCAAGACCCCGGTGAGCTTCGACGTAGCCGGGCTGGAGCTGCTGGGGCCACTCGTGGCCGGGGCCACGCTGGTCCTCGCCCGGCCTGAGGGCCACCGCGACCCCTATTACCTCGCCCGTCTGATCGCCCGGCACGCCGTCACCACCTGCCACTTCGTCCCGTCGATGCTCCAGGTCTTCCTTGAGGAGCCCGATGCCGTGCACGCCGCGCGGACGCTGCGTCAGGTCGTATGCGCGGGCGAGGAGCTGGCTCCTGCGCTGGCCGAGCGCCTCGCCGAGGTGCTGCCCGGTGTACGGCTGCACAATCTGTACGGGCCGACGGAGGCGGCGATCGACGTCTCGGCCCAGCACGTCGGTGCCGCGGAGGCACGCCTGATCCGCGTCCCCATCGGCCGCGCGATCGCGGGCGCCCGTCTCTACGTTCTCGACTCGTCGGGCCGGATCGCCCCACCGCTGGCCCCGGGGGAGCTCCACATCGGCGGGATCGCTCCGGCGCGCGGCTATCTCGGCCGCCCCGGCCTGACCGCCGAGCGGTTCGTGCCCGACCCTTACCACGCCGGCGAACGCCTGTACCGGACCGGCGACCGCGCACGCATGCTCCCTGACGGGACATTCGAGTACCTTGGCCGGCTCGACCGTCAGCTCAAGATCCGCGGCCAGCGGGTGGAGCCCGGCGAGATCGAGGCGCTGCTGAACCGGCATCCGCTCGTGCGCGCCTCGGTCGTAGAGGCACGGCCCGACAGCTCGGGCAGGCCGCATCTGCTGGCCTGGGTCGTACCCGCAGGCACGGAGTCCCCCTCCCCCGACACGCTGCGCCACCATCTGGAGCAGGCACTGCCGAAGGGGCTGGTACCGGACGCGGTGACCGTCCTGTCGGAACTCCCGGTGGGGCCGCACGGCAAGCTCGATCGCGCGGCGCTGCCGGATCCGGCCCCGTGGGCGGCCGCACCTGAGGAGACGATCCCACCGCGCAACCCCGTGGAGCGCAAGATGGCAGCGATCTGGAGCGAGGTGCTGGGGATACCGGAGCCGTCGGTGACCGCCGACTTCTTCCAGCTCGGTGGTCACTCGCTCATGGCCACCCGGCTCGGGATGCGGGTGCGTTACGCGTTCGGCGTCACGCTGTCCGCCGGTGAGCTGCTCAGCGGCTCGCTGACCATCGAGCGGATGGCGTCCCTGGTGCAGAGCAGGCAGCTCGCCGAGGCGGGCGACGGCGAGGTGGCCGACGTACTCGGCTGGCTGTCCCGGCTCTCGGACGAGGAGGTCACCAAGTACCTCGCCGAGGAGCCGGGCGGTGGGGGCACGCCGTAAGAGGCGTGGCGCGACCTCCGCGACGAGGTCCCCGAACTCACCGGACGCCGTCCGGGAACTCACCGGCGGTGTCACCGGCGAGTAGCGCGGCATCAGCCGCGCGCGGCGCCGCCGCCGGGGCGGCGCGCCGCGCGCTGCCGTCGCCAGTCAGGTGCTGAGATCAGCGAGGAAGGCGTCCATCAGGTCG
This sequence comes from Streptomyces sp. NPDC087906, assembly GCF_055584925.1. Classification (NCBI taxonomy): domain Bacteria; kingdom Bacillati; phylum Actinomycetota; class Actinomycetes; order Kitasatosporales; family Streptomycetaceae; genus Streptomyces; species Streptomyces sp. NPDC087906. Next base: position 117,588 of record NZ_JBVJLC010000012.1, read on the forward strand.
TCCGGGGCATCCATGAACCGGTAGTGCGGTCCTTCCAGGACCCGGAAGGTGGTCTCCCCGCAGTCCGCCCAGGAGCCCATCAGCCGGTGGTCGACCTCCACGTCCTGGTCCCATCCCAGCGCGGTGATGGGGCAGGGCAGCCGGACCGGCTCGTCCGGGTGGTAGCGCTTGTTGGTCTCCACATCGGCCCGCAGGACCTCCAGGCTCAGCTCGACCAGGTCAGGACGTGGCTTGCCGCCCAGCCGCACGATCAGTGTGCGGACCTCGTCGGCCAGTTCGGCGTCGGACATCTCCAGGAAGCGGCCGTGCGGCCCCCGATGCGGGGCGACCTGTGAGGAGACGAACAGCCGGTCGGGGACGGGATATCCACGCTCCAGCAGTCGAACCGCGGTCTCGTAGCCGGGCAGTGCCGAGCCGCAGTGGCCGAAGAGCCCGAACGGGCGGTCCAGGTAAGGGTGCAGCACCTCGACGAGATCGTCGGCGAGAGCCTCGTACGTCTCGTACGGCGTCTCGCGGAAGCGGTTCTCGCGGCCGGGGAGCTGGACCGGGACTATTTCCATGTCACCGATGAGCCGGGGCCACTTGCGGTACATGCTCGCCCCGCACCCGGAGTAGGGCAGGCAGAACAGGCGTACGGCACTTTCCTGTGACGGTTCCCGCAGGAACCATTTCGAGGCGCTCACTCGGCGAGAGGCGAGTGCGAACGGGCGGCTTCCGCGCGGACCTTGCCGACCAGCGGCATGTGCTTGATGCCGGCGACGAAGTTGGAGTGCAGGTGTTCCACCTCGCCCGCGGACTCGAAGTCGTCGAAGCTCTCGAAGAGTTCGGTGAAGAGGATCTTCACGCTCATCCGGGCCACCGTATGGCCGACGCAGTAGTGCGGACCGCTGCCGAAGGCCAGGTGACGGTTGGGCTTCCGGCGGATGTCAAAGGTGAAGGGGTCCGGGAAGACCTCCTCGTCCCGGTTGGCGGAACCCAACCAGACCACAACGGCATCGCCCGCCCGGATCTTCTTGCCGCGCAGCTCGATGTCACGCAGCGCGTAGCGCATGAAGTGGTTGGTCGGCGAGGCCCAGCGCAGCGCCTCGTCCACTCCTGAGTTCAGCAGCTTGGGGTCCGCGCGCCATTCGTGCAGCGCCGGGGTGCCCACGATCTCGGCCATCGCACCCGTCGGGACGAACGGAGTGGTGACGTTGGCGCCGAGGATCAGGCTGTAGCAGTTCGAGAGGACCGCACCGGTCTCCAGGCTCCGGCCGTCGATCTCCATGCCCAGCAGCAGGCTTATGAGGTCGTCGCCGAGGTTGTTGCGCCGGTCCCGCAGAATGTCGTGGAAGTAGGCGAACAGCTCCCGGTGGGCCGCCTTGAGCGTCTCCTCGGCGCCGTTGGGGCCCGCGAACTCCGGGTCGTCGGGAGCGATGGACATCGTCGTCAACTGGGTCAGCCGGGTCCAGTCCTCACGGGGGAGGCCCATCATGGTGCCGGCCGTGGCCATCGGCAGCGTCATCATCGCCTCGGCGAAATCGAACTGCTCCCCGCTCAGGGCAGGTTCCAGGAGCCGGTGCACCTCGTCGGTGACGGCCTCCCGGTACTTCTCCACCTGCTTGCTCGTCAGGGCCCGCTGCATGGGGGCCCGCATCCGGGTGTGCCGAGGCGGGTCGGTGGCGGCCATCTGCCGGCCGCGTGCCGGATCATCCTTGCCCAGCAGGAAGAGCATGGTCCCGCGCTGGGAGGTGAACATCGTGTGGTCGCGCAACACCAGGTCGGCGTCATCGAACTTGGTCACCGACCAGAACCCCAGCGTGTCGTCAACCTGCTGCCAATGCACCGGGTCGCGTCGGCGCATGGCGTTCCAGATGGCGTGCGGGTCGCCCTCCCCGTACAGGGCGGAGTCGGTCAGATCGACGGAATCGAGGTCGATCCGGTCCGGGTGCTCCAGCATGCTGAGCTTCATTTCGGAGGTCTCCCTGTCTCAACGAGAATTCAGGCGGTCGCCCAGGGCCGGACAGGGCCTAGGTGTCAAGCTCTTCGGCCAGTTCGGCGACGGTGGGGCGCAGGTAGAGGGTGCGTGCGGACAGCTCCACACCGAAGCGGTCCTGGAGGCGGCCCAGCAGGTCGGCCGCGATGAGCGAGTGGCCGCCCAGTTCGAAGAAGTCGTCGTCCACACCGACCGGTTCGACCCCCAGGAGGTCGCCCCACTCCTCGGCCACGGCGCTCTCCGTGGCCGTACGCGCGGCCAGGTACTCGGTGGTGAGCGAGCGGGCGGCCCGGCGGGCGGTGGGCAGGGCCGACCGGTCCACCTTGCCGTTGCGGTTCAAAGGCAGCGCGGGCAGCGTGAGGATCGCCCACGGGACCATGTAGGCGGGCAGTTGTCCCCGCAGCCACTCCCGCAGCCGCAGTCCCAGAGCGGCCGGGCTGTCGTCGTCCGGCCGCTCGGCGGTGATGTAGACGAGCAGCCGCTTGCCGGTGACGTCGTCGCTCTGGGCCACGACGACGGCCTGGCGCACGTCCTCGTGCCGGCCGAGCACGGCCTCGATCTCGCCCGGCTCCACGCGGTAGCCCTGTACCTTGATCTGCCGGTCTGCCCGGCCCAGGAACTCCAGAGTGCCGTCGGTCCTGCGGGTCACGAGATCACCGGTGCGGTACAGGCGCGCACCGGGGCGGGGCGCGAACGGGTCGGGCACGAAGCGCTCGGCGGTGGCGCCCGGCAGGCCCGCGTACCCATGGGCCAGCCCCTCGCCGCCCGCGTACAGCTCACCGGGCACACCGACCGGTACCGGCTGCATCTCCGGGTCCAGCACCAGCGCGCGGGTGCCGCTGATCGGCGTACCCAGCGGGACGAAGTCCCCGGCCGGCGGCTCGGCGGAGGTCCAGCAGGTGGTGAAGGTGGTGTTCTCCGTGGGGCCGTAGCCGTTGGTGAACACCAGGCCCGGGTGGGCGCGCAGCAGACGTCTCACGTGGGTCGCTGAGAGCACATCGCCGCCGGCCACCACATGGCGCAGACCGGCGAACGCGGCCAGGTGCTGGTTGACCATTTGGTGGAAGAGACCCGCGGTCATCCAGGCGACGGTCACCTTCTCGTCCACGAGAGTGGCGGCGAGCCGCTCGGTGGAGAGCGGGCCCGGCGGGTGCACGGCCAGGCGCCCCCCGTTGACCAGCGGCGCCCACAGTTCGAGAGTCGAGGCGTCGAAGGCGACCGGAGCGAGCTGCAGGAAGACGTCGTGCGGGCCGAACTCGGCCCAGTTGGGCTCGACGACGAGCCGGGAGACGGCGGCATGCGGAACCCGAACGCCCTTGGGGGTCCCGGTCGACCCGGAGGTGAAACTGACATACGCCACCGCGGCGGGCGCCACCTCGACGCAGACCGGTGACACCGCGTTCTCCTGCCCGGCCGCGGTCAGCGGCAACACGCTGATGCCTGCCGGCACCGACGCGGCGAGCCTGTCCTGTGCCAGCACTTGGCCGACACCGGCGTCGGCCAGCGATCGGTGCAGCCGCTGGGCCGGGAGGTCCGGCTCGAACGCCGCGTAGGCGGCGCCGCACTTGAGGATGGCCAGCAGCGCGATGACGAGGTCGGGCGACCGCTCGGCGAGGACGCCGACGACCCGGTCGGGACCCACGCCCTCGTTCTGCAGCCGGCGGGCGAGCCGGTCGGCGCGCGAAGTGAGCCCGCGATAGGTCAGCTCCGCTCCGGCACAGCTCACGGCGACCGCGTCCGGAGTACGTTCCGCCTGCTCCTGGATCATCACGTGCAGCGGCCGGGCAGGCACCGGAGCGCGGCCCGTACCCGCCTGGGCGCGCACCAGGGTCAGGTCGTCGGCGGTGGTCAGCGGGAGCACCGACAGCGGCACGTCGGCGTCGGCGGACACGGCCCGGTGCGCGGTGTGCAGCAGCCCGGTGTACCGCTCGGCGTCCTCCTCGGTGTACCGCCCGGCGCCGGCGGTCGCCCGCCACTGGGCGGGACCCGCCTCGACGGTCAGTCCCGGAGCCGTGCCCGCGGGCTCGGCGTCCCATACGAGCCGGACATCGGCCACGGCTGACGGGTCCGCCTCCGCGCCGTCCTGGTCCGGCGCCGGAGCGGCCAGAGCCGCGCGCGCCTCGGCGGTCAGAGCGGCCGGCGTCGGATCCTGGGACAGGTCGAACGACAGCACGCGTTCGGTATCGGCGTCCCGGCAGGCGACACGTACGGTGTCCTGAAGCGTGCACCGGTGCAGGACCGCGACCACACTGGCCACAGCAGCAGCGGGCTCCTGGGCGAAGGCTTCGTCCTGCGGACTGCTCGCCCCGCGCTCCTGCGATTCGGTCCTTGATGTCACGAGTTCTCCTTGGAGGGGGCGGACGCGGCCGCACCACGGCGACGGCGCAGGGCCGCCCGGTCGATGCGCTGGATGGGGGCCACGGCCTCGCCGGGCTTGGCCAGTTGCTCGTCCACGTACGCTCCGACGGCTGCGATGGTCGGCGACTCGAAGAGCAGGCCGAGCGGTACGTCGACCTTGTACTCCTTGCGCACGGTGTCCATGACCTCGGAGCCGAGCAGCGAGTGGCCGCCGAGTGCGAAGAAGTCGTCGTGGACGCTGACCCGGTCCACGCCGAGGGCCGCCGACCAGATGACGGTGAGCCGGCTCTCGGTCTCGGTGACCGGCTCCCGCTGCGTCTCGGCCGCCGCGGCCGCGAGGTCGGGGTCCGGGAGGGCCGCGGAGTCGGCCACGCCCGCGCGGCCGATGGGGAAACCGGGGACCACCACGAGATGCTCGGGCACCGCGTGGGCGGGCAGTCGCTGCTGCAGGTGCCGGCGCACCCTGGTCACCGCGGCCCGTTCTCGGGTGAGGGTGAGCGGGTCGTTGTGCAAGGCGCCGTGCGGGGCCGTCGCGGTGCCGGCCGCCGGCCTGCTGCCGAAACCGTCCGGCAGCGGGCCGGCGGAGCCCGCCTGCCCGGCTCCTGCGGCGTCCGCGGCTTCCGCGGCTTCCGTGCGGGTGAGCAGCACCTCGACGGTGCCGGCTGCCGCGTTCTCGGCGTACCGCACCAGCGCGGTGTAGCCGGCCTTCTCGGCAAGTGCCGCGAACACGTACGGATCCACTGGTCCGCCGGGCTCGGTGGGGCGAGGGGTGAGCGCCGCCACGGTCTGGGAGACGTCAGCGGTGCGACCCGCGATCAGGTCCGACCAGGCGCGCAGCCGGGTGTGCACGCGGCTGTCCGGCACGGCGGCGAGCAGCATCCGCCGGGGGGCCCTCTCCCGCAGGAACTCGGTCACGGCGCCGGTGGTCAGGCCGTCCGTCTGCCAGTCGAGGGTGAGGTCGGCGGTGCCGGGGCGTACCGGCTCGCCCGCCCGCAGTACCACGTCGTAGCGGTACGCTCCCAGCTCGTTGCGGTGGCGGCCGAGCCTGGGGAGCACGAACGCCTCGGCGATACCGGGCAGTCGCTGAGCCAGTTCGCTGAAGTACCGCGGATCGAGGGCCAGTTCCTCCTCCCTGCCGACCCGGGCCGACACCGCCTGGCGCAGCCGGCCTGCGGGATCAGTTGCCTCCAGGAGGTCCAGTTGCCGGGGCAGATGCAGGGCGCCCAGCAGCGGGAAGCTGCGTACGGAACCGAGGTAGATGTGGCCGCCGGGGCGCAGCATCCGCAAGGCGCCGGCCAGGACCCGCTCCAGGTACCGCGTGTCGGGGAAGTACTGGATCACCGAGTTGAGCACGACGGTGTCGAAGCTGCCTTCGGCCAGTCCGTCGTAGTCGTCGGCGGCCCGTTCCATCAGCTCGACGTCGTCGACCTTGCTGGCGAGCCAGTCGCGATGGTCGCGGATGTGCTGCAGTGCGTGAGCGGAGAGGTCGGTACCGACGTACGAGGCACAGCGTGGCGCCAGCCGGAACAGCAGCCCACCGGTCTTGCAGCCGATCTCAAGAACGTGAGCCGGTTCGAGCGCGAGGATCTGCCGAAAGGTGATGTCGGCCCATTCGCGCATTTCGGCGCCGGTCAGATATTCGCCGGTCTGCGGGCTGTTCCAGCCGCCCCCGTTGAGCGTCGGATCGTCCTCGGCGGCGCGTGTGGAGTAGATCTCCGTGAACCTCGCGCGGGCCGTGGCGCCGCTGTCGGGGTCGTCTTCCGGGGACAGGGACACGTGGGCGATCACGCTGGGACCCTCGTCGCCCGGCCGTGCGGTGACCATGGCCCGCTCGATCCCGGACGCGCCGTGCAGCACCGCCTCCACCTCGCTGGGCTCGACGCGGTGAGTGCGTACGCGGATCTCCTCGCCGAGCGGGTCCAGGGTGCCGTCGGGAAGGCGGCGTACGCGCTGGTGGGTGCGGAGCAGGCGGCCGCCTTCGTGCAGCGGGTCGTCGGCCAGCAGCGAGCTGCTCTCGTGTGGCCTGCCGAGGTATCCCTCGGGCAGCGGGGCGCCGCCCAGCCAGAGTTCGCCGGGCATGCCGATCGGAACCGGCAGGCCCGCCGCGTCCAGGACGCGCAACGTGGCGCCGGACTCGGGCGGGCCGGCCGCCGCTGTGAGCGCCTCGGGGCGGTGTCCGGTCCCGAACCGCTGGGCGATGACGTCCAGCGCCGCGTGGGCGGGGCCGTACTGGAGGTGGACCCGGCAGCCAGGGGCGATCTCGCCCAGCCGGGCGATGAGGCCGGGCCAGGGCCGCTCGTCGCGCAGGACGACTTGGCGCAGAGTGGCGGGAACCTCGTCGGCTTCGAGCAGTGCGGCGAGTTCCGACGGGGTGCACCGCAGGACGGTGACCGCCTCGGAGGAGAGGGTCCCGGCCGGCGCGGCGGACTCGTCGCTGTCGGCGATGACCAGGCGCGCTCCGGCCGCCGGAGCCCACAGGAACTCCCATGGCGAGAGATCGAATCCGGCTCCGGTCGACAGCACCGTGTGCTCTCCGCCGTCCGCCCCCCTGCCGTCCAGGTAGGTGGCGGCGGCCCAGCGGAGCCGGTGGACGACGCCGGCATGAGTGTTGACCAGGCCGCGCGGGGGGGCATCCAGCGGGTGGCGGTAGTTGACGAAAGCGCCCTGCTCCGGCGCCGGGACGGATGCCGGGCCGTCGGCGGACCACCGCGCCAGATCCCCCGTCACGTCGACCGGGCTGACCATGAAGTCCAGCCCGTCCGGGGCCTCGCCGTCGAGAAGTACCAGTCCCGTGGAGCAGTCCAGGAGGGCTTCGTTGATATCGGCGACCGGACAGCGGGGGTTGAGGGGGACGGCCAGACCGCCGGCCTTGAGTACGGCGAGCAGTGAGACCACGAGGTGGGCGGACGGCGGCATGCAGACCGCGACGGGCTGGCCGGGGGCCACCCCCAGGTCGCGCAGCCACCAGGAGAGGCGATTGGCGCGTTCGTCCAGTTCTCGGAAGGTGAGGCCGCCGTTGTGGTGGCGGACGGCGGGCGCGGCCGGGCGGAGCCGCGCCTGTTCTTCGATGAGCGCCGGGACCGTGGCGCGGACATCCGTCCGCCCCGGGCGGACGTCGCTGTGGTCCCTCAGCAGGGCCAGTTCGCGCTCACCGAGGACCGGCAGGCCGGTGACGGGCGCGTCCGGCTCCTGGCCCGCCCCGTCGAGGACCGTGCGCAGGGAGTCCAGCATACGGAGCACGATGTCTTCGGTGAAGACGTCGGTGGAGAAGTACACGTTGGCGCTGATGCCGCCGTCGCCGTCGGGCGAGAGGTCCACCTCAAGGTCGAAGCGCGCGGTATTGGTGCTCAACGGCTCCACGGAGAAGGAGAGTTCCGGCATCTCGATGCTCGAACGCGGCTCATTGTGGAAGCCGAGCTGATGGCGGATGAGAGGTACCCGGGCGAGCGTGTCCCGTTCGGGGACGACGACCTCGACGACCCGCTCGAAGGGCACGTCCTGGTGATCGTAGGCACCCAGGCACACTTCCCGGGCCTGCCGGACCAGATCGCGGTAGCTCGGCGCCCCTGAGGTGTCCATGCGCATGGCGACCTCGTTGACGAAGCAGCCCACGAGGTGTTCCAGCTCGGCGTGCCTGCGCCCGGCGACGGCACAGCCGATGACGATGTCGTCCTGGCCGCTCCAGCGCGAGAGCACCACCGACTGCGCCGCGATCAGCGCCATGTACGGGGTGGCCCGCTCGGCCTCGGCCAGGTCGGTGATCCGGCGGACGATGTCCGGGGTGATCCGGTACTTGAGCGTGCCGCCGTGCCAGGTCAGTTCGGTCGGCCGGGGCAGGCCGGTGGCGATGTCCACGAGGCGGGTCCCGGCGAGTTGCCCGCGCCAGTAGTCGAGCTGGCGCGCCACCACCGGCTCGCCCATCCAATCGCGCTGCCAGGCGGCGAAGTCGCCGTATTGAATCGGGAGTTCGGGAATGTCCGGCACGTCGCCACACAGGTGTGCGCGGTACCGCTCCCCCAGCTCGCGGATCAGGACGTTGAGCGACCAGCCGTCGGTGGCGATGTGGTGCTGGCAGATCAGCAGCAGGTGCTCGTCCGCCGCCAGCCGCAGCAGAACCGGCCGCAGCATCAGATCGCGTTCGAGGTCGAAGGGCCGGTCGGTCTCGGCCTGGCAACGGCGCAGCGCCTCGGCCTCCCGCTCTCCGGCCGGCAGGTCCGTCAGGTCGGCCAGCGGAAATTCGATGCCGGTGAAGGGGCGGACGGTCTGTACGGGCACGCCGTCGACCTGCCCATAGGTGGTGCGCAGCACTTCGTGCCGGTCGACGATCTCACCGAGGCAGCGGTGCAGCAGTTCCCTGTCGAGCCGGCCGCGCAGCCGGGCGGTTCCCGCGACGTTGTAGAGGGTCGCCTCGGGCTGCAACTGGTTGAAGAACCAGATGCGCTGCTGGGCAGAGGACAACGGCATGGCACCGCGGTCGCCGCCGTACGCGGTGATGCGGCTGTTGGCGGCAGCCGGGGCCTGGCGGTCCACCAGGCGGTTGAGCAGTTCCCTCTGTTCGGCTGTCAGCGTTGCCGGTCGCATGGGCGCCTCACTCTTCGGTGACGGGACGGTGGACTTGGCTGCTTCGGTGGCCGCCGCGGCCGTGGGCGCGCTCGCGGTGGGGCGCCGTGCCCGCGCCCCTCACAGCAGTCGTGCGCGGTACTCGGGCCGGTGAACCGGCGCGGGACGCGTGACAGCACCGAGCGTGGCGGCCACGTCGGCGCGCAGCCGCTCCAGCACCTCGGTCACCTTGTCCTGGCTGAAGAAGTGCCCGGAGGCCGTGAGCCGTCGGGCGCAGTCCGCCGGCGGGCGGCCGGCCGGCGCGGCCGCCTCCTCGCTCAGCGGCCGCAGGATCTCCTCCGTCGAGTGCACGGCGGGCTCACCGATACGGGACCAGGGCCGGAACGTGTGGGCCGCGGTGCCGGCGCCCGGGAGGCAGAGCACCCGCGGTGCGACGTGCTCACTGTGCGACCAGTCGCCCAGCCATGTCGTCGGTGTCCGACTCCCCGCCTCGGGGCGAATCCGGGTCATCAGCACCTCTGTTGTCCGAGGGCGCTGCGAAGTCACACCCGTGGGTCCCGGAAGAGACTGGCAACCCCACAGGCCGCGCTGACAGTCGGGAACACTCCTGACGGGCACTCCGGCCACCGGCAAGGCAGCCCGAACGCCTGCCCGCGTCGGCCGATTTCCGGGATCTTGACGACAGGCATACTCGTCGCCATGACTTTTGACGCGCTTGACATTCCCGACACTCCCGCGTGCGGGACCGCCCTGGAGGTTGCCACCTTCTACTGCTCCCCGGCGCTGCTGAACCATTCTGTACGGGCTTATGTCTGGGCGGCGGCCTACGGCGCGGCACACGGCATAGCGTTCGACCCCGAGTTGCTGTACGTCGGAGCGATGTTCCACGACATCGCCCTGGTGCCGGAGTTCGACAACCGAACGGTGGGGTTCGACCACGCCGGCGCCCACGTGGCCCGGGTGTTCGGCGCCGGGGCCGGATGGCCGGCGGCCCGGCGGCAGCGACTGGCGGAGGTAGTCATCAGCCACATGCTCAACTCCGTCGACGTGGCGGCGGACCCGGAGGGGCACCTGCTGGAGCGTTCCACCAGCATGGACATCTCGGGGCGGCACATGGACGATTTCTCCGCCGACTTCAAGGCTGAGATCCTGCGGCGATACCCACGCGCCGGGATCGCGGAGGAGTTCCTCGCCTGCTTCCGCGACCAGGCGGAGCACAAGCCGGACAGTTCTCCCGCCGCCTCGCTGCGCGACGGAATCGCCCAGCGGATTCTCACGAATCCGCTGGATCGCACCGGCTGACGGCTCAGTCGCCGGTGACCCCGTCCGCCAGTTCGCGGAGGATGTCGATGTGGCCGTTGTGCCGGGCGATCTCCTCGACCAGATGCATGAGCACCCAGCGGAGCGTGACGTGGCGGCCGTCGCTGATGGGCAGTGCGGCCGTGGTCTCCAGGTCGAGGCCGGCGAGCAGCTCCCGGTACTCGGCGCACTGCTTCTCGTACGTGTCGAGCAGTTGTGCGAGGGGTACGTCCAGGGCGATCCGGAACTCACGGTCCGGGTCGTCCTCCGTCCCGGGGTGCTTGTTCGCGCCGCCCTGGAACACGACCGCGATCCAGTAGTTCTCGACCCAGTGCACATGGCTGACCAGGCCGGCCACCGTCATCAGCGGCGAACCGGGCAGGAGGGCCTTGCGAGCGTTCTCGTCCGAGAGGCCCTCGCACTTGGCATGCACGGTGGCCCGGACGTAGTCGAGGAACGTGTCCAGCGTGGCGCGATCGTCGAAGGTCGGCGGAGTATCGGTACGTTGGGGCATATGTGACCTTCTGCGAAGTAGCGGAGAATTACAGCGTTTTGCGGCTGTACCCAGACTACAGAGGGGTGGCGGAGTACAGCGGGGAACAGCCTGAAAGCTTGGCAACTTGCCTGGTGAGGACAGTAGTCGGGAGCACTCCTGACAGTTGGTGAGCCCCGGCACACCGCCGGTCCTCACGTACAGTGCGGTCGCGAGGAGACAGCATCCGAGCGCCGTCGAGGGGACGTCTTTTGTCCGCGATATCCACCTTCAGCATCGCTCCCGGTTTCAACGGCCCACCGAGCAGCGCCAACGGCGGTTACGCGTGCGGCACCCTGGCCGGCCTGGCCGAATCCGCCGGTCATCTGACGGGGCCCGCGGCGGTGACGCTCCACCTGCCCGTGCCGCTGGACACCCCGCTCGAATACCGGCCGGCCGGCCGGCGCGGCCATGCCTGGTACGGCCAGGATGTGGTCGCGTCGGTGGCCACGGCGAGCGGGGACATTCCCGTACTCACGTCGGTGACGGCGGCGGAGGCCAAACAGGCGGAAGAGTCTTTCGACGGAGCCGGGCACCCGTTCCCCACCTGCTTCGTCTGCGGCACCGAGCGTCCGGGGACCGGCCTGGGTCTGCGGCCCGGCCCGGTTGCGGCGCGCCCGTCCACCGTGGCCTGCACATGGACACCCGCGCCCACGGAGGCCGGCCCGGACGGCACGGTCCCCGCCGAGATCGTCTGGAGCGCGCTCGACTGTCCGGGCGGCTGGACGGCGGATCCGGTGCGGCAGCCTCGGCTGCTCGGCCGGATGACCGCCGAGATCGACGTCCTGCCGCGGACCGGACGCACCTGTGTGGTGGTGGCCAGGCTGGAGAGGACCGAAGGCAGGACAGCGGTGAACACCACCGCTCTCTACGACGCCTACGACGGCACACTGCTCGCCAGGGCGTCCGCCCTGTGGATCGCCGTCGACCTCGATGCTGTCGCCTGACGAGCACCACCGCGCCGGCACGGCTTGCCGGTAGCCGGTCCCGCGGCGCCCGGCGGGATCGTACGGAAGCTCACGAGGAGGAGCTGTCCGTGACGGAAAGGCCGGGCTCCGGGCCGTCGGCGGCGGGCTCTTCGGACGATTCCGGCAGCGCGCCGAGAGTCCGGTTGGTCAGCAGGAACAGCGAGGCGACGGCGCAGGCGGCGAGCAGCACGGCCGCCGCGAAGAACGGGGCGCGCAGCCCGAACCGGTCGGCGAGCAGGCCGCCGCCCAGTCCGCCGAGCGGCGAGAGACCGTTGACCACGAGGCGGTAGGCGCCGTTGACCCGGCCGAACCGGTCGGGCGGGATGAGTACCTGCCGCAGAGTCGTGGTGGCGACGTTGACCAGCGCGACACTCGCTCCCACGAAGGCGAAGGCGACGGCGGCGATCAGCGGCTCGGATGCGATGCCACTGCCGACGAACGCGAACGGGCAGATGGCCAGGGCGATTTGGAGAACTCGACCGCGGCCGAGTGTCGCGATGAGGTACTCCGCGCTCAGCAGCCCGAGCAGCCCGCCACCGGCGATCACGAGAAGGAGCAGCCCGTAGACCGTCTCGCTGACGTGGAGAATGTGCAGGGCGTAGAGCACCGCGATGCCGAGCACGGCGAGCACGGCCGAGTTGAGCGCGCCCACCATCAGGCAAACGGTGCGCAGCACGCGGTGGCGCCACAGCCAGGAGATGCCTTCGGCGGTCTGGGACCCGAGAGCGCGCAGCACCAGGGGAACCCCGGGAGCGGCCGCTGTCTCGGGCCGGGCGGCGAAGATCAGCACCGTGGAAACGGCGAAGCAGAAGGTGGCCAGTCCGAAAGGAAGCAGGTGGGCGACCACGAACAGCGCGGTGCCGACCGGTGCGCCGAGGAACTCCATGGTGACCAGCCGGCCGGTCAGCAGCTTGCTGTTGACCGAGTCGAGGCTGCGTGAACCCGTCACATCGGATGCCACGGCCTGAGACAAGTTGTCGGCCATCGTCTCGATCGCGCTCAGCAGAAACGCCGTGGCGACGAGTACGGCGATGCCCACCCGGTCGGTGAGGATCGCGACGACGAAACAGCCGAGGACGGCCGACCGCGCGGCGTCACAGACCCACAGCATCCGCCAGCGGTCCACCAGGTCGATGAGAGTTCCGCTGAACGGACCCACCAGGACCCAGGGCAACTGGCCGGCGACAGTCACCAGCGACACCTGGAACGGATCGCTGGTCAGGGTCGCGGCGAACACCGACAGCGCGATGAGCCGGACCCCGTCGCCGAGGCCGGAGACGGTGGTGGCGGTCCACAACCGCCAGAAGCCCTTGCCGAAGCGGCGGTCGCCGGCAGCGGAGGCGCTCACAGCCGGTCGAAGTCCACGATCAGCACGTCACGGTAGGCGGGCACAGCGACGTCGACCGGGAGTACCGGCGTCACGTCGTGCAGGACGACCCGGTCGTCCACCAGCAGTTGGTCGCCGGGCTCGGCCAGGGTCGCGGCCAGCAGTTGCTCACCCTGCGGGGTGTAGAGCGAACTCTCGCCGCCCGTCACGTTCGTCCGGTTGACGAGCAGCGAGGTGACGAAGGTGGAACCGTCACGGTGCCGCCCCTGCGGCGCGGGGCGTCCGGTCTCGCCGGGGCTGGTGACGATGCGGAACGGGTGCAGCTTGACGTCCCAGCCGGTGGCCCCCTCGACGGCGGAGAAGATCTCACCGAGCGCCAGCACGATGGAACGGGTCAGCGGGTCGGCGAGGAAGTCGTCGGTCAGGGGGTCGAAGTGGCGCTCGATCCCGCCGTTCAGCGGGTTGACGTCACTCTCCTGCCGGTAGGGGCCGTGCGGCAGGGCCGACAGCTCCGCGGCCGCGGCGTCGAGCCGGAAGTGTCCGTAACGGCGGTAGCGATAGGCGCCGCCGTCCCGCATGTAGGTGTCGACGGTCAGATCGTCCCAGTGCCCGGCGAACCTGGCCCAGTCCTCCGATGACGCGCCGATGAGGTCGGACTGCTCGGCCGCGGGCTGAAGGTATCCGCCCCAGGAGGACAGCTCCCGCACCGCGGTGGACGTCGCCGGGTGGACGGGGCCTGTGCGCGCTGCGGTGGTCGGCTCGGACACGTCGGTGCCCCTTTCTGTACGACAGGGGAAGGAACCCGATCGTGGCAACGCGAGAGCTTCGGCAGGAGTCAGGGGAATGCCCGACGCCACTCGCGGGCGGCACCGCACGGACCCGCGTAGGGGAGTCCCCCGACTACCCGGTGCGGTGCGCTCGGGCAGAACATCCGTTACAGGCCATGGCATCTGCTGAGGGGACCGACCGCACTGACGGGAGCCCCGGTGGGACCCCTCAGCGGATGCCACCAGCCGTTCATGTGCCGGGACGGGCGTCGGCTTCGTACGGGCGGCGCGAATGAGGAGGATGTACGCCGATGACCGAGGAACCCCTGGTGGTCGACACCTCGTTCGCCCAGCAGAGTCTGTGGCTGCAAAACGAGATCGACCCCGGCCAGGCGGCGTACAACGTCACGGCGGCGGTGCGGATGAGGGGCCCGCTGGATGTACAGGCGCTCGAACACGCCCTCAACACGCTGGTCGAGCGCCACGAGGTACTGCGTACCGTCTTCGACCTCGACGGGGAGGAACCCGTCCAGGTGATCGGGCCGATGGCCCCGCTCACGGTGCCGGTGCTCGACACCGTCCCCGGGGAGTTCGAGGAGCAGGCCCGCGTGGAACTCGCGGCCCCGTTCGATCTGCGCCGGGGCCCCCTGCTCCGGCTCAGCCTGCTGCGCCTGGGCGAGCGGGAGCATGTGGCGCTTCTGGTGATGCATCACATCGTGACCGACGGCGTCTCCTCGGGCATTCTCTTCCAGGAACTGACGGCCGCCTACCGGGCCCATTCGACCGGCCGGCGGCCCGCACTCCCCGAACTGCCCATCCAGTACGCGGACTTCGCGGTCTGGCAGCGCGACCACCTGACCGGAGACCGGCTGCGGGAGCTGACCGGCCACTGGTCCGAGACGCTGGCCGGCGCCCTGCCCCCTGAGCTGCCGGCCGACCGGCCGCGCCCGGCCGTCCCTTCGGACCGTGGCGGAGCACACCACTTCACCATCCCGGGCCCGCTGGTGACCCGGCTGGAGGCCCTCGCCCGTCGGCAGAACGCGACGCCGTTCATGGTGCTGCTCGCCGCGTTCGACGTGCTCCTCGCCCGGTACAGCGGGCAGGACGACATCACCGTGACCTCTCCGATGTCCGGCCGCACCCGGCCCGAACTGGAGGGCCTCATCGGCTACTTCGTCAATCCCCTGCTGCTGCGCACCAATCTGTCCGGCGATCCGGACTTCCTCGAACTGCTCGACCGGGTAAGGGCCGTCTGCCTTGCCGCCTTCCGGAACCAGGAGCTGCCCTTCGAGCACGCGATGGACCTGCTGCGCAGGCAGCGCCCGTCCGGCGCACAGTCGCGGGCCCAGGTGATGCTGGTGCTCCAGGCCAGGTCGCCCGAACGATGGGAGTCGGCAGGCCTGGATTTCGAGATGGTGCACATCGACACCGGCACCGCCAAGTCCGATCTGATCCTGGACATCCGGCCGGGTGACACCGGCCACCATGCCGTGCTGCAGTACAGCGCCGACCTGTTCGACGCGACCACCGCCGAGCGCGTCAGCGCTCACTTCGTCGCCGTCCTGGAGGCGATCGCCGAGCGGCCCGACCGTGCCGTCTCCGAACTGGCGCTGCTCTCCGCCGAGGAGCGGGACACGCTGCTGACCCGCTGGAACAGCCCGGCGGCCGACCTGATGGCCGGGCAGGTGCACCGGGCTGTCGCCTCGTGGGCGGCCAGGACACCCGGTGCGCCGGCCGTGGTGGCGGGTGACGGACGGCTCGACTACACCGCACTCGACCGGCGCTCCACCGAACTGGCGCTCCGGCTGAGGCGGTCGGGCGTGCGGGCCGGCACCCCGGTGGTCCTTTCGATGCCGCCGTCCTGCACCCTCGCCGTCGCGGCACTGGCGACGCTCAAGGCCGGCGGCATCTGCTTCCCCGTGGACCCCGCGCTGCCCGAGGACCTGGTCCGACGACTGGTGGCCGAGCCCGGTACCGCTTTCGTCCTCACCGAGGCAGCGGTGCGGTCCACGGATGCGGATGCGGATGCGGATGCGGATGCGGACACATCACAGGCCGTGGACCCTGCGGGTCCGCACGACCTCGCCCTGCTCTCCTGGACGGCTTCGCGGGAGGGGTCCTTCGTGACGGCCGGTCTGACCCACGGTGCCGTGCTGACCGGCGCCCGGGATACCGCGCGGCTGCTGTCCCTCACCTCCGGTGACCGCTGGCTCTGCCCGGCCCCGCAGCCCGAGCAGGTGCTCCGGCAGATGTTCCCGGTGCTGCTCCACGGCGCGGAGCTCGTCCTGTCCGGCGCGCCCGAGGAAGCGGTCTCCTCGGCCTCCGTGGCGTCCCTGGTGGGGCTGCGCCCCGCGGACTTCCCCACCCTTGCGGCCACCGTCACCAGGGCCGTCGTCGGCGACGCCCCTGAGGTTGCGCGCCGGGCTCACGAACTCGTCGCCGACGGTGCGGTCCAGGTGTTCCAGCTCCTCGGCCTGCCCGAGGCGGGCGGCCCCCTCACGGGGCGCGAGGCCGCCCGCACCACCACAGCGGCGGGCGGACAGCGGCTGCCCGGCCACGACCTCCACGTCCTGGACGACCGGCTGGAACCGGTACCGCTCCGGGTGACGGGCGAGCTGTACGTCGGCGGTCCCGCGCTCGGTCCCGGCTTCCTCAACCGGCCCGGCCTGACGGCCGCGCGGCTGGTCCCCGATCCGTACGGGTCCCGTCCCGGCGCCCGGCTCCTGCGTACGGACGAGCGGGCGCGCAGGTTGCCCGACGGCACGGTGGAACTGCTGGACCGTACGGATCAGCTACGGCTGGTGGACGGAATCCGGCTGGATCTGCGGGAGACGGAGCGCGCCCTCGCCGCCCTGCCCGGGGTCGAGGCGTGCACGGTGCTGATGCGGCCCACCGCGTCGGGCGGTTGGCTTCCCGCGGCGTACGTGGTTCCCGTACCCGGAGGGCGGCTTGACGCCCCCGCCACGCTCGGTCTGCTGGCCGAGCGGCTGCCCGCCGCTTGGCTGCCGTCGCAGATCGTGGGGGTCGAAGCGATCCCCCGGACCGCGTCCGGGGACGTCGACGTGACGGCCCTTCCGCTGCCGGACGGGCAACCGGCCGACGAGGACGGCGGGTACACCGCCCCGCGTACGCCGCTGGAAGTGGAGGTCGCCCGGATCTGGGAGGAAGTGCTGGGAGTCGAACGCGTCGGCGCGAACGACAACTTCTTCGACCTCGGCGGCCAGTCGCTGACGGCCGTGCGGCTCGCGGCGCGGGTTCGCGACGACTTCGGGATCGACATCGCGGTCCGGGATCTGTACGCCGACTTCACCGTGGCCGAGGTCGCCTGGAAAGTCCTGCGACTCATGGTCGAGGCCGACGACGGGGCCTGAGCCGCGACCGGTCCGACCGTAACCGACCAACCCTCAGGGAGTAGAGACTCATGTCGAGCACCACCCTGCTGTGCTTCCCGCCCGCCGGAGCCGGAGCCGCCTTCTTCCGGCCCTGGATCGGGCACCACGCCGGCCTGCACGTCGTCCCCGTGGAGATCCCCGGCAGGGAGAAGCGATTCGCCGAGCCCGAGTGCACGGACATGGACTCCCTGCTGGAGGTCATCGTCCCCGAACTCCTGGAGACGGTCGAACACGCGGACCGGGTCGCCGTATTCGGCCACAGCTTCGGTGCGATCCTCGCGTACGAGACGGTACGGGCGCTCGTCCGGCGCAGCCCCGGGACCGACATCACCCTGGTCCCCAGCGGCTCCACCCGCCCCGGAATCCCGCGGGCCGGCCGGATCACCGGTCTGTCCGACGACGCGTTCGTGGCCGGGGTCCGGCGGATCTCCGGCTATCACCACCCCGCGCTCGACGAGCCCGAGCTGCGGGAACTGCTGCTGCCTCCGCTGCGCGCCGACGTGGCGATGCACGAGAACCATGTGTTCGACCCGTCCGAACCGCTCACCGCGCCCGTACTCGCCGTCCGGGGCAGCGACGACGACATGGTCTCCGCGGCGGATGCGGGCGCCTGGCGCACCGTCACCAGCGCCGGGTTCCGGCTCGCCGAGATCGACGGAGGCCACATGTACCTGGTCGACCACTGGACCGAGCTGCTTCAGTTGATCGCCGACGAGGTCCATGCCGCCAAAACCGCCTCATGAGCGGTCGCCTGGCCGGCAGGACCGCCGTCATCACCGGTGCCGGTCGCGGCATCGGACGGAGCTGCGCGACCGCGTTCGCCGGACAGGGAGCCTCTCTCGTCCTGGTCGACATCGCGGCCGACATCCCGGGGGTGCCCTATCCGCTCGCCTCGCGCAGCCAGCTCGACCACACCGCCCGGCTCTGCCGGGAGCTGGGCTCGGCGGTACTGCCGCTGGTGGCCGACGTGCGCAGCGCCGAAGAGGCGGAGCGCGTGGCCGCGGAGGCCGTGGAGCGGTTCGGGAAGGTCGACATCCTGATCAACAACGCGGGAATCGCCGGTCCTTCGGGGAAGATCGTCCACGAAGTCACCGAGGACGACTGGGCCGTGCTGATGGACGTCAACCTCAACGGCCCCTGGCGCATGACCAAGGCGGTCGGCGCCGCCATGACCGAGCGCCGTACGGGCAGCATCGTGAACATCGCCTCCACCGCGGGCCTGGTCGGCTACCGGAACTTCGCCGGCTACGTGGCCTCCAAGCACGGCCTCGTCGGCCTCACCAAGGCGGCCGCTCTCGACTATGCGCCGTACCGGGTGCGGGTCAACGCGATCTGCCCCGGTTCGGTCCGCGACGGGCACGCCGACGAAGGCCGGATGCTCGTCGAGATCGGCCGCAGCATCGGCATCGACCCCGCCGACCACGAGGCGTCCTTCATCACGCAGCAGCCCATGAACGCCTTGGTCGAGGCCGAGGACGTGGCGGCGGCCGCCGTATGGCTGGCCTCCGACGAATCCCGGCATGCCACGGGAAGCGTGGTCAGCGTCGACGGTGGCTACAGCATCCGCTGAGCTCCAGTCTGGAGACGGAACGTGTCATCACCTTCGGGACCGCCCCCGCAGCGGTCCGGGCCGGTCTGCCACGGCGCGGCGCACCGCGTGCCCGCGGATACCGGTCCGCGACAGTGCCGACGAAACCTGGCGAACGCGCTGAACGTGGCGCCGTACCTGACCGACGGCGCGCTGCCCGCCCTGTGGTGTGATCCGGTTGCCGGGCCTCCCGGCAGCCCGCTCGCCGTACGCCGGCTCGCAGCCGAGTTGGACACCCCGATCGGGATCGGCGGGCGCTCGCCCTTCCGCCTCACGCTTCTTGAGTACACGGGAGGGGTGAGCGACCTGGTGGTGGTGGCGGACGCCGCCCGCGTCGACCGCACACGGCTGGACGAGATCGCCTCGGCGGTCCTGTACGGAGCGGTCTCGCGACCCTCCGGCGCCGCCCGTCCGGCAAAGGGCGTTCCGGCCGGCACACCGGCCCCGGCCGCCGAGGCGGGCAGGCAGCTCAACGCCGACGCGGACTTCGCCGTGGCACTGCCCGAGCTGAAGTCCGGACCGGACGCCGCCCATGATCTGGCCGCCGCTGTCCACCTGCTCCTCGCCCGCACCCTGGCCGAGGACCAGGTGCTCCTGGACGTGACCTCGGCGGACGGCGCCCACGGCTGGGCGGTGTCACAGTGGGACGAGAGCGAGCCGGTGTCCGCGTACCGCGCCCGGACCGCCGGGCTCTTCGGTCCGGCCGGAGCCGGGCGGAGCGAACCGCGGGCGCGGTCCGCGGGCCTCCGGGTGGCACTGGACGTCGACGTGTCCGAGCAGCCGGCGGATCTGCTCCACTACCGGCCGCCGGCCGGTGAGCACGCGCTGACGATGTACGCGGAGCCGGACGGCGAAGGCGGCCTGCTGCTGCGGGGATGGCGGCGTCCGGATCTCCTGAAGACCTGGCTCACCGACGCCCTCGTCCGTCATCTGGCCCATACTGTCCGCGAGTTGACCAAGGGTGACCAGCAGCGTCCGGTCGCCGACGTGTCCCTTTTCGACCGGACGGAACGCCGGCGCGTCCTCGACCTCGGCCGGACCGGGCGTCCACGGAAGGCCGAAGCCCGGACTCTGCCCGAGCTGGTCGCGGCCCGCGCCGCCGCCGCTCCCCGCACGATCGCCCTCACCGAGGGTGGCACCTCCCTCGACTACGGCGAACTGGTCGAACGGGCCGGCCGGTTCGCGCGGGCGCTGCGCTCTCTCGGTGTGGGGCCCCGCGACCGGGTCGGGATATGTCTGGAGCGCTCGGCGGACCTGGTCGTGGTGATGCTCGCTGTGCTGACAGCCGGCGGTACGTACGTCCCCCTGGACCCCGCTTATCCGAAGGAGCGACTCGCCTTCACCGCTGAGGACGCCGGTCTTGGCCTCGTCCTGGTCGACACGGACGGCCTCGCTTCCGAGGGCGCGTTCGCACCTGGCGTCGCGGTACCTCTCGACCGGCTCCGCCTGCTCGCCGAGGACACCGCGATCGCCGAAAGCCCTCTGCCGGCTGCCACGGGCGAGCCCGACGACGCGGCCTACGTCATCTACACGTCCGGCTCCACCGGCCGCCCCAAAGGCGTCGTCGTGCCGCAGCGCAACGTGGCCGCGCTGCTGAACGCGACGGCCGCCGACTTCGAGCTCGGCGGCACGGATACCTGGGCCTGGTTCCATTCAGCGGCCTTCGATTTCTCGGTGTGGGAGATATGGGGGGCACTGATCACCGGAGGGCGGCTGGTCGTCGTGCCGTACTGGACCTGCCGCTCACCGGAGGACTTCCGCGAGTTGCTCGTCCGGGAGCGGGTGACCGTTCTCAGCCACACGCCTTCGGCTTTCTCCCGCCTGTTGGAACTGGAGCGCGGCCAGGCGCGGTTGAGGGACGTCCGCCTGGTGGTCCTCGGTGGGGAGCCCCTCGACGCCCGTGGTCTGACCTCCTGGTTCGACGCCCATCCGGAGAGCAGGTGCCGGATGGTGAACATGTTCGGCATCACCGAGACGACCGTGCACGTCACCGCCCGGACACTCACCCGCGCCGACGCGCTGGCGGCCACCAGGTCGGTCGGCCGGCCCATCCCCGGCTGGGCCGTACGGGTCCTCGACGGCGGCGGACGCCTGCTGCCGCCGGGAGCGGCCGGTGAGATCGCGGTGTCCGGCGACGGGCTGGCGCATCACTATCTGCACCGTCCGGAGCTGACCGCCCAGCGCTTCGTGACCGACCCGGACGACGGCACCCGGCTCTATCTCAGCGGTGACAAGGGCAGGATGCTCCCGGACGGGTCCCTGGAGCACCTTGGCCGGCTCGACTCCCAGGTGAAACTGCGCGGCTACCGGATCGAACTGGACGAGATCCGGAACGTGCTGCTCGGCCACCCCTCCGTCGTGGCCGCCTCGGTCGTGCTCAACCGGCCCGAGGGCGACGAGGACGCCGCCCGGCTGGACGCGTACGTGGTGCTCGACGGCGCCACCCCGGCCGAAGTGCGCCGCAGGGCCGCCGCCGCACTGCCCGAGTACATGGTGCCCGCGACGGTGACCCGGCTCGCCGAACTGCCGCTCACCGTGAACGGAAAGGTGGACGTCAAGCGGCTGCCGGCCCCCGCGGCAGCGGAACCGGTGGCCGCCCCGGGCCCCGCGGCCGGCTCCCCGCGGGGCGGCACGCTCGCAGCCGTACTCGGCGCCTGGCGCACGATCCTGCGGACCGACTGCGCCCCGGACGAGGACTTCTTCGACCTGGGCGGCAACTCGCTGACGGCCCTGCGGATCTCCCACTCGCTGCGGGACCTCGGGGTCGCGGTGAGCGTGCGGGACATCTACCGGCTCCGCACCGCCGCGCTGCTCGCCGAACAGGCCGACAGCCAAGCCGTTCAGCGGCCCGGCACGCCGCAGCCGGCGGGACACGGGGGAAAGCCCCGACTTCCGGACACCGCCACGGACTGGTCACCTTGACCGACGAGGGAGACGACCGGATGACCGGAACACATCTGTCCAAGACGGACCTCGACGCCAGGCGGCGGCTGGAGGAAGCCCTGCTGCGGACCCGGCGTCCCCGGCGGGCGGATCCGCCCGCACCGGCCGCCGGCCGGCAGGCGGACACCGCCGTAGTGCGGTTCCGGGCCTCGGTGTCCCAAGAGGGCATGTGGCAGTCCCTGCGAGGCGGGCCGGGGACCACCCCGGCCCTCATCGCGGGCGGTCTGCGGCTGTCCGGGCCGCTGGACACCGCGGCGCTGGAAGAGGCCTGGAACGATGTGGTGGCCCGGCACGACAACCTGCGCAGCGCCCTTCGGGAGGAGGACGGACACCTCACCCAGGTGATCGCACCGTCCCTGCGTCTGACCGTGCCCGTCCTCGAACTCGCGCCCGGCGGACTGGCGGACTTCACCCGCCAGGAGGTGGATCAGCCGTTCGACCTCGGCGCCGGACCGCTCGCCCGGCTCCGGCTGCTCAGGACCGCGCCGGACGAGCACATCGCGTTCCTGCTCATGCATCACATCATCGGCGACGGCCGAGCCCTGGAGGTCCTGGTGCGCGACCTCGGCGCCGGCTACCTGGCCCGCACCACCGGGACCGAACCGGGGCTGCCCCCGTTGCCTCTGCGCTACGGAGACTTCGCCGCGGCCCACCGCGCCCTGGTCGAGGGGCCGCGCGCCGCCGAGGTCACCGCGTACTGGGCGGCGCGGCTGAAGGGCGCCGTACCCGCCGAGCTTCCCACCGATCTCCGGCCGCCGGCCGAGCCGACGCCGTACGGAGCCTTGCTCGACCTCCCGGTCCCGCCCGAGGTCTTCGGGCCCCTCGTCCGACTGGCGCGCAGCGCCCGTGCCACCGTCTACACCCTTGGCCTCGCAGCCTTTCAAGTGACCCTCGCCCGCGCGTCCGGACAGCGCGACATCTGTGTGCGGGCCCCCGTCACCTACCGGGACAGCACCGACGTCCAGGACCTGGTGGCCGACTTCTCCAACGACGTGGTGGCCAGGACGGACCTCTCGGGTGACCTCACCTTCGCCGAACTCGTCGCCAAGGTCGCCGAGGAGACCAACCGCGACTTCATGCACCACGATGTGCCGGCCCATCTGCTGGATCCGCACGTCGGCGAACCGGGCCTGCTGGACCGCCTGTTCCATGTGCAGTTCACCGCCGAGAACGACATCGACGTGCCGGTCGAGCTGGGTCCCCTGAGGGCCGAACGGGTGGTCCCGCCGATGCCGTACGTCTCACGTCCGCTCAGCCTCAGACTGCGCCATGACGAGAACGGTGCGCGCAGCCTCGCCGTCTACAGCACCGACGTGTTCTCGGAGGGCCGCGTCGTGCGCCTGGTGGAGGATTTCCACGCCGTGCTCGGCGAGCTGGCGCTCCACCCCGACCGCCGCGTACTCGGCTGACCGCAGCGCCTCCCGGCGGCCGGGCGGAACCGGTCAGGGGATCCCCCGACTACCGGCTCCGTCCTCCCACGGAGATCTTCGGACCACGACGAGTCGCGGATCGCGAGCCGCCGCCCCCTGTCTCGAAGGAGCAATCAGGCATGAGCAAGATCGCAGTACTCACCAACGACCTGCAGTACGACTTGGTCAACAAGAACCAGGAGCGCATCGACGCGGTCGAGGAGGCCACCCCGAGCTTCTCCCGCTTCCTGAACGACATGCGCGAACGCGGCCACCACGTTCTTCACCTGCAGCTCATCAACCTTGAGGACGACCCGGTGGCCGAGCGCTACGAGGGCGGCCGCCTGCCGGCCCAGAAGGGCACGAAGGGCGCCGAGATCCTCCCGGTCTTCCTCGGCGAGTCCGACATCCTCGTGGAGAAGAACAAGGACAGCGGCTTCTACGAGACCGACCTGCACGAGCGGCTGCAGGACCTCGGCGTCGAGACGGTCATCGTGACCGGCATGCAGGGCCAGATCTGCGTCCAGACCACCGCCGCCGACGCGTTCTTCCGCGGCTACAACGTCTGGGTTCCGAGTGACTGCGTCGTCTCGGCCCGCGAACACGACAGGACCCGTGCCCTCGACTGGCTGGACGGCTACTGCGCCACGGTGCAGCCCTCGTCCGAGATCATCCGCCTGCTCGACGAGACGAGCGAGCTGCCCCGCAAGGTGTTCCGCACCCCCTGATCCGGCGAGCAGCGGACCGGCGGGCCCCCGCTACCCCGACACATTCCCACCTCCGAACCGACATGGGAGCACCGTTGCAGACGGGCACGGAATCCTTTCTGGACCAGCAGATCGTCCTTGATCACGGGACCGGCGCCCGACTCAGCCGGGAACTCGTCGAGTTCATGGTGGGCGTGCTGGGAGACGTCTATGTGGGCGAGATGGAAGACAGCGCGATGTTGCCGGTCCCGGTCGGCAACATCGCCATGACCACCGACTCCTTCGTCGTCAGCCCGCCCTTCTTCGGGAACGGCGACATCGGCAAGATCGCCATCTGCGGCACGGTCAACGACCTGGCCGTGGTGGGCGCGGAGCCGCGCTACCTCACCCTGGCCATGATCCTGGAGACGGGCTTCCCGATCCGGCGCCTGCACCAGGCGCTGGTCTCGCTGCGCGAGACCGCGATCGAGGCCGGGGTGCAGATCGTGGCCGGCGACACCAAGGTCGTCGGCCCCGGCGAGGCGGACGGCATCTTCCTCAACACCACGGGCATCGGCATCTTCCATCGGCCGCCGAAGCGCATGACCGACGTCCGGCCCGGTGACAAGATCATCCTCAGCGGTCCGATCGGCAACCACACGGTTCATCTCCTTTCCGTCCGCGAGGGACTGGGCTTCGAGAAGAACGTGCTCAGCGACTGCGCGCCGCTCAACGGGCTGATCGACTCGGTCAACGCCGCGGTCGCCGAGGACGCCGTGCGCTCCATGCGCGATGTCACCCGCGGCGGCCTCTCCGCGGTGCTGCACGAGTACTCCGCCGCTCTCGGCCGCACGCTGCGCATCGAGGAGGAGGCCCTGCCCATCGACTTCGAGACGCGGATGGCCTCGGACATGCTCGGCATCAACCCGATCAACGCCGCGAACGAGGGCTGCCTCGCCCTGTTCGTCGAACCCGACGCGGTGGACACCGTCCTGAAGACACTGCGCGCCCATCAGTACGGCCGGAAGGCGGTGGTGATCGGCCAGGTCACCGACCGGCCCGAGAAGGCGGTCGAGATGGTCGGCAAGGACGGAAAGGTCAGCGAGATCGAAGAGTTGCAGGGCGCGGAACTCCCGCGACTCTGCTGATCGGAGCGCATCGTGCAGCGGATCACCATGCCAAGTGACGGCCCCACGAGCGGGCGCCCGGACATCCCGCCGGCTCAGCGTTGGCTCGTCCGGGTCTGCGGAGTGGTGCAGGGAGTGGGCTACCGGCCCTTCGTCTACAACCTGGCGAAGTCCCTGGGGCTGACCGGCTGGGTACTGAACGACACCCAGGGGGTACTCGCCTCGGTACACGGCCCGCTCCCGCATCTGTCCGCGTTCACCACGGCGCTGCACGATGACGCACCGCTGCTCTCACGGGTCGACGAGGTGCGGGTGGAGGACCGCGCCGCCGTCCCGTCCGACACCCCTGAGGGCTTCGAGATCCGGCAGAGCGCCAAGAACGGCCGCTCCGACACCATCGTGGCGCCCGACTCGCACGTCTGCGCCGACTGCCTGCTGGAGGTCCGCACCCCGGACGACCGGCGATACCGCTACCCCTTCACCAACTGCACCCACTGCGGTCCTCGTTACTCCATCGTCAAGGAACTTCCCTACGACCGCGAGCAGACGACCATGGCGTCCTTCACCATGTGCGACGACTGCCGCCGGGAGTACGAGGACCCGGGCGACCGCAGATACCACGCGCAGCCGAACGCCTGCCCGGTGTGCGGTCCCCGGCTGACCCTTTCCGGCCCGCGGGCGCCGCTCGCCGAGGCCGACGACGCCCTCCGGGCGAGCGTCGAGGCACTGGCCGCCGGGAAAATCGTCGCCGTCAAGAGCATCGGCGGCTTCCACCTGGTCGTCAACGCCCGGAACGCGGACGCCGTCGCCCGGCTGCGTACCCGCAAGAAGCGCGACTCCAAGCCCTTCGCGATCATGGTGGCCGACCTCGCCGCGGCGGCGGCGGTCGCCGAGTGCAGCCCCGCCGAGGCCGAACTGCTGGAGTCCCCGGCGCGTCCGATCGTGCTGCTGCGCAAGAGACCGGACGGGCTCCTCCCTGAGGAGATCGCCCCGCGCAACCCCAGCCTGGGCATCATGCTCCCCTCGGCGCCGCTGCACCATCTGCTGCTCGACCACCCAGGACTCGACGTCCTGGTGATGACCAGCGGCAATGTGTCCGGCTACCCGATCGCGTACCGCAACGAGGACGCGCTCGGCCAGCTCTTCGAAGTCGCGGACCTGATCCTGCACCACGACCGCGACATCCATGTCAGGGTGGACGACTCGGTGGTCCGCTGTTCCGGCCATCCCCACCTGGCCGAACCGCTCATCACCTTCGTGCGCCGCTCGCGCGGCTACGCCCCGTACCCCGTCGAGGTCGATGAGGTGCCGGAGCCCGTACTGGCCTACGGTGCCGAGCTGAAGACCACGGTGGCCCTCGGCACCGGCCCCAAGGTCTACGTCAGTCAGCACATCGGCGATCTCAAGAACGACGAGACCTTCGCCTCCCACAAGCAGACGGCCGCCCATCTGTCCGAGCTGTACGAACTCGAACCGCGGCACGTCGCGGTCGACATGCACCCCTCGTTCCGCTCCCATGTGCTGGCCGGCGACGAACGCCCCGAGGCGGTCGTGGAAGTTCAGCACCACCACGCCCACATGGCGTCGTGCATGGCGGAGAACCGGATGACCGGCACCACGCTCGGCGTCGTCTTCGACGGCGCGGGGTACGGCCTGGACGGCACCATCTGGGGCGGCGAGTTCCTGCTCGGCGGCTTCGAGAACACCGACCGGGTCGCGCACCTGCGTCCGATTCCCCTGCTGGGCGGCGACATGGCGGTGCGCCAGCCCATCCGTACCGGCTTCGCGCTCGCCCTCGAAGCCCTCGGCTCACCCGACGCCGCGCACGAGGCCTTCCCCGCGCTGCGGATTCTCAGTGACCAGGAGCGACACGTCTACACCACCATGGTGCGGCGCGGCCTGAACGCTCCGGCCGTCTCCAGCATGGGCCGGCTCTTCGACGGCGTCGCGGCCCTGCTCGGCGTCTGCTCGTACGCCGAGTACGAGGCGCAGGGACCGATCGAGCTGGAGGGACTGCTCGGCCGCGACTTCGCACCCGCCGACCGGTCCTACCGCTTCGCCGTCACAGCGCCCGCCGGCGGCGGCCCGGCGGTGATCGA
Organism: Streptomyces sp. NPDC087906; assembly: GCF_055584925.1. Lineage (NCBI taxonomy): Bacteria > Bacillati > Actinomycetota > Actinomycetes > Kitasatosporales > Streptomycetaceae > Streptomyces > Streptomyces sp. NPDC087906. The sequence goes on from NZ_JBVJLC010000012.1 coordinate 144,618, forward strand.
TCCGAGCCCCCTGATCCGAGAGATCGCGGCCGATCTGGGCGCGGGCACCGACACCGCGACGATCAGCCGTCGCTTCCACTCGGCGGTGGTGGCCATGGTCGTCGAGCGCTGCGACGAGCTGCGCCTGCGCCATGAGGTGGCCCAGGTCGCGCTCTCCGGCGGTGTCTTCCTCAATGAGTTCCTTCTCGTCAACTGCCTTGTCGAACTGAGGCGTGCGGGTTTCGACGCCCGTTCCCACCGGCTCGTTCCCACCAACGACGGAGGCATCGCCCTCGGCCAGGTGATGGTGGCCGCCGCCCGGCTCCTCAAGAAGTCGCGGGTCTCCGCGTGAACCACGTCAGAAAGGAGTCACCAACCATGAATACCGCCGTGACGCTGGACGATGTCGTACGGCTCCTCGCGGAGAATGAGAGCGAGGCCCGGCGAGGCCTGAGCATGGTGCCGTCCGAGAACGCCATGTCGGGAATCTCGAAGCTCCCGATGCTGCTCGACCCGTACCACCGCTACTTCTTCAACGAGTCGGACCATCCCGACCGCTGGCATTTCCGCGGCGCGCAGAAGCTGCGTGACCTGGAGATGGGACTCACCGTGCCGCTCCTGCGTGAACTCGGGCATGCCGAACACGTCTCGGTGCGGCCCCTCAGCGGTCTCAGCGCGATGACCCTGGTGCTCGCCGCGCTCGGCGGCGAGCCGGGCAGCACCGTGTTCACCATCGCCCCGGAGAACGGCGGTCACTTCGCCACCGCGAGCGTCGCACGCCGACTGGGTCTGAAGGTCGAGTTCCTGCGCGGTGCCGGGCCCCACGAACTGGACCTCGACCACGCTGCCGAACTCCTGGCCAGGGTCCGTCCCTCGCTGGTCTACGTCGATCAGTCGCACTGCCTCTTCCCTGTCGACGTGGCGAGCCTGGTGGCCACGGTGCGGACGGCGGCCCCGGACACGCTCGTGCACGTCGACGCCAGCCACTGGTTCGGGCTCGTGCTCGGCGGCGCCTTCCGCAACCCGCTGGACGAGGGCGCCGACAGCTTCAGCGGCTCGACCCACAAAACGTTCCCCGGCCCCCAGAAAGCCACGGTGTTGACCCGTGACACCCGGATCGACGAGCGGGTCCGGGAGACTCAGGACTACCTGATCAGCAGCCACCACTTCGCCTCCACCATCGGCCTCGGCATCGCCCTGCTGGAGTTCCGTGACTGCGGCGGACCCGAATACGCCCGGACGGTCGTCGCCCATACCCAGCGCTTCGGCCGGCTGCTCGACGAACGCGGGATCACGGTCGCGGCCAAGGAGCGCGGTTACTCGGCCGGCCACCAGCTATGGCTGGACACCGAGACCGACGGCATCGCCCCGAAGGTCGCCAGCGACCGGCTGTTCGCCGCGGGACTGCGGGTCAACTTCATGGCGGGCCTCCCCGGATTCCCGGGACAGGGAGTCCGTATCGGTCTGAACGAACCCACCTACCAGGGCCTGGCCGGCGACGACCTGACCGAACTCGCCGACGTCTTCGCCGCGGCCGTGCACGACAGCAGCCCCTCGGAGGATCTCGCCGAGCGAATCGCCGCGCTGCGCCGGCGCACCCGTTTCGGCGCGCCCGTCGACAGCACCTCGCGGCTCCTGGAGAGGGCCCTCGCCCTGTGCGCGGACGCGCTGCGCACAGATCCTGTGGCCACCCACCGGCGTCAGGCCGTCGGCTCGTGACCCGCCCCGTCATAGGGATCGCGGCCTACCTGGAACAGGCCCGCTGGAACATATGGGACGCTCCCGCCGCAGTGATCCACGAGAGTTACGTGCGCGGCGTCAGCGCCAACGGGGGCCGTGCGGTCGTCCTGCCGCCGGACGACCTGGACGCCGATGTGCTGGACCGGCTCGACGGGCTCCTGCTGCCGGGCGGCGTGGACATCGACCCCGCGTTGTGCGGCCAGGGCCGGCATCCGGAGACGGACCGCGCCCAGCCGCTGCGCGACACCGCCGAACAGATGCTGCTGCGCGGCGCTTTGGAGCGGGACCTGCCGGTACTCGGCGTCTGTCGCGGACTGCAGTTGCTGGCCCTTGAGTACGGCGGCAGTCTGCACCAGCACCTGCCCGATGTGCTCGGACACACCGCGCACTGTCCTGCGGAGGGCGTGTTCGGTGAGCACGGGATGGAGTTCGCCGCCGACAGTGTCATGGCCGAGGTGTACGGGCCCCGTACCCGGGTCAACTCGCATCATCACCAGGGGATCGACGAGCCCGGCACCCTCAGGGTGACCGGCCGCAGCGACGACGGGCTGGCCGAGGCCGCCGAGGACCCCACCCGGCGGTTCGTCGTGGGCGTCCAGTGGCATCCCGAAGTCTCCGGTGACCACGGCCTGTTCGCTCGCTTCGTGACGGCTTGCGCCGTCCGGGCCGCCGCCTTCGCCCCGCCGCTGCACGCCAACCCCGTGTGAGCACGGGCCGGACCGGCCCGGCAGCCGCCACATACGACGCGGCGCATCGCGCGGGCGCCGACAACCCGCGCCGCCGCCAGTGACCACCAGCACAGGAACGGCTGACCAGTGACCCTTCGCGAGAGCGCGACCTCCGACACGCCCACCAGGCCACCGGCCGTACCCTCCGCGGCACGACGGCGCCTGCCAGGCCTGCTGCTGCTCGCCGTCGTCGCGCTGATCGCGGTGGTGACCACGGTGACCGGCACCCTGACACCCCCTGACCCGGTGCCCGGCGACGCGCCCGCCAAGGAGTTCTCGGCCACCCGGGCGCAGCGCCAGGTCGCGGAGATCGCCTCCGTACCCCACCCCATCGGATCGGTCGCGCACGACCGGGTCCGCGACCGGCTGCTGAGTGACCTGACCCGTCTGGGGGTCAAGCCCGAGACCGGCGAGTCGGTCGGTGTCGACGACACCGCGGGACACGCCATGGCAGCGCGGGTGCAGAACATCCAGGCCACCGTGCACGGTACGCACCCGACCGGCCGGGTGCTGGTCGTCGCCCACTACGACTCCGCCGAGAACGGCCCCGGCGCCACCGACGACGCACATGGCGTGGCGACCCTCCTCGAAATCATCCGGGCGCTGCGCGCGGGCCCCGCGCCGCGCAACGACATCACCTTCCTGTTCACCGACGGCGAGGAAGCCGGGCTGATGGGGGCCCGCGCCTACGCCGCCTCCGGCAGCCTGGGCGACCCGGACCGGACCGTCGTGCTGAACCTGGACGCCAGAGGGACGTCCGGGCGTGCGGTGATGTTCGAGACGGGCGCGCACAACGGAGGGCTCGTACCGGCACTCGGCGACCACGTCCCGGTCACCACCTCGCTCGCGTACGAGGTGTACCGGCTGCTGCCCAACAGCACCGACTTCACGGTCTTCCGCGACGCGGGTCTGACCGGGATGAATTTGGCCAACATCGGCACGTCGGCGAATTACCACACCGTCCAGGACGACCTCGCCCACTCCAGCGCCGCGTCCCTTCAGGACATGGGCTCGACGGTGCTGGCCGCCACCCGGCAGCTCGCGGCCGACGACATCCCGGCGATCGCGGACAGCTCGGACGCCACCTACTTCTCGCTCGGCGGCCTGCTGCTGCGCTACCCGGGCGGCCTGGTCCTGCCCCTGGCCGGTCTCTCGGCGGTGGCGTTGGCGGCAGCCGTGTGGTTCGCGGTGCGCCGCCGGGCCGTCGGGGGACGCTCGGTGGCGGTCGTGGCCGCGACCGTTCCTGTGCCGCTGATCGCGGCGGCCGTCATCGGCTGGGCGGGCTGGCAGCTCATGACCTTCTTCCGTCCGCACTACGCGGGCTTCATCTTCGGAGACCCGTACCGGCCGGGGCTCACCGCACTCGGTCTGGCGACGGTCACCGCCGTTGCGGTCTGGATCTGGGCCTCGGTCCTGCGGCGCGGGCACGGGGCCCTGGAGGTGAGCGCCGCCGTCACCTGCTGGCTGACCGCGCTGACCGTACTCACCGCCCTCCTGGTGCCCGGCGCCTCTTACCTCTTCCTGTGGCCCGCGCTGGCCGGCGCGGCGGGGCTGGTGCTCGCGGCCCGGCTACCGGACAGCTCGGCGTGGCGGGACTCGCTGTCGGCGCTGGCAGCGGTGCCCGGGGCCGCGCTGCTGGTCCCCATCGCGGCGCTGTTCTTCGACGCGCTGGGACTGGCCCTGGCCATGGTGCCGCTGATCGTGGTGGCCCTCTTCGCGGCCCCACTCGTGGCATCCTTCGCCGGCCGCCTCCACGGCAGGCCCCTCGTCGTATGGACCTCCGTGGCGGCACTGGTCGGGGCCGCGGTGTGCGTGGCAGGGGTGGCACGGGACGGCGTGGACAGCCGGCACCCGGCGCAGGTCAGCTTGTTGTACGTGGTCGACGGCGACCGGAACAAGGCCCGCTGGGTGAGCTCCGGGTACGGCGACGACCCCTGGCTGGAGCAGTACGTCGGCGCCGGTACGGCACCGATGGCCGACGTGTTCCCCTACTTGAGGAAACCGGACGACTGGCGTACGGGTCCGGCGCCGGTGGTCCAGGCTCCGACGCCCGAGCTGCGGGTGCTGTCCACCCGGCGCGGCGCCGGATCGAGGGACGTCGTGGTGCGCGTCAACGCCACCGGCGGGACGGCCGGCCAACTGATGCTGTACGCCGACACGGCGGGCAGCTCCTCCGTGCGAGGTCTGACGGTGGGCAGTGAACATCTGCCTGGAGGCAACAACAGGTCTGATGTGAAGGGACGTTGGGGATGGGGCTTCAGCTACGCCGCGCCCCCGTCCGAGGGTGTCGAACTGAGACTGAAGATCGAAGGCGACGGACCGCTGAAGCTGCGCCTGCTGGCGGAGTCCCCCGGCTTCCCCGGCGGAGCTCTGAACAAGGAGCGCCCGGCGACCGTCACCTGGGCTCCCTTGGATGCCGGATTCACCCTCGTCTCGAAGGAGTTCACCGTCTGATGGCCCTGCTCGCCGGCGTCCCTGGCGGGTTCGCGTGGAAGCGGCGTGGCAACGGGCGACGGGGCAACGGGGCAACGGGGTCCGGACGATTCCGTGGGGGCACCGGGTGCCGGATGATGGGGAGTGACCGGGGGACAGCGGATGCGAGGGGCGGCGTAGTGACAGACAGCGAATCCAGCCGGGTGGAAACAGACCTTCGGTCGGCCGATGGCGGGTCGGAGACCGACGTGGCCGCCCCCCGGGCCGAGGCCGAGGGCGGGAGTCCGCGTCCTCGGCGGTCCCTGCGGCGGCGGCTGGGCGGAGCTGTGGTCTTCCTCGTCCTCGCCATGCTGTTTTTCGTGCCCTGGTGGACGCTGTTCGCCTCCGGCGTCGACTGGCCGTTCCCGGTCTTCCTGGCCGGCACGGTCGTCTTCGCCTGCTGGCTGGTCTCCTTCCCCTTCCTCATGGCGGCGGGCCACGGGGCTCGGAGGGCCGACCGGGCGGCTCGCGTCGCGGACAGCAGCCTCGGGGCGGTCTGGGTGCTGTTCACCTGGTCGGTGCTGGGCGGGCTGGTGCACCTTGTGCTGATCGGGCTCGATGTCGGCGGAGACGGCGGTTCCGACCGGGCCAGGATCATCGCGGTGGCCGTCGCTGTGGTCTCCGCCGGACTGTTGGGCTGGGGACACTACGAAGCCATGCGCGTGCCCCGGGTGAAGCGGCTGGACATCCGCGTACCCCGGCTCGGCGGCGGTCTGGACGGGGCTCAGGTCGTCGTCCTGGCCGACACCCATTACGGACCGATCGACCGGGCCCGCTGGTCGCAGCGGGTGACCGAGGCCGTCAACGCGCTCGACGCGGACGTAGTGATCCACGCCGGTGACATCGCCGACGGCACCCCCGCCCAGCGCCGAGAGCAGTCCGCGCCGCTCGGGACGATCCGGTCACGGCTGGCGAAGGTCTACGTCACGGGCAACCACGAGTACTTCGGGGAGGCGCAGGGCTGGCTGGACCGCATGGCGGAACTGGGCTGGGAACCGCTCCACAACCGCCATGTCGTGGTCGAGCGCGGCGGGGACTCCCTCGTCCTGGCGGGCGTGGACGACGTGACCGCGGAGTCCTCCGGCCTGGCCGGGCACCGCGCGAACCTGACCGGCGCGCTGGCGGGGGCGGACCCGGACCGGCCGGTCCTGCTCGTCGCCCACCAGCCCAAGTACGTCGCACAGGCCGCCGCCGCCGGCATCGACCTACAGGTCTCCGGGCACACCCACGGCGGCCAGATCTGGCCGTTCAACTTCCTCGTCCGGATCGACCAGCCGGTGGTACACGGCCTGAGCCGACACGGCGAGCGGACCCAGCTCTACACCAGCCGCGGCACCGGCTTCTGGGGCCCGCCCTTCCGGGTCTTCGCCCCGAGCGAGATCACACTGCTCACACTGCGCTCGGACGCCGTCAGCAGTTGACCGCGCCTACGCCCTTCGCGGTGAGCGCGCCCTGTGCATCACCGCTGGCCAGAGCGTTGATGAACCCCGTCCGGACTCCCGCACGAACCACAGGAGAGGCGTTGGGTCGAGCCTGGCCCGGCCGGCGTCCGTCAGGAGGATGGCTGATCAGAATGCAGACGCGGAGCAGCCTCAACCCGATGGGCTTGGAGGCGGTGCGTCCGCCGGCACACGTCCGTGGGTGCTTCCGCATGGGCAAGTGACCAGGCTCTCATCGACTGTTGGGCGACTTCGGCGCAACGCACCGGGAACGTGCGCGAGCAGCGCACGGACGCTTGCTTGTTGACGCTTTCGGCCTCCAGCAGATGGTGTTCCGCCTCGTGTGCCGGACCATGCCGGAGGAGAATCTCTGCCAGCCGCACGTGGTGGAATCCTCGGCCAACCAGCCGTCCGGGAGCCATCTTCTGAGCTTCGACGTAGCGCAGGAGCGCTTTCTGGTATTCGCCCCGGGCCGCCGCCACCCGGCCACGGTAATGCAGGGCAGTGGAGACCGCCTGAGCACGTGCGGGATCATCACGAAGATCGACGGTCACGCCGTCCAGACCGATGGCGATGACTCCCAATTTGCGATCGGGCAGAGAAACCAGTCTTGGATCGTCTTTCCCCAAATGTCGGATGAAGTTCCCGGGCGGCATTCTTCGCCGAGGTCCAGACGATGCGGTTGAAGTGCCCGGTTCGGCGGCACAGGTCGACAGCATCGAAAGCGACTGCAGTTTGGCATGACGGCGCCACCCGTCTTCGGAACCCGTGCCGGCACGTGCGCCTGGCTCGGGCGTCTCGGACGCTGTCACCGCTGCGGCGGCTTGAGTGTTGCCCTCCATCTCCGCGCAACGACAGGAACGCTCCTGCGGTCAGGCAGCCGACGACAGCCACAGCGATCACAGAGGCAAGTGGCCAGCCGCCGAGATTATCTGCAAGAGCGTCAATCAGGTCTTTCAACGTAACTCCCGCTCAAATAGGCGGTGACGGTCCCAAGCCAGCAAGCTGTGGCGCGTCTGCGCCCAGGTCCGCGATCCGCACCCGCATCGCGGGGTTGTGTCACAAATCCCATGTGTGGCAGAGCGCGGCGACCAGCGTGCGCTGTCTGGTCTCCAAGATGGCGGGGGTCCAGCTTTCCGAGCGCACAACCTGTGTGGTCAGAGCGAAGTTGACCACTCCAAGCTTGCCGCTGAAGTACCGGGACTTCTTCGTCACGAAATCATAGTTCTGCGCCTGGGAGTTCTTGTAACGGTTGAGCAGTACGAGGTTGGCAAGCCGGTTGGTCCAGAAGTGCCGTTCATCCTCGGTGAAGTCTGTCAGCCACCCGGATCCGTCCTTCGGGTTCTGCGGCAGAACATGCTCGACCGTGATCAAGGGGTGCGAGTACACAACGCCGGAGCCGTCGGCCAGTACTTCGTCGAGCCGCAGCAGAAGGTACTTACGGGTCTTGATGTCCAGGTATACGGGCCCCTCGATGCGCTCCCGAGTCGCGGCCTGCTCCGCTTCGGTGAGCTGGAAGGAGGGCGAGGAGAGACCTTGGTCCGCGTCCAACTCCTTGAGCAGGTCCGCGTAATGCTGGACCCGTGGAGTCGTGTACACCCGCCGGATGAACATGCTGGCGGCCAGGCGCTCCAGGGCCTGGAAGAAGCGGTCGAGCCAGTCCGGGTCCGCCCCGTGATTCCGCAGTGCCCACAAGGCGGAGGGCCGCCAGTCGTTGTTGTCGATCTGCACCAGCCGCCGGAACCAGGCATTGACCCGCTCCGCGCCGGTTTCGGCATGGTAGTCGTGGTCTCTGATCTGGGCGTAGGCATCCGCGTAGGGCACCAGTACGTCATCGACGAAAGCCTGCGCCTTGCCCGGCAGGAAGTGAGGTTCGAGGACCTGCCGGGGGAACTCCTTGAGCAGCTCCGCCTTGGCGCGTTCCTTCGCGTAGACCATCCGGAGATGCAGAAAAAGATCCGCGAAGTCGTCACGGCCAAGCTGTTCCTCCGCGTCCTCCCACTTGGCGGCCGCCGCGTCCCCGACCTCTCCTTCGCCGATGTCCCCGATGATCCGCGACTTGAAGATGTCGGCCGGAGAGAGGTCCAAGCCGCGGGAGTTCATGACACTGAAGATCCGATGGGCGCTGCTGAGGTCGGGCGTGGTCACGACGACCAGGAAGGTTCGCACGATCAGCATCTGCACCAGCTCAAGCCGCCGATCGGCCGTCCAGGAGGAGATCTCCTCGTAGAGCGCCGTCGCGTTGGCCCGTACAGCCTTTTGCGCGTCCGTCTTCAGCCCTGCCGCCGGCATCTGCAGCAGCGCCGGGACAGACCCCTTCGTCTGCACGTGGATGCGGAAGAAGTCGGCATCCTTGGGGCGCAGAGTCAGCCTCGGCTTTGCCGACAGCCCCTTGGAGATCTTCCCCGGCTCGCAGACCGCCGCGTCGAGTTCTGCCTTTAGGCCCAGATCTTCCGTCAGATCCCGCAACACCGCGAACAGGATCGTCAGGGTGGTCAGCCTTTGCTGACCGTCGATGACGTCGGCGCCGGAGCGGGTCGGCTGCTTCACCAGCACGATGGAGCCCAGAAAATACGGCTCGTCCGAGCCGCTGTCCAGTGCCTCCACCAGGTCGGAGAGTAGCTGTTGGGCCTGATCGACCTCCCACGCGTACGGACGCTGATAGGTCGGAATGCGGAAGTCGTAGTCGCTGCAGAACACCTTGTCCAGCGGCATCTCGTGCGCTTCGAGCTGCTTCATGACGCCATCGTCACTCGGTACACGCGCATACGCCCGCAGAACGCCGATTCTGCCTCGCCCCCTTACGGGGACGGCAGTTCGGGTGCGTCCAGGTGGGCGCGCACCTGCTCGTCGGCGCTACGGGCGACCCAGGGTACGCGTGTCGGTGATCCCTACAACCATCTGCGGGCAACGTGAGTCTGGCCCCGCGTAGCCCACTGGCCTCACACGCCACCGGGGAAGCTTTCTCTCACCGCAAAGGAATGCTCACTGATGCTTGCACGGCACCTTCTGCGCACCACGGCCGTCTCGTTGGCCCTCTCCTCCCTGTTGCTCACAGCCGGCGGTGCCAACGCCGTCGGCGCGGAACCGGGCTGGGAGGTGTCTCTTTCCGGGGCGAGCCATGCCGGGTCCCTGATGTCTGTCTCCTCCGTAAGTGACGACCTCGCGTGGGCCGTTGGAAGAAAGAGCGGCGCGGGTGTCATTCTGCGCTGGGACGGAGCGGAGTGGCATGAGGATGCCACTCCGGCGCTCCCCGCCGTCTGGGAGTGGTCAGCGGTCAGCGCCGTGGCCGCGGAGGATGTCTGGGCTTACGGCACAGTGGGCAGGGACCAGGTCCTCGCGCACTACGACGGCGAAAGCTGGAGCAGCGTTTCGACAGCCGGTCCCGCCGACGACTCGTGGCCCGAGGTACCGATCGACGCCGTTCCCGGACGGCTCTTCAAGGGGGGTACGGCCCTGTACACCTATTCCGGCGGCGTCTGGACGACATTCGCGCTGCCGAGCCACGTCGACATCCGGGACATCGACGCCCTCTCCGCCAACGACGCGTACGCCACCGGTATGCGGTATCCGGTGGAAGGCGGTCACCCGGTGACCTATCACTGGGACGGCACCACCTGGACGCTGATGGACGAACCCCCCGTGCCCAGCGGTACCGATACCGCCAAGATCGTCGCCGAGTCCCCGGCCAGCGTCTATGTCGCCGGGTGGGCCGAGGCCCCGGACGCCGACCCGCCCGTGCCGAGCGTCACCCACTGGAACGGCACCGCCTGGGAGGACATCACAGGAGCCCTCGCCGATTTCTACCTCCAAGCGATCGCCCCGGACGGCAACGGCGGACTGTGGGCCACCGGGAGCGACCAGGCCGAACCTGCCAGTGCCGAGCCTGTCTTCTGGCACTTCGACGGCACCACCTGGACCAAGGAAGCCGGCGCACTGGCACCCGACGGGGAGACACGGTGGCCGGACTACTCGTTCTACGATCTGGCACCGGTCGGCGACTCCGGCGGCTTCTGGGCAGTCGGTGACTACTCCACCCCCATGGACGCGAACGGCGACCAGTCGGTGAACAGCCTGATCGAGCGATCCACGACGCTCCCCGGAACGCCCACCATCCGCTGAAGGACCTCTCGGACGACGATGTGGGCTCCGGCCGTTGGAACGGTCGGGGCCCACGGACATCTCTCGCGTTCGCCGAACTTCCTCGTCGGGTCAGGCCGCCGTCTTGGTGATCAGGTGGTCCGCCGGGATGCCGGCCTTGTCCGGGGCGTAGTAGTCCCGGATGCCCTCGTCCCACGTCGCTACCGCGATGCGGTCGTCGGGTGTGGGGGCGAAGGCGTCGAAGAGGGCGTCGATGTTGGGGCGTTGGAAGCCGATCGCCGTCATCAGGTCGATGAACAGGGGGCGTTCGACGAAGCCGGTGCCGTCCGGGTCTCCCAGGGTGGACAGGGCCGTGGCGAACTGCGCGATCGTCGGCTCGAAGCGCTCCGGGGACAGGACGCAGGCGGTGAATTCCTCGAAGCTGATCTCGCCGTCGCCGTTCGCGTCCAGTTCGACGAGCAGGGTCGTCCAGTAGCGGGCGAAGGCCGCGCGGATCGCCTCTTTGGCGGGTCCGTCGGAGCGGGCTGCCGCGGCGACGACGTTGTCGCTCATCAGGGTGAAGTCCTCGGCGTCGAGGACTCCGTTCCCGTTCGCGTCGAACAGCGAGAAGATCAGTGCGACCCGCTGGATGGCCTCTGTGCGCATGATTCCGACCCCTTTTCCGCGCCGGGTCCCCGGCGCCCGTAATGGCTGTCCATCTGGCCGGTGCGCATTCCGGCAAGCGTCGCCATTCCCCTGAAAGGGGGAATCCGCCGCGATGCGCTTACGCCCCCGCCAGCAGCGGGTCGAACGCGGTCGAGGACCGGCGGCCCGCCATGAAGGAGAGGAAGTCCTGCACGAACTCGCTGCGGGAGTAGCGGGGTTCGGCGCCGGGCAGGGTGCGGCGGAAGGCGGTGCGGAACAGGGCTCGGTACTCCGCCGCGTCGATGAACTCGTTGCCGTCCGCGTCGGTCACGTCGAAGAGCACCTCGGCGACCCTGATCAGCGCGGGGCCTGCCAGGGACGGCACGGCGGCGGCGTACTCGTCCTTGCTGACGCGGCCGTCGCCGTCGATGTCCAGGGCCGACTGGAGTTCCCGCCACCACGCCGCGTACGCGTTGTAGAGCTTGGTCTCCTCCGGTTCGTCCAGATCGAGGCGTGAGGCCAACTCGCGTGCCATGGCGGCGAGATCGGGCCAGTCGAGATAACCGTCCCCTGTCTGGTCCAGGACCGCGCTGAAGAAGTCCTCCGCGCTGCGCCGGGGTGTCGTCCCCTCGGCGGGCTCGCGTGGGGCGGGAAACGGGGTGACCAGCCGGAACAGCGCGCTCGCCCGCTTCATCCGGCCGCGCAGCGCGGTCAGCGTCGCGGTTTCGGAGTCAGCGCCGTCGGGGGACGGATCCGGCGTCAGGTAGAGCAAGTTGGTGAGGCTCTCGGTCTTGAGCCAGTTGTCGGGCAGGAAGCGCGCCAGTCCCGCCGTCAGGTAGATGCTCTGCATCAGCGTCTGCGCGCCGGGGACTTCGGGCAGGCCCGCCCGGCGGCGGAACGGCTCGGGGAGGGACGCCACGGTGATCGTGCCGATCACCGGGCCCGCCAGCGCCCGGCTCGCGGCCCATACGGTGGGCAGGCCGTCCAGCAGGGGCGGCGCGGGGAGATGGTCGAAGAGGCGGTAGAGGATGATGCGCAGCGCCTCCGTGTTCTCCAGCTCCTCCTCCACCATGCGGTCGTAGTACACCCAGAACTCGGGCACCGTGGGCGGCAGATGGCCCGCTTCGCTGCCCAAGGCCGCCAGGAACGCGCGGAATTCGGCGTAGAGCTGCTCCATGGTGTCCTGGTCGAGCGGCTGTCCGCTCAGCCGGCACATCGTGACGGAGCTTTCGAAGAGTGTCGCGACGACCCAGGCGCGCACCTCGGGGTCCATCGCGTCGTAGGGCCTGTTCTGTACGTCGGTGCCGCTCAGCCGGGCGTGCAGCCGGTTGAGCCGGGCCGCTTCCCGTTCCCGTACCGCGTCGTCCGTCCCGAACATGCGCTGCAGACTGACGAGCGTGTTGCGCAGCCTGCGCCACGGGTGGGCCACGAACGTCGAGTTGTCGAGCAGGGCCGCGCCGATCTGCGGGTGGGCCGCCTCCAGCACCGTCGCCCTGACCATCGCGAGCGCCCAGCGCGGGTCGTTGAAGAACCGGTGGAACTGGGAGTTCTCGCCGAACAGCGAGCCGATCTCCGGGGCGGGGGCCGGGTGCGGGGAGCTGGAGGTCGCCTCGGGGGTCGCCTCGGGGGTCGCCTTAGGGTGGGGCTCGGGCTTGGACTTGGTTTTCTTCGTCACGAGTGGTGTTCTCCGATCACGTGCGGCGGCACGCCGCCGAAGCGGCGATTGCGTTGCTGATAGCTGTGCAGGCACTCCAGGAAGTGCGGCCCGCGGAAGTCGGGCCAGAGCACCGGCGGGAAGATCCACTCGGCGTAAGCCACCTGCCAGAGCATGAAGTTGGAGATCCGCTGTTCACCCGAGGTCCGGATGACGAGATCGACGTCCGGGGTGTCGGGAAAGGGCAGATGGGCCGCGAAGTGCCGCTCGTCCACGGCGTCGGCCCGCACCCCGCTCCGGATGAGGGATCTGGCCGCCTCGACGATGTCCCCGCGCCCGCCGTGGTCGAACGCGATCGTCAGCGTCATGCCACGGTTCGCGCTGGTCAGCGTCATCAGATCGGCGAAGTCCTGGGCCAGCGGCGCGGGGATCCTCGGGTCGGCCACGCCGAGGAACCGGCAGCGGATGCCGCGCGCGTGCAGCAGCGCGGCGTGTTTGCGTACGACACGGCGTACGAGCCGCATGAGGAAGTCGACCTCGTCGCTGGGCCGTCGCCAGTTCTCGGTGGAGAACGCGTACAGGCTCAGCCAGCGCACCCCCGCCGTGCGCGCCGCCTCGATGACGTCGATCACCGTCGTCTCGGCCGCCCGGTGACCTGACGTACGGGGCTGGGAACGCAGCGCCGCCCACCGGCCGTTGCCGTCCATCACGCACGCGACGTGGTGCGGGACACTTCTCCGTACTACGGCCACACGTGCTCCCCCGGCTGGCACCGCACTCGGATCGACATGCAGCAGCGTGCCGGTGGCCGCGCCTGGACACACGGTGATCCCGGCATATTCATCCACCGCACGCCTGTCCGAATTACGGCGAATAAGGGGGAGTTATCTCAGTCGGCCGTCAAAGCCCGCTCCCAGGGCGCCAGTTCGTCCTCCGCCGGGAGCTTCCGCGTGGCGGTGTAGCGGCGCATCCCCACGGACACCTTCAGCACCTGGACCGGGACGAGCAGCAGGGAGCGCCTGGTCCTGAGGGTCGCCTCGGTCACCCCGGCCGCCCCTGCGGAGAAGATCCCCTGGAGCACCTTGCCCGCGTGGTCGTCGACGACGTCGTCGAAGATCCAGTCGTCGAGCAGCAGCCGCACCTTGCGCGCGTCCGGTGACTTGCCGGTGAAGGCCACGTACACGTCGGAGTCGGCCAGCTTCCCCGCCCAGTCCGCGAACCACCGGCCGCGCCCCACGGGCCGCTGGTTGAACGAGGCGCGCACACCCAGGGCGCGCAGGGCCGTCTCCGCCTGCGCCACGGCGGGCGACTTGTTCATCCGTTCCGAGGCCATACCCCCACGGTACGGCGATGGCGGCCGGCGCGGTCAGCTCGTACCCGACCCGGCGCTCAGTCGCCCGGCGGCCCGCCAGCGCCCAGCTCTCCCAGCTCCCCCGGCGGCCAGTGCTTCGCCGACTTCCCCGGCGCGAGGTTCTCCACGACCTCGGCCAGCTCCACGCACACCTGCTCGATCTTCCGGTGGACATTGCGCTGCTCCGTCACGATCGCGGCGAGCAGCAGCGCGGTCAGCGCGACCGACCCGTTGAGCGCCTGGAGCGCGATCATGGTCTCGGTCAGGCTGTGGTTGATGAAGGGGCCTGTGCCGTCCGTGGCCGCCACGATCGTCAGTACGGAGACGAGCAGCGCGCACGGCACGGCCCCGGCGAGCTGGAAGCGCAGGGCCGCCCAGATGAGGACGGGGAAGACCAGGAAGAGCAGCGGCACGGTGCTGTGCGTGACCAGCGGTACGACGATGAGCACGACCACCACCAGCGCCGCCGCCTCCACCGTGCGGTACGTGTCGCGGAACGGCCGGACGCCGCCGGGGCCGCGCGCCACGCGGGCCAGCCACGCCTTGCGGATCAGCAGGAACAGCGGGGTGACCACGAGCACTCCCATGGCGTCGCCGGTCCACCACGCCGTCCAGACCGGCCAGAAGCCGTACTCCGGCAGCGTCCCGTCGACCACCAGCACGGCGGTGCCCACCGTGGGACTGATCAGCATGCCGGCGAGCGCGCCGACGACGACCAGGATGAAGCCGTCGCGCAGCCGCTCCATGTCGAGCTGGAACCCCAGCCGCCGGAGCGCGAGATAGACGCAGACCGGGGCGATGGTGTTCCCGGCGAGGATCACGAAGCTCGACGCCCCCAGCGGGCCGAGGGTCAGTACGGTGCCGAGCGCGCCGAGCGCGATGCCCGGCCAGATGCGCAGTCCCATGAAGAGCAGCGCGGCGAGGGCGACACCGGTGGGCGGCCACAGGGGCGTGCAGGTGGCGCCGTCGATGTAGAGCCGCTTGATCAGACCGAGCCGGCCAGCCCCGTAGTAGGCGGCGGCGACGACGACGATCCCCAGAGCGGTCTCGGCAAGGCGTCGGAGTTCCTGGGTACGCACCACAGCAGTCATCAGACAACGTCCCCGGCCCAGGCCCGGCCGTGACACGCGCTACGGAGGGGGCGCTACGGAGGGGGCGCCGCGTCGTGGCGCAGGACCAGGACGGCGGCGTCGTCCGAATGCCCGGTCAGCTCGGCCACCTTCAGCACCTCGGCGGCCAGCTCGCCGGGCTCCGCGTCCGCGCCCTCCCTGACCAGCCGGGCCACCTCGGCGAGGCCCTGGTCGAGCGGGAAGGTGGGGCCCTCGATCACCCCGTCCGTGAGCAGGACGTACGCGCCGGCCCGCGTCAGCCGGTGCCGGGTCACCGGGTAGCTCTCGCCCGGCTGGATGCCCAGCGGCAGCCCGCCCTCGTCCTCGGCGAAGCCGTACCGGCCGTCGACGGTGGCCCAGACCGCCGCCACATGCCCTGCGCGCGCGGTGCGCAGCTCCCACTCGACCGGGTCGAAGGAGACGAAGCTGCAGGTGGCGAAGAGGGTGGAGTCCATCGAGAGCAGCAGCTCGTTGGCGCGGCGCAGCACCTCGCCCGGGTCGGTCGCCGTGTTGGCGACGGCCCGCAGTCCGATCCTGATCTGGCCCATGAACGCGGCCGCGTCCACGTCGTGGCCCTGTACGTCGCCGATCGAGTAGCCGAGCGTGCCGTCGGAGAGCGGGAAGCCGTCGTACCAGTCGCCGCCGATGTCCAGACCGTCCCTGGCGGGTACGTAACGGGCGGCCACCCGCAGCCCCGGTACGGCCGGCAGCGCGGCGGGCAGCATCTTGCGCTGGAGCGCGACGGCCAGCTCGACCCGGGCCTGCTGAAGCTCGGCGCCCTCACGTGCCTGGGCGGTCAGCCGGCCGAGGGTGCTCAGCAGATCGTCCGCGCTCACCGCATGGGAGGGACGCCGCCGAGTCATGCACCACTCCGATGTACATCAGCGAAGGGAAGACCGTGGAATAGGTGGAACGGGAGGGACAGGGCACCCAGTATCCGCAAATGACACGAATGCATTATTTACTGTATTTCGGTACGGCCGTCTCCGCAGCCGGTCAGCTCCGGCGACCGCGGGTGAAGTCGCCCCGCGCCACCCGCTCGGCCATGCCGTCCGGGCTGCCGGACGGCTCCAGCGAGCCGTAGCCCGTCGCCGCCCAGACGCTGTCGCCGGACGGCAGCTCGAAGTACGGCACCTGGACGCCGTCGGCGCGTACGTCCGTCAGCACCTCGGGGGCGCGCTTGGCGCGCACCGCCGTGAGGCAGGCGCCGCACGCGGCGACGTCGAGCCGGTCGCGGCGGCCCATGGGACGCCAGTCGACGCGTCGCTCGGCCCGGCCGTGCAGCGGGTCGAAGAAGCACAGCGGGAGCGCGTCCGACCGGCCCGCCAGCGCGTCACGCCCCGCGGTGACCAGCGCGAGCACCCCGGCCAGGTCCGGCAGACCCCGCGCGCCGTCGAGGACCTTGCCCGCCGCTGCGTACGCGTCGAGCGCCTGCCCGAGGCCCGGCACCGCCGCCACGTCGGCCGCCTCCACCGCCTCGCCGAGCGCGAGCACCTCCGCGTCGGCGCGGCGCCGCAGCTCGCCCTCGTCGGCCGCGCGGGCCGCGGCGAACACCGCCTGCGGGAACGCGAACGGCGAACCGTACGCCCGCCCCCGGCGGCGCCGTACGAGATACAGCGCGCCGCCCGCGCAGAGCACCAGCGCGACGACCCCGATCGTGACCGGCAGCCACACCCCGCCGCCCTTCGACGACGCGGGCCTGTCGCCGGCCGACGACGCGCCACCGCCCAGCCCTGCGGTCTCCCGGTCGTACACCGCCGAGCCGTCCCCCTCGGCTATCAGGTCGACGGCCTTGTCGACACGGTCCGCGAGCCCCGCGTCCTCCATCGAGTCCATGAACCCGACGGCGCTGACCGCGTCCTGCACCTGGTGGGTGTCGGACGGCCATTCGTATCCGGACAGCGAGTCGGCGAAGTCGTCCATGGTGATCAGGACGAGATCACCATGTCCGAACCGCTCATGGATGATGTCGGCCAGGATCTGCGGATCGCCGCCGAAGGCGTCGCCCTTCACCAGCGGTACCAGCGCGACCTTGATCGGCAGGTCCGTCCTGCCGATCCGGGCCACCAGCTCCTTCTGCCGCTGCGGCGGTACGGCGCCCGCGTACGCCGGGTCCACGTACACCGGCGACACCCGCAGCGCGTCGGCGATCTTCTGCCCCGGGCTCGGGGCTGCGGCCGTGGCGGGGGACGCGCCGACCACGGCCAGCGCGAGCAGCGTGAGCGCGGTGAGCGCGGTGAGGAGCGCCGCGAGCAGCGGCTTGCGGTCACTGGACACTGGCGTACTCCCTTACCTTCACGATGAGCTGGGGTATCCCGTCCCGGGCGGCCGGCAGCGCGCCGGCCGCCCGCGCGTACGGGATCCGGCCTCCGCCGCCGTCCGGCAGGGTCAGCCCCGGCGCGACTCCGCCGGCGCCCGTCCGGCACGCCGCGCACAGCCACGGCCGCTGCCTGCGGCCCTTGCCGCTCCGAGCGGCCGGTCCGTGCATCGGGTTGCGTTCGCAGCAGTGCTGATAGGTCTGCTCGGTCCTGAGCATCGCGAGAGCCGTCCGGGCGAGCGCTATCGCCGCAACCAGGTCGGCGACCGGCACGTCCTTGTCGACGAAGCCGTCCGGATCGCGGTCGGTCAGCAGCATCGCGGCGTCGAAGCAGTCCCAGACCTGCGCCCGCACCTCCGCGTTGGCCGACTCCGCCGCGAACTCGGTCCCCAGCGTGGTCAGTTCACGCTGGGCCGTCCGCCGCAGATACGCGAGCGACGGCGCCGCCGGAGCGTCGAAGTCCGTCCCGGCCGTCCCTGCCGTCCCTGCCGTCCCCGGGGAAGCCGTTTCCCGTCCGCGCCGCCGCACCTCCACCAGGCGCGCGATACCGAGCCCTGAGGTGATGAGGCCGAACAGCAGGGCCGCACCGAACGCGCCGATCATCAGCCCCGGCCAGAAGTCTCCCGTGTACAGCCCCGGCAGCGCGTTGTCGTAGAGGGGTTCGGGCGTGGGGTCCGCACCGCTGCCCGAGGTGTCCGGCGCGTCCGCGCTGTCCGAGGCGTCCGAGCGTGGAAGGCCGCTCAGGAACGTCATCAGTTTGTCGAGCCGCTGCGCGAGACGGTGATCGTCGGCGGGATGCTCGTAGTCCTCGTGCCGGATGTCGTCCGGCAACTGGAAGCCGAGCCCGTCCGGGTCCAGTGGGAGGCCGTAGTTGACCAGGTCGATGGTGCCGTTCAGCGGGTCGGCGACGACATAGGCGCCGTCCTTGCCGAGCCTGCGGTGCAGGGCCGCGGCGAACACGTACGGGTCGTCGCCCGACTCGTCGTCGGTGAGCTGCGGTACGACGGCGACATAGACGGGACCGGGCGTGAACGCCTTGATCTCGGCCTCCAGCCGCTTGCGGCTCGCCGGGTCCAGGAGCTGCGGGCTCTCCAGGTCCGTGTAGACGGGGTCCTGCCGCAGTCCCGCGGCCACCCGGTCCAGCCGCGCCGTCAGGTCGGCGCGCGTGGGCGTCACCGTGGCGCTGTCGATCGTCTGGTCGAAGACCTGGGGCGCGCCGACGCCGATCAGAGCCGCCAGGACACCGGCGACGACCAGCTCGATGATGTTCGGCAGGGCCCGCGGCCCGCGCGGAACCCGCTTGATGCCGGATACGCGCTTCGTACCGGATACGCCCTTCGCGCCAGGGACACTCCTCGTCCCGGAAACGCCCTTCGTCAGGGAAATGCCCTTCGCGCGCGGAACGCCCTTCCCGTCCCCTCCATCCGTACGGCGATGCCGCCACCGCCGTACATAAGGACCGGTCAGCAGCACCAGCAGCGGCACACCCAGGAGCAGCATGCCGGTGACGAACGACTGGTTCTCGCGGTCGGTCCGGCTGATGTAGAGGTCTTTGACCTCCGCCTTGTCCCCCGAATGCGCGGCACGCAGGGAATCGGCACGCTGCGCCGCCCGCTCCGGGCCCTGTGCCACGGCGCCGACGAACTCCCGGAACGAGCGCAGCGCTCCCGCGTCGTACGGCAGGGCGTACAGCGCGACGGTCACGGCGTCGGCCGCCGGGGCCCGCACCCCGAAGGCCCGCGCGTCGGTGACGCCCGTCCTGCCGATGAGGACATACAGCCCGTCCTCGCCGAGCCGGTCGTGGACGGCGCCGAGCAGCGACCTGCCACCGCTCCCGTCCGGCAGGACGAGCACGTACGTACGGACGCCGGTGCGCTTCGCGAGCTTCGCGTACGCGGGGGCCGTGGAGCGCGGCACCTCGCGGGGCATCTGATCGCTGACATAGACGGGGTCGCGGCGCAGCAGCTCGGCGAGCCTGGCCGATTGCGTCCCGCCGTCGTCACCCCCCGCGGCCGACGCCGCGGAAGCGCTGCTCATCAGCACCGTCAGCGCCGTCAGCACCGCCACCGTCGCGAAGACCAGGCACCCCAAGACGGCAAGGGGACACCGCACCGCCCCCCGCGCTGTCGTCATACCGAACGGCATGGCCGCCTCCCCCGATTGACCGCGTCGCCCGCAATGCCCCCGTTGGCTGCACACGACAACGAACCCGACTTTACCGGCCACCCCCCACACCGCGCCCCGCCTGTGGACAACCCGGAGAACAGGCAGGTCGGACGGGGTCATGAGAGCGTGGAGGGGGTGTCCGAAGATGTCCGAGGCCGTCAGCCTGCGGCCGGGAAGAGGCGATCAGGATGAGCGATCTGCAGGCGCTGGCCAGTGACGCGTACGTCTACGGCTATCCCATGGTGTTCAACCTCGACGAGGTCGACCGGTTCACCCGCAAGGGCATGAACGCCGTCGGCGCCGCCCCCTTCAACACCTTCAGCCACGCGACGAAACTCGCGGGCCCCGACGACACCTTCGTCAGCGTCAACAACGACACCGTCTACTCGATGGCGCAGATCGACCTCAGCGCGGGCCCGCTGCTGCTCACGGTGCCCGGCACCGGCGGGCGTTACTACGTGATGCAGTTCGTGGACGCCTGGACCAACAACTTCGCGTACGTGGGCCGCCGCGCCACCGGCACCCGCCCCGGCAGCTACCTGTGCACACCGCCCGGCTGGTCGGGGAAGGTCCCCAAGGGCGCGACCCGGATCGCGTTCCCCACCACCGTCGCCTCGATCGTCGGGCGCTGGGCGTGCGCGGGCGAGGCCGACATCGCCGCCGTACGCGCGCTCCAGGACGCCACGGCGCTCGAACCGTACGGCACGCCCGGCGCGGCCGAGGGGCTGCCGGTCGCCGACGTCGGCGTGGTCGACGTCATCGACGGGGGCCTGATGTTCTACGAGAAGCTGCGGGTGCGGATGGCGGCCTTCCCGCCGGCCCCCGCCGACATCGACTACCAGGGCACGTTCGCGCCGCTCGGGCTGCTGAAGGCCGTCAGCCCGTACACGTCACCGGATCCGGGACTGGCGGAAGCGCTGCGGGCCGGGTTCGCCGACGGCAAGGAGAAGGTGGAACTGGCCACCACGCACGGCACGAGCCCGGAGGACAACGGCTGGAAACTGGCGTACCACGCCTTCGACTACAACGCCGACTTCTTCGAGATCGGCACCGTCACCGACCCCGCCTGGATCGTCGAGGACCGGGCCAGGGCCCGGGTCATGCGGGCGGCAGCGGCGCGCGCCGGGCTGTGGGGCAATCACGGGTACGAGGCGGCGTACGCGATGACCTGGAACGACGCGGCGGGCGAGCCGCTGGACGGCGGCAGTGCGTACACGCTGCGCTTCGAAAAGCCGCCGCCCGTCGACGCGTTCTGGTCCGTGACCATGTACGACCTGCCCGAGTACCACCTGGTCGACAACCCTGCGGACCGGTACTCGATCGGCGACCGCACCCCCGGCCTGGTCCGCGCGTCCGACGGTTCGCTGACGCTGCAACTGCGGCGCGAGCGCCCGGCGGACGAGACCGAGGCGGCCAACTGGCTGCCCACACCGCCCGGTCGCTTCCGGCCGATCCTGCGGATGTACGAGCCGCGCGACGCCGTGGTCACCGGCTCCTACAAGCTGCCGCCCATCACGCGCGTCTCCTGAGCGCTCGCGTCCTCGACCCGCGCCTCCCGAACCACCACTTCCCGACCATCCGTCAGCTCCGTCAGATCCGTCAGAACAGCTCCGCCCGCCACGGCATGGCACGCCCCCCGCCCGTCCGCCCTGCTCACGATCCGGCCCGCCTCGACCCGTATCGCGACCTCGGTCTCCTCGCTCACGGCCGGCACACCGGCCGCAGCCGCCACCACTCCCGACGGGTCGACCACCACCTGCAACCCCGGCCAGGCGGCTGTCGGGAACGCCTGGCGCAAGCAGCCGCACAGGTCGGCGACGGCGAGCCTGGCCAGCGGGGCGAGTTCGTCGGGACTGCCGGTGACCAGCACGGCCGTGACGGTCGTGCCCGGCCGCGCCGCCCGTACGGCGTCCTCGACGGACTCGATCCGGTGCAGGCCGAGTACGGCCACCACCCCGTCGCCGCCGAGCCGCGCGGGCGCGTCCCGTACCGCGTCGACCGCGCCCTGCGGCGGGGACCACGGTTCGTCGGCGGGCAGCGCGCGGGTGATCACATGCGTGGGCGCGTAGCGCTCCTGGAGGACGAGACCCGCCAACTGGCGGCAGGCCCGTACGATATTGAACGATTCGACGAAACCCGGTGCCGCGGCCGCCAGTTGGCTCGCGCCGTGCAGCACGGTCAGGACGGCCTCGGCCACCCGCACCAGGCTCCCCGCCTCAGCAGCGGACCCGGCCCCGACCCCGGCCCCGGACCCGACCCCGGCCCCGACTCCGGCCCCGGGCGCCGACGACAGAGCAGCCCCGCCCCGCAACCGCTCCAGCGCCAGCCCCAGCAGCAGCGCGTCCAGCTTCATCAACTGCGCGTACGGGCGCCGGATCCGCTCCTCCGCGAGGACTTCCGGCACCACGTACACCCCGAGTCTGGCCGCGCCGTGCTGCTCGTCCGTGTCGGCGAGCGGCAGCCGCGCCACCCAGGCGCGGGCGAGCACGCCGAGCGCCTCGCCGAGGGTGCGGCCGGGTTCGGGCCGTGGAGCCGCTGATACGCGTTCGGTACGCTCGGCCCGCTCGGCGAGCACGGCGAAGTACAGCCCGCGCTTGCCGGGGAAGTTGGAGTACACGGCGCCACGGGTCAGACCGGCCCGTTCCGCGATACGGTCCACCTTGGCGTCACGAAAGCCGCTGTCGGCGAACTCCCCTTCGGCGGCTGCCAGTACCCTGGCCCTGTTGCGCTCCTGCAGCTCCGCCCTGCTGAGCCGACCCATCACCCTCACACTCACCAATCGATCCGCCCGTCATCCTCCAGATGGTAACGTCATATGTTCTGAGCATTCAGAGCCGTCCGGGCCCCCGGGGTCCGCACAACCGTTGAGGAGACGTTTCCGAGTGGCACGTATCGGTGACGGCGGCGACCTGCTGAAGTGCACGTTCTGCGGGAAGAGCCAGAAGCAGGTCAAGAAACTGATCGCGGGCCCCAGCCCGTTGTGCATCTGCGACGAATGCGTCGGGCTCTGCAACGAACTGATCGAGGAGGAGCCGGACGCGCTCGCGGGCGGCGACCGGGACGGCGAAGGCGCGGGGCCGCACGAGACGCCGAAGCCCATGGAGATCCATGAGTTCCTCGGCCAGTACGTCATCGGGCAGGACAGCGCCAAGAAGGCACTCGCCGTCGCGGTCTACAACCACTACAAGCGGCTGCACGCGCTGGCCGCCTCCAGCGGCCGGCACGCGGCGAAGCAGGACACGATCGAGCTGGGCAAGTCGAACATCCTGCTGCTGGGCCCGACCGGCTGCGGAAAAACGTATCTGGTGCAGACTCTCGCCCGGATGCTCGACGTACCGTTCGCCATAGCCGATGCCACCGCGCTGACCGAGGCGGGATACGTCGGCGAGGACGTCGAGAACATCCTGCTGAAGCTGATTCAGGCGGCCGACAACGATGTGGAGAAGGCCCAGACCGGCATCATCTACATCGACGAGATCGACAAGGTCGCGCGCAGGAGCGAAGGCCCCTCGATCACCCGTGACGTGTCGGGCGAGGGTGTGCAGCAGGCGCTGCTGAAGATGCTGGAGGGCACGACGGCCAACGTGCCGCCGCAGGGCGGCAGGAAGCATCCGCAGCAGGAGTTCATCCAGATCGACACGACGAACGTGCTGTTCATCGTCGGCGGCGCCTTCGCGGGACTTGAGCAGATCATCGAACAGCGGGTCAGCCACCGGGGCATCGGCTTCGGCGGCGCCGTCAGCAGCCAGGAGGAGCGGGCGGCGCGCGACACGTTCGCCGAGGTCATGCCCGCCGACCTGCTGAAGTTCGGCCTCATCCCGGAACTCGTCGGGCGGCTGCCGGTCATCACGACCGTACGGCCCCTGGACGGCGCGGCGTTGAAGCGGATCCTCACCGAACCGCGCAACGCGCTCATCAAGCAGTACCAGCGGCTGTTCGAAATCGACGGTGTGGAGCTGGAGTTCACGGACGACGCCGTCGAGGCGATCGCCGAACAGGCGCTGCTCCGCCGCACCGGCGCGCGGGCCGCCCGCACCATCCTCGAAGAGGTCCTGCTCAATGTGATGTACGAGGTACCGAGCCGCGACGACGTCGCGCGTGTCGTGGTCGACCGCGACACCGTCCTCGACAACGTGAACCCGACCCTCGTACCGCGCGGCAGGCCGCCGAAGCGGGAGCACCAGGAGAAATCAGCGTAGTGACCCGCGAGATCACCTGGCACGACATGGCCATCGCCGTCGCTGCCGTCCTCATCGGTCTGGCCGCCGGTGTGCTGCTGCGGATCGCGCTGCGCTGGCTCGGTGAGCGGGCGAGCGCCACCCGCTGGGGCGGCGACGACATCGTCGTCTCCGCACTGCGTACGCTCGCGCCGTGGGCGGCGCTGGCGATCGGCGGTTCGGCGGCGGCCGCAGCGCTGCCGCTGACCGCCACGGTCGGCCACCGCGTCAATCAGGTGATGATCGCGGTCGTCATCCTGGCCGCCACCTTCGCCACGGCGGGGGTGATCGCCGACCTCGTGAAGTCGGTGACGCTGTCGCGCTCGGCCGTCGCCGGATCGGCCTCGATCTTCGTCAACATCACCCGGGTCACCGTGCTGGCGATCGGCGTGATGGTGCTGCTCCAGACGCTGGGCGTCTCGGTGGCACCGCTGATAACGGCGCTCGGGGTGGGCGGCCTCGCGGTCGCGCTGGCGCTCCAGGACACCCTGGCCAACCTCTTCGCCGGCGTGCACATACTCGTGTCGAAGACGGTGCAGCCCGGCGACTACATCGAGCTGAGCAGCGGCGAGGACGGCTACGTCGTCGACATCAACTGGCGCAACACCGTGGTGCGTCAGCTCTCCGACAACCTGGTGATCATCCCGAACTCCAAGCTCGCCGGCACGATCATGACCAACTACCACCGGCCCGAGCAGCAGATGAGCCTGCTCATCCAGGCGTCGGTGGGGTACGGGAGCGATCTCGACCAGGTCGAGCAGGTGACCATAGAGGTCGCGACGAAGGTGATGTCCGAGGTGACGGGCGGTGTCGCCGACTACGAACCGTCCGTGCGCTTCCACACGTTCACGGAAGCCGGGGTCGGCTATACGGTGATACTGCGCGCGCTGGAGTTCAGTGACCAGTATCTGATCAGGCACGAGTTCATCAAGCAGTTGCACATGCGCTACCGCGCCGAGGGCATCGAACTGCCCGTGCCCGGCAGGTCTGTTGTCGTGCACGAGCGCGTCGGCATCCCGCAGGACCAGGCCGCCGCCCGGCAGGGCGAGGTCACCGCTCAAGCCCGGCCGGCAGTGCCAGGTCCGGCGGCACCGGCGTCGTAGACAGAAGCTCCCGCAGGACAGCCCGTACCGCGACCGGATCAACCTGGTCGCGGCCGTGCGGGTGGTTCTTGAGCCGTACCGCTCCGGCGCGGAACAGATCGCTCCGACGGCTCGTTCCAGCAGGTATGGCAACTCTTGGACTCATTGGCAGTGGACACATCGGCAGCACCCTGGCGCGGCTCGCCGTCGCGGGCGGACTCGACGTGGTGCTCAGCAACTCACGCGGGCCTGAGACGCTCGCCGACCTCGTCGCCGAGCTGGGCCCGCGCGCCAGGGCGGCGACGGCGGCCGAGGCGGCGGCGGCAGGCGACTGGGTCGTGGTGACGATCCCGCTCAAGGCGTATCAGCAGGTGCCGCAGGAGCCGCTGATCGGCAAGACCGTTCTCGACACGAACAACTACTACCCGCAGCGCGACGGCCAGATCGCCGAGCTGGACGCGGGGAAGACCACGGGCAGTGAGCTGCTCCAGGACCACCTGAGCCAGTCGCATGTCGTGAAGGCCTTCAACAACATCTTCTTCAAGCACCTCGCCGACCTGACCCGCCCCAAGGGCGCCGCCGACCGTACGGCGCTGCCGATCGCGGGTGACGACGCTGCGGCGAAGGCGAAGGCGACGGAGCTGCTGGACACGCTCGGCTTCGACGCGGTCGACGCGGGCTCGCTGGCCGAGGGCTGGCGCTACGAGCCGGGGACCCCGGCCTACGGGAAGCCGTACGCGGGCGTGCCCGGTGACGACTTCATGTCGCAGCCCGGCGGTCCGGCTTCGGCGGCCGACGTGTCGGCGGCGCTGGCGGCGGCGCAGCGCTGAGAGCCACACCCTCGCGGTCCGTTCACTCTCTGCCGGCCGGTCCTGCGGCCGGCACAGCGTGAACGGGCCGCAGGTCCGCGCCCCACCTCTCCTCGATCCGGCCGTTCCTCGCGGGTCGGTGAAGCTCCGTCACTGCTTCGACAGGTCGGCGTCGACCACCGGCACGGCCGAGGTCGCCACCAGCGAGGGCCCCATCTTGGCGCGGGCCGGGATGCCGAGGACGACCAGCGCCGCGACCACCGCCGCACCCGTACCGATCATGAAGGCGACGCGGAAGCCGCTCTCGGTGGGGATCGAGACCGGGCCGAGCCGGGTGGTCATATGGGCCAGCACGACACCCATGACCGCGCTGGAGCTCGACGTACCGATCGAACGCGCCAGGCTGTTCAGGCCGTTGGCCGACGCGCTCTCCGACGGCGGTACGGCGCTCATGATGAGCGCGGGCATCGCCGCGTACGCGAAGCCGACGCCGGCGCTGATGATGGCGGCGAACGCCAGCACCCCCCACGTACTGCCCATCAGGCCGAGCGCCGCACCGTAACCGACGGCGATGATCAGCGCGCCGAGCAGCAACGACAGCTTCGGTCCGTACGCCGCCGAGACCTTGGCGGCGAAGGGCGAGACGGCCATCATCACCAGCCCGGCGGGCGCCATCCAGAGCCCGGCGGCGAGCATGGACTGGCCGAGGCCGTATCCCGTACTGCCGGGGAGCTGGAGGAGCTGCGGGGCGACGAGCGACATCGCGTACATGGAGAAGCCGACGACGACGGACGCCAGGTTGGTCATCAGGATCGGCCGCTTGCCGCTGGTCCGCAGGTCGACCAGCGGGGCGGGGTGGCGCAACTCCCAGAGGCCCCACAGCAGGAGGATCACCACGGCCCCGCCGAACAGGCCGAGCGTCGTGCCGCTCGCCCAGCCCCAGTCGGCGCCCTTGGAGATGGGCAGCAGCAGGCAGAGCAGCCCGGCGGAGAGGGCGAGCGCGCCGAGTACGTCGAAGCGGCCGCGGGCGGTGACCGAGGACTCCGGTACGAGCAGCAGCGTCAGCAGTCCGACGACGAGACCGAGCCCGGCCGAGCCCCAGAACAGCGCGTGCCAGTCGGCTCCTTGCGCCACGGCGGCGGAGAGCGGCAGCCCGAGCGCACCGCCGACACCGAGCGACGAACTCATGACGGCCATGGCCGAACCGAGCTTCTCGGCCGGCAGCACGTCCCGCATGATGCTGATGCCGAGCGGGATGACACCCATCCCGAAGCCCTGCAGGGTGCGGCCGATCACGACGGGTGTCAACGAGTCGGCGGGCGCGCACACCAGCGAACCTATGACCAGCAGGGCGGTGCTGATCAGCAGCATCCGCCGCTTGCCGTAGAGATCGCCGAGCCGCCCGACGACGGGGGTGGCGATGGCGCCGCCGAGCAGGGTCGCGGTGATGGCCCAGGAGGCGTTGGCCGCCGAGGTGTGCAGGAGTTGGGGCAGATCAGGGATGAGCGGGACAACGAGCGTCTGCATCACGGCGACGGTGATGCCCGCGGCGGCGAGGACGCCGACGATGACGTTGCTGTTGGTGTTGCCCGGTCGGGAGGCTTGCATCATGCACAGAGTATGCACGATGCAAGGCATGTGCACCATGCACACCTACCAAGGTAGGGTCGGGGGGAACCAGGTGAAAAGCCCCAGGAGGAACAGGCGTGCAGACGGACCGGGATACGGACCGGGATACGGACCGGGAGCCCGACGGGCGTGCGGCCCCCAGGCGGGACGCGCAGATCGAGACGATCGAGCGCGAGCTGAGACTGGTCGGCCGG
The DNA here is from genome assembly GCF_055584925.1 of Streptomyces sp. NPDC087906. Taxonomy (NCBI): domain Bacteria; kingdom Bacillati; phylum Actinomycetota; class Actinomycetes; order Kitasatosporales; family Streptomycetaceae; genus Streptomyces; species Streptomyces sp. NPDC087906. The sequence continues at coordinate 172,229 of NZ_JBVJLC010000012.1, forward strand.
CACGCCACGATGGGCTCGCTCCACCACTGCCCGCCCGGTGTCCGGCTGGAGCGCAGCGCCCATCTGCTGCTCAGCCGGCTCGAAGCCGAAGGGCCGCTGTCCATCGGCCAGCTCGCCGACGCCTTCGGCCTCGACACCTCCACCGTCAACCGCCAGACGGCGGCGCTGCTCCGCGTCGACCTGGCCGAGCGGATCCCCGACCCGGACGGCGGCATGGCACGCAAGATCCGGATCACCGAGGAGGGGCTGCGCAAGCTGCACGCGAACCGCGCCTGGGCGACGGAGGGCCTCGGCACGGTGCTGGAGGACTGGACACCGGCCGAAGTCGCCACGCTCGCCGACGCGTTGCGGCGGTTCAACACGACGGTGGAGGAGAAGGAAGGCCGCCCGTGGCCCCGCGCAGCCGAGGCGGACGGCTGACACGGGGCGCACGGGCTCGTGCGGGATGGGGACGCCGGCCCGCACGAGCTGACGGACCTTCGCGTACGGACTGACGGACCGTCACGTACGAGCTAACGGACCTTCACGAAGACGGGGTTGGAGTAGAACCACAGGTCGTCCCACGGGCTCTCCAGCCCGTCGGCGAGCGGCTCGGCCTCGTCCCTGCTCGTACCGCGCACCCGGGCGTAGAGGTCGCCCTCGACGTCCTTCAGGGTGTGCCGGATGACGTACTCGTTGCGGTGCTTGTCCCAGTCGCGCGGGCCGAACCGTGCGACGACCTTGGTGGTCGGGTTGGTGTCGGAGTCGAGATTGCGGCTCGGTCCGGTGATCTTGCCGACGATCAGGTCGACGCGGCGGACCTGCGGGCGGTCGCCGTTGGCGTTCTTGCCCTCCAGCGGCCGGAACCTGATCTCGATCTCGACGTCGGTACGGCCCCGGCTGCTCACGCTCAGCGTCTCGCCGACGGCCGCGGAGCGCCCGTGGTTGCTCGCGCTGACGTCGAGGCTGGAGATGAGGTCGCCGGTACCGACCCAGATGCGCCCGTTGCGGAGCCCGTCCATGATGTCGGCGTAGTCCTGGCGCGCCAGCACATGCGTCTTGCTGTACTCGCCGGGCCAGAAGTCGGAGCCGCCGCGCGTCCAGTGCACGTGCGAGTCGGACGTGGCGGTGATCCACCAGCGCCTGCCCTCGCCGAGCAGCGAGTCCCACAGGCCGCCGACCCGGGCGGTCATCTGGTCGAAGCCGCCGTGCGTCGGGTAGTTGCTGTACGAGCCGCGCGCCCCGCCGTTGAGCGGTCCGGCCTGGTGTCCGGGCGCGCCCTCGAAGCCGACGTAGATGTCGGGCGCCGCGTTGTTGCCGTTACGGAACTCGCGGGGCGTGTCCTGCCCGTACACGCCGAGCCCGGTCGCGGACCGCGAGGCGTGGTGGGCGATCACCAGCGGCTTGCGCGGCATGCCCTTCGCGGCCTTGAGGAACTCGACCATCTTGGCCTCGGTGTCCCGCGAGGGGTCCGCGGGGAACGGGTCGAGCTTGGCGAAGCGGCTCTCCAACTCGTAGAGCTGCTGGGCCTCGTCGCTGTGGTGCGGGATCATGAGCGTGTGGTGGTCCAGCGCGGGGGCGTCGAACTCCATCCCCCAGAACTGCAGCACCTCGGGTACGAGCCGACGCGACCGCAGCAGGTCGGGGTAGGCCTGCTCCAGGTTGACCTTGGAGTGCGTGGGGCCGCCGTGGTCGGTGCACATCGCCCAGGAGAGGCCGAAGTTCTTGGCCATGATGGCGTTGGTGACGATGGGGTAGACGGCGTCGGCACCCTTGTGGAAGACCGGCGGGTTCTTCGTCGTGTCGAACTCGCCGCTGTACTCCGAGTGCACGTGGTGGTCGCCGGCCCGCCACACGCGGTTGCGGTCGCCGCTACCGGACTTCCGCGCCTCGTCGTCGTCGGCCCAGGCCGTACCGCCACCCACCAGCGGACTGGCAGCGGCCAACGTGGCCCCGACACCGGCGTACTTGACCAGCCGCCGCCGGGACAGCGCCGCGTTCTCGGGGTCTTCGCTGTTCTTGTCCTTCACGGGAAGCCTCTCGTTCGACCGCTGGGGGGCTCACCGAGTGTCGAAGGGTAAAAGGAACGCAAAGTGAACGGAGGCCCGGCATCACGAGAACAACGCGACGGCCCGCGCGCGTGGTCGCGTCACGCGCTACGTCACCGACGCCGGGGGCTCGGCCGGTATCACCGGCTTGTTCCGGCAGTCGAGACCGCCGATAACCACGCGTGCCGCGTGCAGCAGGTGGGTGAAGTGCGTCCGGGCGCTCTCGTCACCGGTGAGGCTGTCCCGCATGTCCGCCTCGATCGGCACGGCCTTCTCCTGCCGCGCCTGCGTACCCGGCAGCTTGCAGGTGACGAACGCGACGTACATGACGCTCCCGGCATCCTCTTCCCTGATCAGCAGCCGCACATCGGAGTTGACCGGCGTCTCGGTCAGGTTGCCCTTCTCGACGGGAGCGTCGAAGGGCAGGACGGACGGTCGGAAATCAATGGTCACCGCCGGTTCTCTGCCGCCGCCGACCACCCCTGCGCTGCAGACATCTTTGGCGGCCATGAACAACTGGACTCCGTCCGTGGACGGCCGCCACTTCTCGATCTGGCTCCTCAGCAGCGAGCGCGTCGCCGTCAGGTCATGGGCGCTCTGCAGGCTGAGCTTCCCGGCCCCACGCGTCGCGTCCTCCAGCCACTTCACGCCCGCGCCACCGAAAAGCTCCTCGCACGTGGCGCGCTCGGCGGCCACAGTGTCCGCCTTCTCCGCCGTCTCCGCCTTCTCCTCGTCAGCGTTGTCCGCGCTGCACCCACCCGTCAGCAGCATGAACGCCGCAGCGGAAACCGGCAGGACTCGCCTCAGCATCAATATCCTCGAACGTCGTCGGTGTCGGCCGCGTCATCGTCTTGCCGTCGAGCGACGGCATCCCCGTCACGATCTTCCCCTCCTCGGCCACGCCGATTCCGCTGCGCTCCACCCTTGCCGCTCGAACATCCACCGGCAAGTGGACGTTTGGGGGGCCTGGGGGACCACGGGCGGGCTGGGTTCGTGGTGGCGAGTGGTTGGTCGGCGGGGGCGGGTGCCACGCGGCAGTTGCATGGGGCGACTCGGGCCGGCTAAGCGTCCACCCCGGTGGGTGGTCGGCTGGGGTGCATGCCCCGCTGGTCACTGGGGTGTTGTCGGGTGCGGGTCAGGGCGCATGAGCCCGAACCTGTGCGGACCGGAAGGATTAGCCGCCCGTAGGGCCGCCCCCTGAGCTTTGAGTGTCGCGGCTCCGGTCCGGGCGTCAAGGGCGCTCCTTCGTCGCGTCGCTCCGCGATGGGCTGCGCCCACCCTTGACCCCCGAACCTCCACCGCAAGTACCACTTTTTTGGGGGGGGCGGCCGGGAGGACCACGGGCAAGCTGGGATCGTCGTGACGGGTGCTTGCCCGGGTGCGGGTGCCACGCGTCAGTTGCATGGGGCGACTCGGCCCGTCTCGGCGTCCACCCCCACCGGTAGCAGTTGCGACTCATGCCCCGCTGGTCACTGGGTGTGGGTGGGGGACGGGAGGGTGCCCTGGTGGAGGTAGTTGGGCCGGGGCGACGGGCCGGTGGGTGGGGCGGGTGTGACTGGGGTGACGGGGGATAGCTCCTGGGGCGGTGGTCTGGTGCCTTTTGCGTGGGGTGTTGCGTTAGGTGCGTCGCGGAGTGCATCTGGCAGGTGCGGCCCCCGGCGCTGTGGCGTGTGTGACTGGGGTGACGGGGTATGGCTCCTGGGGCGGCCCTTGGACATCTTTTGCGTGGGTGGTTGCGTTAGGCGCGCCATGGGGCGCACCCGGCGGGTGGAGTGACTCCGGGGGTGGGGCGGGTGTGACGGGAGGGACGCGGGGTGGTTCGTGGGGCGGCCATCGGGCGCCTTATGCGTCGGGGGTTGCGTTAGGGGCGCTGTCGAGGGCACCCAGGCCACAGATGGGCCTGATGGCGGGGTGGAAGTGGACGGCCGCCGGGCCTGTTGCGCGGGCGGGCACTCGCAGCCCCTGTCGGGTGCCTCCCTGGGCACACAGGTCACACCCGCCCCACCGCTCGGACACTCCACCGCCCTGATGCGCCCCGACGCGCGCTCAACGCAACCACCCACGCATAAGGCTCCAGATGGCCGCCCCACGGGGCATCTTTCGTCACACCCGTCACATCCGATTCACCCACCGGGTGCTCCCACCGGCCGAGTGTGCCTGGTGGCGCGCTGAACGCAACTCCCCACGCAAAAGGCGCCCGACGGCTGCCCCACGGGCCGTCTTCCGTCACACCCGTCACACCACCCACCTCCAGTGACCAGCGGGGCATGTGCCTCAGCTACTACCCGGTGGGGGTGGACGCCGAGACGGGCCGAGTCGCCCCATGCAACTGGTGCGGGGCACCCGCACCCGGCCAAGCACCCGCCACCACGAACCCAGCCTGCCCGTGGTCCCCCCGGCCGCCCCCCCAAAAAAGAGGTACTTGCGGTGGAGGTTCGGGGGTCAAGGGTGGGCGTAGCCCATCGGCGCAGCCGACGCGACGTAGGAGCGCCCTTGACGCCCGGACCGGAGCCGCGACACTCAAACCCCAGGGGGCGGCCCCACGGGCGGCTAATCCCTCCGGCCCGCACAGGACCCGGCCCATGCGCACTCACCCGCACCCGGCCACCCCCGGTGACCAGCGGGGCATGTGTCTCAGCTACTACCCGGTGGGGGTGGACGCCGAGACGGGCCGAGTCGCCCCATGCAACGGGTGCGTGGCACCCGCACCCGGGCAAGCACCCGCCACGACGAACCCAGCCTGCCCGTGGTCCCCCCGGCCGCCCCCCCAAAAAAGAGGTACTTGCGGTGGAGGGCCGGGGGTCAAGGGTGGGCGCAGCCCATCGCGGAGCGACGCGACGAAGGAGCGCCCTTGACGCCCGGACCGCAACCGCGACACTCACATCTCAGGGGGCGGCCCCACGGGCGGCTAATCCTTCCGGCCCGCACAGCTTCGGGCTCATGCGCATTGACCCGCACCCGGCCACCCCCGGTGATCAGCGGGGCATGTGTCTCAGCCGACCACCCACCGAGTCGCCCCATGCAACCGCCGCGCGGCACCCGCACCCGCACCCGCCACCACGAACCCCGCGCCGCCCGTGGTCCCCCGGCCCCCCGTTACCGTTTTCGTGGCTCCGCAATGGGGCCTCCGGCCTCCGGGGGTGGTGTCACCGGGCCCGGAGGCATAGACGGACCGCCGACCTCTACACCCCGGCGTGCTCGCCCAGTTGGAGGCCCACCCTCTTTCGAAGATCCTGAGGTCGATCGAGGTCGTTGACGGCAGCACCTTCCCGACCGTCGGCCACCTCGCCGCCTACGCCGGACTCGCGCCCGCGACCCGCAGTTCTGGGCCCTCGATCCGCGGTGAACAACCCTCCCGGCGGGGAAACACGCAGCTCAAGCAGGCGTTCTTCCTCTCCGCGTTCGCGGCCCTGGGCGATCCGGGGTCGCGGAGCTACTACGACAAGAAGATCCCCCAAGGGAAGCACCACACCCAGGCCCTGCTCCGCCTCGCCCGTGCGGTCACCTGACCAGTGCTTCCGTGCGGAGGACTACTCGATCAGTCTCGACATCGAAACTGAGCACCGGATGCCCAGGGTCGCTCTCCGGATCCATCAGCACCGGCTTGCCCAAGTAGCCGCCCGATGTCACGGAGGAAGCCACAGAAGGCATCCAGTCGCCTCTGACTCTGCAACTCCCGCAGGTTGACGTCGAAGTCGATCTCGTCGTCGGCATAGAACCGGAAAATGGCCAGCACACCGGCTGCCGGCCAGACCCGCAGGATCGGGCACTCGGCATCCACAGGACGAGCCAGCACGGCCTCCGCGCGAGGCACCGGAAGCACCGTCTCGCCTTCGGCGTACTGCGACTTCCAGCCCCTCTCAACGACAAGATCGAGGACCGACTGCCAGTCCTCCACCGAGGCACCTGGCACACGAACATCCGGCAGCGACCCCATCAAGTCCGGATCGAGGAAACACCTCACGTCGTCCCACAGCAGATCGGCCACGCCGCCATGCTGCCCGCCCCACCCGCACCCTCCCGTGGCCGGCCGTGGCAGGCTTCGTGCATGCCGATCATTGGTGTGTCCCCCGAGGTGTCCATCGCGTACGAGACCTTCGGCGACCCCGGGGACCCGCCGGTCCTGCTCGTGATGGGATTCGGCGCGCAGATGATCGCCTGGCACGAGGACTTCTGCCAGGCGCTGGCAGACCACGGCCGTTACGTGATCCGGTACGACAACCGCGACTGCGGCCTGTCCACCACGTTCGACGATCACCCCGTCGACATGGGCGAGTTCATCGCCGCCGTCAGCTCGGGTGACATCCCCGCCGCGCTCGCGATGGTTCCCTACCGGCTCCTCGACATGGCCGACGACGGCCTCGGCCTGCTCACCGCGCTCGGTATCGAACGTGCCCACGTGGTCGGCGCCTCCATGGGAGGGATGATCGCCCAGACGATGGCCCTCTCAGCCCCGGAGCGGGTACTGACCTTGACGTCGATGATGTCCTCGACCGGCGAGAGCGAATACGGCCGGCCCAGCCCGGAGGCCCAGGCGGTGCTGTTCGGTCCGAAGCCCGCCGACCGCGAGGGCTACGTCGCTGCGGCGGAGAGGGAACTGGTCTGGGCGTCCAAGCGCTACGGCAACGCCGCCGCGTTGCGTGAACTGGCCGCCGCAAGCTACGACCGCGCCTACTACCCGGCGGGGATCGGACGGCAGCTCGGCGCGATGATCCTCAGCGGTTCACGCGCGGACGCACTGCGTGAACTGCGCGTGCCCACGCTCGTGATCCACGGCCTGGACGACACACTGATCGACCCCAGCGGCGGAAAGCGCACCGCAGAGCTGGTGCCCGGTGCCGAACTCCTGCTCATCCCCGACATGGGCCACGACCGCCCACGCGAACTCTGGCCCACGCTCATCGACGCCGTGTTGGCCCACACCCGCCGGACAGGCCCTAGCCGAGGGTGATCCGGATGCCGACGGTCCCGTCCGCGCCCCGGCGCAGGCGGCTGCCCAGCAGCGTAAGCCTGCCGAACACGCCGTACTTACGGGCGAGCAGACCGCGATAGCGCTTGGTCCCGTCGGCGTCGAGGATCTCCGCCCGCCCTGCGACCGGCGCACCTGACGGGTTGCCGCGCAGGTCACAGGCGGAGACCACGACGTCGGCGCGGTTGCGGATCCGCTTGACCTTGCCGGAACCGGTGACCGTCCAGACACCGAGGGCGTCACCGTCACGGATCACCCACACCGGGGTCGGGACCTCCCGGCCGTCCCGTCGGTAGGTGGTGACCAGGAGGTACTTACCTGATGCGAGACGTTCGAGATCCGCTAGGCCATCTGTCATGACGGAAGACTATGCGGACGCGTAGGTGACGAAGTCGCCCCAGGCGGTGGAGGTGAGGGCGAGCTGCGGGCCGTCGGTGTTCTTCGAGTCGCGGACATGTACCGCAGCAGGGGTGGCGGCTACCTCGACGCAGTTCGGGCCGTCGTTGCTGCTGTAGCTGCTCTTGAACCACCGCAGTGTCGAGTCAGTCATGCCATCAACTCCCGGAGGCGTAGCCGATGAAGTCGTTCCAGGCGGTGGGTGCCAGGGCCAACTGCGGGCCCTCGGTGTTCTTCGAGTCACGGACATGTACCGCGCCGGGGGCGGCCGCCACCTCGACGCACTCGGGGCCGTCATTGCTGCTGTAACTGCTCTTGAACCACACCAGCGTTGAACCATTTCCGACAGAAGGCTTGCGGGTCATGTCTCTCCCAGCTTTTTCTCAATGAAGGCCAGTGACTCCCTTGGAGGGAGAGCCTGTGATCGGATGATCCCATACCGCAACTCAAGGAGTCGGATCTCCTTGGGGCTGGTAATCATGCGGCTGAACATCTGTCCCTCCCAGTGTCCCACCGCCGTGCCGTCCTCCATTTTGAGGAGTTGCAGCGGGCCGCCCATCCCTGCGTGTTCCTCCCGGTCCGTCGGCATCACCTGGATCTCGACATTCCTCAACCGCCCTACATCCAGCAGACGTTCGAGCTGTCGCCGCAGCACCATCTTCCCGCCCAACGGCCGTCCCAGCGTCACCTCTTCCAGGACAAACGTCAGCATCGGCAGCGGGCGCCTTTCGAAGATCACCTGTCGTCCCGTGCGCGCCTCGACCTGCCGATCGACGTGGTCCTCCGAGTAAGCAGGGCGGCGCATCTCGAACAGCGCCCGCGTGTACTCCGCCGTCTGCAGCAAGCCATGCAAGTTGTGGTTGCTGTACGCCCCCAGCTCCACCGCCTCACGCTCAACATTCGCCAGCCCCCGAACCCTCTTCGGGTACCGCGCCTCCGCCACATCCTGCTTCATCGCCGAGATCATGCCCCCGGCGTTCAGCACCCTGTCCGCCCGGTCCAGGAACTCCGGCTTCGGGATGCGTGTGCCGCGCTCCACCTTGTAGACCAGGTTTTCGCTGTATCCGATCGCCGCACCCAGCTCCGCCTGGCTCATTCCCGCCGCCAGACGCCAGAGTTTGATCTGCCTGCCCAGCGCCTCAAGGACCGGACCTGAGTCGTCCTCAGGATCCGGCTGCCAGTCGGGCTCGTCGGCCCCGTCCGTCGTGTATTCCGTACCGCTGTCGCTCACGGCCCCGCCTCCGAGACGTCGTTCATCGCTCATGACGCCGCTCACGAAAGGATCGCGCTGGACAGCCCTTACAGGTCTGGACAGCCAGCAGGACAGTCACTGTCCGTACGGGCGTCGTCGCTGTTCAGCGTATGCGCAACCCACCACGCTGTGTGATGTGAATCTCAAAAACTCCCCTCAGGCGTCGGCGCCCGCACAACAGTTCCGTCTCCAGCTCTCCTCGACGCGCCGAGGCGCGCGCCTCGCCCGGCTGCTGAGCGTCGAGCAACTCCGCACGTGGGGGCTGCCCTTCGACGGTGCGGCTCATGTCATCGCCGAACTGGCGTCCAATGCCGTGCTGCACGGCCATACACCGGGCAGGGACTTTCGGCTCGTTCTCACCGTCCTGGCTGAACGCACCCTCCGGATCGAGGTGACCGACACCCAGGGCGACCGGCTCCCCTCCGCACCACGCGCCAGTCACTCCGACGACGAGTCGGGCCGCGGCCTGCTGCTCGTCGAGGCGCTGGCCGACCGGTGGGGTGTGACCTCAGGGCCGTTCCCCTGCAAGACGACCTGGGCCGAACTCGACCTCAAACCCTGAGCCTGTCGGCGGCGTCGGCGGCTCCGCCCGCGCCCAGCAGGCCCGTTGTCACCACCGCACGCCCCTCCCCCTCCAGCTCCGGAAGTTCGCGTCGTGATCTGCGCGTCACCGCCCCCGGAAGCACCGACCGCAGCAAGTACGCGGTCCGCAGCCACGGTTGGGCGTAGACGTGACGGGCCCGGCGTTCGACACCACGCGCCAGGCGGGTAACGGCCGGGGCCAAAGGGGCCGTTCGGTTGGCGGGCCAGGGCATGCGGGCGCGTAGGTCGCGGAGTACGGCGTCGTCGGCCGCGCCGCGTGCCATGTCCGTGTCGGTCCAACTGAGGTAGCCGACGCCGACCGTCACCCCGTGGTGGGCGACCTCCGTGTGCAGGGTGTGGGCGAAGGACTCCACGCCGGACTTCGACGCGCAGTAGGCGCTCATCATCGGGGCGGGCGCGAGGGCCGCCAGTGAGGCGATCTGGAGGTAGTAGCCACGGGCCGCCAGCAGCGCCGGGAGGAACGCGCGGGCCGTGACCGCGCTGCCGATGAGGTTGACCTCGATGACGCGGCGCCACGCGTCCGCGTCGGAGTGCAGGAAGAGGCCGCCGGCCGCGACACCGGCGTTGGCGACGACGATGTCGACCGTCCCGAAGCGGTCCAGGACCTGGGCCGCCGTACGGGACATGGCGTCCGCGTCCGTGACATCCGCGTACCAGTGGCCGGCCTCGCCCGGCAACGACGCCGCAACACGCGCCAGTTCGGTCTCTTCGAGACCGACCAGCGCGAGTCGCGCGCCGCGTGCGGAGAGCGCGTGGGCCAGTTGCTCACCCACGCCGCGCGCCGCGCCGGTGATGACTGCCGTACGTCCCCGAAGGGCCAATTTCGTACTCACAGAGACTCCTTCGGGGACGTAACGGCAGTGACGTGCAGGCGGATACCGGAACCGTCAGGCGCGTTCCAGCGCCACCACCGCGTTGTGCCCCCCGAACCCGAACGAGTGGCTCACCGCCCGGTCGATCCGGTCCAGCAGCCGTGGCTGCTTCGTCACGCAGTCGATGTCGAACTCCACCGACGGCGCGTCCAAGTTGGCGATCGGCGGTACGACGCCGTGCTGCAAGGTCAGCACGGTCAGTCCCGCCTCGATCGCGCCCGCAGCGCCCATGCAGTGGCCGAGCACGCCCTTCGGGGCCGTGACCGGGGGCCGGTGGGGGTAGACCCGGCTGATCAGCGCCGCTTCGGTCGCGTCGTTGAGGGGGGTCGACGTGCCGTGCGCGTTGACGTGATCGACGTCGTACGCGCTCCAGCCCGCGTCCAGCAGCGCCGCCTCGACCGCGCGCTGCGCCACGGCGCCCGACGGGTGCGGGCTCGTGGGGTGGTGGGCGTCGGTGGTGGCGCCGGTGCCGGCCAGCAGCGCGCGGGGGACGGCGCCGCGCGCCCGCGCGTCCGCCTCCCGCTCCAGCACCATGATCGCGGCGCCTTCCCCCATGACCAGACCGCGCCGGTCGGCGGCGAAGGGCCGGCACAGCAGCGCCGGGTCGTCGTCGGGTCCCGCCGTCGCGGCCGCGCCCGAGCGGGCGAGACCGGTCATGGCGACGGGGAAGACGATCGACTCGGTGGCGCCCGCCACCGCGATGTCGCACTGCCCGGTCGCCAGCAGGTCGCGGGCCACCGACAGGGCCGTCACTCCGGACGAACAGGCGGTGCACGGCGCCATGCTGGGGCCCGTGGCCCGCATCTTGATGGCGATCTCGGCCGCAGGCATGTTCGGGATGGTCAGCAGGATGCCGGTGGGCGAGGTGGCCTCGGGGCCGCGCCGGTCGAGGGCGACGGCCTGTTCGGTGAGGCTCGCCGAGCCGCCGCTGCTGGTGCCGACCACGACGGCGACCCGGGTGCCGTCCCAGGTGGCCGGGTCGAGCCCGGCGTCGGCGACCGCCTCGCGCGCCGCGAGCAGCGCGAACTTGACGTACCGGCCCATCCGGAAGGCGGTACGGCCGCCGACCGCGGCGTCGAGGTCGATGCCGTCGACCGTGCAGGCGAAGTCGACGACGCAGTCGCGCAGTTCGGAGACCCTGCGGGCCGGTGAGACCCCGGCGTTGACGCCGGCCCAGGTGGAGTCGGTGTCGTTGCCGACGGGGGTGATCATGCCCAGCCCCGTGACGGCGACTGCGGGTTTCGGCGGGAGGGGTGCGCTCGTCACGACAGGCGGCGCGATGGATGCGCTCACGGCGTGACGCCCACAAGTGCCTTGTCCAGGAAGGCGGAGATGTCGGCGAGGGTCGCGGTCCTCAGTACCTCTTCGGCGTCGGCGTCGACGCCCAGCGTCTCCTTGATGATGACGGCGAACTCGGCGACGGCGAGGGAGTCCATCTCCAGGCTGTCCATCGTGGCGGAGGGGATGATCTCGTCGGCCGGCACCTTGAAGGTCTCGGCGAGTACCTCGGTGATCTTGGGGTGGATCTCGTTCATGTCAGTTCCTTTCGAGCAGAGTTGAGGGAGCGGGTGAGGGAGCGAATGGGGCTGCTGCTTGGGCGGGGACTCGGCCAGCAGGTAAGCCGCTCCCCAGTACGTGCACAGGACAGCGCGCAGGCCCCAGCCGGCCGCCGCCTTCCGTACGCGTCGTGCCGTGCGGTTCGCTCTCACCGCGTCCGCTGGAGGGACGGCTGAGCTGACAGCTCGGCGGACGGCTGAGCGGACGGCTGAGCAGACGGCTGAGCGGATGGTTCGTGAGCCGACTCGTGAACCGGCTCGTGAGCCCGTTCGGTGTGCCATGGCGCGGCCGGATCGTCGTACGCGCCGGTGTAGTGCGCCCGGCCGATGGGGTGGTCGGCCAGGAGTTCTTCGGGCAGGGCGAACGCCGCCACGAGGGTCGGGGCGCTGCCCGCAAGTTCTGCGATCAACCGTTCAACGACGTCAGGCAGTTGATCGATGTGGTGGGCAGTGAGCCGGCCGCGCGCGAGCAGATCGCCGCTGTTGCGGTCGATCCAGCGCAGCGCGAACAGCCGTTGCAGGGCTCGCAGCAGGCCGTACGCCTCGGTCCCCGGCGCCAGCGTGTCGACCGCCGTCGCGAACGCCTCGGCGGCCCGCCGGTACGCGTGGGCCTCAACGGCGCGCAGGGCCGCGCCGGACGCCGCGTTCCAGCGGGCGACGGGGTTGCCGTGCGGTACGCCGCCCATGCGGGCGCGGGCGCGGGAGAGCCACATCTCCTCCACCTCGCCGAGGAGTTCGGTGAGGTAGCTGGTGTCGCGGAGATGGCCAGCGTCACCGGAACCAGTACCGGCCCCGGCCCCGGCCCCGGCACCAGCACCCACACCCGCACCCGCACCCGCCGAACCACCACCCGCCGCACCCCCACCCGCCGCACCCCCACCCGCCGCGAACAGCATCTCGGCCGCCGCCTTCGTGTAGATCGCGACGTTGTCGCCCTCGGCCGTGATGGCGCCCTCGATGCCCGCCATCAGGTCCGTCATGCCGTTGCTCTCCAACAGCCCCTGTGCACCGCACCGTTCGCGGCACTCCAGGATGATGTCCCTGGCCTGCCAGGTGATCCAGCCCTTCGCGACGGCGACCAGCCGTTCCGCCTCGGCCTTGGTCTGCTCGGTGTGCGACTCCCACGCGGCGACGGCCGTACGGTGCAGCAGGGTCATCGCGAAGACCGTCGCCAGCGCCTCGACCAGCGGGCCGTGGTGGGTCCGGTGCGCGATGACGGGGACCCGGTCGGCCGCGCGTGAGCCGCTGATCAGCCGGTTCCCGCCGTACCGCACGGCGAGCGCCAGCGTCAGCCGGGCCGAGCCGACCGCGCAGGCGCTCATCGACAGCTTGCCCGGCGTGACCCGCCCGATGGAGGCCAGGAACCGACGGCGGCGGTTGCTCTGCGCGCTGCTGAACCCGCCGTCGGCGCCGAGCCTGCCCTGTTCCCCGCCGAGCAGCGCGTCGCGGCCGACGAAGACATGGTCGAACGAGGTCAGGCAGTGGTCGACGGGGCTGCCGATACGCGGCGGCAGCCGCCGTACCCGTACGCCGGGCAGCGCCCGTACGGTGTCGGTCAGCGACGTCAGGAAGAGGAAGACGCCGTGGTCGGTGCCGTCCACCAGCAGCCGGGCCGCCACGACGCCGCTCTTGGGACCGCCGGCCGGGCTGGTGTTGGGCATGAACTTCTGCGCGCCCGCGTGCGGGGTGTGCAGCACGAATCCGGCCCGGTCGCGGTCGTACGTGGCTGTCGTCTCGACGGCGGCGGCGTCGTTGCCGTGCGCCACCTCCGTACAGAGGAAGGTGCCGACGCGGCGCAGCGTCAGGAAGTCGGTCAGATCGCGGCCGCCTGGCGCGTCTCCTAGCCCGCCGTCGTGGTCCAGCAGGCTGCCGAGGAACAGGTTGTAGTGGATGCCCGCGACCGTCGTGAAGGCCGGATCGACCGGGCCCAGCCACTCGTGCAGCGCGGCGAGGCCCCGGGGGTCGGCGGCCAGCGCCGCCGGGCTGTCGAGGGTGTCGTTGACGGTGCGCAGCCGCGCGTACGCACGCGAAAGGCGCTCCTGAGGCGAGAGGGCGGAAGGACGGGGACCGCCAGGCGCGGCCATTTGGCGGAACGATTCTGCGGCGGCGATCCTGCGCCATGGTGCGTGCTCGCGGTGGAAGTCCGTACCGAACAGCACATCGGTCAGCCGGCCCACGACAGGGCCGGAGACGGGGCCGGAGACAGGGCCGGAGACGGAGCCGGGGGTGGGGTCCACGGCGGTGTTGTTGATCATCACGGTCACGCGAGGAGAACGACAGCGAACTCCTGAAGAAACGACACTTCAGCACTCCCGCGCGTGAAACATTCGTTCGGCCGTATACCTCGTCCACTTGGGCGTCGACCACCCGGATCAGCGGTTTCACCCGGCCGTTCGGCGCAGCGGCACGCCGCACACCGCGGAACAGCGCACACAGCAAGGCACCCGGCCGGCGACCTCGCCGACCGGGTGCGCCTGGGTGCGCCCGGGTGCGCCCGGGTGCGGTCGCAGGAGAGACCTCAGGCGCGGCTGAACGCCAGCGCCACGTTGTGGCCGCCGAAGCCGAACGAGTGGCTGACCGCCGTTTCCACCCGCTGCCGCCTCGGCTGCTTGACCACGAGGTCGAGATCGCCGCCGAAGTCGATGTCCGGCGCGTCCAGGTTCGCGATCGGCGGGACCACGCCGTGCTGGAGCGTGAGGACCGTCGCCACCGCCTCGATCGCCCCGGCCGCCGCCAGCGTGTGCCCCACCACGCCCTTGGCGGCCGTGACCGGCGGCCGGTGCGGGAAGACCCGGCTGATCAGCGCCGCCTCCATCGCGTCGTTGAGGGGCGTCGACGTGCCGTGCGCGTTGACGTGTTCCACGTCGTACGCGCTCCAGCCCGCCTCCCCCAGCGCCGCCTCGACGGCCGCCTGCGCGCCGCGGCCCGTCGGCTCGGGGGCCGTCGGGTGGTACGCGTCGGTGCTCGCGCCCGCGCCCGCCAGCAGCGCGCGCGGCGCCCGGCCGCGGGCCAGCGCCGCCGACTCCCGTTCCAGTACGAGCATGGCGGCGCCCTCGCCGATGACGAACCCGTCGCGGTCGGCGGCGAACGGCCGCGAAGCGCCCGCCGGATCGTCCGTACGCCGGGACAGCGCGCCGAGCCGGGCGAAGGCCGTCACCACCAGCGGGGTCAGCACGGACTCGGCGCCGCCCGCCACGACCAGGTCGCACTGGCCGGTCGCCAGCAGGTCCTTGGCGGCGGCGATGGCCGTGGCCCCGGATGCGCAGGCCGTGGCGGGCGCCAGGCTGGGGCCCTGCGCCTTGAGCGCGATGGCGACCTCGCCCGCCGCCGCGTTCGGGATCATCATCGGGACCAGCAGCGGCGAGACCGCCTCCGGCCCCTGCTCGTGCAGCTTCAGCGCGTTGTCGACGAGTACGGACACGCCGCCGACCCCGACGCCCAGCACCACACCGACCCGGCTGCCGTCCCAGGTCTTCGGGTCGAGTCCGGCGTCGGCCACCGCCTGGCGCGCCGCGATCAGCGCCAGCTTCACGAACCGGGCCATCCGCCAGCCGGACCGGCCGCCGACCGCCGCGTCCACGTCGTAGCCGCCGGTGCCACCACTGCCGTCCCGACCCCGCGTACCGCCGACCGCGCAGGCGAAGTCCACCGGCTGATCCGCCAGTTCGGGCAGCCGGGAGGCGAACGAGCGCCCGGCGCACAGGCCCTGCCAGAAGGACTCCTCGTCGGCGCCTGCCGGGGTCACCAGACCCACGCCGGTCACCGCCACCGAGCCCGCCGCTGTTTTCGTCACGATGACGGATTCCTTTCGTCGTTCTGCGTACCGTTGTTCTGCGTGCCGTTGTCCTGCGCACCGTCGTTCTGCGTGCCGGGCCAGCGGAACGCCGCCGAGCCCCAGGTGAGACCGCCGCCGAAGGCCGTGAGCAGCACCCGGTCGCCGGTGTGGAACCGGCCACGGCCCGCCGCGTCCGCCAGGGCCAGCGGGATGGACGCGGCGCCGGTGTTGGCGACCCGGTCCAGGTGGATGACGCAGCGCTCCGCCGCGATACCGACCCGGTCGGCGACGGAGCGCAGAATCCGGGCGTTGGCCTGGTGGGGTACGAAGTGGTCGACGTCCGACGCCGCCCAGCCGACCTCGTCCAGCAGGGCGCGGCAGGAGCCGGTCATCCGCTCGACGGCGTGCTGGTAGACGGCGCGGCCCTGCATCCGGAAGAACTCGTCGCCCGCCGGGGGCGGTTCGGCCGTCGCCGGAGAACGGGAGCGAGCCCCGGCCCGGGAGCGGGCGCCGCCGCCCGGCACGGTGATCAGCTCGTATCCCGTGCCGTCGCTGCCGAGGTCGAAGGCGAGCAGTTCACCGGGATCGCCGGTCCGACCGGCCGCGATCAGCGCGGCTCCCGCGCCGTCGCCGAACACCACACCGGAGGAACGGTCCTGCGGGTCGAGCCAGGTCGAGTACACGTCCGCGCCGACGAGCAGCACCCGTTCGTAGAGGCCGGAGACCACCAGCCCCCGGCAGACGGCGAGTCCGTAGACGAAACCGCTGCACACCGCCCCGATGTCGAGGGCGGCCACGGTCCCGAGGCCGAGGCGCGCGGCGAGCGCGGGTGCGGTGGCCGGGCAGAGGTGGTCGGGGGTCGCGGTGGCGAGCACGACGGCGTCCACCGTCCGGCCCGCCGCCGCCGACGCGCGCACCAGCGGCTCGGCCGCCTCGTACGCGAGATCGCCGGTCGACTGCCCCGGCGCCGCGCGGTGTCTGCTGCCGATGCCCGTACGGCCGCGCACCCACGCGTCGTCCACGCCCCAGGCGGCGGGCAGCGCCTCGTTCGGGACGGGCTCCCCCGGGACGCGTCCGGAGACGGCTTCGAGCACCGCCGCCGTACGCCCGTCCCCTCCGTGCCTCCCCGGCCCTCCGTGCCTCCCAGGCCCTCCGTACCGCTCACGCGCATATCCGTTCGCCACCCACGGCCCCCATCCACTCGATCTGCGTCGACCGGATGGCGAACGGATCACACCCCGCGAGGGTTACGGTGCCATTTGGGGCACAGCCGGGACAGCACCCCCAGAACCGGCCGAACTACCCGCCGGCAGCAGGATCCTGGCCGCCGATGTGCCGCGCCCGGTCAGCGTCGGCGGCATCCAGCGCGGCTCGGCGCGGTCCTGGAGCAGGTCCGACTCCTTGTAGCGGTGGCAGCCCGCATGCCAGACGAGAATCCCGGAGAGCCAGTTCTCCAGCTCCTTCACATATCCGTCGAGCACCTCCCGCACCTCAGCGCTCAGGTCGAAGTCGTCGTACAGCACGGGCAGTTCGTTGGCGGCGACATGCTGGAACTGGCGCATGCGCGAGTTCATCAGGTCGTCGACGATGTGCAGCGCCGTCGGATAGTCGCAGTTGAAGAAGTTCTGGACGACGAGCACGCCGTTGTGCACCTCGCCCTCGAACTCGATCTCCTTCTGGTACGAGAAGACGTCGTTGAGCAGGCACGCGTAGTCCTGCGCCGCGTGCTCCAGGGCCTGCATCGGTCCGCTGCGGTAGATCTCCTCCGGTACGACGTTGCCGTGGCCGATCCGGCACAGGCTCATCGTCATGTCCGAGCCGAAGGTCGCCCGGCGCATCTCGATGTAGTCGACGGGCTCGGGGATACGGTTCTGCACCTGGTTGGCCAGCTCCCACAGCCAGCTCTCCGTCATGTCCTTGACGGCCTTGCGGAACGTGCGCCGGGCGTCGACGTCCATCGGACCGGCCGTACGCGCCCACAGGTCGGCCAGCGCGCGTTCGAGCCCGGTGGCGGGCGGTGGTGCGGCCTCCAGGGACTCGACCGGCATGAACAGCGACAGGCGCTCGTTGCACGCCTTCGCGCCCGCCAGGTCGCGGGTGGTGCCGTAGACGACCGGGAAGTAGTCGTCCCCGTACGTCCCCCAGGCCAGCCAGTCGGACGACAGGTCCAGGCCCTCCGGCGTCGCGTCCGGGTGGATGCCGGCCGCGCAGAGCGGCAGGTCGATACGGCGGATCCGGTCCGCGTCCCACACGCCCGAGTTCGGGATGCCCGGCTGCTCCTCCAGGATGCCCATCCGCGCCGCCCAGGCGACGACATGCTCGCGCGAGGCGTCCAGATGCGGGCTCAGCGTCGCCTCGAACGGCATCTGGAAGTCGGGCAGTTGCGAGGGTCCCACGCGCTGGAACGGGACATGGCTGTGGCTGCGCAGCCGGGCCGGACCGCCCGCGGTAAGCGTCTTGAGGAAGTCGGATGCGGCCGTGCCCCGGCCGACCGGGGTCTTCGGGAAGAGCGGGCCCGCCGTCTCGTCCGTGTCGGCACCGCCCCCGTTCATGTACCGGCTGGAGCGCATGTGCCATTCATGGCCGCCCGACTGCCAGTCCTGGAGGCCCTTCACATAGGCGAGGGTGTCGGCGACGGACGCCGGGTCGGTGCCCTTCTCCACGAACAGCGGGCCCAGTTCGGTGAGGGCCGTGTTGTCGAACTGCTGGAGGCGCGCGGTCAGCAGGTCGTTGACGGCTTCGGCCGCCTCCTGCGTCGTGCAGCCGAGGAAGGTCTCCAGCACGAGCACGCCGTTGCTCAGCTCGCCCTCCTCCTCGATCTCGCGCTGGTACGAGAACAGGTCGTTGCGCAGATGGACGCCGTCCGAGAACGTGTCCCGCAGGACCCGCAGCGGCCGCGTCTCGGCCAGGGCCGCCGGGACCTCGGCGCTGACGTACTCGATGAGCCCGGCGGACCAGGGCGCCCCGCCGACCTTGCGGCGCATCTCGATGTACTCGACGGGGTTGGAGACCCGCTCGGCGTTGATGTTCGAAAGCTCCCAGAGGGATTCGTTCAGCAGATTCTCCGTGGACTCGGCGAACCGCTGCCGCCACGCCATGGACATGCTGGGGACCGTACGGGCCCAGAGGTCGGCGAGCCCGGCTTCGACCGGGTTGGTCGGCTTGGGGAACCCGTCGGTCAGATCCATCGGCATGAAGAGGGGCAGCCGGTCGAGATACGCCTTGCCGCCCTCCCTGTCATGGTCGCGCTTGAAGATCTCCAGGAAGTGGTCGTCGAAGAAGAACACCCACACATACCAGTCCGTGACCAGCGACAACTGGGGCCCGTCGCAGTCCGGGTGCGTGTACGAGCAGAGCAGCGCGTAGTCGTGGGAGTCGAGGTCGTGCTGCTCCCAGATGCCGGAGCCCTCCAGCATCCCCATCTCCCTGGCCCATCTGCTGGAATGCTCCCTCGCCTCCTCCAGGTGCGGGTTGAGCCGGGCCGGATATGGCATGTAGAAATCCGGCAGTTCAAAAGGCTGTGTCACCGGTGCGCGGCCTTTCCCGAAGGTTCCGGTCCCGAAGGGTTCCGGAATCAGTTCTCCTGGGCCGGGCTCTACCCTTCCGCCGGTTGGGCCATTCGCGCGACGAAACAGTCATATGAACACATGGGAATTGCGTGGCGTGCATGCGCCCGCCCGCGAGCCGCGAGATCATTCCCGAATGAGCACCACAATTCGGCTCGCCCAGCAGCCCGAGGCCGACGCCCTGCTCGGCCGCAGCCCGCTGGCCGCCCTGGTCGGCATGCTGCTCGACCAGCAGGTCCCCATGGAGTGGGCCTTCTCCGGCCCGTACACCATCGCCGTACGCCTCGGCGGCGACGACCTCGACGCGCGGCAGATCGCCGCCTACGACCCGGAGGCGTTCGCCGCGCTGCTCTCGGAGAAGCCGGCCGTGCACCGGTATCCGGGGTCGATGGCGGGGCGCGTCCAGCAGCTCTGCCAGTATCTGGTCGACCATTACGACGGAGATCCGACGACGATTTGGCGAGAAGTCGCCACCGGCGCCGAGGTACTCGAACGACTGAACGCATTGCCCGGTTTCGGAAAGCAGAAGTCGCAGATTTTCCTGGCCCTGCTGGGCAAGCAATTCGACGTGCGGCCCACGGGCTGGCGCGCGGCGGCGGGCGCGTACGGGGACGAGGGCTCGTACCGCTCGGCGGCGGACATCACGGGGCCCGAGTCGCTGGCGAAGGTGCGGGCGTTCAAGCAGGAGGCGAAACGGGCGGCGAAGGCGGCCAAATCCGCGAAGTCCGTGAAGTCCGTGAAGTCCGCGAAGTCCGCGAAGGAGGGCGAGAAGTGAGCGGACCTTCCCGCGGCCTCGTCGCCACCCTGGCCGCCACCGCCCTCACCGTCCCGCTGATGCTGGGCGCCGCCCCGGCGCACGACCCGGCCCGAGATGCTGCCACGGACGCCGCCCGGGACGCGGCGCGGCTCTCCCGTGAACTCGTACGGGACGCGTCGGCCGAGAGCGCGTACCGCCATCTGGAGCGGTTCCAGGCCATCGCCGACGCGTCCGGCGGCAACCGCGCCGCAGGCTCGGCCGGTCATGACGCCTCGGCGCGCTATGTGCACGACCAGCTCGAAGACGCCGGCTACGACGTCTCGTACGAGCCCTTCGACTTCACGTACATCGAGACGCTCGCCGAGAAGCTGACAGTACGGGCGCCCGAGCGGCGCGAGATCGCGATCACGGCCATGTCGTACACGAAGTCCACGCCCGAGGGCGGCATCACGGCGGCGGTCGCCGCCGTCCCCGTGGACGCGACGACCGGCTGCGAGCCCGCCGACTACGCGTCCGGGAGCGTCACGGGGAAGATCGCGCTCATCGAGCGGGGCGGCTGCGACTTCGCGGTGAAGCAGCGGCGCGCGGCGGCGGCTGGAGCTGTCGGAGCGCTGATCTACAACAACGCGGACGGCGCGCTGAGCGGCTCCCTCGGCAGTGCGGAGAGCAGCACCGGCCCCACGGATGGCATCCCCACCGGCGGGATCGCGCGCAAGGACGGTACGGCGCTGGCCGCTGCCGTCAAGAAGGCCGCTGCCGTCAAGAAGGCCGCGGCAGTCAAGAAGGCCGCGGCGGGCGGGGCAGCGCGCGGGGCCGCCGACGCGGTGCGGGTCACCATGGACGTACGGCAGCTCCAGGAGCGGCGCACCACCCGCAACGTGATCGCCGAGACCAGGGGCGGCGACCCCGCGCGTACCGTCATGCTCGGCGCGCATCTCGACTCGGTCGGCAAGGGCCCCGGCATCAACGACAACGGCTCGGGCTCGGCCGGACTGCTCGAAGTCGCCCTGCGGCTCGCCGCGACCCGCGAACGCCCGGACAACAAGGTGCGCTTCGCCTGGTGGTCGGCCGAGGAGCTGGGGCTGCTCGGCTCCGAGGCGTACGTGAAGGCCCGTACCCCCGCCGAGCGCTCTGCCGTCGCGCTCTATCTGAACTTCGACATGATCGCCTCGCCGAACTTCGCCCAGCTCGTGTACGACGGCGACGATTCGGACGGTACGGGCGCGGGCCCGGGACCGGCCGGCTCGGCGCAGGTGGAGCGGGGCATCAACGCCTTCCTCGACCGCCGCGGGATCGCGCACAAGGGCGCCGATTTCGACGGCCGTTCCGACTACGGGCCCTTCGTCGCCGCCGGTATCCCGTCCGGCGGTACGTTCACCGGCGCGGAGGTGGTGAAGACGCGGGGTGACGCGGAGCGGTTCGGCGGCGAGGCGGGTGTCGCGTACGACGCCTGTTACCACTTGGCATGTGACGACCTGTCCAACATCAAAATGACCGCTTTCGACAACAACATCGATGTGATCGCCGACGCCGTCGGCACGTACGCGCACGATCTGGCCCCGCTGACGGCCGCGCCGGGGACGGCGCCGCAGCGCCCGTAAACCCGGCCACAGACCCGTTCGAGGGAACCACCGGAGCGGAGGGAAGCGCTCCACTCGTGCGCCACTCCCGCTTTAACGGTGAATGTCACTTTTGGACTACGTCGCCTTGGCTGCGCCCGGAGCCGCTCGACCGGTAGGCTTTCCGTGTGATCTTCAAGCGCATCGGTAACGGGCGGCCGTATCCCGACCACGGCCGGGAATCCACCCGGCAGTGGGCGGATGTCGCGCCGCGCCCGGTCCGCCTCGACCAGCTCGTGACCACGAAGGGCCAGCTCGACCTGGAGACGCTCCTCGCGGAGGACTCCACGTTCTACGGCGACCTGTTCGCGCATGTCGTGAAGTGGCAGGGCGACCTCTATCTGGAGGACGGACTGCACCGCGCGGTGCGTGCCGCGCTCCAGCAGCGCCAGGTGCTGCACGCGCGGGTGCTGGAGCTGGACCGAGGCTGAGCGAGCGGCCTGATCCGAGGCTGAGCGGTCCGATCCGAGGCTGAGCGGTCCGATCCGAGGCTGAGCGGCCGGGGAAAAGCCGTCCCGGCGGACCCTCGGGAGACCGTTCGGCCGATCGTCGACTGAGCCTTTCGGGGGCATTCCCACCCTCTCGGCCCAACCCGTTGATCATTTAGTAGGAAACACACTCGGCGCGCACTACGCTTCGCACATGAGCATGCTCACTCCCCCCGGCATGGGCGGCAAGTACCGCATCACGGGTGACAAGTACCCCCGCATGCGCCGCCCACGTCATCGCCGCAGGATCGTGCTCGTGTCCGTCGCCGCCGTCGTCGCCCTCGGCCTGGCCGGCTGGGGGACCTTGCAGCTCATCCACGTCTTCGACGGCGACGGCGAGCAGACCAGCGCGGCGGACCGCAAGCCCGCCTGCAAGCCGTCGAAAGCACCGGTGAAGGCGCTGCCGAAGCCCGGTCAGATCAAGGTCAACGTCTACAACGCGACACCGCGCGGCGGGCTGGCGCAGAGCACCGCCGACGAGCTGAAGAAACGCGGCTTCGTCATCGGCAAGGTGGGCAACGCGTCCGCCGCGTACGACAAGAAGGTCCCCGGCACCGGGATACTGCTCGGCGCCCCGACGGCATCGGACACGTCGCTGTCCGTCCTCGGCACCCAGCTCAAGGGGGCGACGCCGAAGACGGACACCCGCAAGACGCGGGACGTCGACCTGATCCTCGGCACGGCCTTCAGGCAACTGACGGTCCCGAAGGACGCGAACCAGGCGCTGGCCGCGCTGTCGAAGCCGGCGGCCGACCCCGGCTGCACGGCCGAGCTGGGGTCACCGGCGAAGTCGATCAGGGCGACGGAGCACTGAGCGCGAGCGACGGAGCACTGAGCGCCGCCGACGGGTACCCGGCCTGAGGCCGAGTACGGGGCCCAGGTCCTGACCGGCCCAGGTCCTGACCGGCCCAGGTCCTGTCCCGCCCCGGTCCTGTCCGGCCTCGTCCCGGCCTAGTCGACGGTGCCGTACATCCGGTCCCCGGCGTCGCCGAGGCCGGGGACGATGTAGCCGTGCTCGTTCAGGCGCTCGTCCACGGCGGCGGTGACGACGGTGACCGGCGTGCCCGCCAGCTCGCGTTCCATCACCTCGACGCCCTCGGGCGCCGCGAGGAGCACCACGGCGGTCACGTCGTCGGCGCCGCGCTTGATCAGTTCGCGGATCGCGGCGACCAGCGTGCCGCCGGTGGCCAGCATCGGGTCGAGCACGTACACCTGACGGCCCGACAGGTCCTCCGGCATGCGGCTCGCGTAGGTCGACGCCTGGAGCGTCTCCTCGTTCCGCATCATCCCGAGGAAGCCCACCTCGGCGGTCGGCAGCAGCCGCACCATGCCGTCGAGCATGCCGAGACCGGCCCGCAGGATCGGCACGACCAGCGGACGCGGGTGCGACAGACGCACGCCTGTCGTCGCCGTGACGGGGGTTTCGATGTCGACCTGTTCGGTACGCACATCCCTGGTGGCCTCGTAGGCGAGCAGCGTCACCAGTTCGTCGGCGAGGCGCCGGAAGGTGGCGGAGTCGGTGCGCAGGTCGCGCAGCGTGGTGAGTTTGTGCGCCACCAGCGGGTGGTCGACGACGTGAATGCGCATGGCGACCACAGTAACGGCCGGGCCGGTGAGCGAAGGCCATGGCTGTACACACGGGCATCAACCCCGGCCCCTGCGGGAAGGTGTGAGTGGAGGACCCGCAGCCAAGGGGTGGTGAGAGCGTCGATGCCGGACCAGGAGCCGCAGAGCGACCCCGCACAGGACGATGCCGAGGCGGAGGCCGCCCGGCGCAGACGCCGCGCGCAGTTCCTGCGCGAGCTGAACGAGGCGAAGGCGTTGCGTGAGCGGGTGAAACCCCGGCAGGCGCGGGCGGCGCGGATGCGCCAGCAGATGCGGATGCGTACGTTCCGGTGGTGACGGCGGCGCGCACTCGTCTGCCCCCCTCAACTCTCCGCACCACCGTTTCCCTACGCACGGGTAACCGGGGGTGACCCGCGGTAGCCCGCCGGGCGCGCCCGACGCCGTTCCCGATTCGTGACCGTCCAGACGCGGCCCGAGGGGTATCCGGCGCTTGGCGGCGAACGGGCGGTGAATAAAATGGCCGCACGACGCAACGGTGGAAGACCTCTCGCACAGCGCGAGTTTCTGCCACGATTCCGAGTGGGCGGGGCACAGAGCAGCGCACCGCCGGACCGTCACACCTCTGACCAGTGGGAGAGTCACGGTGTACTTCGCCGCACTGCTCGCGCGCACCGAAGACGGGTGGGAAGCGAGCGATACAGATCTCGACGATGTGGAAACCCTGTCGGACCTCACCGACCTGGCCCGTGAAGCCTCGGTTGACGAGGAGACAGTTCTCCTCTTCATCGAGCAGGAGGATGCCTGGTTCGGCATCGTCCGTGTGGAGGGCGAGGAAGATCCTCGTTTCTACGTCTCTGACGCGGCCGCGGCCGCACGCTCCTCGTACGGGGAGATTCTCATCGATGAACTGATCGGCGCGGACGATGATGACCCGGCAGCCGACCTGGACACGCTGGACCTCGACGGTACGGAGGACGGCGAACCGGACGTGAGCGACGAGGAGGACGACGACGACACCCCCGCCACGAGCGGGGAGGCCGCGACGGCAGGACCGATCGGGGACCGCGAGATCCTCGCCGACCTCGGGCTGTCCGAGTCGGACCTGCTGGCACTGGAAACGGACGCGATGGCCGAGATCGCGGAGGCTCTCGGCGCCGCCGACGTTCTGGAGACTGTCCGATAGTGCTGGGGCACGAACCCGTGCCCGACCCGGTACGCGATCCATGGCAGGCGCCGATGCGCCAGGCCCTGGCCGAGGCCGCACGGGCGGCGCGAGCCGGCGATGTGCCGGTCGGCGCCGTCCTGCTGTCCCCGGAGGGGGCGCTGCTTGCCGCCGCCCACAACGAACGTGAGGCCACCGCCGACCCGACGGCCCACGCGGAGGTTCTCGCCATCCGCAGGGCGGCCGGCAAACTCGGCGCGTGGCGCCTCACCGACTGCACCCTGGTCGTCACCCTCGAACCCTGCACGATGTGCGCGGGCGCGATCGTCCAGTCCCGGCTGGACCGCGTGGTCTTCGGCGCCCGCGACGAGAAGGCGGGCGCGACCGGCTCGCTGTGGGACGTCGTACGCGACCGCCGCCTCAACCACCGCCCCGAGGTGATCGAAGGGGTACTCGCCGACGAGTGCTCCCACCTCCTGACGTCCTTCTTCCGCACCCTCTGACGCGCCTCGGACGCGTCTCTGACGCATCTCTGACGCGTCTCTGAGGCAGCTCTGAGGCAGCTCTGAGGCATCTCTGCGAAACGGATTTCGGACCACGGCCCACCGTGGGCTAGGATCTCTCCCGGTAGCGTGTCCGAGCGGCCGAAGGAGCTCGCCTCGAAAGCGAGTGTGGGGAAACTCACCGAGGGTTCAAATCCCTCCGCTACCGCCAGCAAGAACCGCCTCTGACCTTGGAAGCCAGGTCAGGGGCGGTTTTTCGTTGCCCGTCGTACGGTGGGGTTGGGGAGGTTTTTCCGCTGCGTCTTCGGTCAACCGAGAGACGAAGGCCAAGGGACAACGGCCGGAGGAGAGTGCCATGCCCGCAGGTTCCAGCCCCAAGCGTGAGCGCCAGTACGAGCACGTCAAGGAGAGCGCCGAGAAGCGCGGTATCTCCGCCGGGCGAGCGGAGGAGATCGCCGCGCGGACGGTCAACAAGGAGCGCGCCAGGTCCGGCGAGGCGAAGACCGCGAGCAAGGTCTCGACCAAGGACCCGAAGTCGGCCTCCCAGCGCGGTGGCGAGCGTTCGCACAGCGGCGCTCAGGGGCCGACGAGGGATCAGTTGTACGAGGAGGCCAAGGAGAAGAACGTCGAGGGCCGCTCGTCGATGAACAAGCAGCAGCTCCGCAAGGCCCTCGGCCGCTGACGGCACCGGCTAGGACGGGGCGACCCGTACCTCGTCCGTTTCGTCGTCGGAGAGGAACGCCGCCATCGCCCGGCCCTCGTCGGTGACCGCTGTGCGGACCGGCCGGGAGAGGGGGCGCAGGGGCGTGACCGTCACCGCGCCGGATTCCACCGTCCAGGTCGCGGCGACCCGGCCGTCGACCAGGACGACGCGTTCGCCCGCCACCGACAGGCCCCGGTGGGCGGCGTCGATGACGCGGGTGCGGTCCTGGTAGCCGAGGATCGCGTTGTCGAAGGCCGGCAGGAACCGTACGGGGGCGGGGGTGTCCGGGTCGGGGCGCGGGGCGTCGGGGAGGTCGAGGAGCTGTCGGCCGCTCTCGTCGCGGAAGCTGACCAGCTCGTGGCGAATAGCCGCCACCGCTGCCGGCAGGCCCGCGAGGCCGGACCAGGCACGCAGGTCGGCCGAGGACGCCGGGCCGAAAGCGGCCAGGTAGCGGCGTACCAGCGCCTGGCCCACCGGATCGGTGGCGTCCGGGGACGGCGGGTCGATCTCGCGGCCCAGCCAGGACGAGAGCAGGACGTTGCGTACCCCCGCCCGGGTGCGCCACAACCCGCGCGGCGGCAACTGCGCCATCGGGACGAGCGCGGCGATCACCATCTCGCCCAGCGCCCGGTGGCCCGGGGCCGGCCAGCGTTCGGCGAGCGCCCGCGCGAGTTCGGTCATCGAGCGCGGCTGGCCGTCGGCCATCACCGCCAGGGCAGCGGCGGCGAGTTCGTCGAGGTCCACGGCGGCCAGCTCGGCGCGGTAGACGCCGAGCACCCGCTGGCGCAGCATGGCGCCGTGCCGGGACCGCCAGGCCAGTACGTCGTCGGCGGTGACGAGATGGACCGTGCGGCGCATGAGATGGGTGCGCACCACGCTCCGTCCGACCAGCAGCCCGGAGAGCACCGCCGGGTCGAACGCGCGCAGCCGCGACCAGAGCCCCGGATACGGCTCCTGCGGTTCCTGCGCCTGTAGACCGCCGAGGTGCGCGACCGCGTCGACGACCGGGATGTCGGCGCGGTCGAGCAGCAACTGGCGGGCGAGCGTGGCGCGGTTGAGCGCGCGGGTGGTGAGAACGGTCATCTCGTGGCCGCCGGGGTCTTCGTCACGTTCGGTCAGATCCTGGTGTGTGGTCGGGGTCCCTCGGACGTCAAGGCCGCTCAGGTCGCGGTACGGCCGTCCAGCGTCTCGCGCAGGATGTCCGCGTGTCCCGCGTGCTGGGCCGTCTCCGCGACGAGATGCGTCAGCACCCGGCGCACGCTGCGTACCGCTCCCGGCTCGTGCCAGGGAGCCACGGGCAGCGGGTGCGTCACCGACAGGTCGGGGAGGGAGGCGACGATCTCCTCGGTCCTGGCGGCGACCTGCTCGTACCGTGCGAGGACCCCGGCCAGCGTCTCGCCCGGCAGCATCCGGAAGTCGTTCTGGTGGTCGATCATCCACTGCGGGATCTCGCGTGCGGTGCCGGCCGCCAGATCGGCCCAGCTCACGCCCTCGGGCAGGTCGTGGTTCATGGCCGAAGGGCCGTCGACCGCGAAGCGCAGCCAGCCCTCCTCGATGGACGCGACATGTTTGATCAGCCCGCCGAGGCACAGCGCGCTGGCGGTGGGACGCTCCCCGGCCTGCTCGTCGCTGAGCCCGGCCACCGTGCCGGTGAGGGCGGATCGCGCCGCCGCGAGTGCGTCGAGCAGGTCGGCGCGCTCGGCGTCGAGCGTTGAGGGGGGCGTAGACATGGTGATCGGGTCCTTCCGGTCGTTCTCGTTGCTGTTGCCGTTGCCGTTGCTGTCGCTGTCGCTGTTGCTGTTGCTGTTGCTGTTGCGAATGCCGTCTCTGTTGCGGTCGTCGCTCTCCGGCACATGGCACACATTCGCAGGAGTAGTGGTCAGGTGCTGTCCGCTACTCGGGGCATCCTGGGCTCATGCCGAAGACCTCAGCACGGCTGCTCTCGCTGCTCCAGGCCCGCAGGGACTGGCCAGGGGCACTGCTGGCGGAGCGGCTGGACGTCAGTCCGCGGACGGTACGCCGCGACGTGGACCGACTGCGCGAACTCGGCTACCCGATCGTCGCCGCCAAGGGCCCGGACGGCGGGTACCGGCTCGGGGCCGGTACGCAACTGCCCCCTCTGCTGTTCGACGACGAGCAGGCCGTCGCCCTCGCCGTCGCGCTCCGGACGGCCGCCGCCACCGGGGCCGGGATCGAGGAGGCGGCGGCGCGCGCCCTGAACACCGTCCGGCAGGTCATGCCCGCGCGGCTGCGGCACCGTATCGACGCCTTCCAGGTCACCGCCGTCGAGCAGCCCTGGGGCCGGGGCAGGCAGGAACCGCAGGCCGACAGCGGCGTACTCGTGGCGCTCAGCGCCGCCGTCCGCGCCCATGAGGTGCTGCGCTTCGACTACGCGCCCGCCGGGTCCGCGCAGCGCCGGGTGCAGCCGCACCATCTCGTCGTGCGGGGCGGTCGCTGGTATCTCGTCGCGTGGGACCTCGACCGGGATGACTGGCGCGTCTTCCGCGCCGACCGGATCACCCCGCGTACCCCCACGGGCCCCCGCTTCACCCCGCGCGAGCTGCCCGGCGGGTCGGTGGCGGGCTTCGTGACCGGGCGGTTCCGCGGCGCGGCGGAGGGAGGGGGCGGCGGCAGCGACAGCGCCGGCGGCGGCTCGGGCGGCGGCTCGGGCGGCGGCTCGGGCGGCGGCTCTGGCGACGGCTCCAGCTCCGGCTCCGGCGACTGGCCCTGCCGCGGTGAGGTCGTCCTCGACCTGCCCGCCGCCGATGTCGCCCGCTTCGCCCGCGACGGAGTCGTGGAGGAACTCGGCCCGAACCGCTGCCGGCTCGTCCTGGGCTCGTGGTCCTGGCCGGCCCTGGCCGCCGCCGTCGGCATGTTCGACGCCGCCATCGAGGTCGTCGGACCGCCCGAGCTGACGGCCGCTTTCGGGCTCCTGGCGCGCCGTTACGCTGCAGCCGCCGAGGGCGCGGCCGATGCCTCCGACAGCGTCTGACCTGGAACTCCCCCGCCGGGCAGGCCACTTGCCCGGGTACGCCCAACACGCCCGTCCCCCCGGTGACTTCGCCCGTCCCCCCACCGGCGATGATGCCGGGATGTCACTGACTTCGCTGCCTTCGACGTGCCTGTGCCTGGTGACCCGGACCGCGGCCGACGGGCGGCGGGAGGTGCTGCTCGGCCACAAGAAGCGCGGGATGGGCGCCGGGAACGTCGTGGGCCTCGGCGGCAAGGTCGAGCCCGGCGAGACACCGGTGCGAGCAGCCGTGCGCGAACTGGCCGAGGAGTCGTCACTCGTGGCCGCCGAGAGCGACCTGCGCCAGGCGGCGCAACTGGTCTTCCGCTTCCCGGCACGGCCGTCCTACGACCAGCAGGTGACGGTGTTCGTCACCGACAAGGCCGTCGGGACAGCTAGGGAGTGCGACGAGATCGCCCCGGCCTGGTACCCGGTCGACGACCTGCCGCTCGCGCGGATGTGGGACGACAACAGGTACTGGACGGCCGAGGTGCTCGAAGGCCGACAGGTCGACGCGGAGTTCGTCTTCGCCGACGACTGCCGGACCGTCAGCCGGGCTGCGGGACAAGGGCTCAGCGATCTTATTTCTTGACCGGAACCGATCAGTTGCTGTCCGGTCCCGTTCATACGGTTAGACTCACGCGACTGCATCGGGGCGGCAGGGGAGGCAGCACACAAGATGGCAGCGGCTAAGAAGATAATTCTCTACGGAGCGGTCGTCTTCGTGCTGTATACGATCATCACCTCGCCGGCCAAAGCCGCCGAACTCGTCCAGGTAGGGTTCGAGGGCATATCGAGCGCCGCGCAAGGCGTCGGCGAGTTCATGACCCAGCTCGTCCAGTGACCCTCACCTGACGATCCGCACATGACGACCCGCACATGACGCGGTCCTGCTGTGGCGCTCCCGTCGCCCCCAAGGAGTGTCCGTGATCCGCCACCTGGTCCTTTTCAAGCTCAACGACGGCGTCTCCCGGGACGAGCCGCGCGCCGTCGCCGGCGCGCGGGCGTTCGAGGCGCTCGGCGGGCAGATCCCCGAGCTGGAGTTCTGGGAGTGCGCCTGGAACATCAGCGACCGGCCGATCGCGTACGACTTCGCCATCAACTCCGCCACGGCGGACCGCGATGCGCTGCGGCGCTACATCGAGCATCCGGCGCATCAGGCGGCCGTCGCGCAGTGGCGTGAGTTCGCCACCTGGGTGATCGCCGACTACGAGTTCTGAGCCCTTGGCCTCCCCTGCCCCACGCCGCTACGGCGTGGGGCTTTTGGGCTTTTTGCCCCAACTTGCCGTCAACACGGAGTGATCAGGTGCTTGCGCACGGTGGACATGTCTTGTGATGCTATGACCGCTTTTGACGGATGAGTTGACCGCAGTCGACCGCAAAGGGGTGGCGTGACCGTGCCGGCCAGTACTACGCCTCAAGTGCCGCCCCAGCCCGAGAGCCCCGCCGAGCCCGAACCGGCACCCAGAGCCGGCCCCGGTGCCGAGCCCGACGCCACGTCTCAGCCGGAACCTCGGACCGCGCCGACGACCGCGCCGACCACCGAACCGGTCACGGAAACCGAGACCGGGACCGAGACCGAGCCGCGTACCGCCGCGCAGAGCCGCGGCGCCGACACCCGCGCCCTGACCCAGGTGCTCTTCGGCCAGCTCAAGAACCTGGAGCCGGGCAGCCACGAGCACGGCCGGGTACGGGCAGCGCTCATCGAGGCCAATCTGCCGCTGGTGCGGTACGCCGCCGCCCGCTTCCGCAGCCGCAACGAGCCGATGGAGGACGTCGTCCAGGTCGGCACGATCGGGCTCATCAACGCCATCGACCGGTTCGACCCCGACCGCGGGGTGCAGTTCCCCACCTTCGCGATGCCCACCGTCGTCGGCGAGATCAAGCGGTACTTCCGCGACAACGTACGGACCGTCCACGTACCCCGGCGGCTGCACGAGCTGTGGGTCCAGGTCACCGGCGCGACCGAGGACCTGACGACCGCTCACGGCCGCTCGCCCACCACCGCCGAGATCGCCGAGCGGCTGAAGATCTCCGAGGACGAGGTGCTCGCCTGCATCGAGGCGGGCCGGTCGTACCACGCGACGTCGCTGGAGGCCGCCCAGGAGGGCGACGGGCTGCCGGGGCTGCTGGACCGGCTCGGGTACGAGGACCCGGCGCTCGCCGGCGTCGAGCACCGCGATCTCGTCCGCCATTTGCTCGTACAACTGCCCGAAAGAGAACAGCGGATCCTGATGCTCCGCTACTACAACAATCTGACGCAGTCCCAGATCAGTCAGGAACTGGGAGTGTCTCAGATGCATGTGTCAAGACTTTTGGCCCGTAGCTTTGCGCGACTGAGATCCGCAAATCGGATCGAAGCGTAACCCTCCCGAGTTTGCGGATATGTTTCTTCTCCGCGTGGCCGAAATGATCCTCACACCCCCTCCGGGCTGGGCAGACGTGGTTGTAGCTTGTCGACATGTCACTACAGCGTGTTGACGACTTGTGACATTCTGCGGGAACCGCGTTTGCCGCAGCCCCGCCTCCGGTATTCAGGTGGAGGCTGCGTTCCTCCGACGGGAGCGGCCACCGCGACCGTCAGCGACCTCAAGGGGGTGGCATGTCCGAAGAACAGGGCAGCTCGAAGGTGCTCACGCTTACCAAAAGCGATCCCGAGCCCAACGCTCTCGACACCGTGACCGTGGTTCAGCCGCGCGTGTCCCAGCCGGAAGCCATCGATACGCGCACTCTGTCCCGCTCCCTGTTCCTGCGCCTCGCCGTGCTGGTCGGCGAGGGCCAAGAGGCGGACAGCCCCGAGCGCACCTATGTGCGCGACACCCTCATCGAGTTGAACCTGCCGCTTGTGCGGTACGCGGCGGCCCGCTTCCGCAGCCGCAACGAGCCGATGGAGGACATCGTCCAGGTCGGCACGATCGGCCTGATCAAGGCGATCGACCGGTTCGACTGCGAAAGAGGCGTCGAGTTCCCGACCTTCGCGATGCCGACGGTCGTCGGCGAGATCAAACGATTCTTCCGTGACACCTCATGGTCGGTACGGGTGCCGCGCCGGCTCCAGGAGCTGCGGCTCGCGCTGACCAAGGCCAGCGACGACCTGGCGCAGAAGCTCGACCGCTCGCCGACCGTGCCCGAACTCGCCGCCGTGCTGGGCGTGTCCGAGGAGGACGTGGTCGACGGCCTCGCGGTCGGCAACGCGTACACGGCCTCGTCGCTCGACTCGCCCTCGCCCGAGGACGACGGCGGGGAGGGCTCGCTCGCCGACCGGCTCGGCTACGAGGACATGGCGCTGGAAGGCGTCGAGTACCGCGAGTCGCTGAAGCCGCTGCTCGCCAAACTGCCGCCCCGGGAGCGGCAGATCATCATGCTGCGGTTCTTCGCGAACATGACGCAGTCCCAGATCGGCGAGGAGGTCGGCATCTCGCAGATGCACGTCTCGCGGCTGCTGACCCGCACGCTGGCGCAGCTTCGCGAGGGCCTGATCTCGGACTAGGGCAGACGGAGACCCCGCCCAGCACGCAAGGCGTCGGGCGGGGTTCCGGTGGTGCGGGTGCTCAGCCGGGCGGGGTTCCGGTGGTGCGGGTGCTCGGCCGGGCGGGTTCCGGTGGTGCAGATGCTCAGCCGAACCGTGCGGGTGCTCAGCCGAAGGCCAGCCAGGCCACCACGGCCAGGATCACGACGACGGCCACGACGCCGACGATCACGCCGACCTTCGGTCCGCCGCTCTGCTGAGGTGCTGCCTGACGGCGCTGCGGCTCTCCCTCGTCGACGAAGGCGCGGAACATCTGGGTGCTGCCGGCCGGGTCGGGGTTGCCCTCGGGACCCTGCGGGGCATGGGGATTGTGTGCCATGTGCCAGGACCCTAGCGAACGTACGCGTCCGGCCCAACCCCGGGCCCGCCCTGGATTGTCATATGCATGGTTCGGACCGCTCCTGATCGCGAACCGACCCCAGGTCCGGAGTGACCTTTCGAACACACACGCCGCCGTTTGACCATAACCATGCGATCTGTTTTGAATTCCTTTGCCGCTCTCCGCCCGATTTCGTTTGCCTGCAGCAACCAACAGATTCTATGGTTGCCCCAAGCAACAAGATGCCGGGAGGGTCCATGGCCGCACACAGCCAGTACGCGGAACTGGCCCGGCAACTGTCGGCCATCGGCGCCATCAAACGGGGCCTGACGCGCATCCTGCCCGCCGAGTGCCCGAGCGGCTCGGCCGCCGTACTCACCCTGCTGGACCGGCACGGCGAGATGCGGATGAGCCGCCTCGCCGAACTGCTCGCCGTCGACATGTCGGTAACCAGCCGCCATGTGGCGCACGCCGCGCAGCGCGGCTGGCTGGAACGGTCCCCCGACCCCGGCGACAAGCGCTCGCGCATCCTGCGGCTGACCCCCGCGGGCGTGCGCATGCTCGACGAGCTGGCCGGCCGGACGACCGAGATGTTCGCCCGCGTGCTCGACGACTGGACCGACGACGAAGTCGGACAGCTCAGCTCACTGCTGAACCGGCTCCGCGCCAGTTTCGGTGACTGCCGCGAATGGCACACGACAGACCGGTTCGACCACGGGACGCCGGAACACCGGCCCTACGAGGACGACTCGTACTCCCGTACACCCGCGCATTCAGACACGTAAGACAAGGAATTTCATGGCTACGACCACACCCACAGGTGTGCGGGGCGGCCACGCCAAACACGGGGGCGAAGCAGCGCCCGGCAACGGCACGCCGATGACACACCGTCAGGTCATGGAGGCCCTCTCCGGGCTGCTCCTTGGCATGTTCGTCGCGATCCTGTCCTCCACGATCGTGACCAACGCCCTCCCCCACATCGTCTCCGACCTCGGCGGCGGCCAGAGCGCGTACACCTGGGTGGTGACCGCCTCGCTGCTGGCGATGACGGCGACCACCCCGCTCTGGGGCAAGCTCTCCGACCTCTTCAGCAAGAAGCTGCTGGTCCAGGTCGCCCTGATCATCTATGTCGCCGGTTCGGTCGTGGCCGGCCTCTCGGTCAACTCCGAGATGCTGATCGCCTGCCGGGTCTTCCAGGGCATAGGTGTGGGCGGTCTCTCCGCCCTCGCCCAGATCGTGATGGCCGCGATGATCTCGCCGCGCGAGCGGGGCCGGTACAGCGGCTACCTCGGCGCGACCTTCGCCGTCGCCACCGTCGGCGGCCCGCTGCTCGGCGGTGTCATCACGGACACCTCGTGGCTGGGCTGGCGCTGGTGCTTCTACGTCGGCGTACCGTTCGCGGTGATCGCCCTGATCGTGCTGCAGAAGACGCTGAACCTGCCGATCGTCAAGCGCAAGGTCAAGGTCGACTGGTCCGGCGCCTTCTCCATTGCCGCGGCCGTCTCGCTGCTGCTGATCTGGGTGACCTTCGCCGGCAACAAGTACGAGTGGCTCTCCTGGCAGACGTACGCCATGGTCGGCGGCTCCGTCGTCCTCGGCGCGCTCTTCGTCCTCATCGAGTCGAAGGCCAGCGAGCCGATCATCCCGCTGCGGCTCTTCCGCAACCGTACGATCACGCTGGCCTCGGTGGCCTCGCTCTTCGTCGGTATCGCGATGTTCGCGGGGACGGTCTTCTTCAGCCAGTACTTCCAGCTCGCCCGCGACAAGTCGCCGACCATGTCCGGCGTCATGACCATCCCGATGATCGGTGGTCTGTTCCTCTCCTCCACCGTCTCCGGGCAGATCATCACCAAGACCGGCCGCTGGAAGGTCTGGCTGGTCAGCGGCGGCTTCCTGGTGACGGCCGGGCTCGGCCTGCTGGGCACCATCCGCGTCGACACCCCGTACTGGCACATGTCGATCTACATGATCGCGCTGGGGCTCGGTATCGGCATGATGATGCAGAACCTGGTCCTGTGCACCCAGAACCAGGTGTCGGCCTCCGACCTGGGCTCCGCCAGCTCCACCGTCACCTTCTTCCGCTCGCTGGGCGGTGCGATCGGCGTCTCGGCGCTGGGCGCCGTCCTCGGCAACCGCGTCACGCACTACGTCAAGGACGGGCTGACCGCGCTCGGCCCGCAGGGCGCCGACGTCGGCAAGGCAGCCGGCAGCGACGGCACCATCCCCGACCTGGCCACCCTGCCCGCCCCGCTGCGGACGATCATGGAGGCGGCGTACGGGCACGGTGTCGGTGACGTCTTCCTCTACGCGGCCCCCGCGGCCCTGGTCGCCTTCCTGGTGACGCTGTTCATCAAGGAGATCCCGCTGCGGACCCGCGCGGTCGGCGACGTGGCGCAGGAGGCCGCGGCGGCGAAGGCCGCTGAGGCTCCCGTACCGGCGGGTGTCGGTGCGCCGGTGGACTCCGCCGGCTCCGCCGCTGTCGGCGCCGTACCGGCTCAGGCGACTGCGCCGGACCCGGCGGTTTCGTCGGCGGTTTCGTCGGCGGTCTCGTCGGCGGTCTCGTCGGCGGCGGAACTCGATCCGCAGGGCGGTACGCCCGTGCGGGGCGTGGTGCGCGGCGCCGAGGGCGCTCCGGTGCCCGCCGCCGCCGTCACCCTCATCTCGCTCGGCGGCACGCAGCTCGCCCGCGCGGTGGCGGGCTCCGAAGGCACGTACGCGCTGGGCGCGCCGGGCTCCGGCTCGTACGTCCTGATCGCCTCGGCCGACGGCTTCCAGCCGCAGGCGGCGACGGTCGTCGTCGGTGACGGGCCGCTGGCGTACGACGTGCTGCTGTCCGGTACGAGCGGGCTCAGCGGCTCGGTGCGCGGCGCCGACGGCGGGCTGCCCGTCGAGGGCGCGATGGTGATCGTGACCGATGTGCGCGGTGATGTGCTGGCCACCGGCAAGACCGTCGAGCAGGGCGAGTTCGCGTTCGGCGAGCTGGTCCCCGGTTCGGTGACCGTCGCCGTCAACGCGACCGGTTTCCGGCCGCTGGCCCTGCCGGTCGAGATCGGCGGCCAGGGCGTCACCCGGATCGAGGCGGTACTGCAGTCCGGTGCCTTCGTGCAGGGCACGGTCAGGGCGGGCGCGGCGCGGCGTCCGCTGCCCGACGCGCGGGTGACGCTCGTCGACGCGGCGGGGAACGTGGTCGCCACGTCGACGACCGGTGAGGACGGCGCGTACGGCTTCGCCGATCTGGACGCGGGCGAGTACACGGTCATCGCGACCGGCTACCCGCCGGTGGCCGGCTCGTTGACAGTGGCGGGGCGCGGGGTCGACGACCACGACATCGAACTCGCCCACCCCGGCGCGTAGTCGGGTCTCTTCCTGAAGGGAGACCGGGGCAGGCCGACCTTGTGGCCGCCTGCCCCGCGCGTCACCGCGCCACCGCGTCACCGCGCCACGCGTCACCGCACCACGCGCCATGGCGCCACGGCGTCACCGCGTAAAGAAAGAGAGAAAACGGGATGGGACTTCGCGCACAGGTTCGGACGCGGGACGGCTGGGCCGTTCAGCACGCGATCGTGACCATGACCGACATGACCGGCTCGCAGGTGCTGCGGGCGACGGCCGACGACGACGGAGGCGTGGCCGCCGATCTGGCGCTGGCGCCGGGTCCGTACACGGTGGTCGTGACGGCCGTCGGCTACGCGCCTGCGGCGGCGACCGCGCTCGTCACGGCGAGCGGCAGGGCCGAGGTCGGCACGGTCGTGCTGGCCAGGCAGGGCGGCTCCGAGCTGCCGCCGCCCGGCAGTTGGAGCCTGGACCCCGCGCACTCGTCGGTGAGCGCGGTCGCGCAGCATCTGGGGATCTCCAGCGTGCACGGCCGGTTCAAGGAGTTCGGCGGCCGGATCGAGATCGTCGAGGCGGGCGGCGGGTACGAGCAGTCGCGTGTCGACGCCGTCATCAGCGCGGCGAGCATCGACACCGGCAACGGGCTGCGGGACAAGCACCTCAGGTCGCCGGACTTCCTGGACGTCGAGCGCTTCCCCGAGATCAGCTACCGCAGTACCGGGCTGACCCCGGCGGGCCAGGACCGCTGGACGGTGCACGGGCAGTTGGCGCTGCACGGCGTACTGCGCGACGTGGACCTGGACCTGCGCTACCTGGGCAGCGGACCGGACCCGTGGGGCGGGGTGCGGGCGGCGTTCCGCGCGAGCACCGAGCTGCGCCGCGAGGACTTCGCGATGAACTACAACCAGGTCATGCAGGCGGGCATCTCGATGATCGGGACG
The DNA here is from genome assembly GCF_055584925.1 of Streptomyces sp. NPDC087906. Taxonomy (NCBI): domain Bacteria; kingdom Bacillati; phylum Actinomycetota; class Actinomycetes; order Kitasatosporales; family Streptomycetaceae; genus Streptomyces; species Streptomyces sp. NPDC087906. Next base: position 209,175 of record NZ_JBVJLC010000012.1, read on the forward strand.
ACGCTGCGGGTGGAGCTGGACATCCAGGCGGTGCAGGGCGACCTGCCGCCGATGTGACGCCTGCCGTCACTGTTACGCCTGCCGCCACTGTGACACCTGCCGCCACTGTCGCACGGGTCCGTCGTAGGCTGCGCGGCATGGCACCGAACATCGCAACGAACACATCGGTCGACCGCGACGAGCTGCTTGAGTTCGTCCGGCCCAGGCACCGCGCGATCCTGCTGACCACCCGCTCCGACGGCCGCCCGCAGGGCTCCCCGCTCACCTGCGGCGTGGACGACTCGGGGCGGATCGTCATCTCCACGTACCCGGAGCGCGCGAAGACCCGCAACGCGAAGCGGGACGAGCGGGTGAGCGTGATCGTCCTGTCGGACGACTGGAGCGGGCCCTGGGTGCAGATCGACGGGACGGCCGAGGTGCTGGACGTACCGGAGTCGGTCGAGCCGCTCGTGGAGTACTTCCGGAACATCTCGGGCGAGCACTCGGACTGGGACGAGTACCGGGCGGCGATGGTGAAGCAGGGGAAGTCGATCATCCGCATCACCCCGGAGCGCTGGGGCCCGCTGGCGACCGGCGGCTTCCCCGCGCACCTGGCGCCGAAGGAGTAGCGCGGTCGGGTACCGCCGCTCGGGTATCCAGGGTGGTGCGTGCGGGGGCGTTCGGTGCGTGCGGGGGCTGAGCTCTGCCGTCAGCCCCGCGCGCGCATCGCCTCGATGCCGGCGATGAGCAGTTCGAGCGCGAAGGTGAAGTTCCGCTCGCGCATCTCCTGCACCGTGTCGCCGTCGCGCGGCGCCATGATGTTGCTGGCGCTCTCGAAGTCCCGCTGGAACGCGGGCTCTTCGCTGATCGTCCCCATGGCCAGGTGGAAGTACTCTTCCTGGCTCAGTCCCGCGTCGGCGCAGCGCTGCACGAAGTGGCCCTCGATCGTGCCGAATCCGTACACGAACTGGAAGACGGCCGCCAGCGCGCCCGCCTGTCCCTCGGTCCCGAGTCCGGTCCTGCTGAGGACTCCCTGCACGGCCGACGTGAAGACCGTCGCGTGCGGGCCGATGTTCAGATACCGGCCGACGAGCGGCGAGACCCAGTGGTGGCGGACCAGCACATCGCGGTAGCTGGCGGCGAGTTCGCGCATCTGGTCGCGCCAGTCCGCCGACTCGTCGGTCAGTTCGGGGACTTCGACCTCACCGAAGACGGCGTCAAGGGCCAGCTCCATCAGGTCGTCCTTCGTATCCACGTACCAGTAGAGGGACATGGCCGTCACGCCGAGTTCCGCCGCGAGCCGCCGCATGGAGAACTTGGCGGGGCCTTCGGTGTCGAGCAGCCGTACGGACTCGGCGGTGATCCGGTCGCGGTCGAGCCCGGTGGACTGCTCGGCGCCTTCCGCCTTGCGCGCGCCGCCACTGCCGCGGCGGCCGTGCTGCTTCCCCTCCAGCCAGACGCTGGTCCGGGGGGCCCGCTTGGTGCGATCGGCTTCCGACACCATGGATGAGCCTCCTCGGTTCCTGTCTGCCGGACGGGCGCCGCCGGAATCCGGACGTCCGCTGCTGAGATGCTATGCCGCTCCTGTCAGTGATAGTGCCCGCTCAGCGCGGCTCAACAGCAAGGACGCCGGTCCGTCGCGGACCGGCGTCCTCGGTGGCGTGCTGTCAGCTACTCGTGACGGTTACTTCTCACGGTTACTTCTGCTGGGTGAGGTCGTAGAGGGTCGTGCCGTCGACGGTGACTTTGTGGAAGGTGGCGGCCACCCAGGTGGTGATGGCCGAGCTGGCGGCGCCCCCGGGACCGCCGCCGCCCGCGTTCTCCCCGCCGCCGGTAGCCCCGGCCAGGAAGTAGTGCACCTTGCCGTCGGACACGTACTGCTTGAACTGCGCGAGGGTCGGGGACGGGTCGCTGCCGTTGAATCCGCCGATCGCCATGACGGGCCGCTGGGTGGCGAGTTGGTAGCCGGCGGCGTTCTGGGAGCCGATGGCAGCCGCCGCCCAGGTATAGTCGCCGGCGTTCTTGAGGAGCGCGGCCTTCACCGGGGAGCTGACCTTCGTACCGCCGAGCAGTCCGCCCATGCCGCCGCCCATTCCTCCGCCCATGCCGCCGCCCATGCCGCCGCCACGGGGGCCCGTTGCGGTGCCGCCGGGCGCCTGGCCCGCGCCCGGAGTACGGCCCTGCCCCGGGCCGGGGGCCTGCGCACCCCCGGCCTGCGGGCCGCCGGTCTGTGAGCCCCCGGTCTGCGGGCCGACGCCGGGACCGCCACCGCCGGGGGGCCTGCCGCCGCCTCCGAAGCCGCCGCCGGGGCCGCCCCGGGCCGAGGCGGGGCCTGCCGTGATGATCGACCCGGTGTGCGGCGTACCGACCGTGGACAGCGTGTACGCCAGCGGCCCGGCCAGCGAGGCGGCGACGGCGAGGACCGCCACGGCGAGGACCGCGCGCCGCCCGAGCAGGACCGTACCGAGCAGCGCGGCCGCCGCGAGCAGCCCGCCCACCAGCACCGCCCAGCGCAGCCACGGCAGATAGTCGGGGGTCCGGTCGAGGAGCACGTACGACCAGACGGCGGTGCCCGCGGTCGTCACGGTCAGCGCCAACGAGCCGAGCAGCCGGCCCCGTTCCTCCCACAGGACGGTGGCGCCCATCCCGACGAGGGCGGCGATGTAGGGGGCGAGCGCGACCGTGTAGTACTCGTGGAAGATGCCGGCCATGAAGCTGAAGACCGCCATGGTCATCAGCAGGGCGCCGCCCCACACCAGGAACGCGGCGCGCGCCGTGTCCGTACGGGCCGCCCTGCGGGTCACCAGCAGACCGGCGACGAGAAGCAGCAGCGCGGCGGGCAGCAGCCAGGAGATCTGGCCGCCGACGGTCTCGTTGAAGATCCGGCCGAGGCCGGTCTGACCCCAGCCCCTGCCACCGCCTCCGCCGGGGCCGCCGCCTCCGCCGGGGCCGCCTGCGGCGCCTCCGCCCGGGGCGCCGCCACCGCCGACGCTGCCGGTCTCGTCGCCGCTGATCCGGCCGAAACCGTTGTAGCCGAAGGTGAGTTCGAGGAACGAGTTGTTCTGCGAGCCGCCGATGTACGGGCGCGACGACGCCGGCCAGAGCTGCACGATCGCCACCCACCAGCCGCCGGAGACCACCAAGGCGACGGTGGCCAGGGCGAGTTGACCCAGCCTGCGGCGTACGGGAGTGGGTGCGCACACCGCGTACACCACGGCGAGCGGCGGCAGGATCAGGAACGCCTGGAGCGTCTTCGTCAGAAAGGCGAAGCCGACGGCGACGCCCGCCCACAGCAGCCACTTCGTCCGCGCGTCCTCCAGCGCCCGCAGGACGAAGTAGACGGTGGCGGTCATCAGCAACGCGAGCAGCGCGTCAGGGTTGTTGAAGCGGAACATCATCGCGGCGACCGGTGTCAGCGCCAGCACGAGGCCCGCCGTCAGCCCGGCGGTCGCGCTGAAGCGGCGGCGCACGGCGGCGTACAGCAGCGCGACCGTTCCGACGCCCATCAGCGCCTCGGGCACCAGGATTTGCCAGGAACCGAGGCCGAAGAGGCGTACGGACAGGGCCATCGGCCAGAGCGCGGCCGGGGGTTTGTCGACGGTGATGGAGTTCGCGGCGTCGGACGAGCCGAAGAAGAACGCCTTCCAGCTCTCGCTGCCCGCCTGGACGGCGGCGGAGTAGAAGGAGTTGGCGTAGCCGGACGAGCCGAGGTCCCAGAGCTGGAGCAGCGCGGCGGCCAGCAGGAGCGCGAGGAGGGCGGGCCGCACCCAGCGGGCGTCGTCGGCCCTGCCGCGCCAGAACCGGCCAGCGGCGGACGCGGCGGAGGCGGAGGCGGCCCGGGGCGGGCCGCCGTGGCGGTGGTGGGTGATGGTCGTGGTCATCGCGCGTTCCTCGGGTCGGGAGCGTGGGTGTCGACGCGGTCGGGATCGTCTGTGGTGGTCCGGCGGTCGGGGCCGTCTGTATTGGTCCGGCGGTCGGGGAAGACCCAGGCGCGCAGCAGCAGGAACCGCAGCACGGTCGCAGCGAGGTTGGCGGCGATCAGCACGGCCAGCTCGGTGGAGTGGGAGGGGGAGCCGGCCGCGGCGTCGAGCGCGGCGAGCGAACCGCTGGTCAGGGCCAGTCCGATGGCGAAGACGACAAGGCCCTGTGCCTGGTGGCGGGCGGCGCGGTCCCGGCCGCGCACACCGAAGGTGAGTCTGCGGTTGGCGGCGGTGTTGGCGACCGCGGAGACGAGCAGTGCGGCGGCGTTGGCGAGTTGTGGACACAGGGTGGCGCGGAAGAGGGAGTAGAGCAGAAGATAGAAGAGCGTGGACAGGGCGCCCACGAAGCAGAAGCCGACCAGTTGCCTGGCGAGTCCGCCCGGCACTCCCCCGATCCGGCGGTCCCTTGGGTCATCACCGAAGGGCCTCACGAGCCGGTCCAGCGGCAGCGCGCCCATCGCCAGCGCACGTCCCACCCGCCAGACGCCCTTGAGATCCTCGACGGCCGTGGACACGATCCGCACGCGGCTGTCGGGGTCGTCCACCCAGTCCACGGGCACCTCGTGGATCCGCAGCCCGGCGCGTTCGGCGAGGACGAGCAGTTCCGTGTCGAAGAACCACCCGCTGTCCTCGACCATCGGCAGCAGCCGTTCGGCGACGTCCCGCCGTATGGCCTTGAAACCGCACTGCGCGTCGCTGAAGCGCGCGGAGAGGGAGGATTTGAGGATGAGGTTGTAGGCCCGGGAGATGAACTCCCGCTTGGGCCCGCGCACGACCCGCGACGACCGGGCGAGCCGGGACCCGATCGCCAGATCCGAGTGACCGGAGATGAGAGGAGCGACGAGCGGCAGCAGCGCGTTGAGGTCGGTGGACAGATCCACGTCCATATAGGCGAGGACCGGCGCGTCGGAGTGTGACCAGACGGCCCGCAGTGCGCGGCCCCGGCCCTTCTCCTCCAGACGGCAGGCCCGTACGCGGGGCATCGTCGCCTCAAGTCGGGCCGCCACCTCGGCCGTGCGGTCGGTGCTCGCGTTGTCGGCGACGGTGATGCGGAAGCTGTACGGGAAGGTGCGGGCGAGGTGGTCGTGCAGCCGCCGCACACAGGGTTCGAGGTCCCGCTCCTCGTTGTGGACGGGGATCGTCACATCGAGCATGGGGGCGGTGTCCGCACCGACCGGGAGGTGTTCCCGTGCCGGGAGGGTGCCCCAGGGCGTATCGGTTCGCATGCCGTCGACACTCGCCAAGGGCGCTGTCAGGGCTGTGTGGTGAGGCTGTGCCCAGGCTGTGAGTTGCGGGATTCGCGGCCGGTTCCGGCAGCGGACGGCTCGGCGGCGGACGGCTCGGCAGCGGTGTCGGCCGGCAGCCGGACCGTGAAGACGGTCCGTCCGGGCGCGCTCCGTACGTCCACGCTGCCGCCGTGCGCGGTAACCACGGCCCGCACGATGGCGAGACCGAGGCCGGTCGACCCGGCGGCGCGGGAGCGTGAGGCGTCGCCGCGCGCGAAGCGCTCGAAGACGCGCGGCAGCAGGGCAGGCGGGATACCGGGCCCGTCGTCCTGTACGTCGAGGACGACCCACCGGCCGGCCTCGTGACGTACCCGCGCGGTGACGGTCGTGCCGGGCGGGGTGTGCGTACGGGCGTTGGCGAGGAGGTTGACGAGCACCTGCTGAAGACGGGAGGAATCACCACGGACGACGGCGCCCGGAGGCGCGGCTCCGGCGGCGGAAGGGACAGAGGCGGCGTCCTGGGCAAGGGGAGGGGCAGGGGCAGAGGCGGCGTCCGGGAGGTCGAGGCGCCAGTGGTGGTCCTGGCCTGCGACGCGTGCGTCGCTGACCGCGTCCACGACCAGGGGGGTGAGGTCGACGCTCCCGTACGACTCGCTCGCCGGCAGCCGGCCGGCGTCGAGCCGGGCGAGGAGCAGCAGATCCTCGACGAGCCCGGTCATCCGCTGCGCCTCGGACTCGATGCGGCCGAGGGCGTGCCGGGTGTCGGGGCCCGTCTCCTCGTCGCCGCGTCGGGTGAGTTCGGCGTACCCCCTGATCGAGGCGAGCGGGGTGCGCAGTTCATGGCCGGCGTCGGCCACGAACTGGCGTACGCGCGTCTCGCTCTCCTGGCGGGCGGCGAGCGCGGAGCCGACATGGCCGAGCATGCGATTGAGCGCGGCGCCGACCTGCCCGACCTCGGTGCGCGGATCGGCCTCCGCTGCCGGTACGCGTACGAGCGGGGCCACCTCGCCGCTGTGCAGGGGTAGTTCGGAGACGTGGGTGGCGGTCGTGGCGACCCGGCGCAGCGGTCGCAGCGCCACGCCGACGAGCACGGCTCCCGCGATGCCCGCCGCGATCAGTCCTGCGACGGTGACGCACACCTCGACCAGGACCAGGGTGCCGAGGGTGTTCTGGACGGAGGTGAGCGGTACGCCCACGAGAAAGGAGCCATGGCCGCTGCTCACGTACACGACGCGGTAGTCGCCGTGGCCGGGGAGCCGCAGCGTGTGCGGGGCGCCGTCGCGGGCGACGCCGGCGAGGGCGGTGTCCTGGTCGGCGGTGAGGGGCTGCCCGGCGATACGGGGGCCGAGGCCGCCGGTGTTCTGCTGGGTGCTGATCAGGGCGCGGCTGATCGATCCGGCGTCGGACAGTTCGGCGCCGACCGTGCCGACGGGCGCGCCGCCGCCCGTCACGATCTTGAGCGCGTCGTCCCGGTCCGGCAGCCTGACCGGCGCGTCAGGGCCGGCGCCACCGGGCGGTCCTGCGGCCCGCGCGGCTATGGCGTGGACCTGCTGGTCGAGCTGGTCGTAGAGGTACGAGCGGAAGGCGATCGTGGTGACCGTCCCGATCACGGCGGCGACCACGGCGATCAGCGCGACCGCCGACACCACGAGCCGGGTGCGCAGCGACCAGCGCCCGCGGGTGCGCCTGGTCCCTGTGCGGGTGCGTGTCCGCGTGCGGCCGGGCCGTATGCGGCTGGTCACTGAGGTGCGAGGCTCGGCTCGCCGGGCTTGATCAGATAACCGGCGCCGCGCCTGGTGTGGATCATCGGCGGGCGGCCCGCGTCGATTTTCCGTCGGAGATAGGAGATGTACAGCTCGACGACGTTGGCCTGGCCGCCGAAGTCGTACGACCACACCCGGTCCAGGATCTGTGCCTTGCTGAGCACGCGGCGCGGGTTGCGCATGAGGTAGCGCAGCAGCTCGAACTCGGTCGCCGTCAGATGGATGGACTGGCCTGCGCGGGTGACGTCATGGCTGTCCTCGTCGAGGGTCAGATCCCCGACGACCAGCAGTGACTCCGATCGTACGGCGGCCGCGCCGGACCGCCGGATCAGACCGCGCAGCCTGGCCACGACCTCCTCCAGGCTGAACGGCTTGGTGACGTAGTCGTCGCCGCCCGCCGTCAGCCCCGCGATCCGGTCCTCGACCGCGTCCTTGGCCGTGAGGAAGAGGACGGGCACGTGCGGGAGATCGCGGCGCAGCCTGCCGAGGACGGCCATGCCGTCCATGTCGGGCAACATCACGTCGAGCACGACGGCGTCGGGCCGGAAGTCGCGCGCCGAGGTCACCGCCGACGCTCCGTCGGCCGCGCTGGCCACCTCCCACCCCTCGTACCGCAGGGTCATCGAGAGCAGTTCGGTGAGGGAAGCCTCGTCGTCGACGACGAGTATCCGGACGGGGCTCCCGTCCGGCCTGAGCATTTCGGTGCGCCCGCGGGGCGAGGTGATGGTCATGCTCCATACCCTGGGGACGCCCTCTGAGAGGGTTCTTGCGCCTTTCTGTGAATTGCCTGAGAAACGTGAGGACGCTCAACCCGGCTGCGGGTGACGCCGTTCGCGGTCCGCCCACGGCGCCGCCGTGCCACGTGCGTGCGTCGCCCGGAAGCGGGCCGGCGGGACGCCGTACCGGGCGACTTCCAGATCCTGCTCACCGACGAAGCCCCGGTGCTGTTCGGCGAGTGGCGGCGGCTCGTACGGTCGCGGCTGACGGCACCGGCCGCCGACCGCGCCACACGTGCCCGTACGGTCCTGCGCACGGGCGTGGACGGGCTGCCCGCCGGCTTCCGCCCGGTGCTGCGCTGGGAACCTTCCGTGCTGGAGGCCGACTACCCGGTCACCCGTGAACTGCGGCGCGGGGGACGGGGCTTACTGCTGCAACCGTCGTTCTTCTGCTGCCGCAGACCCGTCACCCTCGCGTTACCCGACGCGACACCGGTCCTGGTGTACCCGATCCAGCACACCCTCGGCTGGGCGCGGCGGCGCAGCCCGGCCGACCGGCGAACTCGCCGCGAAGTTCGACATCTCCGGTGCCGCCGCCAGTCAGCACACCGCGCTGCTGCGACGGGCCGGACGGCCCTCGACGCCTGAACCACTACGGGTGGACAGGGCCGTTCGGGGCGGTTCCGTCCGCCGGCAGGCCGAAGAGCCGGGCGCCGTTCTCGTAACAGACCGCCCGCAGCCAGGGGTCGCCGAGGCCCAGCGCTTCCAGGGCCTCAAGCTGATGGACGTACGGGTAGGGGATGTTGGGGAAGTCGGACCCGAGCAGGATCCGGTCCCCGAGGTCGGCGAGGCGGCCCTTCGCCTCCTTCGGGAACGGCGCGAAGCCCTCGGCGAAGTCCGTGAACGCGATGGTCGTGTCCAGGCGCACCTCCCGGTAGCGCGCCGCGAGTTCCAGGAAGTCCGTGTACTCCGGCATGCCCAGATGGGCGATCACGAGCGGCAGCCGGGGATGGCGTGCCAGCAGCCGTGCCACCGGTTCGGGTCCGGTGTACTTGCCTGCGGCGGGGCCCGAACCGCAGTGCATCACCACCGGCACGGCCGCGTCGCTGAGCAGCCCCCACACTCCGTCGAGCCGCTCGTCGTTGGGGTCGTAACCCCCCACCTGCAAGTGCGACTTGAAGATCCGCGCGCCGCCCTCGACCGCCTCGCGTACGTACGTCTCGACGCCGTCCTCCGGGAAGAGCGTCGCGGTCTGCAGGCAGTCGGGGGTGCGGGCGGCGAAGCCGGCGGCCCAGCCGTTCAGCCAGTCAGCCATGCCGGGTTTGTGCGGGTAGAGCAGCGAGGTGTACGCGCGCACGCCGAACGCGCGGAGCAGGGCGACCCGTTCGGTCTCCTCGTGCCGGTAGGTGATGGGCCACTCCATCCCGACGAGCGGCCCGGCGGTGTCGAAGTACTCCCACACCTTCTTGAGGACGCGTTCGGGCATGAAGTGCGTGTGGACGTCGACGAGTCCGGGCAGTCCGACCCGTGCGCGGAACCGCCGTACGGCCTCGACCTCGGCCGCGCCGCCCGCCGCCACCGTGATGCCGTCGGCCGTGACCGCACCCGCGGTGACCGCACCCGGCGTGACCGCGCCTGCAGTGCCCGCGCCCGCCGTAACCCCGCCCGTCTCTTGATCGTTCATGTGCTCCACCTTCCGACCAGGACCGGCGCCGTGTCCACCGAACGCGGAAGTGAGGTCAAAAGAGCCCGTCCTGCCCGGTGGGAACGACATCCGCGCGCAACTCCCGTACGGGAACGGTCAGCGAGCCGCCCGGATCGGACGAGACCAGTTCCCAGCCGCTCATCAGCCGGGTGTCGAGGACGACGAGCCCGCCGTCGGATGTGGCCAGATGCAGATCGGGTCCGGCGGCGGCGACGAGCCGTCCCGCGACGTGTCCGCCGTCGACCAGCTCGCCGACCACACCTGTCGAAGGCGCGAGGCCGTCGAGCCGGTGGCGGCCGTCGAGGCCGTCGAGGCCGAAGGCGTCCGCATGGTCCACCGGGTCGAACCCGGCGCGTTCCAGGGTCTGCGGCCACGTGTCGAGCGCGACCGCGCGGGCGTGCAGCGCGCCGACCTCGGCCGCCCGTTCGCCGCGCGGCGGCAGCGCCGTACGGACGGCCCGCTTGCGCTCGTACGGGATACGGTCCGGCACGCCGAGCGCGGTGCGCAGCACCTCCTCGGTCCGCCGGGCGGCCATCAGCGGCCCGCGCCCCAGCCAACTGAAGGTGACAGCGCCCTGTTCCAGCAGCCGGGCCGCGCCCCGCGCCTCGGCGGTGATCCCGACCTTCACCAGACCGGGGCCGAACCACGCGAGATAGACGCGGTAGGGGCGCGGATCGTCGGAGGTGTCGGCGGCGACGGAGTGCGCCCGATCGAGCCGCGCGCACTCGGGGCACTGCCCGCCCGTACTGCGGCCCGGCACGACGGCGCCGAGGGGGCAGACGTTGCCGCGGGCGCCGGGGCAGCGCCGGGCGCCGACGGCGCGGAAGGCCAGCTCACGCCCGTACACCAGCTCGCTGGCACGGGTCCGCACCCGGCTGCCGTCGCCGCTCACCCACTGGAGCGCGGGCGCCCCGCCGGACCACCGCAGCCCGGCCGCCCGCCAAGCGCCACTCACGCTGTGCCCCCTCCGTACTGAGGGATCCACTCTAGGGGGCGCGCGGGGCGCGGAGCCGAGCGTCGGAACGCGCCGCAGGAGCGATGGGGCTAGCGTCGAAAGGGAGAAAAGCCGCACGTCACACCCACGGCAGGGAAGCCACCACCCAGCACGCCCACCACCCAGCACGCCCACCGCACTGACGAAGCCCACCGCACTGACGAAGGACGCGATTCCCATGAAGCATGTGAAACTCGGCGACCTCGACGTCGCGCGTATCGGCCTCGGCTGCATGGCGATGTCGGCGTACTACACGGGCGCCGGCTCTGACGACGCCGAGGCGATCCGCACGATCCACCGGGCGATCGATCTCGGAGTGACCCTGTTCGACACCGCCGAGCTCTACGGCCCGTACAAGAACGAGGAGCTTGTCGGCCGCGCGCTCGCCGGCCGGCGCGACCAGGTGGTGCTGGCGACGAAGTTCGGCGTCCTCTCGCACCGCGACGGCGTGGAAGGCGGTCTCGACAGCACGCCGGAGAACATCCGGCTGGCCGTGGAGGGCTCGCTCAAGCGGCTCGGCACCGACCACATCGACCTCTACTACCAGCACCGGGTGGACACGAACACCCCGGTCGAGGAGACGGTCGGCGCCCTCGCCGAGCTGGTCGCGGCAGGCAAGATCCGCCATATCGGCCTCTCGGAGGCCGCCCCCGCGACGATCCGCCGCGCGCACGCCACCCACCCGGTCACGGCGCTGCAGACCGAGTACTCCCTGTGGGCGCGCGAGCCGGAGGCCGAGCTGCTGCCGCTGGTACGGGAGCTGGGCATCGGCTTCGTACCGTACTCACCGCTCGGCCGCGGCTTCCTGACCGGCGGCGTCCGCTCGACGGACCAGCTCGCCGCCGACGACTTCCGCAGGACCGATCCGCGCTTCGCGAACATGGCGCAGAACGTCCACATCGTCAACGAGGTCGAGGCGGTGGCCGAGGCGGCGGGAGCGCGGCCGGCGCAGGTCGCGCTGGCCTGGCTGCTGGCCCAGGGCGACGACATCGTGCCCATCCCGGGCACGAAGCGGGTCTCCCGGCTGGAGGAGAACGCGGCGGCCGACGCGCTGACCCTCACCCCTGACCAGCTCGGCCGCCTGAACGCGCTCGCACCGCCGACGGGCGACCGCTACGCGGACATGACATCGCTCAACAACTGACACGGGCCTTGCGGGGGCGGTGCGGTGGCGGCGTACCGTTCGTCGGGAAACGAACGGCGAGCGAGTACGCGGCGACACGCGCGCCGGCTGGGCGCGACGGCTCAGCGCGCCGCAGACGACGTACGCGAACGGAGGCACGGACGCCATGGCGGCACCGGAAGCACGGCCGGCGGCCCACCACCGCGCACCCCCCGTCCACACGGACCCCGCCGAGGTCACGCTGGAGACCGCGCTCCTGGCTCTCGCCGACCCCGTACGCCGCATCCTGGTACGCGAACTGGCAGCCGCAGCCGACTGGGAGCGCCCCTGCGGCAGCTTCGACGTACCGGTCACCAAGGCCACGCTGAGCCGCCACTTCGCCGTACTGCGCGACGCGGGCCTCCTGGAACAGCGCGACGCCGGCGCGAAGCGCCTGAACCGGCTGCGCCGCCCGGAGTTCGAGGCGCGCTTCCCGGGCCTGCTGACCTTGGTGCTCTCCTCGACAGAGAGCTGACCGCCCAGGCCTGAAACAGAGAGCTGACCGCCTAGGCCTGAGCGCCAGGGTCGGTCAGCCCGGCGGCGGTCTGGGTGAGGTGCTGGACCAGCACCTCGGCCGCGGTGTCGGCATCACCGGCCAGCGCGGCCTGCTCGAGCCGGCGGTGTTCGGCGACGCCGTCCCGGCCGGGATTACGGTGCGCCGACCAGCGACGCGCCAGCTCGCTCGCGGTCCACATCCGGTCGAAGGTGTCCATCAGGACGGGGTTGCCGCACCCCTCCAACAGGGTGCGGTGGAAGACCCGATGGGCTTCGGCCCACGCGCCGCTGTAGTACTCGCCCTCCTCCGGGAGGTAGACGGGGGTACGGCTCAGCCGGTGGTGTGCGGCACGCACCCGGGCCTCCCAGCCGACGTCGCCGCGCTCGACGGACATGCGCAGCAGGACGGGTTCGACGGTCCGGCGCGCCTCGGCGATCTCCTGCCAGCGGCGGTCGGAGAAGGCGGGCACGGCAAACCCCCGGTTCGGCAGCCGATCGGCCAGCCCGTCACCGACCGCCCGCACGAGCGCTTCCCGCACGACGGCCAGGCTCACGCCCTGCTCCTTGGCGAGGTCCTGCGGCTTGAGGGCGGCGCCGGGGGCGTGTTCTCCGCGCATGATCGCGTCCCGCAGGCGTAGGTAGACCTGCTCGGAGAGCATCTGCTTGCCCTGCGGGGGCTGGGTCGTCTGGGTCATGAGGTCAGAATAGACGATGGAAAGAATAATCGATTATAGTGAGCATCATCGATCGGAACCCTTGGTGTCCGATCAACGCACACCCACGAAAGGCAACGAGCACATGACCGAGAACGACCCCTTCGCCCGCCTCCCCGAGGCGGCCGACTTCACCGTCACCAGCACGACCGTCACCGAAGGAGCGGCCCTGCCCCCGGCGCAGTTGTCCGGCATCTCCGGTGTCCCCGGCGGCCAGGACGTCTCCCCGCAGCTCTCCTGGAGCGGCGCCCCCGAGGGCACGAAGAGCTACGCCGTCACGGTCTACGACCCCGACGCCCCCACCGGGTCCGGGTTCTGGCACTGGGCGGTCGCCGACATCCCCGCCACCGTCACCGACCTGCCGGCGGGCGCGGGCGACGACACCGGCGCGGGCCTGCCCGAAGGCGCCTACCAACTCCCCAACGACGCCCGCGCGTCCCGCTACATCGGCGCGGCCCCGCCGGCCGGCCACGGCCCGCACCGCTACTTCACCGTGGTGCACGCACTCGACGTCGAATCCATCGGCGTCCCCACGGACGCCACCCCGGCGGTCCTCGGCTTCACGATGGCCGGCCACATACTCGGCCGAGCGGTCCTGACGACCACAGCGGAAACAGCAGCGGCGATGAGTTGAAGGCGAGCCAACCGTCTACAAGGGAAGAGCCCCACCGAAGAGCCCGAGGAAAGGTAATAGCCATGAACGTGGCGCGCGTACTGATGGTCGCACCGGTACGGGACATCGAAGCGGCGGTGACCTGGTACGAACGCCTCCTGGGCCGCCCGGCCGACACCCGCCCCATGCCCTCCCTGGCCGACTGGCACCTCACCCAAGGCGGCTGGCTCCAGGTCTTCGAGGACCCCCAGCACGCGGGTTCCACCCTCCTCAACCTGGAGGTCCCGTCCCTGGACAAGGCCCTGTCAGACCTCACCACCCGAGGCCTGACCACAGGCCCAGTCCAACAGGGCGGCAAGATCACCCGCATCGCCTCCCTGGAAGACCCGGACGGCAACCGAGTCACCCTCCTGGAAAACCCAGTGACCTGACAGGTCGTCTAGACCCGCTTCAGACTGCGGTCCAGGATCACCCGCAGCCGATCCACGCCTGCGGCGTCCCGGGCTCCCCGTTTCGGGGCGGCCGCGCGGGGTTGCTGTGCGGGGTTGCTGTGCGGGGTTGCTGTGCGGGCAACGCAAGAGGCCCCTCGGATTTCTCCGGGGGGCCTCTGAGCTGCTGTGCACTCGGCAGGATTCGAACCTGCAACCTTCTGATCCGTAGTCAGATGCTCTATCCGTTAAGCTACGAGTGCTTGGCGTTCCGGGGGTTTTGGCCCCGGGCGGCGTTGCTTGAACAACATTACATGACCTGTGGCGCCAGGTGAAATCCGTTAGTCGGACCGCTGCTGACCTGCGGAGACGCCTTAAACGTACCGAAGCCCCGGCCGGGTGGCCGGGGCTTCGGTGGTGGTGCGGAGGCGGAGGGATTTGAACCCTCGATGGGTGTTAAGACCCAAACCGCATTAGCAGTGCGGCGCCATAGACCGGACTAGGCGACGCCTCCAGCACGTCCGCGCGGGCGCGGACGGTGCGTGCAGATGATGACACAGCCAGGTGGGGTGCCACCAATCGCTCCACACGGTACTAGGCAGTCGGGGGCAGGGCAAAGCCGGATCGGGTGCGCAACGCCGGGGCCGTACGCGCGTTAGAGAGGGCGGGCGACGTCCGCCCGTCCGGCACACGCCATCCCCGACAGGAGCCTCCATGTTGCGTCGCAGCCGTCTCGTCCTCACCGCCGCCGCCTCCCTCTCCGCGCTCGCCGCCCTCGCACCCGCCGCGTCGGCGGCCTCCGCGGTCCCGCAGGCCGCCGCCGTACCCGCGCGGCTCGGGCTGCCGTTGCCGCTGCCGCTGCTCCAGACGCAGGACAAGCTCGACCTCACCGTCACCGACCCCGCCGTGCAGAAGACGGCAGGCGTGTACGAGTTGACCTGCGGGCCCGCCGGCGGGACCCATCCGCGGGCGCAGGCGGCCTGCGACCGGCTGGAGGAGCTGGCCGACGGCGGGCGGGATCCGTTCGCGCCGGTGCCCGAGGGGCAGATGTGCACCCAGATCTACGGCGGCGCCGCCACCGCGCGCATCACCGGCACCTGGCACGGCCGCAGCATCGACGCCAGCTTCAACCGGTCCAACGGCTGCGAGATCGCCCGCTGGCAGGGGCTTGAGCCCGTTCTCCCCAGCGCGCGGGGGTGAGGACAGGCAGCGCCCCGCCCCAGGGCGCTCCTGCGGCCACCTGCCGAGGGGTGTGCGGGCGTTCGTACAGGGCATTCGCACAGAACCTTGATGAGAGCTCCTTCTCATCCGCAGCCGCGCCCGCGCCCGCAGCCTTTAGACTCCCTCCAGTGACAGGCTGAGACCATAGGGGCAAGATGGGACGCGGCCGTCCGCAAGGTGCAGTAGGTCAGGGAGGAAGCGTCGTCGTGAGCAGCAGGCCATCCCGAGGCGCTGCTCGCCTCGCGGCGATACTCGACGCACTCCCCGACGGCTTGGTGCTCGTCAACGCCAACGGCACGGTCGTCAACGCCAACACCATCGCCCTGGAGATGTTCGAGACGCCCGGTACGGCGCTGGTCGGGCGCGGGCTGCTGGACCTCCTGCCGGAGTTCGACTCCAAGCTGATCCCCGGTTCCATGCGCCGCCCCGACTCCGCCGACGCGCGCGGCCGTACGAAACCGACGCGGATGACCGCGCGGCGCACGGACTCCAGCGAGTTCCCCGTCGAGGTCACCAGCGCGGGCCTGGAGGACGGGCGCGACGCGTACAACGACATCCACAGCTACTCCGGCGACGAGCTGCTGATGCTGGTCGTCAGGGACCTGTCCGGGACCGTCGACACCGAGGCCGAGCTGGCCCGTTCGCAGCGGCAGACCGAGATGATCCTGCGCGCCGCCTCGGAAGGGGTCGTCGGTACGGACACCGACGGCCGCGTCGTGCTCGTCAATCCGGCGGCGGCCCAGATCCTCGGCTTCCGCGCCACCGACCTCGGCGGCCGCGAACTGCACACGCTCGTCCTGCACTCACGCGCGGACGGCGAGCCGTTCCCTTACGAGGACTCCCCGCTCGCCGACACCCTGCGCTCCGGCCGCAAGCACCGGGTGCGCGGGCAGGTGCTGTGGGCGAAGAACGGTTCGGCGGTGCCCGTCGACCTGACGACGGCGCCCGTACGCGACGGCGACCAGCTCGTCGGCGCCGTGATGACGTTCACCGACCGGCGCGCCCACGAGGAGCTGCTGAAGCAGCACACCGACGAACTCACCGAGGCGAAGGAACGCCACGCCGCCGAGCTGAAGGACATCACCGAACGGCTCGGCGCCGAACTGGCCGAGACGACCGAACGGCAGACGGCCGAGCTGGCCGACCGCAGCGACCGCTACGCGGCCGAGATCGAGGAACTCACCGAGCGGTACGAGTACGTCGCCGCCCGGCACGCCCAGCTCACCGCCGTGCTCGGCGGGGCCCTGCGCGGCCCGTTGGAGGAGCTGCGCGGCGAACTCGCCACGCTCGCCGCCGACCAGGCGGGCCAGCTCTGGCCCGAGGCCAACCAGATCCTGCACCATCTCGCCGCCGGCTACTCCCGGATGACGACGCTGGTCGACAACGTCCTCGGCTACCAGCGGCTCGACGACGGCACCGAACAGCTCACCAAGATGACGGTGCTGCTCGACGGTGTCGTCGCGGCGGGCGTCGAGGGCGCCATCGAGCTGATCGGGCCCGGCCGGGCGCAGTTCGCCGTGCACGCGCCGCCGATCGAGGCCGAGGTCGACCCGGGCAGGCTGGCGACGGCGCTCGCGCATCTGGTCGCCGACGTGGCCGGGGTCGACTCGACGGGCCGGGCCCGGATGATGCCGGCCGGCGGTTACGTCGACTCGACGATCGTGGTGGCGGCGGCGCAGCGCGGCAATGTCGTACGGATCGAGGTGCGCGGCCCGTTCCCCGGCGGCGACCCGGTGCACGAGCCGATCGTGCGCGGGATCGTACGGGCGCACGGCGGCGTGCTGCAGACGCACGAGGTGCCGGGGATGAGCGGCAGCGCGTACGTCCTGGAGCTGCCGCTCGGCGAGGGCTCGGGTACGGTCCCGCAGCCCGCGCAGGCGCAGGTCCCGCAGGCGCAGGTCCCGGAGCAGTCGGTGCCCGCTGTGGCGGGTTCCGGCACGGGTGCGGGTACGGGTGCGGGTACGTCGGGTGGCGGCCGGCGGCGTGCGCGACGCGCGTCGACGGACGCCTTCCTGGACGCTCCCGCGGAGGAAGTCGCCGGAGAGCCGACGGGCCGCCGCAGGGCCCGCGCGGCGCAGCCGGGCCAGGAGACGCCGGCCGGCGGAGTCGGCCCGGTGCCTGGCCAGGACACCGGCGGTGGCGGGGCGGTCAGCGGGGGCGGTACGGGTCGCCGGCGCGGCCGGCCGAACCCGGCGGAGGAAGCAGCGGCACCGCCCGGCGCCCTGCCCGGCGCACCGCTAGGTCCCGTCGGCGCCGGCCCGGTCGGTCCGGGTCAGGTTGGTCCCGGCCCGGTCGGTCCGGGTCCCGTGGGCCCCGGTCCCGTCCCGCCAGGTCACGGTGGCCCCGGCCCCGGGTCCGGGCTCGCACTGCCGACGGCCCCGGCCTCCGAGGGCTCCGTCGTCACGTCCGCCGAGGGCGCGCATCCGACGGGGCGCGCGGCGCGCGGCGCCGCCGTACCGCCGCGGGGTGTGCCCGTGGACGCCGCTTCGGCGGGTACGGCTCCGGCCGGACACCGCGCCCAGCAGCACGGTGGCCAGAACGCCCTGCCGGCCCTGACCGCAGGACCCGTCACCGCAGGACCCGTCACGGCCGCCCCCGGCCAGCACACGACCGGCCAGCACACCGGTCAGCACAGCACCGGCCAGCACGGCACCGGTCAGCACAGCACCGGCCAGGAAGCCGCGGGGCACGCCGCGCCCGGACGCCGGGCGCGCCGCGCGCTCGCCCCGGCGCAGGAGCGGCACGTACCGCCGCCCCCGGCACCGACCGATGCCGTACGTTCGACGTTCGCGCTGCCGCCCGCCGAGGCCGACCGCGCCCCGGCCGCCGGGCCAGGGCCCGTACCCGGCTCCGTACCCGGGCCCCGGACCGGTGCGGGACCCGACGCCTCGCTGCCCGGCCGCCACGACATCGCACGCGTCGAGCCGGACGAGGACCACACCCCGCCGCAGGCGCACCCGCTGCCCGCGCGGCGCCCGCTCGACCCCAACGGCTGGTCCACCCCGAGCGGTCCGCCGGAGGCGGCCGTCCCGCCCGACACCGCCCAGGCGAACGCCGCTCCCGGCATGCCGACCTCCAGCGGCTTCGGCACCCTGGGCGGCCGGCCCGGCTGGCCGGACCCCGCGCCCGATGACGGTGACAACGGCCCGGACACGTCGGGCCCGCAGTCCTCGGTAGGGCCGCCGACGGCCGACTCGTCGGCCCCGCATCCGCCCCGCGCGGCGCACCAGCCGCTGCCGCCCGCGCAGCCGCTGCCCGAAGAGGCACCGGCGGCGGACTCGGCGCAGGGGCGCGCGTTCAACGTGCGTACGCTCGGCCAGGGCGTCCCCTTCGCGCAGCAGATCGCCAAGAAGCAGGCCCAGGCCCAGGCGCAGAGCCACAACCAGGCGCAGGGTCAGCAGGTCCAGAGCCTGCACCAGGCCCAGGCGCACCAGACCCAGGCGCAGCAGACTCAGCCGCACCAAGCCCAGGGCCAGCCGATCCAGGGCCAGCACGTCCAGGGCCAGCACGCACCCGCCCCGCACGCACCCGCCCCCCAGGCTCCCGGCCAGCACGTTCCCGCCCAGCACCCCGCCCCGGACCACTCCCTCGGCGGCCAGGGCCAGGCCAGCCAGGCCGGCCAGTCCGGAACGCTCGGCTCCGGCAGGCGTCGCAAGCTCGGCTCACGCGCCGACGGCGAGTCCGCAGAGCCGGACGCCAGGTCGCACCCGCAGTCGCCTGACCAGCCCGCGCAAGGCGGCGGCTCGCGGCTCGCGGGCGGCCGTCCCGAGGGCAGGTCGTACGCCATAGGCGCCCCCGACGAGGGCGCCGAGGGCCCCGAACCGCTGGACGGCCCCGGTGGCGCCGTCGAGGTGGCCAACCGGCCCCAGCCGCAGCCCGTCGACGACGAACTGCCCCCGGAGCCGCTGGACAACCCGCGCCGGCTGCTCGTCTGGCCCGCCCCCGACGTCTCCACGTCGCAGGCGCTCAGCGACCGCGGCTACCGCCCGGTCGTCGTGCACTCACGCGAAGAGGTGGCGGCGCAGATCGCCGCGTTCCCCGCCGCCCTCTTCGTCGACCCGCTGACCGGTCCCATCACCCGCACCGCGCTCCAGTCGCTGCGCCAGGCGGCGGTCGCCGCCGAGGTCCCCGTCCTGGTGACGGCCGGGCTCGGGCAGGCCACGAGGGAAGCGGCGTACGGCGCCGACCCCGCCGTCCTGCTCAAGGCGCTCGCGCCGCGCGACAGCGAACAGCACCCGTCGCGCGTGCTGTTGATCGAGGAGCACGAAGAGATCGCCCTCGCGCTGACGGCGACGCTGGAGCGGCGCGGCATGCAGGTCGCGCGGGCGGCCGACGACAACGAGGCGGTCGCGCTGGCCGCCCAGATGCGGCCGAACCTCGTGGTCATGGACCTGATGCAGGTACGCCGCCAACGCGCCGGAATCATCGACTGGCTGCGCTCGAACGGCCAGTTGAACCGTACGCCGCTGGTCGTCTACACCTCGGCCGGCATCGACCGCGCCGAACTGCCCCGGCTTACCTCGGGCGAGACCGTACTGTTCCTCGCCGAGCGCTCGACGAGCGTCGACGTGCAGTCGAGGATCGTCGAGCTGCTGGCGAAGATCGGTACGAACTAGCATCGGTACGAACTAGCCTGGGGGCACAAGCGGCAGGGGCACAGGCGGCAGGGGCACAAGCGGCAGGGTCTCAGACCCCGCCCCAGCCGTACGCACGCGTCAACGGCAGCCGTACGAGCAGCCGTTGCTCGCTCACCATCGCCTCGCGGAACTCGGCCCAGTCGGGGTGTTCGCCGCGCAGCGCGCGGTAGTGCTCCACGAGCGCGTCGGCCGACGCGTCGTCGCCGCGCCGCGTGACGGCGCCGAGTTCGGCCACGCCCTCGCCGACGGCGTACGCACCGAAGTCCGGCGACGTCACGTAGTAGCTGGCCCGCGGGTCGCGGCGCAGGTTGCGGGTCTTCGCGCGGTCGTCGGTGACCGAGATCAGCAGGACGCGGATCTCCGGATCCCAGAGGTGGCCGACGTTGGACAGTTGCGGCCGTCCGTCGCGCTTCAGCGTCACCAGGGCGCCGGTGGGGGTGGCGGCGAACAGGCTCCAGATGTCGGACATATGAGCGCTCCCTCGTCTCGGGCCCACGGCGAGGACGTCTGGGCCCGTCGCGGGCTCGTCGGAAATGAGACGGGCGGCGCCCCCGAAGAGCACCGCCCTCTCGAACGCTACGAACCTACAGCCGCGTCACGTCCAGCTCCCCGTTCGCGTACTGCTTGCGGATCACCTTCTTGTCGAACTTCCCGACGCTCGTCTTCGGCACCGACTCCACCAGCACCCACCGCTCCGGCACCTGCCACTTCGCGACCTTGCCGACGAGGAACGCCTTGAGCGCCGCGTAGTCGACGGACGCGTCCTCCTTGAGAACGACGGTCGCCAGCGGCCGTTCGCCCCACTTGTCGTCCGGTACGGCGACGACCGCGGCCTCCGCGACCTCCGGGTGGGCCATGATCGCGTTCTCCAGCTCGACGCTGGAGATCCACTCGCCGCCGGACTTGATGACGTCCTTCGCGCGGTCGGTGAGAGTCAGATAGCCGTCGGGGCTGATGACACCGACATCGCCGGTACGCAGCCAGCCGTCGGCGCTGAACTTATCCTCGGGCACCAGCTCCTCGCCGCCCGCGCCGCCGTAGTACGCGCGGGCGACCCACGGGCCGCGCACCTCCAGCTCGCCCGCCGACTCGTTGTCCCACGGCAGGAGGTCGCCGCCGGGGCCCACCAGCCGCGCCTCGACGCTCGCGGGGAAGCGGCCCTGCGTAATGCGGTACGGCCATTCCTCCTCGGCGGTGAGTCCTGCGGGCGGGTTGGACGTCGTGCCGAGCGGCGAGGTCTCCGTCATACCCCAGGCGTGGCAGAGCCGTACGCCGAGCTTGTCGTACGCCTCCATCAGCGCCGGCGGGCAGGCCGAGCCGCCGATGGTGACGCGGGCCATCGAACTCAGGTCGCGCGGATGCGCGGTGACCTCGGCGAGCAGTCCCTGCCAGATGGTCGGGACGGCGGCGGCGTGCGTGGGCCGCTCGCGCTCGATCATCTCGGCGAGCGGGGCGGGCTGCAGGAAGCGGTCGGGCATCAGCATGTTGATGCCGGTCATGAACGTGGCGTGCGGCAGGCCCCAGGCGTTCACATGGAACTGCGGCACGACGACCAGGGTCGTGTCCCGGTCCGTCAGACCCATCGACTCGGTCTGGTTGACGTTCATCGAGTGCAGATAGATCGACCGGTGCGAGAAGACGACGCCCTTGGGGTCGCCGGTGGTGCCGGAGGTGTAGCACATCAGCGCGGCCTGGCGCTCGTCCAGCTCGGGCCAGGCGAAGCTCTCGAAGGCCGCGGAGTGGCGGGCGAGCAGTTCCTCGTACTCGTGCACCTCGGCGGCAGCGCCCTCCAGGACCGTACGGTCGCCTGCCCCTGACACGATGATGTGCTCGACGGTCGGCAGGTCGTCGAGGAGCGGGGCGAGCAGCGGCAGGACCGTGCCGTTGACGATGATGACGCGGTCGGCCGCGTGGTTGACGATCCAGCTCAGTTGCTCGGCGGGCAGCCGCAGATTGAGCGTGTGCAGGATCGCGCCCATGGACGGGACAGCGAAGTACGCCTCGACGTGCTCGGCGTTGTTCCACATGAGGGTCGCGATCCGCTCGTCGTCCATGACGCCGAGTTCGTCACGTAGCGCGTTCGCGAGCCGCGTCGCGCGCCCGCCGATCTCGGCGAAGCTGCGGCGCTGCGGTTCACTCTCCCCGGTCCAGGTGGTGACCTGCGCCTTTCCGTGGATGGTCATCCCATGGCGCAGGATGCGGGTCACAGTCAGCGGTACGTCCTGCATGGTGCTCAGCACGGCGTCCTCCCGGTCGGCGATAGCGCTACGTGGCAGACAATGCCTGCGAGGATTCTGCGCACGTACCGCTTGGTATGTCACTACCCGGGAGTAGATGGGCCGCGTCACGCCGTCTGTCAGGGCTGCCGCTGCCGCAATCCGCTGCCGCTGCCCAGCGGGCGGCTGCTGCGGTCGCTGCGGCTGCCCAGTCGGCGGCTGCTGCTGTCGCCGCCTGTTTCCCCTGACGCCTGCTCCCCCTGACCGCCGCCGGCTCCCCCTGACGCCTGCTCCCCCTGCCGCCTGCGGGCCGGGCCTGCCCCGGGTGCTACCGGACCGGCGACAGCTCCGGGTCCTCGCGCAGCTTGCCGAGGGCGCGGGACACCGCGCTCTTGACCGTACCGATCGAGACGCCCAGCACCTCGGCGGTCTGGGCCTCGCTGAGATCCTCGTAGTACCGCAGGACCACCATCGCCCGCTGCCGGTCGGGCAGCCGCAGCACCGCGCGCCACATGGCGTCGTGCAGCACCTGCCGCTCGGCGGGGTCCGGCTCGGGCACGCCGGTCGGTTCGGGCAGCTCTTCGCAGGCGAACTCGTCGACCTTGCGCTTGCGCCACTGCGACGTGCGGGTGTTGAGGAGAGCCCTGCGCACATACCCGTCGAGCGCGCGATGGTCCTCGATCCGGTCCCACGCCACATACGTCTTGGTGAGCGCGGTCTGGAGAAGGTCTTCGGCGTCGCTCGGGTTGGCGGTGAGCGAGCGTGCCGTACGCAGCAGGACCGGCCCCCGGGCCCTGACGTACGAGGAGAAGGAGGCGTAGGGCGGGCGGGCCGCGTGCACGGGGGTCCGCTGGCGCGGAATGTGCCCCGAGCGAGCCCCCGCTCCGGCGGCTTCGGAGGAAGTCGTGCAGACAGACGTGGTCATGGCTCCACGCTAGGAGGGGGCGCCTCGCGGGGGATCGGCCCCAGGTCCCGAAACGATGTCCGCCCTAGGGTGTAGGGCTGGTGCCTGCCCCACCTCCTGAAGGTGGAGGTGGCGTGGTCCTGGCTCTCGGGGTAGACCCCGAGGCGGCGGGCGGCGCCACGCAACGTACCGCGCCCGCCGTACGGCGCTCGACGTAACGAACGAAGAGGCGCTCGACGTACGGACGAGAGGCGCCCGCCGTACGGACGACGAGGTCTGCGCGACGGCGCCTCGGCACCGTCGCGCAGACCTTCGTTCATTCCTAGCTCACCCTTCGGCCCCCCGGCCCCCCTGGGTATCGGACCGGCTGTCACCAGAGATTGGTGAAGTTCACGGTGGTGTTCGACTGCTTGATCGCGGTGAAGGCCGAGCCTGTCACGCTCGCGGTGTTGTTCTGGTTGGAGGCCCCGGCGCCGGACGCCACCTGCTGAGTGGTGGTCGAATTGCCCGAGTTGTTGCCACCCACACCGCTGCCCAGGATCGTCGCCACCGTCGCGTTCGAGCCGTTGCTGGCCGCTCCGCCGTTGTCGGCGGTGGCCACCCCGGTGAACAGGGCGGCAGCGAGGGGGAGCGCGGCGACTGCGGCGATGACGCGGGCGGTACGGATGCTTGCCATGTCTTTTCCTCCAGGAACGAGAAGAACGAGAAGTACGGCTTTTTCCAGGGAAGTTGGCCGACCGCCCCGGACGTTGGCTCGACGTCGCGACCTCAGAATTGCCCACCGAATCCCTCTCGAACCACCCCTCAGCCGCCAATTCCCCCGCAAGCGTGATGACATGTCGATAAACCCCTGTCGCCCCGACAAAACCGCCGCGTGTGCTTGTGAACGGGTGAAACAGGACGCCGTCCGGGGCGCCGCAACGGAAGAAGCGTTCCGGCAGATTTCCGGCCAACCTCTTTCCGGCCGCTGCCGAGCGCCCCCGGATTCCCCTTCCCTTATTCGAACGAGTGTACGAACATAGAGGTATGGCCACCACCGTCCGGCACTCCGCCACCCTGGCCCTCGCTCACGCGCTGTCCGCCGCCGAGCGCGGTCTCCCCGTCATCCCCTTGTCCCCCACCAAGCTCCCGGCCCTGCGCTCCCCCCACCGCGGCGAGCCCGAGCCCGTCCTGTGCCGCGGCGAGTGCGGCCTGCCGGGCCACGGCGTGTACGACGCGACGACCGACCCGGACGGCGTGCGCGCGCTCTTCGCCGCCGCGCCCTGGGCCACCGGCTACGGCATCGCCTGCGGCCGGCCCCCGCACCACCTCATCGGCATCGATCTCGACATCACGGACGAGGACCGGACCTCGCACACCACACCCGACTCGGTGGCCGCGCTCCAACAGATCGCCCTGCAGCACCTGTTCACGCTGCCGGAGACCGTCACCGTGCTCACCCCGAGCGGTGGCCGGCACATCTGGCTGAAGGGGCCGCCGAACGTGGTCGTGCCCAACTCGGCGGGCCGGCTGGCCCCCGGGATCGACGTACGCGGCGCGGGCGGCTACCTGGTCGGCCCCGGCTCGGTGAGCGCACGCGGCGCCTACCGGCTGGCCTCCGGTACGGAGGACCTGGCGCCCGCACCCTGCCCGCGCGCGCTGCTGCGCCTGCTCGCTCCTCCCACTCGGCCGAACCACACCGAAGGGGCGCGGGGCGCCGAAGGGGCGCGGGGCGGCAGCCCCGTACCGCAGCCGCAACAGGGCTACGGCCTGGTGCAGTTCGTCCTCGCGGCGCACGAGGGGCAGCGGAACACGCGGCTGTTCTGGGCGGCCTGCCGGGCGTACGAACACGGCTTCGGCGCGGAGTTGGCGGGGAGCCTGGTCGAGGCGGCTGTTCGAACGGGGCTGAGCGAGCACGAGGCGCGGCAGACGATCGCGTCGGCGGCGCGTCTGACGTCGGGCGGGTGACGTCGGGCGGATGAGACTCGGCGTATCGCGTACCGCGTACCGCCGTACCTACCTCACGGCCGGAACTCCACGAGCGGGTCGACGACGACGTCCCGCCAGCGGGCGCTGTGTCCGTCGGCCTGGACGCGGTAGTAGACGGTCTCGCGGCGAGCGTCCGCTCCCGTACCGCTTCCTTCGTGGCCGCCGATGTTGTGGGCGAGCAGATAGTGCGCGAGGAGCACACTGCCTGCCGTGCCGACCGCCTGCGTCGGCTCGCCGAGGTCGATCTTCGGATACGGACCGGGGTTCATCTCGTCCAGCCGGGTGAGCGCGTCGGCGCCGCGCTCGGCCAGATACCGGCCGAAGCCCAGATGCGTCCTCGGCCAGATCCACAGGTTGCCGCGGTCCCGTACGACCTGGTCGGTCAGCCACACCCCGGCCAGCAGCGAGAATGTGGCCGCCGGCTGGCCCGGCCGCAGCCCGTCCACATGCGGACCGCCCGGCCAGTGCGGCCAGGGCGGAACGGTCGTCGCGAGCTGGGCGAAGTCGGGCTCCTCCGGAGGCAGTTCGGGTCGCAGCAGTTGCGCGGCGAGGTCGCCTACGCCGACGTCCCGGTAGAAGTCGAGCAGCGGATGCCCCTCCGCGCCGAACCTCGGCCAGAGGAAGTACGGCCCGACATGGCCCTCTTCGTGCGGTTCGGCGGCGAGCATCGTCTCGACGACGGCCCGCCCACGGGCGATCTGCGCGCTGCTCAGCACATCGGGCACCACGACAAAACCCTGCTGCCGGAAGGCCGTTCGCATCTCGTCCGTGAGTGGCGTCATAGCGCCCGAGTGCACCAAACCAACGCCCTTGCGCACAACTGATATTGGCGGGGGCGGCGCGCCCCGACCGGCTACCGGCCGAGGCCCGGGGACGCCGTGACGTCGCCGTTCACCGTACGCAGGGTGATGGTGCGCTTCGCCGAAGCGGGCGGCGGCGGGACGGTCGGGACGGTGATGCGCGGCCGCCCGTTGCCGGTCGTCGCGTCGATGTCGTACGGAGCCGCGTCGTGCGGGACGGTGAGGTCGACGGAGCCGTTGGTGGTCCTGGCGTTGACGTCGGTCGGGGACGTGGCGCAGTCGAGGACGACATCGCCGTTGACGGTCCCCGCACCGAGGTGGGCCGCGCGCAGACCGGTCACCCTGATCGAGCCGTTCCGGGTGGTCAGTGTGACGGAGGCGCGCGTACTGCCGGACTCGACGGCGGTGACGTCGCCGTTGACGGTGGTCAGATGGAGATCGCCGGTGAGGCCGCCGACGTCGATGCCCGCGTTGCGCGCGGAGACGGTGACGGCGGTGCCGTCGGGGACGGTGACGGTGGGCATACGCGTACACCCGGCCCCGTCGTCCCGGTCCGGGTCGTCCCCGTCCCCGCCGTTCCCGCCGTTCCCGCCGTTCCCGCCGTTGCCGCCGTTGCCGCCGTTGCCGTCCGCATCTCCGTCGTCCGCCTGCCCCTGTCCGGGGCAGGCGAGGTCGAGGACGCTGGTGGAGTCGTGGTGCGACCAGTGGGCGGTGATGTGCCCGTCGAGGGAGACGTCGTGGGCGTCCGTCGGCCTGAGCCGTACGCCGTTCTCGGTATCGATGACGAGCCGGCCGCCGGCCGGGATGGTGGCGGCGGACGCGGCGGCCCCGTTCCCGCCGCCGCGCCCGTCGCCGGGGACGCCCCCGTGCCCGTCCCCGCAGCCCGTCAGCAGCCCGGCGGCGGCCAGAATTCCCAGCGAGATTGCGGCCGTTCGACCTTTGCTCATGCCAGTCGTCTGCCCGCCGCCGCCGCTGTCAGCACACCTTGGATGAGACCTTTGCCGAGTTGTACGAGCAGGTGTCGGCGACGGCGCCGTTCGCCTTCTTGAACGTCGCCTTGTCCTTGTCGTTGTTCCAGACGTACGCGGCCCGCCCCTGGTAGCGGTGCGCGGACGTGTTGGTGCCCTTGCCGGTGTGCACGGTGACGGTCTTGCCCTTGCCGAGCGTGAACGTACCGAAGGTGTACTTGTGCGCGGACGCGTCCACCAGCGTCCAGCCCTTGAGGCTCACGGCCTTTGTCGTGGTGTTCTTGATCTGCACGTACTCGGCGTTGAGGCTCGTGTTGGAACGCGTGTCCGAGCCCGGCGAGTTGTAGTAGATCTTGGTGAGATGGACCGACCCGGCGGCCGCCTGCGCCTGGGCCGGCAGCAGCGCGGCCCCGGCGAGAGCCGTCGCTGCGACGGCGGTGGCGATGGTGCGTATGTTGAGCATGAACGTCCTGTCCTAGAGCCGGGGCACCCCCCACGGGTCCCGGCGGAAGCTCAGAGTACGAACAACACACGCACACCGAGGCGCAGTTACAGAATCCGGACGTCAATCGGATAAACCCGGCGGCCGACCGCCGGGCCTGCCGGGCCTGCCGGGTCCGCCGGGTCCGCCGGGTCCGCCGGGCCCCTCAGGCGTCGACAGTCCCGGATGCCGACTCCGGTCGAACGCCTGCCGGAACTGCGGGAAGCGCACGGACTTCGGATCCAAGACCTCCACCAGGGAGGTCAGTTGCTGCTGAATCCCTTCGATACGGGCGAAGGACGGCCCGGCGTCGTCCGCCAGCCGGTCCACATCGTCGAGCGGCTGCCGGAACCACTCACGGAACTCCTCGTCCGCGTCCAACCGCGCGCAGAACTCCACATACCCCAGACACCGCCGCCCGCCGGGCTCCCCGCCCGGGTGGATCATCAGCTCACCGATCGCCCGCTGATGCGTACGGAAGAGACGTAACTCGTTGCCGTCCGGCGAGATCTGGCTGAGCGCGGACCCGATCTCGGAGATCTTGACCATGACATCGCGGTTGACACGGGAGCGGCCGAGGTCGAGGAACTGCACGTCGCGCCGGAGCATCTCCACCCAGCCGAGATACTCGGCGAGCACGAACACCGTGCTGCGGCGCACGTACTCGCCCTCCTCCGGGGTGCCCCGGGACAGGAAGGAGCTGAGAAATCCGGCTCCGGGCCCGGGTGTCCGGTCGAGCACATGCCCGCGCAGAATGTTGAACAGCCTGCTCTGCAGGTCGAAGGCAGCCCACGCGAGCGAGGCGCCGTACTGGTCCATGAGATTGCGCTGCTCCATGGTCCGCAGCCGCCGCTGCTGCCAGTAGCCGAGTACGGCTGCGGCTGACGCACTGACCACGGCCACAGCGGCGGACAGCAGAGTCACCAGATCCATGGTGACGAACCCCCTTACGTGCACGATGAGCGGTCACCTGTTGTTGAGCAACTGCCAGGTGGTGAGAGCGAGTTTGGCCCGGAGCAGGCCGGTGGGTTCGGTCAGGTCGATGCCGAGGGCCTTGCCGATCTGGTCGAGGCGGCGGGCGATGCTGCTGTGGTGCAGATGGAGGATTTCGGCGGCCCCGCGTTGCGAACCGGTGGTGAGGTAGGCGTCCAGCGTCTTGAGATCCTCCGGATTGCCGACGACGCGGGCGAGCGCGGCCACATCCGCGTTGGCCAGCGCCGCCTCCGCGGGGATCTCCGCCAGCAGGGCCAACGCCCCCAGGTCGGCGTAGTGGACGACCGGCCGCTGCGGGGTGGTGAAGCGCAGCGCAACGCGGGCCTCGCGCCAGGACCGTTCGGGACTGTCGACTCCATCGGGACCGTCGGCCCCATCGGGACTGTCGGCCGCGCCGATGCCGGCTCGTACACCCACCGGGAACCTGCCCCGGTCGACAGCACCGGCCAGGATGACCCCCACCTCGCCGACCCGTGCCGCCTTCACCGGGCGGCCGGCGCAGACCAGGGCGCCGAGTTGGTCGAGCGGGAGCCGCGAGCGTACGGCGACGACGTGGACCGGAGCCCCAGCCGCGAACCCCAGCAGCCGCAACGCCCGTGCGCGCGCCGCCTCGTCGCAGTCGGAGCTGACGACGAGTTCGACGAGGGCGGGATCAGCCATGGTGGTGGCGGCAGGACCGTACCGCTCGACGACCGCGGCGACGGCGATGGCGAGCCGGTCCAGGAGGACGGGATCGAGGAGGGCGGGCGGCCCGGGTCGCTCCAGCCAGACCGTACCGATCTCCTCGTCGTCGAGGATGATCGGAGCGACGGTAGAGGCGAGTTGGGGCGGCCGGGCCGCATGAACAACCGCAGGCGCGACCGCAGGTACGGCCGCGTGGGCGACCACGGGGACGACTCCAGATACGACCCCAGATACGGGCCGGGATACGGCCCCGGATACGGCCAACTCGTCGCCGTCGGCGGAGACGCGGATGGACCGCCCCGTACCGTGCAGCCGAATCCCGGCGACGCACTCGGCCAGTCCCGCCGAGGCGCGGGCGAGCGCGGGGAGATCCACCCGGCGGCGCATGAGCGTGTCGTAGAAGGCGACGACGCGGATCGCGCCCTCGACGTGTGAGTCCAGTTGCGACAGCCGTTCGGCCAGTGCCTCCATGACAGGAGGATAGGACCGCACGGCGGCGAAGCAGAGGCGCCGAACGGTGCGCGATCCGGGCGCGATGCCCGGCACATGGCGGCTGACCCGGCGAAGGGCGACGATGAGGATGGTCGGCATGGATCCCGAACTCGAACCTTTCATCCCGCTGCTCCCGGAAACCGACATGACCGACCCGGTCGCCACCCGCGCGAAGTTCGCCGAACGCGCCGCGGCGAGACCGGCCCCCGAGATCCCGGGCATGCAGATCGAGGACCGCACGGTCCCCGCGACGGTCCCCGGCGACCCGGACGTACCGGTACGCGTCTACCGCCCGCAGCAGGCCCACGGCGCCGTGATCTGGCTGCACGGCGGCGGGTTCGTCTTCGGCGACCTGGACACCGAGCACCCGTGGGCCACCCGCATCGCGGACGGCTCGGGCGCGGTGGTGATCTCGGTGGAGTACCGCCGCTCCCCTGAACACCCGTTCCCCGCCGCGCTGAACGACGCGTACGCCGTACTGAACTGGACCGCCGAACACGCCGCCGAACTCGGCGTCTCCCCCGACCTGATCGCGATCGGCGGCCACAGCGCGGGCGCGGGCCTGGCGGCCGCCGTGGCACTGCGGTCACGCGACGAGCAGGGCCCGCCGATCCGCTTCCAACTCCTCAACCAGCCGGGTCTGGACGACCGGCAGGAAACCTGGTCCCAGCGGAACTTCACGCACACCCCCTGGCACGACCGCGCCAAACTCACCGCGACCTGGCGCTACTACCTGGCGGACCACCCACCCACCCCGTACGCAGCCCCGGCCCGCGCCACGGACCTGTCCGGCCTCCCACCCGCGTACATCGCGAGCGCCGAGTTCGACCCGCTACGCGACGAGGAGATCAACTACGCCCTGCGCCTGCTCCAGGCGGGCGTCTCGGTAGAACTCCACCAGTGGCCGGGGACGTTCCACGGCTCACAGGCGATCCTCTCGGCGGAGATCTCCCAACGCCAGATAGCGGAACTGTCAGCAGCCCTCCGCCGAGCCCTGACGACCTGACCACCTGACCACCACGCGCGCGCAGACTAGGCGTGCATCACTCAGGGGGTACGTGGCCGCCAATAAGCCCCGGAAAGACGACGCGGCCGGCCCCGGTCGTCCGTACCGGTGTATCCCCTGCCGGCTCGACGAGGGTCGCGAGGTCGTTCCATGCCTGCCACGCCCTCTTCCACAGGCCGGGCAGTACCGCCGACTGGACGGCGCCTCGCGACCGGCTCTGCGCTTGGTTACGTTGGCGCCATTCACCGTCGTTACCCCGCCGACGGCTGTTGACGGGCGGTGATGTGGCCAGTTGGAGCAGATGCTCCAACGCCAGCCCGCAGATGGGGTCGCCCATGTCGCTGACCGCCTGCTGCTCCCCCGCAGAGGCATCGGCGACCAGGTCGGGCCACCGAAGGACAACTACCTTCGCCCACAGTTCCGGAGGCACCGTGTTGGCCAAGTGGTGGCTCTCCCCGATCGGAAGGTCTCGAAGGCGTCGCTCGGCCTTCTGCGTCTGT
Organism: Streptomyces sp. NPDC087906; assembly: GCF_055584925.1. Classification (NCBI taxonomy): domain Bacteria; kingdom Bacillati; phylum Actinomycetota; class Actinomycetes; order Kitasatosporales; family Streptomycetaceae; genus Streptomyces; species Streptomyces sp. NPDC087906. The sequence goes on from NZ_JBVJLC010000012.1 coordinate 239,819, forward strand.
CCTACGTAACAGAGCCCCGCTCCAGGAATGAAGACTCCGTACAGAACCGGCCCTGCCGTGGCCGGCGCCTCGCCGATCGGGTCGGTCAGCAACTGACCGACCCGATGGGCGAACCGGTAGCGACGTTCCTGCCAGTGGGCCAGACGCGTTGCATCGGCCATGAGTGAGTGGAGGGACGTCCGCCAGGCGTCGAACGCGTCCTCGTCCTGTTGATCAGCCACCGGACCAGTCTGTGGCAAGGGAGTCTGTTCGTCACCCCAGTTCAGAGGGGACTTGCGGGGCTAACCCCCGGCTGCATGAAAGTTCGGCGCGTCAGATCCGTACGGACAAGGGAGAAGCCCTGTGCCTACCGACAAGAAGTCGCGCGCCGAGCAGCAGAACCAGAACAAGAACCAGAAGACGGAGCAGCCAGAGCCGTATGCGGAGGTCCGGGTCGGCGAGTCCCGGCTCACTCTGACGAAGCCGACTCTGTGCCGCCTCGCGGGAGTTGGGATCGCCCTCGCGCTCTTCGGGCTGCCGCACGCGCCCTGGATGCTCTGAGCCGTGCCGCGTCCCCGAAGGCTGGCAAGCAATGCGCCTTCGGCGACGCGGGGGGGGGCCGACCGACACCACGGTGCGCTTCGCGGCAGTTACGTCACCAGGTGAGGGCGTCGGCCATGTTCGCCTGCCAGTACGTCACGGCGGTGTCGTCGGCGATCCGCGTCCCCGCCGGGAGGGTGATCGGGGCAGAGGCGGCGCCCACCGAGCCCTGGTTGTCGCGGCCGGGGAAGGAGACGGTCAGCTTCTTCGCCGGGGTCTTCGGGTTCCCGTCGCCGTTCAGCGAGATCGAGGCGTAGGCCGCCTCTCCCGGCGCGAGCGTGACGACGGCCTGCGGCTGACTCTCGTCGATGATCTGGGCCGCGGCCTGGGCCTCGTCGAAGCGGAGGAAGGGGGCGTAGTAGGCGTTGCAGTTCTTGCCGCCGGTGTTGACGACCGTCAGGAGCAGGTGGTTGATGGGCCGGGTCACCTGGCTGATCTTGACCTTGGTGTTGGAACCGGTGCAGGTGACGTAGTCGGTGCCGGCGCTTCCCTTGCTGTCGCCGCTGCCCTTGCTGCTGACCTGGTCGGCGGGCGCGGGCTGCTTGCTGTCCGTGCCGCCCGTGGCGGCAGTGGACCCCTGGGTGGGAGCGTCGGTAGCCGACGACTCGTGCCCGGCAGACGCACTCGGCCCCGAGGACGCCGCAGTTTCCGCCGAGCCCTCTGCGGCCCCGGCCGACCCTGCCGACCCGGCCGACCCGCCCGACCCGCAAGCGGTGAGCGCGAGGGACGCCACGAGAGCGGCGGCGGAAAGAGTAATGGCGCGGTTACGGATAGTACGCATACGGATGCAGCCCCGTTTCGATGAGGTGAGGGATATCGAGATGGTGGTGACGTGGTCAGTGACGGTTGACGATCGTGATCACGACCGTCGTGCAGACGATCAGGACGATGACGGCCAACCAGTCGACCGGACTGATACGGAGTCGGGTTCTGATGACTGCTCCCCGTTCGGTTGGTGCTGCACTCACCTTGCGGGGCGGCCGGAAGCGCCCGCAACCGACAGCGGACAATGGGGGATGCTGGAACGCTCACGCATAACCTGACCTGGGGATATGCAGTCTCCCTGGAACGCGTTCCTGGGACGGTCCCGCAGGGACGACGAGGAGGAACAAACGGGTGGCGACGACCGAGGCCGACGCTTTCGCGGAACTGCTCAGGAAGCTGAAGGACCGCTCGGGACATAGCTACGGCGTCCTCGCGGCCAAGCTCCATGTGAGTACGTCCACGCTGCACCGCTACTGCAACGGGGACGCCGTACCGACCGACTACGCGTCGGTGGAGCGGCTCGCCCGGCTGTGCGGGGCGAACGCCGACGAGCTGGTCGAGCTGCACCGCCGGTGGATCATCGCGGACGAGGCAAGACGCAGGGCTCGCTCGGCGACGCCCGCCCCGGAGCCCCCAGCCCCGTCCAAGCCCAACGCACCAGCACCAGCACCCGCACCCGCCCCGACCCCGGCGAAGCCCCCCGCCGACGACCATCAGCCCGGCGACTCCGAACCCCGCACGAAACGCCGCCGCCTCCACCTGACCCTCGCCGCGGTGGCGGTCGCGGCGGTCGCCGTCCCGGCGGTCGTCTACGGCATAGGGGCAACGGCGGAGACGGACGACCGCGCGGCGGCGACGGCGGTATCGGAAAGCCCGGAGCAAAAACCCGGCGACGACACCTCGCCCTCGCCCTCACCCTCCGCATCGCGCAGCAACCAAAAGAAGACACCGTCCGCGGCCCCACCCTCCGCCGCCGTCCCGCACCCCTCGCAGCAGAAGCCGGACCCGCCGGCTTCCCACCAGCCGGGCACCGCGGTGCCGGTGGCGGTGTCCACCCGCCCGTACGCCTTCGAGGACCCGTGCAGTCAGCACTACCTCATCGACAGCCCACCCGCGCAGGTCCCGCCGCCCCCCACCGAACAGGACGCCCCCGGCTGGGTCGGCGCACTCGGCGGGGTCGCGAGCGACAACCAGTTCATCGAACTGACAGTGCAGGGCACGGGCAGCGACACCGTCGTACTGACGGCCCTGAACGTGCACATCGTGAAGAGCGACGCCCCCCTCGCCTGGACGGACTACGCGATGGGCGTCGGCTGCGGCGGAGGCGTCTCCACCAAGTCCTTCGCCGTCAACCTGGACGCCGGCCGCCCCAGCACCGCCCCGAAGGCGGGCCAGCGGGACTTCCCGTACAAGGTGAGCGAGTCGGACCCGGAGGTCTTCTACATCTCCGCCAGCTCAAAGACACGCGACGTGAGCTGGTACCTGGAACTGGAATGGTCCAGCGGCCCCCGCACCGGCAAGCTCCTGGTCAACGACCACGGCAAACCCTTCCGCACCAGCGCCTCGACGAACCGCCCGAGATACGACTACCCCCTGGGCGGCTCAGAATGGAAACCAGCCCAACCAGGCTGACAACGAGCACGGCCCGAGAAGGCAGAACAAGCCGGAATCGAACCGACGTCCTCGCGATTTCGGAGACCGCGCGACACCCCCTGCGCTACCGCTCGGCCCCGCCCGTCCGCCGCTGAGCGATCCGGAGCAAACACCGCCGTAAGGCGGTTTGCGCCAACCCTCACCAAGTGGCGAGGGTCGCTGAACAATGCTCTGCGATCGCCTCGCGATCCACCGGGGCATCCTCTGAGATGTGCAGTGGAGATCCGTCCAGGGTGCTGTACAGACTGTGGCCTACCAGGCTCGGTGCGATGCACACGGCCAAGCCCGGTGTGATGGTGAGCAGGCCGCTGTCGAAAAGTCGGTGGATGTCCGCACGCAGCATCAGCCCTTCTTCGACACGATGCCGTTCCGTGCTGGCGAATGGGCGGAGGTGCGCCGCCTCCAGAACCTCTGCCGGAGCCGCGCCTGTAACCGCGCAGATGAACCCGTATTGACGGATCAAGGCCCTGCGAAAGGCATCCTGACCACGTCGAGCCGCTGCTGACGTTCGGCGGCGCCCTCCCGGTAGCTCGAAGGGGTGAGGCCGGTGAGAGTCCGGCGCCCTTCGTCGGCCGGGAAGTCGGACACCGAGAGAGGCCACTGCTTCCAGAGTCCGCTCCCTGTCCATGGCCTTGATGGACTGCTGGTCGGACTTGCTCAAGCTGAGCTCGGCCAACTGCGTCTTGTCCAGGCAGCCTTCGAGAGGTTGCCAAGTCCCCCCGTAGTGAGCCCTGTAGCCCGTGACCCGCAGCGTTTCGACGGCCGGCTCGTCGAACTTGGTCGCGCAGGGACTACATCGATAGCGAGGCCGTTCGGTGGTGCGTTCCTTGAAGCCCGTACTGCGGCATTGAGGACACCTACTACGAAGCTTCTCCTGGCCAGGCAGCACTTGCAACGCTTCCACGTAGGCGACGCCAAGGGCCTCACGCCCGCTCCGTATGACTACCAGATCGCCGACGGCAACGCGGAGATGGTTCCCCACGGTCGAGTCATAGCTGTAGGACTCCTCCACGACATCTTCGTAGCCCGTGTTCCCCTGGAACTGCCGCTCCTCGCCCGCGATAAGGAACGACCAGGCTCTACCACCAGCCTCTGTCGCCAAGTTCTCCACCCCAGTCATGGGGTGATCATACGAGCGACACTGACACGTGCGTTCGAATGCTCGGATCTGCGTGGTGCTGAGCTTCACAGGGGTCGAGGAACGCTGCTGCTCGGCACGCCCTTCTTCCACCGAGCCCAATGCGGGTGGTCGGTCTACGACCACGGCCATGTCGGGCTCCACTTGACTACCAGGACAGCGGTCGTGTGGGTACTTGGTGAACTAGAAACCGCCGCCGGCAACCGCCGGACTCCGTGCACCTCGGGCAAGAGCTACGCAACAGGTGACTCCGCACGCAGCTACGGATCAGAACGATGACCGTGCCCCTCCCGGCCCGACGAGCAGGAAAACACGGGGACTGTCGGGCGGCGCGCCAGAAAACGGTCCCTGACCGGTTCGCCCGGTCAGGGGCCGTTCATCTGCGGTGGGTGTGGGATTTGAACCCACGGTGACATCGCTGCCACGACGGTTTTCAAGACCGTTCCCTTAGGCCGCTCGGGCAACCCACCTTTGCCCCGCCTACCAGCGGTGGAGCGGCTACAGCCTACCGGCTGCGTGACTCGGGTGCGCATGCCTGGGCCACAGGGGGGCCACGGGGCGGGGGCTTCAGACTCGGTCTAGTTGGGGGGTGTTGTCCAGGATGGCCAGTTCGGTTTCGGTGGCCTGGAGTTTCCAGTCCGGGACGACCGTGGCGTACGTGGTGACGTCGTGCCAGCAGCCCTGGGTGTGGAAGAGCTGGCGGAGGGTGGCTTCGGGGCGGAGGCCCGCCGCGTGCATCACCTGCGGCATGTAGTGGTGGTCGCTGCGGTGGCCGGCCCAGATGCGGTGCAGGTTCAAGCGGCCGAAGCCGTAGGCCATCAGCAGGCGGCCCGCTTCGTGGCCGTGGCCGGTCACCGGGGCGCCGGGGAGCAGGGCGAGGCTGGTGAGCATCGCGTTGCTTCCGTAGTCCTCGACGAGCATGCCCATGGTGCCGACGAGGGCGTCGTCGTCCAGGGCGCAGACCGCGAGGGTGTACTTGCGCCGCGGGTGGGTGTGGGGCTGGGCGAGGCTCTGGGCGAAGGTGTCGTGGGCCTTCTCCGCGTCCATGCGGTCGATGCCGAGGAAGCGGGTCAGGACGCGGTGGGTGAGGATGCTCGCGAACGGGTCGTGGTCGCCGGCGTGCAGCTCGCGCAGGCGCAGGTGGTCTCCTCGCAGCTCGGGGACGCGGTTCACAGGGTGGCTCCGTGGGGTGTGGGCAGGGCGGCGGCGGTCCGGGCGGGGATGTGGGAGTCGAGGTCGAGGGAATGGCGGCCCGAGGGCACGGGTTCGCCGAGCAGGATGCGGCGGGCGGTGTCGGTGACCAGGGCGGCGCCGAGCATGACGCCGCCGGCGAGTTGGGGCCAGCTTGAGAGGGTGTGGCCGACGCGGGAGAGGGCGTCGGTCATGGCCGGGCTCAGGCGTTGGTCGTCGACGACGCGGAGCAGGAACCGGAGCGTCTCGGCCTGGTCCAGGCCGCGTACGTCGGCTGCGGTCGTGTCGCCGGTGCGGCCGTGGAAGAGCGGGCGGTCCGGCTCGGTGTCGAAGCGCTCGATGTCGAGCAGCCCGCGGTCGTTGGTGTCCATGAGGACGGGGATCCGCCGGCGGCGCGCGTGCTCGCGGGCGGCGACCTTCACCCACGGGGTGTCGCACTCCTCGATCAGCAGATCCAGGCCCCGGCCGCCGTGGTCGCCGCCGTCGTCGCCACCGCCAGCGCCGCCGCCGTCGCCGCCGTCGAAGAAGTCGTCGACCGTTTCCTCCGTGACGCCGCCGCGGTAGACCTCGATGTCCAGGTAGGGATCCAGCTCGTACATCCGCCGGGCGCACAACAGGCTCTTCTCCAGGCCCAGTTCGTGGACGCCCGCGCGCAGCCGGTTCAGGTTCGACAGGCTCAGCCGGTCGAAGTCCGCCAGCCGGAAGGCGCCGCCGACACCTTCCATCGCGCAGGTCAGCGCGGCGCTGCTGCCGACCGAAAGGCCGATGACACCCACCCGCCGCCGGAGCAGCGTCCGCTGCTGCTCCCGGGTGATCTTGTCGCGGTTGCGGTCGAAGCGCACCAGACGGAACTCGGCTTCGGGCAGTACGTGGACCAACTGGCCCGACCACGGGTACCAGGCCCATCTGCCGTACGCGTCGGGCCGTCCGCCCGTCGTGTCGGCGACGGCGCCGTCCAGGGCCTGCGGAGTAAAGGTTTCTCCAGGTGCCAGGCAGCGCACGAGTTCCGCGACCTGGTCCTTGATCCGGTCATGGATCCCGCGCACGAGCGGCGAGTCCCGGAGAGTGGCCAGAGCGGCGGCGTCAGCGGCGTCCGCCGGGTCCAGCAGCATCGGACGAAACGATTCGCTCAGTTCCGGGTCCGACGCGGAGTGGATGGTGTCGATCACGGCGAGGACGCTAGCAAGCAGGCGATCTTGGACGACGGCACGTCACCCTCGGGGGCACACTCGAATTGATCTTCTACTTGGTCTCCGCGGGCGGGGCGGGCGCGGCGGATGGGGCAGGTGCGGCGGAGAAGGTCGTGTCCGTCGGGGTGCAGGTGGGGGGTCCAGGCATCTGCCGCGGGCCGTTGGCCTGTTGGGTCAGGGATTGGGCCGGCGCCACGTTCTTGAACAGCAGTGTCGTCCGGCCCGCCGGGGTGCCCGAGGTGTCGGTGAAGGCCATGGTGACGCGGTACGTTCCTATGCGCGCCGCCCGGCTCGTCACCCGTACTCGCGCCGTGGGAAGGCCGGTTGCCCCGTCGCGCCGGCAGGACGTGACGGTGACGTCCTGGTCCGGGTAGCGCAGGTGCTCGTGGTTCTGCCCTGTCGCGTAGATGTACAGAGCGATCAGCACCGCCGGGGCCAGGACGAGCAGCACGCCCCCCGTCACGATCAGGGCTTTGCCCCACGCAGGGAGGCGACTTGGTGGCGGGGGCTGGATGTGCGGCGGGTGGGCCGGGTAGGTCGGGCAGGTCGGGGAGATCGGGGAGGTCGGGGAGGTCGGGTACGGGCCTGCTCCCGGCGGTCTCGCGGGGGTCAACCTCGGGGGCGTTTCTGCTTCGTGGCCGCGTAGGCGCGGAATTCGTGCAGGGTGTAGAGCATCCAGCACCAGCCTCTACCCTCGTGCCAGTCCGCGTGCAAGACCACGGGCTCGTCCAGGTGTTGGGCTTTTCTGCGGGCCGCTGTCAGGGCCGCGAGCAGCTCCAGGTGCAGATCCGGGGGGAGTTGGTCGCCCGCGCGGTCGCTACGCATCGCGACGAGAGCAACGCCTGGGCGGTCCAGGCCTGTTGTCTGGGCGACCAGGGTGGTGCGGGACGCGCGGTCGATGCTGAGGCTGCGGATCTCGTCCGCGTGGACCAAGTCGTACGAGTCGGGCGGCAGATGGTCGTAGAGCCGTCCCTCTCTGTTCGTTGCCACCCAGACGTCAGCCATTGGCTCATCCTCGCGCTGTGTCGGCTACTGACCGTCAGGTACTGACCGTCAGCTATCGCCCTTGCGCTCGCCCAGGGTCAGTTGGACGGTCGACTGCTTGCCG
>NZ_JBVJLC010000013.1:0-207612 GCF_055584925.1 Streptomyces sp. NPDC087906
GTTGTCTACCCTTGACCTCAGGGCCGCTAAAATATTGGGGCCTGGTCAATTCGGCGGTGCCCCCCGGGTTTAAAAACTCTAAGCGGGTTGGGGGGGGGGGGGGGGGGGCGCCCCCCCCCCCCCCCCCGCCCGGTTTCCGTCAGCGGCTCAGAGCGCCGAACGCAGCCACATCTCCACGCTGGCGATATGCACCGTCGCCCAGGATCGCGCCGCCTCTGCGTCCCTGTCGCGCAGCGCCGCGAGGATCGCGCGGTGCTCGTGCAGCGTGCGGCTGACCGCGTCCTCCTGGGTCAGGCCGCGCCATATCCGGGCCCGGGTGGTGGGTCCCGAGAGCCCGTCGAGCAGCGAGCAGAGCACCGAGTTCCCCGACGCCTGCACGATCCCGCGGTGGAACTCCAGATCGGACGCCACCAGCTCCTCCACCGAGGGCTGCGGCCCCAGCGCGTCCAACTGCGCGTCGAGGCGGGCGAGTTCCTCATCCGTGACCCGGGCGCTCGCCATCGCGGTGGCCGCCGGCTCCAGGATGCGGCGCACCGCGAGGAACTCCAGCACCGTGTCGTCGCGGTGGAAGTCCACCACGAAGCTCAGCGCCTCCAGCAGCAACTGCGGTTCGAGGCTGGTGACATACGTGCCGTCGCCCTGCCGCACATCGAGGATGTGCATGAGCGACAGGGCGCGTACCGCCTCCCGCAGCGAGTTGCGCGAAAGCCCCAGATCGGCGGCGAGTTCACTTTCCTTGGGCAGGCGGTCGCCCGGGCGCAGTGCGCCCGAGACGATCATTCCCTTGATCTTCTCTATGGCCTCGTCGGTGACAGCCACGGGCGACCTCCAGACATCCGATGTATCGCCCCCATTATGCGTCCAAGAACGCGAAAGCGGGGCGGTACCCCGGAGGTACCTGTCCGTCGCACCGATCGGCCGGCCGCACCGCGTCAGCCGCGCCGGGCCAGCAGCTCCTCCACGCGGGCGCGGATCTCGTCCGTGGCCAGGCCGCGGATGGTCAGTGTCGTACGGCGGCGCAGCACGTCGTCCGCCGTCTCCGCCCACTCGTGGTCCCGCGCGTACACCACCTGCGCCCAGATCTCGGGCGCCTCCGGGTGGATCCGCTCGCCCAGCTCGGGGTGCTCGTAGGCGAGGCGTACCAGGTCGAAGGCGAGCGAGCCGTAGTGCGTCGCCAGATGGTGCGCGGTGTCCGGCGCCATGCCTGGCCCGGGACCGCCGCCGTCGATCATCAGCCGGTGGGCCACGGCGTGCGGGTTCGAGATGCCGGGCAGCGGGAACTTCTTCGGCAGCCGCGCCACCGGCTCCACGTCCGAACCGAGCGGGCGCCCCGGCAGGGTCTCCAGCTTGGTCAGGACCGTACGGCCGATATGGCGGAACGTGGTCCACTTGCCGCCCGCGACCGACAGCATGCCGCCGCTGCCCTCGGTCACGACCGTCTCGCGCTTCGCCTTGGACGTGTCGCCGGGACCGCCGGGCAGCACCCGCAGCCCCGCGAACGAGTACGTCATCAGATCGCGGGACAACTGCTGGTCGCGTACCGAGAGCGACGCCTCGTCCAGGATCTGGTGGATGTCCTTCTCGTTGACCGCGACGTCCGCCGGGTCGCCCTCGTACTCCTCGTCGGTGGTGCCGAGCAGCAGCATGCCCTCCCAGGGCAGCGCGAAGGTGATGCGGTACTTGTCGATCGGTGTCGCGAGCGCCGCGTTCCACGGCGCGCTGCGCTTGAGCACGAGGTGCGCGCCCTTGGAGAGCCGGATGGAGGGCTCGGAGTTCGGGTCCTCCATCTTCCGCAGGTGGTCCACCCACGGCCCGGTCGCGTTGAGCACCAGCCGGGCGTTGACGCCGAACTCCGTACCGTCCATCCGGTCCCGCAGATCGGCGCCGGTCACCCGGCCGCCGGAGAACCGCAGCCCGGTCACCTCGGCGTGGTTGAGCACGGCGGCGCCCGACTCGACGGCGGCGCGCACCGTCATGATCGCCATGCGCGCGTCGTTCATCTGGTCGTCGCCGTAGACGGCGACGGCCTGCAGGTTGTCGGTACGCAGCTCGGGCACCGCCTGCCGCGCCTTGGCCGGGCTGATCACATGCCCGACCCCGTCGCGGAAGGCGGAGAGCGCCGAGTAGGCGAAGACGCCGGCGCCGAGCTTGGCGGCGCTGTGCGGTCCGCCCTTGTAGACCGGCAGATAGAAGGTCAGCGGGTTGGCCAGGTGGGGGGCGACCTGGTTGGAGACGGCGCGCCGCTCGAAGTGGTTCTCCGCGACCAGCTTCACCGCGCCGGTCTGCAGATAGCGCAGACCGCCGTGGAGGAGCTTGGACGAGGCCGACGAGGTGGCGCCGGCGAAGTCGCCGCCGTCCACGAGGGCCACCCGCAGTCCCGACTGCGAGGCGTGCCAGGCGGTGGAGATGCCCAGGATGCCGCCGCCGATCACCAGGAGGTCGTACGTCGCGTTGGACAGTTGCTCCCGGGTTTCGGCGCGGCTCGGAAGGGAACCGCCAGCCGGGTGCGTCCCCAGTGCGGGGCCGCTCTGCAGGGTGCTCATCGTTACTCCTTGTCAGCCTTGCGGTGCGTCGGACGCTCTCCGGTTCAGCCGTCGTCCTCGTCGAGCCAGCCCTTGGTGCGGTCGACCGCCTTGAGCCAGTTCTTGTACTCGTGGTCGCGCCGTGCCGCGTCCATGTCGGGTGTCCACTCGGCGGCCCTGCGCCAGTTGGCGCGCAGCGCGTCGGTGTCGGGCCAGAAGCCCACGGCGAGGCCGGCCGCGTAGGCGGCGCCGAGACAGGTCGTCTCGGCGACCATCGGGCGTACCACCGGCGCGTCCAGGACGTTGGCCAGCGTCTGCATCAGCAGATTGTTCGCCGTCATACCGCCGTCGACCTTGAGGGACGTCAGCTCGACCTTGGAGTCCTTGGTCATGGCGTCGCTGATCTCGCGGGTCTGCCAGGCCGTGGCCTCCAGGACGGCGCGCGCGATGTGCGCCTTGGTGACGTAGCCGGTCAGTCCGGCGATCACCCCGCGGGCGCCCGAGTCCCAGTGCGGGGCGAAGAGACCGGAGAAGGCGGGGACGAAGTACGCGCCGCCGTTGTCCTCCACGGAGGAGGCCAGGGTCTCGATCTCGGGGGCCGAGTTGATCAGGCCCATCTGGTCGCGCATCCACTGCACCAGCGCGCCGGTGACGGCGATGGAGCCCTCCAGCGCGTACACCGCGGGCTGGTCGCCGATGCGGTAACCGACCGTGGTCAGCAGGCCGTTGTACGAGTTGATCGGCTTGTTGGCGGTGTTCATCAGCATGAACGTGCCGGTGCCGTAGGTGGACTTGGCCTCGCCCTCGGCGAAGCAGGTCTGGCCGAACAGGGCCGCCTGCTGGTCACCGAGCGCCGAGGCGACCGGAATCCCGTCCAGGGGGCCGCCCTTGGCCGTGCCGTACACCTCGGACGAGGAGCGGATCTCCGGCAGCATCGCGGTCGGGACGCCGATGGAGTTGCAGATCTTCGGGTCCCACTGGAGCGTGTCGAGGCGCATCAGCATCGTGCGGGACGCGTTGGTGACGTCGGTGACGTGGACGCCGCCGTCGACTCCGCCGGTCAGGTTCCAGATGACCCAGGAGTCCATGGTGCCGAAGAGGATGTCGCCGCTCTCCGCGCGCTCGCGCAGCCCCTCGACGTTGTCGAGCAGCCAGCGCGCCTTCGGCCCGGCGAAGTAGGTCGCGAGCGGCAGTCCGGTGTCGCGCCTGAACCGGTCCTGGCCGACGTTGCGGCCCAGTTCCCTGACCAGACCGCTGGTCCTGGTGTCCTGCCAGACGATGGCGTTGTGCACGGGCTCACCGGTGTTCTTGTCCCAGAGCATGGTGGTCTCGCGCTGGTTGGTGATCCCGATCGCCAGGACGTCGGCCTTGGTGATGCCGGCCTTCTCGATGGCGTTCGCCACGACTTCCTGGACGTTGGTCCAGATCTCCTTGGCGTCGTGCTCCACCCAGCCGGGCTTGGGGAATATCTGCTCGTGCTCCTTCTGGTCGACGGCGACGATGCGCCCGTCCACGTCGAAGACGATGCAGCGGCTGGAGGTCGTGCCCTGGTCGATGGCCGCGATGAACGGCCCGGTTCCGTGGGAGGAGGTTGCGTTGTCGTCACTCACGGTGTCTGCTCCTGGTCCGTCGGGATGGTGGGGGAGGCCGGCCGGGCGGTCACATGAAGCAGGCCCGGTAGAAGCCGGCCGCCAGGGCTGCGCCCGCGAACGGCCCGATCACCGGCACCCATGCGTAGGTCCAGTCGGAGCCGCCCTTGTTGGGCAGCGGCAGGATCGAGTGGATGATGCGCGGGCCGAGGTCTCGGGCCGGGTTGATGGCGTAACCGGTCGGTCCACCGAGGGAGAGACCGATGGCCACCACGACGAACGAGGTGATCAGGATGCCGATGGGGCCGAGCCCGTCGCCCTTCTGGTTCAGACCCTGCGTCAGGACCGCGATGACCAGGACGAACGTGGCGATGATCTCGGTCAGCACGTTCTGCCAGTAGTTCCGCACCTCAGGACCCGTGGAGAAGATACCCAGCACGGGACCCGCCTTCGGCGCGGTCTTCTGGTCGACCAGGCCCTCCACCTCGGGCTGCGCCGCGAGGATCTCGGGGTCGCGGAGATGGGCGTAGAACTGGCCCAGGTAGGCCAGGTACACCAGCACGGCACCGATCATCGCTCCGAGCAGCTCGGAGCCGATGTAGAGAAGGACGTCGCCCCACTTGATGCTGCCCTGGATGGCCAGCGCGATCGTCAGCGCCGGGTTCAGGGACGCGGCCGATTTCGGGGCGGAGAGATACGCGCCGACCATGACCGCGAAACCCCAGCCGAGGCTGATCGCGACCCAGCCCGCGCCGGAGGCCTTGGACCGCCTGAGTACGACGCCCGCGACCACACCGCCACCGAGCAGGAGAAGCGCGGCGGTACCGGCGGTCTCGCCTAGGAAAATGTCGAGATTGGACACCCGAAGACTCCTTCGTCCAGGGGAAGGCGAACCTCCGGCTCGTACCGATGGTCCGCGCCCTCGGTGAGGGCATTTCGGCCCTTGGCGTTGTCACGACCGCTGGCTCGTCCACCGAAAAGCGTTCGACAATGCCGACCGTCTTACGGCAGTCTCATCCTCGGGTCGTGATGCGGTCAAGGGTTCCGGGGCCGAAACCTTGTTCAAGTCAGATCATCCGGCAAACCACTCAAAACCGCCCGGCGCCGACATCCCGGGACACCGACCGGGCGCATTCGCGGACCGCCGCGATCAGCTCGGGACGCGGCTCGCCCGACGCGCAGATCCGTTCGACCGCACCGGTGACGGCGATCGCTCCCACCGGCATCCGGCGCCTGTCGTGGACCGGTGCGGCCACCGCCGCCACGCCGTCCCAGGTCTCCTCGACGTCCGACGCCCAGCCGCGCGCCCGGGTCAGTTCGAGAATTTTCTCGAACTCGGCCAGACCGGTGACGGTCCGCGCCGTGAACGCCGTCCGCTCCCCCTGTACGGCCTCGTTGCGGGCCACCGGGTCGTACGCCGACAGCACCTTGCCCAGCGCCGTCGAGTGCAGCGGCTGCATCGCCCCCACTTCCAGCACCTGCCGGCTGTCGTCGGGCCGGAAGACATGGTGGACGATCAGCACGCCCTCCAGGTGCGCCACGCCCAGATGGACGCTCTCACCGGACGACCTCGCCAGGTCGTCCGTCCAGACCAGGGCGCGCGAGCGCAGCTCGTGGACGTCCAGATAGCTGTTGCCGAGCCGCAGCAGCTCGGCGCCGAGCTGGTATCTGCCCGAAGGGCCGTCCTGCTCCACGAACCCCTCGGCCTGGAGCGTGCGCAGGATGCCGTGGGCGGTGCCCTTGGCGAGACCGAGTGAGGAAGCGATGTCGGAGAGGCCGAGCCTGCGCTCCCCGCCCGCGAGGAGCCGCAGGATCGCGGCCGCCCGCTCCAGCGACTGGATCGTCTTCGCCATGGGACGGACCTCCAAAACGGGATTCGACAATGCTGAACACTATCGGCCGATGCCGACCTTCGCCCCGCCGAGCGGGGACGCTCCCCGGCCGCCGTGGTGGAATGGCCGACCGCAACGAGGCAGGCCCGGCTACCCTGGCGAGGTGCCCCTTCCGCCGGGAAGGCGCAAAGCCGACAGCCGTCGCAACCCGGGAGTACATACATGGCCTCGTCGCCAACCCCAGCCCCCGCTACTGACAGCCGTACCCGCATCGAAGCCCTGCGCGACGCCTTCGCCACCCGCGTGGTGGTGGCCGACGGCGCGATGGGCACGATGCTCCAGGCGCAGGACCCCACCCTTGAGGACTTCCAGGACCTCGAAGGCTGCAACGAGATCCTGAACGTGACACGCCCGGACATCGTCCGCTCCGTGCACCAGGAGTACTTCGCGGTCGGCGTCGACTGCGTCGAGACCAACACCTTCGGCGCGAACTTCGCGGCGCTGGGGGAGTACGACATCCCCGAGCGGGTCTTCGAACTCTCCGAGGCCGGTGCCAGGATCGCCCGCGAGGTGGCCGACGAGTTCACCGCCTCCAGCGGCCGCCAGCGCTGGGTGCTCGGCTCCATGGGCCCCGGCACCAAGCTGCCCACCCTGGGCCACGCCCCGTACACCGCGCTGCGCGACGCCTACCAGCAGAACGCCGAAGGCATGATCGCCGGCGGCGCCGACGCGCTGCTCGTCGAGACCACCCAGGACCTCCTCCAGACGAAGGCCGCCGTCCTCGGCGCGCGCCGCGCCCTGGAGGCCACCGGTGCCAACCTCCCGATCATCTGCTCCGTGACGGTCGAGACGACCGGCACGATGCTGCTCGGCTCCGAGATCGGCGCCGCGCTGACGGCCCTGGAGCCGCTGGGCATCGACATGATCGGGCTGAACTGCGCCACCGGGCCCGCCGAGATGAGCGAGCACCTGCGCTATCTGGCCCGGCACTCCCGGATCCCGCTCTCCTGCATGCCCAACGCGGGACTGCCGGTCCTCGGCAAGAACGGCGCCCACTACCCGTTGCAGCCCGCCGAGCTGGCCGACGCCCAGGAGAACTTCGTCGGCGAGTACGGCCTCTCGCTGGTCGGCGGCTGCTGCGGCACCACCCCCGAGCACCTGCGCCAGGTGGTCGAGCGGGTACGCGACCTGCCCCGCACCGAGCGCGAGGCGCACCCCGAGCCGGGCGCCGCCTCGCTCTACCAGACGGTGCCCTTCCGCCAGGACGCGTCCTTCCTCGCCATCGGCGAGCGCACCAACGCCAACGGCTCGAAGAAGTTCCGCGAGGCCATGCTGGACGGCCGCTGGGACGACTGCGTCGAGATGGCACGCGGTCAGATCCGCGAGGGCGCGCACCTGCTGGACCTGTGCGTCGACTACGTCGGCCGCGACGGCGTCGCCGACATGGCCGAGCTGGCGGGCCGGTTCGCCACCGCCTCCACCCTGCCCCTCGTGCTGGACTCCACCGAGCTGCCCGTCCTCCAGGCGGGCCTGGAGAAGCTGGGCGGCCGGGCCGTCATCAACTCCGTCAACTACGAGGACGGCGACGGCCCCGAGTCCCGCTTCACCAAGGTCACCAAGCTGGCCGTCGAGCACGGCGCGGCGCTGATCGCGCTGACCATCGACGAGGAGGGCCAGGCCCGCACCCCCGAGCACAAGGTCGCCATCGCCGAGCGGCTCATCGACGAACTGACCGGCACCTACGGCGTGCACGAGTCGGACATCCTCATCGACACCCTGACCTTCACCATCTGCACCGGCCAGGAGGAGTCCCGCAAGGACGGCATCGCCACCATCGAGGCGATCCGCCGGCTCAAGGAGCGGCACCCCGACGTCCAGACCACGCTGGGCCTGTCCAACATCTCCTTCGGCCTCAACCCGGCCGCCCGTATCGTCCTCAACTCCGTCTTCCTCGACGAGTGCGTCAAGGCCGGACTCGACTCGGCGATCGTGCACGCGTCGAAGATCCTGCCCATCGCCCGGCTGGAGGAGGAGCAGGTCAAGGTCGCCCTCGACCTGATCTACGACCGCCGCGAAGAAGGCTACGACCCCCTGCAGAAGCTCATGGAGCTGTTCGAGGGCGTCAACACCAAGTCGATGAAGGACGGCAGGGCCGAGGAGCTGCGCGCCCTGCCGCTCAACGAGCGCCTGGAGCGGCGCATCATCGACGGCGAGAAGAACGGCCTGGAGGACGACCTCGCCGCCGCCCTGGTGGAGCGCCCCGCGCTGGAGATCGTCAACGACACGCTGCTGAACGGGATGAAGGTCGTCGGCGAGCTGTTCGGCTCCGGCCAGATGCAGTTGCCGTTCGTGCTCCAGTCCGCCGAGGTGATGAAGACGGCGGTCGCGTATCTCGAACCGCACATGGAGAAGACGGACGACGACGGCAAGGGCACCATCGTGCTCGCGACCGTACGCGGCGACGTCCACGACATCGGCAAGAACCTCGTGGACATCATCCTCTCCAACAACGGCTACACCGTGGTCAATCTGGGCATCAAGCAGCCCGTCTCCGCGATCCTGGAAGCCGCCGAGGAGCACAAGGCGGACGTCATCGGCATGTCGGGTCTGCTGGTGAAGTCGACCGTGATCATGAAGGAGAACCTGGAAGAGCTGAACCAGCGCAAGATGGCGGCCGACTTCCCCGTCATCCTCGGTGGCGCCGCGCTCACCCGGGCCTATGTCGAGCAGGACCTGCACGAGATCTACGAGGGCGAAGTCCGCTACGCCCGCGACGCGTTCGAGGGCCTGCGGCTGATGGACGCGCTGATCGGCGTCAAGCGCGGCGTCCCCGGCGTCACGCTGCCCGAGCTGAAGCCCCGCCGGGTCAGGGCCACCGCCAACACCGTGGTCGAGGAGCGTCCCGAGGAGGGCGGCGGGCGCTCGGACGTCGCCGTCGACAACCCCGTACCCACACCGCCGTTCTGGGGCACCCGCGTCGTCAAGGGCATCCAGCTCAAGGAGTACGCGTCCTGGCTGGACGAAGGCGCGCTGTTCAAGGGCCAGTGGGGCCTCAAGGAGGCCCGTACCGGCGGAGGACCCAGCTACGAGGAACTGGTCGAGACCGAGGGCCGGCCGCATCTGCGCGGCTGGCTGGAGCGGCTGCACACCGAGAACATGCTGGAAGCCGCCGTCGTCTACGGCTACTTCCCCTGCGTGTCCAAGGGCGAGGACCTGATCCTGCTTGGTGAGGACGGCTCCGAGCGCACCCGCTTCACCTTCCCCCGCCAGCGGCGCGGGCGCCGGCTCTGCCTCGCCGACTACTTCCGCCCCGAGGAGTCCGGCGAGACGGACGTCGTCGGGCTGCAGATCGTCACCGTCGGCTCGAAGATCGGCGGCACGACCGCCGAACTCTTCGAACGCAACGCCTACCGCGACTACCTGGAGCTGCACGGGCTCTCCGTCCAGCTCGCCGAGGCCCTCGCCGAGTACTGGCACGCCAGGGTCCGCTCCGAGCTGGGCTTCGCGGGCGAGGACCCGTCCGAGGTCGAGGACATGTTCGCGCTGAAGTACCGCGGCGCGCGCTTCTCGCTCGGCTATGGGGCCTGCCCCAACCTGGAGGACCGGGCCAAGATCGCCGAGCTGCTGGAACCCGAGCGGATCGGCGTCCAGCTCTCCGAGGAGTTCCAGCTCCACCCGGAGCAGTCCACCGACGCCATCGTCATCCACCACCCGGACGCCACCTACTTCAACGCCCGGTGAACATCGGTCCGAGCACCCGGTAATCGCTGAGCGCGACAACCGGACAAGTCGTACACTGGTCGGCCCAGCGCAGGCCGGTCGCCTGTTCCGGCGGGACACCCCGCGGACAAGGCGACCGGCCTTCTCGTCCCTCTTGGAGGTGTGCCGGATGACCAGTACGGTCCCCGCGTCCCTGACCCGTACGGCCGAAGGGTCCTCCCTGCAGGCTGTCCTCCTCGACATGGACGGCACCCTGGTCGACAGCGAGGGCTTCTGGTGGGACGCGGAGGTGGAGGTCTTCAAGGGCCTCGGACACACCCTCGACGAGTCCTGGCGCGAAGTGGTGGTCGGCGGACCCATGACCCGCAGCGCCGGCTTCCTGATCGAGGCCACCGGCGCCCCGGTCACGCTGCCCGAACTGACCGTGCTGCTCAACGAGACCTTCGAGCGGCGCATCGGGCTCGGCGTACCGCTGATGCCCGGCGCCGCACGGCTGCTGGCCGAGCTGTCGGCCCACCAGGTGCCCACCGCCCTGGTCTCCGCCTCGCACCGGCGCATCGTCGACCGGGTGCTGGTCTCGCTGGGCCCCGACAACTTCGCGCTGACCGTCGCCGGCGACGACGTGGCCCGTACGAAGCCGCACCCCGACCCC
Organism: Streptomyces sp. NPDC087906; assembly: GCF_055584925.1. Lineage (NCBI taxonomy): Bacteria > Bacillati > Actinomycetota > Actinomycetes > Kitasatosporales > Streptomycetaceae > Streptomyces > Streptomyces sp. NPDC087906. The sequence goes on from NZ_JBVJLC010000013.1 coordinate 10,316, forward strand.
TATCTGATCGCCGCGCGCGGCCTCGGGGCCGACCCCGCCCGCTGCGCCGTCGTCGAGGACACGGCGACCGGCGTCGCCGCTGCCGAGGCGGCGGGCTGCCAGGTCGTCGTCGTACCGTCCGTCGCGCCCATCGCGCCCGCCGAAGGGCGCACGATCGTCGGATCGCTGGAAGAAGTCGATCTGGTATTCCTGCGCGGACTGATGACTCCGAGGCGCTGATCCGCACGGCGCGAGTCTGCAATTTGCATTCGGAGACTCATCGCATTGGCCCGTGTATTTTCCGTGACATTGCCGGACCGCTATTCAGTGCGGCCTCGGCACGGTGCGAGTGACCTTTATCACGCGCCATGGCGTCGACAGGTGGCGAAAGAGCCTGCTTCGGGTGGTGCGGAGGGTGTTTCGCCGTGCCCATGTGTCCCGATTGGTGAAGCGGTGTACGAAACATGACGGCACCAGGAAATTGCACCCCGGTCGGTAGTGATCACTTAGCGTTTACGCCGCTGTTCGCACCCGGTCCTGCATTCCTCGCACCGCCGACTAATCTCGTGCCGAGTACTTCGCCGCCTCACCGACGTGTCCCGACGGTCCACCAAGTCGCCGTGAACACGGGACCGATCACCCTGCATCCCGGCCCGAACGCGCAGCCCCGAACGGGTGGCACGGCGGAGTCTCCTTCACACCGCTGTATCCCAGTGCCGCATGAGGAGTACGTCCAGGATGAACCGCAAGACCTTGGTGTTGACGGCCGTTGCCGGTCTGCTCGCGCCCGTGCTGGCCGGTTGCGGTGGTGCGGAGGGCGGTTCGGGCGGTGACGCGGCCATTGTCGTGGGCACCACGGACCAGGTCGTCGCCACGAAGGAAGTGCCGGCTCCGCTGGATCCCGCCTCCACGTACGACACTTCGACGTGGAACGTCATCCGGCAGACCCTCCAGACCTTGATGGCCGTGCCGCGCGGCGGCGGTGTGCCGGTGCCCGAGGCCGCGTCCAAGTGCGCCTTCACCGACAACGAGGACGAGAGCTACCGCTGCACGCTGCGCGAGGGCCTCACCTTCAGCAACGGCGACCCGGTCACGGCCGACGATGTGAAGTTCTCCATCGAGCGGGTCGTCGACATCAACGACCCCAACGGCGCCGCCGGTCTGCTGAACAACATCGACGCGATCGACACCAACGGCGACCGCGAGGTGATCTTCCACCTCAAGACGTCCGACGCGACGTTCCCCTACAAGCTCGCGACCCCCATCGCCGGTGTGGTCAACCCCAAGCAGTACGAGGCCAAGAAGGTCCGCAAGGGCTTCGACGTCGACGGATCCGGCCCTTACACGCTCAAGGCCGAGGTCAAGAACGACAAGGTCACGAAGATCGTGTTCACCAAGAACCCCAAATACAAGGGTGCTCTCAAGGTGAACAACAACAAGGTCGAGCGGATCACCTTCGACGATCCCGACACCATGGGCAAGGCGCTCGACAAGGGCGACATCGGGGTCATGCTCCGCACCATGTCGCCCGAGCAGATCAAGCAGATGACCGAGCACCCCACGGACGACATCGACCTCACGGAGATGCCGGGTCTGGAAATCCGCTACCTGGCCTTCAACACGGCCGCGCCCGCGGTGAAGGACAAGGCGGTCCGCCAGGCCGTCGCCTACAGCATCGACCGCAACAAGCTCGTCAACGACGTGTACGGCACGACGGCCGAGTCGCTCTACTCGCTGATCCCCTCGGGCATCAGCGGCCACACCAACTCCTTCTTCAACCAGTACGGCGACCCGTCGCTGTCCAAGGCGCAGGACGTGCTGCGGAACGCGGGCGTCAAGACCCCGGTCCAGTTCACCCTGAACTACACGACCGACCACTACGGTCCCGCCACGAAGAAGGAATTCCAGACCCTGCAGAGCCAGCTCAACGCGACCGGGCTCTTCAAGGTCCAGATCAAGGGCACCGAGTGGTCGGCCTTCCGCCCGGCCGAGGTCGCCCGCAAGTACGAGGTCTTCGGGATGGGCTGGTTCCCCGACTTCCCGGACCCGGACAACTACGTCGCGCCGTTCCTCGACAAGGGCAACTTCCTCAACAGCCCCTACGTCAACGCCGAGACGCAGAACCAGCTCATACCGGAGTCCCGCAAGGAGGCCAACCGCGCCGAGGCTTCGGACACCTTCGGCCGGATCCAGGACATCGTCGCCCAGGACGTGCCGGTCCTGCCGCTCTGGCAGGGCAAGCAGTACGTGGCGTCGCGCGACGACATCACGGGCGTCGAATGGGCCGTCAACTCGGCTGCCGAGGTGAACCTCTGGGAGCTGGGCCGGGGCAGCTCCTGACCCCTGGGCCTCCCGGCACCGGTACAGCGGACCGAAGGGCCGGCCACGCGAGTGCGACGCACTCACGCGGCCGGCCCTTCGGCCTGTCCGCTCCGGTCACCCGGCGGCCCGGCGGCGGCTCACTGCGCGCCGGGGCGCACCAGACCGCTCTCGTACGCGTACACCGCTGCCTGCACCCGGTCGCGCAGGCTCAGCTTCGTCAGCACATGGCCCACATGCGTCTTGACCGTCGTCTCGCTCACGAACAGGTCCGCGGCGATCTCCGCGTTCGACAGGCCGCGCGCGACCAGCTTCAGCACCTCGACCTCGCGCTCCGTCAGGGTGTGCAGCGTGTCGGGCACCGGATCCTCGCCGGACGGCAGATGGTCCGCGTACTTGTCGAGCAGCCGGCGCGTGATGCTCGGCGCCAGCATCGCCTCACCCGCCGCGACCACCCTGATGGCCTGCACCAGCTCGTTGGCGGGCGCGTCCTTCAGCAGGAAGCCGCTCGCCCCTGCGCGCAGCGCCTCCACGACGTACTCGTCCAGGTCGAAGGTGGTCAGCACGAGCACCTTCGCCGGGCCGTCCCTGCCGGGGCCCGTGATCTGGCGGGTCGCCTCGACGCCGTCCATCCGGGGCATCCGGATGTCCATCAGCACCACGTCGGGCTGCAACGCCCTGACCTGGTCGATGGCCTGGAGGCCGTCCCCGGCCTCGCCGACGACCGCGATGTCCTGCTCCGCCTCCAGGATCATCCGGAAGCCGGTGCGCAGCAGCGGCTGGTCATCGACCAGTAGGACGCGGACAGTCACAGGGAACTCCCATTCACTAGACCGGCCCCATTCTGCCCTGACGGCCCTGCCAGGACTCCGTCGGGCGCGCGGCCGCTACGCCGTCTCCCGCACGGTCTCCTGCTCCGGTACGGCGGCGGCCCCCGGCACCGGCAGCGGATAAACCGGTGGTGTGCCGCCGAATTCCGGACAGAGCGCCTGATGGTCGCACCAGCCGCACAGCTTCGTCGGCCGGGGCCGCCAGTCTCCCGACTCCGTCGCGGCCCGGATCGCGTCCCACAGGGCCAGCAGCTTGCGCTCCACCCGCTCCAGGTCCGCCACCGCCGGGTCGTACGTCATGACCTCGCCGCTGCCCAGATACACCAACTGGAGCCGGCGCGGCACCACGCCCTTCAGCCGCCAGATCACCAGGGCGTAGAACTTCATCTGGAACAGCGCCCCTTCCGCGTACTCGGGGCGGGGCGCCTTGCCCGTCTTGTAGTCGACGATCCGCACCTCGCCGGTGGGCGCCACATCGACCCGGTCGATCACCCCGCGCAGCCGCAGCCCCGACGCCAGCTCCGTCTCGACGAACAGCTCGCGCTCGGCCGGCTCCAGCCGGGTCGGGTCCTCCAGCGAGAACCACCGCTCCACCAACCCCTCGGCCTCGGCGAGCCAGCGGGTCAGCCGCTCACCCTCCGCGTCCTCGGCGAACAGCTCGGCCAGCTCGGGTCTCGACTCCAGCAGCCGGTCCCACTGGCCCGGCACCATCGCCCGCGCCCGCGGCGCCGTGCGCTCCGCCGCCGGATCGTCGAACAGCCGCTCAAGCACCGCGTGCACCAGCGTGCCGCGGGTGGCCGCCTCACTGGGCTTCTGGGGCAGCTTGTCGATGACCCGGAAGCGGTACAGCAAGGGGCACTGCATGAAGTCGCTCGCACGCGAAGGCGACAGCGACGAGGGCGGCGTGCTGGTAGTCATGACGCAGACCCTAAGGCCCGGCACTGACAGCAGGGGCATGTCCGCCGGACCGCACCCCGCCGAATACCATCGACTACAGAGCCTCTCGCACTGCATGATCGAGATAGCGACGCTGCCGCCGACGAAGGGGACCCGTGAAAGAGGACGACGAGAGCGGCGAGAGCAGCCGGCCGGAGCCCGGCCCCGGGGGCAAGCCCCCGAGCCGGAAGCCGCCGAGGCCCGCGGATCCCGGCGGCGGCATCCTCATGGGCCGGCCCTTCGGCGTGCCCGTCTACGTCGCCCCGAGCTGGTTCCTGGTGGCCGCGCTGATCACCTGGGTCTTCGGCGGCCAGATCGACCGGATCCTGCCGGGACTCGGCGGCGCCCGCTATCTCGTCTCGCTGTTCTTCGCCGTCGCCTTCTACGCCTCCGTACTCGTCCACGAACTGGCCCACACCGTCGCCGCGCTGCGCTTCAAGCTCCCCGTGCGACGGATCCAGCTCCAGTTCTTCGGCGGGGTCTCGGAGATCGAGAAGGAGTCCGACACCCCGGGCCGCGAGTTCGTCCTGGCCTTCGTCGGACCGCTGCTCTCACTCGTCCTCGCGGGGATCTTCTACCTCGGCATGCTGACCGTGGAAGCCGACACCGTCCCCGGCGTCCTGCTCGCAGGACTGATGGTCTCCAACCTCATCGTGGCCGTGTTCAACCTGCTGCCGGGACTGCCGCTCGACGGCGGCCGGATGCTGCGCGCCGTCGTCTGGAAGATCACCGGTAAGCCGATGAGCGGCACCGTGGCCGCCGCCTGGGTCGGCCGGGCGCTGGCCGTCGTCGTACTCGTCGGCCTCATCGGGCTGCCGCTGTTCACGCACGGCGGCAGCTTCAGCAGCGCCGCGGGGGACATCGGCGGATTCGAGACGGTCACCGACGCCTTGATCGCCGCGATCCTCGCCGCGATCATCTGGACCGGAGCGGGCAACAGCCTGCGGATGGCCCGGCTGCGCGAGCACCTGCCGGAACTCCAGGCCCGCACGCTCACCAGACGCGCCGTCCCCGTCGAACCCCAGACCCCGCTCTCCGAGGCGCTGCGCCGGGCCAACGAGGCCGGTGCGCGCGCCCTCGTGGTCGTGGACGGGCAGGGCGACCCGACGGGCCTGGTACGCGAGGCGGCGATCGTCGGCGTCCCCCAGCACCGCCGCCCCTGGGTGGCCGTCAGCGGCCTCTCGCAGGACCTCACCGACGACATGCGGGTCCCCGCCGAACTGGCGGGGGAGGCGCTGCTCGACCGGCTGCGGGCAGCCCCCGCCACCGAGTACCTGGTCGTGGAGGAGACCGGCGAGATCTACGGCGTCCTGTCCACGGCCGACGTGGAGCGCGCCTTCGTCGCGGCGATGGCCCGCCCCGAGCCGCACTGACCGGCGTCAGGGGACCCCGCACAAAGCCGCTAGTGTGGTCGCATGTCCGAACCGACCGGTGCCGCCCGCCGACGTGGGCCCTTCAAGGTCGGGGACCAGGTCCAGCTCACCGACCCCAAGGGACGCCACCACACCTTCACGCTCGAAGCCGGGAAGAACTTCCACACCCACAAAGGGTCCTTCCCGCACGACGAGCTGATCGGTGCTCCCGAGGGCAGTGTTGTCCGTACCACGGGAAACGTCGCCTACCTCGCGCTGCGCCCCCTGCTCCCCGACTACGTCCTGTCCATGCCCCGCGGCGCCGCCGTGGTCTACCCCAAGGACGCGGGCCAGATCCTGGCCTTCGCCGACATCTTCCCCGGCGCGCGCGTCGTCGAGGCCGGGGTGGGCTCCGGGTCGCTCAGCAGCTTCCTGCTGCGCGTCATCGGTGACGAGGGCATGCTGCACTCCTACGAGCGCCGCCAGGACTTCGCCGACATCGCCCAGCAGAACGTGGAGCGCTACTTCGGCGAACCGCACCCCGCCTGGACCCTGACGGTCGGCGACCTCCAGGACAACCTGTCCGACACGGACGTGGACCGGGTCGTCCTGGACATGCTCGCCCCCTGGGAGTGCGTCGAGGCCGTCTCCAAGGCGCTCGTGCCCGGCGGCATCCTCTGCGCGTACGTCGCGACGACCACCCAGCTCGCCCGCACCGTCGAGACGATCAGGGAGTTCGGCACGTTCAACGAGCCGGCCGCCTGGGAGTCGATGATCCGCAACTGGCACGTCGAGGGCCTCGCCGTACGCCCCGACCACCGGATGATCGGCCACACCGGCTTCCTGGTCACGGCGCGCCGCCTCGCCGACGGCGTCGAGCCCCCGCTGCGCCGCCGCCGGCCCTCCAAGGGCTCGTACGGAGACGACTACGAAGGTCCGGGCAGCAGCAACTCCCACTAACAGGACACCGCCGCCGCCGAGTTCCCGACCAGCCCGCGGAACTCGGCGGCGGCGCCGTCATGTTGGCCGCGAAGCCCGCCGGAGTTTCGCCCCCCGCTGTTCCGCGCCGCTGTGACGTGTGGCACGATGCTGTCTCCCTCACACCGTTGGTTTCTTCTCCAGCACGGCCCCTCTCAGGAGACACTCCGCGTGCAGATCTCCGACGCTGCGGACCTCGCTCACACCCGGCCCGCCGCCATGCACTGGCTCGCCACGGCGACCGCGATGGCCGGTGTCGTGGCCGTCGCGGGACTCCTCCAGCCGGGCCCGGCCACCGCGTCGCAGACAACTCACCAGGGGCAGGGACAGGTACGCGCGCAGAGCGCACCGAACCACGCGGCGCTGCCCGCACCCGACCCGGCCGCCGTCCACTTCCCGCTGGACTGTGGCGCCGCAGGGACGGTCGTCACGAAAAAGGCGTCCGGCGATCTGGACGGCGACGGCTCCCCGGAGACCGTGGCGGTCGTGCGCTGCGACTCGGGCTCCGGCACCCCGCCGAGCGGGGTCTACGTACTGACCAAGGGCGCGACGGCGGCCACGCCCCGCATAGTGGCGACCCTGCTGGACCCGAAGGCCAAGCAGAGCGTCGGCACCGGCTTCGCGATAACCGGCGGCGCCGTCCTCGCCACACTGCTGGGCTACTCGGACCCGACTGTCCCGAGCTGCTGCCCCGACATCCAGGAGCGGGTCTCCTGGAAGTGGCGCGGCGGCGCGTTCGTCCGCAGCGAACAGCCCACCGCCAAAAGCGTCTGACGGCGGGCCGCGCCCCGGCTCAGACCGCGTCCGGGCCGTACACCTCGACGCTGTCCGAAACCCGCCGGACGTGGATGCAGTCGCCCGGACACTCCTTGGCCGAGTCCACCACGTCGCGCAGCAGCGGCAGCGGCACCCGGGTGGTGGCGCCCGGGGCCTGCAACAGCTCGTCATCCGGGCTCTTCACATAGGCCAGGCCGTCGATGTCGAGCTCGAAGACCTCGGGCGCGTACTGGGCACAGATCCCGTCACCGGTGCACAGATCCTGGTCGATCCACACCTCCAGCGGATCCTGGGTCTCAGTGGCACCTTCGGTGGGAGCCTCCTGCTGCACGATCATGTCTCCTGCCGTTTGCCGCTCCGGGTGGTGCAATATGGGGTAAGTCGCGCCAGCCCTGACGGGTGTTGAACACTTCGACGATACAACCGGCGGCTTTCCGATGTTGTTCGGTGGGTATTCCCCTCCCGTGAGGGCGAGCGCAAGGGTGAAGATCGGACACACCCCGACAGTCTTTGTGATCTAGGGGTTTCAATCATCACCGGCCCAGGTAGGGTCAGGAAGCGTCCAGCTCCCCTTGGAGGAGGTGAGGACCGTGGCAGCACACGACGACGACATCAACCGCGGCACCCGGCCCGGTCGGGGGTCTGAAGACCCCGCCGGCCAGGTCGCCTATCTTGAGCAGGAAATCGCCGTCCTGCGACGCAAGCTCGCCGACTCTCCGCGGCACACGAGGATTCTCGAAGAGCGGATTGTCGAGCTGCAGACCAATCTGGCGGGTGTGTCCGCGCAGAACGAGCGGCTCGCCAACACGCTGCGTGAGGCCCGCGACCAGATCGTGGCCCTCAAGGAAGAGGTCGACAGGCTGGCACAGCCGCCGGCCGGCTTCGGCGTCTTCCTGCAGGCGAACGAGGACGGTACGGCCGACATCTTCACCGGGGGCCGCAAGCTCCGGGTGAACGTCAGCCCCAGCGTGGAGCTCGAAGAGCTCAGGCGTGGCCAGGAGGTCATGCTCAACGAGGCGACCAACGTGGTCGAGGCCATGACGTTCGAGCGGGCCGGCGACATCGTCACCCTCAAGGAGATCCTTGAGGACGGCGAGCGCGCGCTGGTCGTCGGGCACACCGACGAGGAGCGGGTGGTGCGGCTGGCGGAACCGCTGCTGGACATCACCATCCGGCCCGGCGACGCCCTGCTGCTCGAACCGCGCTCCGGTTACGTCTACGAGGTCATTCCCAAGAGCGAGGTCGAAGAGCTCGTCCTCGAAGAGGTCCCGGACGTCGACTACGACAAGATCGGCGGTCTGGGCGGCCAGATCGAGATGATCCGCGACGCGGTCGAGCTTCCGTACCTCTACCCCGACCTCTTCAAGGAGCACGAGCTGCGGCCGCCGAAGGGCATCCTGCTCTACGGGCCCCCCGGCTGCGGCAAGACACTCATCGCCAAGGCCGTGGCGAACTCGCTCGCCAAGAAGGTCGCCGAGGTGACAGGGCGCCCGGCCGGCAAGAGTTACTTCCTCAATATCAAGGGTCCTGAGCTCCTCAACAAGTACGTGGGCGAGACCGAGCGGCACATCCGCCTGGTCTTCCAGCGCGCCCGTGAGAAGGCCAGCGAGGGCACCCCCGTCATCGTCTTCTTCGACGAGATGGAATCCCTCTTCCGCACCCGCGGATCCGGTGTCAGCTCGGACGTGGAGAACACCATCGTCCCGCAGTTGCTCGCCGAGATCGACGGTGTGGAGGGCCTGGAGAACGTCATCGTGATCGGCGCCTCCAACCGCGAGGACATGATCGACCCGGCGATCCTGCGCCCCGGCCGGCTCGATGTGAAGATCAAGATCGAGCGTCCCGACGCCGAGGCGGCCAAGGACATCTTCGCCAAGTACCTGCGCTCCTCGCTGCCCCTGCACACGGACGACCTGTCCGAGCACAGGGACTCCCGCGAGGACGCGGTCCAGGGCATGATCCAGACCGTCGTGGAGCGGATGTACACGGAGTCCGAGGAGAACCGCTTCCTCGAGGTCACGTACGCCAACGGCGACAAGGAAGTCCTCTATTTCAAGGACTTCAACTCCGGCGCCATGATTCAGAACATCGTGGACCGGGCCAAGAAAATGGCCATCAAGGACTTCCTCGACCAGAACCAGAAAGGTCTCAGGGTCTCCCACCTCCTCCAGGCTTGCGTGGACGAGTTCAAGGAGAACGAGGACCTGCCGAACACCACCAACCCCGACGACTGGGCCCGCATCTCCGGAAAGAAGGGCGAGCGGATCGTGTTCATCCGTACGCTCGTCACCGGAAAACAGGGCGCGGACACCGGACGCTCCATCGACACGGTGGCAAACACCGGTCAGTACCTGTAAAACGCACACCGGCTGCGGATGTCCGGAAGGACATCCGCAGCCGCTGCTTTTCCCGTACCTTCCACCACACCAGGCCAATGACGAAAATGATCTCCCCACAAGCGCCATGGCGTTCTAGGCTCGTCGGTACCGCCGGGTCGCGCAGTGCGGGGAAGGGCACCGCACACGCACCGGAGCGACAGCGGTACTTGAGCACCTTTCCCGAAGGGGAGCGGTGCCGGGCAAGGAGGGCCGCATGACTGTACGGCGAGTAATGGGCATCGAGACGGAGTACGGCATCTCCGTTCCGGGTCACCCGAACGCCAATGCCATGCTCACCTCGTCCCAGATCGTGAACGCCTACGCGGCGGCGATGATGCGGGCCCGGCGCGCCCGGTGGGATTTCGAGGAGGAGAACCCGCTGCGGGACGCGCGGGGCTTCGACCTCGCCAGGGAGACGGCCGACTCCAGCCAGCTCACCGACGAGGACATCGGCCTGGCCAATGTGATCCTCACGAACGGCGCCCGGCTCTACGTCGACCACGCCCATCCGGAGTACAGCTCACCGGAGATCACCAACCCGCGCGACGCGGTCCTGTGGGACAAGGCCGGCGAGCGGATCATGGCCGAGGCGGCCGAGCGGGCCGCGCAGATCCCCGGCGCCCAGCCCATCCATCTGTACAAGAACAACACCGACAACAAGGGCGCCTCCTACGGCACGCACGAGAACTACCTCATGCGCCGGGAGACCCCGTTCTCGGACATCGTGCGCCATCTGACGCCGTTCTTCGTCTCCCGCCAGGTCGTCACCGGCGCCGGCCGGGTCGGCATCGGCCAGGACGGCCATGAGCACGGCTTCCAGATCAGCCAGCGCGCCGACTACTTCGAGGTCGAGGTCGGCCTGGAGACCACCCTCAAACGGCCCATCATCAACACCCGCGACGAACCGCACTCGGACGCGGAGAAGTACCGCAGGCTGCACGTCATCATCGGGGACGCGAACCTGTCGGAGATCTCCACGTACCTCAAGCTCGGTACGACCTCGCTGGTCCTCGCCATGATCGAGGACGGCTTCATCAACGTCGACCTGGCCGTCGACCAGCCGGTCCGCACCCTGCACCAGGTCTCCCACGACCCGACGCTCAAGCGGCTGGTCACGCTGCGCAGCGGGCGCACCCTGACCGCCGTACAGCTCCAGATGGAGTACTACGAGCTGGCCAGAAAATATGTCGAGGAGCGGTACGGCTCCGACGCCGACGAGCAGACCCAGGATGTGCTCGGCCGCTGGGAGGACACCCTCAACCGGCTGGAGAACGACCCGATGAGCCTGTCGGGCGAGCTGGACTGGATCACCAAGCGGGAAATACTGGAGGGATACCGCCGCAGGGACGGTCTCGACTGGGACGCGGCCCGGCTCCACCTGGTGGACCTCCAGTACGCGGACGTACGCCCCGAGAAGGGCCTCTACAACCGCCTGGTGGCCCGCGGCAAGATGACCAGGCTGCTGGACGACCAGGACGTGGAACGGGCCAGGACGAAGCCTCCGGAGGACACCAGGGCCTATTTCCGGGGCCGCTGCCTTGAGCAGTACGCGGAGGACGTGGCCGCCGCCTCCTGGGACTCGGTCATCTTCGACCTGCCGGGCCGCGACTCGTTGCAGCGCGTGCCCACCCTGGAACCGCTGCGCGGTACACGCAACCACGTGAAAGAGCTGCTTGACCGGTGCCGTACGGCGGAAGACCTGGTCCGGGTGCTGTCCGGAGGCTGAAATGGTCCCCGGACGGGAATCATGGGGGTGGGCCCCGGACGTTGTACGAAAGTGCGGGGCCGATGTCGGACCCTGCTTGTAGGGTCTGATCTTGAAGGTCACATCGAGCGGGGCGAACCGAGCGGGGTGAGGGATATGGCGACCAAGGACACCGGCGGCGGACAGCAGAAGGCGACGCGTTCCACGGAGGACGTCGAGGAGCAGACGCAGGAAGCGCAGGGCTCCGAGGACCTCAAGGAGCGTCAGGAGAAGCTGTCGGACGACGTGGACTCCGTTCTCGACGAGATCGACGATGTGCTCGAAGAGAACGCCGAGGACTTCGTGCGCTCGTTCGTGCAAAAGGGCGGGCAGTAACCTGCGTCGCCGTCCCGGCGCCACCGGCGAAAGCCGGTCGCACCGGGGCGGATGACCGGCCACGGCGCGGGTAAGGTCCGTGCACAGTTCGAAAGATCGGCCCGGCCCCAGCGGCGGGCCGCAGCCAATCCGGAAGGAAACGTGTGGAAGCCAATCCTCGGAGCACCGGGCGTCTGCCGGCGGCCTTCCTGACGCCCGGCTCGTCGTCGTTCATGGATTTCCTGTCGGACCAGTCGCCCGACATGCTCCCCGGCAACCGTTCGCTGCCGCCGCTGCAGGGCGCCGTCGAGGCGCCGCACGGCACGACGATCGTGGCCGTGACCTTCCCCGGCGGTGTGGTGCTGGCCGGTGACCGGCGGGCCACCATGGGCAACATGATCGCCCAGCGCGACATCGAGAAGGTCTTCCCCGCCGACGAGTACTCGGCCGTGGGGATCGCCGGCACCGCAGGACTCGCCGTGGAGATGGTGAAGCTCTTCCAACTGGAGCTGGAGCACTTCGAGAAGGTCGAAGGCGCGACGCTCTCCCTGGAGGGCAAGGCCAACCGGCTCTCCACGATGATCCGTTCCAACCTGGCCATGGCCATGCAGGGCCTGGCCGTCGTCCCGCTCTTCGCGGGGTACGACGTGGACCGCGACAAGGGCCGCATCTTCTCGTACGACGTGACGGGCGGCCGCTCCGAGGAGAACGGTTACGCCTCGACAGGCTCCGGCTCGATCTTCGCCCGTGGCGCGATGAAGAAGCTCTACCACGACGAGCTGACGGAGCAGGAGGCGACGACACTGGTCATCCAGGCGCTCTACGACGCCGCCGACGACGACTCGGCCACCGGCGGCCCCGACGTGGCCCGCCGGATCTATCCGATCGTCACCGTCATCACGGAGGACGGCTTCCGGCGGCTGGACGACACGGAGTCCGCCGAGATCGCCCGGACGATCCTTGAGCGCCGGCTCCAGCAGCCGGACGGCCCGCGCGCCGCGCTGCTCTGACCGTCCCCTCTCCCGAACCCATCTGCCACTGACTGAAAGGGACGGATAGCCGGTGTCGACGCCGTTCTATGTCTCACCCCAGCAGGCCATGGCCGACCGGGCGGAATACGCCCGGAAGGGCATCGCCCGCGGTCGCAGCCTGGTTGTGCTGCAGTACGCCGACGGCATCGTGTTCGTCGGCGAGAACCCGTCCCGAGCCCTGCACAAGTTCAGCGAGATCTACGACCGGATCGGCTTCGCCGCGGCCGGCAAGTACAACGAGTACGAGAACCTGCGCATCGGCGGTGTGCGCTACGCGGATCTGCGCGGATACACCTACGACCGCGACGATGTGACGGCCCGCGGCCTCGCCAACGTGTACGCGCAGACGCTGGGCACGATCTTCTCCAGCGCCGGCGAGAAGCCGTACGAGGTCGAGCTGGTCGTCGCCGAGGTGGGCGCCACACCGGACGGCGACCAGATCTACCGGCTGCCGCACGACGGATCGATCGTGGACGAGCACGGCTCGGTCGCGGTCGGCGGCAGCTCCGAGCAGATCAGCACCTATCTGGACCAGCGGCACCGCGAGGCGATGACGCTCGCCGAGGCGCTGAGCCTCGCCGTACAGGCGCTGTCGCGTGACACCAACGGCGGCGAGCGCGAGATCCCCGCCGAGCGGCTCGAAGTGGCGGTCCTGGACCGTACGCGACCGCAGAAGCGCAAGTTCAAGCGGATCGTCGGCCGGCAGCTCGCCCGGCTGCTGGAGGCGGACGGCGCCGCCTCGACCCCGACCGACGCCCCGTCGGACGACGAGGACGGCTCGGCCACGGACGACACGTCAGGCCCGAAGTCGCTGCCGGATGCCGAGAAGAAGCAGGACGGCTCCGACGAATGACCTGAGCCCCGCTCAGCGGTGCTCCGTGCCCCGGTCCGCCCCGTGCGGCCCGGGGCACAGCCGTACCCGGCGCCGGACGGTGCGTCAGACGCCCTGCGGGGGCGCTGTCGATCCCCGGACGACCAGGGTGACCGGCAGATCGCCCCCGGCCGGCTCCCGGCCGTCCAGGACCGCCAGGAGCGCCGACATGCCCCGCTCGCCGACCTGTTCGGCGGGCAGCCGCACGGTGGTCAGCTCCGGCTCCACGGCGCCGGCCAGCGTCAGATCGTCGAAGCCCGTCACGGACACGTCCTCCGGCACCCGCAGGCCGAGTCGCCGCACGGCCTTGCAGGCCCCGGCCGCCAGGATGTCGTCGTCGCAGACCAGGGCCGTCGGCCGGGGCCCCGGTCCCGTCAGGGCGTGCGCGGCGGCCTCGCGCGCCGCGCCCACCTCCAGGGCCGAGCTGACGGTGCGTACGACGGCGCCCGCCGTGCCCAGCGCCTCGGCGATGGCCCGAGCGCGCACGTCGAAGGTCCAGGAGTCCACGGCTGCGGCGAGATGGACGAACCGCCGGTGGCCGAGGGCCAGCAGATGCTCCGTCACCTGCCGCATCCCGTCCGCCATGTCGAGATTCACCCGGGCGGCGGCGCCCGGCCGCTCCGGATCGCTGTCCAGCATCACCAGCGGGAGGTCGGCGCCCCGGATGGTGGCCAGTGCCTCGGCCGCCATCGACGAGGCGATGACCCCGTCCAGCGCGGCGCGCGCCGAGGCGAACGGGTCCCTGGCCGGGCCGATGCCGTCGGGCGACGGGTAGAGCACGACACCGAATTCGTGTTCGGCGGCGACGGCGGCGGCCCCCGTGTACACCCGGGCGAAGAACTCGTTGGTGAGCGCCGGCACGACCAGCAGCGCCGTCCTGGTCCTGCCGAGCCGCAGATTGCGGGCCGCGAGATTGGGCCGGTAGCCCAGCTCCCGCGCGCTGTCCCTGACCAGCAGCGCGGTCCGCTCGGAGACCCTGCCCCGCCACTTCTCGCCCAGCACCAGCGAGACCGTGGCCTGCGAGACGCCGGCGGCCCGCGCCACGTCCCTGCTGGTGGGCCTGGCGGCCTGCTCGTTCATGACTGCCGCCTCCCTGGCGCTGGACCCGCGTGCTGCGCACATGGTACGTATGACCCCTGACGTTATACGTAACACTCCGGCCGTCGGGTGAAAGCGGCGCACCGGGGGAGAGGGGCGGAGCGGGCTGTGGGAGCCACCGGATACAAGGACCTGCTCAAAACCCCGCACGCGGCCCGGCTGCTGGCGGGCACGCTGGTGGGCCGGCTGCCCAACGCCACGGCCCCGATCGCCGTCGTGCTGCTCGTACGGGCCGAGGGCGGCGGCTACAGCCTGGCCGGCGCGCTGGCCGCCGTGTACGGCATCGCCAACGCCGTCGGACAGCCGCTGCTCGGCCGCGCCGTGGACCTCTACGGCCAGCCGCGCGTCCAACTGCCCGCGGCGGTGCTCTCCGCGCTCGGGGCGGTGCTGCTCGTGGCCGTCGGCACCGACCCGCCGCTCCTCGCCTACCTGGCCGTCGTGGTGGCCGGCCTGTGCACCCCGCCGCTCGAAGGCGGGCTGCGGGCCCTGTGGCCCAGCGTCCTCGGCAAGGAGGACCGGGTGCACCGGGCCTACGCCATGGACGCGGTGGCCCAGGAAGTGATGTTCACGGTCGGACCGCTGCTCGTCACCCTGCTGGTCGCCCTCTGGTCCCCGGGCGTCGCGCTGCTGGTCATCAACGCGACCGGGGTGCTCGGCGCGCTCTCCGTCGTGGTGTCCGCGCCCTCACGCGCGTGGCGCTCGGCGCCGCGCGAGGCCCACTGGCTGGGCGCGCTGCGCTCACCCGGTCTGCTCGCGCTGCTCGCCGCCTTCCTCTTCGTCGGCGTCGCCCTGGGCTCCATCACGGTCGCCGGCGTCGCGTACGCCGACGACCAGGGCCGGGAGTCGGTCTACGGCTGGCTGATGGCCGCCCTCGGACTCGGGGCGCTGCTGGGCGGGGTGGTGTACGGCTCGCGGCAGTGGACCGGCGCGCCCGAGCAGCGGCTGCGGACGATCGTCGCGCTGCTCGCGCTGGGCTATCTGCCGCTGACCCTCACCCCCGGCGTGGTGGCGATGACCGGGCTCTGCGTGATCGCCGGGATCTTCCTCGCGCCCGCCATCGCCTGCGCGTTCATCGTCGTCGACCGGCACGCCCCGCGCGGCACCGTCACGGAGGCGTTCTCCTGGCTCGTGACGACCTTCGGGGTGGGCGCCGCACTGGGCACGGCCGCCGCGGGACCCGCCGTCGACGCGGGCGGTACGACGGCCAGCTTCGCCGTCGCGGGGGCCGGCGGCGTCGCCGCCCTGCTCGTACTGATCACCACCCGGCGGGTCCTCGCAGCTCCCGGCCGTACTTCGAATGCCACGGCCGGAACCGAAAATGATCGAAGCGGGGCGGCCGAACCCGGTTTCAGCTCAGGCCATCAGGCGTAATGTTCAGACATGGACCGCCGCATTTTCGGGCTGGAGAACGAGTACGGCGTCACGTGCACGTTCAGGGGACAGCGCCGACTGTCACCTGACGAAGTGGCGCGCTACCTCTTCCGCCGTGTTGTCTCATGGGGCCGCAGCAGCAATGTCTTCCTGCGGAACGGCGCCCGCCTCTATCTCGACGTGGGTTCGCATCCGGAATACGCCACACCGGAATGCGACAACGTGACCGAGCTGGTCACACACGACAAGGCCGGTGAGCGCATTCTCGAAGGTCTGCTCGTCGACGCCGAACGCCGCCTGCACGAGGAGGGAATCGCCGGCGACGTCTATCTCTTCAAGAACAACACCGACTCGGCGGGAAACTCCTACGGCTGCCACGAGAACTATCTCGTCGCCCGCCACGGAGAGTTCTCCCGGCTCGCGGACATCCTCATCCCGTTCCTCGTCACCAGGCAGTTGCTCTGCGGCGCCGGGAAGGTGCTGCAGACTCCGCGGGGCGCCGTCTACTGCGTCAGCCAGCGCGCCGAGCACATCTGGGAGGGCGTCAGCTCGGCGACGACCCGCTCCCGTCCGATCATCAACACCCGCGACGAACCGCACGCGGACGCCGAGCGCTACCGGCGGCTGCATGTGATCGTCGGCGACTCGAACATGTCCGAGACGACCATGCTGCTGAAGGTCGGTGCCACCGACCTCGTGCTGCGCATGATCGAGGCGGGCACCGTGATGCGTGACCTCACCCTGGAGAACCCGATCCGGGCCATCCGCGAGGTCAGCCACGACATCACGGGCCAGCGCAAGGTCCGGCTGGCGAGCGGCCGCGAGGCGTCGGCCATCGAGGTGCAGCGGGAGTACTACGAGAAGGCCGTCGACTTCGTCGACCGCCGCGGCATCCGCACCGGCACCGTCGAGCAGGTCCTGGAGCTGTGGGGCCGCACGCTCGACGCGATCGAGGCCGAGGACCTCGACCGGATCAGCACCGAGATCGACTGGGTCATGAAGTACCAGCTCATCGAGCGCTACCGGGCCAAGCACAACATGACCATGTCGCATCCCCGGGTCGCCCAGATAGACCTCGCCTACCACGACATCCACCGCCGCCGCGGGCTGTACTACCTGCTGGAGAAGAAGGGCCAGGCGGCCCGGATCTGCAACGATCTGAAGATCTTCGAAGGCAAGTCGGTGCCCCCGCAGACCACCAGGGCGCGGCTGCGCGGCGACTTCATCCGCAGGGCCCAGGAGCAGCGGCGGGACTTCACCGTCGACTGGGTCCATCTCAAGCTCAACGACCAGGCGCAGCGCACGGTGCTCTGCAAGGACCCGTTCCGGTCGGTCGACGACCGGGTGGAGAAGCTGATCGCCGGTATGTGACCGATCTCCCCGGCCGGATTTTGGCCGGGTTTCGGCCGGATACGCACGGGCCCCGTACGAACGCCGTACGGGGCCCGTGCGCACGCCGTACACCTGAGCGATCGGCGCAGGGTCGTAGAGTGGCGGCACGGACATCCCCCTACACCCCCGAGGACCCTCTGTGCGACGCCGTCTTGCAGCCCTGCTGATCGTGCCGGCCCTGGCGCTGACCGCCTGTGGAGGTGGTGGGGACTCCAAGAAGGACGACTCCGCCGCGTCCAAATCCGCGTCTCCCTCGGCCGGTCCTTCCGCCCCCGCGTCGCCGCCGGCGGTTCCCAAGCCCGTCGACACGGCTGATCCGATGCCGACCGTCGCGGGGGCCACGGGCAAGAAGGCGACCATCACCCTGCCCAAGGGCAACCCGAGTGACAAGTTCGTGGTGCACACGGTCTCCAAGGGCGGTGGCGCCGAGGTCAAGAAGGGCGACCTCGTGATGGCCGACTTCACCGTCAAGGTGTGGAAGGGCGGCAAGGACCTCGGCAGCTCGTACGACAAGGGGGCGGCCCCGCAGGTCATCCCGGCCGGCGCGCAGAACGTCATCCCGGCGTTCTCGGACGGTGTGGTCGGCCAGAAGCTCGGCAGCAGGGTGCTGGTCGTGGCCCCGCCGAACGCCGGCTTCGGCCCGCAGGGCAGCCAGCAGCTCGGGGTCAGCGGCACCGACACCCTGGTGTTCGTGCTGGACCTCGAAAAGGTGATCCCCACCCAGGCCGAGGGCACCCAGTCGTCGATCCCGAAGGACCTGCCGCAGGTCAAGGCGGGCAAGGGCGTGGCGGCGACGATCTCCGTGCCGAAGAACAACCCGCCGTCGGCCCTGGTCAGCAAGACGATCGTGGAGGGCAAGGGCGCCGCGGTCAAGAGTGGCCAGAGCGTCTACATGCAGTACAGCGGCGCCACCTGGAAGCCCAACGAGGGCAAGCCCGCGGCCACGCTGTTCGACGACTCCTGGAAGACCGGGGCGCCGTTCGCGACGACCATCGGCACCAAGCAGGTCATCGAGGGCTGGGACAAGGGACTCATCGGCAAGAAGGTCGGCAGCCGGGTGCTGCTGGTGATCCCGCCGGCGCTGGGGTACAAGGACCAGGCGCAGGGCGACACCATCCCCGCCAACTCGACTCTGGTGTTCGTCGTCGAGATCCTGGCGGCGGTGTAACACTGTCCCGGTTGTCCCGTTCATCATTTCGAGGAGCAGTTCAGTGAGCAACGAAAAGCCCGAGGTCGACTTCCCGGGTGGCGAGCCGCCCGCCGACCTGGAGATCAAGGATCTCTGGGAGGGTGACGGCCAGGAGGCCAAGGCGGGCGACACTGTCTCCGTCCACTACGTGGGTGTGGCCTTCTCCACCGGCGAGGAGTTCGACTCGTCGTGGAACCGCGGCACCCCGCTCAAGTTCAACCTCGGCGGGGGACAGGTCATCGCCGGCTGGGACCAGGGCGTCCAGGGCATGAAGGTCGGCGGTCGCCGCCAGTTGACGATTCCCGCGCACCTCGCGTACGGGGACCGCGGCGCGCCGGGTGCCATCGCGCCCGGCGAGACGCTGATCTTCGTCTGCGATCTGGTCGCCGTCTGATCACATCCGGACATCTGTCGTGTCCACCTGGGGCCCATGCTGTCAGGCATGGGCCCTCGGCTTTTGCGGGCACACCCCGGGACGGTACGGTCAACGGTCGGAAGTACCACCAGAAAGGGCTTCGATGGCCATTGCCAAGGCCGAGCGGTTGATGAATCTGGCGCTGTGTCTGCTCGGGACCAGGCGGCCGCTCAGCAAGCGCGAACTGCGCGGCTCCATCGAGGCCTATCTGGAGGCAGGGTCCGACGACTCCTTCAACCGCATGTTCGAGCGGGACAAGGACGATCTGCGCGAACTGGGCCTGGTCATCGAGACCGTGGAGAACCTGGACGGCGACACGGGCTACGTGGCCCGGCGCGACAGCAACCGGCTGCCCGCCATCACCCTGGACGCCGAGGAGGCAGCGGCGCTCGGCCTGGCGGCGAAGGTCTGGCAGCAGGCGCGGCTCGCCGGCGCCGCCAGCGGCGCGCTGCAGAAGCTGCGGGCCGCGGGGATGCCGGAGGCCGAGGACAGCTACGAGGCCCACCACAGCGCGCTCGAACCCCGTATCCCCGTCCACGAGGCGGCCTTCGAACCGCTGATGCTGGCCTGCCGCGACCGCAGGCCCGTCGTCTTCGACTACCGCAAGGCCAACGCGGCGCGCCCCGAGCAGCGCCAGGTCGAGCCCTGGACGCTGGAGTGCTGGCGCGGCCACTGGTACTTGGCCGGCTGGGACCGGGAGCGCGGGGCCGAGCGGGTCTTCCGGCTGTCCCGCATCACCGGCCGGATCCGCTCCAGGGCGGCCGAATTCTCGGCGCCGGTGCCCGACGTGGTGACCGTACGGGAGACCGTGGAGAGCTGGGCGGGGGAGACCGCGACCCGCTCCGCCCTGATCAAACTGCGCTCAGGCAGCGGCTATCCGCTGCGCGCCAAGGCGCTGTCGTCGCGTGAGCTGGGCGACGGCTGGGACGAGCTGGAGATCCCGTACGGGCACGGCCTCGACGCCTGGCTGGTGGAGTTCGGCCCGGACGCTGTCGTGCTGGAGCCCGCAGACCTGCGGGCCGACGTCGTGGAGCGGCTGCGCGCCGTGGCCAAGGGCTGAGGGGAGGCGACCACCATGGCTGCCAATGCCATCGACCAGACCCGGCGGATGCTGTCGCTCGTGACGTATCTGCGGGAGCGCCCCGGCGCCCATGTCAGCGATGTCGCGCGGGCGTTCGGCATCACCGAGGACGAGCTGATCTCCGACCTCGACGTGTTGCCCATGTGCGGGACGAGCTTCCGGGGCGGCGACCTCCTGGACATCGACACCGACGGGGACCGCATCTGGTGGCACAACCCGGACGATGTCGCCGAGCCGCTGCGGCTCGCCGCCGACGAGGCGACGGCGCTGCTCGTCGCCGCCCGCGCCGTGGCCACCCTGCCCGGCCTCCGGGAGAGCGACCGGCAGGCGCTGCTGCGCGCCACGGCCAAGCTGGAGGCGGCGGCCGGCGAGGCGGCGGGGGCCAGCTCCCGGCTGTCGGTGACCTTCGAGTCGGAGGGCGGCGTCTTCGCCGACGTCGACCGGGCGATCTCCGAGCGGCGCAGGCTGTGGCTGCGCTACTACTCGCCGGCCAGGGACGAGCTGACCGAGCGGGAGGTCGACCCGATCCGGCTGTTCGCCGTGGGCCACACGTACATGGAGGCGTGGTGCCGTACGTCCGAGGCCCGGCGGACGTTCCGGCTCGACCGGGTGGCCGAGATCAAGCTCCTCGACGCACCGGCGGCTCCGCCCGAGCTGGAGCTGCGCGATCTGTCGGAGGGGCTGGTGCAGCCGTCGGCGGACGATCCCGAGGTGGTCGTCGAGGTCGGCCCCGGCGGTCGCTGGGTGGCCGAGTACTACCCGCACGACAGCGCGGATGAACTTCCCGGCGGCGGGCTGCGTATCACGTTGCGTACCCCGGCCCCCGCCTCCCTGCGGCGGCTCGCGCTGCGGCTCGGCGGTGACGGCCGGATCGTCTCCCCGCAGGACCTGGCCGAGAGCGCGCGGCTGGCGGCACACGAGGCGCTCGCCGCCTACGACGGCCAAGAGTAGGAAGACTCAGAGATATGTCGGGAATATCTGGGATGGTCGGAATGTCTGAGGCGTCCGGTGTGGCGTACGAACTCTCGACCGTCACCCCGGTCCTCTTCAAGGCCGCCTGCCCGCACTGCAGAGCCGGCTTCGAGCTGTCGGCGGGGGCGCTGCGCCTGACGATAGGCGCGAGCAGGCGCACCACCTTCTACTCCTTCACCTGCCCGGAGTGCGAGAGCGCCGTACGCAAGCCCGCGGGCGAGCGCATCGTCGAACTCCTCACCGGCGGCGGGGTGCGGACGCTGCGGCTGCACTCCCGCTCAGGGGCCAACTGAGAAAGGGCCCAGGACCTCTCGTCTAGGCTGCCCGTATGTTCTGGCCCATGCTCGCCATCGCCCTCGGGTTCTGCGGTATCGCCGTGCTCGGGGTGCTGGCCGTACGCGTCTTCGTGGAGACCCAGCGGCTCGGCCGCCAGGTCGCCGCCACCACGCAGCGGATCAACCGCGCCTCGGAGGATCTGGAGCGTGCGGCGACCCGGCTCGCCGCCACCGGTGAGACCCTGCGGTAGCCGCGCGCCCCGACGCGGCGCGCCGCCGTGACGCAGAGCCAGGTCAGGTCGTACCCGACGCACCCTCCTGCATCGCCAGTTCGGGCGGTAAGGTGATCGGCGTGGCCCAGGTAGCGAGGCACGGGCCGCATGCGGAAGTGCGAGAGTGCCGCCAGGGGCTTGCTTTTTGTTCACCCCTGGGCGTTACGATCGCTGCACATGGCACGGTCGGGCAGCTATGCCCGGCCGCGATCGTGCAGGCCCGTCCCATGCAGCCTCGGTGAGAAGGTAAACGGTTATGTTCGGAAGGCTCGGAGCCCCCGAGATCATTCTCATCCTCGTCGTGATCGTGCTGCTGTTCGGCGCGAAGAAGCTTCCCGACATGGCGCGTTCGCTCGGCAAGTCGGCCCGCATCCTCAAGAGCGAGGCCAAGGCGATGAAGTCGGAAGGCGCCGCGACGGCCCCGGCCGACCCGCCCACCGACCCGACGGCCCAGGACCAGGCGGCTCCCCGTACCATCAAGGCCGCGCCCGGTGACGTGACGAGTGCCCGTCCGGTGAACGAGCCGACGGACTCCACTCAGCGCTGAGACCAGGGCCGGAGCGGACGCTGTCAGCGGTGGTCCGCCGCACGAGATGAGGACGTGGGTTGCTCAAGTCTGCCCGCAAGCAGGAGAGGGATCCCGAGGGGCGCATGCCCCTCGTGGAGCACTTGCGTGAGCTGCGCAACCGGATGGCGAAGGGCCTCCTGGCGATCGTCGTCGTGACGCTTGTCGCCGCCTTCTTCTACAACGACATAATCGACTTCTTCACGAAGCCGGTGCTCCAGTCGGTCGGCTGCCCCACGGAATTCAGCGCGCTGGCCCAGCAGCAGCCCAAGGACGGCACCCAGTGTGCCCACATCACCCTGAACGGGCTCCTCGCGCCGTTCACCCTCGCCCTCAAGGTCTCCCTGACGGCGGGTGTGGTGCTGGCGTCGCCGGTCTGGCTCTACCAGCTCTGGGCGTTCCTCGCGCCCGGCCTGCACAGCAACGAGAAGAAGTACACGCTCTCCTTCGTCGGCGCCGGTGTACCGCTGTTCCTCGGCGGTGCCCTCTTCGCCTACAAGGTGCTGCCGACCACGGCCAAGGTCCTGCTCGGCTTCTCGCCGGGCGGTGTGGACAACCTCCTGCCGCTGGACGACCTGCTCGACCTCGTGACCCGCATGGTCGTCGTCTTCGGCCTCTCCTTCGAGATGCCGCTGCTGCTCGTCATGCTGAACTTCGCGGGCATCCTCACCGGCCGGCGGATGCTGAGCTGGTGGCGGGCCATGATCTTCGGCATCACCGTCTTCGCCGCCATCGCGACCCCGAGCACCGACCCGCTGTCGATGCTCGCCCTGTCCGCGCCGATCTGGGTGCTGTACTTCGCGGCCTGCTTCGTCTCGATGTACAACGACCGGCGCCGCCGGCTGCGCACAGCGGCGGGGCCCGCCGACGACGAGGCGTCCGATCTTGACCTCACGCCGGAAGACGTCGACTCGGCCATAGAGCCCGTCTCCGCCTCGCCCTCGCTGCCCGAGCAGACGGACGCCGGCCGGGCGAACCGGCTCAACGGCTACGACGACGTCACCTGATCCCGTAACGGCTCTCGTCGGCCGCCGCGCCGTCTTGTAGGGTCCGCCGGGTGACCAGCGAGATCACCCTCTTCGTCAACCCCACAGCGGGTCGCGGCAGGGGCGCGCGTGCCGTGCGGCCCGCCGCCGACGCGCTCCGGGCCGCCGGCTTCTCCGTACGGACCGTCCTCGGCTCCGACGCGCCCGACGCGCTGCGCCGGGCCGGGGAAGCGGTCGACGGCGGCACCGGCGCCCTGATAGCCGTCGGCGGCGACGGGCTGGTCTCTCTCGCGCTGCAAGCGGTCGCCGGCACCCGGGTCCCGCTCGGGGTGATCGCCGTCGGCACCGGCAACGACTTCGCCCGCGCGCTCGGACTGCCCGTACGCGACCCGGTGGCAGCCGCCCTGCTGGCCGCCGACACGCTCAAGAACGGCACCCCGCGCGACGTGGACCTCGGCCGGGTCACCGGGGGGAGCGGCGGGACCCTGGGGAGCGGCGGCAGGTGGTTCGGTACGGTCCTCGCCTCCGGCTTCGACTCCCGGGTCAACGACCGGGGCAACCGGATGCGGCTGCCCGCGGGCCGGTTCACGTACGACCTCGCCATGGTGGCCGAACTGGCCGCCTTCGCGCCCGTCCCGTACCGGATGACCCTGGACGACGGCGTCGAACGGCGGATCGAGGCGACGCTCGTCGCCGTCGGCAACGGCACCTCGTACGGCGGCGGGATGCGGATCTGCGCCGACGCCGTCCTGGACGACGGCCTCTTCGACGTGACGGTCGTCGCCGGATGCAGCCGCACCACCCTGCTCAGGGTCTTCCCGAAGGTCTACCGGGGGACGCATCTGAGCCACCCCGCCGTCACGGTCCACCGCACCGCGCGGATCAGCCTCGCCGCCGACGGGTTCACCGGCTACGCCGACGGCGAACCGCTCGGCCCGCTGCCACTCACCGCCACCTGCGTGCCGGGCGCCGTGCGCGTCCTCGCCGGGCCCGCCGACGGCCGCTCCAAGTCGAAATAAAGATCGCGGTGACTGTCATACCTGGCGGGTAGGCTCGACAGCAAGATGACTGAGGACCTCTCACCAGCCGAGCGGTACGCCGCTGCCCGGATCCGCGCCGTCGAGCAGGCCACGGCGCTCGCCTCCTTCCGGGAGATGTACGACTTCGGCCTCGACCCGTTCCAGGTCGAGGCGTGCCAGGCCCTGGAGTCAGGGAAGGGCGTGCTGGTCGCGGCGCCCACCGGCTCGGGCAAGACGATCGTCGGCGAGTTCGCCGTCCACCTGGCCCTGGCCGAGGGCCGCAAGTGTTTCTACACCACGCCCATCAAGGCGCTCTCCAACCAGAAGTACGCGGATCTGGCCAAGCGCTACGGCGCCGACAAGGTCGGCCTGCTGACCGGGGACAACAGCGTCAACTCCGACGCGCCGGTGGTCGTCATGACCACCGAGGTCCTGCGGAACATGCTCTACGCGGGCTCGCAGTCGCTCACCGGGCTCGGCTACGTGGTGATGGACGAGGTCCACTACCTCTCCGACCGGTTCCGCGGCGCCGTCTGGGAAGAGGTGATCATCCACCTCCCCGAGTCGGTCACGCTGGTCTCGCTCTCCGCGACGGTCTCCAACGCCGAGGAGTTCGGCGACTGGCTCGACACCGTACGGGGCGACACCGAGGTCATCGTCTCCGAGCACCGCCCCGTGCCGCTGTGGCAGCACGTGATGGCGGGCCGCCGCATGTACGACCTCTTCGAGGAGGAGTCCGACCACGGCGGCCGCGGCGTCGGCAAGCGCGAGACCAACCCGGACCTGGTCCGGATGGCCCGCATGGAGAACCAGCGCACGTACAACCCGCGCGACCGGCGGCGCGGCAAGATGGTCCGCGAGGCCGACCGGGAGCGCGAGCGCAGACAGCGCAGCCGGATCTGGACCCCGTCCCGGCCCGAGGTCATCGAGCGGCTCGACGCCGAGGGGCTGCTCCCGGCGATCACGTTCATCTTCAGCAGGGCCGCCTGCGAGGCGGCCGTCCAGCAGTGCATGTACGCGGGCCTGCGGCTCAACAACGACGAGGCGCGCCGCAAGGTCCGCGAGATCGTCGAGGAGCGCACCGCCTCCATCCCCGGCGAGGATCTCCATGTCCTCGGCTACTACGAATGGCTGGAGGGCCTGGAGCGCGGGATCGCGGCGCACCACGCCGGGATGCTGCCGACCTTCAAGGAGGTCGTGGAAGACCTGTTCGTGCGCGGTCTGGTCAAGGCCGTCTTCGCCACGGAGACGCTGGCGCTCGGCATCAACATGCCGGCCAGGACCGTGATCCTGGAGAAGCTCGTCAAGTGGAACGGCGAGCAGCACGCCGACATCACCCCCGGCGAGTACACCCAGCTCACCGGGCGGGCCGGCCGCCGCGGCATCGACGTCGAGGGCCATGCCGTCGTGCTCTGGCAGCGCGGGATGGACCCGGGCGCCCTCGCCGGCCTCGCCGGGACCCGAACGTACCCGCTGCGCTCCAGCTTCCGCCCGTCGTACAACATGGCGGTCAATCTGGTCCAGCAGTTCGGCAGGCACCGCTCGCGAGAGCTGCTGGAGACCTCCTTCGCCCAGTTCCAGGCCGACAAGTCGGTCGTCGGGATCTCCCGGCAGGTGCAGAAGAACGAGGAAGGGCTCGACGGCTACCGCCAGGGCATGACCTGCCACCTCGGCGACTTCGAGGAGTACGCGCGGCTGCGCCGCGAGCTGAAGGACCGGGAGAACGAGCTGGCGAAGCAGGGCGCCGTCCAGCGGCGCGCCGCTGCCGCCGCCTCGCTGGAGAAGCTGAAGCCGGGCGACGTGATCCACGTACCGACGGGGAAGTTCGCCGGGCTCGCGCTGGTCCTCGACCCCGGGGTGCCGGCCGGGCGCTCCAACGGGCACCGCGGCCTGGAGTACCAGGAAGGGCCCCGGCCGCTGGTCCTGACCGCCGAGCGGCAGGTCAAGCGGCTGGCCTCGATGGACTTCCCGGTGCCCGTGGAGGCGCTGGACCGGATGCGGGTCCCCAAGTCGTTCAACGCGCGCTCGCCGCAGTCGCGCCGCGACCTGGCGTCCGCGCTGCGCACGAAGGCCGGGCACATCGTGCCCGAGCGGCACCGCAAGCAGCGGGCCGAGGCGGCGGACGACCGGGAGATCGCCCGGCTGCGCACCGCCCTGCGCGCCCACCCCTGCCACGGCTGCGACGAGCGGGAGGACCACGCCAGGTGGGCCGAGCGCTACTACCGGCTGCAGCGGGACACACGCCAGTTGGAGCGCCGGATCGAGGGCAGGACGAACACGATCGCCCGCACCTTCGACCGGATCGTCAAGCTGCTCACCGAGCTGGACTATCTGCGCGGCAACGAGGTCACGGAACACGGCAAGCGGCTGGCCAGGCTCTACGGGGAGCTGGACCTGCTCGCCAGCGAGTGTCTGCGCGAGGGCGTCTGGGAGGGGCTCGGCCCCGCCGAGCTGGCGGCCTGCGTGTCGGCGCTGGTCTACGAGGCCCGGCAGTCGGACGACGCGGTGACGCCCAAGGTCCCCTCGGGCAACGCGAAGGCCGCGCTGAACGACATGGTGCGGATCTGGAGCCGGCTGGACGATCTGGAGGAGGACTTCAAGATCAACCAGGCGGAGGGCGTCGGCCAGCGCGAACCCGACCTCGGATTCGCCTGGGCGGTCTACATGTGGGCGTCGGGGCGCGGTCTCGACGAGGTGCTGCGCGAGGCCGAGATGCCGGCGGGCGACTTCGTCCGCTGGTGCAAGCAGGTCATCGACGTGCTCGGCCAGATCGCCGCCGCCGCTCCCCGGGAGAACAGCACCGTCGCGAAGAACGCCCGCAAGGCGATCGACGAGGTACGGCGCGGGGTCGTGGCGTACAGCTCGGTCGGCTGACCGCCCGGCGCGGCAGGCGCGCGGAAGAGGTCCAGGGTGGCTGCCCGTCGGCGCGGTGGCGGTCGTACGGAGCAGCCGCGGGCCGACCGCGGCGAGGGTGATGTCAGCGGAAACCCGCCAAGATCCGGGGGCGTCGCGCGTTGTGCGACGATCGGTGCATGGGCACGACGGGACGGCGGGTCGGACGGCCGCGCGCGGCGCAGCGACCGGAGAGCGGGCTGTCCGCCCGCGACGAACTGCTCGGCGCCGCAGCCGAGTTGTTCACGACGCTCGGGTACGCGGCGACGACGACCCGGTCCGTCGCCGAGCGTGCCGGTATGCGGCAGGCGACGATGTACCACTACTTCGGCGGCAAGGAAGACCTGCTGGCCGAGCTGCTGGAATCGACGGTGGCCCCGTCACTGACCTTGGCCCGCGGACTGCTGGCCGAGCACGACCGCCCGGCCGAGACCCGGCTGTGGGAGCTGTGCCGCTCCGATGTGCGACTGCTCTGCGGCGGCCCGCACAATCTGGGCGGCCTCTACCTGCTGCCCGAGGTCAGATCGGAGCGCTTCGCCGGCTTCCACCGCACCCGCGCCGACCTGAAGGACACCTACGGCAGCCTGCTGGCGGCGACGGAACCGGGCGCCCGCCTCGACCGGGCCGAACGCGCCCTCCGTACGGACCTGGTCTTCGGCCTGATCGAGAGCGTCATCCTGGCCCGCCGCTCCGACCCGGCCCGCCCGGTCGAGTCCTTCGCCACGGCAACGGCGGACGCGGCGCTCCGCATCGTCGGCGTCCAGGCCACGTCGGCCTGAGCCGGCGCTACCGCGCGGGGATCCGGTGGCGAACGGCGCGTACTGCCCCGGACCGCGGTGCAGTTCCTGGTGACAGCCGAGGCCGGCCAACGCGACGGAGTCGCCCTGGCCGGCCTCGGAGTGGGTTCTGCGGTCACATCTTCGGCATCAGCACCGTGTCGATGATGTTCACCGTCGCGTTGGAGGTGGGGACGTCGCCGCAGACGATGCTCGCCGAGTCGTTGACCTTGAAGGAGTCGCCCGAGCCCGCCGTCGTCAGGGTGCTCTTCTCCAGCGTCGGGTACGTGCCGCTCGCCAGGTCCTTGGTGGTGAGCTTCTGGCCCACGACGTGGTACGTCAGGATCTTGGTGAGCGTCGCCTTGTCGGCGAGCACCTTGTCCAGGTCGGCCTTCGGGATCTTCGCGAACGCCTCGTTGGTCGGCGCGAACACCGTGATGTTCTGGGCGCTGTTGAGGGTGTCGACGAGACCGGCCTTCTTCACCGCCGTGACCAGCGTGGACAGGTCGGGATTGTTGGAGGCGGCCGTCGCCACCGGGTCCTGCGCCATGCCGTCGAAGCTGCCGGCGCCGCTCGTGGGCACCGAGGCACACGCCGGGCCGAAGGGCTTGCCCGCCATGTTGTCCATGCCGTCGCTCGGCATGTCCGAAGCGGGCTTCGACGCCTCGGCGGCGGCCGACGCCTTGCTGTCGGTGCCTGAGTCGCTCTTGTCGTCGCTGGAGCAGGCGCTGAGGGCGAGCGGCAGGACGACGGCGCCGACGACGGCGAGGGCGGCACGGTGGAGGCGAGTGGCGATCATGGGGTTCTCCTTGAAGGTGATTCGCATGGTGGTGCGGGATGTGGTCTGGGATGTGGTGCGGGGTCTTTCAGGGGGAGTTCGGCCGGAGAGCCGAGGAGAGGGGCCGGCGGGCTCAGGTCACGGCGACCACCACCGAATGCCAGCCGGTCGCGCCGTTCGGTACGGTCCCGACGCGCTTGTCCGTCTGCGTGTAGCCGTCCCTGTCGGTGGCGCGGACTTCGAGGGTGTGGCTCCCCGAAGGGGCCGGCCACTCCCATATCCACTGCCGCCAGGTGTCGTTGCTGTCCTCGGCGGCCAGTCGCGCCTCGTGCCAGCCGCCGCCGTCGACCCGTACCTCGACCTTGGCGATCCCCCGGTGCTGCGCCCACGCCACGCCCGCGACGGGCACCTTGCCCGCCTTGGGGCTCGCGAACGGCCGGGGGGTGTCGATGCGGGACTCGGTCTTGATCGGGGCCCGCTTGGACCAGGTGCGCTTGACCCAGTACGGGTCGTAGTCGTCGAACGTGGTGAGTTCGAGGTCCTCGATCCACTTGCAGGCCGAGACGTAGCCGTACAGACCCGGCACCAGCATCCGGACCGGGAAGCCGTGGTCGAAGGGCAGCGGCTCCCCGTTCATGCCGAGCGCCAGCATCGCGTCGCGGCCGTCCATGACCGTGTCGACGGGTGAGCCGATCGTCATGCCGTCCACCGAACGGGCCACCAACTGGTCGGCGGGGCCGCCCTGGGACGGCGGTGTCACCCCCGCCTCGCGCAGCAGATCGGCCAGCCGCACCCCGATCCAGCGGGCGTTGCCCACGTACGGGCCGCCGACCTGGTTGGACACGCAGGTCAGGGTGATGTCCCGTTCGATCAGCTCCCGGCGCAGCAGATCCTGGTAGGTCACGGTGAGCGGCTTGCGGACGCCCTTGCCGTGGATTCGCAGCCGCCAGCTCCCCGCGTCCACCCGTGGCACGACGAGCGCCGTGTCCACCCGGTAGAAGTCCTTGCTGGGCGTGGTGAAGGGGCTGAGCCCCTTCACTCCCAGCTCGGCGCCCGCCGGTACCGGGCGCGCCGGTGAGGCCGGGCGGGGCAGCACGATGTCCTGACGTGAGGCGGCGGCCTCGGCGGCCCCCGTCGCGTTGAGCCGGCGTCCCGCGACGCCCGCTCCCGCCGACGCCGCCACGGCGGCCGTCGCGGCGATCACGAAGCCGCGCCGGTCGAAGGTGCCTGCCGTCCCGCCCGCCCCGGCGACCGCGAACGGCCCTTCCGACACGCCGGAAGCGGGAACCGGGGCGGGACGGGCGGCCAGCCGGCCGGCCAGCAGATACAGCACTCCGCAGGCCAGCACGCCACCGACGGCCGAGGGCAGCGCGTCGAGTGTGTGGCCGTCAGGCCGCCCCACCGCCGCTACCGCCCCGACCACACCGAAGACCAGAACCAGGGCCGAACCGACCCGCCGCCACCGCAGCGCGACCACTCCGATCACCATGGCGAAGAGCGCCAGGAGGACCAGGATGCCGAGCTGCAGGACGAGCTTGTCGTTCGTGCCGAAGTGCCGTACGGCGAAGTCCTTCAACTCGGGCGGCGTGCGGTCGATGACCGCTCCGCCGACCGCCGTCACCGGGCTCGACTCGGGCCTGACGGCCGCGGAGACGAGCTCGGCCACGCACAGCGCGGCGAGGCCGGCCAGCAGGCCGCTCAACCCCGCCAGACCTACCCGCACTGCTGTAAGGACTTTCCGATCTTCGCTCACGTCGGCCATTCGGTGCGAGAACCACGGCGGATTGGTCATTCACCCGAAGGAATTGAGGTTGTCGCTGTATCAAGAAAGATCGCCGCAAAAACCAATCCCGCGGCCCTCCGGCCTCGAATGCACTGTGCGCGGCCGTGTGTGAGGGACGTGCACCCAGCGGAATCCGAGGAGCGGAGCGACATGAGCGGTGAGCGTCGGCGTACGGCCGTGGTGGGCGGCGGAGTGGCGGGCCTCACGGCCGCCTACGTACTCCGGAACTCGCACGAGGTGGCGCTGTACGAGTCGGACGACCGGCTCGGCGGCCACGCCCACACCCATGACATACCGTCGGCGGACGGCGGGGTGCACCGCGTCGATTCCGGTTTCATCGTGCACAACACCCGCACGTATCCCTTTCTGCTCCGGCTCTTCGGGGAACTCGGCGTTGCCACGCAGGAGTCGGAGATGAGCATGTCGGTGCGGTGCGAGGGCTGCGGCCTGGAGTACGCAGGCGCGCGCGGCCCCGGCGGTCTGCTCGCCCAGCCGCGCAACGCGCTGCGCCCCCGCTACCTGCGGATGCTGGCCGAGGTCCCGGTCTTCCACCGGCGCGCCCGCGCCCTGCTCGCCGTGCCCGAAGGCGCGCCCGGCACCGAGCAGACACTCGGCGAGTTCGTCGCCGCCGGGCGCTTCTCGCCGTACTTCACGGCGCACTTCCTGACCCCGGTCGTCTCAGCGGTCTGGTCCTGCGACCCCACGACGGCCCTGCGCTACCCGGCCCGCTACCTGTTCCGCTTCCTCGCCCACCACGGCATGCTCGCGATCAGCGGCTCACCGGTCTGGCGCACCGTCAGCGGCGGCTCGCGCGCGTACGTGGAGCGCGTCGGCAAGCAGCTCGCCGCCGTGCACACCGCCACCCCGGTGCGGGCCGTGCGCCGCACCGGAAGCGGTGTCGACATCGTCTCCGAGGACGGCGGCACCGCCCACTACGACTCCGTGGTCATCGCCGTCCACCCCGACCAGGCGCTGCGGCTGCTCGCCGACCCCACCGAAGCGGAGCGGCGCGTGCTCGGCGCCTTCCGCTACTCCCGCAACCCGACCCGGCTGCACACCGACACGAGCGTCCTGCCCCGCGCGGCGCGGGCCCGCGCCTCCTGGAACTACGTCATGCCGTCCTGCACGGCGGGCGCCGACGCCGTACAGGTCAGCTACGACATGAACCGGCTCCAGCGGCTCGAAGGCCCCGACACGTACGTGGTGACACTGAACGGCGCGGGCCGCGTCGACGAGGACCGGGTCATCGCCCGTATGACGTACGAACACCCCGTCTACACACCCGAGTCGGTCGCCGCGCAGCGGCTGCTGCCCGCCCTGAGCGGCCCCGTCACCGCCTACGCCGGGGCCTACCACGGCTGGGGATTCCACGAGGACGGCTGCCGCTCGGGCGTCGAGGCGGCGGCCGCGCTGGGAGTGGCGTGGTGAGCGGCAGCGCCGGGGGTGGCGTCGTGAGCGAGGTCCCCGCCGTCTACACCTGCCTGATCACCCATGTGCGCACCGCGCCGCGCCGCTACGCCTTCGGCTTCCGCACCTACATGTGGCTGACCGACCCCGACCGGCCCCCCGCGCTGCCCCGGCCGCTGCGCCCGCTCGCCCGCTTCGACCCCCGCGACCACTTCGACGGCACGGCACCCACGATCCGTAAGGGACTTGAGGCGTTCCTCGCCCCGCGCGGCATCGACCTGGCGGGCGGCAGCGTGACGATGCTCAGCCACGCCCGGGTGTTCGGGTACGTCTTCAACCCGCTGACCCTGTACTGGTGCCGCGGCGCCGACGGCACACCGCTGTGCACCGTCGCCGAGGTGCACAACACCTACGGCGGGCGCCACGCGTATCTGCTGCGCCCCGACGGCGCCGGCCGCTCGCGGGTGGACAAGGAGTTCTACGTGTCGCCGTTCTTCCCCGTGGACGGCGCGTACGACATGCGGCTGCCCGAGCCGGACCGGCGGCTCGGCCTGCGGGTCCGGCTGGAGCGGCCCGGCAGCACCCCGTTCACCGCGACCGTACGCGGCGAGCGCCGTCCCGCCACGTCCCGGACCCTGTTGCGGATGGCGCTGCGCCATCCGTGGTCCACCGCCGTCGTCTCCGCCGGTATCCGTCTGCACGGCATCCGGCTCTATCTGCGCGGACTGCCCGTGCAACCCCGTCCCAGGACCCAGGAAGGCACGAAGTGAGCACGTCAATCCAGTCGTCGGTAGCCCGCAAGACCAGGTCCGCAGCCGTCGACGCGGCACGCTGGCCCGATGTGGCCCGGCTGCCGCGGGCCTCCTGGCTGCGTACGGCGATCGCCGAGCGGGTCGTCCGGTACGCGCTCGGCAGGCTGCCGCTGCGCGTACGGCTCAGTGCGGCGCGCAATCCCGGTGGCGCCGAGACGCTCGGACTCGGCGGCCCGCTGATGGTGGTGCACGAACCGCGCGCGTTCTTCCGGCGGATCGGCGCCGACGGTCTGATCGGCTTCGGCGAGTCGTACATGGCGGGGGAGTGGGAGGCCGACGACCTGGTCGGCCTGCTGACCGTACTCGCCGACCACGCCGCCTCGCTCGTACCGGCCCCGCTGCAAACCCTGCGCGCCGCCTGGGCGCCGCGCCAGCCGGCGGCGCAGCGCAACACCCCCGAGGGCTCGCGGGACAACATCAGCCACCACTACGACCTGTCCAACGATCTGTTCGCGCTCTTCCTCGACGAGACGCTGTCGTACTCGTCGGCGCTCTTCCGCGGCTTCCCCGCCGACCGGGCGCTGCTGGCCGCTGCCCAGCACCGCAAGATCGACCGGCTCCTCGACGAGGCCGGTGTCGGCGCGGGCACCCGGCTGCTGGAGATCGGCACCGGCTGGGGCGAACTCGCCATCCGCGCGGCGGCGCGCGGCGCGACCGTGACCACCGTGACGCTCTCCCGCGAACAGCGGGAACTGGCCCAGCAGCGCATCGCCGCCGCCGGGTTCAGCGAGGCGGTCACGGTCCTGCTGAGCGACTACCGGCTGGTGGAAGGCACCTTCGACGCCGTCGTCAGCGTCGAGATGATCGAGGCCGTCGGCGCCGAGTTCTGGCCCGACTACTTCACGACCCTGGACCGGCTGCTGGCACCCGGCGGGCGGATCTCGCTCCAGGCGATCACCATGCCGCACGACCGGATGCTCGCGTCGAAGGACACCTTCACCTGGATCCAGAAGTACATCTTCCCCGGCGGTCTGCTCCCGTCGACCGAGGCGATCGAGCAGATCACCGAGCGGCACACGGCGCTGCGCGTCGCCGACAGCGACGGCTTCGGACCGCACTACGCCGAGACACTGCGGCTGTGGCGCGAGGAGTTCGACGCGCGCACCCCGCAGATCGAAGCGCTCGGCTTCGACGCGACGTTCCGCCGGATGTGGACCTTCTACCTCGCCTACTCCGAAGCGGGCTTCCGCTCCGGCTATCTCGACGTGCGCCAGATGATGCTCACCAAGGAGGCCCAGCCCCGATGACGCGCCCCGCCCCGTACGACGGCGCCGCACAGCGGCTCTTCCCCCTCGCCGAACAGCTCTTCGGCGGCCGGCTGCGCGGACTGGTCCGGCAGCCGAACGAACCGGGCCTGGCGCGCGGCTGGTACCGGCCGGGTGAGGTGCGATGAACGGCTACCCGTGGGGCGCGTTCGGCGCGGGGGTCGGGGTCTGCGCGGCCACCGCGCTCGCCGTCATGCTCGTGACCTTCGCGATCGGCGCCGCCAAGGGGCTGCACCGCGTCGTGGACATCGCCTGGGGCGCCGCGTTCGCCGCGGTCGCCGTCGTCTCGTACGCCCTGTCGGCGGGCGAGGGCGACGAGGTACGGCGGCTGCTGGTGACGGTCCTGACAGCGGTGTGGGGACTGCGGCTCGCCGTCCATATCGCGGCGCGCGGCCACGGCCACGGCGAGGACGCCCGGTACGCGAAGATGCTCGACAAGGCACCCGGCAACCGGAACCTCTACGCGCTGCGGATGATCTACCTGTTCCAGGGCGCGCTGGTGCTGCTGGTCTCGCTGCCCGTGCAGGCCGCGATGTACATCCCGGGCCCGGTGGGGCCCGTCGCCTACGTCGGCTGGGCGCTGTGGCTGGTCGGCCTCGTCTTCGAGGCGGTCGGCGACCGGCAGTTGGCCCGCTTCAAGGCGGATCCGGCCAACAAGGGCCGGGTGATGGACCGGGGGCTGTGGAGCTGGACCCGGCATCCCAACTACTTCGGCGACTTCTGCGTCTGGTGGGGGCTGTTCCTGATCGTCTGCGACGACCCGGTGGTCGCCGCCGCGACCGTGGTCAGCCCGCTGGTGATGAGCTATCTGCTGACCAGGGGCAGCGGGAAGCGGCTGCTGGAGCGGCATATGGCGGACCGTCCTGGATTCGCCGAGTACACCGCCCGCACCAGCGGCTTCTTCCCGCTGCCACCGCGCAGGTCGTAGGAGTCGCGGCCGTGGTCAGAGCTGCCGGCCACGGCCCCGCAGGAACCGGTCGCGGCCCTCACCGAGGTCCACGACCGGTGCGGGTTCCGCCGCTTCGGCGCCCAGCCAGCGCCGTACGTACGCGCCGTCCCGGTCGAAGCGCTTGGCCTGGGTGAGCGGGTTCAGCACCCGGTTGGGGCGGGTGTCGGTGCCGGTACCCGCCGCCCACTGCCAGTTGAGCTGGTTGTTGGCGAGATCCCCGTCGACCAGCAGGTCCAGGAAGTGCCGGGCGCCGACGCGCCAGTCCACGTAGAGCGTCTTGGTGAGGAAGCTCGCCACCAGCAGCCGGCCCCGGTTGTGCATCCACCCCTCGTGCGCCAACTGCCGCATCGCCGCGTCGACCAGCGGATATCCGGTACGGCCCGCCCGCCAGGCGGCGATGTCCGCGCTGTCGTCGCGCCAGTGGTCGTCGTGGCCGCGGTAGTCCGTCCAGGCGGACTCGGGACGCGCGGCGAGCACCTGGTGGTGGAAGTCCCGCCAGGCGAGCTGCCGTACGAACGCCTCGGCGCCCGCGTCGCCCTTGCGGCGGGCCCGGTGCACCAGCTCCACGGCCGACAGGCAGCCGAAGTGCAGGAACGGCGAGAGCCGGGAGGTGGCGTCACCCGCCAGATCGTCGTGCCGGTCCTCGTACGACTCGATGCCCGCGCGCAGCCAGGCCGCCAGCCGCTCCCTGCCCACCGCCTCACCGCCGTCCGCGAGACCCGGGGACACGCCGGACACGTCCGCCCGCTTCGGCAGCGGATCGCTGGCGAGCGCGGGGACCCGTACCGCCTTCGGCGCCGGCATCACCGCGCGCAGACCGGTCGCCTGCCAGCGCCGGAAGTACGGCGTGAAGACGGCGAAGTGGTCACGGCCGCCCGCCGGGGTGATGTCCCCCGGCGGTACGGCCGTGACCACCGCGTCATGCACGTCCAGCGCGCAGCCGGCCTCTGCCAGCGCGTCGCGCAACCGCTCCTCCCTGCGCGTCGCGTACCGGCTGACCCCGGCCGCGACATGGACCTGCCGGGCGCCGCTCTCGCGCACCACCCGGCAGACCGCGTCGATGATTTCACCCGAACGGATGATCAACCGACCGCCTCTCTCCCGCAGCCCTTCGTCCAGGGACGCCAGGCAGTCGGCCAGGAAGGCGCGCCGGTTCGGCGCGTCGAAGCCCGCGGCGCGCACCCCCGGATCGAGGACGAACAGCGGTACGACCTCGTCGGCGCCGCGCAGGGCGGCGCGCAGCACCGGCTGGTCGTGCACCCGCAGGTCGGAGGTGAAGAGCACCACCGCAACACTCATGTAGCTGTCCTCACGGTCCTCAGGCGGGGAAGTTCATCAGGGCCAGCGGGGCCGAGGTGGGCTGGTCGGAGCCGCCCGCCGGTTCGACGGTGACGCCCATGCCCGACGCCTTCCCGACGGTCCCGGACAGCAGTACGGCGTCCGATCCGGCGGAAGGGCTGAGCAGTCCCGCTGCCCGCATCTTGCCGCCGTCGTTGAACCAGAGCTGGTACACCTTGCCGTTCGGCGGTTCGGGCAGCCCCGCGGCGACGAAGGCCGCCTTGTCCTGGTTCCGCGAGACGACGACGGTGCCGGTGGCGCCGTCGGTCAGCTTGCCCGTGGTGACCTTGGCGTCCGGCGCGGCGAGCACCGAGGCCAGCGCATCGGCCCGCTGCCGCGACGACTGCGCCTGGGCGCGGGCGTCCTGCGCCTGCTGATGCTGCCAGGCGGCGATGCCGCCGAACGCCGCCGCCACGGCGAGGCACGCGGCCAGCGCGAAGCGGGACAGCGCCCGGCCGCGGCTGCCCGCGGCGCCCGAGCGGGACTCAGGGGCGACCCGGGGCGGGTCCTGGCGCTCCGTCACGATCCGTCGGAGCACCTGCTCCTTCATCGCGGGCGGCGGGGTGACGGACACGGCGAGGCCGAGCCGGGCCGCTGTCGCCGCCAGCTCGCTCACCTCCTGGGCGCAGGCCGAGCACTCGGCCAGATGCCGCTCGAAAGCGTCGCGCTCGGCCGGTTCCAGTGCGTGCAGCGCGTACGCGCCGGTCAGTGTGTGCAGTTCCGCGGTACTCATGAGCTCACCCCCAGGCAGTCGCGCAGCCGGATGAGTCCGTCGCGCAGCCGGGTCTTGACCGTGCCCAGCGGTACGGCGAGCAGTTCGGCCACTTCTCGGTAGGCCAGACCCTGGTAGTAGGCCAGCGTCACCGATTGGCGTTGCAGTTCGGTCAGGGTGCGCAGACAGCGCCGTACCTGCTCGCGTTCGAGCCGGGCCTCCACCTGCTCGGTGACCTCGTCGAAGGCGGGGGTACGGTCCAGCAGCGCGGCCCTGTGCTCGCGGTCGCTGGACGCCTGGGCCGAGCGCACCCGGTCGACGGCCCTGCGGTGGGCGAGCGTCAGCACCCAGGTCATACCGCTGCCCCGGGACGGCTGGAAGCGGGCGGCGGACCGCCAGACCTCCAGCAGCACCTCCTGCGTCACCTCTTCGGACTGGGCGGGGTCGCGCAGCACGGAGCGCACCAGACCGAGTACGGGCCCGCAGACCGTGTCGTACACGCGGGCGAAGGCGTCCTGGTCGCCCCGGGCCACGAGACCCAGCAGTTCTTGCAGATCAGGCCCCGCCGAGGCGGGTCCGCCGATGTGTACGGCTTCTTTCACGCGAGCCTTCCTCCTTCGAACACTCTTCAGGACCGATTCGGAGCCGGGACCCGAACGGATTGGTCCCTTGTCCCGCTGTTCCGCGCTTGTCCTGGGCCGTTCGTACCAGAGGTCCGGAGGGCACAACGGCGCCGGCGGCGCCCCCGCACCGGGGGCGCCGCCGACGCCGTGGCTCTATGTGCTCAGGCCGCGCTCTCCTGCTCGCGCTCCACCTGCTCGTTCCACTCCCGCTTGACCGCCCGCCACGCCTCGTCGGTCTTGCCCAGGCGCCAGTACCCCGAGACCGAGAGGCGCTCGCGCGGCACTTCGCGCTCCACCCGCAGATAGCGGCGCAGGTCCTTCACGAAACCCGCCTCTCCGTGCACGAACGCATGCACGTCGCCCGCGGGGAAGTCCAGCTCGCGCACGGCGGCCACCAGCGCCTCGCCCACCGGGCGGTCGCCGCGGTGCAGCCAGGTGAGCGCGACCCCGTCAGGGGCGGCGATCTTCTGCTCCTCCGCGGGCCCCGACACCTCGATGAAGGCATGCACCACCGCACCCGCAGGGGCCCGCTCCAGCGACGCCGCGATCGCGGGCAGGGCGCTCTCGTCGCCCACCAGCAGATGCCAGTCGGCCGCCGGGTCCGGCGCGTAACCGCCGCCGGGGCCGAGGAACCTCATCGGGTCGCCCACCTGGGCGCGCGCGGCCCACGGACCCGCCAGGCCCTCGTCGCCGTGCACCACGAAGTCGACGGTCAGCTCACCGGCCGCAGCGTCCCAGCCGCGCACCGTGTACGTACGGGTCGTGGGCCACTGCTCGCGCGGGAGGTCGGCCCTGATCTGCTCGACGTCGAACGGCTCCGGGTAACTCACGCCCTCGGGGGCGAACAGCACCTTGATGTAGTGGTCAGTGAACTCGTCGGCTTCGAGACCGGCGAGACCCTCACCGCCGAGCACCAGCCGCACCATGTGCGGAGTGATCCGTTCCGTGCGCGTCACGCGCGCCTCACGGGCCTTCGGTGTCCTGCGGGCCGGTCGATCTGCCACTGCGCTCTCCCTGATGCTTGCCCGGTGATGCGTGTACGGCAACGCGTGCACGGCGTGTACGGCAACGTGTGCACGACGGCTGCTTAGGTTTACCTAAGCTAGCACTTCAGCTCCGCAGCGTCGCCAGCAATCTCCGCAGCGCCCCGCCCAGGCCCCAGCGCTCCGCCAAGGCGTCCAGCGCCGCCGGATCGCGCGGCTCGGACGGCAGCGCCGGATCGAAGTCCGGCAGGGGTACGTCACCGGCGACGCGCACCACGGTCGGCGCGACCGCCACATAGTCCCGGGCCTCGTCCAGCCGCTTGCGCTGCGAAGGGGTGAGCTTCGCGTGCGGATCGTCCACGGCCGCCATGATCCCGGCCAGGTCGCCGAAGGCGTCCAGCAGCTTGGCCGCCGTCTTCTCGCCGATCCCCGGCACGCCGGGCAGCCCGTCGCTCGGGTCGCCGCGCAGCAGCGCCAGATCGACATAGCCCCGGCCGTCCACGCCGTACTTCTCCCGGAGCGCCGCCTCGTCCGTGAGCTGGAGGGTGCCGACCCCCTTGACCGGGTAGAGCACCCGCACGCCCCGGGCGTCGTCCACGAGCTGGTACAGATCCCGGTCGCCGGTGACGATGTCGACAGGGCCCGCCGCCCGGCCGGCGAGCGTGCCGATCACATCGTCGGCCTCGTACCCCGCCACCCCGACGCGGGCGATGCCCAGTGCGTCCAGCACCGCCTCGATGACCGGCACCTGGGGCGCCAGCGTGTCGGGGGTCTCCTCCTCGTCAGGACCCTCGCTGTGCTCCCGCGCCACCCGGTGCGCTTTGTAGGAAGGGATGAGATCGACCCGCCACTGCGGCCGCCAGTCGGCGTCCATGCACGCCACCAGATCGTCCGGATGGTGGTCCTGGACCAGCCTGGCGATGAAGTCCAGCAGGCCGCGCACCGCGTTGACCGGGGTGCCGTCCGGCGCGCGTACGGAGTCGGGCACCCCGAAGTAGGCGCGGAAATAGAGGGAGGCGGTGTCGAGGAGCATCAGGCGTCGCGTCACACGCCTGATGATGCCGCACCCCACTGACAGCCGATCGCGGTCGGCCGGCGGCCAACGGCGCGTCACCCTCCGTACAGGAAAAGGAAATGTGACCTGGAACACATACTTGTTTGCGCTCTACAACGTAGGGCAGGGGCGAAGCCGGAGCGGACCCGGCCCTTTTTTCGCCATGGCCCGGGAGCTGCGGGCCGACCCCGCCCCGCTCCACGGCCCGCCCGCGGGGGTGCCGGGCCGTTTTTCGTTCGACGCGTGAGGTGTATGTGTCCAGGCTCCAGGCCGAGCATCTGTACAAGGTGTTCGGCATACGACCAGACGAAGCTGTGACGAAGCTCGAAAGCGGTACGGACCGTGAGGAGCTCCGCGCCGAAGGTACGACCGCAGCAGTGATCGACGCCTCGTTCTCGGTCGAGCCCGGCGAGATATTCGTCGTGATGGGGCTCTCGGGATCCGGCAAGTCCACCCTGCTGCGCATGCTCAACGGACTCTCCGAGCCGACATCGGGCCGGGTCCTCTTCGACGGCGACGACCTGACTGCCCTGACCCCGCAGCAACTGCGCGACGTGCGCGCGAAGAAGATCAGCATGGTGTTCCAGCACTTCGCGCTCTTCCCGCACCGCAGCGTGCTGGAGAACGTCGCCTACGGCCTCGAAGTGCAGGGTGTCCCGCGAGAGCAGCGCGTCGAGCGCGCCGGCGAGGCACTGGAGCTGGCGGGGCTCGGCGGCTGGGGGAAGTCCTGGCCCGACGAACTCTCCGGCGGCATGCAGCAGCGCGTGGGCCTGGCCCGCGCCCTCGCGACCGACGCCGACGTGCTGCTGATGGACGAGGCGTTCAGCGCCCTCGACCCGCTGATCCGGCGCGACATGCAGGACCAGTTGCTGGAGATACAGAAGCGGCTCAGGAAGACCATCGTCTTCATCACCCACGACCTCAACGAGGCCATGCGCCTCGGCGACCGGATCGCCGTGATGCGCGACGGCAGGATCGTCCAGATGGGCACGGCCGAGGACATCCTCGTCACGCCCGCCAACGACTACGTGGCCTCCTTCACCCAGGATGTCGACCGCTCCAGGGTGCTCACGGCAGGCGCGATCATGGCCGACGTGGAGACCGCGCTCGGCACGACGACGGAGGACGGCAAGCACCTGCGCACCCCCGAGGACATCATCGAGGCGGCTCCGGCCGTCGTCCCCGCAGCCACCCCGATCATCGAACTCTTCACGCCCTGCTCGACCAGCGGGGTCGCTGTCGCCGTCACCGGCGACGACGGGGAACTCGTCGGGGTCGTACCGCGCGCCAGGCTGCTGGCCGTGCTCGGCGAGCCCATGACACCGGCCACCCCGGCCGACACCCGGCTCACCGCACCGGTCTCCACCGACAAGGCGGTGGCCGGTGCCTAGGATCCACTTCGGTGACTGGGTCGAGAACGTCGTCGACTGGCTCACCGACCATCTGAGCTGGCTCTTCGACGCCATCACCTGGCTGCTCACGCACATGGACGACGGCATCAACGCCGTCCTGTCCGCTCCGCAGCCGCTGCTGCTCGCCGGTATCTTCGCCGTCATCGCCTGGTGGCTGCGGAACCTGAGCGCGGGCGTGCTCACCTTCGTCGGCTTCGCGCTCATCGACTCGTTCGAGTTGTGGGACCACGCGATGCTGACGCTGACGATGGTCCTCGTCGCGACGATCATCATCCTGGTCATCGCCGTGCCGCTGGGCATCTGGACGGCCCGCTCCAAGGCCGTCAGCTCCGTCGTACGCCCGGTGCTCGACCTGATGCAGACCATGCCCGCCATGGTCTACCTGATCCCCGGTGTGCTGTTCTTCGGCATCGGCGTGACGCCCGGCATCATCGCCACCATCATCTTCTCCCTGCCGCCCGGCGTCCGGATGACGGAACTCGGCATCCGGCAGGTCGACGAGGAACTGGTCGAGGCCGCCGACGCGTTCGGCACCAGCCCGCGCAACACCCTGCTCCGGGTGCAGCTCCCGCTGGCGCTCCAGACGATCATGGCCGGGGTCAACCAGGTCATCATGCTGGCGCTGTCCATGGTGGTCATCGCCGGCATGGTCGGCGGCGACGGCCTGGGCGCCGACGTCTTCGAGGCCATCGGCAACGTCAACATCGGCCTCGGCGCCGAGGCGGGCCTGTCGGTCGTCATCCTGGCCATCTACCTGGACCGGATCACCGGCTCGCTCAGCCTGCACGTCTCGCCGATCGGCCGCCGCGCGCTGGCCAAGGCGAAGGCGCTGACCGGCGGCCTGAAGATCTGGAACCACCGCCCGCAGCCGGCCGTCGCACTCGCCGGCGTGGTCATCCTGGCGCTCGTCGCCGGCGGTCTCGGCATCTTCGGCGGCTCCGACTCCTCCGACGACACCGCCTCGTCCGACCCCGGCAACGTGGGCCAGGGCAAGGCCGTCAGCATGGGCTACATCCCGTGGGACGAGGGCATCGCCACCACCTTCCTCTGGAAGGAGATGCTGGAGCAGCGCGGCTTCAAGGTCGACGCCAAGCAGTACGACGCGGGACCGCTCTACGCGGGCCAGGCCGGCGGCCAGGTCGACCTCCAGACCGACTCCTGGCTGCCGACCACGCACGCCACGTACTGGGCCAAGTACCAGGACAAGCTGGAGGACATGGGGTCCTGGTACGGCCAGACGTCCCTGGAGATCGCGGTCCCCAGCTACGTCAAGGGCGTCAAGACCATGGCGGACCTGAAGGGCAAGGGGTCCACCTTCAAGGGCCGGATCGTCGGCATCGAGCCGAGCGCCGGTGAGATGGGCCTGCTCAAGAGCAAGGTCCTCAAGGCGTACGGGCTCGACAAGGAGTACAAGGTCGTCGACAGCTCGACCCCCAGCATGCTGGCCGAGCTGAAGCGTTCGTACGCGAAGAAGGAACCCATCGCGGTCGTCCTCTGGTCGCCGCACTGGGCGTACGCCACGTACGACATGACCAAGCTCGCCGACCCGCAGAACGCCTGGGGCAAGGGCGACGGCATCCACATGCTGGCGCGCAAGGGCTTCACGGACGACAACCCGCAGGTCGCCGCCTGGCTGAAGAAGTTCAAGATGACCGAGGACCAGCTCGGCAGCCTTGAGGCCAAGATCCAGTCGACCGGCAAGGGCAAGGAGCAGGAAGCCGTACGCGCCTGGCTGAAGGCGAACCCGGACGCCCTCGACACGTGGGCGCCCGTACCCAAGGCCGCGGGCAAGGCGGCCGACGGCAAGGACGAGCGGGCCAGGGCGCTGACCGTCGCCTGGTTCCCGTGGGACGAGGACATCGCCGCCACGTACCTGTGGAAGAACGTGCTGGAACAGCGCGGCTACAAGATGAACCTCAAGCAGTTCGACGTCGGCCCCATGTACACGGCGCTATCCCGGGGCCAGCTCGACGTCCAGTTCGACGGCTGGCTGCCCAACACGCAGAAGAGGTACTGGGACAAGTACCACGACGACCTGACGAAGATCG
Organism: Streptomyces sp. NPDC087906; assembly: GCF_055584925.1. Taxonomy (NCBI): domain Bacteria; kingdom Bacillati; phylum Actinomycetota; class Actinomycetes; order Kitasatosporales; family Streptomycetaceae; genus Streptomyces; species Streptomyces sp. NPDC087906. The sequence goes on from NZ_JBVJLC010000013.1 coordinate 53,293, forward strand.
GGTCCTGGTACGGCCCCACCTCGCTGGAGATCGCGGTGCCCAGCTACGTCAAGGGCGTCAGCACCCTGGGCGACCTCAAGGGCAAGGGCTCCCAGTTCAAGGGCCGGATCATCGGCATCGAGCCGGGCACCGAGACCATGAACATCCTGAAGAACAAGGTCGTTCCCGGCTACGGGCTCGACAAGGAGTACAAGGTCCTCGACAGCTCGACCCCCGGGATGCTCTCCGAGCTGAAGCGGTCGTACGACAAGAAGCAGCCGGTCGCCGTCATGCTGTGGAGCCCGCACTGGGCCTACAACGAGTACAAGCTGACGAAGCTGGCCGACCCCAAGAAGGCGTTCGGCACCGGTGACCAGATCACCACCGTCGCCAGCAAGAAGTTCCCCGAGCAGTACCCGCGGCTCACCCAGTGGCTCAAGGACTTCAAGATGAGCGAGGGCGACCTCGCGAGCCTGGAGAACCAGATCACGAAGAGCGGCAAGGGGCACGAGGAAGAAGCGGTCGAGGCCTGGATGAAGACCAAGCCCGGCATCGTGGACAAGATGGCTCCGCTGTAGGCCCTCGTCCGGATCGGGCCGGAGTACCTTCGACAGGGTGGGTGTCGCCGATGGCGGTACCCACCCTTTCGGGGTTGTGGCCGGCGCCTCCGGCAGGCTTGCGGCGGGCCGTCGGCCGGTGCGTGCGGCCGGACGGCTCTTGTACCGCCGTCAACTCTGCGAAGATGGGCGATCCGGCGGGAGGGAGCCAACATGGACGACAAGGAAGCGCTCAGGGTGGGCGCCGCCGTCCGCAGGCGGCGCAGGTCCCTGGGTCTGACGCTCGCTGCGGTCGCGGAGCGCAGCGGGCTGTCCGTGCCGTTCCTGAGCCAGATCGAGAACGAACGCGCCCGGCCCAGCACCCGCTCGCTCGACCGGGTCGCCGAGGCGCTGGAGACCAGCCCCGCCCGGCTGCACGCGGCGGCCGACTCGGCGCGCACCGTCGACGTCGTACGGTCCGCGGGGCCCGTCGTGCCGGGGGCACGCCGTGTCGTGCGCGGCGGACACCAGCTCGACGCGCAGGAGTTCACCGGCGAGCTGGACACCGGACGTGAGTACCAGCACCGCAACGACGAGGTGATGTACATCGCCGACGGCGCGGCCGAGGTGGAGGCCGAAGGCCGCGCGTACCGGCTGGAGCGCGGCGACACGCTCTACCTCAGCGGCGGTGTGACGCACCGCTGGCGCACCACCGAGCCCGGCACCCGCATCCTGATCGTCGCCGTCGCCGAACACATCGACGCGACGGTCGACCGCAGGAGCTGACGCGCCGTGACCGGCCGGACAGGGCCTGGGCGGGGTCCTGCGCGAGCCCCTGGGTGGGGTTCTGCGCGAGGTTCTGCGCGGGGTTCCGTGCGGGTCGTCTCGCTCGTGCCCTCCCTGACCGAGGCGGTCGCCGTCAGCGCGCCAGGGCTGCTGGTGGGGGCCACCGACTGGTGCGTACGGCCCGCAGGACTCGACGTCGTACGGATCGGCGGCACCAAGAACCCCGACGTCGCGGCGATCGCCGCGCTGCGCCCCGATCTCGTCGTCGCCAACGAGGAGGAGAACCGCGCCCCCGACCTCGCCGCGCTCGCCGCCGCCGGACTCGACGTCCTGGTCACCGAAGTGCGCGCGCTCGACCAGGCGTTCGCGGAACTGGAACGGGTCCTGCTGGCCGGCTGCGGACTGCCGGGGGCGCCGCGCTGGCTGGACGACGCCCGTACGGCCTGGGAGCGGCCCGCGGCCCCCGCAGCCCGGCGCACCGCCTTCGTACCGATCTGGCGGCGGCCCTGGATGGTCGTCGGCAGCGACACCTTCGCCGGTGATCTGCTGGCCAGGCTCGGCGTCGACAACGTGTACGCGGCGCACCCCGAGCGCTATCCGCGGATCCCGCAGGACGAGTTGCGCGCCGCGGGCGCCGATCTGGTCGTCCTGCCCGACGAGCCGTACCGCTTCACCGCCGACGACGGGCCCGAGGCGTTCCCCGGGCTGCCCGCCGCGCTCGTCGACGGGCGGATGCTCACCTGGTACGGGCCGTCGCTGGTGCGGGCACCGGCGGCGCTGCGGGCCGCGCTGAGCGACGCCCGCTGACCGGACTCATGCGCCGCGCGCGCCCGCCGCTTCGACCAGCGCCCGCACGACCCGGGTGTCCTGCGCCATCTCCGGGTGCCACTGGACGCCCAACACCCAGTGCGGCCCTGCCAGTTCGACGGCCTCGACCGTGCCGTCGGCTGCCACGGCGGAGACGGTGAGCCCGGCACCGAGCTGATCCACCGACTGGTGGTGCTGGGTGGGGACGGTGAACTCCTCGGCCACCAGCGCCGCGTAGCGGGTGCCGGGCAGCGGCGTCACCGGATGCTCGCCGAACCGGCCGACGACGGGGGAGACATGACCCTCGATGTGCTGGACGAGCGTGCCGCCGCGCGCGACGTTCAGCAGTTGCATCCCCCGGCAGATGCCCAGCAGCGGGGTGCCGGAGGCCAGCGCCGCCTCGATCAGGGCCAGTTCCCAGGCGTCCCGTTCGCGGGCGGGCGGTCCGGTACGGGGGTGCGGCTCGGCGCCGTACCGTACGGGCTCGACGTCGGGACCACCGGCGATCACCAGACCGTCGAGCCGCGCCACCACGGCTGCGGCTGCGGCCGGGTCGTCGGGCGGCAGCATCGCGGCGAGCCCGCCGGCCCGCTGGACGAGCCGGGGATAGCCGACCGGCAGCAGCGCCGCAGGCAGGGTCCAGGTGCCCCAGGTGGCGGACTCCTCCAGATAGGTGCTGACACCGATGAGCGGCTTCACGACGGGATCCTCCGGGGGGCGGGCCAAAAGTACGTTGCCATACCATTCCAGACGGTAGGGACGCCGCTCAAGCGGCTCAGGCGCCTCAGGCGGCTCAAGCCGCACAGGTGCTCAAGCCGCTCAGGCGAGGAAGCCCCGCAGCAGCGCCGCCGTACCGTCGCAGTGCTCGCGCATCGTCTCCCTGGCCGCTTCCGCGTCCCCCGCGAGCACGGCGTCCACGAGCGCGGTGTGCTGCCGCTGCGAATGCTCCAGGTTGCGCACCAGCAGCGGAATGCAGTCCAGCAGCTCGTTCACGGTCGCCCGGACGGCCGCGTACTGCGCGGTCAGCGTGGCGGACCCGGACAGCTCGGCAAGTGTCAGATGCAGCAGCGTGTCCAGCCTGCGGTAGTCCGCCAGCGGCGCGTCCCGGGTGGCGGCGAGCGCCGCCCGCAGCCGGCCGGCCCGCGCGCCGTCGAGGCCGTGCGCCGCGCACAGCCCGGCGGCGCCGGTCTCCAGCACCTCGCGGAAGCGCAGGACGTCCTCGATGTCGACGCCCGCCACCCGCCGCCGCAGCTCCTCCTCGGCCCCGCCCGCCCGCGCCTCGGGCCGCCGTGTCACGAACGTACCGCCGTACCTGCCGCGCCTGCTCTCCACCAGCCCCTGCTCGTGCAGGACCTTCAGCACCTCGCGCAGCGTGACCCGGCTGATCCGCAGCCGGTCGGCCAGCTCCCGCTCGGCCGGCAGCCGCCCGCCCGCCGCCACCAGGCCGAGCCTGACCACCTGGAGGATCTGTTCGAGTGCTTCCTCGAATCCGTTGCCGGCGCGCACGGGCCGCAGCACAGGGGTCAGTGCGTCCATCGGTTCGGTGTTGTCCGCCACGGCGCCGTTTCCCCTTCCCAATCAATGGTCTCCCCGCATACCTTATGGGTCGCTGACCCGAAGCGAAGGAGCAGTACCGTGGCAGACCGCACAGCACCGCTCGCCGTCGAGGAGCTGCGCGCCCTCGTGGCGGGCGGCGAGATCGACACGGTCGTCCTGGCCTTCCCCGACATGCAGGGCCGGCTCCAGGGCAAGCGGTTCGCAGCGCCGTTCTTCCTCGACGACGTCCTGGCACACGGCACCGAGGGCTGCAACTACCTGCTCGCCGTCGACACGGAGATGAACACCGTCGACGGCTACGCCATGTCCTCCTGGGACCGTGGCTACGGCGACTTCGCCATGCGCCCCGACCTGAGCACCCTGCGCCGGCTGCCCTGGCACGAGGGCACCGCCTTCCTCGTCGCCGACCTCGCGTGGAACGACGGCTCACCGGTCGTGGCCGCGCCCCGGCAGATCCTGCGCCGCCAGTTGGAGCGGCTCGCCGCGCACGGCTACAGCGCGCACGCCGGGACCGAACTCGAATTCATCGTCTTCAAGGACACGTTCGAGCAGGCGTGGAACAGCGGCTACCGCGACCTGACCCCGGCCAACCAGTACAACATCGACTACTCGATCCTCGGCACCGGACGGATCGAGCCGCTGCTGCGCCGCATCCGCAACGAGATGGCGGGCGCCGGACTGACCGTCGAGTCGGCGAAGGGGGAGTGCAGCCCCGGGCAGCACGAGATCGCGTTCAAGTACGACGAGGCGCTGGTCACGTGCGACCAGCACGCCGTCTACAAGACGGGCGCCAAGGAGATCGCCGTGCAGGAGGGCGTCTCCCTCACCTTCATGGCCAAGTACAACGAGCGCGAGGGCAACTCCTGCCATATCCATCTCTCGCTCCAGGACAACGACGGCGCGAGCGCCATGGCCGGGGAAGGCCCCGGCGGCATGTCGCCCGTCATGCGCCACTTCCTCGCAGGACAGCTCGCCGCGCTGCGCGACTTCGCCCTGCTCTACGCGCCGAACATCAACTCGTACAAGCGGTTCCAGCCGGGCTCCTTCGCGCCCACCGCCGTCGCCTGGGGCTACGACAACCGCACCTGCGCCCTGCGGGTCGTCGGCCACGGCCCGTCCCTGCGCTTCGAGAACCGGCTGCCCGGCGGCGACGTCAACCCGTACCTCGCCGTCGCCGGACTCGTCGCCGCCGGGATCCACGGCATCGAGAACCGGCTGGAACTCCCCGACGAGTGCACGGGCAACGCCTACAAGGGCGACTACGCCCACGTCCCCACGACGCTGCGCGAAGCGGCCGAGCTGTGGGAGAACAGCCCGATCGCGCGGACGGCCTTCGGCGACGAAGTCGTCGCGCACTACAGCAACATGGCGCGCGTCGAGGTGGAAGCCTTCGACGCCGCTGTCACCGACTGGGAGCTCCGCCGCTCCTTCGAACGCCTGTGAGGCCCGACATGAGCCCTGCGACCGCGCACCACATCCTCAACCCGGCGACCGGCGAGACGATCACCACCGTCCCCGCCACCACCCCCGCGCAGGTGGACGCCGCCGTCACCCGCGCCGCCGCCGCCCAGCGCGGCTGGGCAGCAGCCGCCCCCGCCGACCGGGCGCGGCTGCTGCGCCGCTACGCCGCGCTCGTCGACGCGCACATCGAGGAACTGGCCCGACTGGAAGTGCGCGAGGCGGGCCACACCATCGGCAACGCCCGCTGGGAAGCGGGCAACTTCCGCGACCTGCTCGACTACGCGGCAGGCGGCACCGAGCGGTTGACGGGCCGTCAGATTCCGGTCGCCGGCGGCATCGACGTCACGTTCCTCGAACCCCTCGGCGTGATCGGGGTGATCGTCCCCTGGAACTACCCCATGCCGATCGCCGGCTGGGGCGCGGCCCCCGCGCTCGCGGCGGGCAACGCCGTCATCCTCAAGCCGGCCGAGACCACCCCGCTCACCGCGCTGCGCCTCGCCGAACTGGCCCTGGAGGCAGGGCTTCCCGACCATCTCCTCCAAGTCCTGCCGGGCGCCGGGGAGATCGCGGGCAACGCCCTCGTCGAACACCCGGGCGTCGCCAAGATCGTGTTCACCGGATCCACCCGCGTCGGCAAGCAGATCATGGCGAAGTGCGCCGACCGGGTGAAGCGCGTCACCCTCGAACTCGGCGGCAAGAGCCCCAACATCGTCTTCGCCGACGCCGACCTCGAACAGGCGGCGGCCACGGCGCCGATGTCCTTCCTCGACAACGTCGGCCAGGACTGCTGCGCCCGCACCCGCATCCTCGTCCAGCGCGAGGTGTACGACCGCTTCCTCGACCTGCTCGCCCCCGCGCTGAGCGCCGTCGTCGTCGGCGACCCCGCCGACGAGGCGACCCAGATGGGCCCGCTGATCTCCGCCGTCCAACTGGAGCGCGTACGGTCCTACGTCCCCGACGGCGCGCCCGCGCTGCGCGGCAGCGCCCCCGTGGGCCCCGGCTTCTGGTTCCCGCCCACCGTCCTCACCGAAGCCCCCGCCGACTCACCGGCCGCCGTCCAGGAGGTCTTCGGCCCCGTCGCCGTCGTCCTGCCCTTCGACGGCGAACAGGACGCGATCCGGCTCGCCAACGCCACCGACCACGGCCTCGCGGCCTCCGTCTGGACCCGCGACGTGGGCCGCGCGCTGCGCGTCTCACGCGGCGTCGCCGCCGGGAACCTGTCAGTCAACTCGCACAGCAGCGTGCGCTACAGCACCCCCTTCGGCGGCTTCAAACAGTCCGGGCTCGGCCGCGAACTGGGCCCCGACGCACTGACCGCCTTCACCGAAACCAAGAACGTCTTCATCAGCACGGAGGCCTGAGCACCCATGACCGAAGCCCCCACGGACGCCGTCTGCCGCCGACTGGTCGGCCGCACCGCCGTCATCACCGGAGCCGGCAGCGGCATCGGCCTCGCCACCGCCCGCCGACTCGCCTCCGAAGGCGCCCACGTCGTCTGCGGCGACATCGACGAGACCACCGGACGCACCACGGCCGACGAGGTCGGCGGCACCTTCGTACGCGTCGACGTCACCGACCCCGAACAGGTCGAGGCGCTGTTCAAGACGGCGTACGACACCTATGGCAGCGTCGACATCGCCTTCAACAACGCGGGCATCTCCCCGCCCGACGACGACTCGATCCTCACCACCGGCCTCGCGGCCTGGCGCCGCGTCCAGGAGGTCAACCTCACCTCCGTCTACCTCTGCTGCAAGGCCGCGATCCCCTACATGCGGCGCCAGGGCAAGGGCTCCATCATCAACACCGCGTCGTTCGTGGCCCGACTGGGCGCGGCGACCTCGCAGATCTCGTACACCGCCTCCAAGGGCGGCGTGCTCGCCATGTCCAGGGAACTGGGCGTCCAGTTCGCCCGCGAAGGCATCAGGGTCAACGCCCTGTGCCCAGGCCCCGTCAACACCCCGCTGCTCCAGGAGCTGTTCGCCAAGGACCCGGAACGCGCGGCCCGCCGCCTGGTCCACATCCCGGTGGGCCGCTTCGCCGAGGCAACCGAAATCGCCGCAGCCGTCGCCTTCCTGGCGAGCGACGACGCGTCCTTCGTCAACGCCACGGACTTCCTGGTCGACGGCGGCATCGCGGGCGCCTACGTCACACCGATGTAGCCGCTGGTGGGAAGAGGAGGACGGCTGCGCGTGGCCGCGTCAGAGGAACGTCTTGCCCTCGCCCCGGTAGGTCGGGGTCTCGGCGGTCACGCGGTCGCCCTCCAGCAGGTGCAGGGTGGCGAAGCGTTCGCAGAGTTCGCCGGCCTTCGCATGGCGGAACCAGACCTTGTCGCCGATCAGCAGGTCGTCCGCCGGGGAGCCGAGCAGGGGGGTCTGGACCTCGCCTGGGCCCTCCTGCGCGTCGTAGCGCAGGCCCTCCGGGAGGTACGGTTCGGGCAGCCGGTCGGGGCCTGCCGCTCCTGACGCCGGGTAGCCGCCGCCCAGGACCGTCACCACGCCGACGCCCGGCCTGCGGACCACCGGCAGGGCGAAGAGGGCCGCCGGACGGCCGGTGAACGACGTGTAGTTGTCGAACAGGCGCGGTACGTAGAGGCCCGATCCCGCCGCGATCTCCGTCACCGCTTCCTCGGCTGCCGTGTGCTGGACGCTGCCTGTGCCGCCGCCGTTGACGAACTCCAGCTCCGGCGCCACCGCCCGGATCGCGCGTACGACGGCGGCGCGCCTGTCCGCCAGCTCCCTGCGGGCCGTCGCCTGCATCAGCCTGATCACCCGCGAGCGCAGCGGCCGGTCGGCGATCGCGTCGCCGACGCCCGCGATATGGCCCTCGTAGGCCATCAGGCCCACCAGCCGGAACCCCGGCCTGCGCGCCACCGAGCGGGCCAGCTCGACCAGTTGGGCCGGCTCGCGCAGCGGCGAGCGCAGCGCGCCGATCCGGACCCGGCCGCCGAACATCCGCAGCGACGTGTCGAGTTCCAGACAGACCCGGATCTCCTCCTGACCGCCCGCGCGGGCCAGATCGATCAGGTCCAACTGCGCCGGATCGTCGATCATCACCGTCACGGCCGCTGCCAGTTTGGGATCGGCCGCCAGTTCCGCGTACGCGGAGCGGTCCGCCGACGGATACGCCAGCAGTACGTCGTCGAAACCGGCGCGCGCCAGCCACAGCGACTCCGCCAGCGTGAACGACATGATCCCGGCGAAACCGTCCTTGGCCAGCACCCGCTCCAGCAGCGCACGGGAGCGAACGGACTTGCTGGCCACCCGGATCGGCTTGCCGGCCGCCCGCCGGACGAGATCGTCCGCGTTCGCGTCGAAGGCATCGAGGTCGACGATCGCGAACGGGGCGTCGAGAGAGGCGGTGGCCCGGTCGTACCGGGCCCTGTCACTGGCGCGCGGAGTCATGGACCGAGCTTGCCAGACAGGATTACCCGACGGTAGAGGGATCTATTGGGCAGATCACCACCGGCCGGTCCACCCGTTCCCTCCGGGGGTGGTCCAACCCGTAGAGTGACGCACACGCGGCGTTCGAACGGGCCTGCCCGGCAAGGCGGATCGGCGCGGCCCGAACAGCGGACCGGACTGCACAGGGGGGCAGATGAGCACCGACGCGCGGCGCTCCTCCATACCGCCCCGCCCCGCGGAGCCGCCCGCGGTGCCGCCCACAGTCCAACCGCCGCCCGCCGTACCGCAGCCCCGCTCCCGCATCACGGACGCGCTGCTGCCGCCCAAGCCGCCGGCGCCGCCGCGGCCCACCGCCCCGCCACCCGCCGCACCCACGGCCCCGCCCACGGTCCCGCCCACGGCTCCTCCCGCGGCGCCGACTTCGGCCGAGACCACCACCCAGCTCCGCGTCCCGCCGCCCCCGGCACCGTCGCTGCCCCTGTCACCGGACCAATCGCCGACCGCCGCCGCCCGGCACGGCCTGCCCGCCTCCCGCGCCCCCTGGGCCGTACCGCCCGAGACCCCGGCCGAACTGACCACCCGGCTGCGCCCGGTGCCCGGCCGACGGCCCGTCAGGACCATCGCCGCCGTGGCCTGCGTCGTCCTCGGCCTCGGGCTGATCGGCGGCGCCGTCACCGGGAGCTGGCTGACCGGCGACTCGGCCGCCGAACCCGCCGAACGCTCCAGCTTCACCGCGGCGCGCGCCCTGTGGCACAGCACCCCGGTCGACGCGCTCTTCCCCCGTACGCTCAAGGGCGAAGGGGCCGGACCCGGCGGCGCCGACCGCACCTGGACCCGGATCGCCGTCGCCCCCGACAGCCCGTGCGCGAACGCACTCGACCCGCTGCTCGTCAGCACGCTCAACCCCGTCGGCTGCGAGCGCGTCCTGCGCGCCACCTACACCGACGCGACCGCCAGCAGCGTCACCACCGTCGGGCTGGTCTTCACGGCGGCCGACGCACCGGCGGCGCACGACCTGCGGGCCCGGTTCGAGAAGGAGCGCCTCGGCGAGCGGGCCGATCTGATGCCGCGCCCCTTCGCCGCCGCGGGGACCACCGCCACGGCCTTCGGCGACCGGCAGCGCGCGAGCTGGACCGTGAACGTCCTCACCGACGCGCCCGTCGTCGTCTTCGCCGTCTCCGGCTTCGCCGACGGACGCCAGGTCGCCCGCCCGCTCCCCGCAGACAAGGCCATGGCGGCCCGCGCCACCTCGGACGTCGCCCAGGCGGGCCTCGGCCAGGAGGCCAAGGGCATCGCCGACCGTATCGAGCGCGGGCTGCGCACGACGGTCGAGGCGAGCCCGGGGACGGCCGAGTGAGGCGTCACCGGCTCGCCGCCGCCCTCGCCGCGACGTCCTTCGCCCTCCTCGTACCGGCGGCGCCCGCCCACGCCGACTCGCTCCGCGACCAGCAGTGGGGGCTCGAAGCGCTGCACACCGAAGCGGCCTGGCGCACCGCGCAGGGCCACGGCGTCACCGTGGCCGTCCTCGACACCGGGGTCGACGGCACCCACCCCGACCTCGAAGGACAGGTGCTCCCCGGCAAGGACTTCATCGGCTTCGGCGCGGAGCGCGGCGACCGCTCCTGGGCCCGGCACGGCACCGGAATGGCCGGCATCATCGCCGGACACGGCCACGGGCCCGGCGACGAGGAAGGCGTGCTCGGCATCGCACCGCAGGCCAAGATCCTGCCCGTCCGGGTCATCCTCGAAGGCTCCGACCCGGCCCGGGACCGGGCCCGCGACTCCAAGGGCGGCGCCCTCGCCGACGGCATCCGCTGGGCCGCCGACCACGGCGCCGACGTCATCAACCTCTCCCTCGGCGACGACAGCGCGTCCGCGCACCCGGAGAGGGGCGAGGACGACGCCGTCCAGTACGCGCTCGGCAAGGGCACCGTCGTCGTCGCATCGGCCGGCAACGGCGGCGAGAAGGGCGACCACATCTCGTACCCCGCCGCCTACCCCGGCGTGATCGCCGTGACGGCGGTCGACCGGTACGGCACGCACGCCGCGTTCTCCACCCGCCGCTGGTACGCCACGGTCAGCGCCCCCGGCGTCGACGTCGTCCTCGCCGACCCCGACCGCAAGTACTACGAAGGCTGGGGCACCAGCCCCGCCGCCGCCTTCGTCTCCGGCACCGTCGCCCTGCTCCGCTCGGCGCACCCCGGGCTCACCCCCGCGCAGATCAAGCGGCTCCTCGCCGACACCGCGCGCGAGTCGCCCAAGGGCGGCCGCGACGACGCGCGCGGCTACGGCCTCGTCGACCCGGCCGCGGCCCTGGACGCCGCCGCGCAGCCGGTCGCGCAAGACACGACGGCCGGCTACGCACGGCGCTACTTCGGCGCGGGCCCGGACGCCCCGCGCAAGAAGTCGGAACCGTCCGGCTGGCTGGCCCCGGTCGCAGGCGGCCTCGGCGGCCTGTTCCTGGCGGCGGCGGTGGTCCTGTGGCGCGGCAGGCGCCACTCACTCGGCCGCTGAACCCAGGCCCCGCCCGGCCGGCCCGTCCCTCCGCCCGCCGGCCCGTCCCTCCGCCGCTGGGCAGCGAACCGCCCCGATACGCTCACCCCGTGGCCCTCAAGAACATCCCCGACTCCGGATTCTCCGCCGACGACGGCACGGCCGACGCCGCGCTCAGCACCGCGCTCGCCGCGTGGGCCGTCGACCGGGCGGCCGAGCCGCAGGTGCTCGCGGCGCTCGGCGGCGCCAGGCTGCTGGTTCCCGTCGTCGCCGTGCTCGGCGAGATCGAGGAGGACGAGAACGGGCTGCGCCGCGAGAAGACCAGTGACATGGCGGTCCCCACGCTCCGTGCCGGCGACCGGCGCGCGCTGCCCGCCTTCACGTCGACCGACTCGCTGGCCCGCTGGGACCCGGCGGCCAGGCCCGTCGCCGTACCGCTGCGGCAGGCCTTGGAGGCGGCGGCGCACGAGGGGGCCGACACGCTCGTACTCGACCTGGCGGGCCCCGTCACCTACCAGCTCACCGGCGCCGCGCTGCGCGCGCTCGCCGAGGGCCGCGTGAGCGCCGACCCGCTGGCCGACCCGGCCGTCGCGGCGGCCGTACGGTCGGTCGTGGCCGCCGAGCCCGCCGTGCTGCGCGCCCATCTCGGCCCCGGCAGCGCGGACGGCACCCTCGCGCTCGTACTCGACGGCGGAGCACCGCCCGCCGATGCGGCCCGCAGGGTCGCCGAGGCGCTGGCGGCCGACGAGGTGCTCAGGGCGCGGCTGGTGCGCGGTCTGGATCTGGCCCTGCTGCCGCCGGAGTCGGCGCCACCGGGCGAGCCTCTTTACGTACGGCCGTAACGAACGCGCAGTTGTGGGACCTCAGCCGTAGACCGGCCCGGTGTACTTCTCGCCGGGGCCCTGGCCGATCTCGTCCGGTACGACCGACGCCTCGCGGAACGCGAGCTGGAGCGACTTCAAACCGTCCCGCAGCGGCGCGGCGTGGAACGAGCTGATCTCCGTCGTGCTCGCGTCCATCAGCCCGGCCAGCGCCATGATCAGCTTGCGCGCCTCGTCCAGGTCCTTGTGCTCCTCACCCTCCTCGGTGAGCCCGAGCTTCACCGCCGCCGCGCTCATCAGATTCACCGCGACGGTGACGATCACCTCGACGGCGGGCACCTCCGCGATGTCGCGTGTCATGGCGTCGAAGTCGGGGGATGCCGTGGGCTCCGAGGAGTCCTGGGACGAGGAAGAAGAGGAAGAAGAGGGGGTCGCGTCGCTCATGCCCACACCCTAGGCCCCACGCGCGCGAGGCCCGCCCGTGCGGCCGGTTAGCTCCTGCGGGGGAGAGGTGCTAACCTGGAGTGACGACCGGCTGGACATCTGTATGTCCGGCCCACAAGTGGAGGCTCCGATCTCCCACCTGACCGCCTTCTTCATCCGGCGGCGGGTCACCGGTCAGGTGGCGCCCATCGTTCCGTACGGACGATGGAGCCGCCCGATACGCCCCGCGGTAGACGCGGCGGTGTTCCGGTATTCACGGAGCTGCCGCCTGTGTCCCGTCCGGGGCATTTTTGTTGTCCCGCCACGGTTGGTCTGACGAAACAGACGTTACGCGGCTGTCTGCCAGGCAGTCGTGTGGTGCTACCGAGGAGGATCCATCAGCGCCGAGCCCCGCATCAACGACCGGATTCGCGTTCCCGAGGTGCGACTGGTCGGTCCCAGTGGCGAGCAGGTCGGCATCGTGCCGCTTGCCAAGGCCCTGGAGCTTGCACAGGAGTACGACCTGGACCTGGTCGAGGTCGCGGCGACCGCCCGTCCGCCCGTGTGCAAGCTCATGGACTACGGGAAGTTCAAGTACGAGTCGGCCATGAAGGCCCGTGAGGCGCGCAAGAACCAGGCGCACACGGTCATCAAGGAGATGAAGCTCCGGCCGAAGATTGACCCGCACGACTATGACACCAAGAAGGGTCACGTCGTCCGGTTCCTCAAGCAGGGTGACAAGGTCAAGATCACGATCATGTTCCGTGGTCGCGAGCAGTCCAGGCCGGAACTCGGCTTCCGACTGCTCCAGCGGCTCGCTTCGGACGTCGAGGACCTCGGGTTCATCGAGTCGAACCCGAAGCAGGACGGCCGAAACATGATCATGGTTCTCGGCCCGCACAAGAAGAAGACCGAGGCCATGGCCGAGGCACGCGAGGCGCAGGCCGCCCGCAAGGCCGAACGCCAGGGCTACGCGCCCGACGAGCATGTCGACGAGTCCCCGGACGCCGCCGAAGCTCGCGCCGAAGCCCAGGCCGAGGCACCTTCCGAAGCGTGATCCGTGGGCGCCAACCAGGCGCCCTGGACCGCGGTCCGGAACCCCATCACCATTGAGAAGGCGTCTCGTGCCTGCCGGCCCGTCCGGACCGGCAGGGGGCGCCAATGACGAGGAGAGAACGGCGTCATGCCGAAGAACAAGACCCACAGCGGTGCAAAGAAGCGTTTCCGCGTCACCGGCTCCGGCAAGATCCTGCGCCAGCGCGCCGGTCGCCGCCACTACCTGGAGCACAAGCCCTCGACCCTGACGCGCCGCCTCGCCGGCACCGTCGAGCTCGCCCCGGGAGACGCCGCCAAGGCGAAGAAGCTTCTCGGCATCTAGGGCGTGCCCTAGGCCAGTACAGGGCACACCCGCCGACCTGCGGGGGCCATGCCGTTCTCGGGCCACGTCCCACCGTGACCCAGCTACTAGGAGTTAACAAGTGGCACGCGTCAAGCGCGCAGTCAACGCCCACAAGAAGCGCCGGGCAATCCTTGAGGCAGCCAGCGGTTACCGCGGCCAGCGCTCACGTCTGTACCGCAAGGCGAAGGAGCAGGTCACCCACTCCCTCGTCTACAACTACAACGACCGCAAGAAGCGCAAGGGCGACTTCCGTCAGCTCTGGATCCAGCGGATCAACGCCGCTGCCCGTGCCAACGGCATCACCTACAACCGCTTCATCCAGGGTCTGAAGGCTGCCAACGTCGAGGTGGACCGCAAGATCCTCGCCGAGCTGGCCGTCAACGACACGAACGCGTTCGCCGCGCTCGTCGAGGTCGCCCAGAAGGCGCTTCCGAGCGACGTCAACGCGCCCAAGGCCGCGGCCTGACCGCGCTCGCGCACTCAGCACAGTCACCGGACCCGCAGGCGGAGCCTGCGGGTCCGGTGCGTTCCCGGCCCGTCCGGTAGCCGTCACCCGTCGCCGTCACCCCCGCAGCCGTCCGCCCCGCCAGAAGTGAGAGCCGCCGCATCATGGGCACCCCCACCCCCGAGCTGATCTCCCCGCGCTCAGCGCGCGTCACGGCGGCCCGCAGGCTCGCCAAGCGGGCCTTCCGCGGCAAGGAGCGCCGGTTCATCGCCGAGGGGCCGCAGGCCGTACGGGAAGCGGTCGCCCACCGGTCGGCCGGCGGCGAGCCGACGCTCCTGGAGCTGTTCGCGACGGCCGAGGCGGCGGAGCGGTACGCCGAGATCGTCCAGGCGGCCCGCGACACCGGCGCCCGGGTGCATCTCGCCGCCGACGCCGTCCTGGACGACCTGTCCCAGACGGTCAGCCCGCAGGGCCTGCTCGGGGTCTGCCGCTTCCTCGACACCCCGTTCGGCGAGGTCGTACGGGCGAGGCCCCGGCTCGTGGCCGTCCTCGCGCACGTACGCGACCCGGGCAACGCCGGTACGGTGCTGCGCTGCGCCGACGCGGCAGGAGCCGACGCCGTCGTCCTGACCGACGCGTCCGTCGACCTCTACAACCCCAAGTCGGTGCGGGCGTCGGCCGGTTCGCTCTTCCATCTGCCGGTGGCCGTGGGCGTCCCCGTCGAGGAGGCCGTCCAGGGGCTGCGGGAGGCGGGCGCCCGGATCCTGGCCGCCGACGGGGCCGGTCGCAGCGATCTGGACGACGAGCTGGACGCGGGACGGATGGGCGCCCCGACCGCCTGGGTGTTCGGCAACGAGGCGTGGGGGCTGCCGGACGAGACGCGGGCGCTCGCCGACGCCGTCGTGCGCGTCCCGATCCACGGAAAGGCCGAGAGTCTGAACCTCGCGACCGCCGCCGCCGTATGTCTTTACGCCTCCGCCCGTGCCCAGCGCAAGACAACTCCCTAGGCAGGACGGCGCCTAGTACTGTTGCGCCTCCGAAGAAGCCCGACCCGCGGCCCGACCGCAGCCGGGACAAGCCCGACCCGCAGCCCGAGACAAGCCCCACCGCAGCCCACCGCAGTCCGACAGATGCCCGATCCGCTGATCCGGAAGGGGATACGACGTGCCGGCCATCGACCCCGACGATCTCCCCGACGGCCTTGTCGTCGCCGACGAGACAGGCAAGGTGATCAGCTTCAACGCGGCAGCGGCCCGCATCACCGCCTTACCGTGCGCCGAGGCGATCGGCCGCCCGCTGGAGCAGGCGCTGCCGCTGGAGGACCTGAAGGGCCGCCGCTGGTGGACGCTGACCGATCCGTACGGCGGGCTCGCCATCCGGTCGGGCCAGCCCGAATGCAATCTGCTGCTGCCCGGCGGCCGCGAGGTCCTCGTCTCGGTCCGCTACGTCCGTACGCACCCCACAGGACCCGTCCGCAGACTCGTCGTCTGCCTCCGCGGCACCGAGGCGCGCAGACGGACCGAACTGAGCCACGCCGAACTGATCGCCACCGTCGCGCACGAGCTGCGCTCGCCGCTCACCTCGGTGAAAGGCTTCACCGCGACGCTGCTCGCCAAGTGGGAGCGGTTCACCGACGACCAGAAGCGGCTGATGCTGGAGACCGTCGACGCCGACGCGAACCGGGTGACCCGGCTGATCGCCGAACTGCTCGACATCTCCCGCATCGACTCGGGCCGCCTGGAGGTGCGCCGCCAGCCGGTCGACATGGCAGCGGCCGTCGGCCGCCACGTACAGGCGCACACCGCTTCGGGCCAGGCGCCGGACCGCTTCCTCGTCCGGATGCGGCAGCCGCTGCCCGATCTGTGGGCCGATCCCGACAAGATCGACCAGATCCTCGGCAACCTGCTGGAAAACGCGGTGCGCCACGGCGAGGGAACCGTCACCATTGAGGTGGGCCCCGCGCCCCTCGACCCGACCGCCGACCCGGTGGAGAGCGCCATGACCACGGAGCTGGGCACAGCCGTCACCGTGTGCGACGAAGGCCCCGGCATCCCCGAGGAGTCGATGGGCCGCGTCTTCACCCGCTTCTGGCGGGGCAGCAAACGCGGCGGCACGGGCCTCGGCCTGTACATCGTCAAGGGGATCGTCGAGGCGCACGGCGGGACGATCACCGTGGGGCGCGGCCCCGGCGGCGGCGCCGAGTTCCGATTTATCCTGCCCGTCGGCGCTCCGGCCTATCTGACCTGAGCACGCCCACGGGCTTCGTCACTCCGTACGACCTTTAGACTCGACCTTTGGCGCTTTCGCGTCCTCTGCGAGCCAGGGTCGTTTCGCCAGCCAACCGGAAGTACGGGAAGAGATGTCGGCACCCAACAAGTCGTACGACCCAGTCGAGGTCGAGGCACTGAAACCGCAAGAGATCGACCGGATGCGGGACGAGGCGCTCGCCGCCTTCGCCGCAGCGGGCGATCTCGAAGCGCTCGGTCACGCGAAGACCGCGCACACCTCGGGCACCTCACCGCTCGCGCTCGCCAACCGGGAGATCGGCGCGCTGCCGCCCCAGGCCAAGGCCGAGGCAGGCAAGCGGGTCGGCCAGGCGCGCGGCGCCGTCAGCAAGGCGCTCGCCGCCCGGCAGAGCGAGCTGGAGGCCGAGCGCGACGCCCGGGTCCTGGTCGAGGAGGCGGTGGACGTCACACTGCCCTACGACCGGGTACCGGCAGGCGCCCGGCATCCGCTCACCACCTTCATGGAGCGCGTCGCCGACGTCTTCGTCGCCATGGGCTACGAGGTCGCCGAAGGGCCCGAGGTCGAGGCGGAGTGGTTCAACTTCGACGCGCTCAACTTCGTGCCCGACCACCCGGCCCGGCAGATGCAGGACACCTTCTTCGTCCAGGGCCCCGCGGGCACCGAGGGCGACGAGTCGGGCGTCGTGCTGCGCACGCACACCTCACCCGTCCAGGCGCGCACCCTGCTCGACCGGGAGCCGCCGGTCTACGTCGTCTGCCCCGGGCGGGTCTACCGCACGGACGAGCTGGACGCCACGCACACCCCGGTCTTCCACCAGATCGAGCTGCTCGCCGTCGACGAGGGCCTGACCATGGCCGACCTCAAGGGCACCCTCGACCACATGGTGCAGGCGCTCTTCGGGCCCGAGGTGACGACCCGGCTGCGGCCGAACTACTTCCCGTTCACCGAGCCGTCCGCCGAGATGGACATGGTCTGCTACGTCTGCCACGGCGACTCCGTCGGCAACCCCGACCGGCCCTGCCGCACCTGCGGC
Source organism: Streptomyces sp. NPDC087906 (assembly GCF_055584925.1). Classification (NCBI taxonomy): domain Bacteria; kingdom Bacillati; phylum Actinomycetota; class Actinomycetes; order Kitasatosporales; family Streptomycetaceae; genus Streptomyces; species Streptomyces sp. NPDC087906. Next base: position 70,681 of record NZ_JBVJLC010000013.1, read on the forward strand.
AGCGAGGGCTGGATCGAGCTGGGCGGCTGCGGCATGGTCAACCCCAAGGTGCTCGTCGCCTGCGGTGTCGACCCCAAGAAGTACAGCGGATTCGCCTTCGGGTTCGGCATCGAGCGGATGCTGATGTTCCGCCACAATGTCGAAGACATGCGAGACATGGTCGAGGGCGACGTCCGGTTCACCCGGCCGTTCGGGATGGAGATCTGATGCGCGTCCCGCTTTCCTGGCTGCGGGAGTACGTCGACCTGCCGGCGACGGAGACCGGCCGTGACGTACAGGCGCGGCTCGTCTCCGCAGGGCTTGAGGTCGAGGCGGTCGAGCAGCTCGGCGCGGGGCTCAAGGGCCCGCTCGTCGTCGGCAAGGTGCTCACCATCGAGGAGCTGGAGGGCTTCAAGAAGCCCATCAGGTTCTGCACCGTCGACGTCGGCACCGCCAACGGCACCGGCGAGCCGCAGGAGATCGTCTGCGGCGCCCGCAACTTCGCCGTCGGCGACAAGGTCGTCGTGGTCCTGCCCGGCGCCGTGCTGCCCGGCGACTTCGCCATCTCGGCGCGCAAGACGTACGGCAAGACCTCGCACGGCATGATCTGCTCAAGTGACGAGCTGGACATGGGCGACGACGGCACGCACGGCATCATCGTGCTGTCGCCCGAGCACGAGGTCGGCTCGGACGCCGTCGCGCTGCTGGAGCTGGTGGACGAGGTCCTCGACATCGCCGTCACGCCCGACCGCGGCTACTGCCTTTCGCTGCGCGGCATCGCCCGCGAGACCGCCATCGCGTACGGGCTGCCGCTGCGCGACCCGGCGCTCATCGACGTACCGGCGCCGAGCGCGTCCGGATACGGCGCGAAGGTCTCCGACCCGATGGGCTGCGACCGGCTCACGCTCCGTACGGTCACCGGGCTCAACCCCGAGGCGCAGTCGCCGATCTGGATGCGGCGCAGGCTGCAGAAGGCCGGGATGCGGCCCATCTCGCTCGCCGTCGACATCACCAACTACGTGATGCTGGAGATCGGCCAGCCGCTGCACGCCTACGACCGCTCGCGGCTCGAAGGGCCCATCGGGGTGCGCCGCGCGCAGCCCGGTGAGCGGATCACCACCCTCGACGACACCGAGCGGGTGCTCGACCCGCAGGACCTGGTCATCACCGACGACCGGGGCCCCATCGGGCTCGCCGGGGTGATGGGCGGCGCCCACACGGAGATCGCCGACGGCGGTGAGACGGGCGGCACGACCGACGTCGTCATCGAGGCGGCGCACTTCGACGCGATCTCCATCGCCCGTACGGCCCGCAGGCACAAGCTGTCCTCCGAGGCGTCCAAGCGCTTCGAACGCGGCTCCGACCCGCAGGCCACCGCGGCGGCGGCGCAGCGGACCGTCGATCTGCTGGTGCTGCTCGGCGGCGGTACGGCGGAGGCCGGCGTCACCGAGGTCATCGCGCCGTCGGCGCCGCACACGATCAGCATGCCGGCCCGTCACCCCGACCGCGTCGCGGGTGTCGAGTACGGCAGGGAGACCGTCGTACGGCGGCTCCAGGAGATCGGCTGCGACGTCTACGGGCAGGACGAACTCGTCGTGACCGTGTCGTCCTGGCGGCCCGACCTCGACGCGCCCAACGACCTCGCCGAAGAGGTCATCCGGCTGGAGGGGTACGAGAACCTGCCCTCCACGCTGCCCACCCCGCCGGCGGGCCGCGGCCTCACCGAGCGGCAGCGGCTGCACCGCCGCGTCGGCCGGGCCCTCGCGGGCGCCGGCTACGTCGAGGCGCTGAGCTACCCGTTCATCGGCGCCGCCGTACTCGACCAGCTCGGCCTGCCGGCCGACGACGCGCGCCGCCGTACGGTCCACCTGGCCAACCCGCTCTCCGACGAGGAGCCCGCGCTGCGCACGACGCTGCTGCCCGGACTGCTCGGGGCGCTGCGCCGCAACGACGGCCGCGGCTCGCACGACCTGGCGCTGTTCGAGACGGGTCCGGTGTTCCGGCCGACCGGCGACGAGACGGTGCCGGTCCGGCTGCCCGTCGACCGGCGGCCGACCGACGAGCAGATCGCCGCGCTCGACGCCGCGCTGCCGCGCCAGCCGCGCCGTGCGGCCGTCGTGCTGGCCGGTGCGCGCGAGCAGGCGGGCTGGTGGGGCAAGGGCCACCCGGCCGGCTGGGCGGACGCCGTGGAGGCGGCCCGCACGATCGCCCGTGAGGCGGGCGCCGAACTGGTCGTACGGGCCGACCAGCACGAGCCCTGGCACCCCGGCCGGTGCGCCGCGCTGTTCGCGACGGTGGACGGCACGGAGACCCTGGTCGGCCACGCGGGCGAGCTGCATCCGCGCGCCGTGAAGGCACTCGGCCTGCCGGAGCGCACCAGCGCCGCCGAGGTCGATCTCGACCTGCTGGAGCGGGCCGGGGCGGGACCGCTGCGGGCGCCCAGGATCTCCACCTTCCCGGTGGCGACCCAGGACGTGGCGCTGGTCGTCGGGCGTGAGGTGCCGGCCGCCGACGTGGAGCGGGCGCTGCGCGAGGGCGCGGGACCGCTGCTCGAAGGCATCCGGCTGTTCGACGTGTTCACCGGCGAGCAGCTCGGTGCGGACCGCAAGTCCCTCGCCTACGCCCTGCGGTTCCGGGCGGCCGACCGGACGCTGACCGTCGACGAGGCGTCGGCCGCGCGTGACGCCGCGGTCGCGCTGGCGGCCGAGCGCACGGGCGCCGTACTGCGCGGCGCCTGACGGTCCGCGCCTGACAGCGCCCGTCGGCCGTCGGCCGACGGCCGACGGGCGGAGTACCGAGGAGCGGATCCGCAAGCCAGGGATCCGCTCCTCACTCGTTCGAGTGAGAACTCCTGGTGGAGGGCCCGCACCGGGCCCGGTGATCGACACAATCGATCCGGCCACTCAGCCGAAGGGGCGGGCCATGATCCGTACCAGGACAGCAGCCAGACCGGCGGGGGAATCCGCCGCCGGACCGTCGTCCCTCTGGCGCGCCCTCGTCTACCTCGTCCCGGGCCTGTGGCTCGCCTCCGTGTTCGGCTGGGAGCTGCTGGGCCCGCCGACCGATGAGGACCACGGCGGGCTGGTCCAGCGCTTCGCGGCCTGCGCGGCCTGCCTGCTCCCCGCCGCGTGCGTGGTGGCCGGGGTGCGGCACGGCCCGGTGCGCGAGCTGCGGCAGTTACGCGCGATCGCGCGGGCCGCGCAGGACGTACTGCTCAGACCGCTGCCGGAGCAGCTCGACGGGCTGACCCTCGCCGCAGGACAGCTCTCCGCGACCCGGGGGGCAGACATCGGCGGCGATCTGTACGAGGTGCTGGTCACCCCGTTCGGCGTGCGGGTGGTGATCGGGGACGTACGGGGCCACGGGCTGCCCGCCGTCGGTGCGGTCGCCGCCGTCCTCGGCTGCTTCCGGGAGGCGGCGTACGACGAACCGGCGCTCGACGGGGTGCTGCGCAGACTGGAGCGGGCGCACCAGCGCCAGGTGCGCAGGCGGGCCGGGCAGGAGTGTCCGACGGCGGCCGACGCGCTGCTGTGCCCCGCAGCCGAGGAGTTCGTGACGGTACTGCTGCTGGAGATCAGCGCGGACGCCGAGGTGCTGGCCGTCAACTGCGGTCATCCGTGGCCCCGCAGGATCGGCGGTGAGGTGACGCCGCTCGCCTCCGGTGAGCCGCTGCCGCCGCTCGGCGCCATTCCGCTGCCCGCCGACGTACCCGTGCAGAACTGCGGCCGGCTGCTGCCGGGCGAGGCGCTGTTCCTGCACACGGACGGCGCGACGGACGCCCGTGACCACGCCGGGCGGTTCTTCGGTCTGGAGGCCGTGCTGGCCGCCTCGGCAGGGGAGGCCCCGCTCTCACCCGCCGCGCTGGTACGGCGGGTGCACACCGCTCTGCTGCGGCACACCGGGGGTCAGGTCACCGACGACATCGCGCTGCTGGTGCTGTGCAACGACCGTGCGCGGGTACCGGCGCAGTCCGCTGAGTCGGAGCTGCGCCGCACCCGTCCGACACCCTCCCATCCCTAGTGGCTCACTTGGCTGCACGGCCGACCGCGCCGTCCGCCTGCCGCGGAGTGTCGGGCAGGTCGGCAGGACGGACGGTGCGGTCACAGGCCGCCGCACGGTACGAGGGGGAGCCGGCGGCCCGGCCGACGGCATTCAGTCAACCGGCCCCCGCGCGGCACCGGCAGAGCGCACACTGTCCGGATCCGGGCGTTACGTTCACACCCCGTGTGAACGCCGTCCTGCGGGCGCCGTGCGGGGGCGGGGTCCTGCGAGCCACCGGAGGGGGATATGCAGCCCAACACTCTGCTGGAATCGCTGCTCGACGAGGCGGGCGTCTCGCATGCCGGCTTCGCCGCGCGGGTCAACCAGGCCGGCCGGGACAGGGGTCTGTCCCTGCGGTACGAGCACACGGCCGTGGGGCGCTGGCTCAAGGGGCAGCGGCCGCGCGGCGAGGTGCCGGACCTGATCTGCGCGGTCCTGAGCGAGCGGCTGCGCCGCCCGCTGGCCCTGGACGACATCGGGTTCGGCCGGCCCGGCGAGCCGCCGGGTGCCGAAGCCACCCCGTTGGCCGGGTTCGTGGAGCGGGCCACCGCGCTGTGGCGCTCCGACATGCAGCGGCGGCCGCATGTCGTGGACGCGCCGGCCGTCACCGGCACGCCCGCCGTGCTGCCGGTATGGGAGTGGGAGAACCCGCCGGAGGACGGCGACGTCTCGCGCAGCGGCCCCACCAAGGTCTCGCCCGAGGACATAGAGCTGCTGCGGGCGGCCAGGGCCCACTACGAACTGATGTACCGCAGGGCGGGCGGGGTGGTGACCCGGGCCAGGATCGTCGGCTTCCTCAACGCCGAGACGGCGCCGCTGCTGCGCGGCGGGTACAGCGACGCGCTGGGCCGTCAACTGCACCGCGCGGCCGGGGGGCTGGTCGCCGTCGCGGGGATCTGCGCGTACGACTCGGACGCGCACGGCCTCGCCCAGCGCTACTTCCACCAGGCGCTGCGCCTCGCCAAGGCCAGCGGCGACCGGGGCCTCGGCGCCTATGTGATCGCGCTGCTCGTCAACCAGTCGCTGTACCGGGCCGAGTACCGCCAGGCCGTGGCCTTCGCCGAGGCGGCGCTGCGGGCGGCCGGGCGGCAGATCACGCCCGCGCTCGCCGCCGACCTGTACGCGATGCAGGCCAAGTCGTACGCGTGTCTGGGCGACAGCGCCGGCGCCCTGGAACGGATCAGGCGCGCGGAGCAGGCGGCGGAGCGCATCAGACCGGGGTACGAGCCGGACGAGACCGGTTACGTCCAGCCGGGCCTGGTCAACGTACAGGTGGCGGAGGCGCTGCTGAGCCTCGGCGATCTGCCGGCCGCCCGCGCGCACGCGGCTGCGGCCGTGGACACCCCGGCACACGACCGGGGCCGGGTGCACCGGCTCGCGATGCTCAGCCATATCGAGCTGCGCCAGGGCGAACCGGACCGCGCGGCGCGCACGGCGGTCGAAATGACCGAGCGGGCCAGGGGCATGGAGTCGCAGCGGCTGCGCGACCGGCTGCGCTCGGTCCGCGAACAACTCGTCGCCAGCGGCTGCACGGACGCGGAGGAGACGGCCGAACTCATCGACGGCGCACTGCGCGTGCCGCTGTAGAAAGGCCACTGCTGCGACTCTGCCATCAACTTGTCGAAAGGTGGCAGAAACGTGCAGTGGACGAAACTAAGCGAAACACACGTCTATGGAAACCGCTGGTTCGAGGTGAATCTGGCGGACGTCGAACTCCCCGACGGCCGGCATCTGGACCACTTCCTCATCCGGCTGCGCCCGGTGGCCGTGGCGACGGCGGTCAACGAGGCCGACGAGGTGCTGCTGCTCTGGCGGCACCGCTTCATCACCGACAGTTGGGGCTGGGAGCTGGCAGCGGGTGTGGTGGAGGACGGCGAGGACATCGAGAGCGCGGCGGCGCGCGAGATGGAGGAGGAGACCGGCTGGCGCCCCGGCGCGCTCAAACACCTGCTCACCGTCGAGCCGTCCAACGGCCTGACCGATGCCCGGCACCATCTCTACTGGTCGGAGAGCGCGACGTACGTCGGGCACCCCGAGGACGACTTCGAGTCCTCACGCCGGGAGTGGGTGCCGCTCAGCCGGGTGCCCGCGCTCCTCGCACGCGGTGAGATCCCGGCGGCCAACATGGCTGCCGCGCTGCTGATGCTCCATCACATACGGCTGGGGTAGTCCGGACCGCCTGACCACTCCGGGTGTCCCGAGCAGCGCGGGTGACCCGACACGACACCGTCCGCCGGCGCCCTGCCTCTCCGGCGCCGGCGGACGGCCGGATACGGTGTCCGGGCCCCGCCGTTGCGTCTTGATCCGGGAGGACCCCCATGTCGGCAGCGTTTTTCTCCGCTCTGTCCCATCTCGAATGCTCCAGGACCGGCGCCGTCAGTGACGCCGACGTGCTGCAAGGGACGTCCGAAGCGGGGGCCCCGCTGCTGGCCCGTTACGACCTGGACCGGGTCAAGGCGTCCGTGAAACGCGAGGAGATCGCCGACCGGGCACCGGACCTCTGGCGCTACCGCGAGCTGCTGCCCGTACGGGACGAGCGCCATGTCGTCACCCTCGGCGAGGGGATGACCCCGCTGCTCGACCTGCCCCGCTACGGCGCCCGACTCGGTGTACCCGGACTGCGGATGAAGGACGAGGGGCTGATCCCCACCGGCACCTTCAAGGCGCGCGGCGCCGCCGTCGGCGTCTCACGCGCCGCCGAACTCGGCGTGACCGGCATCGCCATGCCGACCAACGGCAACGCGGGCGCGGCCTGGGCGGTCTACGCCGCGCGGGCCGGGATGCGCAGCCTGATCGCGATGCCCGTGGACGCCCCGGAGATCACCCGCACCGAGTGCGTCGTCGCGGGCGCCGAGCTGTACCTGGTCGACGGGCTGATCGGCGACGCGGGCAAGATCGTCGCCGCCGCCGTCCGCGAACGCACCGGCTACCAGGAGGTCTCCACCCTCAAGGAGCCCTACCGGCTCGAAGGCAAGAAGACCATGGGCTACGAGATCGCGGAGCAGCTCGGCTGGCGCTGCCCCGATGTGATCCTCTATCCGACCGGCGGCGGTGTCGGCATCATCGGCATCTACAAGGCGCTCCTGGAGATGCGCGAACTGGGCTGGCTGACCGGTGACTTGCCGCGCCTGGTCGCCGTCCAGGCGGCGGGCTGCGCGCCGATCGTGGACGCGTACGAGCGCGGCGACACCGAGAGTGTGGCGCCCGCGAAGTCCCACACGGTCGCCTTCGGCATCACCGTCCCCAAGGCGCTCGGCGACTTCCTCGTCCTGGATGCCGTACGGGCCACCGAAGGCACCGCCATCGCCGTGACCGACGAGGAACTGCTGGCGGCCCAGGGCGATCTCGCCCGCGCCGAGGGCATGTTCATCTGCCCGGAGGGCGCCGCCTGCTTCGCCGCCGTGGACAAGCTGCGCGAGTCCGGCTGGCTGCGCGGCGACGAGGACGTGGTCGTACTGAACACCGGCGCCGGGCTGAAGTACCCGGAGACGGTGCCGGTGGACGTCCCCACGCTGCCGGTCGACGGACGCATTCCGGCCGCGGGCGAACCGTGGTCCGACAGTGAGTGACCCGACGGCCGGGAGTGACCCGACGAGTGACCTGACGGCCGGGGCCGGTTCGACGGGCGGGAGTGACCCGACGCGGGACCTGACGGCCGGGACCGGTTCGACGGGCGGGACCGGTTCGACGGCGGTGCGCTGGCGGCGCGACATCCACCGGCATCCGGAGACCGGCTTCACCGAATTCCGCACCGCCAGTCTGATTGCCGCGCGCCTCACCGAGCTGGGCTGGCGGGTGCGCACCGGCACCGACGTCATCTCGTCAGGACACCGGCTCGGTGTACCGGACCCGGCCGAACTCGACGCCGCGTACCGGCGCGCCGCCGAATCGGGCGCGGATACGCGGCAGTTGGCGGCGCTGCGCGGTGGTCATACGGCCGTGGTGGCGACGCTGCCGGGCGCCCGGCCGGGACCGGCGGTCGCCCTGCGCGCCGACATCGACGCCCTGCCGATCCTGGAGTCCGCCGACGACACGCATCTCCCCGCACGCGAGGGGTTCCGCTCCGTGCACGACGGGGTCATGCACGCGTGCGGCCACGACGGGCATGTCGGCATGGCCGTCGAACTCGCCGAGCGGCTGACCGCCGACCCGCCGCCCGCAGGGTCGGTGACGCTGATCTTCCAGCCGGCCGAGGAGGGCGGCAGAGGAGCGCGCGCCATGGTGCCGGCCGGGGCCGCCGACGGCATCGACGTACTGATCGCCGCCCATCTCGGCCTCAGCCTGCCCACCGGCACCGTCGCCTCGTCCCTGGACGGCCTGCTCGCCAACTCCAAGCTCAGGGCGGTCTTCCACGGCGTCTCGGCCCATGCGTCGCTCGCCCCGCACGAGGGCCGCAGCGCCCTGCTCGGCGCCGCCGCCGCCACGCTCGCCGTGCACGGGCTGCCGCGTGTCCCCGGCCATGAGACCCGGGTCGGGGTCGGCCGGATCAGCGGCGGTACCTCCAGCAACATCGTCCCCGACCGGGCCGAGATGCTGCTGGAGACCCGCGCGGACGAGGGGTCCGTCAACGAGGACCTGGAGGCGCGGGCCCGTACCGCGCTGCGCGGGGCGGCGGAGATGTACGGGCTGCGGGTCGACGTCGAGCTGATCGGCGGCGTCACGACGGCGCGCGCCGACAGGCCCGCCGTCGAACTCGTCGAGGCGGCTGCGGCGGCAGCGGCGCTGCGGCTGGTGACGGCGTCCGCCGAGAACGGGGTGGCGAGCGACGACGCCACCGCCTTCATGCGCCAGGTCCAGCGCGGCGGCGGGTACGCCAGCTACGTCGGCGTAGGAGCGGACCTGGCCGCACCCCACCACACGCCGCGCTTCGACTTCGACGAGGCGGCGCTGCCGCTCGGCGTCACCCTGCTGGAAGGATTCGTCCGCCGCGCGCTGGACGGCCTGCCGGACACCCCCTAGTCGGGGCCTAGTCGGGGAAGGCGCCGCGCAGGGCGGTGAACAGCAGCTCCAGCCGGGCCCGGTGGTCGTCGATCACCGGGCCCGCCGGCTCCCCGGCGGTCAGGCGGCGCGCGGTCTCCACCATCACCGTGCTGTAACCGGCGATGAAGAAGGCGGCGAACAGCGCCCCTTCGCCTTCGAAGGCCGGGTCGCGTGCGAGTTCGTCGGCGAGGGTCCGCTGCAGGTCGGAGGCGATCTCCCGGGCCCGCGCGATCAGCGCGGGCGAGGCGGCGACGGTCCGGAAGAACGGGATGGACCGGTCCTTGACGCCGGACAGCGCGTGCCGGGTGTCGACGAGCCGCAGGGTCGTGTCGCGCAGGGACGTCACCACGCCGACGCCGGGAGCGCGGTCGCGCACCGCCGAGCGCAGGAACGCCACGGCGTCGTCCGCGCGGTCCAGGAACAGGTCCTCCTTGCGCGGGAAGTGCTTGAACACCGTCACGCTCGACACCCCGGCCTCCCGCGCGACCTCGGCGACCGTGACCGTGTCGTACCCGCGCTCCAGGAACAGCCGGGTCGCGACCTCCGAGATCCTCGCCCGCGTCAGCGGCCCGCCCCGCTCTCCGGTCCTCGGCATGTGACCCCACTCCGTTGCGTAACTTAACTTACTGACTTAACTTAGTGAGGTAACCCCAGTTCGGCCACCCCGCCCGGCAGAGAGAAGGAAATCAGATGTCAGTCAACGCGCCGCCGCCCCCCGACACCGGGCCCACGGAGTACGACGTGCTCGTGGCGGGCGCCGGGCCCGTCGGCCTGATGCTCGCGACCGAGCTGCGGCTGGCGGGGGTCCGGGTGCTGGTCGTGGAGCGGCGGACGGAGATCGACACCGCGCTGAAGGCGGGTGCGATCAACACCGCGTCGGCCGAGGCCTTCGACCGGCGCGGGCTGCTCGCGGCCGTGGCGGCACCGGCGGCGCCGCAGCCGTTCCAGGGGGCGGCCGAACTGCCGCCCTCCGTCGGTCACTTCGGCGGGATCCAGGTCCCCGCGGGCCCCGTCGACCTGGCCCATCCCGACCTGCGCGGCCGTGGCCCCGCCTGGTACGTGCAGACCGTGCAGGCCGATGTGGAGCGGGTCCTCGACCGGCGCGCCGCCGAGCTGGGCGTCGAGGTCAGGCGCGGCGTCGAGGTGCGCGGCTTCGACGCGGCGGACACCGGTGTCACCGTCCATCTGGACGGCGGTGACGTACGCGTGGCATGGCTCGTCGGCTGCGACGGCGGCCGCAGCCTGGTCCGCCGGCAGGGCGGCTTCGACTTCCCCGGCACCGACCCGGGGATCACCTTCCGCCAGGCGGTCGGCACGATCGAGGGCGCGGAGGCCTTGGCGCCGGGCTGGCAGCACACGCCCACCGGCGTCTACGTCTACGGCCCCAAGCCGGGCCGGGTACGCACCGTCGAGCTGGACGGCCCGCCGGCCGACCGGGAGGCCCCGGTCACGGCGGCCGAGATGGAGACCAGCCTGCGGCGCGTCAGCGGCGCCGACGTCCGCGTCACGGACGTCACCGCCGGCACCCGCTTCACGGACAACGCCCGGCAGGCGACGACGTACCAGCGCGGCCGGGTGCTCCTGTGCGGCGACGCCGCCCATGTGCACTCACCCTTCAGCGGCCAGGGCCTCAACCTGGGCATCGGCGACGCCGTCAACCTGGGCTGGAAGCTCGCAGCGACCGTACGCGGCTGGGCCCCCGAAGGACTGCTCGACACCTACACCACCGAACGGCACCCGATCGGCGCCTGGGTGCTCGACTGGACCCGCGCGCAGGTGGGCGTGATGCGCGGCGACCCCTACAGCAGCGCGCTGCGCGGCGTGGTCACCGACTTCCTCGGCACCCGCGACGGAGCGACGTACTACGCACGCCGCGTCTCCGGTCTCTGGCAGCGCTACGACCTCGGCGACACCCACCCCCTGGCAGGCGCGACGGCCCCCGCCCTCCGCCTGGCCGACGGCACCCACCTGGCCGACCACACCCACCACGGCCGCACCCTGCTGGTCGACCTGACGGGCGACGACCGCCTACCGCCCCTGACAGAACCGTATGCCGACCGCCTGACCCTGCTCAGAACCCCCTCCGAAGCGACGGAAGCGACCGCCCTGCTGATCCGCCCCGACGGCTTCGTGGCCTGGGCATCGTCCGACGGCAGCACCACGGGCCTGCCAGCGGCCCTGAAACGCTGGCTGGGCGCCTAGGCCCCGCCGGGTCGGTCAGTACGGGTAGAAGCCCGCGCCCGACTTGCGGCCCAGGCGGCCTGCGTCGACCATTCGCTGGAGTAGGGGGGGAGCGGCGTACAGGGGTTCCTTGTACTCCGCGTACATCGAGTCCGCTACCGAGGCCACCGTGTCGAGGCCGATCAGGTCGGAGAGTTTCAGCGGGCCCATCGGGTGGGCGCAGCCCAGTTCCATGCCGTTGTCGATGTCCTCGCGGCTCGCGATTCCCGACTCGAACATCCGGATCGCGGAGAGCAGATACGGGATCAGCAGCGCGTTGACCACGAAGCCCGAGCGGTCCTGGGCGCGGATCGCGTGTTTGCCGAGGACGCCGCCGACCACGGCCTCGGCGCGGCGGATCGTTTCGTCGGACGTCGTGAGTGCGGGGATCAGTTCGACCAGCTTCTGCACCGGCGCCGGGTTGAAGAAGTGGATCCCGATCACCTGGTCGGGCCGCGAGGTCGCCACGGCCAGCCTGACCAGCGGGATCGACGAGGTGTTGGAGGCCAGGATCGCATCCGGGCGCGTCACCACCTGGTCGAGGACCTGGAAGATCTCCGTCTTCACCTGCTCGTTCTCCACGACCGCCTCGACCACCAGATCGCGGTCGGCGAACTCGCCGAGATCGGTGGTGTAGCTGATCCTGTCGAGCGCCGAGTCACGCTCGTGGGCGGTGATCTTGCCGCGTTCGGCGGCCTTCGTCAGCGAGTTGTGCAGCCGGGTGCGGCCGATCTCCAGGGCCTCGCCCGTCGTCTCGGCGACCCGTACCTCAAGCCCGCTGCGCGCGGCGACCTCGGCGATGCCCGCGCCCATCTGGCCGCAGCCCACCACTCCGACGCGGGTGATATCGCTCAGGGTGTCGGTCACGTCGTGCCTTTCGCTGGTCCGTGTTCCGGCAGGTCCCCGTACGGTTCCGGGCCTGTCCGGGCCACGACGTTACCGCGCGGTGTTCTTGGGCTCGCGGCCCGGGGCGGGCATGCTCTGCGGGAGCGGCACGAGCGAGGACCGGCGGACGTAAGCGGAAGCACACAAGGGGCAGGACATGCGCACAATCGGCAGACGAGGGTTCGTGACGGCCGTTGCAGGTACGGCCGGAGCCCTGCTCACGGCGGGGGACGCCGTCGCGGGGGACGCGCTCGTACGGCCTGCGGCGGCGCCGCGGGGACGGCGGGCGCCCCGGCGGCCGATGCGCGGGATGTGGCTCGCGACCGTGGCCAACGCCGACTGGCCGTCGAAGCCGGGACTGCCGGCCGCCCGGCAGCGGAGCGAACTGCTCAGCCTGCTGGACACGGCGGCGGCGCGCGGGCTCAACACCGTGATCTTCCAGGTGCGGCCCACGGCCGACGCGCTGTGGCCTTCGCCGTACGAGCCGTGGTCCCAGGTGCTCACCGGCACCCAGGGCCAGGACCCCGGCTGGGACCCGCTGGGCACCGCCGTGCGCGAGGCGCACGCGCGCGGTCTCGCACTGCACGCCTGGTTCAACCCGTACCGCGTCGCGAACAGCACCGACCGCGCTGCCCTGGCGCCCCGGCACCCGGCGCGGGTGCACCCCGAGTGGGCGCTGCCGTACGGCGGGAAGCTCTACTACAACCCGGGCCTGCCCGAGGTCAGGCGCTTCGTCCAGGACGCGATGCTCGACGCGGTCCGGCGCTACGACATCGACGCCGTCCACTGGGACGACTACTTCTACCCGTACCCGGTCGCCGGGCAGACCTTCGACGACGACGCCGCGTACCGGCGGTACGGCGGCGGCTTCCCCGACAGGGCGGCCTGGCGGCGGCACAACACGGACGCGCTGGTGCGCGAGACGGCTGCGCGTATCAAGGCCGTCAAGCCGGAACTGCCCTTCGGCATCAGCCCGTTCGGGGTGTGGCGCAACGCGTCGAGCGATCCGCTCGGCTCGGACACCAGCGGCGGCGTGCAGACCTACGACGACCTGCACGCCGACACCCGCAAGTGGGTCAAGGAGGGCTGGATCGACCAGATCGTCCCGCAGCTCTACTGGAACATCGGCTTCGCCGCCGCCGACTACGCCAAGCTGCTGGACTGGTGGGCCGCCGCCGTACGGGGCACGGGCGTCGACCTGTACATCGGTGAGGCGCTGTACAAGGTGGGGGATCCGGCCCAGCCCGCGCAGTGGCAGGACCCGGCCGAACTCACCCGCCACCTCGACCTCTGCGCGCGGCACCCGGAGGTCAAGGGGAACGTCTACTTCTCCGCCGCCCAGGTGGCCGGTGACCCCCTCGGCGCGATGACCCGGGTCGCCGAGCGCTACCAGCATCGCGGTAGGCGGTAGGCGGTAGCCGAGCGCTACCAGCACCGCGGAAGGCGGTAAAGGGGCGGGTTCACCTGGTCCGGTCGCCGGTGGTCCGGTCCCGGCCGGGCGCCCCCGCGCGCAGTCCGTCCGTGACGATGTCCAGGAGCCGGGCGGCCCTCGGCTGCCAGTCCTCGTGCGGATCGATCTGCCAGAGGCCGGCGATGGCCAGGAAGAAGTCCTCCAGCGTCACCCCGGGGCGGACGGTGCCGGCCTCCTCGTTGGCGCGGAGCAGGATTCGGGCAGCGTCCGTCATCGGGGTGGGGCCCGGTTTGGCAGGGCCGCCCGGTGCGCCGGTGACCAGCCGGATCGCGTTGGCCAGGCCGGCCTTCGTCATGGCGAATCCGGCGAGGCGGTCCATCCACTCGCGCAGGGCCTGTTCGGGTGCGCGCGTGTCCAGCAGTTCGGTCGCCGCTTCTGAGACCTGCTGCATCTCGTAGCGGTAGACCTCAAGGACCAGCGCCTCGCGGTGCGGGAAGTTGCGGTAGAACGTGGCTTGGCCGACACCGGCCTTCTTGGCGATCTCGCTCAGCGGGACGTCCGCCCGCAGCGTCAGTTCGACCGTCGCGACCCGCAGGATGCGTTCGCGGTTGCGCTGTGCGTCCGAACGCAGAGGAGTGTCCTTCTTCGGCTGGGGCACACGTCCTCCTCGGCGAGTTCCCGGTCGACATCCCTTCCTTGTCAACCGGACAATTGTCCGTTAGTTTGCGTGTACAAGGACAGCAGTCCGGTTAGCTGTCACCTTAGCGTCGGGTGCTGCTGCCTACAGCCCCCAGTTCCTTGTCACCGGACACAGAGAAGGCTGACCATGGACCCAGCTCCCTCGTCGACTTCCAGCGAGATCACTCTGCACATCAACGGCGAGAAGCACCGTCTGTCCGTCGACCACCGCACCACCCTGCTCGACGTCCTGCGCGAGCGCCTCGACCTCACCGGCACCAAGAAGGGCTGCGACCAGGGGCAGTGCGGTGCCTGCACCGTCCTGGTCGACCGGCGTCGTGTCGTCTCCTGCCTGAGCCTCGCGGTCGCGGCCGAAGGGCGCGAGGTCACCACCATCGAAGGCATGGCGGAGGGCGACCAACTCCACCCCGTCCAGCAGGCGTTCCTCGACCTCGACGGCTACCAGTGCGGCTACTGCACCCCCGGCCAGATCTGCTCTGCCGTCGCCGTCATCGAGGAGCACGCCGCCGGCTGGCCGAGCGCCGTCACCGACGACGTAGGCCCCGAGGCGGGGCCGGCGCCGCTGACGCCCGCCGAGATACGCGAGCGCATGAGCGGAAACCTGTGCCGCTGCGGCGCCTACGTCTCGATCGTCCAGGCCGTCAGCCGCGCGGCAGCGGCGGGCGAGGAAAGCCGGACGGCAGCAGTCAAGGAGGCATCCGTATGAAGGAGTTCGGCTACCAGCGCGCCGACGACGTCGCCGGCGCGGTCGCCCTGCTCGCCGCCGCCCCCGACGCGCGGTTCCTCGGCGGCGGCACCAACCTCGTCGACCTGATGAAGACCGGAGTCGAACGTCCCGGCCGGCTGGTCGACATCCGCGGACTACCGCTGGACCGGGTCGAGCGCACCGCGGACGGCGGCCTGCGCATCGGCGCGACCATCACCAACAGCGACCTCGCCGCCCACCCCGAAATCCGCCGCAGCTACCCGGCGTTGACCCAGGCGGTACTGGCCGGCGCCTCCGGGCAACTGCGCAACATGGCCACCGTCGGCGGCAACCTGCTCCAGCGCACCCGCTGCGGCTACTTCTCCGACGTGAGCAAACCCTGCAACAAGCGCACCCCGGGCAGCGGTTGCCCCGCCGTCAGCGGCGAGCACCACAACCACGCCGTCCTCGGCGCCTCCGACCACTGTGTGGCGGTGCACCCCTCCGACATGGGCGTGGCACTGACGGCGTTCGACGCCGTGGTCTCCTACGAGACCCCCGAAGGGCCGGGCGAGGTGCCGATCACCGACTTCTACCTCCCGGTCGGCGACACTCCGCACCTGGAGACCGCCCTGCCGCCCGGTGCGCTGATCACCCACGTCAGCCTGCCGCCGGCTCCGGTCGCCGCCCGCTCCCGCTACCGCAAGGTGCGCGAACGCGCCTCGTACGCCTTCGCCATCGGCTCCGTCGCCGCCGCGCTGGACATCGAGGACGGCTTCGTACGTGAGGCACGGCTGGCCTTCGGTGCCGTCGCCTCCCGGCCCTGGCGGGCCCGCGCGGCCGAATCCGTCCTGACCGGGGCACCGGCCGAAGGGGAGACCTTCGCCGCCGCGGCGGACGCCGAACTCGCCGCCGCCAGGCCGCTGCCCGACAACGGATACAAGGTGACCCTCATGCGCAACCTGGTGGTCACCGTCCTGACCGAACTCGCCGAGAGGGACGTCCGATGACGATCACCACACCAGGAGCCGCCGGGCTGCGAGGGGCTGTCGGCGTCGCGCACACCCGCGTGGAGGGCCGGGACAAGGTCACCGGCGCGGCCCGCTACGCGGGAGAGATCCCCTTCGCCGAACTGGCCCACGGCTGGCTGGTCCTCTCGACCGTCGCCCGCGGCCGGATCCGCTCGGTCGAGAGCGCCCCGGTGCTCGGCATGCCGGGCGTGCTCACCGTGCTGCACCACGGCAACGCACCGCGCCTGAACACCGACTACGTCGGCATGCTGGGACGTCCCGACCTCACCGCCGCCGTCTTCCAGGACGATCGGGTGCCGTGCGCCGGCTGGCCGGTCGCGCTCGTCGTCGCCACCACCTCCGAGGAGGCCAGGGAGGCCGCCGAAACGCTCCTTGTCACCTACGACGAGGAGCCGCACGACACCGCGCTCACCGCCGACCACCCCGGCGCCTACTCCGTCGAGGGACCGATGCCGGCGGTGACGGAGAAGGGGGATCTGGCGGCCCAGCTCGCCGCGTCCGCCGTCGTCATGGACGCGGAGTACACCACCCCCGAAGAGCAGCACGGCATGATGGAGCCGCACGCGGCGACCGCCCTGTGGGACGCCGGCCGGCTGGAGGTCGTCGACTCCAACCAGGGCGCCAGTTGGATCCAGGGCGAGCTGGCCAAGATGTTCTCGCTCGACGAGTCCTCGGTGCGGGTGCGTTCCGAGCACATCGGCGGCGGCTTCGGCAGCAAGGGCCTGCGCGCCCACCAGGTGTCCGCCGTGATGGCCGCCACCGTCCTGCGGCGCCCGGTACGGGTGGTGATGACCCGGCGTCAGATGTTCTCGCTGACCGGGCACCGCAGCCCCACCGCGCAGCGGGTCAGGCTCGGCGCCGACCGGGACGGCCGGCTGCGCGCCCTTGAGCACCGTTCGCTGAGCCGGACGTCGACCGTGTACGAGTTCGTCGAGCCCAGCGCGAGTGTCGCCCGGGTGATGTACGACGCCGAGGCCCACCGCACGGCCAACCACGTCGTGCGACTCGACGTGCCGTCCCCGACCTGGATGCGCGCACCGGGCGAGGCCCCCGGATCGTTCGCGATCGAGTCGGCCCTCGACGAACTCGCCGAACGCTGCGGCATCGACCCGATCGAGCTGCGTCTGCGCAACGAGCCGGAGACCGGCCCCGTCTCCGGGCTCCCGTTCAGCAGCCGCAACCTGGCGGCCTGCTTCCACGAGGGCGCCCGCAGATTCGGCTGGGCGGACCGCGACCCGCGTCCCGGCGTGCGCAGGGACGGACGCTGGCTGCTCGGCACCGGCACGGCAGCCGCGTCCTTCGGTGCCGGGGCCAGGCCCTCCACCGCCCTGGCGACGGCGGAGGCGGACGGTTCGTTCACCGTACGGATCTCCGCCGCCGACATCGGCACCGGCGCCCGCACCGCCCTCACCCTGATCGCCGCCGACGCGCTGGAGACCGCGCCCGAACGGGTCCGGGTCCGGATCGGGGACAGCGACTTCGGCCCCGCGATGATCGCCGGCGGTTCGATGGGCACCCGCTCGTGGGCCTGGGCGGTCACAGCCGCAGCCGCCGAGCTGCGGGAACGGCTCGCGGTGGCCCCGGACATCCCCCCGGAGGGGATCACCGTCCGGTCCGACACCACCGAGGTCCTCGGTGCGCTCGCGAAGAAGGAACGGCACTCCTTCGGGGCCCAGTTCGCGGAGGTCGCCGTGGACGTCGCCACCGGCGAGATCCGGGTGCGCCGCATGCTGGGCATCTTCGCCGCCGGCCGGATCGTGAATCCGCTCACCGCCCGCAACCAGCTCCTCGGCGGTATGACCTGGGGCATCTCCATGGCCCTGCACGAGGAGGCGGTCCGTGACCGGAACACCGGCCGCCACTACGCCCCCGACCTCGCCGGCTACCACGTGGCCACGCACGCGGACGTCCCGGACATCGAGGCGGACTGGGTGGAGGACGACGACCCGGACGACCCGGTCGGCATCAAAGGCGTCGGCGAGATCGGCATCGTGGGCGCGGCTGCCGCCGTCGCCAACGCGGTCTGGCACGCCACCGGCGTACGCCACCGGAACCTGCCGATCCGACCCGACCGCGTACTGACGGCGTCGGTCGAAGACCCGGCCGGGGCGACCCCGCCGGGCAGGGGAGCGGCGCATGCTTGACATCGCCGACGAGCTGCACCGCTGGCTGGAGGAGGGCCGGGAGTTCGCCGTCGGCACCGTCGTCTCCGTCGGCGGAAGCGCGCCGCGCGGCCCCGGCGCCGCCCTCGCCGTCGACAGCGCGGGCACGGCGATCGGCTCGGTGTCCGGCGGCTGCGTGGAGGGCGCCGTCTACGAACTCTGCGAACGGGCCCTCCAGGACGACCGGCCCGTGCGCGAACGGTTCGGCTACAGCGACGAGGACGCCTTCGCGGTCGGGCTGACCTGCGGGGGGACCATCGACGTGCTGGTCACCCCGGTCCGCTCCCACTCGCCCGAGCGGGCGGTGCTGCGGGCCGCGCTGGCCGCGGCGGCCGGCGGCGAGCCTGCCGCCCTCGCCCGGGTGGTGCGCGGTCCGGAGGAGCTGCTCGGGCGGGCCCTGCTCGTCCGCGCCGACGGCGCCGATACCGACAGCGCCGGTGCCGACAGCGCCGACGAGGGCGGCCTCGGCGGCCACCCGGAGCTGGACCGTACGGCCGTGGCCGAGACCCGGGCCCTGCTGGAGGCCGGCCGCACCGGCACCGTCACCGTCTCCGAGGACGGGTCGCACTGTCCGGGCGGGATCACCCTCCTTGTCGAGACCAGCGTCCCGCCGCCCCGCATGATCGTCTTCGGCGCGGTCGACTTCGCCGCCGCGCTGGTGCGGGCGGGAAAGTTCCTGGGCCATCACGTGACCGTGTGCGACGCACGGCCCGTCTTCGCCACCGAGGCCCGCTTCCCCGAGGCCGACGAGGTGGTCGTGGACTGGCCGCACCGCTATCTGCGGCGTACCGCGACCGACGGGCGCACGGTGGTGTGCGTCCTCACGCACGAGACCAAGTTCGACGTGCCGCTGCTCGTGGAAGCGCTGCGGATGCCGTTCGCGTTCGTCGGTGCGATGGGCTCACGCCGTACGCACGAGGACCGGGTCCGACGGCTGCGCGAGGCGGGGCTGAGCGAGGCAGAGCTGGACAGGTTGCGCTCGCCCATCGGCCTGGACCTCGGCGCCCGTACGCCGGAGGAGACCGCCCTGTCCATCGCCGCCGAGATCGTCGCGGCCCGGCGGGGCGGCACGGGCCTGCCGCTGACCGGCCGGGCGGAGCCCATCCACCGGGACCTGTGGGGGGCGACGGCCTGAACAGTCCGCCGGGACCGGTCAGTTGACGTGGATGCCGGGTCGCAGGCCGGCGGGCGGCGGCTCAGGCGGTGAGCCCGGTGACGTCCTTGTGGGCGACGCCGTCCTTCATGACCAGCAGGATGTTCCCGGGGTCGCCGAGGGAGCCGATGTCTTCGAGCGGGTTGCCGCGGGCGATCACGACATCGGCCCGTTTGCCGGGCTCCAGGGTGCCGATCTCGGCCGCCAGCCCCAGCAGCTCCGCCGCCTCGCCGGTCCCTGCCCGCAGCGCGCCCATGGGGGTCATGCCGCACTCCACCAGGTGGCCGAGTTCGCGCAGGTTGGTGCCGTGCTCGGCGATGCCGCAGTCGGTCCCCATCGCGATCCGCACACCGCGTTCGACGGCGCGCGGAATGTGCCGCCGGGCCACCTCCTGCCAGTGCTTCTTCTTCGCGTACGCCCAGGGCGCCGCCTTCCCGGGGTCCGGGTCGGTGTTGGCGGTGGTGAGGGTCGGGACGAGGAAGGTGCCCTTCGCCAGCATCAGGTCGATGGCCTCGTCGTCGATCTCGTAGCCGTGCTCGATGCTGGCGACCCCGCCCCGTACGGCGTTGAGTATCCCGTCGCGGCCCTGGGCGTGGGCGGCGACCTTCTTCCCCCGGTGACCGGCGGCGATCTGGGTGATCGTGCGGATCTCGTCCTCCAGGAAGCCGTCGTCGTCGGGCTGGTCGGTGGGGCTCCACACCCCGCCGGTCGCCGCGATCTTGACGCAGTCGGCGCCCTGCCGCAGCACGTTCCTGACGGCGTTGCGGCACTCGGCGATCCCGTCGGCCAACTGCCCCATGGGGTTGGCGTTGGGGCGGCTGTCGTTGCCCGTACGGAAGTCGCCGTGCCCGCCGGTCGGGCTGAGCATGGCGACCGCGATCACCAGCCGGGGACCGACCAGCAGCCCTGACTCGACGGCCCGCCGGTGCCCGGCGTCGGCGCCGCCGAGGTCACGCGCGGTGGTGACGCCGGCTTCGAGGGTCTGCCGCATCCGGGGTCCGGACAGGAAGGTCAGCAGGCTGTGCGGCATGGTGGCGATCTCGGCGTGGCTCAGCGCCGTGCCGGGAGCGGCCATATGGACGTGGCAGTCGATGAAGCCGGGGAGTATCGCGTCGCCGCGTACGTCCACGCGCCGGGTTCCGGCCGGTACGGAGCAGTCCGCCGTACGGCCCGACCAGCGGACGAGTCCGTCCTCGACGAGCACGGCGCCGTCGCCTACCGGCTCACCCCCGGTGCCGTCGATGAGCAGGCCGTTGTGCAGGAGTACGGGGGTGGTGGGGGCAGGCATGTGTCGGTTTTCCTTCCTGGAACGGACAGTTGCGGGGCGGCCGGAGCCGTGGTCAGGCGAGGGCTTTGCCGGGTCGGGCCACGACCGCGGCCGAGACGGCGACCAGGAGCGAGACCGCGGCGCAGCACCACCAGACGGTGACGTAGGCGTCGACGGTCGGGATCTCGGTGCCCTTGAAGGTGATGGCCGTGAGGATGGCGGCGAAGACCGCTCCCGCGACCGAACCGCCCACGGTCTTGGCGGTGTTGTAGATGCCGGTGGCGACGGACGTGCGCTCCTTCGGGCTGGAGTCGACGATCAGGACGGGCATGGCGCTGAGCGCCAGGCCGAAGCCCGCGCCGACGATGACGTTCACGACGACGAACTGCCACGGTTCGCCGTGGTTGAGGATCAGGACGACATAGCCGATCGCCATGAGGACCCCGCTGAGCGCGAGGACGCCGCGTCCGCCGACGAGCCGGAAGAGCCGGGGGGCGAAGAGCGAGGCGATGAACGCCACGGCGCCGGACGGCAGCGTCAGCCAGGCGATGCCGAGGGCGTCGTAGCCGAATCCGTACCCGAGCTTGTCGCCGGGGGACGAGACGAAGAGGACCAGGGCGGTCTGGGCGCCGAAGAGCGCGGTGCCGAGCAGGAAACTCGCCGCGTACACGGGGAACAGGGTGCGCCGCACGGAGAGCCGGATGTCGACGATCGGCTCGGCCACGCGCAGTTCGACCAGGACCCAGGCGGTGAGGGCGACAGCGGCGACCGCGAACAGGACCAGCGTGAAGGTGTCGGTCCAGCCCCACTTGGGTCCCTGCGAGATGCCGAGCAGCAGGGTGGCGAGTCCGACGCTGAGCAGCCCGGCCCCCGCCCAGTCGACCTTGCCCTGCGCGCGGGTCGTCGACTCGGGCACCAGGAAGAAGACGACGCCGGCGCACAGCACGGTGACGGCGGCCGGGATCCAGAGCACGGCGTGCACGGACGGGACGACCTCGCGGAGCAGACCCGCGATCACCACCCCGGCGCTGGCGCCGAAGGTCAGCGCCCCGACGAGCATGGCGATCGCGCTGCGGGCGCCCGCGCTGTCGAGCCGGTCGCGGACCAGCCCGATCTCCAGCGGCAGCAGCGCGGCGAGCGGACCCTGGAGGACCCGGCCGACCAGCAGCACCTCGAAGGACGGCGACCAGGCGACCAGGACGGACCCGACGGCGAGCAGGAGAACGGCGATGCGCAGGAGCCGTCGGTGGCCGTACATGTCACCGAGGCGGCCGAACACCGGTACGGAGACGGCGGCGGCCAGCAGTTGCGCCGCGTTGACCCAGTTCAGGTCGCCTGCGCCGACGTGCAGGACGGAGCCGAGTTCGGGCAACAGGCTCGGCATCATCCCCTGGATGATGCCGCTGGTCAGCTCGACGAAGACCAGGAAACCGACGACCGCGGTGACGCGGACGCCGCCGAGGCCGGGCGCTCCGGAGCCCGCGGTGGGCTGGATACGCGACATGGGTTCTCCACTTGGGCATGGCCGCGCACACGCGGGCGGGCGCGGCGGTTCGGTGGGACGTGGGCTTGCGCGGAGCCTGCGGTGGCGGGTCCCTGCGGGCCTGAGGTCAGGCGGCGGGCTGCTGCACGCGGTACCTCGGAGGCTCGGATGTGGCTTGATCTGATGGAGTACGGCGATGCTAATCTCCGCCGAGGAAGCTCCATCGAATTGCTTGTCCCTGTCATCACCAGAGATCGAATGCTGTTTTTTCCCAGCCCGCGTTCTCGGGACGGACTCCAGGTGACCGAAAACCCACCCTCCCTGAGCGAACTCGACCTGGCCCTGGTCAACGCTCTGCAGATCAATCCGCGCGCCCCGTGGTCGGAGCTGGCGAAGGCCCTCGACGTGGACGCGGCGACCGTGGCCCGGCGCTGGGAGCGGCTGCGCGCCGCGGGCCACGCCTGGGTGACGGCGTACCCGTACGGCGGCTCCGACGCCGGTGCCATGATCGAGATCGACTGCGCGCCGGGCCAGGCGGCGGCGGTCGCCGAGCTGCTCTCGGCGGATCCGCACGTGCTGACGGTGGAGCACACGGCGGGCGGCCGCGACCTGTTGATCACAGCCATGGCCACGAGTTTCGGCGCGCTCTCGGGCTACATCGTGGACCGGCTCGGCGCGATTCCCGGCATCACGTCGACCCGGGCGCACATGGCCACCCGCAGCTACACGGAAGGCAGTGTGTGGCGGCTGACGAGTCTGAGCCGCTCGCAGCGGGACCTGCTGGCCGCCTCCCGCCGGTCGGCCCTGGGGGACGCGCGCCAGCCGCCCCAGTACGCGGAACTCGTCGCGGCGATAGGCGAGAACGGGCGCATGCCGCTCAGCGAACTCGCCGCGCTGCTGGGGGTCTCGGTGAACACGGTGAGCCGCAGGCTGAACCGCCTGCTGGAGTCGGGCCGGCTGGTCCTCCGCTGCGACCTGGCCCGCTCCCTCTCCGGCTCACCCGTCGCCGTCACGTTCTTCGGCACCGTACCGGCCGAGCAACTGGACGCTACGGCAAGGGACTTGGCCAAGATTCCGGAGATCAGGCAGTGCCTGGGCCTTGCCGGGCCGCAGAACCTCATCGCCACGGCCTGGGTCTCCTCGCTGATGGACGCCCAGGCGCTGGAGGTGCGCCTGGTCACGGCACTGCCCCATCTGCGGATCGCCGACCGTGCGGTGGTGCTGCGCACGGTGAAGCTGATGGGACGGCTGCTGGATCCGGCGGGCCGGGCGATCGGCTTCGTGTCCGTGAACGCCCTTGCGTGACAACGATTCTGACGTGCCGTCACATCTTCAGGCCCTGGCGCGCTGGGTGACCGCGATGCAGGCCAGTACGGCGACCGCCGCCACCGGCGCCGCCACCGTGAGGTGTTCGCCGAGCAGCAGCACCGACCAGGCCAACGTCAGCAGCGGCTGCGCCAGTTGGAGCTGACTGGCGCGGGCGACGCCGATCGCCGCCATGCCCCGGTACCAGACGTAGAGGCCGCAGAACGTCGAGCCCACCGCGACCCACACCAGCCCTGTCACCCCGTGCGCCGTCAGCCGCACCGGCTCGAAGGGCAGCGCGACGACGGCGCCCACCACGGCGAACGGCAGACAGCCGACCAGGGCCCAGCCGATCACCTGCCAGCCAGGCATCTCCCGGGCCAGCCTGCCCCCTTCGGTGTAACCGGCCGCGCAGACCAGCACAGCGCCGAAGGTGTACAGATCCGCGACGGACAGCCGGCCGCCGCTCTGCTGCACGGCGAAGGCCACCACGACGGCCGCACCGACGAGCGCCGCCGCCCAGAACGTACGCGAAGGCCGCCGGCCGGTGCGCAGCGCGGCGAACACGGCGGTCGTCAGCGGCAGCAGTCCCACCACGACAGCGGTGTGCGCGGACGTGGCCGACCCGAGCGCCAGCGTCGTCAGGGTGGGAAAGCCGATCACCACCCCGCCCGCGACGACGGCGAGCCCGCCCCGGTGCTCCCGCGCCGGGAGCGGCACCCGCAGCGCCAGCAGGAAGCCGCCCGCGACCAGGGCGGCGAGCGTGCTGCGCAGCGTGACCAGTGACCAGGGGCCGAAGCTCTCCAGGCCCCACACCGTGGAGGGGAAGGTGAGGGAGAAGGCGATCACCCCGAGCGCGGCGAGCAGGGTGCCGCCGCGGGCGCCACCGCCCTCGACTGCTATCGAAGCGGGGCGAGTAGCGCTATCCTGTGTTGTCATGTATGAGGGTAGCAGTGTGGCCGAATTGACGAAATCGCTACGCCAGGAGCTGGACCGCTACTCACCTGGTGGAAAACTGCCATCGAGCAGGGCGCTCGTCGAGCGCTACCGGGTCTCCCCGGTGACGGTCTCCCGCGCCCTCGCCGGGCTCGTCGCCGAGGGGCTCGTCGTCAGCCGTCCGGGCGCCGGGGTCTTCCGCGCCCACCCGAGGGCCGCGCCCCCGCCGCTCGGTGACACCTCCTGGCAGGAGGTCGCCCTCAGCGCCGACGCGGCGACCGACGCCGTGCCCCGGTCGGTCGACGCCTCCGGCGTGCTCGTCACCCTCGCCGCGCCCGCGCCCGGCGTCATCGAGTTCAACAGCGGCTATCTGCACTCCGTGCTCCAGCCCGAACAGGCCATGGCGGCGGCGCTCGCCAGGGCGGGGCGGCGGCCCGGCGCCTGGGGACGGCCGCCCGTCGAAGGCGTCCCCGAACTGCGCGCCTGGTTCGCCCGAGGCATCGGCGAGAGCTGCACCGCAGCCGACGTACTCGTCACCGCAGGCGGCCAGTCCGCGCTGACCACCGCCTTCCGCGCGCTCGCGCCGCCCGGCTCGCCCGTCCTCGTCGAATCCCCCACCTATCCAGGCATGTTGGCCATCGCCAGGGCGGCCGGGCTGCGGCCCGTCCCCGTCCCGGTCGACGCCGAGGGAGTACGGACCGAACTGCTCGAAGCAGCCTTCAAAGCCACCGGCGCCCGGCTCTTCGTCTGCCAGCCGCTCTTCCAGAACCCCACCGGCGCCGTGCTCTCCGCGGCCCGCCGCCCCGAGGTGCTGCGCATCGCGCGGGCCGCGGGTGCCTTCGTGGTCGAGGACGACTTCGTACGCCAACTGGTCCAGGAATCAGGTCCGTTGCCCCGGCCGCTCGCCGCAGACGACCCCGAGGGCGTGGTCGTGCACGTCAGTTCACTCACCAAGGCGACAGCCCCCAGCCTGCGTATCGGTGTACTCGCCGCCCGCGGCCCGGTGATGGAGCGGCTGCGGGCCATCCATGTCGTCGACACCTTCTTCGTACTGCGGCCACTGCAGGAAGCCACCATCGAACTCGTCGGCTCAGCCGCCTGGAGCCGCCATCTGCGCTCCGTCCACACGGCGTTGAAGCTCCGCAGGGACACCATGGTCGCCGCGCTCAGGACCGAGGTGCCCGAACTGGCCCTGCCGCACGTCCCGGCCGGCGGCTACCACCTCTGGCTCCGCCTCCCGGACGGCAGCGACGAGCAGGCCGTCGTCTCGGCGGCGCTGCGCGCCGGCGTCGCCGTGGCCCCCGGCCGCCCCTACTTCAGCGCCGAGCCGCCCGCACCCCACCTGCGCGTGAGCTTCGCGGGCGTGGCCGGTACGGCGGAGATCACCGAAGGCGTACGGCGGCTGCGCACCGCCTGCGACGAGGCGCTCGGCTGACCGTTCAGGATCCCGTCAACGCCATCTCCTGGGATATGCCGACGTCATGGGAAAACGTCCGGAAGCATTCCATGGTTGTCCATCGAGCCCCCCTTGACCAGCGTGGCTTTCGGATCGACGATCCTGGCCATGAGTGTTCGGGTCACGTTGGTCACCGCCGCGCGAAACTCGGACCTGTACGACGAGCGCTTCGACGACGACCGTCCGCTGAGCCGGGCCGGCTGGCACGAGATGCAACTCGTCGCACACGCCCTGGTCCCGCTGGCCGCCGCAGATCTCCGCTACTGCTCGCCGACCCTCCGCAGCCGCGCGACCGGCGACGCCCTCGGCTACGCACCGCTCGCCCAACCCGCCCTGCGGGACTGCGACATGGGCCGCTGGCGCGGCTTCACCCTGGCCGAGGTCGCCGCACGCGAACCGGCCGGTGTCGAGACCTGGCTGGCCGACCCGCGCGCCTCGCCGCACGGCGGCGAACCCTTGCTCGCCTTCATCGCGCGGATAGGGAACTGGCTGGACACCCGGCCCGCCGATGACATCGTTGCCATCGTGGCGGTCGCCGAACCCGCCGTCGTACGGGCGGCGCTCGTCTACGCGCTCAAGGCGCCGCCCCACACCTACTGGTCCTTCGACGTACGCCCGCTGTCGACCGTCACGCTGAACGGCGGTCCGGGCCGCTGGGTGGTACGGCTCGACGCGGGCGTCTGACCAGGACCAGCGGCGCCCGAAGCTCAGCCCGCCTCGGGGCTCAGCCCGCGTGGGGGCTCAGCCCGCCTCGGGGTCGTCAGGCTCGTCGGGCTCGCGGGGGTCGTTGGGCTCGCCGGGGTCGTCCGCCGGACCCGCATCCACCCCGCCCAGCGTGTCGAGGAGCTGCTGGCCGTACTTCGCCAGCTTGTTCTCGCCCACCCCGTTCACCGTGCCCAGCTCCTCCAGCGTCGACGGCGACAGCACCGCGATCTCGCGCAGCGTGGCGTCGTGGAAGATCACGTACGCCGGTACGCCCTGCTCCTTGGCCGTCGCACCGCGCCAGGCCCGCAGCGTCTCGAACACCGGCACGGCCCCGGCCGGCAGATCGACGGGCGCCGCCCGCTGCCTGGGGGTCTTCTCACGCGCCGCCTTGGCCGCCTTCGCCGCCTTCTCGGGCTCGCGCCGCAGCACGACGGGCCTGCGGCCGCCCAGCACCTCGCCGCTGTCGTCCGTGAGCACCAGCGTCCCGTACTCGCCCTCGACGGCGATCAGCCCCTGCGCCAGCAACTGCCGCGCCACACTGCGCCATTCGGCCTCACGCAGCTCCGTACCGATACCGAAGACACTGAGCGCGTCATGGTCGAACTGGATGACCTTCGCCGTCTTCTTGCCGAGCAGGATGTCCGTGATCTGCCCCGCGCCGAACTTCTGGTTGCGCTCCCGCTTCAGCCGCACCACGGTCGACAGCAGCTTCTGCGCCGGCACCGTCCCGTCGTACGACTCCGGCGGGGTCAGGCACGTGTCGCAGTTGCCGCAGGTGTCGCCCGCGCTCTGCTGGCCGAAATAGGCGAGGAGTTGGCGCCTGCGGCACTCGACCGTCTCGCACAGCGCGAGCATCGCGTCGACATGGGCGCTCAGCATCCGCCGGTGCGCGGCGTCGCCCTCGGACGTGTCGATCATCTTCCGCTGCTGGACCACGTCCTGGAGGCCGTACGCCAGCCAGGCCGTCGACGGCAGCCCGTCTCGCCCGGCCCGCCCGGTCTCCTGGTAGTACCCCTCGACGGACTTCGGCAGGTCGAGATGGGCGACGAACCGGACGTCAGGCTTGTCGATGCCCATCCCGAACGCGATCGTCGCGACCATCACCAGACCGTCCTCGCGCAGGAAGCGCGACTGGTTCGTGGCGCGGGTACGGGCGTCGAGACCCGCATGGTACGGCAGCGCGTCGACCCCGTTCTTCACCAGGAACTCGGCGGTCCTGTCCACCGAGGCGCGCGACAGGCAGTAGACGATCCCCGCGTCGCCGGGGTGCTCGGCGCGCAGCAGTTGCAGCAACTGGCGCTTCGGGTCGTCCTTCGGTACGACGCGGTACTGGATGTTGGGCCGGTCGAAGCTGGCGACGAAGTGCCGGGCGTCCTGGAGCTTCAGCCGCGAGGCGATCTCCGTGTGCGTGGCCTCGGTCGCCGTCGCGGTCAGCGCGATACGCGGCACGTCGGGCCAGCGTTCGTGCAGCGCCGACAGGGCGAGGTAGTCGGGCCGGAAGTCGTGCCCCCACTGCGCCACGCAGTGCGCCTCGTCGATGGCGAACAGCGAGATCGTGCCGCGCTCCAGCAGCCGTACGGTCGCGTCGACCCGCAGCCGCTCGGGCGCCAGATAGAGCAGATCCAGCTCACCGGCGAGGAACTCGGCCTCCACCAGCCGCCGTTCGTCGAGATCCTGGCTGGAGTTCAGGAACCCGGCCCGCACCCCGAGCGCCCTGAGCGCGTCGACCTGGTCCTGCATGAGCGCGATGAGCGGCGAGACGACCACGCCGACGCCCTTGCGCACCAGCGCGGGGATCTGGTAGCAGAGCGACTTGCCACCGCCGGTCGGCATGAGGACGAGCGCGTCGCCGCCGTCGACCACATGGTCGATGATCTCCTGCTGGCTGCCCCGGAAGGAGTCGTAGCCGAAGACCCGGTGCAGGACCCGCAGCGCCTCGCTCGTCTCGTCGGGCACCGGGGAAGGACCGGGTGCCTCGGGTGCTTCTGGACCGGTGTCGGGAGCGCTCATCCGGCGATTCTACGAGGGTCGGCGCGGTCGGTCCGACGGCCCGGTGCCCGGCGGCGAATCCCGTGGTGGAAAGGGTGAGCGAACGCCGCCGCCGTACGCGCTTGAGCTGTTCGAGGGGCGCAGCCACGCGTTCGGCGCGGACAGTGGCCGGCGCGACCTCGCCGACGAGGCGCTGGCTTTCCTCGCCCGCGACGGCCTCGCCCCGGCGGGTACGGCGACGGACCTGCGGCCCACCGCGCAGTCCCCCGAGTAGTCAGCTAGTCAGCTAGTCAGCGACGGCGTGGGTCGGTCCGCGCGGCCCGCGCCAGCAGCAGTGCCCGCTCGGGGGCGTTACGGGTCAGCGAAGCCGCCCGCTCGAACTCGGCGCGCGCCTCGTCCGTACGGCCGAGCCGCTCCAGCAGATCGCCCCTGACGCTCGGCAGCAGGTGGTAGTCCTTCAGGTCGGGGCCAGCCGCCAGGGCGTCCACCAGTGCGAGGCCCGCCTCGGGCCCCTGCGCCTTCGACACGGCGACCGCCCGGTTCAGCTCCACCACGGGGGACGGCGTCAGCGTCATCAGCCGGCCGTACAGCGCGGCGATCGCGTCCCAGTCCGTGTCCTCGTAGCGGACCGCCTGCGCGTGGCAGGCGGCGATGGCCGCCTGGACCGAGTACGGGCCGCCGCCCGCGCGGTGCAGCGCCTCGATGCCGCGCCGGATGAGCACGCGGTTCCACCGGGAGCGGTCCTGGTCGGCGAGGAGGACCGGCTCGCCGTCATGGTTCGTACGGGCCGCGATACGGGACGCCTGAAACTCCAGGAGCGCGGCGAGGCCGTGCACCTCCGGCTCGTCGGGCATCAGCCCCGCCAGCACCCGGGCCAGCCGCAGCGCGTCCTCGCACAGCGCGGGGCGTACGAGATCGTCGCCTGCCGTCGCCGAGTACCCCTCGTTGAAGATCAGGTAGATGACCTCGCAGACCGAGGAGACCCGGCCGGGCCGGTCGGCGGCGCCGGGGACCTCGAAGGGCACCCCGGCCTTGGCGAGGGTGCGCTTCGCCCGGACGATGCGCTGGGCGACCGCGGGTTCGGAGGCGAGGAAGGCGCGGGCGATCTCCTCCGTGGTGAGCCCGCCGAGCAGCCGCAGGGTCAGCGCGATCCTGGCCTGGGTCGACAGCACGGGATGGCAGGCGGTGAAGATCAGCCGCAGCAGGTCGTCGTCGATGTCGTCCACGTCGGGGGGCTCGGCGGGCGGCGCGTCCTCCAGCGTCCTGCCGACCTCGGCCAGCTTGCGCGCGTACGTCTCCTTGCGGCGTACGAGATCGATCGCGCGATGCCGGGCCGTGGCCGTCAGCCAGGCCCCCGGCCGGTCCGGCACGCCCGTCTGCGGCCACTGCTCCAGGGCGGCGACCAGCGCGTCCTGCGCGATCTCCTCGGCGATGCCGACGTCCCGTACCACCCGGGTGACGCTCGCGATGATCCGCGCGGACTCGATCCTGAACACCGCTTCGACCGTCTCCGCCACGCTTGCTGCCGTCACGGCAACCCATCAGAACAGCAGGGCGGGGACGGGGCAACCGCGGGCCCCTGCGATGCGCGCTGGTACGCGGGGCCCGCGGTTGGCCTGCCGGCGGTCAGCCCTCGTCGATCTGGCGGACCTCGGAGGTGACGGTCCAGTCGTCCGGGTGGCAGGCCAGGAACCGCTTGGTCCACTCCATCGCCTCCGCCTTGTCCTTCACCTGGAGGATGGCGTAGCCGCCGACGACTTCCTTCGTCTCGGTGAACGGCCCGTCGGTGTAGCTGAACTCCCCGCCGGACCTGGTGACCCGGGTGCCCTCGGCGGACGAGGTGAGCCCGGCCGTGTCCAGCATGACGCCGGCCTTGGTGATCTCCTCGAACAGCGCCCCCATCCGCGCCCCGGCCTCGGGGCCCATGTCGGCGGGGGAGTACTTCTCCTCGATACGTACCAGTGTCAGAAAGCGCGGCATGACGACTCCTCGGTCGGAAACGACGACGGGACCTGTGCCCGCCTCTCACCCTTGCGTCGAACGGGCGGGGCCCGGATCGACACCCCCACCGGAAATTCTTCGGCGAATGTTCCCGGCGGGCCACCGGGACCCCACCGGCGGGCCCCCGGCGGCGCAGTGCGGCGCCCCGCCGCGCGCGGCACAGTGGAGACATGACCGCACACGACGACGATCCGCTGGCCGGCGCACGCGTGGCGACGCGGCTGCCCGCCCAGGACCTGGACCGGGCCCGCCGCTTCTACGCCGAGACGCTCGGCCTGCGCCCCGTGGACGAACGGCCGGGCGGGCTGCTGTACCGCGGCGGGGGAGTGGACTTCGTCCTCTTCCAGTCGACGGGAGCCTCGCCCGGCACCTTCACGCAGATGGCGTTCGAGGTAGCCGACCTGGAAGCGGTCGTGTCGGAACTGAAGCGGCGCGGTGTGACGTTCGAGGAGGTCGACGCGCCGGGCCTGCGTACGCGGAACGGAATCGCCGAGATCGGGGGCAACTACCCGAGCAAGGGCGCCCGCGGCGAACGCGGCGCGTGGTTCCACGACAGCGAGGGAAACCTGCTGGGCATCGGCGAACTGGTCACCTGACCGCCCCCGCGCGGGCCGCGCCACGAGCGCGGGCGGGTTGGCCGCGCGTGTCGTACGCGCGGCCGACGCGCCCCCCGACCCGGGCCCGCAACGCCTGGCACCCGGCCGGACGCCGCAGGCTGATCCCTGAAGATCGGCCGGTCGGGACCTCGGCCCTGACCGGGACCAGAGACCTACGCGGCGGCGCCGAACCACCTCGGCAAGCTGTCCGTCAGCTCCCGCTGGTCGTCGCCGACCCACGCCACATGGCCGTCCGGTCGCAGCAGCACCGCCGGTACGGTCAGCTCCTCCCCGCCGTCCACGACATGGTCGACCCGGTCCGACCAGCCCTCGACCGAGAGCCGTCCCGTCTGGTCGAGCAGCAGTCCGCGGCCCGCGCGCGTCAACTCGTAGAGCCGGCCGCGCTTCAGCGGCACGTCCCGCATCCGCCGGCCGAGCAGTTCGTGCCCGTCGCCGAAGTCGTAGCGGATCCCGATCGCGATGATCTTCTCGGTCAGATGCCGGTTCACCTCGTCGAAGTCCATCAGCTCGGCGACCAGTCTGCGTACGGTCTGCGCGCCGGGGTCCGGGGACATGAGCTGCATCTGCGCGCGGGTGTTCTCCAGCACGTCGGCGGCGACCGCGTGCCGTTCGGTGTGGTAGCTGTCCAGCAGCCCCTCGGCCGCCCAGCCGTTGATCTCGGCCGCCAGCTTCCAGCCGAGGTTGAACGCGTCCTGGACACCGAGGTTCAGGCCCTGGCCGCCCACCGGCGGGTGGACGTGCGCCGCGTCGCCCGCCAGCAGTACCCGGCCGGTGCGGTAGCGCTCGGCGAGCCGGGTGGCGTCGCCGAAGCGGGAGAGCCAGCGCGGCGAGTGCACCCCGAAGTCGGTGCCGCCGTACGCCCGTAGCTGCCGCTTGAAGTCGTCGAGGGTCGGCGGGACCGAGCGGTCGCCGGCCACCCCGTCCGCCGGTACGACGACACGGAACCGGTGCTCCCCGAAAGGACCGACGCCGAACCGCAGATGGGTCTTGCGGACCTCACCCACCACGGCGGCGATCTCCTCCGCGGAGGCGGCCACGTCCATCTCGCCCACCAGGGTGTCGGTCCTGGACGGCTCGCCGGGAAAGCCGACGCCGAGCAGCCTGCGCACCGTACTGCGGCCGCCGTCGCAACCGACCAGATACCGCGCGCGCAGCTCCGTACCGTCGGCCAGCTCGACGCTCACCCCCTCGGCGGACTGGCTCAGCCCGACCAGCTCGCAGCCGCGCCGGACCTCCGCACCCAGCTCCACGGCGCGCTCGGCCAGCAGCCGGTCGATGATCGGCTGCGGAATGCCGAGGACATAGCCGTGCGCCGTGTCCAGCCCCTCGGGCGCCGGCTTGGCGATGGCCGCGAAGAACCCGCCGAGCGGATACCGCCGGCCCTCCGCGAGGAACCGCTCCAGCAGCCCGCGCTGGTCCATCACCTCGATGCTGCGCACATGCAGCCCCAGCGAGCGGATGAACGCGGCGGGCTCGGCATCCTTCTCCACCACGACCACCCGCACGCCGTGCAGCCGCAGCTCGCCGGCCAGCATCATCCCGGCCGGTCCCGCACCGGCGATGATCACGTCAATCATGAAATTCCCCCATAGCAAAGTCACGCACTTGGTCGGAGCAAAGTCCCGCAGACAGTCGTAAAGAGGGAGATTCCCTCAGGTTCCCTGCCCAGGCGGGCCATTCTGCGGCACACCCGGGGCCTTGCCGCAAGGCCCCCCGTGCGCTATACCTTGGGTGTGGCAAGGAGTGGCTTATCTCCTTGCCTTTGCTTTTGGCCTACGTTGCATAAAGCTGCGGTCGAACGTATAGTCATGCCCTTACCGAGGAGGGTTTTCGATGGCTGTACGTGCAGCGGTGGCGGGAGCGAGCGGGTACGCGGGCGGGGAACTGCTCCGCCTGCTCCTCGGCCACCCCGAGGTCGAGATCGGCGCCGTCACAGGACACTCCAGCGCGGGCGAGCGCCTCGGTTCGCTCCAGCCGCATCTGCTGCCGCTGGCCGACCGGGTGCTGCTGCCCACCACCGCCGACGCGCTCGCCGGGCACGACGTGGTCTTCCTCGCCCTGCCGCACGGCCAGTCCGCCGCCGTCGCCGAGCAGCTCGGCGACGACGTGCTCGTCGTCGACATGGGCGCCGACTTCAGGCTGAAGGACGCCGCCGACTGGGAGCGGTTCTACGGCTCGCCGCACGCCGGCACCTGGCCGTACGGGCTGCCCGAGCTGCCCGGGGCCCGCGCGGCGCTCGCCGGGACCCGGCGCGTCGCCGTCCCCGGCTGCTACCCCACCGCCGTCTCGCTCGCGCTCTTCCCCGCGTACGCCGCCGGTCTCGTCGAGCCGGAAGCCGTGATCACCGCCGCCTCCGGCACCTCGGGCGCCGGCAAGTCGGCCAAACCCCATCTGCTCGGCTCCGAGGTCATGGGCTCCATGTCCCCGTACGGCGTCGGCGGCGGCCACCGGCACACCCCCGAGATGATCCAGAACCTCAGCGCCGCCGCGGGGGAGCGGATCAGCGTCTCCTTCACCCCGACCCTCGCCCCCATGCCGCGCGGCATCCTCGCCACCTGCTCCGCCAAGGCCACGCCCGGCACCACGGCGCAAGGCATCAGGGACGCCTACACCAAGGCCTTCGCCGACGAACCGTTCGTCCGTCTGTTGCCCGAAGGCCAATGGCCGGCCACCGCGTCCGTCTACGGTTCCAACGCCGTTCAGATCCAGGTCGCCCACGACCCGGACGCCGGGCGCGTCATCGCGATCAGCGCCATCGACAACCTCACCAAGGGCACCGCAGGCGGCGCGGTGCAGAGCATGAACATCGCCCTCGGGCTCGCCGAGGACACCGGACTTTCCACGATCGGAGTGGCACCGTGAGCGTCACCGCAGCGCAGGGGTTCACCGCGGCCGGCATCGCCGCGGGAATCAAGGAGAGCGGCGGCCCCGACCTGGCCCTCGTGGTCAACACCGGGCCGCGCACAGCGGCGGCCGGTGTCTTCACCTCCAACCGCGTCAAGGCGGCGCCTGTCCTCTGGACCGAACAGGTCGTCAAGGGCGGTGCGATCACCGCCGTCGTCCTCAACTCCGGTGGCGCCAACGCCTGTACGGGACCCCAGGGCTTCCAGGACACCCACGCCACGGCCGAGAAGGTCGCCGAGGTGCTGACCGCCGACGTGCTGACCGCCACCGGCCCGGCCGAGCACAGCGCGGGTGAGATCGCCGTCGCCTCCACCGGCCTGATCGGCATTCCGCTCCCCATGGACAAGCTGCTGCCCGGCGTCGAGAAGGCCGCCGCGGCCCTCTCCGAGCACGGCGGCGAGAAGGCCGCCATCGCCATCAAGACCACCGACACGGTCCACAAGACCGCCGTAGCGGGCGGCGAGGGCTGGACCGTCGGCGGCATGGCCAAGGGCGCCGGCATGCTCGCGCCGGGACTCGCCACCATGCTGGTCGTCCTCACCACCGACGCCGACGTGGAGACGTCCGCGCTCGACACCGCGCTGCGCGCCGCCACCCGTACCACCTTCGACCGCGTCGACTCCGACGGCTGCATGTCCACCAACGACACCGTGCTGCTGCTCGCCTCGGGCGCCGCGGGGGTGACACCCCCGTACGACGAGTTCGCCGAGGCCGTCCGCACGGTCTGCGCCGATCTCGCGCGGCAGCTCATCGGGGACGCGGAAGGCGCCTCCAAGGACATCAGGATCGAAGTGATCAACGCGGCGACCGAGGACGACGCCGTCGAGGTGGGCCGCTCCATCGCCCGCAACAACCTCCTCAAGTGCGCCATCCACGGCGAGGACCCCAACTGGGGGCGGGTGCTCTCCGCCATCGGCACGACGGGCGCCGCCTTCGAGCCCGACCAGCTCAACGTCGCCATCAACGGCGTCTGGGTCTGCAAGAACGGCGCGGTCGGCGAGGACCGCGAGCTGGTCGACATGCGCTACCGCGAGGTGAAGATCACCGCCGATCTGGCGGCGGGCGGCGACTCCGCCGTGATCTGGGCCAACGACCTCACCGCCGACTACGTCCACGAGAACAGCGCGTACAGCTCATGAGCACCCGACAGCACACCGCACTGCCCAAGGCGCAGATCCTCGTCGAGGCCCTGCCCTGGCTGATCCGCCACCACGGCAAGGTCGTCGTCATCAAGTTCGGCGGCAACGCCATGGTCGACGAGGACCTCAAGGCAGCCTTCGCGCAGGACGTCGTCTTCCTGCGGCAGGCCGGCCTCAAGCCCGTCGTCGTGCACGGCGGCGGCCCGCAGATCAGCGCCCAGCTCGACCGGCACGGGCTGGTCAGCGAGTTCAAGGCCGGGCTGCGCGTCACCACACCCGAGGCGATGGACGTCGTACGGATGGTGCTCGCCGGACAGGTCCAGCGCGAACTCGTCGGGCTGCTCAACCAGCACGGCCCGCTCGCCGTCGGTATGACGGGCGAGGACGCGCACACCATCACGGCGACCCAGCACCGCCCGCTCATCGACGGCGAGATGGTCGACATCGGCCGGGTCGGCGAGATCACCGCGATCGACACCGGCGCCATCGAGGCGCTGCTCGGCGACGGCCGGATCCCCGTCATCTCCTCGATCGCGCGCAGCGCGGAGGACAACCACGTCTACAACGTCAACGCCGACACCGCGGCGGCCGCGCTCGCCGCGGCGCTCGGCGCCGAGACGATGATGGTCCTCACCGACGTCGAGGGCCTGTACGAGGACTGGCCGAACAGCGACGACGTGATCAGCAGGCTCACCGCCACCCAGCTCGAAAAGCTGCTGCCCGACCTCTCCAGCGGCATGGTGCCCAAGATGGAGGGCTGTCTGCACGCCGTGCGGGGCGGCGTCTCCACGGCCCGCGTGATCGACGGGCGGGTGCCGCACTCGATCCTGCTGGAGATCTTCACCGACGAGGGAATCGGCACGATGGTCGTGCCGGACGGACCGGACACAGGGGGAGTTCAGTGACCGCCAACGACGCACTCGTACAGCGCTGGCAAGGCGTGATGACGGACAACTACGGCACGCCGAAGCTGTCCCTCGTACGCGGCGAAGGGGCCACCCTCTGGGACGCGGACGGCAACCGCTACACCGACTTCGTCGGCGGTCTCGCCGTCAACGCGCTGGGCCACGGCCACCCCGCCGTCGTCGAGGCCGTCTCGAAGCAGATCGCGGCCCTCGGCCATGTCTCCAACCTCTTCATCGCCGAACCGCCGATCGCCCTCGCCGAGCGGCTCATCCAGGCGTTCGGCCGCCCCGGCCGGGTCTTCTTCTGCAACTCGGGCGCCGAGGCCAACGAAGCGGCCTTCAAGATCGGCCGGCTGACGGGCCGTACGCACATGGTCGCCACCGAAGGCGGCTTCCACGGCCGCACGATGGGCTCGCTCGCCCTCACCGGCCAGCAGCCGAAGCGGGCCCCGTTCCTGCCGCTGCCGGGCGACGTCACCCACGTACCGTTCGGCGACGTCGAGGCGCTGCGCGCCGCCGTCACCACCGACACCGCGTTCGTGATCATCGAGCCGATCCAGGGCGAACTCGGCGTGGTCGTGCCGCCGAAGGGCTATCTGGAGGCGGCCAGGGAGATCACCCGCGCCACCGGCACCCTGCTCGTCCTGGACGAGGTGCAGACGGGTGTCGGCAGGACGGGCCACTGGTTCGAGCACCAGGCGCACCAGGGCGTCGAGCCCGATGTCGTCACCCTCGCCAAGGGGCTCGGCGGCGGGCTGCCGCTCGGCGCGACCATCGCCTTCGGCCCGGCGGCGGACCTGCTCAAGCCCGGCCAGCACGGGACGACGTTCGGCGGCAACCCGGTCGCCTGCGCGGCGGGGCTCGCCGTGCTGGACACCCTCGCGGCCGACGGGGTGCTCGACCAGGTCAAGCGGCTCGGCGAGCGGCTGCGCGACGGCGTCGAAGGGCTCGGCCACCCGCTGGTGTCCCATGTCCGCGGCGCGGGCCTGCTGCTGGGTATCGTGCTCACCGAGCCGCTCGCGCCCCAGGTGCAGCGGGCGGCTCAGGACGCCGGCCTCCTGGTCAACGTGCCCGCCCCCGACGTGATCAGGCTGATGCCGCCGCTGATCATCGGCGACGAAGAGGTGGACGAGTTCCTCAGGGCCCTGCCCGGCATCCTCGACGACGCGTACGGGAACGGAAGAGCCGGAGAATGAGACGACGATGACCGAGGCCCCGGAAACAGAGCAGGGCGGGCAGTCCGTACCGCAGACGCGCACGGCGCGCCACCGCCGGATCGTGGACATCCTCAACCGGCAGCCGGTGCGCTCCCAGAGCCAGTTGGCCAAGCTCCTCGCCGACGACGGACTGAGCGTCACCCAGGCGACGCTCTCCCGCGACCTGGACGAGCTGGGCGCCGTGAAGATCCGCAACACCGGTGGTGAGCTGATCTACGCCGTGCCCAGCGAGGGCGGCTACCGCACCCCGCACGCCCCCCTCGGCGAATCGGCGAAGGAGGAGCGGATGCGCAGGCTCTCCGCCGAACTGCTCATCTCCGCCGAGGCCTCGGCCAATCTCGTCGTGCTCCGCACCCCGCCGGGCGCCGCCCAGTTCCTCGCGTCCTCCATCGACCAGGCCGAGTT
Source organism: Streptomyces sp. NPDC087906 (assembly GCF_055584925.1). Lineage (NCBI taxonomy): Bacteria > Bacillati > Actinomycetota > Actinomycetes > Kitasatosporales > Streptomycetaceae > Streptomyces > Streptomyces sp. NPDC087906. The sequence goes on from NZ_JBVJLC010000013.1 coordinate 108,256, forward strand.
GAGCGACGTACTCGGCACGATCGCGGGCGACGACACGCTGATGCTGATCAGCAGGGACCCGGCGGGCGGCCAGGCGCTCGCCGACCATCTGCTCAAGCTGGCCCAGAACCCCCGCTGACCGCACCGCCCCCGGACAGCGCGGGGGCGGCCTTGGTGGCCTTGGTGGTCAGTAGCGGGTGAGGGCCGTCGCACCCGACTCGGTGCCCATCGCGATGTGCGGGGAGCGGCGCGGATCGGCCCAGGCCAGGATCGCGCTCATCGCGTCGGCCGGGACGGACACACAGCCGGCGGTCGCCCCCTTGCCGTTCACATGCAGGAAGATCCCGGCGCCCCTGCCGTGCACCGGGGTGTCGTAGTTGTAGCCGACGACCAGTGCCCGCGCGTACTGCTCGGTGTACTCGGACAGATGCTCGGCCTCGGCGGCGCGGCAGTCGGCGGGCAGCCCTTCGGTCCAGCGGTTGTACGCGGTCGACTCGTTGTCCTCGCACCACCAGGAGTCGTCGCCCACCGGCCGGTAGACGAACCGCGTCCCGGCGGGCGCGGGCGCGATGCCGAAGGCGTACGGCAGGTCGTAGAGGCCCGTCGGCGTGGTGGACGTGCCCTGGACGCGCCGCTCGCCGTCCACGAGCCCGCCCGACCCGAAGCGCGCGTCCGCCGAGCCCGCCTCGACCCACCGGCCCTCGCGCAGGTCCCACCAGGACAGCTTGCCGGTGGTGGACCCGGTGTCCGGGGCCTGCGCGGTGATGAGCTGGCTGCCGCCGCCGGTGTCCGCCATCCGCTCGGGTAGCGCCGCCTCGGGGGCTACGGGGGCGGGGCCGACGCCCGTGGTGGTGGCGAGGGCGAGCAGGACGGAGCCGAGCACAAGTCCGGTACGCATGCTCAGGACGGTAACCCGCCACACCCCTGACGGCCCCTCAGCCGACCCCGTACGGGTGAGGCCCGGTCCTGCGGGCCCGCAGCGTGGGATCCGGACGGTACGCGGCCGACCGCCCGTCGCGGTGGCACAGCGCGTCGACGGCGGCGGGCCGGGCGTGCGGTTGTTCGTACCCGTGCTCGATCCGTACCTCTTGGTCGACATCGACCCAGGTCGCCGCGTCGGTCAGATCCCGTTCTTCCCAGCTCTGCATGGCCGGAGCCCAGGGCGGACAGAGCTGAGGGCGCCGATCATTTTCGGCGGTTTTGACAAAGCATACGGACCACTGCATAGTTATACCCATCAGTGAATGCATCGTAAGGAGATACCCGTGACCGAGCGCGTCGTACTCGCCTACTCGGGCGGCCTGGACACCTCCGTCGCCATCGGCTGGATCGCCGAGGAGACGGGCGCCGAGGTCATCGCCGTTGCCGTGGACGTCGGCCAGGGCGGCGAGGACCTGGACGTCATCCGCAAGCGCGCGCTCGCCTGCGGTGCTGTCGAGGCCGAGGTCGCCGACGCCAAGGACGAGTTCGCCGACGAGTACTGCCTCCCGGCGATCCAGGCCAACGCCCTTTACATGGACCGCTACCCGCTGGTCTCGGCCCTTTCCCGGCCGGCCATCGTCAAGCACCTCGTGGCCGCCGCCCACAAGCACGGCGCGGGCATCGTCGCGCACGGCTGCACCGGCAAGGGCAACGACCAGGTGCGGTTCGAGGCGGGTATCTCCGCGCTCGGTCCCGATCTGAAGTGCATCGCCCCCGTCCGCGACTACGCGATGACCCGGGACAAGGCGATCGCCTTCTGCGAGGAGAAGAACCTCCCGATCGCGACCACCAAGAAGTCCCCTTACTCCATCGACCAGAACGTCTTCGGACGCGCCGTGGAGACGGGGTTCCTCGAAGACATCTGGAACGGTCCGATCGAGGACATCTACGAGTACACGCAGAACCCTGCCGAGCAGCGCGAGGCCGACGAGGTCGTCATCTCCTTCAAGGAGGGCGTCCCGGTCGCGATCGACGGCAAGCCCGTCACCGTCCTGCAGGCCATCCAGCAGCTCAACCAGCGGGCCGGCGGCCAGGGCATCGGCCGGATCGACATGGTCGAGGACCGGCTCGTCGGCATCAAGTCCCGCGAGGTGTACGAGGCGCCGGGCGCCATCGCGCTGATCACCGCGCACCAGGAGCTGGAGAGCGTGACGGTCGAGCGCGAACTGGCCCGCTACAAGCGGCAGGTCGAGCAGCGCTGGGGCGAACTGGTCTACGACGGCCTGTGGTTCTCGCCGCTCAAGCGCGCCCTGGACGGCTTCATCAAGGAGGCCAACCAGCACGTCACGGGCGAGATCCGGATGACGCTGCACGGCGGCCGCGCCGTCGTCACGGGCCGCAAGTCCCCCGAGTCGCTCTACGACTTCAACCTCGCCACCTACGACTCGGGCGACACCTTCGACCAGTCCAAGGCCCAGGGCTTCATCGAGATCTTCGGCCTCTCGTCGAAGATCGCCGCCAAGCGCGACCTCGCCTGACCCGCGTACGCGCCTGACGCCGACGCGACCGAACAGGACAGCCGCCTCCCCGTCCCAGCGGCGGGGAGGCGCCTCATTTCCCACGCCTTCCGAGGAGCAGCAGTGAGCAGCAAAAACGGGGATGTCCGGCTCTGGGGCGGCCGGTTCGCCGACGGTCCTTCCGAGGCGCTGGCCGCCTTGTCCGCCTCGGTGCACTTCGACTGGCGCCTCGCGCCGTACGACATCGCGGGCTCGCGCGCCCACGCCCGCGCGCTGCACAAGGCGGGGCTGCTCTCCCAGGACGAACTGACCCGCATGCTGGCCGGGCTCGCCCAGTTGGAGGACGACGTCGCCGACGGCTCGTTCGTCGGTACCGTCGCCGACGAGGACGTCCACACGGCCCTGGAACGCGGCCTGTTGGAGCGGCTCGGCCCCGACCTCGGCGGCAAGCTGCGCGCCGGCCGCTCGCGCAACGACCAGATCGCGACGCTCTTCCGGATGTATCTGCGCGACCACGGCCGGATCATCGGCGGTCTGATCGCCGACCTCCAGGACGCGCTCGTCGGACTCGCCGAGACGCACCACGGCGTCGCCATGCCCGGCAGGACGCACCTCCAGCACGCGCAGCCCGTCCTGTTCGCCCATCATGTGCTCGCGCACGTCCAGTCGCTGTCCAGGGACGCGCAGCGGCTGCGGCAGTGGGACAAGCGCACGGCCGTCTCCCCGTACGGCTCAGGCGCGCTGGCGGGCTCGTCGCTCGGGCTCGACCCGGAGGCCGTCGCCGTCGACCTCGGCTTCGAGCGCGGCTCGGTCGGCAACTCCATCGACGGCACGGCCTCACGCGACTTCGTCGCCGAATTCGCCTTCATCACGGCGATGATCGGTGTCAACCTGTCCCGGATCGCCGAGGAAGTCATCCTCTGGAACACGAAGGAGTTCTCCTTCGTCACGCTCCACGACGCGTTCTCCACCGGCTCGTCGATCATGCCGCAGAAGAAGAACCCGGACATCGCCGAGCTGGCGCGGGGCAAGTCGGGCCGGCTGATCGGCAATCTCACCGGGCTGCTCGCCACGCTGAAGGCCCTGCCGCTCGCGTACAACCGCGACCTCCAGGAGGACAAGGAGCCGGTCTTCGACTCCTGCGACCAACTGGAAGTCCTGCTGCCCGCGTTCACCGGCATGATGGCGACGCTGACGGTCAACCGCACCCGGATGGAGGAGCTGGCCCCGGCCGGCTTCTCGCTCGCGACGGACATCGCCGAATGGCTCGTCAAGCAGGGCGTGCCGTTCCGGGTCGCGCACGAGGTCGCGGGGGAGTGCGTCAAGGAGTGCGAGGCGCGCGGCATCGAGCTGGACCAGCTCACCGACGAGCAGTTCGCCAAGATCTCCGAACACCTCACGCCCGACGTGCGCTCGGTGCTCAACGTCGCGGGCTCGCTCGCGTCCCGCAACGGCAGGGGCGGTACGGCGCCTTCGGCGGTGGCCGTCCAGCTCTCCGAACTGAAGGCGGACCTGGTGATCCAGCACGCCTGGGCGACAGCCAAGGACTGACGGCGGCCCGCCGCCCGGACGCCGACATACCGGCCGGACGCCGAAACGCCGACCAGACGCACTGGTCGGCGTTTCGGCGTGTCGGCGCGTCCGGGCGGCGTCCGGTCACGGCGCCCAGCGGTCCAGTAGCCGAAACGCCCCGTCAGCCCTCCGGCGGGATGATGCCCGCGCCGGTGCTCCGGACGCCGGGCGCGGCCCGGAAGTCCGGGCCCCGGACAGCCGCTACGCGGCCTTCGCCTTCGTCGCGTACATGTCCACGTACTCCTGCCCGCCCAGCCGCATGACCTCGGTCATCACCGAGTCCGTCACCGCGCGCAGCACATAGCGGTCGCGCTCCATGCCGTCGTAGCGGGAGAACTCCATCGGCTTGCCGAAGCGCACCGTCACCTTGCCCGCGCGCGGCAGGCCCTTGCCGCTCGGCTGGAGCTTGTCCGTGCCGATCATCGCGAACGGCACCACCGGCGCGCCCGTCATCAGCGTCAGCCGGGCGATACCCGTACGCCCCCGGTAGAGCCGGCCGTCGGGGGAGCGGGTGCCCTCCGGGTAGATGCCGAAGATCCGGCCCTCCTCCAGCACGCGCTGACCCGTCATCAGCGCGGCGACGCCGCCCCTGCCGCCGTCGCGGTCCACCGGGATCATGCCGGTGCCGGTGAAGAACCAAGCCATCACGCGGCCCTTCAGCCCCTTGCCCGTGACGTACTCGTCCTTGCCGATGAAGAACACCTGCCGGTCGCAGACCAGCGGCAGGATCATCGAGTCGATGAACGTCAGATGGTTGCCGGCCAGGATCACCGGCCCGCTGCCGGGAATGTTCTCGGCGCCTTCCACCCGTGTACGGAACATCAGGCGCACGAGCGTTCCGAGCGTTGCCTTGATGAGCGCGAAGCGGGACAACGGGTCCTCCGGTGTCGGGAACGGGCAGGGATAACCGGCCAAGTCTATGCAGGTGAGCACGTTACTCGCGGGGGACCGCACGGCGCACGTCGGGCCGGTGCCGAATACGCGGTGTCGGGGGCTGTTTCCGCCGTGTTCGTCCAGGGTCCCCCGTGCCGAAGACGTATCCGCCTACGCTCGGGCGCGTTTGACAGGTGCCGGACATCACACGGCACCCCACGGACATCACACGAGGGAGCATTCATGACGCAGGGTGCGCGCAACACACCCGGACGGCGGACCGTACTGGGCGCCGCTGTGCTGGGCTCGGCGGCCGTGGCGGTGCCCGCCGTCGCCGGTACGGCCGCCGCGCAGCCGGCCGGGCACGGCAACGGCGGCCACGGGCCCGCCCGGCCGAAGCTGCCCGTGCCGACGATCGTCGGCCACCGGGGAACCGCCGGCTACCGCCCGGAGCACACCCTCGGCTCGTACCAGCTCGCCCTCGACATGGGCGCCGACGTGATCGAGCAGGACCTCGTACCCACCAAGGACGGCCATCTGGTCTGCCGTCACGAGCCCGACATCACGGCCACTTCGGACGTCGCCGACCACCCGGAGTTCGCGTCCCGCAAGACCACCCGGGTCATCGACGGGATCAGCACCACCGGCTGGTTCACCGTGGACTTCACCCTGGCCGAGCTGAAGACGCTGCGCGCCAAGGAGCGGATCCCCGCCAACCGGCCGCACAACACCCTCTACGACGGCCACTGGGAGATCCCCACCTACGAAGAGGTGCTGCGCTGGGCCGACGACGCGGGCCGCCGCCGCGGCAGGCCCGTCTGGCTGTACACCGAGACCAAGCACCCCACCTACTTCCGGGGCATCGGCCTCGGCCTGGAGGAGCGGTTCGCGAAGCTGCTGCGCCGGTACGGGCGCGACCACGCGAACGCCCCGGTCTTCCTCCAGTCGTTCGAGCCGACCAGCATGAAGCGGATGGCCGAGCTGGTCTCGGCGCCGCGCGTCGTACTGCTCGACGCGGCGGGCAGCCGGCCGTGGGACTTCAAGGCTACCGGCGACCCCCGGGGCGTCGACGACCTCGTCAAGCCGGCGGGGCTCAAGTGGATCGCCTCGTTCGCGCAGGGCATCGGCCCCACGCTCGACCTGATCATCCCCAAGGACGCGACGGGCAAGCTGACGTCCCCGACCACCCTCGTCCGGGACGCGCACGCCAAGGGGCTGATCCTGCACCCCTACACGATGCGCAACGAGAACACCTTCCTGCCCGCGGACTTCCGCCGCGGCACCGACCCGAACGCGTACGGGGACGCCTTCGGCGCCTTCCAGCGGTACTTCGAGACCGGCATCGACGGTGTCTTCACCGACAACGCCGACACCGGCGTGCTCGCCAGGGCGGACTTCCTCAGCCGCTGAGCCTGAGCCGCTGATCCTCAGCCGCTGAGCCGATGCCGGGGCGCCGATGCCGGGGCGCCGGGCCGTCAGCCGCGCGCCACGAGATGCCCCCGGTCGGGTGACTGCCCGCACCGGGGGCAACCGGCGCCGGCCGCCGCCGCGTCCCGCCAGGCATGACAGTCGCCGACACCCGCCTCCCCTACGGTCCGCACCGCGCCGCAGCCGCGCTCGTCAGCGCGCTGTCCCCGCTGGTCAGCGCCGAGGCCACGGCCGAAGCCAACTGGGCGGCCACCGAACCGCGCGATCTCGAACAGGCCGTCTGGGTACGGCTGCTGGAGCGGCTGGCCGCCGCCGGACCGCCGTCCGACACGGCCCGCTGGGTACGGTCGGCCGTACGCGCCGAGGCGCGCAGGACCCGGCGTACGGCGGCGCACGAGCTGCCCTACGCGCCGGAGCGGCCGGATCCGGCCACCGACCCCGACGCCGGGCCTGAACACAGCGCATTACGCGCGGAGTGGCGCAGAACACTTCGTTCCGCCGTTGTCCGCACACCAGGGCGTTGCCCCGGGCTACTGACTGCGATGTTGTCGCCGAAGGACCCCACCTACCGCGAAATCGCAGGGGAGTTGGCTATCTCACAGGGAAGTCTGGGGCCGATGCGTTCCCGGTGCCTGGGATGTCTGCGCAGAATGCTGGCGGCAGAGGTTGCAGCTCCTGAACAACGGGGAAAGGAGCGGTAGACAACCGGCGGAACAGGTGAGCGGGAGGCATGCACACATGGGCATGAGCGTGACCATCTCAGCGGCGAGAGCACAGGACGCGGAGCAGATCCTGAAGCTGCAGTACCTGTGTTACCAGAACGAGGCCGAGCTGTACGGCGACTACACCATCGAACCGCTCACCCAGACCCTTGAGGATCTGCGGGCCGAACTCGACGCAGGGCACGGCCTGGTGGCCCGGCTGGGCGACGAGATCGTGGCATCGGTGCGCGGAGCGGTCGACGAGCAGGGCACGGTGCGCATCGTGAAACTCATCGTCCATCCGAGGATGCAGCGGCACGGCCTGGGCGGCCGGCTCCTCGACGCCATCGAGGGCGAGTTCGCCACGGCCCCGGCGGCCAGGCGCTTCCAGCTCTTCACCGGCCACCGCAGCGAGGGCAATCTGCGGCTGTACCGCAGCCGCGGCTACCTGCCGGTGTCGAGGGAGCTGGTCGGTCCGCGGCTGACCCTCGTCACCCTGGAGAAGGAGGCGTCACAGGGCGCCGCCACCGCGTACGCGGCGAGCGCCTGAGCGCACTCCGCCCGCCGACATCCACCTCAGCCGTCAACGGGGTCGACGGGGTCAGGGCCCGACAGGTCCTGGCCCCGACGGGACCTGCGCAGCCACAGGATCCCGGTGATCGGCAGCAGTACGGGGATGAAGACGTACCCCATGCCGTAGTCCGACCAGACCGTCGCGTCGGGGAAGGCCGACGGATCGGCCAGCGTCCACGTGCCCACGGTCAGCACCCCGACGAGTTCGAGGCCGCAGCAGACCAGCGCCGCCCTGCGGGCGGTCTCCCCGCCGCGCACCAGGGTGTACGTGATGAACGCGTACACCACGGCGGCGACAGCCGAGAGCGAGTACGCCAGCGGCGCCCGCTCGAAGTCCGTGGCGATCTGGTAGACCGACCGCGAGACGGCCCCGACGGACATCACCCCGTAGAACCAGACGAGCAGCAGTCCGGGCCCCTTGACCAGCCTGGTCCTCGGTTCTCCGCTCGTGGTGCCCGGTTCCCCGCTCGTGGAATCCTCCAGCGTCACCGTCAGCCTCCCCAGATGTCGTACAGCCGTACTTCCAGCACCGCCAGGACGATCGCGCCCGCCGAGACCGTCACCGAGCCCCAGCGGGTCCGCTCCGTCAGTGAGAGGAAACCGGCGGCGGGCACCGCGAGCGCGGCGCCGACCAGATACGAGACGAAGATCACGGATCCGTCGTCCGCATGCTCGCCACGTGCCAACTGCACGATTCCCACCACGAGTTGGACCAGCGCGAGCAGGGACACCACGGCCATGCCGATGAAGTGCCAGTCCTTGGTCGGCTGATCCCGGTATGCGGCGAATCCGCACCATGCGGCGAGGGCGAGCGCGGCCACCGACACCGCGATCGTCAGGACGTCAAGCATGCGCATGAGCGTATTACGGCCCGGCCGGGCCCCGGCGCGCGCCCCTGGCTCCCGACTGTCCGCTATGCGGACACCCCTGACCTTGTCCTTGACGTCTGCTTTACTTGAGCCATGACCACGACGAGCAACCGCGTTTCCGCGACCGAGGCGATCGTTACGCCCGGTGCTCGTTGTATGTGTCGAATGTGCGCCTTCTGACGCGCCCTTCGTGACGCCCGCTCCCGAGGATTTCCCCCGCTCCTGAGGATTTCCACCGGCCCCTGAGGGTTTCCCTCGCGGCACCTGAGCGTCCGAGCACGCGCACCACCCCCGGCCCGACCCGGCTCCGCCGTGTCCTGGCGCCCTTTTCCCTGTACCCCCCTCGTGCCCGGCCGACCTGCGGCCGCGCACCGGACAGTGATGGACAACTCCTGTGATCACCACGACAGGTCTGACCAAAATCTACCGGTCCGGCCCCTCCCGCAGCCGTGAGGTGACCGCGCTCGACGGGGTCGACCTCCATGTCAGCGAAGGGGAGGTGTTCGGTGTCGTCGGCCAGAGCGGCGCCGGGAAGTCGTCCCTCATCCGCTGCGTCAACCTCCTCGAACGCCCCACGTCCGGCACGGTCACCGTCGACGGCCAGGACCTCACCGCCCTCGCGGGGCGCGGTCGGCGGGCCGGCAAGGAACTGCGCCGGGCCCGCAGTTCGATCGGCATGGTCTTCCAGCACTTCAACCTGCTGTCGTCACGCACCGTGCGGGACAACGTCGAACTGCCGCTGGAGATCCTCGGCCACTCCGGCAAGGACCGGCAGCGGCGCGCCGGCGAACTGCTCGACCTGGTCGGCCTCGCCGACAAGGCCGCGGCGTACCCCGCCCAGCTCTCCGGCGGCCAGAAGCAGCGGGTCGGCATCGCCCGCGCCCTGGCGGGCAAGCCGAAGGTGCTGCTCTCCGACGAGGCGACCAGCGCACTCGACCCCGAGACCACCCGCTCGATCCTCGCCCTGCTGCGCGACCTCAACCAGCAGCTCGGACTGACCGTGCTGCTCATCACCCACGAGATGGAGGTCGTCAAGACGATCTGCGACTCGGCGGCGCTGATGAGCCGCGGCCGGATCGTCGAGTCCGGCAAGGTCGACGCGCTGCTCGCCACCACCGGATCGCAGCTCGCGCGCGAGCTGTACCCGGTCGAAGGACCGGCCTCCGACGACGGCCGTACGGTCCTCGACATCACGTTCAACGGCGAGTCCGACGAGCGCGGCATCGTCTCCCGGCTGTCCCGTACGTACAACATCGACATCGCGATCCTGGGCGCCGCGCTGCGCACGGTGCACGGCCGGCAGGTCGGCCGGATCCGGATCGAGCTGCCCGGCCGCTACGAGGACAACGTCGTACCCGTCGGCTTCCTGCGCGAGCGGGGACTGCACGTCGAGAACGTCACCGGCATCCCCGCCCAGTTGGTCAAGGACGGTGCCCGATGACCTGGTCGCAGATGCAGCCCCTGCTCACCCAGGGGACGCTCGACACCCTCTACATGGTGCTCTGGTCGACGCTCGTCACGGTCCTGGGCGGACTGCCGCTCGGCATCCTGCTGGTCCTCACCGACAAGGGCGGCCTGCTCCAGAACGCCCCCGTGAACAAGACGGTCGGCGTGATCGTGAACATCGGCCGCTCGCTGCCGTTCATCATCCTGCTGATCGCGCTGATCCCGTTCACCACGTTCGTCGTCGGCACCTTCATCGGACCCACGGCCATGATCGTGCCGCTGGCGATCGGCGCCATCCCCTTCTTCGCCCGGCTCGTCGAGACGGCGGTCCGCGAGGTCGACCACGGCCTCGTCGAGGCCGTGCAGTCGATGGGCGGGTCCATCCCCACCATCGTCCGCAAAGTGCTGCTGCCGCAGGCGCTGCCCTCGCTCGTCTCCGGCGTCACCACCACCGTCATCGCGCTCATCGGCTACTCGGCCATGGCCGGCGCCGTCGGCGGCGAAGGACTCGGCTCCAAGGCCGTCACCTACGGATTCCAGCGCTTCGAGAACGGCTTCATGGTCGCCACCGTCGTGGTGCTGATCGTGATCGTCACCGTCATCCAGCTCATCGGCGACATCGCCGTACGGCTCCTCGCGCGCCGCGTCCGCACGACCTCCTGACCCCACATCCCCACATCCCCATATCCATAAGACACCTGTCAGAAACGAGGCATCTCCCATGCGCGTCAACCTCAAGCTCACCACCGCCGTCGCAGCCACCGCCGCCCTGGCCCTCGCGCTCGGCGCCTGCGGCACCTCGTCCGATCCCGGCTCCACGACGGCGGGGGAGGGGAAGCCGGACACGTCCGAGCCGCTGGTCGTCGCCGCCTCGCCGACCCCGCACGCCGACATCCTGAACTTCGTCAAGGACCACCTGGCGGCGAAGGCCGGACTGAAGCTCCAGGTCAAGGAGTTCACCGACTACGTCCTGCCCAACACCGCCACCGAAAAGGGCGAGGTCGACGCCAACTACTTCCAGCACAAGCCGTATCTGGACGACTTCAACAAGAAGAACGGCACCCACATCGTGCCCGTCGTCAACGTCCACCTGGAGCCGCTCGGCCTCTACTCCACGAAGCTCGACGGGCTGAAGGCCATCAAGCCGGGGCAGAGCATCGCGATCCCCAACGACACCACCAACGAGGGCCGCGCGCTCAAGCTGCTCGCCGAAAACGGTCTGATCACACTCAACGACGGCGTCGGCGCCGAAGGGAACCTCGCCGACATCAAGGACGCCAAGGGGCTGAAGTTCAAGGAACTGGAGGCCGCCACCCTGCCCCGCGCGCTCAACGACGTCGACTCGGCCGTCATCAACGGCAATTACGCCCTTGAGGCCAAGCTCAAGCCCGCCCAGGACGCACTGGCCCTGGAGAAGAGCGAAGGCAACCCGTACGCCAACTTCCTCGCCGTCAAGGAGGGCAACGAGAAGGACCCGCGCGTGGTCAAGCTCGCGAAACTGCTCAACTCCCCCGAGGTGAAGAAGTTCATAGACGACACCTACGACGGTTCGGTCGTCCCGAGCTTCGGCGCGGCGGGCTGAGCCGACGTACCGTGCATGACGGCGACGCCCCGTACACACCCGTGTGTGCGGGGCGCGCCCATCCGGGCGGACCCGGCCATGCACATTCGCCACCCGATGCTGCATGCTGTGCATTTACGACGGACTGAGGCATGGAGCTGGCATGACTACCACCTTTCCGGACGTTTCCATCAGCACGGAGCGGTTGGTGCTGCGCTCCTTCGAAACGGCGGACCTCCCGGCGCACATCGAGATGATGAACGACGAGCAGGTCACGGCCTGGTCGTCGGTGCCACATCCGTACACGGCGGGGGACGCGGAGGAGTGGGTGCGCCGGATCGCGCCGGAGGAACGGACGGCCGGGCGGGGCATCGTGTTCGCCGTCACCGAATTCCTCACGCAGCGGCTCGTCGGTGTCGTCCGGCTCCAGGAGACCGATTGGCGGCTGCGCGCCACGGAGGTGGCCTATCTCACCGCCCCCTGGGCGCGCGGCGAGGGATACGCGACGGAATCGGTGCTGGCCGTCGCCCAGTGGCTGTTCCGCGACCAGAAGTTCGAGCGCATCGAACTGCGCACCGCCGCCGACAACACGGCGGCCCAGCAGGTCGCCCAGAAGATCGGCTGCATCAGCGAAGGGGTCCTGCGCAACGCCTGGATAGTGCGTACGCAGACCGAGGACGGCGGCTGGGCCGACATCCGCACCGACCTGATCGTGTGGAGCCTGCTCCCCGAGGATCTCGAAGGGGTCGCCGAACAGATGGCGGACGCGGGCGGCTACGCCTCGTTCACCGACTGGAACTGACCGCGCGCGCAAGCCACTTCGGGTCGCCTCGGGCCGCACGCACTATCCGACCGCCCCGGTACGCACCGCCCGGCGGGCACCACCTAGCATGATCGCCCGCAGGCCGGTCGCGCTCCGGCGCACGACGGCCAGGACCGCCGCACACATCCGCACGCAGCCGTACACCGCAGCACACCGTTTCACGACAACTCATGACGCCGCACGACGACTTACCGGGAGACTGACAACGATGGCCGACCGCGTCACAGTGATCGGCTGGGACGGCTCGCCCCTCACGCCTGCGGCCGAATCCGCCCTCTCCGCCGCCACCCTGGTGGCCGGAGCCGCCCACCACCTGGCCATCCCCGAAGTGCCCGCCGAAGCGGAGCGGATCAGACTCGGCAGCATAGATCTCGCCGCCCGCCGGATCGCCGGACACCGCGGCAGCGCCGTCGTCATCGCCGACGGCGACCCCGGGTTCTTCGGCGTCGTCCGCACCCTGCGCGCCCCCGAACACGGACTAGAGGTCGAAGTCGTCCCCGCCGTCTCGGCCGTGGCCGCCGCCTTCGCCCGCGCCGGCATGCCGTGGGACGACGCCCAGGTCGTCGTCGCCCACAGCCGTACGCTCCGCCGCGTCGTCAACGTGTGCCGGGCGCACACCAAGGTCGCCGTCCTCACCTCGCCCGGCGCGGGACCCGCCGAACTCGCCCTGCTCCTCGAAGGAGTGCACCGCACCTTCGTCATCTGCGAGGAACTCGGCACCACCCGCGAAACGGTCACCGTCCTCACCTCCGACACGGTCGCCGACCACGTCTGGCACGACCCCAACGTCGTGATCGTCATCGGCGGCATCGGCACCGCGCCCTCCCCGGTCGCCGGCTGGGCCGCGGGGCGCGACCCCAACTACCCACCGGCGCGGCGGGGCTGGGCGCTGCCCGCCGAGGAGTACGGCATCGACCTCGACGAGAGCGAGTCGACCTGGCTGCGCGCCGCCCAACTGGCCCGGCTGGGCGCCCGTACCGGCGACCTCGTCTGGGACATCGGCTGCGGCACCGGCGCCGTGGCCGCAGAGGCGGCCGGCTTCGGCGCCGCCGTCATCGCGGTCGACTCCGAACCGGGCGCCTGCGCCAGCACGGCCGCCGCCGCCCGCAGGGCCGGCGTCCAGCTCCAGGTCGTCGAGGGCGCGGCCCCGCACGTCCTGGAGCGGCTGCCCGAACCCGATGTCGTACGGATCGGCGGCGGCGGTCTCGACGTCGTCGTCGCCTGCGCCGACCGCAGGCCGGAACGTATCGTCACGCACGCGGCCACCCGGGACGAGGCCGAGGCGATCAGCACCGCGCTGACCGAGGGCGGCTACCAAGTGGACTGCACCTTGCTGCAGTCCGTCGACCTCGACACCGGCGACTGGTCGGAGCGCGAGCGCACCGTCGTCTTCCTGGTCGCGGCCCGGCGCCCGGACGGCACTTCCTGATACGTCCATCAGCGGCCCCCTGACCCCGCGCCCGGACGGCGCGGGGTAGGCTGACCGACCGTTGTACCGCAGCCGGGCGTTCGTCGCTTCGTTCGTCAATGTCCGGAAAAGGGGCCCGTTTTGGACCCTGATGTGGTAGAGCCGAACCGGGGGACGCGCGACGTGGCGCAGTCCACAGTTTGCCGTGGCGGATCATCCCCCCACGGCTGCGAAAGCCCGCGAGAATACGTGAGAGCCGCGGGCCGTTCGTGCCGCGCGGCGCCCACGCTCGTTGTTGTTGACGGGCAGCCGAAGCGCCGCGTTTCGGGCGCCCCGGTGCAGGGCTGAAGGAGCACAACCAATGGGCGAGGGGTACGCATGACCGACACCGGCCAGGTTCCGGGCGAGGGACAGCCGGAGCACGCAGGCATGGTGGAGCAGCAGGGCATCCCTGCTCCTGGCGCGTACACCTACCTGTCCCCCTCCGAGACGGTCACCGAGGACGAAGACCTGCTGCTGATGCCGAGCGCCCAGGGCGGGTGGAGCGACCCCCAGCCCGTGGCGCCGGAGGCGCCGGGCCCCGGGCCCGAGCAGGTCCAGGTCCAGGTCCAGGTTCCGGTGCAGGTCCAGGCCCCGGTTGCGATGCCCGTCGACCACGGCGCGTACGCGGCGCAGGCCGCGCCGCAGGTGCCCGTGCCGCCGGTGGCCCCCGTCGCCCCGCAGATAGAACAGCCGGCCGCGGCGCCGGTCCCGACGCAGCCTCAGGTCCATCCTGAGCAGGGGTTCCAGCACCAGCAGGAATTCCACCAGCCCGAGTACGCGTACCAGACGCACGTACAGCCGCACGTACCGGCGGACGCGCATGAGGCGGGGGGCCGGCACTCCGGCTCGCTGGACCTCAGCGACGTACGGGTCCCGCAGGCGGCGCCGGCCGAGCCGGAGCCGGTGGCGGCCCCGGAGCCCGAGCTGATCGCACCCGAGCCGGTCGCACCGGAGACGATCGCACCGGAGACGATCGCACCCGAGCCGGTGGCGGAGGTGCCCGCGCCCGCCCCGGAGCCCGTACCGGCTCCCGCACCTGAGCCCGCCCCCGCGCCCGTGGCGCCCCCGGTGACGCCGCAGCCGCCGCGCCGCCCGCTGCACATGGGCCCCGCCCTGCCGGCCCCGACGGGCGGCGTGGTGCGCTCGCTGGCCGACCGCGGCCCTGCGGGGAACGCTCCCGCGTACACCCCCCCGGTACGGACCCAGCAGCAGGGCCCGCCCACCACGGGCCCGGAGTACCTGGACATCCCGCGCGAAGAGCCGCTGCCGGCGCAGGGCGGGACACCGTGGATCCCGGAGCCGACACCGACGGCGACACCGGAGCCCGAACCAGAGCCCGAGCCGGTGGCCCAGGCTGCCGAGCCGGAACCGGAACCCGCACCCGACGTCGTACCCGCACCGGAACCGGCACCGGAGCTTCAGCTCGTACCGGAACCGGAACCGGAACCTGTACCCGAAGCGGCGGCCGAGCCGGAACCGGAACCTCAGGCCGAAGTTCAGCCCGTACCGGAGCCCGAACTGGAGCTGGCACCCGAGCCGGAGCCGGCGTCCGAGCCGACGCCGGCGCCCGAGCTGGAACCAGAACCGGAACCAGAACCGGAGCCGGAGCCGGAGCCGGAAGCGACGCGACCGGCGGACGCGGCGCCCGGTTACGACGACGTGGAGCGCGACGCGGTGCTCCGCGTCATGCGCGAGCGGCGCGACATCCGCAACGGCTTCCGTTCCGACCCCGTACCGCACGAGGTGCTGCTGCGCGTCCTTGAGGCCGCGCACACCGCGCCCAGCGTCGGCCACTCGCAGCCCTGGGACTTCGTCGTGATCCGCTCCGCCGAGACCCGGCGGACCATGCACGAGCTGGCGCAGCGTCAGCGCGACGCGTACGCCAAGTCGCTGCCCAAGGGGCGGGCGAAGCAGTTCAAGGAAATGAAGATCGAGGCGATCCTCGACACCCCGGTGAACATCGTCGTCACCGCGGACCCGACGCGCGGCGGCCGGCACACCCTCGGCAGGCACACGCAGCCGCAGATGGCGCCGTACTCCTCGGCCCTGGCCGTGGAGAACCTGTGGCTCGCGGCGCGCGCCGAGGGACTCGGGGTCGGCTGGGTCAGCTTCTTCGACGAGCGCGAGATGGTGCGGGCGCTGGGACTGCCCGAGCATCTGGAGGTCGTGGCGTATCTGTGCGTCGGGTACGTGGACGAGTTCCCCGACGAGCCTGAGCTGATGCAGGCGGGCTGGTCGAAGCGGCGCCCGCTGTCCTGGGTCGTCCACGAGGAGACGTACGGCCGCAGGGCCCTGCCGGGCGAGGCCCCGCACGACCTGCTCGCCGAGACGGTCGCCACGATCAGGCCGCTGGACGCCAAGGCGCTGGGGGAGGCGTGGGAGCGGCAGAAGCGGATGACGAAGCCGGCCGGCGCGCTCGGCATGCTGGAGATCATCTCCGCGCAGCTCAGCGGGCTGTCGCGGATGTGCCCGCCGCCGATCCCCGAGCCCGCGGCAGTTGCGATCTTCGCGGGGGACCACGGGGTGCACGCCCAGGGCGTCACGCCGTGGCCGCAGGAGGTCACCGGCCAGATGGTCGCCAACATCCTGGGCGGCGGCGCGGTGTGCAACGCGTTCGCGACGCAGGTCGGGGCTGAGGTGTGCGTCGTCGACGTGGGCGTGGCGAGCGAACTGCCCGCGACGGCGGGCCTGGTGCCGCGCAAGGTACGCGCCGGAACGGCCGACTTCACGACGGGCCCCGCGCTGAGCCGCGAGGAGGTCCTTCAGGCGATCGAGGTCGGGATCGAGACGGCGCGCGACCTGGTGGCGGCGGGCAACAAGGCGCTGATCACGGGCGAGATGGGCATAGCGAACACCACGGTGTCGGCCGCGCTGATCTCCGTGTACACCGGCTGCGACCCGTCGGAGGTGACGGGACGCGGCACGGGCATCAACGACGAGACGCACGCCCGCAAGATCGACGTCGTACGCCACGGCCTGGACCTCCACCGCCCGGACCCGGCGGACCCGATCGGCGTCCTGTCCGCGATCGGCGGCCTGGAACACGCGGCCCTGGTCGGCTTCCTGCTGGGCGGAGCGTCGATGCGTACGCCGGTGATCCTGGACGGAGTGAGCGCGGGCGCGGCAGCCCTGGTGGCGCGAGCCATCGCCCCGGAAGCCCTGGCAGCCTGCATCGCGGGCCACCGCAGCGCGGAACCGGGCCACGTAGCAGCCCTCAACAAACTCGGCCTGCGCCCCTTGGTCGACCTGGACCTCCGCCTGGGCGAAGGCACGGGCGCGCTACTGGCCCTCCCGGTGATCCAGAGCGCGGCACGGGCGATGCACGAGGTGGCGACGTTCGACTCGGCGGGAGTAACGGAAAAGTAGCGACCGGGCGCTGGGCGCCTGGCTTCCGGGACAGGCGCCCCCGGCCAAGGCCCCGGGTTCCGCCGATGTGCAGGCTCTCGCGGGGGCGGGAGGTTCGCGATCTGCGGCGTGTGCCGGCGCCCCAGGCTGACGGGGGCCAGCCCCGCCCCCGGGTTCCGCCGCTGGCCTCGTCTCGGAACCCGGTCCAGAGCAACGAACGCCCGCCGTCGGTCACGGTCCTGGCCACCCGCTCGCAGGCCATCGGCCCGCGACACGGTGGCCAACGGCCACGGGGGCCCGCCTACCTGTCCCGGGCTCGGGCCTCGGCCCGGATTCCGCAGGGACGGGCGCCGTTGGCCACCAGCCCCGTGGCCAACGGCCAAGGACACCCGCCCACCGGCCGAGGCCCTGAGACCGGCGCCGGTCCCGGGCCTCGGTCCGTCGATTCCGGGCCTTGGCCAGGTTCCGTAGGGACGGGGACCTCGGGGGCACCAGCCCCGTGGCCGACGGGCATGGGGACCGCCCACCGGCCCCGGTCCCGGGCCTTGGCCAGGTTTCGCAGGGACGGGGGTCTCGGGCCACCAGCCCCGTGGCCAGCGGCCACGGAGCCCTGCCCACCGGCCCCGGCCCGGCCCTGGGACCGGCGCCGGGCCCGAGCCTCGACTCCGGCCCCGGCCCTCGGCCCGTTGACCCGGGCCTTGGCCAGGTTCCGCAGGGACGGGGACCTCGGGGCACCAGCCCCGTGGCCGACGGCCACAAGACCCGCTCACCGGCCCCGGTCCCCGAGCCCGGCACTGGCCCCGCCCACCGGCGCCGGCCCCGGGCCTCGGCCCGTTGGTTCCGGGCCTTGACCAGATTTCCGCAGGGACGGCGTCAGCCGCCTCCCTCCGGGGGTCCGGGGGCTTGCCCCCGGTTTCGGGAAGGGGCGGGGTGGGGGACATGACCCGTCGACCAGGGGACCGGCCACCCGCGGCTCCGCCGCCCCGCACCCGCAGGCCGCAGCGGCCGCAGCCCCGCCTCCCGGGGGCCCGGGGGCCTGCCCCCGGTTTCGGGGAGGGGCGGGGTGGGGGACACGGCCCGGCTCGCCCGTAAGGTTGTCGCCGGGGGCGACCCCGTCCCACCAGCCCGTTCACCACCCCGTACCACCGCACCCCGCCCGAGGAGCCCCTACCGACATGGCCGAGCACGCCGAGCACGCGACGCACCCCGCCTATCCCGTCGGACTCCGCCTGGCCGGGCGGCGCGTCGTCGTCATCGGCGGCGGGCAGGTCGCGCAGCGGCGGCTGCCGGCGCTCATCGCGGCCGGCGCCGACGTCGTGCTCGTATCGCCGTCAGCGACCCCCTCCGTCGAGGCGATGGCCGAGGCCGGCGAGATCCGCTGGGAGCGGCGCCGGTACGCCGAGGGCGACCTCGCCGACACCTGGTACGCGCTGGTCGCTTCGAGCGACCCCGCCGCCAACCGGACCGCGTCCGCCGAGGCCGAACGTACCCGCACCTGGTGCGTCCGCAGCGACGACGCCGACGCCGCCACCGCCTGGACGCCGGCCACGGGCCGCAGCGAAGGCGTCACCGTCGCCGTGCTCACCGGGCACGACCCGCGCCGCTCCGCCGCCGTACGGGACGCCGTGGTCGAGGGGCTGCGCGACGGCACCCTCGCCGCGCCCCACCACCGCGCCCGCACCCCCGGCGTCGCCCTCGTCGGCGGCGGTCCCGGCGACCCTGACCTGATCACCGTCCGGGGCCGCAGGCTCCTCGCCGAGGCGGACGTCGTCATCGCCGACCGGCTCGGCCCGCGCGACCTGCTGGACGAACTGCCCCCGCACGTCGAGGTGATCGACGCCGCCAAGATCCCGTACGGCCGTGCCATGGCCCAGGAGGCGATCAACGCGGCGCTGATCGAGCACGCCAAGGCCGGCAAGGCCGTCGTACGGCTCAAGGGCGGCGACCCGTTCGTCTTCGGCCGGGGCATGGAAGAGGTGCAGGCCCTCGCGGACGCGGGCATCGCCTGCACCGTCGTGCCCGGCATCTCCAGCTCCATCAGCGTGCCGGCCGCCGCCGGCATCCCCGTCACGCACCGGGGCGTCGCCCACGAGTTCACCGTCGTAAGCGGCCATGTCACCCCCGACGACGACCGGTCACTCGTCGACTGGGCGGCGCTCGCCCGGCTCCGCGGCACGCTCGTGCTGCTGATGGCCGTCGACAAGATCGGCGCCATCGCCCAGGCGCTGATCGCGCACGGCAAGCCGCCCGAGACCCCCGTCGCGCTCGTCCAGGAGGGCACGACGTCCGCCCAGCGCCGGGTGGACGCGACACTCGCGACCGTCGCCGACGTCGTACGGGACGAAGCGGTACGCCCGCCGGCCGTCATCGTCATCGGCGACGTCGTGGCCCTCGGCGACGTCCTCGCGCTCGGCGGAGGCCGCTGACCCCATGGCCGAGCTGATCACCGTCGAGGACCCCGACGACCCCCGGCTGTACGACTACACCGGGCTCACCGACGTCGCGCTGCGCCGCAGACGCGAACCCGCCGAAGGGCTCTTCATCGCCGAGGGCGAGAAGGTCATCAAACGCGCCGTCCAGGCCGGCTACCCGATGCGCTCGATGCTGCTGTCGGCCAAGTGGGTCGAGGTGATGCGGGACGTCGACACCGAAGCCCCGGTGTACGTCGTCAGCCCGGAGCTGGCCGAACAGGTCACCGGCTACCACGTACACCGCGGAGCGCTCGCCTCCATGGAGCGCAAGCCGCTGCCCACGGTGGCCGAAACGGTCGAAGGACCCACCCCCGGGCGCGCCCCCCGGTCCACCCCCCGGCGTATCGCCGTCTTCGAGGACCTGGTCGACCACGCCAACGTGGGCGCCGCCTTCAGGAACGCCGCAGCGCTCGGTGTCGACGCGGTTCTCCTCACGCCGCGCTGCGCCGACCCGCTCTACCGGAGGTCGGTGAAGGTCTCGATGGGGGCCGTCTTCCAGATGCCGTGGACGCGACTGGAGTCCTGGCCGGGGGACGTCGAGATCCTGCGCTCGGCGGGCTTCCTCGTCGCCGCGCTCTGCCTGAGCGACCGGGCGATCACCCTGGACGAACTCGTCTCACGGAAGGCCGAGAAGCTGGCCCTGGTCTTCGGCACGGAAGGTGACGGCCTCACCAGGGGCGCCCTCGCCGCAGCCGACGAGCACGTCAGCATCCCGATGGAAGCCGGGGTCGACTCCCTCAACGTGGCGGCCGCCTCGGCGGTGGTCTTCTACGCGACCCGGCCCTGAACGAGCCGACAGCCCGGCCCTGAACGAGCCGAAAAGCCCCGGCCCCGAACGCTCGGGACGCTCACCCCGGCTCAGAGCTGCTGCGCGCCCCAGATCCCCAGCGCGACGATCAGCGTCACCACGACGAAGACGATCAGCCGCTGGCGCAGCAGCCGAGGATTGGCGGGGCGCCGCCCGGACGACGTCGAACGCGGCGCGGTGCTGTGCCGGTTGCCCGCGCGCGAATCACCGGCCCGCGAGTCGCCATGCCGCGAGTCGCCGTGCCGTGAGTCGGTATG
Source organism: Streptomyces sp. NPDC087906 (assembly GCF_055584925.1). Taxonomy (NCBI): domain Bacteria; kingdom Bacillati; phylum Actinomycetota; class Actinomycetes; order Kitasatosporales; family Streptomycetaceae; genus Streptomyces; species Streptomyces sp. NPDC087906. Next base: position 128,850 of record NZ_JBVJLC010000013.1, read on the forward strand.
CCTCGGCTCATGACGCGGATCGCCGTGCCGCGAGTCGGTATGCCGCGGCTCGTGCCGAGGATCGCCCGTCCGGGGCACGCCGCCCCGCGAGCCGCCGGTACGCGAGCTGCCGGTACGCCCGTCGCTGCCACGCCCGTCGCCCTGCCACCCCTCCACCGGCCGGCCCTCGCCGCCCCGCCCCTCACCCGTACGCGATCCCTCGCCGCGCCCGGCGTTACGGGGCTGCTGCGGGCGTGAGCCGCCCGTACGCGGCGCCGGGCCGCGCTGCGACAGCGGGCGCGGCCCGGGGGCCGGGCCCGGCGCCGGCTGCGGATGGCGCTCCGTGTACGGCTGGGGCATCCGCCCCGTCGGCTGGTCCAGCTCCGAGCGCTCGCGCTGGGCCGGCGGCCGGCCGCCCGACAGGCCCTGCGCCTCCCTGGACGCGATCTCCTTGAGCCGCATCGAAAGCTGGAGCGTGCTCGGCCGCTCCTCCGGGTCCTTCGCCAGACAGGCCCGCACCAGCGGAGCCAGCGCGTCCGGCATCCCGTGGAGCTGCGCCTCCTCGTGCACCACCCGGTAGAGCATGACCTCCGAACTGCCGTGTCCGAAGGGCGAATCGGAGGTCGCCGCGTACGCCAACGTGGCGCCCAGCGAGAACACGTCCGTCGCCGGGGTCACCGCCGCGCCCCGCACCTGCTCGGGCGCCAGGAAGCCGGGGGAGCCGACCGCCGTGCCGACATGGGTCAGCGTGCTCGCGCCCGTCGCCCACGCGATGCCGAAGTCGATGATGCGCGGGCCCTTCGGGGACAGCAGGATGTTCGACGGCTTGAGGTCGCGGTGGACCACCCCGGCCTCGTGCACCGCCACCAGCCCTTCGGACAGCGCGGCCCCCACCGAGGCCACCTCGGCGGCCGACAGGGGCCCTTCCTCGGCCACCTTGTCGTGCAGGGAGGGCCCCGGCACGTACTGGGTCGCGAACCACGGACGCTCGGCGTCCAGGTCGGCGGCCACCAGCCGGGCCGTACAGCCGCCCCTGATCCGTCTCGCCGCCGACACCTCGCGCGCGAAGCGGGATCTGAATTCCTGATCCTCCGCCAGATCCGGTCGGATCACCTTCAGCGCGACCCGCTGGCCGCGCCGGTCCGAACCCAGATAGACGACACCCATGCCGCCCGCGCCCAGCCGCCGGTGCAGCCTGAACGAACCGACGACACGCGGGTCCTCGCGCCGGAGCCGCATCATCGCCATGTCCATCCCCGCTGCCCGGTCGTCCGTGTGACGTGGCACAGCTTACGTACCCGCACCCCGGTGCGCTCATAGGCCGCGCCCTCGCATCCGGATCGATTGTCAGTGCCCGGTGGGAGAATTGAAGAGTGGTCAGGGGGCAACGGATCCACGCCCCTTACGGCCCGCGCCAGATCTCAATGGTCCGTCGCACAAGGGGGATTGGATCGTGAAGGGTGACCGGGTGGAGATAGTCGTGGACGCGGGTGACACGACACGGACGTACGAAGTGGTGGCTAGCAGAGCGGGCCGCAGGGTGGAGACAGCGGTGCGCAGAGGGGTGGTGGAAGTGAGTGAAGTCACCCGGAACGGGTCCGTGGTGCGTACGGCCCGCTTCATGGCCACCCGCGTCCTCGCGCTCGTCGAGCAGCCGGTCCCCAGGGAGGACTCGTCGGAGCGCCCCCTGGAGCGCCCTCTCAGGGAAGACCCCAACGGATAGCGGGTGTCCCGGGCCGCCTCTCCACCCAGGGGAGTAGGCGGCCGCCGGGCCACTCATCCTCCTGGAGGCCAGCCAATCGGTACGCGGGCATGACGACCGGGCGTCCCCGGATCCCTAATGTTGAGGTCAAGCGGCGGGTGCAGCACTCGTCCCCCGAGGTCAGACACCCGCCGCCGTTGGATCACGACAGGCCGTTGGATTACGACGGGCTGTCGGATCACCACAGGCCGTTGAATCTCGACAGGAGAGGGACCATGGCGGACACGGCAGCGCGGACTCCGATCCGCGCGCAGGGACGCAAGGCATTCGCCGCGTTCGGCACGCGCCCGTCCGGTACGCGCCACCCGCTGGTGGCGACGCTCATGGTGCTTCCCCTGGCGGCTCTGCTCGCGGTCGCCTTCGGCGGCTGGGACGCGGTAGTCACACAAGCGTCGTCCGTGGGCGTGATGCTGGGGCGCTGAGCGGCGCCCTGGACCCGGGAGAGCGGCCCGGGTCGGGGACATCCGGCCAACAGCCCCGTGGGGACGGGGGTGCGGCGGACGGCAGCGTTTGGCCGGTTAGCTGGGGAGCTGACCGGCCATCGCGCTGTCCGCGCCCGGCCGTCTACGCTCGGCGCGGGACACGAGCCGTCTCCGGGGGGACACCATGACCACGTCCGTCGCAGCACAACTCGCCGGCGTCGCCCGCGAGGCCGCCCACGGGCAGCTCGCCGGGCAGCGCTGCGGGGCGTGCGAGGCCGGCGGCCGGGACGGGGCGGTGCTGGCGGACAGGCCGGACGGTGTGGTCGTACGCCACGGGGAGGCCGTGGCCAAGGCGCACGCCGAGGACACGGACCCGGCGGAGCACCGGGCGCGGTTGGCGGTGGCGGCGCACCCGCTGCTGAAGGGAATCCTGCTGTCACCCCTGCCACCCCTACTGCCTCTGCCACCTCTGACCACCGGCACCGAGGCCGTACGGGGCAGACTCGTGACGGCCTGGCCGTACGGCACCCCCGTGGACCCCGACGACCCGGACGCCGCCCCCTGGGAGCAGGCGGGGGCGCTGATCGCCCGGCTGCACTCCGTACCGCCCGCCGCCCTGCCGGGCCCGCTGCCCGCGATGCGCGGCCCCGTGAAGGCGGCCAGGGCCGTCGCCCGGATGCGGGCGGCCGGACCGCATCCGGCCGCGGCCCCGGTGGAGCGCGCGTGGGCGCTGCTGCCCGGCTGGGCGCGCGGCGAGAGCCCGATGGGCGGTCCGGGGGCGGGGGCGCTGTGCCACGGCGATCTGCATCTGGGACAGTTCGTACGCCACCCGGCCGAAGGCCCGTGGCTCCTCATCGACGTGGACGATCTCGGTATCGGCGCCCCCGCCTGGGACTTGGGCCGCCCGGCGGCCTGGTACGCGGCCGGGCTGCTGTCGCCCGACATCTGGCACCGCTTCCTCGGCGCCTACCGCGCGGCGGACGGCCCCGCCGTACCCGCCGACGGCGACCCCTGGCCGCAACTCGACACCGCCGCCCGCGCGCTGACCGTCCAGGGCGCGGCGCTGGCCGTCGTCAGGGCGAAGGACGAGGGCAGACAACTCGACGAGGTGGAGGAGCTGATGATCGACTCATGCGCCCGGATCAGTGCCCTCGCAACCGACTTGAGGTCAGCGGCGTCGTCGTAAAGTGAACAGATTGTCGCCGGGCGCTCGTTCCGGTGGCACTCGACGAACGGCGAGGAGCTGAGCCGACGATGCAGTGTCCCAAGTGTCATGCAGCGATGCACACATACAACCGCAATGGCATACAGATCGAGCAGTGCAGTGGCTGCCGGGGGATCTTCCTCGACTACGGGGAGCTCGAAACGCTGACCCGCCTGGAGTCCCAGTGGTCCCAGCAGCCGCCCATGCAGCAGCCGATGCCCCCGCAGCCCTACCCGGCCGCCGGCCACGCCCCGGCCTGGGGCGCCCCGCACGGCGGCGGCCACTACGGCGGCCACCACCACAAGAAGAGCTTCGGACACATGCTCTTCTCGTCCTGACACTCCCGCACCACAACGAAACCCCCGGCCGCAGCGGCGACCGGGGGCTTCTTGCTGTGCGCGATACTGGGATTGAACCAGTGACCTCTTCCGTGTCAGGGAAGCGCTCTCCCGCTGAGCTAATCGCGCGGGCGGCTGTTTGGGCCGGTGAAGAGATATTGACACGCCCCGCCCCCCGACCGCAAATCCATGATCGTCCGCCGCCCGTACGCCCCCGTCCGCCGCTGTACGCCCCCGTTGTCACGCAGTTAGCTACTCACTCGCGGCACCCGACAGGCGTGCCCCCGCCAGCCGGCGCGACACCCGGCCTGACCGCAACCGTGGCGCTCATCAACGCCGTCGGTCACGAGTACTCCGTCATGGAGTGCATCCTGCCCGCCGCGCGACTGCTTCGTTCCGATCGTTCCTCGACCGGTCACACGGGGAGCAGTTGCCACTGCCGTTCCCGGTGGTCGCCCTCCGGCTTGTGCTGCCTGATCGCTGTGCGGGCGTTGGTGTCGACCCGTAGGAGCAGGCCGCTGTTCCGGTTGGCGATCTCGTACACCGCCGGGGTGTCGCTCGCGGAGCTGACCGGGATCAGTTTCCACTGCTGATGGTGTGCGTCGTCGCCCTCGTAGGTGCGTTGCGTGAGCATCGCGCCGGGCGTCTCGTGCTCGTCGGTGATCTCCAGGACCTTGCCGCTGCGCACGTTCTCGATGGTGTAAAGGGTTTCGCCGTCTTCCTGCCCGGCGGCGACGAGTCGCCACTGCTGGTGTTCCCTGGGGATGGCGAGGGCCTGGTGGATCTCGGCTCCGTCCTTGGTGGACTCGCGGTGGACGGCCATCCGCAGCCTGCTGCGGACGTTGGCCCAGGTGACCACCGTGCCTGAGTCGGGCAGGGCGGCCCTCTTGGGCAGTGCGACCTTCCGGACCCTGTGGCCGACGTGGTCGGCGATGTAAAGGGTGTTGTCGCCGCGGTCCACCGCGAGTCCGGTCGGGCTGTCCAAATGGGCCGAAGCGGCCGGGCCGCCGTCCCCGCTGAAGCCCTTTGTGCCGGTACCGGCGAACGTACTGATCTTGCCGTCGGGCGTAATCTTCCGGATCCGGTGGTTGTTGTACTCGGCGATGTAGACGGCGCCCATGCTGTCCACCGTCATCCCCCGCGGGTTGTTCATCTGGGCCGAGACAGCGGGTCCGCAGTCACCGCTGAAGCCCTTGGCGCCTGTGCCGGCAATAGTGGTGATTTTCCCGTCAGGCGCGACCTTCCGGATCCGGTGGTTGTTGTACTCGGAGACGTAGAGGGCCCCGGCGGTGTCCACCGCCACCTCGTACGGATGTCTCAACTGAGCTGCGACGGCGCGCCCGTTGTCTCCTGCGAACCCTGCCACCCCGGTGCCCGCGGCCGTGGTGATCGCAGGGGCGGATTCCTCGCCGGTGGTGGCTGTCTGCTGGGCAGTGCTCATCGTCATCCCTTCACCGTTCACTGACGGGGCTTCTACGCGTGGTTGTCGTTGGGGGCCGCCGGGTCCTCAGCGGTCGGTTTGGCTGCCTTGGGGGGCTTGGAGAAGTCGCTCTTCTTCGGCATGTCCTCCAGGTCCTCGTTCTTCTTGAGGCCGCTGTGCTCTGTGACCGTCGCGCTCGACTCCTGCATGCCGGCGGAAGCCGCGGAGGCCACCGAACCGGGGTTCTGGGCGTACGTGGCCTGCGTGCCGGCCGACGCCTGGGTGGTCTGGATGAAGGAGCCGAGGAAGCCGAGGATGGCCCGCGCTTCGGGCGACTGCTCCTGGACGACCTTCGCGCGGGAGTTGGCTCCATGGATCGAGCTGGTGAACAGGCTTGTGCTCGTGTCGTCGTACGTGTCGTCGTTGGCGTCCTCGAAGTCGACGCCCGCGCCCGGCTGCGGCTTGGTCCCGTCGGTGGTCACTGAGAACAGCCCCGCGCCCTGGCCCGCGAAACCGAAGATGTTGTCGAACACCATGGTCGTCACCTCTGATCGTCGTGGCGGTACCACCGCCTGCTCACGGCTGCTTGTGCAGCTCTCGGTCGCTGCCGGTCAGGCTCTCGCCGTCGAACATCGTGTGATGGGCCTCCAGGGCGGAGACGACTTCGGCCAGCCCCGTCATACGGAAGCCGTTGCCGCCCGCCAGGTCGATATCGCCGAGATCCCGGGCGACCACGTACTCCAGGCCCGGGTACTCCCCCGACTGCGGGGGAGACAGGACCGCCACCGGTACGTCGTACTTCACCGCGAGCAACCCGGAGAAGGTCACCGGGATCTCGTAGGTGTACTGCTTGCGGGTCCGGCGCTGCGTGACGATGGTCTCCACACGGGAGCCCGGCGGGACCTCACCCTCGATCTGCGAGTTCGAAGCCCAGCTTGTGGTCAGAGTGCCGCCGACGGAGGCCAGGATGCCCAGCATCAACTGGGCGTTGACTTCCGCACTGCCGGTGGCGCTGCCCGTGGTCGTGAAGGCTGTTGAGGTCGTCACCGAGCTCGACGCGGAGTTCGCCACCGAGTTCGCCACTCCGTTCTCGGTACCGTTCTCGGTGTCGGACCCGGTGTCGTCCTTGCTGTTCTCGTTGGTCACGAGGTTCGTGACCTTGTTCTCCATGCCGTTCTCAAGCTGTGTCCCGAGCTGCGCCTGGAGGTCCAGTTGGAGATGGTTCTGGAGCTGGAGCTGGAGTTCCGCGCCGACGCTTCCGCCGAAGGTGAGCTGGGCTTCGCCCTGGAGCGTCCAGGTCACCTCGTTCGACACGGTGAACTGGACCGAGTCGGTGAACTTCATCGTGGCGGTCTCGCTGCGGTTGACATACGTGCGCGAGGAGAACGTGTCGGGCGGGGGCTGGCCGACGTTGCGCCGCTCCTCGATCAGCGGCTCCCCGAGGTTCATGTACGCGAGCCAGCCCAGTTTGAACGCGGAGCCGGGGAAAGCGCCGAAGCTCGACTTGTTCAGGGAGAAGCCGACGGGCTTGTGCCGCACTCCGTAGTCGTCGACGTAGACCAGGTTGGGGTGGTCAAGGATGGACTGCCAGGTCTGCTCGATATTGAGTTCCCGCAAATTCCTCTTCGTCAGCGGCTGACGCTTGGCCCGTTCCAGGTTGTACGCGTTGGAAGGCATTCCCCATCCTCGGCTGGTCGGTCGAAATGGGCTCGGTGAACGACAGATCGGCAACATTAATCTGCAATCTGCGCGTGTCCCGGCAGTGAAAATTACCGTGGACTCCACCCCCTAAACGGTGACTCTGGTGCATTCATCCAATCGGGTGACAATGATCGGCAAGGGTTCTCAACTCGCTCGGCACGCCAGTACGTTGAAGTGCAATCCGGCACAGTCCAATACCCTCCGACCGTCCTGCCTGCTGGTCCTGCGATGTCAGTGTCGATGCAGGTGAAGGTATCCGGTTCGGCCGTCTCATCATTTTCGCAGCCTCCTGGAAATAGGGCGGTTGAGCCTGCGGAAATTCCGCGCGATAAAGCACTGAACTGAGCGACCGACGCGTATTTCTCCACATCGGAACAGGTGAGGTTTCCGCGATGTACACCCAAGAGCGCACGACCATGTCGAATTTGGTGGTTGGCGGACCGGTGGCGGTGAACAGCTACGACAACGCGATCGTGGCGGCACTGCTCGAGAATCGGCCGGTCATGCTCGTCCATGCCTTCAACGGCGGCTACCTCCGGCCCGCCGAACTGAAGGAGGAGAGCCACGACAAGGGGGTCAAACTGGCCACCGCGCTGGACCCGGACACCAAGGAGGCCCAGGGCCACCTCTGGTACGTCACCCCCGCCGGCTTCTTCGGGCAGCGGCCGCTGTACTTCATCGAGAGCGCCGCTGGCCAGGTCCCGCCCGACCCCGCCGGTGCGGCCGAAGCCGACGCCGGGCGCGGCGACGACGGTGCGCCGAAGCCGCGCCGCAGGCGCATCACCGTCCACCAGGAAGCCCCCAAGAGCACGGCCGACACCGTCCAGGTAGGTCTGCCCGACAAGGTCGGCGACAAGTGGCGCGGGAAGAACGGCGCACCCGAGGACACCCAGCTCTGGGTCGTCACGGTGACGCCCTGGGGCGGGATCACCTTCGTGCCGATCACCCACCCCGACGTCATCCTCGGGTTCAAGGACCACGCGGTGACGGCCGACAGCGAGGTGCGCGTCACCTACAACTGGGGCGGCGATTTCACGGGGACGGTCATCAACACGTTCTACCCGCGGCTGCCCAGCGAGTGGAACGTCCCCTACCACCACGTCTTCACGTGATCCGCGCCCACCGCCGCACCGAAGCCGTCCCGAGCCAACGCCCGCACCACCTGGAGGGGGCACCACGATGCCCGTGCCCGTCGAAGAACTGAAGCTGGAGATCGTCAACGCCGCCACGGGGACGCCCCTCGGCACCGAGGCCGCGCCGAGCGCGGAGGGGACGCTCGTCGTCCGTGACTTCCCCGAGGGCGGCCCGAGCCCGGAGCAGTGGCAGCTCGCCCCGGTGCAGGACACGGAAGGCGAGGAAGCAGAGGACCACCCGGCATACGTGATCCGCAACGCGGTCAGCGGCCAGGTACTCGACAACCCCGCCGCCACCGACCGCGGTGTCCGGCAGTCGGACGCCGCCACCGGCAGTCAGGGCCAGCGATGGCACGTCGTTCCCGTCGAGGGCGAAGCGGGCCTCTACGTCATCGAGGGCGTGACCGATGGCAGCGTCCTCGATCTCGATCTCGACGAGCCCGGCGCGGAAGGCACCCGGGTCGTCCTGCGCGAGCACGACGCCAGCGCGGAGGGCCAACGGTGGCGGTTCGTGCCGGCCGAGCCCGAGCGCATCAGTGACCCCGTGCTGGACTGGGCAGCGCTGTCCCACTGGAACGGCCGCCGGTCCTGGCGGCCGGCGCCCTCGACCGCACTGCGGCCGGCACCCGGCGCGACGCCCTCCTTCAGCAACATGCTGCTCGTCGCAGAGCAGTTCGGGAGCGACGAGGACGCCGGGGAGTGGAAGAGCGAAGGGACCTGCCGCCCGCCCGGCGGGCAGCCGAACTGGTGGGCCGGGACCGGTGCGCGGTTCCTCGCCGACACCACGGGAGCGGGGCGCGAGGACATCGTCGGACTCAAGACCGCGCAGGGCGCCGTGACGTCGTCCAGCAGGGGCGACGGTACGTTCGAGGACGAAGACCGCGTACTGCACCCACCCGTACCCTCCGCGAGCCCCGAGGACCTGTGGACCCTCGCGGACACGACGGGCAGCGGCAGACCCGACGTCGTCGTACTCGCTGCCGACGGCGTCCGCGTAACGCTCCAGGACGAGGACGGGACGTTCGCACCACTAGGCGACGAGCCGGTCCTCGTGGCGTTCGGACACGGCGAACAGGCGGGTGGCTGGCTCGCCGACAGGCATCCGCGGTTCCTTGCCGACACCTCCGGTGACGGCAGGCTGGACGTGGTCGGCTGCCACGACGACGGCGTGTGGGTGTCACTCCAGGACGAGGAGGGAAAGTTCGCACCACTCGGCGACGAGCCGGTCCTCACGGCGTTCGGACACGGCGAACAGGCGGGTGGCTGGCTCGCCGACAAGCATCCGCGGTTCCTCGCCGACACCACCGGTGACGGCAGGCTGGACGTGATCGGCTGCCACGACGACGGCGTGTGGGTATCGCTCCAGGACGAGGAAGGCGTCTTCGCCGAACCCCTCTATATCCTCGACGACTTCGGGACCGACCAAGGGTGGAGCTCGGTCGAGGAGCACCCCCGCTTCCTGCTCAGGACCACCGGTGGCCAGGCGCCGGACCTCGTAGGGTTCGGGCCGCTGGGCGTCGTCGTGTCACGCGGGCGCGGCGACGGCACGTTCGGGCCCCCGAAGCTCGTTCTGAACGACTTCGGGACCGCCCAGGGGTGGACGAGCGAAAAGCACCCGCGGTTCCTCGCCGACGTCACCGGAGACGGCACCCCCGACATCGTCGGCTTCGGCAACGAAGGGGTCTGGGTGTCGCACAACCGCGGCGACGGCCGGTTCGAGCAGGCCCAACTGGTATGCCGGGGCTTCGGACACAACGAGGACGCAGGCGGCTGGCGGGTCGACCGGCACCCCCGTTTCCTGGCCGACATCACCGGCGACGGCCGCGTCGACATCGTCGGCTTCGGCGGCCCGGGGGTGTACGTGGCCCGAAACCTCTTCCGCCGCTTCAGGACCCGATAACCCTCGCAGGACACCTTCGCGGCCGGTGGCTCTCCCTCGGCGGGCGAACCCCGTCACCGCGACCCGAGGCGCGGCCCGGGGCGTGTGTCGGAAGTGCTCTAGGTTGGCTGACGTGAGTGGGCGGGGGCGGAGTTATCGATATGTGGGGCCGGTCGAGTTGAAGACCGCCGTCCGGCCTGGTGACGGCGGGTACCGGATCGGCTCGGCGGCTGACTTCGATGGCTGGATCGTGGAGCAATCGGCGACGGAGCTGGCCGAACCGTTCACGTTCGTCGTCGGTATGGACGGTGCGCTTCGGCTGGCGCCGCGACGAAGCGAGCACGTGGCCTGCGCCGGCGGAGACATGGTCCTCAGTGCCGGCGAGATCAGCTTCACGCGCGAGGCAGGCCGGTGGACCGTGTGCGAGGTCAGTAACCAATCCACCGGGTACTGCCCGGACGTCACCTCCTGGGTCGAGGTCGCCCGCGCTCTGGATGCTGTAGAGCTTCAGCGGCCCTCCGGCTTCACCCACGAGGTGGTGTTCCGGCGGTGCACCGACTGCCATGAGCACAACATCGTCCGCGAGGACGACTTCGTCTGCGTCTTCTGCGGCAGCGACCTGCCGACGGCATGGAACGTGGATCCCGCCGAGTGACGACCGAGGGTCACAACCACTCGCTCATGGCAGCGACGAGGACGGTCGCCTCATAGCGGACGCCGAGCTTGTCGTAGCGCGTGGCCACGGCCCGACCCGTGATCACGTGGCCGCGCCGAGATCTCGGCGCATGACGTTGCGAAGCTCGGCGATCGCGGTGTCGAACCTTTCCTCCAACGCCGTGTACGCCGCGGCGTCCGGCACGGGGCCTGCCACCAGCAGGTCCCGGGTATCCCTCAGGACCACAAACGCCGACCGTGCGGCCTTCACGACCTCCGGTGGCGCGATGATGGCCAACTGGTGGCGGATCTCGTACGCACCGGGCGCCAAGAACAGTTCACGCATCCGCTCAGGACGCTCGCCCACCGGGATGTCCGCCACGGTGGACTCGTTGAGTGCCGTCCGCATCCGGGAGAGCGCCGCGGTGTAGTCGCCGTACAACTGCCGTCGCACGTCGGGGTCCTGGCCGGCGCGCTCCCTGCGCCACCTCGCCCGATCGGTGAGCAAGGTGGAGCCGATCCCGATCACCGCGCCAAGTGCGGTGCTGATTGGCGATATCCACTCCATGCGAGGAGAGGCTAGAACCTCTCCCCACCGGCTGCTGAGCTTGGGTGACATGCGCATCCGGCCGGTGCAAGCGGAGAAAACGCCTCAGGGGCTGTCTCCCGTGCTGGGAAACAGCCCCTGAGCTGTGTGGACGATACTGGGATTGAACCAGTGACCTCTTCCGTGTCAGGGAAGCGCTCTCCCGCTGAGCTAATCGTCCTTGGAGGTGGAGACGGGATTTGAACCCGTGTAGACGGCTTTGCAGGCCGTTGCCTCGCCTCTCGGCCACTCCACCTGGAGTGTGGGGCCCGGGAAAGATCCCCCACAATCGAGCGGACGACCAGGTTCGAACTGGCGACCTCAACCTTGGCAAGGTTGCGCTCTACCAACTGAGCTACGTCCGCGTGCCGCTTCCCGGTCCGTTTTGCGTGGCCCGGCGACGTGGTGAACTCTAGCGGATTCCCGGTCCAGCACAAAAACGCGTTTACGCAGCGTGCTGGCTCGCGTTCAGCCGCGGGTGGTCCGCCGATCACGTGGGGGCCACTCGGGGTAGCGTCGGAGGGGTACGAGGCGAGCGTGAGGAGAACCGGACAGATGATGATCTGGGTCAACGGCGGGCTGCGGGCCGCGGAGTCCGCGCAGGTGTCGGTGCTCGACCACGGGCTGACCGTGGGGGACGGCATCTTCGAGTCGGTCAAGACCACGCACGGGCGGCCGTTCGCGCTGACCCGCCACCTCGACCGGCTCGCCCGCTCCGCCCGCGGCCTCGGGCTGCCGGAGCCCGATCTCGACGAGGTCCGGGCCGCCTGTACGGCCGTGCTCGACGCCAATCCCGCCGCGCTCGGCCGGCTCCGCATCACCTACACCGGCGGACTCGCGCCGCTCGGCTCCGCGCGGGGCGACGCGGGCGCGTCCCTCGTCGTCGCGCTCGCCGAGTCCGAGCCGCGCGCCGAGACCACCGCCGTGGTCACCGTCCCCTGGACGCGCAACGAACGCGGCGCGCTGGCCGGGCTGAAGACCACCTCGTACGCAGAGAACGTGATGGCGCTGGCCGTGGCCCACGAACACGGCGCGTCCGAAGCGCTGTTCGCCAACACCGTCGGGCAGCTCTGCGAGGGCACCGGATCCAACGTCTTCGTCGTGGTCGACGGCGAACTGCACACCCCGCCGCTGGCCTCCGGCTGCCTCGCCGGCATCACCCGCGCGCTCGTCGCCGAATGGTCCGGCGCCCGGGAGACCGACCTGCCGCTCGACGTCCTGCACAGCGCGGACGAGATCTTCGTGACGTCGAGCCTGCGCGACGTACAGGCCGTCCACCGGGTGGACAGCCGCGAACTGCCCACCGCCCCCGGCCCGGTGACCGCCAAGGCGATGCGCGTGTTCGACGAGCGGTCCGGTGCCGATCTGGACCCGTAAGAAGCGGTGGACACCAAAAGAGATGACGTCGGCCTCGGCTGCGGGTAGAACTCCGGTGATGACCACGACCCTGCGGCCGACCGGGCCGCTTCAGCAGACCGGCGACGGCGCCCAGTCACGCACCTACCAGGTCTGCGTCAACAGCAGACCCGTAGGGCTGATCGAACTCGGCACCGACCCGGGCTTCGGCTCCACCGTGGGTGTCGTCCACGCGCTGCACATCGACGAACCCGACCGCGGCCGGGGGAGGGGTACGGTCGCCGCGCTCGCCGCCGAGGAGGTGCTGCGCGGCTGGGGGTGCCAGCAGGTGCTGGCGGCGGCCCCCGCCGACGCCGTCCCCGCGCTGCGTACGCTGGCCGCCCTCGGCTACGCCGAACGCAGCCGCAACATGGTCAAGGAACTGGCCTCCGAGCCGCCCGAGCTGCCCGCAGGCGTCGAGGCGCGCCCGATGACCCCGGCCGAGTTCCAGGACTGGCTGGTCAAGGCGCACGAGGCCTTCGCCGGGCAATGGATCGCCCGGGGCGCGACCCCGGAGCAGGCACGCGCCAAGTCGGAGGCGAGCCACCGCGAGAGCCTGCCCGCAGGTCTCGACACCCCCGGCGTCTCGATGTGGGTCCTGGTCGCCGACGGCGAGGCCGTCGGCCATGTCTGGGTCGCGGAGCGAGAGGTACGGCCCGGTGAGCGCGCGCCGTACGTGTACGACGTGGCCGTCGCCGAGGACCGCCGCGGCAAGGGGTACGGCCGCGCGCTGATGCTCGTCGCCGAGCGGATCGCGGGGGAGAGCGGGGCGTCCCTGATCGGCCTGCACGTCTTCTCCGACAACACCCCGGCGGTGCGGCTCTACGAGTCGCTCGGATACGCCACGACCAGCCGCAACTTCTTCAAGCGGCTTCTCTAGGCGGCTTCTCTAAGCGGTCAGGAGCCGGTCCACGATCTCCTCGATCCGCTCGCGCAGCCCCTCCTGGCTCTTGCCGCCGTCGAGCAGCTCCCCGCCCACCTCGTACGTCGGAGTGCCCGTCACCCCGATCGCCTTGCCCTCCGCCTGGTCGGCGTCGACGGCCAAGATGTGCCGCCCGTCGATCAGCGCCGTGTCGAACTCCTCGGCGTCCAGGCCAAGAGCGCGGGCGATCTCCACCAGCATTGGCTCGCCGGTGGCCGCCAGCTCCGCCGTACGGGCCAGTACGGCTTCCACGTACGGCCAGCCGCGCCCCTGCTCGGCCGCCTCCTCCGCGGCCTGCGCGGCGGCGAAGGCGTGCCGGTGCTTGTCCAGCGGGAAGTGCCGCAGCCGGGGCTCGATGCCGTCCCCGTAACGGGCCCGGAGCGCGGCGATGTCCGCCAGGGCGCTGTGGCAGTCGGTGCACTGGAGGTCGCACCAGACGTCGAGGACGACGGGACGGCGGGTGGAGGAGTCGCTCATGGGGTCAGTCTCCCAGCAGGACGAGAGCCGCTCCGACCGGGACCTGGGGAGGACCGCGTCCCCGATATGTCCCTGAGAGGGGGGCTCCGCCCGTGGCCCCGGACCGGGTACCAGGTGCAGGATGGAGGCAGTACGAGTTTTTCCGACCAGCCTTTTCGATGACCGACGGCGGCGGGCGCTGCCTGGAGGACCGGATGATTGCCGAGACCATTTGTTCCGCGGTGTCTGTGGCGGGCCTGGGCATCGCCGCGATCACGGCGTACCGCAAGCGTTTCCTGAGGGCGACGCGCATCGCCGCGTACTCGCTGGTCCCGGTCGGGCTCGTGATGACCGGGGTCGTCAAATGGCTGGCGCACACGGCCTTCAGCGTGACGGCGTGGTCCGGTTTCGTGGTGCTGGCCGTCGCCTGGCTGCTGTTCATGCTGACCAGAGCGATCGAACGGCGCACCGGCGGCACCCGCAAGGAGCGCAAGGCCGCCGCCAGGGCCGCGCAGCGGGACGCCGTCGCGCCGGCGGCGTCGGCGCCCTCGCTCGGCGGGGCCGCCAAGCCGGCCGCCCAGCCGAAGGGGAAGCCGCGATCGGCGAGCGAGGACGACTTCGGTGACATCGAGGCCATCCTCAAGAAGCACGGGATCTGACCCGGGAAGAAGCACGGAATCCGACCCGGGAAGAGCGCCGGACGGCGGCCTGACGACGACCTGACGGCGGCCGCGGGGCCGCGCGGGATGGGGCATTGTGCCCACATTCCGGACCGCATCCACGGGATATGATGAACTCCCGCTCGTATGGGGTGTGTTGGTCATGAGCACCCCTGGGGCTGCGTCATTATCGGTCCGAGATGCTCGATACCTCACGGGACGAAACACCCGCACCCACCGATGAGCAGCGCGGTTGCCTCTTCGCGCTCTCCCAGCCGCCCCTGATGATCTTCCTCACGGTGATCGCTTCGCTGCTGCTGTTCGCGGCTGTACACGATCTTTTCCTGCTGTGACGCTCAGCCGGCCGCTTCCTTGCGGCGCGCTCGGTAAGCGGCGACATGCAGCCTGTTGCCGCAGGTGCGGCTGTCGCAGTAGCGGCGGGACCGATTGCGTGACAGGTCGACGAACGCGCGCCCGCAGTCCGGGGCCTCGCAGCGGCGCAGCCGCTCCTGCTCACCGGCCACCACGATGAACGCCAGTGCCATGCCGCAGTCGGCAGCGAGATGGTCGGCGACCGACGCACCCGGCGTGAAGTAGTGGACGTGCCAGTCGTAGCCGTCGTGGTCGGTGAGCTGCGGCGTGGTCCCGGCGGCCGCCACGAGCTTGTTCAGCAGCTCGGCCGCTACGGCGGCGTCCGGTGCCGCGAAGACCTCCGTGAAGCGGGTGCGTACGTCCTGCACGGCCCGCAGATCGCTCTCGCGAAGCTCGTCGACCCCGCTGATGAGATGGTCCCGTACGAACGCGTACAGCGCCTCGGTGTCGGCGAGCCCGTCCGCCGGGATGCCGTCCGCGGTTTCCTGCGGGGCACTGTTCACCAGGTCGACGACGGTGGTGAGGGCGATGCGGGTGTCGTGTGGGATGAGCACGATTCGCTCCCTGGGCGGCTGCGGGCCTGTGCGCCCGCCGAACCCGCAGAACTCTATCCGCTGCCGCCCGGAACGCGGCGGCGCCGCCGCCGCGGTGGGTTCCGCGGCGCCGGCGCCGTCGTGCTCCGTATGCGGTTGTCCGTGCGGCGCCGTCTCCCCGAGTCGGACGGCGCCGAGCGGCCCTCGGCCTGGCTCAGCTCTCGGCCAGGATGTGTGAGAGTTCGGTGTCGAGGTCGAAGTGGCGATGCTCGGTGCCGGGTGGCACAGCGGCGTCGGTCCGCTTGAGGAACGACTCCAGGGCCCGAGCAGGGGCCTCAAGCAGCGCTTCGCCCTCCGGAGAGCTCAGCGCGATGCAGACGACGCCTTGACCGTGACTGCGGGACGGCCAGACTCGGACGTCGCCGGTGCCGGTGGGCCGGTGCAGCCCCTCGGCGAGAAGGTCGCGGGCGAAGACCCACTCGACCGTCTCCTCGGCTCCGGTGTGGAAGGTGGCGTGCACGGCATAGGGATCGGCCGTGTCATACCGCAGGCCCGCGGGTACAGGCAGTGAGGACTCGCTCGATACAACGAGGCGCAGGTGCAGCTCGCAGCTGACCGTGGTGTTCATAAGCGCCAGGGCCTTTCGCTCAGTGTGCGCTCGGGGATTCGCACGTCGGCGAAATCGACATGCCACCTACAGTGCCGTTGTAAACCCCTCTGCCCGTTTTGTGGCCCTTCAGGTAACCCGTTCGGCGGTGTGTTACCCAGGGTCATTCGGCCATTCCAGTGAACCGGCCGGTTCGGGTAGATTGGCGTACATGCATGCGGAGAGTGACGAACGGGGGCTCGTGGTGGCGGAGGAGACACAGCCGGTGCGCACGGACGACAAAACGGCGGCCGGCGCGGCGGGCGGTGCGTCCGACGGCGCGGCGTCCGACGGCGCGGCCGACGGCGCGGCGGTCGGCACGGCCGGCGAGGCGGACGCCGGAGCCGGTGAGCACCCCGGGCTCGGCTCCCGCGCGCCGGACTTCATCAAGCGCTCCCGCACGCTCCACCTGAGCTGGCAGGTCGGCGTCTTCGTCGTCGGTCTCGCCGTCGTCGTCGGCGGGATCATCCTGCTGCCCCTGCCCGGCCCCGGCTGGCTGGTCATCTTCGGCGGCATGGCGATCTGGGCGACCGAGTTCGTCTGGGCCCAGCTCGTCCTGCGCTGGACCAGGCGCAAGGTGACGGAGGCGGCACACCGCGCGATGGAGCCGGAGGTCCGCCGCCGCAACATCATCCTCACCAGCGTCGGCGTCGTGATCATCGCCGTGCTGGTCGGGATCTACCTCTGGAAGTTCGGCGTCGTCATGCCGTGGAAGATCAAGCAGTGACATCGGGTAATGTGTGCCGTGCGTCGGGGCGATTAGCTCAGTGGGAGAGCGCTTCGTTCACACCGAAGAGGTCACTGGTTCGAACCCAGTATCGCCCACCCGGCATGAAGGCCCCGAAGACCCCAACAGGTCTTCGGGGCCTTCGTCGTGCCGGTGGTCGTCGGGCCGGATTCGGTTTGGAGGGAAGCCGTCGCGGCCTGTATGGTTCAGTCCGTTCCCGGGCGATTAGCTCAGTGGGAGAGCGCTTCGTTCACACCGAAGAGGTCACTGGTTCGAACCCAGTATCGCCCACCGGGAAAGGCCGGTCCGTCATTGGCGGACCGGCCTTCTTGCGTCCGGATCAGGCTGCCGCAGCCGGGAGTTCGGGCCGTAGCGGCCAGCCGGGGGCCGCCGGGGGCCGGGTGCCCGTGAGGGTGAACCAGGTGCGCAGGCCGCGCTGCTGCGTCGCGTGCCAGGCCGTTTGCAGCCGGTGCAGTTCGGCAGCGCTCAGCCGCTCAAGGCGTACGGCGAACCGGCGGCCCACCGCACGGGCCAGATGGAGCGCCGCCAGCGCGCCCGCCGCCGCGTCCGGCTCCTCGTCCAGCGCGATCCCGTACCTGGCGCACAGCTCGGGGAGCGTGCGGTGGCCCTTGCGGTAGCGGTCCAGGTGCAGATCGAGGACGCGCGGATCGACCACCGCCACCGGCGTCCTGTCCAGATAGCGGGCCAGCCGGGAGGCCCGGTGCCGGCGCAGCTCGCGGTCGAGCAGCGTCAGGTCGAAGGGCGCGTCCAGCACCACCAGCGGTCGGCCAGCCGCGCACTGGTCGGCCAGCGAGCCGGCCATCTCCGCGACCGCGGGGGCCGGCCAACGGCCGTTGCGGTGCAGGAAGTCGTCGGTCAGGCCGTGTATGTCGGAGGCGGCCCTGGGCACGGGCACGCCCGGGTCCACCAGCCAGCGCGTCACCCGGGGCGCCGCCTGCGCGTCGTCCTGGACGACGAGGGCGGCGGAGACTATCCGGTCACCTTCGACGTCGCTGCCCGTCGTCTCGGTGTCGAATGCGGCCAACGGCCCTTCGTACCAACACGTCATTCCTGAACTCCTCGTGCGTCAAAGGCAGATGGCGTTCCCGCTCTGCACAGATCGGTGATACCCGGACAGGTCGTGCGGTACGCGCCCTTTACGGCCACCGTCATCCGTTGCGCGGGCGGCCCGCCCGGCTCGGTACGATCGGGCACGAGCGCAGTGTCCGCTGTCGCGCCCCGTGGTTAAGGAGAGACCGGTGTCAGACGTCCGTGTGATCATCCAACGCGATTCCGAGCGGGAAGAGCGCGTGGTGACGACGGGCACTACGGCGGCCGACCTCTTCCCCGGCGAGCGCACCGTCGTCGCCGCCCGCGTCGAAGGCCGGCTGCGGGACCTCGCGTACGAGCCCGCCGACGGCGAAGTCGTCGAACCTGTCGAGATCTCCTCCCAGGACGGGCTCGACATCCTGCGGCACTCGACGGCGCACGTGATGGCGCAGGCGGTGCAGGAGCTGTTCCCCGACGCCAAGCTCGGCATCGGCCCGCCCATCAAGGACGGCTTCTACTACGACTTCGACGTCGCCGAGCCGTTCACCCCCGACGACCTCAAGCGCGTCGAGAAGAAGATGCAGGAGATCCAGAAGCGCGGCCAGCGGTTCTCCCGGCGGGTCACCACCGACGAGGACGCCAGGACCGAGCTGGCGGACGAGCCGTACAAGATCGAGCTGATCGGCCTCAAGGGCAACGCGGCCGACGCGGCCGAGGGCGCCTCGGCCGAGGTCGGCGCGGGCGAACTGACGATCTACGACAACCTCGACGCCAAGACCGGCGAGCTGTGCTGGAAGGACCTCTGCCGGGGTCCGCACCTGCCCACCACCCGCTACATCCCGGCGTTCAAGCTGATGCGCTCCGCCGCCGCCTACTGGCGGGGCAGCGAGAAGAACCCGCAGCTCCAGCGGATCTACGGCACGGCGTGGCCGTCCAAGGACGAGCTGAAGGCGCATCTCGACTTCCTCGTCGAGGCCGAGCGCCGCGACCACCGCAGGCTGGGCAGCGAACTCGACCTGTTCTCCTTCCCCGACGAGCTGGGCCCCGGCCTCGCGGTCTTCCATCCCAAGGGCGGCATCGTCCGCAAGGAGATGGAGAACTACTCGCGCAAGCGGCACGAGGACGAGGGGTACGAGTTCGTGAACACCCCGCACATCTCGAAGGAGCACCTCTTCGAGACGTCCGGGCACCTGCCGCACTACGCGGAAGGCATGTTCCCGCCCATCGAGTTCGACGGGCAGAACTACCGCCTCAAGGCCATGAACTGCCCCATGCACAACCTGATCTTCAAGTCGCGCGGCCGGTCCTACCGCGAACTGCCCTTGCGGCTCTTCGAGTTCGGCACGGTCTACCGCTACGAGAAGTCCGGCGTCGTGCACGGCCTGACCCGCTCGCGCGGCTTCACCCAGGACGACGCGCACATCTACTGCACCAAGGAGCAGATGCCGCAGGAACTGGACACGCTCCTCACGTTCGTCCTCGACCTGCTGCGCGACTACGGCCTCGACGAGTTCGAGCTGGAACTGTCCACCCGCGACCCGGAGTCGGACAAGTTCATCGGCTCGGACGAGGACTGGGCCGAGGCCACGGACGCGCTGCGGCAGGCCGCCGAGAAGCAGGGGCTGCCGCTGGTCCCCGACCCGGGCGGCGCCGCGTACTACGGCCCGAAGATCTCCGTGCAGGCGAAGGACGCGATCGGCAGGTCGTGGCAGATGTCGACCCTCCAGGTCGACTTCAACCAGCCCAAGCGCTTCGGCCTCGAATACACCGCGGCCGACGGCTCGCGGCAGCAGCCCGTCATGCTGCACCGCGCCCTGTTCGGCTCCATCGAGCGGTTCTTCGGCGTCCTGCTCGAACACTACGCGGGCGCCTTCCCCGCCTGGCTGGCCCCGGTGCAGGCGGTCGGTATCCCGGTCGGCGACGGGCACGTCCCGTACCTCCAGGAGTTCGCCGCCGAGGCCAGGAAGAAGGGCCTGCGGATCGACGTGGACGCGTCGTCCGACCGGATGCAGAAGAAGATCCGCAACCACCAGAAGCAGAAGGTGCCCTTCATGATCATCGTCGGTGACGACGATATGACGGGCGGCACCGTGTCCTTCCGCTACCGCGACGGGACGCAGAAGAACGGCATCCCCCGCGACGAGGCGATCGCCGAGATCCTCGACGTGGTGGAGCGCCGGGTCCAGGTCTGACCCCGCCGGCCCCGGCCGGGCCCCCGACGGAGATCAACCCGTCGGGGGCCCGGCCTCGTCCTCCCGCCGGAAGACCTGGATCAGCCAGGACGAGAACGAACCCGTCACCGCCCCCAGCAGCGCCAGACCGCAGCCCATCAGCCCCACCGCGATCACCCGCCCCCACGGGGTCACCGGCGTCACGTCGCCGTACCCCACCGTCGTGATCGCCGAGCACGCCCACCACACCGAGTCGCCGAAGGTGCGGATCGTGGCACCGGGCGCACCGCGCTCCTGCTGGAACACGGCCAGCGCGGCGGCGAAGGTGAGCAGCAGGGCCGAAAGACCGGCGTACACCATCACCCGCCCGTACAGGCTGAAGCGCGGTCGGTCCCTGCGCTGCTGCACCGCCAGATACGTGCTCACGATCCGCAGCGGACGCAGCAGCGGCGGCACCACCACCACCGTGTCCAGCCAGTGCGTGCGCAGGAATCCGGCGCCCTGGCGGCTGAGCCGCAGCCGCACCAGATAGTCCCCCAGGAAGAGCGCCCAGGTCAGCAGGGCGAGGATCAGCGCGAGAGCCCGCCAGAACCGGTCGGCGTCGTTCGCGAGGACCCGTACCGCGTAGCAGGCGAGAAACACCAGCGAGGCCAGGAGCAGCGGAATCTCCATGCGCTGCTCCCAGCGGCGCTGCCGGTCGGGGCCGCTCGGGACATCCATCGGCCCAGCATCGCGGTGCGCCGCCGGGTGCGGGGCCGACGACACGCCTCGGCGGGGCGAAGTCATATGCTGCATTGCATGACGACTGAGCCGGAGCAGCAGATCGGAGTGGGGACCCCGGACGCGTTCCAGCGCCTGTGGACGCCCCACCGGATGGCCTACATCCAGGGTGAGAACAAGCCCACCGGGCCCGAGGCCGGCGACGGCTGCCCGTTCTGCTCCCTCCCGGCGAAGTCGGACGAGGACGGCCTGATCATCGCCCGTGGCGAGCGGGTGTACGCGGTGCTGAACCTCTACCCGTACAACGGCGGCCATCTGATGGTGGTGCCCTTCCGGCACGTCGCCGACTACACCGAGCTGGACGACCCGGAGACCGCCGAGCTGGGCGCGTTCACCAAGCGGGCGATGACCGCGCTGCGGACCGCTTCAGGGGCGCACGGCTTCAACATCGGCATGAATCAGGGCGCGTCGGCGGGCGCGGGCATCGCCGCGCATCTGCACCAGCACGTCGTGCCGCGCTGGGGCGGCGACACCAACTTCATGCCGGTCGTCGGGCATACGAAGGTGCTGCCCCAACTGCTCGCCGACACGCGGACGATGCTCGCGGAAGCCTGGCCGACCGGCTCCTGACCCGGGCCGGCGCTGCCCGCCCCGTACGAAGGCAGCCCGGCTCCGCTCTCACGCGTCGTACGTGTCGACCTTCCGCGGCGCCGGGTCCTGCACCGCACCGCTGAGGAAGCCCGCGCGGTTGCCGAAGTTGGCGGTGTCCACACCGTGCTCCTCCAGGACCCGCATGGCCGCGTTGTGCGCGACGCGCAGCACGGGTGTGGCCGCGCGCATCGCGTCGTCCGCCATGAAGCGGTGCCGCCAGGGCTGGTCGGCCCAGGCGTGCCGCGGGCCGAACGGCTCGGGCAGGGTGAGCTTGCCGCCGAGGTGGTCGAGGACCGCCGGGTACCAGACGAGGGGGGCGCGCACCGCGAGCCTGACGACCTCGTTCGAGTCGACCAGCGGCAGGTTCCTGGTCGTGGTCTCCCAGAACTTGACGGTCTTGGAGGTGGTGACGGTCTTCGCCGACGGCTTGCTGGTGAACAGCGAGTGCACCGGGCCCAGCGCGTGTCCGGTGACCTCGATGCGCAGCGTCTCGTGCAGCACGGTCACGGTGATCATCATCGTGATCACCAACTGGCCGTCCCAGAGCGTGAACTGGACGCCCAGATAGTGCCGGTTGCCGCTGCCGAACTGCTGGTGGTTGCAGATGCGCTGTATCTCGTGGCCCTTGATCTGGAAGGCCTCGACATCCTGCCCCTCGGGCCGGGAGACCGATCCCGCGCCCTCGCCGACGGGCGAGACGATCCAGTGCTTGACCGAAGGGGTGGGGAAGCCGCCGGTGTTCAGCGGGCCGCGCTCCAGCAGCTTCATCTGGTCATGGATCGCGCGTATCACGTCCCAGCTCCGGAAGCCGTGGATCTCCTTGGTGGGGTCCTTGGGCACGAGCTGCTCGGCGAGCTGCCAGCTTCCCCACCGGGTGCCCATCCCCAGGATGCCCTTGGGCCCCGCGTAGAAGACGACGTTGGAATGCTGCTCGGCCGTCAGCTTCTGCAGCCCCTGGCGGAGCTGTTCACGGGATATCTCGTTGGGGTGCCCCGGCACCGCCTCGGGGATCTTGGCGCCGATGCCGCCGCCGGAGAGCAGGTCCGCCCAGCGCACCCGCAGGTCCTGCGCCGTCGCCTCGCAGATCCGCTTGGCGATCACCCAGCCGATGACCGGGGCCAGCACAGCGCCGCGTATGTACCAGCCGGCCACCCCGTTGAAGGGCAGCTTCACCAGGAAGAGCACCGCCAGCACGGCCACCGCCACCAGCAGCAGCATGCCGATGGCGCCCGCGCCCTTGTTCTTCGCCCCCGACAGGCTCCTGCGGAGCTGGAACACCGCGAGCCACACCAGCAGCCCCGGCAGGAAGACCACCCCGAACACCAGCGTCACCAGGGTCAGTTTCTGGTCGCGCTCCTTGCGTATCCGGTTGGCGGCGAGGCAGTGCTCCACCACCGTCTGCGGCTCCGTACCGAACGACTGGATGAGCGCCCCACGCGCCCCGCCCAGCATCCGGACCTGGACGGCCCGGGAGAACGCCTCGCCGAGATTGGGTGTGAAGAGCTTGAACGCGGGCTTCGACACGCTCGACTTGTGCCATTCGTTGTCGGCCTTGAGGATCTCCTCGACCGGACTGTCCCGGTAGGCGGCCGACGCCAGGGCATGGGTGGCCGCCGTCTGCCCGGCCGAGCCCGTGAGCGGGACCTGCGCTCCCGGGCTGAAGTCGAAACCGTCATTCGCCACTGCCGCCCCCACTGTCCGCCGCCAGGATCCGCTGTGCGGCCTTTTCCCAACCAGCAGCCCCTGCACACCTGCTGAGCTGGGCACCCCAAGGGTAGCGGGGGCACGGCTCCCGCGTCAGGTACGGCCCCGACTACGCCCCGTTCACGACCCGTATCCGTAGCTTCTCGGCCAACCCGCCCGGCACGGCCTCGCGGCGACGCCACGCATGGGGCGGGTACCCGGCGGTGGAGCCCGCCGGTCGTGGCTACGATGGGCCAGCCGGTGGCCGTCGGGGCCGCGCGGCCCACCGACCGTCGGGAAGGCCATGCTGAACAAGTACGCGCGTGCATTTTTCACGCGTGTCCTCACACCGTTCGCCGCGTTTCTGCTCCGCCGCGGGGTCAGCCCCGACGCGGTCACGCTCATCGGCACAGCCGGAGTGATGGCGGGCGCGCTGGTCTTCTTCCCTCGTGGAGAGTTCTTCTGGGGCACGATCGTCGCCACCGTCTTCGTCTTCTCCGACCTCGTCGACGGCAACATGGCCCGGCAGGCCGGCATCTCCAGCCGCTGGGGCGCGTTCCTCGACTCGACCCTCGACCGGGTCGCCGACGGGGCCGTGTTCGGCGGCTTCGCGCTCTGGTACGCGGGCAGCGGCGACAACAACATGCTGTGCGCCGTCGCGATCTTCTGCCTCGCCAGCGGCCAGGTCGTGTCGTACACGAAGGCGCGCGGCGAGGCCATCGGCCTGCCGGTCGCCGTCAACGGCCTCGTCGAGCGCGCCGAGCGCCTGGTGATCTCCCTGGTCGCCGCCGGACTCGCCGGATTCCACCGGACCTTCGGGGTCCCCGGGATCGAGATCCTGCTGCCGATCGCGCTGTGGATCGTCGCGGCGGGCAGCGCCGTGACGCTCGCCCAGCGGGTCATCACCGTACGCAGGGAGTCCGAAGAGGCGGACGCGGCCGCAGCGGCGGCCTCCGCCGGCACCGGACGGGGGAGTGAGACCACGTCATGAGCGGCGCGAGCGACCGGGTGACCGACGCGCTGTACGGACTGGGCTGGGGCACCGTCAAGAAACTCCCCGAGCCCGCCGCCGTCGCCCTCGGCAGGACCATCGCCGACACCGCGTGGAAGCGGCACGGCAAAAGCGTCCAACGGCTCGAATCCAACCTGGCGCGCGTCGTGCCCGACGCGGGCCCCGAGCGGCTCGCCGAGCTGTCCAAGGCCGGCATGCGCTCGTACATGCGGTACTGGATGGAGTCGTTCCGGCTGCCGAGCTGGAGCGACGAGCGCGCCGCCGCCGGCTTCGACCCCAAGGGACTCCACCACCTGCGGGACGGCCTGGCCGCAGGCCGGGGCGTCGTCCTGGCACTGCCCCACCTGGCCAACTGGGACCTCGCGGGCGTCTGGGTCACCCGCTGCCTCGGGGTGCCCTTCACGACCGTCGCCGAACGGCTCAAACCGGAGACGCTGTACGACAGGTTCGTCGCCTACCGCGAAAGCCTCGGCATGGAGGTGCTGCCGCACACCGGCGGCGCCGCGTTCGGCACGCTCGCCCGGCGGCTGCGCGACGGCGGCCTGGTCTGCCTCGTCGCCGACCGCGACCTGTCGGCGTCCGGCGTGGAGGTCGACTTCTTCGGCGCCACGGCCCGGATGCCGGCCGGCCCCGCGCTGCTGGCCCAGCAGACCGGCGCGCTGCTGCTGCCGGTGACCCTCTGGTACGACGAATCGCCGGTGATGCGGGGCCGGGTCCATCCGCCCGTGGACGTACCGGAGACAGGTACCCGCGCGGAAAAGACGTCTGTCATGGCACAGGCGGTGGCCGATGTCTTCGCCGGCGGGATCGCCGACCATCCGGAGGACTGGCACATGCTGCAACGGCTGTGGGTCGCGGACCTCGAACCGCGCGAGGCCTCGGCCGAGGGGCGGCCCGCGTGAAGATCGGCATCGTCTGCCCGTACTCGTGGGACGTGCCCGGCGGCGTCCAGTTCCACATCAGGGACCTGGCGGAGCATCTGATCCGGCTGGGCCACAGCGTGTCCGTACTGGCCCCGGCGGACGACGACACCCCGCTGCCGCCGTACGTCGTCTCCGCGGGGCGCGCGGTCCCCGTCCCGTACAACGGCTCGGTCGCCCGGCTGAACTTCGGCTTCCTCTCGGCCGCCCGCGTGCGCCGCTGGCTGCACGACGGCGAGTTCGACGTCATACACATCCACGAGCCGACCTCGCCGTCCCTCGGCCTGCTCGCCTGCTGGGCGGCGACGGGTCCGACCGTCGCGACGTTCCACACGTCCAACCCGCGCTCACGCGCGATGATCGCGGCGTACCCGATCCTGCAGAACGCGCTGGAGAAGATCAGCGCGCGCATCGCCGTCAGCGAGTACGCGCGGCGGACGCTGGTCGAACACCTCGGCGGCGACGCCGTCGTCATCCCCAACGGGGTCGACGTCGACTTCTTCGCCGACGCCGAGCCCAACCCGGCGTGGCAGGGCGGCACGATCGGCTTCATCGGCCGCATCGACGAGCCCCGCAAGGGGATGCCGGTCCTGATGAAGGCCCTGCCGAAGATCCTCGCGGCCTACCCCGAGACGCGGCTGCTCGTGGCGGGGCGCGGCGACGAGAAGGAAGCCGTCGAGTCCCTGCCCAAGCCGCTGCGCGGGCAGGTCGAGTTCCTGGGGATGGTGAGCGACGCGGACAAGGCGCGCCTGCTGCGCAGCCTCGACCTGTACGTGGCGCCCAACACGGGCGGCGAGAGCTTCGGCATCATCCTGGTCGAGGCGCTGTCCGCGGGCGCGGCGGTGCTGGCGAGCGACCTGGACGCGTTCGCCCAGGTCCTGGACCAGGGCGCGGCGGGCGAACTGTTCGCGAACGAGGACGCGGACGCGCTGGCGGACGCGGCGATCCGGCTGCTGGGCGACGCGGCGCGCCGCGCGGAACTGCGGGAGCGCGGGAGCGCGCATGTGCGGCGGTTCGACTGGTCGACGGTCGGCGCGGATATTTTGGCCGTGTACGAGACGGTGACGGACGGCGCGGCGTCGGTGGCGACGGACGAGAGGACGACGGGCTTCAGGGCGCGCTTCGGGTTGGCGGCGCGGGATTAGGTAGCGGGTCTTGGTTGCGGTGTCGCCGTCCGGCGGGGGTTGCGTTCTTGGCTGCGCCGCGTGTGTCTGGTGCCGGGTTCCGGGGCCTCCGGAGGGGGGTGTCCGGACTGCTCGATCGCTAGCGCTCCTACGCTTTACGTCCGGACACCCCCCTCCTGCGGCCCCGGCCCCCTCCCGCCGGTGGTCCCATGCACTCGTCCGCGTGGGCGCGGCTTGTGGGTGCGTGCGGGCCGGCGATACGTCCCTGTCGTGGGTGCCCGGCCCCTTGCCGCCGGTGGCCGATAGCACCCCATCCGGGCCCGGGGGCTGAAGGGGGTCGTGCAGGGGTGGTGTCCGGAGCGTAAAGCGTGATTTGCGGCGCATCCCGGCGTTCGCTCTGCGTCCGGGCGCACGCGCCGTAAATCGTGCAGCGCAGGACACCATCCCGGAACGGCCCCCGGCGACAACCGCAACCACCACCCGCACCCCGGACGGCGACTAGCCTGCGCACGTGACGCAAACCATCATCTGGATCGTCGGTATCGCCATCGCCATCGGGCTCTACCTGAGTTGGACCGCCGGGCGGCTCGATCGGCTGCATGCTCGTATCGACGCCGCCCGCGCCGCCCTGGACGCGCAGTTGCTGCGGCGGGCGTCCGTCGCGCAGGAGCTGGCTACGTCCGGGCTGCTCGATCCCGCCGCCTCGCTCGTCCTGTACGAGGCCACGCACGCCGCCCGGCAGGCCGAGGAGGAGCAGCGGGAGGTGGCCGAGAGCGAGTTGAGTCAGGCGTTGCGGGCCGTGTTCGGGGAGCCCGAGCAGGTCGAGGCCGTGCGGGCGGCGCCCGGTGGCGAGGAGGCGGCCGACGAACTCGCCGCCGCTGTGCGGCGCGTACCGATGGCGCGGCTGTTCCACAACGACGCCGTGCGCGCCGCCCGCGCGCTGCGGCGGCACCGCAAGGTGCGCTGGTTCCGGCTCGCAGGACACGCACCGTTCTCGCCGACGTTCGAGATGGACGACGAGCCGCCCATCGCGCTCGCGGCCCGGCCGGTAAGCTGAGAAGGATCCACCGGCTCACCGGTGGCCCTTGCTGTGGACCGGTGACCCGGCGTTCTCTTGGGGGAGTCCTATTGTTCCCAGTCCAGTGAGGTCGTTCCGTGTCCACCAGCCCCCAGACCCCCGAAACCGGCACCGCACGCGTCAAGCGCGGCATGGCAGAGCAGCTCAAGGGCGGCGTGATCATGGACGTCGTCACGCCGGAGCAGGCGAAGATCGCCGAGGACGCCGGCGCGGTGGCCGTGATGGCTCTGGAGCGGGTGCCCGCCGACATCCGCAAGGACGGCGGGGTGGCCCGGATGTCCGACCCGGACATGATCGAGGGGATCATCGGGGCGGTGTCGATCCCGGTCATGGCCAAGTCCAGGATCGGGCACTTCGTGGAGGCGCAGGTCCTCCAGTCGCTCGGCGTCGACTACATCGACGAGTCGGAGGTGCTGACGCCGGCCGACGAGGTCAACCACTCGGACAAGTGGGCGTTCACGACGCCGTTCGTGTGCGGCGCGACCAACCTGGGTGAGGCGCTGCGGCGGATCGCCGAGGGCGCGGCCATGATCCGGTCGAAGGGCGAGGCCGGGACCGGCAACGTCGTCGAGGCCGTGCGGCATCTGCGGCAGATCAAGAACGAGATCGCCCGGCTGCGCGGGTACGACAGCCATGAGCTGTACGCGGCGGCCAAGGAGCTGCGCGCGCCGTACGAGATCGTCCGGGAGGTCGCCGAGCTGGGCAAGCTGCCCGTGGTGCTGTTCTCGGCGGGCGGTGTGGCGACCCCGGCGGACGCGGCGCTGATGCGTCAGCTCGGTGCCGAGGGCGTCTTCGTCGGGTCCGGCATCTTCAAGTCGGGCGACCCGGCCAAGCGCGCGGCGGCGATCGTCAAGGCGACCACGTTCTTCGACGACCCGAAGATCATCGCGGACGCCTCGCGTGACCTCGGCGAGGCCATGGTCGGTATCAACCTCGACACCCTGTCCGACGCCGAGCACTTCGCGAACCGTGGCTGGTGAACAGCCGCCCCTGATCGGGGTCCTGGCGCTCCAGGGCGACGTCCGCGAGCATCTGGCGGCGCTGGCGGAGGTCGGCGCCGTCGCCAGGACCGTGCGGCGGCCGGAGGAGCTGGCCGAGGTGGACGGGCTGATCGTGCCGGGCGGTGAGTCCACGACCATGTCGAAGCTGGCCGTGCTCTTCGGGATGCTTCAGCCGCTGCGTGAGCGGGTACGGGCCGGGATGCCGGTCTACGGCACGTGCGCGGGGATGATCATGCTGGCGGAGAAGATCCTCGACCCGCGCTCGGGTCAGGAGACCATCGGCGGTATCGACATGATCGTCCGCAGGAACGCGTTCGGACGGCAGAACGAGTCGTTCGAGGCGGCCGTGGACGTCGCAGGGGTCGGTCCCGTGGAGGGTGTCTTCATCCGCGCGCCGTGGGTGGAATCGGTGGGTGCGCAGGTCCAGGTGCTGGCCGAGCACGGGGGCCATGTCGTCGCCGTACGGCAGGGGAACGCCCTTGCGACGTCGTTCCACCCGGAACTCACGGGTGATCACCGGCTGCACGGGTTCTTCGCGGATATGGTGCGCGCCTGCCGGTGACGCCGTCCCGGTAGGATCTCTGCCGAACGGAGCAGGATTGGTTACGCGAAGGAGACAGGCAGATGTCCGGCCACTCTAAATGGGCTACGACGAAGCACAAGAAGGCCGTGATCGATGCCAAGCGCGGCAAGCTCTTCGCGAAGCTGATCAAGAACATCGAGGTCGCTTCCCGCACCGGCGGCGCCGATGTCGAGGGCAACCCGACGCTGTTCGACGCCATCCAGAAGGCGAAGAAGAGCTCGGTGCCCAACAAGAACATCGACTCGGCCGTCAAGCGCGGCGCCGGCCTTGAGGCCGGTGGCGCCGACTACGAGACGATCATGTACGAGGGCTACGGCCCCAACGGTGTCGCCGTCCTCATCGAGTGCCTCACCGACAACCGCAACCGCGCCGCTTCGGACGTGCGGGTCGCGATGACCCGCAACGGCGGCTCGATGGCCGACCCCGGTTCCGTCTCGTACCTCTTCAACCGCAAGGGCGTCGTCATCGTCCCCAAGGGCGAACTGGGCGAGGACGACGTGCTCGGCGCCGTGCTGGACGCGGGCGCCGAAGAGGTCAACGACCTCGGCGAGACCTACGAGGTGCTCAGCGAGGCCACCGACCTGGTGCAGGTCCGGACGGCGCTCCAGGAGGCCGGCATCGACTACGACTCGGCCGACGCCAACTTCGTCCCGACCATGCAGGTCGAGCTGGACGAAGAGGGCGCCCGCAAGATCTTCAAGCTGATCGACGCGCTGGAGGACAGCGACGACGTGCAGAACGTCTTCGCCAACTTCGACGTCTCGGACGAAGTCATGGAGAAGGTCGACGCCTGACGCGGCCTCATGCCGACGGGCCGACGGGGGGACGCGCCCGCCCGTCGGCCCGTCGCGTTGTCAGTCGTGACAGATACTGTGCTGATCAGCGACTGAAGGGGAGGCGTGCGATGCGGGTGCTGGGCGTTGACCCCGGGCTGACCCGGTGCGGTGTCGGAGTGGTCGAGGGCGTGGCGGGCAGGCCGTTGACGATGCTGGGTGTCGGCGTGGTGCGCACGGCCGCCGACGCGGAGATCGGGATGCGGCTGGTCGCCATCGAGCAGGGCATCGAGGCCTGGCTGGACGAGCACAAGCCCGAACTCGTCGCGGTGGAGCGGGTGTTCGCCCAGCACAATGTGCGTACGGTCATGGGCACGGCCCAGGCGAGCGCCGTCGCGATGCTGTGCGCCTCGCGCCGCGGCATCCCCGTCGCCCTGCACACCCCCAGCGAGGTCAAGGCCGCCGTCACCGGCAGCGGCCGGGCGGACAAGGCGCAGGTCGGCGCGATGGTGACCCGGCTGCTGCGGCTCGCGGCGCCGCCCAAGCCGGCCGACGCCGCCGACGCGTTGGCGCTCGCCATCTGCCACATCTGGCGCGCCCCCGCCATGAACCGCCTCCAGCAGGCGCACGCGGCGGCCCGCCCGTCCCGTATCCCCGCCTCCGTACGTAAGGTCACCCGATGATCGCCTTCGTCAGCGGCCCCGTCGCCGCTCTCGCCCCGACCACGGCCGTGATCGAGGTCGGCGGCATCGGCATGGCCGTGCAGTGCACCCCCGGCACCCTCGCCGAACTGCGCGTCGGACAGCCGGCGAAGCTCGCCACCTCACTGGTCGTCAGGGAGGACTCCCTGACGCTGTACGGGTTCGCCGACGACGACGAGCGGCAGACCTTCGAACTGCTCCAGACCGCGAGCGGCGTCGGGCCCCGGCTCGCCCAGGCGATGCTCGCCGTGCACACCCCGGACACCCTGCGCGTCGCGGTCGCCACGGGCGACGAGAAGACGCTCACCGCCGTGCCCGGCATCGGCAAGAAGGGCGCCCAGAAGCTGCTGCTCGAACTGAAGGACCGGCTCGGCGAGCCGGTCGGCTCCGGCAGGGGGCAGGGCATCGGGACGGCCGTCTCCGCGTCCTGGAGCGATCAGCTCCACGCCGCGCTGATCGGCCTCGGCTACGCCACCCGCGAGGCCGACGAGGCGGTGGCGCTGGTCGCGCCGCAGGCCGAGGCCGCCGTCGCCGAAGGACTGCAGCCGCCCGTGCCGCAGTTGCTGCGCGCCGCGCTCCAGAGCCTGAACCGAACCCGTTGAGCCGACCCCGAGGTGTACTTCAGTGAGCTGGGACGACAGCAGCAGCGAGACGACGGCGGACGAGGCCGAGCGGCTCGTCGCCCCGTCCGCCGACGGCGAGGACCAGGCCGTCGAGGCGGCCCTGCGGCCCAAGTCGCTCGCCGAGTTCGTCGGCCAGGAGCGGGTCCGTGAACAGCTCGACCTGGTGCTCAAGGCGGCCCTCGCGCGCGGCGCGACCGCCGACCACGTGCTGCTCTCCGGGGCGCCTGGGCTCGGCAAGACGACGCTGTCCATGATCATCGCCGCCGAGATGAACGCGCCGATCCGGATCACCTCGGGCCCCGCCATCCAGCACGCGGGCGATCTCGCCGCGATCCTCTCCTCACTCCAGGAGGGCGAGGTCCTCTTCCTCGACGAGATCCACCGGATGTCGCGGCCCGCCGAGGAAATGCTCTACATGGCCATGGAGGACTACCGGGTCGACGTGATCGTCGGCAAGGGCCCAGGCGCCACCGCCATCCCGCTGGAGCTGCCGCCGTTCACCCTGGTCGGCGCCACCACCAGGGCCGGGCTGCTGCCGCCGCCGCTGCGCGACCGGTTCGGCTTCACCGGGCACATGGAGTTCTACGAGAGCGTCGAGCTGGAGCGGGTCCTGCACCGCTCGGCGCAGTTGCTCGATCTGGAGATCGACGCGGCGGGGGCCGCCGAGATCGCCGGCCGCTCCCGGGGCACCCCCCGTATCGCCAACCGCCTGCTGCGCCGGGTACGGGACTACGCCCAGGTCAAGGCCGACGGCTTCATCACCCGTGAGGTGGCCGCCGTGGCCCTGAAGGTCTACGAGGTTGACGCCCGCGGTCTCGACCGCCTCGACCGGGCCGTGCTCCAGGCGCTGCTGAAGCTGTTCGGCGGCGGACCTGTAGGACTTTCGACCCTTGCGGTCGCCGTGGGGGAGGAGCGGGAGACGGTCGAAGAGGTCGCCGAGCCCTTCCTCGTACGGGAGGGACTGCTCGCGCGCACCCCGCGCGGCCGGGTCGCGACCCCCGCCGCCTGGGCGCACATGGGTCTCACACCCCCGCAGCAGGCACCGGGCGCAAGCGGACAACAGGGTCTCTTCGGGGCGTGACGGAGATCGCTCTCGCCAACCGAGGAACCCCGGTGCGATGCTGGGCGTTGTTCCAATGATGCGGACTCGCTTAGACTCCGCCGATGCCGCCCTTCCGGGCCGGTGTGCCCACCCCCGTATACAAGGCCGTTCGACAACGCGGTCGTGCGAAGGAAGTTCCCTCCCGTGAGTCTCGTGACCATCCTCCCCTTCATCGTGCTCATCGGGGCCATGTTCCTGATGACCCGGTCCGCCAAGAAGAAGCAAGCGGCGGCCGCGTCGATGCGCAACGACATGCAGCCCGGCATCGGCGTCCGCACGATCGGGGGCATGTACGCCACCGTCAAGGAGGTGCACGACGAAATGGTCCTCCTTGAGGTAGCTCCCGGAGTCCACGCCGTGTACGCCAAGAACGCCATCGGCGCCGTCATGGACGACGAGGAGTACAACCGCATCGTCCACGGCGAAGAGCCCTCCCAGGACGCTCTCGGTGACGGCGCGATCGTCCCCGACGACGCTTCTTCCCTGACCGAGGCCGGCGACACCCCTGCCACGGCCAAGATCGACCTCGGCAAGAAGCCCGAGGACGACGAGGCGGCCGACGCCGAGCCCGAGCCGAAGGCCGCCAAGGCCGAGGTGAAGGCCGAGGCGGACGCCAAGGACAGCAAGGCCGACGGCGAGGCCGACGCGAAGTAGTCCCGTCCGCGACTACCGCGAGCGCGGGCCGTCCTGCGGCCCTCAGCGGTGCACGGACCCTGCCGATTACTGCGGGGGCAGGTCCCCACAACACTTCGTGGCCGCTCCGGCGCATACCGGGCGAGGGGCGGTTGGACAGGGAGAAACGAGAAGGTGGCAGCACCTAATAAGGGCCGAGGGCAGGCGGGGCGGGGCAAGCCGGGCCGCACCCTGACACTGTTCCTGATCGTCATGGTCGCCCTCACGGGCGGGATGTTCTGGTCCGGTCATGTCACGCCGCGGCTGGGGATCGACCTCGCGGGCGGCACGAGCATCACGCTTGAGGCGAAGAACACGCCGGGCAAGCCGAACGCGATCAACAAGACCAACATGGACACGGCGGTCAGCATCATCGACCGGCGTGTCAACGGTCTTGGGGTCTCGGAGGCCGAGGTTCAGACCCAGGGCTCCAAGAACATCATCGTGAACATCCCCAAGGGGACGAACGAGAAGCAGGCCCGCGACCAGGTCGGGCAGACGGCCCAGTTGTACTTCCGGCCGGTGCTCACCGTCGCGGCGGGCGCCCCGACGGCGCCCCAGCCGTCCGGCTCGCCCAGCGCCTCACCGAGCGGATCGCCCAGCGGCTCCCCGAGCGGCAAGCCGAGCGCCGAGTCCTCCGCCGGCACGTCGGGCGACAAGGCGTCGTCCTCGGCGTCGCCGTCGTCCAGCGCCACCACCCAGGGCCGCGCCGTCACGGGCGCCCTGAAGAAGGCGCCCTCGCCGACCCCCACCCCGGGTGCGGCCGACCCGAGCGCCCCGGCCGCGACAACGCCGCCGGACCCGGCCACCGCCGCTCTGCAGAAGAAGTTCGAGAACCTCAACTGCACGAGCAAGGCCCAGCGCACCACGGTCAACCAGAGCTCCGCGCCCAAGGACACGATCGTGGCCTGCGGCCAGGACTCGGACAAGCAGTGGGCCAAGTACGTCCTCGGCCCGGCCGAGCTCGAAGGCACCGACGTCGCCAAGTCCAAGGGCGTCCTCGACCCGCAGCGCGGCATGTGGATCGTCACCCTCGACTTCACCGGTGGCGGCACGAAGAAGTTCCAGTCGATCACCACGAAGCTCTCGAAGCAGCAGCAGCCGATGAACCAGTTCGCCATCGTGCTGGACGGCAACGTCGTCTCGGCGCCTTCGGTGAGCCAGACCCTCGGCGCCAGCGCCGAGATCTCCGGCAGCTTCACCCAGCAGTCCGCTCAGGACCTCGCCAACGTGCTCTCGTACGGCGCGCTGCCGCTCTCCTTCAAGGAGGAGAGCGTCAGTACGGTCACCGCCGCGCTCGGCACCGAGCAGCTCCAGGCGGGGCTGATCGCGGGCGCCATCGGACTGGCCCTGGTCATCATCTACCTGGTGGCCTACTACCGGGGTCTGTCGCTGATCGCGCTGCTCAGCCTGCTGACCTCCGGCATCCTCACGTACGTGATCATGTCGCTGCTCGGCCCGGGTATCGGCTTCGCGCTGAACCTGCCGGCGGTCTGCGGTGCGATCGTCGCCATCGGTATCACGGCGGACTCGTTCATCGTGTACTTCGAACGGATCAGGGACGAGATCAGAGAGGGCAGGACCCTGCGTCCTGCCGTCGAGCGCGCCTGGCCGCGCGCCCGGCGCACGGTCCTGGTCTCCGACTTCGTGTCGTTCCTCGCCGCAGCCGTGCTGTTCCTCGTCACGGTCGGCAAGGTGCAGGGCTTCGCGTTCACCCTCGGCCTGACCACGATCCTCGACGTGGTCGTGGTGTTCTTCTTCACCAAGCCGGTGATGACGCTCCTCGCCCGCACCAAGTTCTTCTCCGGCGGCAGCCCGTGGTCGGGTCTCGACCCGAAGCGTCTCGGGGCCAAGCCGCCCCTGCGCCGCACCCGCCGCACCGGCGGCCCCACCGACCACCCGAAGGAGGCGTGAGATGTCGCGACTCGGTGCATTCGGCGCCCGGCTCTACCGTGGCGAGGTCGGCTACGACTTCGTCGGGAAGCGCAAGATCTGGTACGGGATCTCGATCCTGATCACCATCACGGCCATCGTCGGCCTGGCGGTGCGCGGTCTCAACAT
The DNA here is from genome assembly GCF_055584925.1 of Streptomyces sp. NPDC087906. Taxonomy (NCBI): domain Bacteria; kingdom Bacillati; phylum Actinomycetota; class Actinomycetes; order Kitasatosporales; family Streptomycetaceae; genus Streptomyces; species Streptomyces sp. NPDC087906. The sequence goes on from NZ_JBVJLC010000013.1 coordinate 163,563, forward strand.
GGGCATCGAGTTCAAGGGCGGTGCTGTCTTCACCATTCAGCACACGACCACCTCGGTGGCCAAGGCCCAGACCGACACCGAGGCGGCGGCCCCCGGCCATGAGGTCGTGGTCCAGAAGCTCGGCAGCGACGGTCTGCGCATCCAGGTCAGCGACCTGAACCCGCAGAACTCCGCCTCCGTGACGACGGAACTCTCCAAGGACCTGAACGTCCCCGAGAGCAAGATCGCCGCCGACCTGGTCGGGCCGAGCTGGGGAGAGTCGGTCGCCAACAAGGCGTGGACCGGACTGGGGATCTTCCTGGTCCTGGTGGTGATCTATCTGGCCATCGCCTTCGAGTGGCGGATGGCCGTAGCCGCCCTCGTCGCGCTGATCCACGACCTCACCATCACCGTGGGTGTGTACGCCCTCGTCGGCTTCGAGGTCACACCGGGCACGGTGATCGGTCTGCTGACCATTCTCGGTTACTCGCTCTACGACACCGTCGTCGTCTTCGACAGTCTCAAGGAGCAGTCGAAGGGGATCACCAAGCAGTCCCGCTGGACCTTCAGCGAGGTCGCCAACCGCTCGATCAACGGCACGCTGGTGCGGTCCATCAACACCACGGTGGTCGCCCTGCTCCCGGTGGCCGGTCTGCTGTTCATCGGCGGCGGCCTCCTCGGCGCCGGCACGCTGAACGACATCTCGCTGGCCCTCTTCGTCGGCCTCGCCGCCGGTGCGTACTCCTCGATCTTCATCGCCACCCCGCTGGTGGCGGACCTCAAGGAGAGCGAGCCGCAGATGAAGGCCCTGAAGAAGCGGGTGTTCGCCAAGCGGGCGGCCGCTGCCGCCAAGGGCGAGTCGATCGAGCAGACCGACTACGGCACGGACGACGACGCTCCCGCGGACGGCGACCCGGCCGGTGCCACGCCTGCCGCCGCCGGATCGGTCACGGGCCCGCGCAGCCGCAACCGCAACAACGGGCGGCCATCGGGGCGGCGCCGATGACCGACGACAGCACACGGGAGCTGCTGCTCAGCCGCATCCGTGACGTCTCGGACTACCCCAAGCCGGGGGTGGTGTTCAAGGACATCACCCCGCTGCTGGCCGACCCCAAGGCGTTCTCCGCGCTCACCGACGCGCTGGCCGAGGTGTGCGCCCGGCAGGGCGCCACGAAGATCGTCGGCCTGGAGGCGCGCGGGTTCATCCTCGCCGCCCCGGTCGCCGTCAGGGCCGGGCTCGGCTTCATCCCCGTACGCAAGGCGGGGAAGCTGCCGGGAGCGACGCTGTCGCAGACGTACGAGCTGGAGTACGGCAGCGCCGAGATCGAGGTGCACGCCGAGGACCTGGCCGAGGGTGACCGGGTCATCGTCATCGACGACGTCCTCGCCACCGGCGGTACGGCCGAGGCGTCGCTTGAGCTGGTCAGGCGGGCGGGCGCCGAGGTCGTGGGCGTCGCCGTCCTGCTGGAGCTCGGCTTCCTCGCGGGCCGCGCCCGGCTGGAGCCGGCCCTGCGCGGGGCCCCGCTGGAGGCCCTGATCACGGTCTGACCGACCTCTCGCACACACCAGGACGGGCGCCCGGGAACACCGGGCGCCCGTCCTGTGTTGTGCAATCCCTCCAGTCCCGGGGCGAGCGGAATGCCCAGGGTCGATACCATGGAGGTTCGGGCCTGACCGGGGGACCCGGATCCGCACGAGGAGCGCTCTTGCCAGACGAGGCCCAGCCACTGGCCGCCGCAACGCCCGACGAGCACGAGAACCGGGCGACGAAGGCATCGGACGCGCCGCAGGAGAAGCCGGCGGCAGCGCCCGACGCGGAGCGCGCCCAGCACCCGGCGCAGGGGGCCCCGGCGGACACCCCGGCGCCCGCCGACCCCGCGCAGCCGCCCACCGCGCAGGGCGCGGCACCGCCGGCCGCGACACCCCCGGCCGAGACGCCTCCCGCCGCGAAACCCGCTGAGGCGCAGCCGCCGGCGCCCCCGGCCGCCAAGGCCCCGCCCGTCCCGCCCACGCCCGTCACGGCCCCGAAGCCGGATACGGCCGCGCCCGCGCGTACCGGCGGCTCGTCCAACCGCGTCAGGGCCCGGCTCGCCAGGCTCGGCGTGCAGCGCTCGTCGCCGTACAACCCGGTGCTGGAGCCGCTGCTGCGCACCGTGCGGGGCAACGACCCCAAGATCGAGTCCGCCACGCTGCGCCAGATCGAGAGCGCCTACCAGGTCGCCGAGCGCTGGCACCGCGGGCAGAAGCGCAAGAGCGGCGACCCGTACATCACCCACCCCCTCGCCGTCACGACGATCCTCGCCGAGCTGGGCATGGACCCCGCCACGCTGATGGCGGGCCTGCTGCACGACACGGTCGAGGACACCGAGTACGGCCTGGACACCCTCCGCAAGGATTTCGGCGAGCAGGTCGCCCTCCTCGTCGACGGGGTCACCAAGCTGGACCGGGTCAAGTTCGGCGAGGCGGCGCAGGCCGAGACCGTACGCAAGATGGTCGTGGCCATGGCCAAGGACCCCCGGGTCCTGGTCATCAAGCTCGCCGACCGGCTGCACAACATGCGCACCATGCGCTATCTCAAGCGGGAGAAGCAGGAGAAGAAGGCCCGCGAGACGCTGGAGATCTACGCGCCGCTGGCCCACCGGCTCGGCATGAACACCATCAAGTGGGAGCTGGAGGACCTCGCCTTCGCGATCCTCTACCCCAAGATGTACGACGAGATCGTCCGGCTCGTCGCCGAACGGGCGCCCAAGCGCGACGAGTACCTGGCCATAGTGACCGACGAGGTGCAGTCGGACCTGCGCGCCGCCCGGATCAAGGCCACCGTCACCGGACGGCCGAAGCACTACTACAGCGTCTACCAGAAGATGATCGTCCGCGGCCGGGACTTCGCGGAGATCTACGACCTGGTCGGCATCCGCGTCCTCGTCGACACCGTCCGCGACTGCTACGCGGCGCTCGGCACCGTGCACGCCCGGTGGAACCCGGTGCCGGGGCGGTTCAAGGACTACATCGCGATGCCGAAGTTCAACATGTACCAGTCGCTGCACACGACGGTCATCGGCCCCAACGGCAAGCCCGTCGAGCTGCAGATCCGCACCTTCGACATGCACCGCCGCGCCGAGTACGGCATCGCGGCGCACTGGAAGTACAAGCAGGAGGCCGTCGCCGGCGCGTCCAAGGTGCGCACCGACGTGCCCAGGTCCACCAGCAAGGTCGGCGGCCAGGACACCGTCAACGACATGGCGTGGCTGCGCCAGTTGCTCGACTGGCAGAAGGAGACCGAGGACCCCAGCGAGTTCCTGGAGTCGCTGCGCTTCGACCTGTCGCGCAACGAGGTCTTCGTGTTCACGCCGAAGGGCGACGTGATAGCGCTGCCCGCGGGCGCGACGCCCGTCGACTTCGCGTACGCGGTGCACACGGAGGTCGGCCACCGCACGATAGGAGCGAGGGTCAACGGACGGCTCGTACCGCTCGAATCGACCCTCGACAACGGGGACCTGGTGGAGGTCTTCACCTCCAAGGCGTCCGGCGCCGGCCCGTCGCGCGACTGGCTGGGCTTCGTCAAGTCGCCGCGGGCCAGGAACAAGATCCGCGGCTGGTTCTCCAAGGAGCGCCGCGACGAGGCGATCGAGCAGGGCAAGGACGCCATCGCCAAGGCGATGCGCAAGCAGAACCTGCCGATCCAGCGCATCCTCACCGGCGACTCGCTGGTCACCCTCGCGCACGAGATGCGCTACCCCGACATCTCGTCGCTGTACGCGGCGATCGGCGAGGGCCATGTCGCGGCGCAGGGCGTCGTGCACAAGCTGGTGCAGGCGCTCGGCGGCGAGGAGGCCGCCAACGAGGACCTCGCCGAGAGCGAACCGCCGTCGCACGGCCGCAGCAAGCGCCGCAAGAGCGCCGATCCGGGTGTGGTCGTCAAGGGCGTGGACGACGTGTGGGTCAAGCTCGCCCGCTGCTGTACGCCGGTGCCGGGCGACCCGATCATCGGCTTCGTCACGCGCGGCAGCGGCGTCTCGGTGCACCGCGCCGACTGCGTCAACGTCGACTCGCTGTCCCAGCAGCCCGAGCGGATCCTGGAAGTCGAGTGGGCGCCCACCCAGTCGTCGGTGTTCCTGGTCGCCATCCAGGTGGAGGCGCTGGACCGCTCCCGGCTGCTGTCGGACGTCACGCGCGTCCTGTCCGACCAGCACGTCAACATCCTGTCGGCGGCCGTCCAGACCTCCCGCGACCGGGTGGCCACGTCCCGCTTCACCTTCGAGATGGGCGACCCGAAGCACCTCGGGCACGTCCTGAAGGCCGTACGGGGCGTGGAGGGCGTCTACGACGTCTACCGCGTCACCTCGGCCCGCAGGCCGTAGCGGCAGCGCCCACGAGCCGCACACGAAGGCGGCCCCGGAGCTTCACGCTCCGGGGCCGCCCGCACATCCGATCCGCGTCAGCCGCCGAACTCCTGCAAGCCCTTCAGCGCCTGGTCCAGCAGCGCCTGCCGGCCTTCCAGCTCCTTGGCGAGCTTGTCCGCCCGGGAGTTGTTGCCCTGCGCGCGCGCCGCGTCGATCTGCGTATGCAACTTGTCGACAGCGGCCTGCAGTTGGCCGGTCAGACCCTCGGCGCGGGCCCGCGCCTCCGGGTTCGTCCGGCGCCACTCGTTCTCCTCGGACTCCTGCAGCGCCCGCTCCACCGTCTGCATCCGGCCCTCGACCTTGGGCCTGGCGTCGCGCGGCACATGCCCGATCGCCTCCCAGCGCTCGTTGATGGCGCGGAAAGCGGCCCTGGCCGACTTGAGGTCCTTCACCGGCAGCAGGCGCTCGGCCTCGACGGCCAGCTCCTCCTTGAGCTTCAGATTCTCGGTCTGCTCGGCGTCCCGCTCGGCGAAGACCTCGCCGCGCGCGGCGAAGAAGACGTCCTGGGCGCCGCGGAAGCGGTTCCACAGGTCGTCCTCGGCCTCGCGCTGGGCGCGGCCCGCCGCCTTCCAGTCCGTCATCAGCTCGCGGTAACGCGCCGCCGTGGTACCCCAGTCGGTGGACCCGGACAGCGCCTCGGCCTCGGTGACCAGCTTCTCCTTGGTCTGCCGTGCCTCCTCGCGCTGCGCGTCGAGCGCGGCGAAGTGGGCCTTGCGCCGCTTGGAGAAGGCCGAGCGCGCGTGCGAGAAGCGGTGCCACAGCTCGTCGTCGGACTTCCGGTCCAGCCTCGGCAGGCCCTTCCAGATGTCCACCAGCGCCCGCAGCCGCTCACCCGCCGCCCGCCACTGGTCGCTCTGCGCCAGCTCCTCGGCCTCGACGACCAGCGCCTCCTTGGCGACCTTCGCCTCGTCGGTCTGCTTGGCGCGCTGCGCCTTGCGCTCCTCGCGGCGCGCGTCGACCGTCGCGACCAGGCCGTCGAGGCGCTGCCGCAGCGCGTCGAGGTCGCCCACCGCGTGGTGTTCGTCGATCTGCCCGCGCAGATGATCGATGGCCGCCGTCGCGTCCTTCGCGGACAGATCGGTGGTCTTCACCCGCTTTTCGAGCAACCCGATCTCGACGACCAGGCCCTCGTACTTGCGCTCGAAATAGGCCAGGGCCTCATCCGGAGAGCCGGCCTGCCAGGATCCGACGACCTGCTCGCCCTCGGCCGTACGCACGTACACGGTGCCTGTCTCGTCGACACGGCCCCACGGGTCGCTGCTCACAGCGCCTCCTCCACCTGATGCCCGCCGGGGAGTTGGCCCCCGGGCATCGTCCACAGTTTCCTGGGGCGGGCAGCGCCCGCCCTGCACAACGCCAATCTAAGTGACAGGGCGACCGGCTGTCCGCACTCAGCACGGCTGAAATTCGGCTGGTTACGCCTTGTCGACGGTGGCCTTCGAGATGGTGACGGACTTCTTGGGCGCACCGTCACCGCCGCCGCCCGTGACGCCGGCCTTCGCGACGTCCTTCACGGTCTGCAGACCGGCCGCGTCCATCGTTCCGAACGGGGTGTACGTGGGCGGCAGCTTGGTGTCCTTCCAGACGAGGAAGAACTGGCTGCCACCGGTGTGCGGCTGGCCGGTGTTGGCCATCGCGACGGTCCCGGCGGGGAAGGTCACCGTGCCGTCGGCAGCGGCCTTGCCGAGCGCCGTGAGGTTCTCGTCGGGGATGGTGTAGCCGGGGCCGCCCGAGCCGTCGCCCTTGGGGTCGCCGCACTGGAGCACGAAGATGCCGGACGTGGTCAGCCGGTGGCACTTCGTCTTGTCGAAGTACTTCTTGTCGGCGAGCGCCTTGAACGAGTTGACGGTGTGCGGTGTCTTCGCTGCGTCCATGGCGATGGCGATGTCGCCCTGGTCCGTCTTGAGCGACATCGTGTACTTGGCCGTCTTGTCGACCGTCATCTTCGGCTCGGGCGGTGCGCTCTCGCTCGCCGAGGGGGACGGTACGGGCGACGGCGGCGCCGACGGCTTCGCCGCCGTGTCGCCGCTGTCGTCGTCCGACAGGCCCACCGACGCGTACGCGGCGCCGCCGGCCAGGACCACCACGGCCAGCACGGACGCGATGACGATGTTGCGCCGCTTCGCCTTCCGCCGTGCCTCGGCCCGGCGCTGCTGCTGGCGCTCGAACTTCTTGCGGGCGAGTTCCCGCCGCCGCTGGTCGTTGTTGGCCACCGGGTCTTCTCCTCGTGGTCGGCATGATCGTCGGCATGTCTGACTGACTGGGCTAGGGCCGTACGGTATATGGGTTAGCTGTGGAATGAGCAGCGCCGGTAGGCTTTGATCTGCCGCGATCTCCTCGCGGGCACGGACCTGCCGGACAACAAAAAGGGACGATTGTGCTCATTGCCGGGTTCCCCGCCGGGGCCTGGGGGACCAATTGTTATCTGGTCGCCCCCGCCGCCGGCGAGGAGTGCGTGATCATCGACCCGGGCCACCAGGCCGCCCAGGGCGTCGCCGACGCGGTGCGCAAGCACCGGCTCAAGCCGGTCGCCGTCGTCCTCACCCACGGCCACATCGACCATGTCGCCTCGGTCGTCCCCGTCTGCGGTGCCCATGACGTACCGGCCTGGATCCACCCCGCAGACCGCTACATGATGAGCGACCCCGAGAAGGGGATCGGCCACTCGATCGGCATGCCGCTCATGGGCGAGCTGACCGTGGGGGAGCCGGACGACATCAAGGAACTGACCGACGGCGCACGGCTGCGGCTTGCGGGGCTCGACCTGACCGTCTCGCATGCGCCCGGCCATACCAAGGGGTCGGTGACCTTCGGACTGCCCGAGAACACGGCGGGGGACATCCCGCCGCTGCTGTTCTCCGGTGATCTGCTGTTCGCCGGCTCCGTCGGACGCACCGATCTGCCCGGCGGCGACCAGGCCGAGCTGTTCGAGTCGCTGGCCCGCGTGTGCCTGCCGCTCGACGACTCGACCGTGGTGCTGTCGGGCCACGGCCCCCAGACGACCATCGGCCAGGAGCGCACCGCCAACCCGTATCTGCGGGAAGCGGCGACCGCCGGCGACGGCGGAGCGAGCGCCCGGCCGCTACGAGGAATGTGACGCAGCGATCCCCATGAGTACTTTCCAGGCCCCCAAGGGCACCTACGACCTGCTCCCGCCCCGCTCCGCGACGTTCCTCGCGGTACGCGACGCGATCTCGGCGCCGCTCAGGAACTCCGGCTACGGCTATGTCGAGACGCCCGGATTCGAGAACGTGGAGCTGTTCGCGCGCGGTGTCGGCGAGTCCACCGACATCGTCAGCAAAGAGATGTACGCCTTCGAGACCAAGGGCGGCGACAAGCTCGCCTTGCGCCCCGAGGGCACGGCTTCGGTGCTGCGCGCCGCGCTGGAGGCCAACCTCCACAAGGCGGGCAAACTGCCGGTCAAGCTCTGGTACTCCGGCTCGTACTACCGCTACGAGCGCCCGCAGGCCGGCCGCTACCGGCACTTCTCCCAGGTCGGCGCCGAGGCGATCGGCGCTGAAGACCCCGCGCTCGACGCGGAGTTGATCATCCTCGCCGACCAGGCGTACCGCGCGCTCGGGCTGCGCACCTTCCGCATCCTGCTCAACTCGCTGGGTGACAAGGTCTGCAGGCCCGTCTACCGGGAAGCGCTCCAGGGCTTCCTGCGCGGGCTCGACCTCGACGAGGAGACCCGCCGCCGGATCGAGATCAACCCGCTGCGGGTGCTCGACGACAAGCGCCCCGACGTGCAGCGTCAACTCAGCGAAGCGCCGCTGCTCCGCGACTATCTGTGCGACGCGTGCAAGGCGTACCACGAAGAGGTGCGCGAACTGCTGGGCGCCGCGGGCGTCGCGTACGAGGACGACCCGCGGCTCGTCCGCGGCCTCGACTACTACACCCGCACCACCTTCGAGTTCGTCCACGACGGGCTCGGCTCGCAGTCCGCGGTGGGCGGCGGCGGCCGCTACGACGGGCTGTCCGAGATGATCGGCGGCCCGGCACTGCCGTCGGTCGGCTGGGCGCTGGGGGTCGACCGTACGGTCCTGGCGCTGGAGGCCGAGGGCATCACGCTCCAACTGCCCTCCGCCACCAGCGTGTTCGCGGTCCCGCTCGGTGAGGAGGCGCGGCGCGTGCTGTTCGCGGCCGTCACCGAACTGCGCAGGGCCGGGATCGCCGCCGACTTCAGCTTCGGCACGAAGGGACTGAAGGGCGCCATGAAGGACGCCAACAGGTCGGGCGCGCGCTACACGCTCGTGGCGGGCGAGCGCGATCTCGCCGACGGCGTGGTCCAGCTCAAGGACATGGAAAGCGGCGAGCAGGGCCCCGTCGCGCTCGGCGAGATCGGTGCGGAGCTGGCCCGCCGGCTCGGCCGCTAGCAGCCCTCAGGTCCTTGTCCTTATCTCCTGCGAACAGTGGTCGTGGGGGCGGGTGCGGCACAATGACCCTGCCCCCACAGGCCACCGAAACGTATGGAAAGCGATATGACGAGTACCGCGCTGGACGATGTCTCCTCCTCCGAACGGGACGAGGGTGACGCCGCCCGTACGGTCGGCGGCAGCCGCGCCTTCGGGCTGCTGCTGATCATCACGGGCGCCGCCGGGCTGCTGGCCGCCTGGGTCATCACGCTCGACAAGTTCAAGCTGCTCGAAGACCCCGGCTTCACCCCCGGGTGCAGCCTGAACCCCGTCGTGTCCTGCGGCAGTGTGATGAAGAGCGCGCAGGCGGCGGCCTTCGGCTTCCCCAACCCGATGCTCGGCCTCGCCACCTACCCCGTCGTGATCGGTATCGGGCTCGCCGTGCTGGCCGGCGCCAGGTTCCGCGGCTGGTACTGGCTCGGCCTGAACTTCGGCGCCCTCTTCGGCGTCGGGTTCTGCACCTGGCTCCAGTACCAGTCGCTGTACAGCATCAACGCGCTGTGCCTGTGGTGCTGCCTCGCCTGGGTCGGTACGACCGTCCTGTTCTGGTACGTGACCTCGCACAACGTCCGTACCGGGATCCTGCCGGCGCCGTCCTGGCTGCGGAGCTTCTTCGGCGAGTTCACCTGGGTGCTCCCGGTGCTGCACCTCGGCATCATCGGGATGCTCATCCTCACCCGCTGGTGGGACTTCTGGACGAGCTGACGGCTCCCTGACCGGCCCGGTCACGCTGTCGGTGGCCTGACATAGGGTTCGTGTGTGGAGCCCGACCTCTTTACCGCAGCGGCGGAAGACCGCCAGGAGAAGGATCCGTCCAGCAGCCCCCTGGCCGTACGGATGCGTCCGCGCGTCCTCGACGAGGTCGTCGGCCAGCGCCATCTGCTCAAGCCCGGATCACCACTGCGGCGCCTGGTCGGCGAGGGGACGGGCGGTCCCGCCGGACCCTCGTCCGTGATCCTCTGGGGCCCGCCCGGCACCGGCAAGACCACCCTGGCGTACGTCGTGTCGAAGGCGACCAACAAGCGCTTCGTGGAGCTGTCCGCGATCACCGCTGGGGTCAAAGAGGTCAGGGCCGTCATCGACGGCGCCCGCCGCGCCTCCGGCGGCTACGGCAAGGAGACCGTCCTCTTCCTGGACGAGATCCACCGCTTCAGCAAGGCCCAGCAGGACTCGCTGCTGCCCGCCGTGGAGAACCGCTGGGTGACGCTCATCGCGGCCACCACCGAGAATCCGTACTTCTCGATCATCTCCCCGCTGCTCTCCCGCTCGCTGCTGCTCACGCTCGAACCGCTCACCGACGACGACCTGCGCAGCCTGCTGCGCCGCGCGCTCACCGAGGAGCGGGGCCTCGGCGGCGCCGTCACCCTCCCTGACGACGCGGAGGCGCATCTGCTGCGGATCGCCGGCGGCGACGCACGGCGGGCGCTGACCGCGCTGGAGGCGGCGGCAGGCGCCGCGATCGACAAGGGCGAGGCGGAAGTCACCCTCGGCACGGTCGAGGAGACGGTCGACCGCGCCGCAGTGGCGTACGACCGCGACGGGGACCAGCACTACGACGTGGCGAGCGCCCTCATCAAGTCGATCCGCGGCTCCGACGTGGACGCGGCGCTGCACTACCTGGCCCGGATGATCGACGCGGGCGAGGACCCCCGGTTCATCGCCAGACGGCTGATGATCTCGGCGAGCGAGGACATCGGCCTCGCCGATCCGGCGGCCCTGCCGCTCGCCGTCGCCGCCGCCCAGGCCGTCGCCATGATCGGCTTTCCCGAGGCGTCCCTCACCCTCAGCCACGCCACCATCGCCCTCGCGCTCGCCCCGAAGTCGAACGCGGCGACGCTGGCGATCGGCGCCGCCCTCGAAGACGTCAAGACGGGCGTGGCCGGATCGGTGCCGACGCATCTGCGCGACGGGCACTACAAGGGCGCGGCCAAGCTCGGCCACGCCCAGGGCTATGTGTATCCGCACGATGTGCCGGGCGGTATCGCCGCGCAGCAGTACGCGCCGGAGGGCGTCCAGGGCAAGCGGTACTACGAGCCGACCCGCTACGGCGCCGAGGCGCGGTACGCCGACGTCGTGGAGAAGGTGCGCGAGCGGCTGCGCGGCGACAATTCCTGACGTGAATTCCTGACGTGCAGGACGAGACCTAGTGCGACGCGTCGAAGAGGGTGTGCATCGCCCGGCGCAGCCCGTTCACGTCGGCCACCGGCTCGGGGAAGTCGAAGCGGGCGTCGAAGCACTGGACGCCGGTGAAGCGCACCCGCAGTCCGAACCGGTCCAGCGCGACGGGCACGGCGGCGCTCCCCGCCGTGGAGGCGCCGGCCCGCTCACCCAGCAGTTCGCGCAGCCGCCGCACCTCGGCGCCGTGGGCGCTGTGCAGATGCTGGAGCAGCTCCGCCTCGTGCTCCACCAGCGGATCGGCCTCGGCTGCGGCGAACTCCTCGGGCTCGACGGACTCGGCGCCCCACAGATCGTCCACGCACGCCTCGCCCACCTCCAGCCGGAGCGTGGCCCGGCCGGGTTCCGCGCGTCCCGGCACCCGGGTCAGCCAGCCGGAGACCCAGGCCCGGCCCCTGATCCGGTGCGGTACGGAGACGGGCGCGACGTCGGTGATCTCCAGGACGGCGGACAGCTCGTCGTCCTGCGCGTGCGCGGCGGCGCGTACGGCGGGGGAGTCGGCGGCGAAGACGAGGAACACGTCGCCCTCGGGCCCCACGGCACGGGCGTCCGGCATCAACTGGAGGGGTTTGGCCCCTTCCAGCCCTGGAATGAGCAGCACCGACGAGCATGTACTCTGTACGAGAGTTCGTGTGCGCTCGGCTGCTGACGGCATCCGGGCGATTTCAAGCCCGCTGGGACGCGGCTGGCCATGAGCTGATCGGACCTCCGTCGATTCGGTGCCCTGTGCGTCGAGGCTGTCTGTGATGCGCGTGGTGTTCCCAGGGCGAGACATGCGATCTCCTTTGAGTAAGGTGAGCCTAACCTAACCTACAACGGAGGTCTGGAGAACGTGCCTAACCAGTCGCGTCCCAAGGTCAAGAAGTCGCGTGCGCTCGGTATCGCGCTGACGCCGAAGGCTGTCAAGTACTTCGAGGCCCGTCCCTACCCGCCGGGTGAGCACGGTCGCGGACGCAAGCAGAACAGTGACTACAAGGTCCGTCTGCTGGAGAAGCAGCGCCTGCGCGCCCAGTACGACATCAGCGAGCGCCAGATGGCGCGTGCGTACGACCGCGCCCGCAAGGCCGAGGGCAAGACGGGCGAGGCGCTCGTCGTCGAGCTGGAGCGCCGTCTCGACGCGCTGGTCCTGCGTTCGGGCATCGCCCGGACCATCTACCAGGCCCGTCAGATGGTCGTCCACGGCCACATCGAGGTCAACGGCGGCAAGGTCGACAAGCCGTCGTTCCGCGTCCGTCCCGACGACGTCGTGATGGTCCGCGAGCGCAGCCGCGACAAGGTCCCCTTCCAGGTCGCGCGCGAAGGTGGCTACGACACCGACGGCGAGACCCCGCGCTACCTCCAGGTCAACCTGAAGGCGCTGGCGTTCCGCCTGGACCGCGACCCGAACCGCAAGGAAATCCCGGTCATCTGCGACGAGCAGCTCGTCGTCGAGTACTACGCCCGCTGACCCGGTCGTAGCTCACCGCGTATCCGCCCGCCGTTCCCCGCCGCTTGCGGCGCGGGGCCGGCGGGCTTCGGCGTACCGGACCCGCACCACCCGGAGCGGGTCACGCGCCGCCGGCAATCCGGTTCAGGGGGGCAGGCCCGGCGCGATAGGGTCGGACCACGATTTTCGGGGCACGATTTTCCGAGCAGAGAGCGGTGCGGTGTGACCGGTGGAGAGGTTGCCGGGCTCCTGGTGGCCGTGTTCTGGGCGATCCTGGTCTCCTTCCTCGCCGTGGTACTGGTGAGGCTGGCCCAGACGCTCAAGGCGACCACCAAGCTCATGGCGGACGTGACGGACCAGGCGGTGCCGCTCCTCGCGGACGCCTCGGCGACGGTGCGCTCGGCGCAGACCCAGCTCGACCGGGTCGACGCGATCGCCACCGACGTCCAGGAAGTCACCTCCAACGCCTCCGCGCTCTCCTCGACGGTCGCCTCGACCTTCGGCGGGCCGCTGGTCAAGGTCGCCGCCTTCGGCTACGGAGTACGACAGGCCATGAGCCGCAAGGGCGCACCGGCCGGCGGCGAAGCCCCGGCCGACCGGGCCCGGCGCACCGTTGTCGTCGGCCGCACGGTCCCGTCGGCCAGGCGCAGGAAGAAGAAAGGCTGACGCAGCCATGTTCCGCCGTACGTTCTGGTTCACAGCGGGCGCAGCAGCCGGCGTGTGGGCCACCACCAAGGTCAACCGCAAGATCCGGCAGCTCAGCCCGGAGAGCCTCGCCGCGCAGGCGGCCAACAAGGCGCTCGACGCGGGCCACCGCCTCAAGGACTTCGCCGTCGACGTCAGGACCGGCATGGTCAGGCGCGAGGCCGAGCTGGGCGAGGCCCTGGGCATCGACGCCTCCGGCGCGGCCGAACTGCCCGCGCCCCGCCGCGTCGTGGCCATCGAACAGGACGAGCCCGGCGGCCGGCGCGGCCCCACGTACCCCTACAACTCGCACAACCGGAATGAGGACCACTGATGGAGTCGGCTGAAATCCGCCGCCGCTGGCTGAGCTTCTTCGAGGAGCGCGGGCACACCGTCGTCCCTTCGGCGTCGGTCATCGCGGACGACCCGACTCTGCTCCTGGTCAACGCGGGCATGGTGCCGTTCAAGCCCTACTTCCTCGGCGAGGTCAAGCCGCCCGGCGCGCGCGCCACCAGCGTGCAGAAGTGCGTGCGGACGCCCGACATCGAAGAGGTCGGCAAGACCACCCGGCACGGCACGTTCTTCCAGATGTGCGGCAACTTCTCCTTCGGCGACTACTTCAAGGAAGGCGCCGTCGAGCTGGCCTGGGAACTGCTCACCAGCCCCCAGGCCGACGGCGGTTACGGCCTCGACCCCGAGCGGCTCTGGGTGACCATCTACCTGGAGGACGACGAGGCCGAGCAGATCTGGCTCGCCAAGACGGACGTGCCCGCCGAGCGGATCCAGCGCCTCGGCAAGAAGGACAACTTCTGGTCCATGGGTGTGCCAGGACCCTGCGGCCCCAGCTCCGAGATCCACTACGACCGCGGCCCCGAGTTCGGCGCCGCCGGCGGACCCGCCGTCAACGACGAGCGGTACGTGGAGATCTGGAACCTGGTCTTCATGCAGTACGAGCGCGGCCCGGGTCAGACGAAGGAAGACTTCGAGATCCTCGGCGAGCTGCCCTCGAAGAACATCGACACCGGACTCGGCCTCGAACGCCTCGCCATGATCCTTCAGGGCGTGCAGAACATGTTCGAGATCGACACGTCGATGGCCGTCATCGCCAGGGCCACCGAGCTGACCGGCGTGCGCTACGGCGCCGACCACGGCTCGGACGTCTCGCTGCGCGTCGTCACCGACCACATGCGTACGTCCGTGATGCTCATCGGCGACGGCGTCACCCCCGGCAACGAGGGCCGCGGCTACGTACTGCGCCGCATCATGCGCCGCGCCATCCGCAACATGCGGCTGCTCGGCGCCACGGGCCCGGTCGTCGCCGACCTGGTCGACGTCGTCATCGAGACGATGGGCGAGCAGTACCCGGAGCTGCGGACCGAGCGCAAGCGCATCGAGACCGTCGCCCTCGCCGAGGAAGCCGCCTTCCTCAAGGCCATCAAGGGCGGCACCAACATCCTCGACACCGCCGTCACCGAGACCAAGGCCGCGGGCGGCAAGGTGCTCACCGGCGACAAGGCGTTCCTGCTCCACGACACCTGGGGCTTCCCGATCGACCTCACCCTGGAGATGGCCGCCGAACAGGGCCTGTCCGTGGACGAGGACGGGTTCCGCCGGCTGATGAAGGAACAGCGCGAGCGCGCCAAGGCCGACGCCAGGGCCAAGAAGTCCGGCCACGCCGACCTGTCCGCCTACCGCGAGGTCGCCGACAACAGCGGCGCCACCGAGTTCACCGGCTACACCACCGCCGAGAACGAGTCGACGGTCGTCGGCCTGCTCGTGGACGGTGTCCCCTCGCCCGCCGCGACCGAGGGCGACGACGTCGAGGTCGTCCTCGACCGCACCCCGTTCTACGCCGAGGGCGGCGGCCAGCTCGCCGACCAGGGCCGGATCAAGGTCGACACCGGCGCCGTCATCGAGGTCAGGGACGTCCAGCAGCCGGTCCCCGGCATCTACGTGCACAAGGGCACCGTCCAGGTCGGCGAGGTGACGGTCGGCTCGCCCGTGCACGCCGCCATCGACACCCACCGGCGCCGGGCCATCGCCCGCGCCCACAGCGCCACCCACCTCACCCACCAGGCGCTGCGCGACGCGCTCGGCCCGACGGCCGCCCAGGCCGGCTCCGAGAACTCGCCCGGCCGGTTCCGCTTCGACTTCGGCTCGCCCGCCGCCGTACCCGGCACGGTCCTCACCGACGTCGAGCAGAAGATCAACGAAGTGCTCGCCAGGGACCTCGACGTCCAGGCCGAGGTCATGTCCATCGACGACGCCAAGAAGCAGGGCGCCATCGCCGAGTTCGGCGAGAAGTACGGCGAGCGGGTCCGCGTCGTCACCATCGGCGACTTCTCCAAGGAGCTGTGCGGCGGCACGCACGTGCACAACACCGCCCAGCTCGGCCTGGTCAAGCTGCTCGGCGAATCGTCGATCGGCTCAGGCGTGCGCCGTATCGAGGCCCTGGTCGGGGTGGACGCGTACAACTTCCTCGCCAGGGAGCACACCGTCGTCGCCCAGCTCCAGGAGCTGGTCAAGGGCCGCTCCGAGGAGCTGCCCGAGAAGATCTCCGGCGTGCTCGCCAAGCTCAAGGAAGCCGAGAAGGAGATCGAGAAGTTCCGCGCGGAGAAGGTCCTCGCCGCCGCCGCGGGACTCGCCGCCAGCGCCGTGGACGTACGCGGTACCGCGCTGGTCACCGGACAGGTCCCGGACGGCACGTCCGCCGACGACCTGCGCC
Source organism: Streptomyces sp. NPDC087906 (assembly GCF_055584925.1). NCBI lineage: Bacteria > Bacillati > Actinomycetota > Actinomycetes > Kitasatosporales > Streptomycetaceae > Streptomyces > Streptomyces sp. NPDC087906. Next base: position 179,370 of record NZ_JBVJLC010000013.1, read on the forward strand.
GGCTCGTCCTCGACGTACGCGGCCGGATCCCGGGCGACCGGCCCGCTGTCGTGGCGCTGTTCAGCACGGCCGGCGGCCGTCCGCTGACGGTCATCGCCACCAACGAGGCCGCGCGCGGGCGCGGGCTCAAGGCCGGCGAGCTGGTACGCGCCGCGGCCAAGACCCTCGGCGGCGGTGGCGGCGGCAAGCCGGACGTCGCGCAGGGCGGCGGCCAGAACCCGGCCGCCATCGGCGACGCGGTGGCCGCTGTCGAGCGCCTCGTAGCGGAAACGGTCTGACGGGCCGATGAGACGAGGACGTCGTCTCGCGATCGATGTCGGGGACGCCCGGATCGGGGTCGCCTCGTGCGACCCCGACGGGGTCCTCGCCACCCCGGTGGAGACCGTGCCGGGACGCGACGTCCCGGCAGCCCACCGGCGGCTGCTCCAGCTCGTTCAGGAGTACGAACCGATCGAGGTGCTGATCGGGCTGCCGCGCTCCCTGAACGGTGGCGAGGGCCCGGCGGCCGCCAAGGTCCGGATCTTCGCCCAGGAGGTCGCGCGGGGCGCCGCTCCCGTACCCGTACGGCTGGTCGACGAGCGGATGACGACGGTGTCGGCGGCCCAGGGCCTGCGCGCGTCAGGGGTGACGTCCAAGAAGGGCCGGTCGGTGATCGACCAGGCGGCTGCGATCATCATCCTGCAGAATGCCCTTGAGGCTGAACGAGCCTTGGGTAAAGCTCCGGGCGAAGCCGTCGAAGTGGTCATCTGATCGCGATACGGTAACGTTCCGCGCGATGCGGCGGTGTTCGAACAGCCACCGCACAACAAAGAGGCCCAACGGACGCCGTGCCGAGTGCTCGCAAGCCGTTGCCTCGCGGCTCTAGGGGATCGATGACTGACTATGGCCGGGGCCCCGGCTCCGAACCGTGGCACCCCGAGGATCCCCTGTACGGGGACCAGGGATGGGCAGCGCAGCAGGCCGCCGACGGCCAGGCCCCGTACGGCGGACAGCCGCAGCAGCAGTACCCGCAGCAGCCGGTTCAGGGGCAGCAGACGGCAGGCCAGGACCCGTACGCGGCCGGCCAGGACCCGTACCAGCAGCAGTACCCCCCGCAGCAGTACACCGATCCGCAGTACCAGCAGCAGTACCCCCAGGGCCAGTACCAGCAGCAGCCCCAGCAGCCGCAGGCCCAGCAGTACGGCGGGCAGCAGCAGTACAACGACCCTCGGTACACCAACGCACCGCAGCCGCAGCAGCCGCAGGCCCAGCAGTACGACGGGCAGCACCAGTACACCGATCCCCAGTACAACGACCCGCAGTACCAGGGCGGTTGGGACACCGGGCAGCGGGCGGCCATGCAGTACGGCCAGCAGCCCCCCGGGGGTTACGGCAACCAGGGCGACACCGGGCAGGGCAACGGCTACCCGCAGAACCCCGACTACTACGCGGCCCCCGAGGGCTACCCGCACCAGCAGCCGGGCCAGCAGCAGCCAGGTCAGCAGCAGCCGGGCCAGCACCAGCAGCCCGTGCAGACGCCGCCGCCCGGCCGGGGCCAGGCAGGGCCTGCCGCCGGGCAGCGCGCCCCCGAGCCGGAGAACGAGTGGGACGGCCCGCAGCCGGAGGAGACGCACCCCTTCTTCACCGGCGCCGACACCCCCGTACCCGCCAAGGGCCGGCGTGACGAGGACGACGACCGCTACGACGACTCCGACGACGAGTACGACGACCGCCGCGGTGACGACGACCACCGGGGCAACGGCAAGAAGAAGGGCCGCAGCGGACGGGCCTGCCTCGTCGTCGCCGTGGTCCTCGTCGGCCTGGTCGGCGGAGTCAGCTACGTCGGCTACAACTTCTACCAGGACCGCTTCGGCCCGCCGCCGGACTTCTCGGGCAGCGGCACGGGCGCCGTCCAGATCGTGGTGCCCGAAGGCGCTTCGGGCGCCCAGATCGCCGCGCTGCTGGTGAAGGGCGGCGTGGTCAAGAGCCAGGGCGCGTTCATCGAGGCCCAGAAGGACACCCCCAAGGGCGACTCGATCCAGGCGGGCGTCTACACCCTCGGCACCGGCATGTCCGGGAAGAACGCCGTCACGAAGATGCTCGACCCGAGCAGCCAGAACGTCCTCATCGTCACACCCGGCCAGCGCAACAGCCGGGTCTACGAGAACATCGACACCCAGCTCGGCATCAAGAAGGGCTCGACGCAGGCCGCGGCCAAGTCGCAGCTCAAGACGCTCGGCCTGCCCGACTGGGCGCAGAACAACAGCAAGATAAAAGACCCGCTCGAAGGCTTCCTGCTGCCAGGGAACTACGGGGTCGCCAAGGGGACGAAACCCGAGGCGGCCCTGAAGCAGATGGTGACCCGGGCCGACGACGCGTACGCCAAGGCGGACCTGGCGGGTGAGGCCGAGAAGCGCGGGCTGCGGGACCCGTGGCAGTTGCTCACCGTCGCCAGCCTCGTGCAGGCCGAGGGCAAGACGCACGACGACTTCCGGAAGATGTCCGAGGTCGTCTACAACCGCCTCAAGCCCACCAACACGGAGACGAACCAGCTCCTCCAGTTCGACTCCACCTTCAACTACCTCAAGGGCCAGAGCAAGATCGACCTCACCGAGGCAGAGGTCAACGGCAACCGCGACCCGTACAACACCTACACGGTGAAGGGGCTGCCGCCCGGTCCCATCGGCAACCCCGGTCCCGACGCCCTCGCCGCAGCGGTCAACCCGACCAGCGACGGCTGGATGTACTTCGTGGCGACCGACGGGGCGAACAAGACCGAGTTCGCCAAGACGAACGCCGAGTTCGAAAAGCTCAAGGACAAGTTCAATGACAACAAGGGCCTCGGCGGCTGAGCCGCGCAGGGCGGCCGTACTCGGCTCGCCCATCGCACACTCGCTCTCGCCCGTCCTGCACCGGGCGGCCTACGCCGAACTCGGCCTCGACGGCTGGTCGTACGACCGCTTCGAGGTGGCCGAGGCGGGGCTGCCCGCGTTCTTCGAAGGGCTCGGCGCGGTCGGCGAAGGGCCCGGGTGGGCCGGGCTCTCGCTGACCATGCCGCTCAAGCGGGCCGTCATCCCGCTGCTCGACAAGATCACCGACACCGCCGCTTCGGTGGAGGCCGTCAACACGGTGGTGTTCGAGGCCGACGGCCGGCGCACCGGCGACAACACCGACATCCCCGGCATGCTCGCAGCGCTGCGCGAGCGCGGGGTGACCGAGGTCGGCTCGGCCGCCGTGCTCGGCGCGGGCGCCACCGCATCGTCGGCGCTCGCCGCGCTGGCCCGCGTCTGCACGGGACCGGTCACCGCGTACGTACGCAGCGCCGCCCGCGCGGCCGAGATGCGCGGCTGGGGCGAGCGGCTGGGCGTCGACGTCCGCACCGCCGACTGGACGGCGGCGGCCGACGCGTTCGAGGCGCCGCTGGTCATCGCGACCACCCCGGCGGGCACGACGGACGAGCTGGCCCCGCTGGTGCCCACCACCCCCACCAGCCCCACCAGCCCCGGCACGCTCTTCGACGTCCTGTACGAGCCCTGGCCCACCCCGCTCGCGACCGCCTGGTCGGCGGCCGGGGGAGCGGTCGTCGGCGGCCTCGACCTGCTGGTGCACCAGGCGGTGCTCCAGGTCGAACAGATGACGGGGCGTACCCCCGCACCGCTCGCCGCGATGCGCGCGGCGGGGGAGCGGGCCCTGCGCGCCCGCTGACCGGCACACCGTCCGCTTCCTGGACCGCGAGCCGGGTCACCCGTCCGCACGTGGGAGGATCGGGAGAGGCGGGCCAGGGCCGCGCACCCGGCCGCGCCACCGCATTCCAGGCGCGAGCAAGAGGAGCACCGTTGAGCAGGTTGCGCTGGCTGACCGCGGGGGAGTCGCACGGCCCCGCACTCGTCGCGACGCTGGAGGGCCTTCCCGCCGGTGTGCCCATCACCACCGACGTCATCGCCGACCACCTCGCCCGGCGGCGCCTCGGCTACGGGCGCGGCGCGCGGATGAAGTTCGAGCGCGACGAGGTCACCTTCCTCGGCGGTGTGCGGCACGGCCTCACCATGGGATCGCCCGTCGCGATCATGGTCGGCAACACCGAGTGGCCCAAGTGGGAGCAGGTCATGGCGGCCGACCCCGTCGACCCCGCCATTCTCGACGAACTGGCCCGCAACGCCCCGCTGACCCGCCCCCGGCCCGGCCACGCCGACCTCGCCGGGATGCAGAAGTACGGCTTCGACGAGGCCAGGCCGATCCTGGAGCGCGCCAGCGCCCGCGAGACCGCCGCCCGCGTGGCACTCGGCGCCGTCGCCCGCTCGTACCTGAAGGAGACGGCCGGTATCGAGGTCGTGTCCCATGTGGTCGAGCTGGCCGGGGCCAAGGCGCCCTACGGGGTCCTCCCGACGCCCTCCGACGTCGAGCGGCTGGACGCCGATCCGGTGCGCTGCCTCGACGCCGACGCGAGCAAGGCGATGGTCGCCGAGATCGACCAGGCCCACAAGGACGGTGACACGCTCGGCGGCGTGGTCGAGGTCCTGGCGTACGGCGTGCCCGTCGGCCTCGGCTCGCACGTCCACTGGGACCGCAGGCTCGACGCCCGGCTCGCCGCAGCCCTGATGGGCATCCAGGCCATCAAGGGCGTCGAGGTCGGCGACGGCTTCGACCTGGCGCGGGTGCCGGGCTCGCAGGCCCACGACGAGATCCTGGTGACCGACGACGGCATCAGGCGCGCCTCGGGCCGCTCCGGCGGCACCGAGGGCGGTCTGACCACCGGTGAGCTGCTGCGGGTCCGCGCCGCCATGAAGCCCATCGCGACCGTGCCGCGCGCGCTCGCCACCGTCGACGTCGCCACCGGCGAGGCGGCGAAGGCGCACCACCAGCGCTCCGACGTGTGCGCCGTGCCGGCGGCGGGCATCGTCGCCGAGGCCATGGTCGCGCTGACCCTCGCCGACGCCGTGGCCGAGAAGTTCGGCGGCGACAGCGTCCCCGAGACCCGCCGCAATGTCCGTTCGTACCTGGAGAATCTGGTGATCCGATGAGCGACCAGGAGCCTTCGGGCGCCGCCGCAGGACCCGTCGTCGTACTGGTGGGACCGATGGGCGCGGGCAAGTCCGTCGTCGGTGAACTGCTGGCCGACCAGCTCGGCGTGGGCTACCGGGACAGCGACGCCGACATCGTCGCCGCGCACGGCCGCACGATCGCCGACATCTTCGTCGACGAGGGCGAACCGTACTTCCGCGAGCTGGAACGCGAAGCCGTACGCGTCGCCCTCACCGAGCACACCGGCGTCCTGGCGCTCGGCGGCGGCGCGATCCTGGACGACACCACCCGTGAGCTGCTGACCGGGCTGCCCGTCGTCTATCTGTCGGTGGAGGTCACCGAGGTGATGAAGCGGGTCGGGCTCAACACGGCCCGCCCGCTGCTGCTGGTCAACCCGCGCCAGGAGTGGAAGAAGCTGATGGAGGCCCGCCGTCATCTCTACACCGGGGTGGCGCGCGCGGTGGTCGCGACGGACGACCGCACCCCCGAAGAGGTCGCCGAAGCGGTCCTCGACGCACTCGAACTGAGGAAAGCATGACCGCACAGGCAGTCACCCGTATCCAGATCGGCGGCACGGCCGGCACCGACCCGTACGAGGTGCTGGTCGGCAGGCAGCTCCTCGGCGAGCTGCCGGGGCTCATCGGCCGCGCGAAGCGCGTCGCCGTGCTGCACCCCGAGGCGCTGGCCGAGACCGGTGAGACGCTGCGCCAGGACCTGGCGGACCAGGGGTACGAGGCCATCGCCGTCCAGCTCCCCAACGCGGAGGAGGCCAAGACCGTCGAGGTCGCCGCGTACTGCTGGAAGGCGCTCGGCCAGACCGGCTTCACGCGCAGCGACGTCATCGTCGGCGTGGGCGGCGGGGCCACCACGGACCTCGCCGGGTTCGTCGCGGCCACCTGGCTGCGCGGGGTGCGCTGGATCGCCGTACCGACGACCGTGCTCGGCATGGTCGACGCCGCCGTCGGCGGCAAGACCGGCATCAACACCGCCGAGGGCAAGAACCTGGTGGGCGCCTTCCACCCGCCCGCCGGAGTCCTCTGCGACCTGGCCGCGCTGGACTCGCTCGGTGTGCACGACTACGTCAGCGGCATGGCCGAGATCATCAAGGCCGGCTTCATCGCCGACCCGGCCATCCTCGACCTGGTCGAGGCGGACCCCGAAGGCGCCCGCACCCCGGCAGGGCCGCACACGGCCGAACTGATCGAGCGGTCGATCCGGGTGAAGGCCGAGGTCGTCTCCAGCGACCTCCGGGAGTCCGGGCTGCGGGAGATCCTGAACTACGGCCACACCCTCGCGCACGCCATCGAGAAGAACGAGCGCTACAAGTGGCGGCACGGCGCCGCCGTCTCCGTCGGCATGGTCTTCGCCGCCGAACTGGGCCGGGTCGCCGGCCGCTTGGACGACGCGACGGCCGACCGGCACCGCTCGGTGCTGGAGTCCGTGGGACTGCCGCTGACCTACCGCGGCGACCAGTGGCCCAAGCTGCTGGAGACCATGAAGGTCGACAAGAAGTCACGCGGCGACCTGCTGCGCTTCATCGTCCTCGACGGCCTCGCCAAGCCGACCGTCCTCGAAGGCCCCGACCCGGCTGTCCTGCTCGCCGCCTACGGCGAGGTGTCGGCGTGAGCGACGAGCAGGTGGGCGACGAGCAGGTGAGTGACGCGCAGGGGACCCGGCGGGTCCTCGTCATCAACGGCCCCAACCTCGGCCGGCTCGGCTCCCGCGAGCCCGACGTGTACGGCGCGACCTCGTACGCGGGCCTGGTCGACACCTGCCGCACCCTCGGCAAGGAGCTGGGCTTCGACGTCGACGTACGCGAGACGAACGACGAGGGCGAGCTGATCCGCTGGCTGCACGAAGCGGTCGACGGATCAATTCCGGTCGTTCTCAACCCGGGTGCGTTCACGCACTACTCGTACGCGCTGCGCGACGCGGCGGCGCAGCGCACGGCGCCGCTGATCGAGGTGCACATCTCGAACCCGTACACACGGGAGGAATTCCGCCACACCTCCGTGGTCGCCGCCGTGGCGAGCGGCACGGTCGCCGGCTTCGGCATCGGCTCCTACCGGCTCGCACTGCGGGCGCTCGCCGAGGAGTTGACCGGCTGACCCGGCCGAGGCGGTACCGTTCGGTAGCAATCGGCCGTGAGGCCGGCTTAGTCGTACGAGACGGAGTGGCACCGCATGCAGCACGCAGTGGGTGGTCCGCTGCCGCCTCACCGGGGACCGGTCGACGGGTCCGGCGGGTGGGCGGCCGAACCGCCGCCCCCCGGAGCGCCCCCGGGGCCGCCGCCCGCGCACTGGGCGCCGCCGCAGCCGCCCCAGGCCCCCCAGGTGCCGCAGCACGCCCAGGGCCCGCAGCAGACGCCGCACGCCCCCATGGCGCCCCCGGTGCCCGGTGCGCCGCCCGGGGCCTTCGTACCGCCCCCGGACAGCACCGGCCATGTCCAGCTCCCGCCGGGCGGCCCGGTGGCCCTGCCCGCGCCGCCCGGCGCCGACGGCGGCACCGGCGCCGCGACCCTCGCCGTCCTGCTGATCGGCCCCGCGGGCGCGGGCAAGACGACCGTCGCCCGGCACTGGGCGCAGAGCCGCCGGGTGCCCACGGCCCACATCAGCCTGGACGACGTACGCGAATGGGTCTGCTCAGGTTTCGCCGACCCGCAGTCCGGCTGGAACGACCACTCCGAGGCGCAGTACCGGCTGGCCCGCCGCACCTGCGGCTTCGCCGCCCGCAACTTCCTCGCCAACGGCATCTCCTGCATCCTCGACGACGCCGTCTTCCCCGACCGGCCGGCCGTCGGCCTGGGCGGCTGGAAGCGGCACGTCGGCCCCGGGCTGCTGCCCGTCGTCCTGCTCCCCGGGCTCGAAGCGGTCCTGGAGCGCAACGCGGCCCGCAGCGGCAACCGCAGGCTCTCCGACGAGGAGGTCGCCGGTATCCACGGCCGGATGGCGGGCTGGTACGGCTCCGGGCTGCCGATCATCGACAACACGACGCTCGACGTGGAGACCACGGCCAGGCTGCTGGACGACGTACTCGCCCGCTCCATAGCGTCGCCGCCCGCCTGGTAGCCCTCCCGGCGCCCGCCCGGTGACACCCCCGCCCACCCGGCGGCCCGCCCGGTCGCACCCCCGGTCGGACGCGCTGAACCGGCCGGGCGCCGCCGCCGCTCATACGCTCGGGGCATGGCAGAGGTGTATGCGGACCGCCGCGCGCGGCTGCGCGAGCGATGCTCAGCGGCAGGGAGCGGCGCCGCTCTGGTCTCCCGGCCGGCCAACGTCCGCTATCTCGCGGGCGGCGCGCCGCCCGGCGCCGTGCTGCTCCTCGGCGCCCGGCCCGACGACGACCTGCTGCTGTGCCCCCGCACGCCCGCAGGCGACCCCGCCGAGGGCCGCCCGGACAGCGCCCTGCGGCTGTCGGTCCTGCCGTCCGGCGACGGCGACCCGGCGATCGCCGCCGTCGGTGTACTCGCCGCCGCCGGCGACGACCGGACGGCGGGACCGCTCGCCGTCGAGGAGCACCATCTGACCGTCGCCCGGCACTGGGCCCTCGGCTCCGTCGCGCCCCGGCTGCGCCTCGCCGACCTGGGCTGCGCGGTGGAGCAGCAGCGCATCGTGAAGGACGAGGAGGAGATCGGCTGCCTGCGGATCGCCGCCGAGATCGCCGACCAGGCGCTGGGCGAACTGCTGGAGTCGATCCTCGTGGGCCGCACCGAGCGCCATCTCGCGCTGGAACTGGAACGCCGGCTGATCGACCACGGCGCCGAGGGCCCCGCCTTCCCGACCTCCGTCGCCACCGGGCCCAACTCGGGCCGTGCGGAGCACCGTCCGTCGGACCGGCGGGTCGAGGAGGGCGATTTTCTCACCGTCGGCCTCGGCGCCGAATACCGCGGCTACCGGTGCGGCATCGCCCGTACGTTCGTCATCGGAACGTCCCCCGCCGACTGGCAGGTCGAGCTGTACGAGCTGGTCTTCGCGGCACAACGGGCAGGTCGGGAGGGGCTGCTGCCCGGTGTCGGCTACCGGGACGTGGACCATGCCGCCCGGCAGCCGCTGGTGGCCGCGGGGTACGGCGAGGGGCTCGGCGCCCGCGTCGGGCACGGTGTGGGGCTCGAAAATGACGAGGACCCGCAGTTGGCCCCCGCTGCCATGGGTAAACTGGACGCTTGCGTGCCTGTCACCGTAGGACCGGGGGTCCACCTTCCGGGCCGGGGCGGTGTCCGGATCGCTGACACGCTCGTCGTCCGCCCCGAAGCGGACGGCGGACCCGAGCTACTCACCATCACGACCAAGGAGCTGCTCGCGCTCTAGCGCGCACCCGTGGTCCCACCAGCATCAGTCCAGGAGATTCCGCAACCGTGGCTTCCACGAACGACCTCAAGAACGGCATGGTTCTCAAGCTCGACTCGGGCCAGCTCTGGTCCGTCGTCGAGTTCCAGCACGTCAAGCCGGGCAAGGGCCCGGCCTTTGTGCGCACCAAGCTGAAGAACGTGCTCTCCGGCAAGGTCGTCGACAAGACCTTCAACGCAGGCGTGAAGGTCGAGACCGCCGTAGTCGACCGCCGCGACATGCAGTTCTCGTACATGGACGGCGAGTACTTCGTCTTCATGGACATGGGCACCTACGAGCAGATCCACATCAGCAGGGAGGTCGTCGGCGACGCCGCCAACTTCCTGCTGGAGGGGTTCGAGGCCACGGTCGCGATGTACGAGGGCAACGCCCTCTACGTCGAGTTGCCCGCGGCCGTCGAGCTGGTCATCGAGCACACCGACCCCGGTGTGCAGGGCGACCGCTCCACCGGCGGCTCCAAGCCGGCCAAGCTGGAGACCGGTTACGAGATCGGTGTGCCGCTCTTCATCACGACCGGCGAGAAGATCAAGGTCGACACGCGCTCAGGCGAGTACCTCGGCCGGGTGAACAGCTAACCGTGGCTGCCCGGAACAAGGCCCGCAAGCGCGCCTTCCAGATCCTCTTCGAGGCCGACCAGCGCGGGGCGTCCGTGCAGACGGTCCTCGCGGACTGGATACGGCACGCCCGGACCGACGACCGCCAGCCGCCGGTCGGCGAATACACCATGGAGCTGGTCGAGGGGTACGCGGAGTACGCGGACCGCATCGACGACCTCATCACCACCTACGCGGTGGGCTGGACGCTCGACCGGATGCCGGTGGTCGACCGGAACATCGTGCGACTCGGCGCCTACGAACTGGTGTGGGTGGACGAGACGCCCGACGCCGTGGTGATCGACGAGGCGGTACAGCTCGCCAAGGAATTCTCCACCGACGACTCGCCGTCGTTCGTGAACGGCCTGCTCGGCCGGTTCAAGGACCTCAAGCCGAGCCTGCGCCGCGTATGACCCGCGGGGCGGCGGGCCGGCCCGGCACCCGGCCGCCGGCGCCCCGCACGCCGCACACGCCGGAGGGCGGCCCCCGCACTGCCGGGCCCGCCCTCCGGAGGTGACGTTTCTGCTGGTGCGCGCCTTACGCGCGCTCAGACCTCCTCGTGGGCGACGGCGCGGCGCGCGTCCGCGTCGAGCACACCCCAACTGATGAGCTGCTCGGTCAGGACCGAGGGCGACTGGTCGTAGATGACGGCCAGCGTGCGCAGGTCGTCCTGGCGGATCGACAGCACCTTGCCGTTGTAGTCGCCGCGCTGGCTCTGGATCGTCGCCGCGTACCGCTGCAGCGGGCCCGCCTTCTCCTGCGGCACGTGGGCGAGGCGCTCCAGGTCCAGGACGAGCTTCGGCGGCGGCTCGGCGGCGCCGCCGGGCGTCGTGCCGGGAAGGAGTTCCTGCACCGGGACCCCGTAGAAATCAGCCAATTCGGCGAGCCGCTGCACGGTCACGGCACGGTCGCCGCGCTCGTACGAACCGACGACGACGGCCTTCCAGCGGCCCTGCGACTTCTCCTCAACGCCATGGAGCGAGAGGCCCTGCTGGGTGCGGATGGCGCGGAGTTTGGCCCCGAGCTGCTTTGCGTATTCGCTGGACATATAGCTCCCCGGACGAAGTCTGGTAACTCACTGTGAGGTTACGCAGCGTTACTTGGATGCGTCAAGCCGGGGGCTCGTTACCGGCCTCCCGCCAGGGGCGACACCAGGTGCTCAGAACGCCCCTGGTACCGTGGATGGCGCAATCCAGACGTCCTTTAAAAACCGTCCCGTGAGGCGGAGAAGGAGGTCCGTTTCTTATGGAGACAGACAGCTCGATCAGTCCTGATGGCCCGCGCCCCGTTTTGGAGGCGCCCGACATCGCACGGGTCCTGACCCGTATCGCCCACGAGATCGTCGAACGCGCCAAGGGCGCCGACGACGTGGTCCTGCTCGGCATCCCGACCCGCGGTGTGTTCCTGGCCCGCCGGCTGGCCGACAAGCTCGAAGAGATCACCGGAAGAGCCATCCCGGTCGGCTCCCTCGACATCACCATGTACCGCGACGACCTGCGCATGCGGCCCGCCCGCGCGCTCGCCCGCACCGACATCCCCGCGGACGGCGTCGACGGCAGGCTCGTCGTCCTCGTCGACGACGTGCTCTTCTCCGGCCGCACCATCCGCGCCGCCCTCGACGCCCTCGGCGACATCGGCCGGCCCCGCGCCGTGCAGCTCGCCGTCCTCGTCGACCGCGGCCACCGGGAACTGCCGATCCGCGCCGACTACGTCGGCAAGAACCTCCCCACGTCGCTGCGCGAGACGGTCAAGGTCCAGCTCGCCGAGGAGGACGGCCGCGACACGGTCCTGCTCGGCCTGCGGCAGCCCACCGCCTCCGGCGAGCGGTAGCGACAGCCGCTTCCTTCGTACGCCGCAAGTCCCGTACGGCTGCGCGAGCGCGCCCGCACGCCCTCACTCGACCCACCGGAGCACACCCAGATGCTGCGCCTGCCAGGAGCAAGCCCCCGCACCCCCGGCCACCTGATCTCAGCCGCCGACCTCACCCGCGACGACGCCGTACTGATCCTCGACACCGCGGAGGAGATGGCCCGCGTCGCCGACCGGCCCATCAAGAAGCTGCCGACGCTGCGCGGCCGGACCGTCGTCAACCTGTTCTTCGAGGACTCCACCCGCACCCGGATCTCCTTCGAGGCCGCCGCCAAACGGCTCTCCGCCGACGTCATCAACTTCTCGGCCAAGGGCTCGTCGGTCTCCAAGGGCGAGTCGCTCAAGGACACCGCCCTGACCCTGGAGGCGATGGGCGCCGACGCCGTGATCATCAGGCACCCGTCGTCCGGTGCCCCGTACCGGCTCGCCACCTCGGGCTGGATCGACGGTGTCGTCGTCAACGCGGGCGACGGCACCCACGAACACCCCACCCAGGCGCTGCTCGACGCCTTCACCCTGCGCCGCAGGCTGGTCGGCGCCGACGCCGGCATCGGCAACGACCTCGCGGGCCGCCGGGTCACCATCGTCGGCGACATCCTGCACAGCCGGGTCGCGCGCTCCAACGTGCTGCTGCTGCACACGCTCGGCGCGCAGGTCACCCTGGTCGCCCCGCCCACCCTCGTGCCGATCGGCGTCGAGGAGTGGCCCTGCGAGGTCAGCTACAGCCTGGACGAGGTGCTGCCCGCATCGGACGCCGTGATGATGCTGCGCGTCCAGCGGGAGCGGATGAACGCCGCCTACTTCCCCACCGAGCGTGAGTACTCCCGCCGCTACGGCCTCGACGGCGAGCGGATGGCCCGGATGCCGGAGAAGTCCGTCGTGATGCACCCCGGGCCGATGAACCGCGGCATGGAGATCACCGCCGAGGTCGCCGACTCCGACCGCTGCACCGCCGTCGAACAGGTCGCCAACGGCGTCTCGATCCGGATGGCCGTGCTCTACCTGCTGCTGGGCGGCAACGAGCCCGCCGTCAGCCACGCGCGCACCGAGGAGAACAAGTAACCATGAGCAAGATCCTGATCCGGGGCGCGAAGGTGCTCGGCGGCGAGGTACGGGACGTCCTGATCGACGGCGGCAGCATCGCCGCCGTGGACACCGCGATCGAGGCCGAAGGCGCGACGGTCGTCGAGGCGGGCGGCAAGGTCCTGCTGCCGGGCCTGGTCGACCTGCACACCCATCTGCGCGAGCCGGGCCGCGAGGACTCGGAGACCGTCCTCACCGGTACGCGTGCGGCCGCTGTCGGCGGTTTCACGGCCGTACACGCCATGGCCAACACTTTCCCCGTCGCCGACACCGCGGGCGTCGTGGAGCAGGTCTGGCGGCTCGGGAGGGAGTCCGGCTACTGCGACGTGCAGCCCGTCGGCGCCGTCACCGTCGGACTTGAGGGCAAGCAGCTCGCCGAGCTGGGCGCCATGCACGACTCGGCGGCCGGGGTGCGGGTCTTCTCCGACGACGGCAAATGCGTGGACGACGCGGTGATCATGCGCCGGGCGCTGGAGTACGTGAAGGCGTTCGACGGCGTCGTCGCCCAGCACGCCCAGGAGCCCAGGCTCACCGAGGGCGCCCAGATGAACGAGGGCGTCGTCTCGTCCGAGCTGGGCCTCGGCGGCTGGCCGGCCGTCGCCGAGGAGTCGATCATCGCCCGCGACGTCCTCCTCGCCGCCCACGTCGGCTCGCGCGTCCACATCTGCCACCTCTCCACGGCAGGCTCCGTCGACATCGTCCGCTGGGCCAAGTCCAAGGGGTGGAACGTGACCGCCGAGGTCACCCCGCACCACCTGCTGCTCACCGACGAGCTGGTCCGGTCGTACAACCCCGTCTACAAGGTCAACCCGCCGCTGCGCACCGACGCCGACGTGATGGCGCTGCGCGAGGCGCTCGCCGACGGCACCATCGACTGCGTCGCCACCGACCACGCGCCCCACCCGCACGAGGACAAGGACTGCGAGTGGGCCGCCGCCGCCATGGGCATGGTCGGCCTGGAGACGGCGCTGTCGGTGGTCCAGGAGACGATGGTCGACACCGGCCTCATCGACTGGGCGGGCGTCGCCGACCGGATGTCCTTCCGCCCGGCCGCGATCGGCAGGCTGGCCGGGCACGGCCGCCCGGTCGCCGTCGGCGAGCCCGCCAACCTCACCCTGGTCGATCCCGCTTACCGTGGTGTGGTGGACCCCGCGGGCTTCGCCTCCCGCAGCCGTAACAGCCCCTACGCGGGCCGTGAGCTGCCGGGGCGCGTCACCCACACCTTCCTGCGGGGCAAGGCCACGGTCGTCGACGGGAATCTGGCGTGACAACTGCGAACCCCCTGCACCTGCGGCTGCTGCCGCTCGCCGACGAGCAGAAATCGGCTGACGTGACCGACTGGTCCGCCCGGATCGGCTGGGTCGTCGGGCTGCTGATCTTCGTCGCGCTCGTGTACTGGCTGATGCGCCAGGGCTGGAAGTGGCGCGGCACGCTCCAGTCCGACGTGCCCGAGCCGCACCCCCTGCCCGAGCACAGCGGTACGGCGAAGCTGGCGCTGACCGGCCGCTACCACGGCTCGACCACGGCGGGGCAGTGGCTCGACCGGGTCGTCGCGCACGGCCTCGGCACCCGCAGCCGGGTCGAGCTGACCCTCACCGACGCCGGTCTCGAAGTCGTACGCCCCGGTGCGACCGACTTCTTCGTGCCCGCCGGGCAACTGCGCGAGGCGCGGCTCGACAAGGGCATCGCGGGCAAGGTCCTCACCGAGGGCGGCCTGCTGATCGTCACCTGGCAGCTCGGCGACCGACTGCTCGACTCCGGCTTCCGCTCCGACCGGTCGGCCGAGCACGCCGACTGGGTCGAGGCGATCACCTCCATGAACCACTCACTCACGAGCAAGACGTCCAGCACCACCACGGAAGGCGCATCATGACGACCTCCCCCCGGGGAACAGCCCGTGAGAAGGCGTCCGCCGCCGTACTCGTCCTGGAGGACGGCCGCAGCTTCCGCGGCCGCGCCTACGGAGCGGTCGGCGAGACCTTCGGCGAAGCCGTGTTCTCCACCGGCATGTCCGGCTACCAGGAGACCCTCACCGACCCCTCGTACCACCGCCAGGTCGTCGTGATGACCGCCCCGCACGTCGGCAACACCGGCGTCAACGACGAGGACCCGGAGTCCCGGCGGATCTGGGTCTCCGGCTACGTCGTACGCGACCCCGCGCGCGTGCCGTCCAACTGGCGCTCGCAGCGCTCCCTGGACGACGAACTCGTCGCCCAGGGCGTCGTCGGCATCAGCGGCATCGACACCCGCGCCCTCACCCGGCACCTGCGCGAGCGCGGCGCCATGCGGGTCGGCATCTTCTCCGGCGAGGCGCTCGCCGACGAGGCCGCGCTGCTCGACCGGGTGCGGCAGGCGCCCGAGATGACGGGCGCCGACCTCTCCGCCGAGGTCACCACCGCCGAGACGTACGTCGTCCCGGCCATCGGCACCAAGCGCTTCACCGTCGCCGCGCTCGACCTCGGCATCAAGGGCATGACCCCGCACCGGATGGCCGAGCGTGGCATCGAGGTGCACGTCCTGCCGTCGACCGCCACGCTCGACGAGGTCTACGCGACAGCCCCCGACGGCGTCTTCCTCGCCAACGGGCCCGGCGACCCCGCTACCGCCGACCTCACCGTCGTCAAGGGCGTCCTGGAGCGCGGCACGCCCCTGTTCGGCATCTGCTTCGGCAACCAGCTCCTCGGCCGGGCGCTCGGCTTCGGCACGTACAAGCTCAAGTACGGCCACCGCGGCATCAACCAGCCCGTCCAGGACCGGACGACCGGCAAGGTCGAGGTCACGGCCCACAACCACGGCTTCGCCGTCGACGCCCCGCTGGACGAGGTCTCGCAGACCCCCTACGGCCGCGCCGAGGTCTCCCACGTCTGCCTCAACGACAACGTGGTCGAGGGGCTGCGGCTGCTCGACCGGCCGGTCTTCAGCGTCCAGTACCACCCCGAGGCGGCCGCGGGCCCGCACGATGCCGCGTACCTCTTCGACCGCTTTGTATCCCTGATGGAGGACCAGCGTGCCTAAGCGCACCGATATCCAGTCCGTCCTGGTCATCGGTTCAGGACCGATCGTCATCGGCCAGGCCGCCGAGTTCGACTACTCCGGCACCCAGGCGTGCCGGGTCCTGAAGTCCGAGGGCCTGCGGGTCATCCTCGTCAACTCCAACCCCGCCACGATCATGACGGACCCGGAGATCGCCGACGCCACGTACGTGGAGCCGATCACGCCCGAGTTCGTCGAGAAGATCATCGCCAAGGAGCGCCCGGACGCGCTGCTGCCCACGCTGGGCGGCCAGACCGCGCTGAACACCGCGATCTCCATGCACGAGCAGGGAGTCCTGGCGAAGTACGGCGTCGAGCTGATCGGCGCCAACGTCGAGGCCATCAACAAGGGCGAGGACCGCGAGCTGTTCAAGGGCGTCGTCGAAGCCGTACGGGCCAAGATCGGCCACGGCGAGTCGGCGCGCTCGGTCATCTGCCACTCGATGGACGACGTGCTCGGCGGGGTCGAGACGCTCGGCGGCTACCCCGTCGTCGTCCGGCCCTCCTTCACCATGGGCGGCGCGGGCTCCGGCTTCGCGCACGACGAGGACGAACTGCGCCGGATCGCCGGCCAGGGCCTCACGCTCTCGCCGACCACCGAGGTCCTCCTGGAGGAGTCCATCCTCGGCTGGAAGGAGTACGAGCTGGAGCTGATGCGCGACCGCAACGACAACGTCGTGGTCGTCTGCTCCATCGAGAACTTCGACCCGATGGGCGTGCACACCGGCGACTCGATCACCGTCGCGCCCGCCATGACGCTCACCGACCGGGAGTACCAGACCCTGCGGGACGTCGGGATCGCGATCATCCGCGAGGTCGGCGTGGACACCGGCGGCTGCAACATCCAGTTCGCCGTCAACCCCGAAGACGGCCGGATCATCGTCATCGAGATGAACCCCCGCGTCTCCCGCTCCTCGGCCCTCGCCTCCAAGGCCACCGGCTTCCCCATCGCCAAGATCGCCGCCCGGCTCGCCGTCGGCTACACGCTGGACGAGATCCCCAACGACATCACCGAGAAGACCCCGGCGTCCTTCGAGCCCACGCTCGACTACGTCGTCGTCAAGGTGCCGCGGTTCGCCTTCGAGAAGTTCCCGGCCGCCGACGCGACCCTCACCACCACCATGAAGTCCGTCGGCGAGGCCATGGCCATCGGCCGCAACTTCACCGAGGCCCTGCAGAAGGCGCTGCGCTCCCTGGAGAAGGCCGGCAGCCAGTTCGCCTTCACCGGCGACCCCGGCGACAAGGCCGAGCTGCTGCGTACCGCCGCCGTCCCCACCGACGGCCGGATCAACACCGTCATGCAGGCCATCAGGGCGGGCGCCAGCCCGGAGGAGGTCTTCGACGCGACGAGGATCGACCCGTGGTTCGTCGACCAGCTCTTCCTGATCAAGGAGTACGCGGACGACCTGGCCGGCGCCGCCGAGCTGTCCACGGAACTGCTCGCCGAGTCGAAGCGGCACGGCTTCTCCGACGCCCAGATCGGCGCGATCCGCGGGCTGCGCGAGGACGTCGTACGCGAGGTCAGGCACGCGCTCGGCGTCCGGCCCGTCTACAAGACCGTGGACACCTGCGCCGCCGAGTTCGCCGCGAAGACCCCGTACTTCTACTCGTCCTACGACGAGGAGAGCGAGGTCGCGCCGCGCGAGAAGGCGGCCGTGATCATCCTCGGTTCGGGTCCCAACCGGATCGGCCAGGGCATCGAGTTCGACTACTCGTGCGTCCACGCCTCGTTCGCGCTCAGCGCCGCCGGCTACGAGACCGTCATGGTCAACTGCAACCCCGAGACCGTCTCCACCGACTACGACACCTCCGACCGGCTCTACTTCGAGCCGCTCACCCTGGAGGACGTCCTGGAGGTCGTGCACGCCGAAACCCTCGCGGGCCCGATCGCCGGGGTCATCGTCCAGCTCGGCGGCCAGACCCCGCTCGGCCTCGCGCAGGCGCTCAAGGACAACGGCGTACCGGTCGTCGGCACACCCCCCGAGGCGATCCACGCCGCCGAGGACCGCGGCGCCTTCGGCCAGGTGCTCGCCGAGGCCGGGCTGCCCGCGCCCAAGCACGGCACGGCCACCGCCTTCGCCGGGGCCAAGGCCATCGCCGACGAGATCGGCTACCCCGTGCTCGTCCGCCCCAGTTACGTGCTCGGCGGGCGCGGCATGGAGATCGTCTACGACGAGGACCGGCTCGCCACGTACATCGCCGAGTCCACCGAGATCAGCCCCACCCGGCCCGTCCTCGTCGACCGGTTCCTGGACGACGCCATCGAGATCGACGTGGACGCGCTCTACGACGGCACCGAGCTGTACCTCGGCGGCGTGATGGAACACATCGAGGAGGCCGGCATCCACTCCGGCGACTCGGCGTGCGCCCTGCCGCCCATCACGCTCGGCGGCTTCGACATCAAGCGGCTGCGCGCCTCGACCGAGGCCATCGCCAAGGGCGTCGGCGTACGCGGACTGATCAACATCCAGTTCGCGCTGGCCGGGGACATCCTGTACGTCCTGGAGGCCAACCCGCGCGCCTCCCGCACGGTGCCCTTCACCTCCAAGGCCACCGCCGTACCGCTCGCCAAGGCCGCCGCCCGCATCTCGCTCGGCACCACCATCGCCGAGCTGCGCGCCGAAGGGCTGCTCCCCACCACGGGCGACGGCGGCACGCTCCCCATGGACGCGCCGATCTCCGTCAAGGAGGCCGTGATGCCGTGGTCCCGCTTCCGCGACATCTACGGGCGCGGCGTCGACACCGTCCTCGGCCCCGAGATGCGCTCCACCGGCGAGGTCATGGGCATCGACACCGTCTTCGGCACGGCGTACGCCAAGTCGCAGGCCGCCGCCTACGGCCCGCTGCCCACCAAGGGCCGCGCCTTCATCTCGGTCGCCAACCGCGACAAGCGCTCGATGATCTTCCCGGCGCGCGAACTCGTCGCCCACGGCTTCGAACTGCTCGCCACATCGGGCACCGCCGAAGTGCTCAAGCGCAACGGCATCAACGCCACCGTCGTCCGCAAACTCGGCGAGGGCGAAGGCCCGAACGGCGAGCCGACCGTCGTCCAGCTCATCCACGACGGCGAGATCGACCTGATCGTCAACACCCCCTACGGCACCGGCGGCCGGCTCGACGGCTACGAGATCCGCACGGCGGCCGTGGCACGCGGCGTCCCCTGCCTGACGACGGTCCAGGCGCTCGCCGCCGCCGTCCAGGGCATCGACGCGCTCACCCACGGCGGGGTCGGGGTGCGCTCCCTCCAGGAACACGCCCGGCATCTGATCGCGGCACGCGAAGACAACTGACCAGCGGGGGGACACCGGAAGCGGTGTCCCCCTCCGCATGAGGCCCGCGAAGGATCACCCCACCCCATGTACCGCATCTTCTTCCGGCTCGCCTTCCGGCGGATGGACGCCGAAGCCGCCCACCACCTCGCCGTCCGCTGGATCCGGCTCGCCGCCCGTATCCCCGTCCTGCGCACCTTCCTCGCCGCCGCCCTCGCGCCGCGCCACCCCGAACTGCGCACCGAGGCGCTCGGCCTGCGGATGCACGGCCCCTTCGGGCTCGCGGCCGGCTTCGACAAGAACGCCGTCGCCGTCGACGGTCTGGCGATACTCGGCTTCGACCACGTCGAGATCGGCACCGTCACCGCCGAACCCCAGCCCGGCAACCCCAAGCAGCGCCTCTTCCGGCTCGTGGCCGACCGGGCGCTCATCAACCGCATGGGGTTCAACAACGAGGGCTCTGCGGCCGTCGCGCGCCGGCTGGCGGCCCGCAAGGCCGTCTTCCGCACCACCGTCGGGGTCAACATCGGCAAGACCAAGATCACCCCAGACAGCGCCGCCGTCGCCGACTACGTGACGTCCACCGAGCGGCTCGCCGCCCACGCCGACTATCTCGTGGTCAACGTGTCGTCCCCCAACACCCCGGGACTGCGCAGCCTCCAGGCCGTCGACCAGCTCCGCCCGCTGCTCGTCGCCGTACGGGAAGCGGCCGACCGGGCGGTCGAAGGGCGCCGGGTCCCGCTGCTGGTGAAGATCGCCCCCGACCTCGCCGACGAGGACATCGACGCCGTCGCCGACCTCGCCGTCGACCTCGGACTCGACGGCATCATCGCCACCAACACCACCATCGCCAGGGACGGCCTCGGCCTCACCTCGGACCCCGCCCTCGTCGCCGAGACGGGCGGCCTGTCCGGCGCCCCGCTGAAGGAGCGCTCCCTGGAGGTGCTGCGCCGGCTGTACGGGCGCGTGGGCGACCGGCTGACGCTGGTCGGGGTCGGCGGCGTGGAGAACGCCGAGGACGCCTGGCAGCGGATCCTGGCGGGCGCCACCCTGGTCCAGGGGTACAGCGCCTTCATCTACCAGGGGCCGTTCTGGAGCCGCGCTGTCCACAAGGGGCTCGCCGCGCGCCTCGCGAGCAGCCCGTACGCCACACTCGCCGACGCCGTGGGCGCCGGCACCAGGAAGGTGACCGCATGAGTTCCGACCCCGGCACCCCGCCCGCCCCCTTCGGCGCCCGGCTGCGGGCCGCCATGGACACCCGGGGACCGCTGTGCGTCGGCATCGACCCGCACCCGGGGCTGCTCACCGCGTGGGGCCTGACCGACGACGTCGCCGGGCTCGAACGCTTCACCCGGACCGCGGTCGAGGCGCTGGCCGGCCAGGTCGCCGTGCTGAAGCCGCAGTCCGCGTTCTTCGAACGCTTCGGCTCGCGCGGTGTCGCCGTCCTGGAGACGGCGGTCGCCGAGGCGCGGTCGGCGGGCGCGCTGGTCCTCATGGACGCGAAGCGCGGCGACATCGGCTCCACGATGCAGGCGTACGCGGCCACGTACCTCGACAAGGACTCGCCGCTCTTCTCCGACGCGGTGACCGTCTCGCCGTACCTCGGCTTCGGCTCCCTGCGGCCGGCCCTGGACGCCGCGGCGATCTCCGGGGCCGGTGTCTTCGTCCTCGCGCTGACGTCCAACCCGGAGGGCGCCGAGGTGCAGCGGGCGACCGCGGCCGACGGCCGGCCGGTGGCGCAGATCGTGCTCGACCACATCGCGGCGGAGAACGCGGGCGCGACGCCGCTCGGCTCGGTCGGCGCCGTCGTCGGGGCGACGCTCGGCGACGCAGGGGTGGATCTCGCCGTCAACGGCCCGCTGCTCGCCCCCGGCATCGGGGCGCAGGGCGCGACCCCCGCAGATCTGTTCGGCGTCTTCGGCCCGGCGCTCTCCGACGTACTGCCGAGCGTGAGCCGCGGCGTCCTGCGGTACGGACCGGACATCAGGGCTCTTCGGGACGCGGCCGAGCGCTTCGCGGACGAGGTGAAGACGGCTGTCGGCGCCGCTCGTTGAGGGAGTTGAGCGCGTTCTGGACAGAAAAGCGGGGTGAAATGCCAGGAATGTACCGGTCGTGCGATGCTGACCAGGACTTTTCGTCTGTTCTCGCTGACTCCGGCGGCCTTCAACGCTAGTCTCCGTCGAGAGCCAACGAGCAATCCGTTGTTCACGGCTCACCAGGTGGGGGGCGACCAGCTTCCTCGCCGGTCCGTATCCGACAGTTCGACATCCGAGGTGACGTAGGCGTGGCTCTTCCGCCCCTTACCCCTGAACAGCGCGCAGCCGCGCTCGAAAAGGCCGCCGCGGCTCGCCGGGAGCGGGCCGAGGTCAAGAATCGACTCAAGCACTCCGGCGCCTCCCTCCATGACGTCATCAAGCAGGGCCAGGAGAACGACGTCATCGGGAAGATGAAGGTCTCCGCCCTGCTCGAGTCGCTGCCCGGCGTGGGCAAAGTCCGCGCCAAGCAGATCATGGAGCGGCTCGGGATCTCCGAAAGCCGCCGAGTGCGCGGTCTCGGCTCCAACCAGATCGCCTCCCTGGAACGCGAGTTCGGCGGCTCTCCGGCCTGACGTTCCCGGGCACTCCCGGGAACCTGGATAATCGCTGCATGGCAGCAGAGGTACGTCCGCGGCTGACCGTGCTCTCCGGCCCTTCCGGGGTCGGCAAGAGCACGGTCGTCGCCCATATGCGCAAGGCCCACCCCGAGGTATGGCTCTCGGTGTCGGCCACCACAAGAAAGCCGCGCCCCGGTGAGCGCCACGGCGTCCAGTACTTCTTCGTCAGCGACGAGGAGTTCGACAAGCTGGTCGCCAACGGAGAGCTGCTGGAATGGGCCGAGTTCGCGGGCAACCGCTACGGCACGCCGCGCAGAGCCGTGCTCGAACGGCTCGAAGCGGGCGAGCCCGTACTGCTGGAGATCGACCTCCAGGGCGCCAGACAGGTCAGGGACTCCATGGCGGACTCCCAACTGATCTTCCTGGCGCCGCCGGACTGGGACGAGCTGGTACGCCGGCTCACCGGCCGGGGCACCGAAGCACCCGAGGTCATCGCGCGCCGGCTGGCAGCGGCCAAGGTGGAGCTGGCGGCCGAGTCGGAGTTCGACACGACCCTGGTCAACACCTCGGTCGAGGACGTCGCGCGCGAGCTGCTAGCCTTGATGGCAGTTGCATGATCATTGGTGTTTCCTGAAATTCCCTGATTTATCTTCGGAAGGCTAGAGAGTGTCCTCTTCCATCACCCCACCCGAGGGCATCATCAACCCGCCGATCGACGAGCTGCTTGAGGCCACCGACTCCAAGTACAGCCTCGTGATCTACGCGGCCAAGCGCGCGCGCCAGATCAACGCGTACTACTCGCAGCTCGGCGAGGGTCTGCTTGAGTACGTCGGCCCGCTGGTGGACACGCACGTCCACGAGAAGCCGCTCTCGATCGCCCTGCGCGAGATCAACGCGGGACTGCTGACCTCCGAGGCCATCGAGGGCCCGGCCCAGTAGACCCACCCGCACAGACGCCTTCAGCACAGGCCCGGCAGCGCGACTGCCGGGCCTGTGGTGTGTCATAGGTACGAGAAGCGAGGACGAGGCGGGGAGACACGGTGGACAAGCCGAAGGTCGTGCTGGGAGTGGCCGGCGGGATCGCCGCCTACAAGGCGTGCGAACTGCTGCGCAGGCTCACCGAGTCCGGCCATGACGTCCAGGTCGTACCGACCGAGTCGGCCCTGCACTTCGTCGGCGAGGCGACCTGGTCCGCCCTGTCGGGACATCCGGTCGCCACCCAGGTCTGGTCCGGGGTGCACGAGGTGCCGCACGTACGGATCGGCCAGTCCGCCGACCTCGTCGTCGTGGCGCCCGCCACCGCCGACCTGCTGGCCAAGGCGGCGCACGGGCTCGCCGACGACCTGCTCACCAACACCCTGCTGACCGCGCGCTGCCCGGTGGTCTTCGCCCCCGCCATGCACACGGAGATGTGGGAGCACCCCGCCACCCAGGAGAACGTGGCCACGCTGCGCCGCAGGGGCGCCGTCGTCGTCGAACCGGCCGTCGGCAGGCTCACCGGAGTCGACACCGGCAAGGGCCGGCTGCCCGACCCGGACGAGATCTACGAGATCTGCCGCCGGGTGCTGGCGCGCGGCGTCGAGGCACCCGACCTCGCGGGCCGCCATGTCGTGGTCAGCGCGGGCGGCACCCGCGAACCCCTTGACCCGGTGCGCTACCTGGGCAACCGCTCCTCGGGCAAGCAGGGCTACGCCCTCGCCCGCACGGCCGCCGCGAGGGGCGCCAGGGTGACCCTGATCGAGGCCAACACCGGGATGACGGACCCGGCCGGTGTCGACGTCGTCCACGTGGGGACGGCGCGGCAGCTCCGCGAGGCCGTGCTGAAGGCCGTCGCGGACGCCGACGCGGTGGTGATGGCGGCGGCCGTCGCCGACTTCCGCCCCGCCGCCTACGCCGAAGGCAAGATCAAGAAGAAGGACGACGAGGAGCCCGCCCCGCTCACCCTGGTCCGCAACCCGGACATCCTCGCGGAGATCTCGGCGAACCGGCCGCACCCGGGCCAGGTAGTCGTCGGCTTCGCCGCCGAGACCGACGACGTCCTCGCCAACGGCCGGCGCAAACTGCGCCGCAAGGGCTGCGACCTGCTGGTCGTCAACGAGGTGGGGGAGAGCAGGACCTTCGGCGCAGCGTCGAACGAGGCGGTGGTCCTGGCGGCGGACGGCGCGGAGACTCCGGTGCCGTACGGGCCCAAGGAAGCGCTCGCCGACACCGTCTGGGACCTGGTCGGACCCCGGCTCGAAGACGTCGGAACACGGCACTGAACCGACCCGAGATGAAATCTTTATTGCTTCTCGACCGTCGAACAGCCGCGAATTCGCCGCTCCGGTCCTGCGAAATGCCAACAAAACCGGCATAACGCCCAGTAGTCTGGCCGAATCGTCGTATCGCACTGCCCGGACCGCGCGCCACGGAACTCCCACGGACCGAGACACCTGGACCTGTGGCCCGGTATGACCGATAAACTGGCCCAGGAACGTCGTGGGGCGCAGCCCCCGGCCTGCCCGCCCATGATCAGCCAGCAGCCGCTGCAACCCCAGGGAGCGTTGTGTCCCGTCGTCTGTTCACCTCGGAGTCTGTGACCGAAGGTCACCCCGACAAGATCGCTGACCAGATCAGCGACACGATTCTTGACGCGCTTCTGCGCGAGGACCCGACGTCCCGGGTCGCCGTGGAGACGTTGATCACCACCGGCCAGGTGCATGTCGCCGGTGAGGTGACGACGAAGGCGTACGCCCCGATCGCCCAGCTCGTGCGCGACAAGATCCTGGAGATCGGCTACGACTCCTCGAAGAAGGGCTTCGACGGCGCCTCCTGCGGTGTCTCCGTCTCGATCGGCGCGCAGTCCCCCGACATCGCCCAGGGCGTCGACGACGCCTACGAGAAGCGCGTCGAGGGTGACGAGGACGAGCTGGACAAGCAGGGCGCCGGCGACCAGGGCCTGATGTTCGGCTACGCCTGCGACGAGACGCCCGAGCTGATGCCCCTCCCGATCAACCTCGCGCACCGGCTGTCCCGCCGGCTCTCCGAGGTCCGCAAGAACGGCACCATCCCCTACCTGCGCCCCGACGGCAAGACGCAGGTCACCATCGAGTACGACGGTGACAAGGCCGTCCGCCTCGACACCGTCGTCGTCTCCTCGCAGCACGCGTCGGACATCGACCTCGACTCGCTGCTCGCCCCCGACATCCGCGAGTTCGTCGTCGAGCACGTCCTGCAGCAGCTCGTGGACGACGGCATCAAGCTGGACACCGAGGGCTACCGGCTGCTGGTCAACCCGACCGGGCGCTTCGAGATCGGCGGCCCGATGGGCGACGCCGGCCTGACCGGCCGCAAGATCATCATCGACACCTACGGCGGCATGGCCCGCCACGGCGGCGGCGCCTTCTCGGGCAAGGACCCGTCGAAGGTCGACCGCTCCGCCGCGTACGCGATGCGCTGGGTCGCCAAGAACGTCGTGGCGGCGGGCCTCGCCACCCGCTGCGAGGTCCAGGTCGCCTACGCGATCGGCAAGGCCGAGCCGGTCGGCCTGTTCGTCGAGACCTTCGGTACGGCCACGGTCGACACCGAGAAGATCGAGCAGGCCATCACCCAGGTCTTCGACCTGCGCCCGGCCGCGATCATCCGCGACCTCGACCTGCTGCGTCCGATCTACGCCCAGACCGCGGCGTACGGACACTTCGGCCGCGAGCTGCCCGAGTTCACCTGGGAGCGCACGGACCGCGTGGACGCCCTGCGCAAGGCCGCGGGCAACTGACATCGCTCTTCCCCGGGCCCGGTTCCTCCGCCACGGAGGGGCCGGGCCCGGCGCGTTGCCGCTGCCGCATATATTTCCCCCATGTTCGTACTTGAGCTGACCTACACCGCGCCCCTCGACCGCGTCGACGCCGTCATGGCCGACCATGTGGCTTGGCTGGAGAAGGGGTACGCCGCCGGGCTCGTCATCGCGTCGGGCCGCAAGGTCCCGCGCGACGGAGGCGTGCTCCTCGCCGCCGCCACCGACCGCGCGGCCGTCGAACAGCTCGTCGCCGACGACCCGTTCACCGTCGCCGGAGTCTGCGCATACCGGATCACCGAATTCGTCGCGACCAAGACGGCGCCAGGTCTTGCCGAGTACCGGGAGCAGCCGCGGTCCTGATCGGCCGATGTCAGTTCTCTCTGGTAGGTATGGGGGCGTGAGCAGCGACGACGAGCAGGCACCCGAGCCGGAGCAGCTCGCGCTCATCCGCGAGACCGTCCGCACGGCCAAGGTCCCCCGCGCCAAACCCCGCACCTGGCGCGGCGCCGCCCTCGCCGCGGAGCTGCCCGTCGCGCGCGTCGTCGTCAACAAGGGCGTCCTGCACCTGGACCAGTTCTTCGACTACGCGGTCCCCGAGGAGCTGGCCGACGAGGCGCAGCCGGGGGTCCGGGTCCGGATCAGGTTCGGCGCGGGCGCCCATCAGGTACGCGGCGGGCGCCGCGAGGGCGGCCGGCTGATCGACGGCTTCGTCATCGAGCGCCGCGCCGACTCCGACTACTCGGGCCCGCTCGCCGCCCTGGCCGGCGTCGTCTCACCGGAACCCGTCCTCAGCACCGAACTCCTCGCGCTCGCCCGCGCCGTCGCCGACCGGTACGCGGGCAGCCTCGCCGACGTACTCCAGCTCGCGATCCCGCCGAGGAACGGCCGCGCCGAGGCCAAACCGTCCCCGGAACCGCTGCCGCCGCCCGAACGACCGCAGCCCGGCACCTGGCAGCGGTACGCCCAGGGCCCGGCGTTCCTCACCGCGCTCGCCGACGGCGCGTCGCCACGCGCCGTGTGGACCGCCCTGCCGGGACCGCACTGGGCCGACGAACTGGCCCGCGCCGTCGCGGCGACGCTGTCCTCCGGCCGGGGCGCGCTCGTCGTCGTACCGGACGGCCGGGTCGCCGCCCGGCTCGACGCCGCCCTCACCGCGCTGCTCGGCGAAGGGCAGCACGCGCTGCTCACGGCCGAGGCGGGCCCCGAGAAGCGCTACCGCGAATGGCTCGCGGTCCGGCGCGGAGCCGTACGGGCCGTCGTCGGCACCCGCGCCGCGATGTTCGCCCCCGTACGCGACCTCGGTCTCGTCGCCATCTGGGACGACGCCGACGGCAGCCACAGCGAACAGCACGCGCCCCAGCCGCACGCCCGCGAGGTCCTGCTGCTGCGCGCGGCCCACGACAAGTGCGGATTCCTGCTGGGCAGCACCGGTTGCACGGTCGAGGCGGCCCAGTTGGTCGAGACGGGCTGGGCGCTGCCGCTCGGCGCCGACCGGGAGCAGGTACGCGCTTGCGCCCCGCTGGTCCGCACGGTCGGCGACGGCGAACTGGCCCGCGACGGCGCCGCCCGCGCCGCCCGGCTGCCCAGCCTCGCCTGGCAGGCCGTCAGGGACGGCCTGCGCACCGGCCCCGTACTGGTCCAGGTGCCGCGTCGCGGCTACGTCCCGAGGCTCGCCTGCGAACGCTGCCGCACGCCCGCGCGCTGCCGGCACTGCGCGGGCCCGCTGGAAGCCCCCCAGCAGCGGGAGCTGCGCTGCGGCTGGTGCGGCCGGGGTGAGCCCGACTGGACGTGTGTCGCGTGCGGTTCGCCCCGGCTGCGCGCCCAGATCGTCGGCGCGCGCCGCACGGCGGAGGAGCTGGGCCGGGCCTTCCCCGCCGTCCCCGTCCGCACGTCGGGCCGCGACCACATCCTCGACTCGGTCCCGGCCCGCCCGGCGCTCGTGGTCAGCACCCCGGGCGCCGAACCCGTCGCCGACGGCGGATACGCGGCGGCACTGCTCCTCGACGGCTGGGCGATGCTCGGCCGGCCCGACCTGCGGGCGGGGGAGGAGGCGCTGCGCCGCTGGATGCAGGCGGCGGCGCTGGTACGCGGCCAGGACGAGGGCGGCACGGTCGTCGTGATCGCCGAGCCCACGCTCCGCCCGGTCCAGGCGCTGGTCCGCTGGGACCCGGTCGGCCACGCGCAGCGTGAACTGGCGGAACGGGCCGAGCTGGGGCTCCCGCCGGTGTCCCGCATGGCGGCGGTCTCTGGCCGTCCGGCCGCGCTGGAGGCGTTCCTGTCGGCGGCCCGCCTGCCCCCGGACGCGCAGGTCCTGGGCCCCGTCCCACTCCCGGTCACGGACCCGGCCCGCCCCCGCCGCGCGGGCGACCCGCCACCGGGGGAGCCGTGGGACCGCGCGCTGCTGCGGGTGCCGCCGGGGAGCGGGGCGGCGCTGGCGCAGGCGCTGAAGTCGACGCAGGCGAGCCGGCTGGCGCGGGGTCCGTCGGACCCGATCCGCATCAGAATCGACCCGCCGGACATCGGGTAACCCCCTCCGGGAGCGGGGTTTTGGCTGTGCCGCGTGCGCGTGTGCCGGGTTCCGGGGCCTCCGGAGGGGGGTGTCCGGACTGCGGTGTCGCCGTCCGGCGGGGGCGGCCGGGTGTGGTGGTTGCGGTGCGCTTGTTCGGTTCCGGGTTCCGGGGC